>NZ_FQYW01000027.1 GCF_900141865.1 Anaerovibrio lipolyticus DSM 3074 | reverse complement strand
AACCTGCCAACTGAAGATTCATAACACTATACTATGACGCAGCCTACGGGCTGCTTTTTATTTGTTGTTGAGGCATACTATATTTTGACGCTTACTTTAAAAGTCCTGTTGTTTTAACGCTTTTACTAATTTGTAAAAGGTCTGTGTATTCTTCTAATACGGGGATAAGTGCAGCACCCTTGGCTCCAAGAACTTCAGCGGTAAAGGCTTCAACCTCGCCCGCTTCACTAGCGTTTTTATAGCCTGTTGCTAGCTGTTCAAGTTGCTCATTTATAGGTAATAATTGACCATATTGATTTGTTAATACTATTCCAAACCGCTCTAACGCTTGCGTGGTGGCGTTGCCACTCTCACCCGCTCCTAGTAGTGCTTTATCAATTTTCGTGATAAAAGGAGTAAGGGAATTTATATCACTACCTGCAAGAGAAAAAACCCTCTTTAACTCACCCGCTTCTGCTGTTGATACATTAAGGCGTTTTTGTAATTTATAGATACTATTACCCGCCGTCATGGCGTCCTTGGTAATATTAAAAAGTCCTGCACCTGTACCCGCAACCGCCATAAATGCTGCCAGCTTGGCATTAAGTAGTGTATAGCCGTCCGTTAATTTGTTAATTCCATTTTTGGCGGTTAAAGCACCTTTTGACAGGCTTGAAAATGCTGTATTTGATTTTGTTGGTATGGTATTTAATTGGTTTCCTAATAGTCTTAACTGACTTTCAAGACCCGCTACATTTTTTTGCTGATTTAGTAAAGCCATTTCAGCCCGTGACGTGATATAATGGTCTGAACCGTGATTTTTTATACTGCTTTGTAATTGGGCGTTTAAAATAGCTTCTTTTTGCTTTTGAATATCTAATTGGCGGTTAATGCTTTCATATTTAATACGGATTTGGTCTAATTCTGAGCCGTAACCTTTTACCTTTGATAAATCTATGTCAGTCTGTAATTTTATTTTTTTATTTTCGCTGTTTAATTTAGCTATGGCTTGGTTGACCGTTTTACCCGCCGTATCAAAACCTAATTTTAAATCATTAATATCTAAGCCTAAAGATAAATATAATTTATCTATTTCTGTACCTTTTGCCACCTAATCACCCCTTTTTTTTTCTAAAAAAATTAGGGGACTAAAAAGCCCCCTTATAAAATGTCGTCTATATATGTTTGCTGTTGTTTTTTGTCCTTCTTTGACATTATTACCATTTGCATTAAAAGTATATTAATTTCGGTATCGTCTATTTGTGATACCGTCCACCCATAATTTTGTTGTAGCGTCATATAATAATTTAATAAGCTTTCAAGCGGGGTTAGGTTGTCAGCCTCCCCGCTTACTTGTTTTTTGGTAATTCAGATAATTTACTAAAAGTTTCGGTTTGAATCCAACTGAATAAAGCCTTGACCGTTGGTACAATGTCGGATAATTCGACATCCTCGACGGTCTGAGCGTTTAATATATCGGGACGACCAAAACCCTGTATTAATAATTCTGTTTGAGCTTCCAAAAAGTCCTCTAAACTTTCCCCTTCATGGTCTTTTTCTGCTTCTTGGAGAAATAACCGCCATACCTTCATTTTCGGCGGGGCGGGGGTGATTTGTTTTCCGTTGATATTTAATGTTGGTTTGTCCATATTTTTTATACCTCTTATACTGTTTCGTACCAAGTCCCTGCAGTTTCTTCCGTATAACCTGCCTCTTCGTCTGCCTGTTTATATGCCACGCCATCGGCGGTTCTGTAGATAGCTTTAGCTGTGAGTGTTGGGGTGTTATAATCAATATTTTCGCCCTTGGTTTTTGGGTTCTCGTCAGGTTCTGAGAATTGAACCTTGAGAAATTTGCAAAAACGCTTTTTACCGTTTCTCTTGGTGCTTTCAAACATAACGCAGAAATAAGGTGCAACATCGTCTTTGTTTGCTACCATTACACCATCCTTAATGGTATGACCCAGTAAGAGTGCCTTATATTCCAATGGCAAAGTTGCGATTTCGATTGTTAATTCATATTCGCTTGTTACGGATGCGGAATCAATGCTCTGATTGTCTGCATACAGGCTAGCGTTGTTATTTTGTGCCTTAATCTGAATACTGCGAATATGTGGAATTGAAATTACTGTGTCATAAGTAGCCTCCCCGCCCGCTGGGTCGCTTTTTAATTCAGCTACATGAAAGTTCTTTAACCCGATAAAAGGGGAATTAGTGATGTTTGATTGTATCATTTTTTTACCTCCAAAAAAAATAAGACCGCTTATATATAGCGGTCTTTAGTTGTGTTTGTTGTTATTCTGTTTATATACTGATTTTAAAATCTAGTGTCTTTACTTTGTAGCTATCTTGTGTTAGTTCTGCACTTTGCCCACGTGAAAAACCTAGATTAACCATTATGTTGTTAATAGCTTTTTGAAGCTCATAATAAACGCCATCCTTGGTGATTACATACAGCCTTATTGTTATATTACTGTTTAGTTCTTTATCGTCGCCATGAAGACCTGGAGTGTCGGAAATAACTGAGTAGACAATATTGGGAAAATCCCGATTATTCGGGCTGTAGTGGTGATATACAGAGATTTTTAATTGTTGTTTTAATTCGCTGATTACGTTTTTTAATATTTCCATTTATATATCACCTCTTTAAGCCGTCCCGAACGGCGTTAATCAGTTTATCTTTTATTTGTTCTCGCAAACTGTCCATAGCAGGATACATAAAAGGGCGGTTTATTTTAGGCGAATACTCTACAATACGCCCATAATAACGCCCTTGGTCATCCTTTGCGTCTGCTACTACTTGATATTTAACCCCGCCTTTGCGTTTTACGGCGTGTATACTATCCCTTAGCCGTCCACTGTCTACAGGACAACGGCTTTTTGCTTCATTTACAAGCAATTCGGCGGATTCTTTTAGGGCTTCTTTGGTCTTTTCGCTTACCTTTTCAGAAATCAGTTTTAATGTGGTGTTGTCCAAAAATTTTTGTTTTGCCAATTATACCACCTCTTTACACATTATAGTAAGCATATTAGACCTTTTATCACCCAATACTGCGAGAATTTCATATATTTGTTCATTATGAACAATACGCATTTTAGCGTTTATGTTAGGAATATACCGAATATAAATTTTATATTGCGTTTCGCTTGTTGCTTGGTTGGCTGTTAAATACTCACGCCCGCTCACGGGCTGTATGTCAGCCCATACGGTTGTTAAATCCTGCCATGTATCTATTGAATTACCATAATCATCCACGCCGTCTGAAGGGTATTGAATAGTGACTCTATATCTCATTTTTCCTATTTTCATAGAATCACCTCATAACAAGTTATTACTATGACTGCCCAATATCTGACTTATAGCAGGATTAATATTGATTTTATCGGTCGTGTATTCCCTGTTTTCATATAATTGGGAACATAAGCACAAGACCGCTAGGGGAATATCATTATACATTTCCAATTCTTCAAGCGTTCGCCCTGTGTAATTACATACATAATCAATACTAGCCTGTAATATATGATTTAATAACACGTCATCATCTGAGCCGTCTATCCTCAGATAGTTTTTTAAAATTTCTATTGTGATTTCTGATACTGTCATAATATATCAGTCCTCTTTATTTTCCTTCTTTGCCTTGGCGGTTGGTTTGTCAGCTTTGGAAGGTTCGGCGGGTTTTTTGCCCGCCTTTACTTCCTTTGCTTCCTTTGCTTCTTCAATGTATCCAGCTTTTAGCAGGTCGGAAATGATAGATTTATTTGTATAACTAACAATTTCCCCCGCTGTAGCTGATACCATCCCGCCATAGCTTACTTTTACTTTGTATTTAGCCATGACTTTTATACCTCTTAAGCCATCTTTAATACTGCAAGCTTCTGCTTTTCTGCTACTCGAGAGTCAGCCTCAATCCAAGCAACCACGCCAGTAGCGTGTTCGTCTGCGTATTTTTCGCTTAGCACTTGAATTTCTACGTTAGGTCTAACGTTTACAAAAATACCGCTGAAGTCACCATAAACTACAGCCTTTGCCTTGCTTGCAATCTCTGGCATGTTATCAGAGATAAATACAGGCTTGCCAAGAAGGCTGTAACCGAATGGAGCGGAAATATCTTCATTGAGCATGTAGCGGTTTTCACCGTCTTTGAGGGTTCTTACAGCCAAGAGTGTATTTTTGCTCATAATCCATACAGCGGAATTCTGATATACCTGTGGCACTTCTACCTGTAATTTTACAAGGTCATCGGCACTTACAGCGGACGCTGCTGCAGCTTCTACAACAGGAGTATTAGTGTCATTTAATACACCTGTCATTTTATCCTCGCCACCTTCACCATTAAGCAATTCAGCCTCGAGGAAGCGGGCGATGGATTCGGACATCTTAGCTACTACATAAGATAAGAGGTCGAATTCTGCATTATTAATAAGGCTCTTGGAAATCTTTACCAACGCACCTGCCAAGTGACCGCCTAACTTAATGGAAGTGAATTTTCCAGATTTGGAGTTAAGGGCGGTAAATTCCTGTGCGTATGCTGTAGTTACAGCGTTTTCAGACTCGTCATATACAGGGAAAATCAAATTACCCTTTGCGTTGTATTTTGTCGCCAATTCAAATACAGGGGCGATATTGCGGACGTTCTCAATGATTCTATCAGCAATAGATTGTGGGATAATTGCACCGTTATCACCGGCGGCTAGTTCTCTTTTTTCACTGCGAATAAAATCAATAAAAGCACGTTCTTCAGTATCGTCTGCCTTGGTTTCCTTGGCGATTACGGTGTCGAGGTTGCGGGCTTCTTCAGCCTTTTTCATGGTGCTGTCAATGTCTCGGATTTCCTGCATGATTTCGTCATACTTGGTATTTTCTTCTTCATTTAAGGCTCTTTTTTCTACTTCTGCGTTTTTAAAAATGCCATCCATTGTTTCTACAAGTTCATTTCTGCGTTCAATTAATTCTTTAAAGTTCATTGTGTTGTTTACCTCCATAAAATAAATAAATATAATTGTTTGCATTAAAAAAGACCGCTCTAGCGGTCAAATATAAAAATAGATAAAGTTGTTATTATCTGATTTTTAAGCTTTCAAAGTATTTATACTGTGTGTTGAAATAATCAAGGTCAGGGGTGTTATCGTCCCGCAAACCTTCGACCATGCTATCAAGTGTTGGGCGTTCGTCCGTGATTATCTCAGGCTTGTCCGTTTCCTCTTGGCGGTATTCCTTCAAGTTTTCTTTTCCGTCCCGACATTCGATGGACGTGGCTATATAAGCAGGGGTTACTGAAAGTATACTAACTTCCTTCAAATCCAAGTCGTTAATTTTTCGCAATCTCATCCCGTCTTCTCTTTTGCTCCATGTGCTTACAGCATTTGAGAAGCCAAAAGACCACCCTGTTAGTTTATTTTTTCTTGCTTTATTATAGATTTCCCTATCATTTATAACCACATCGGCATAAAGACCTATATTATCCTCGTAAAGGTCAAAATTTAATGGTGTTAATTCTCTCATGTGGTTATACATTAGCCCCACCTCGTTTTTTTCCAAGGCTCTGGCAAATGTTTTACTTCCGATAACTTCCACGAATTCCCCTTGATTGTCAACAAGTGGGCGGGATTCTCGTTCTGCTACGTTGACATAACCTGTTAAATGTACAGTATTGTCTTGTCGTAATTCAATTTTCATTCTTTTACTTCACCCCCTTGTATGTCTGTATAAGTATCGGTATTAGGTGTATAAATCTTTTTTTCTGTTGGGTAATAAAGAACGCTCCCGAGGTTAAGGCGTATAAAGTCCATTCCAAGCGGTGGCAAGTTTTCTTGCTGTCGTACTTCGTCAACCGACATAAAACCACATTCTATAGCGGTCTTATAACTGTTGTAACGGTCATTAATTGAAGTCTTTAATATTTCGCTACAGTCAATTTTAAAGAAATAACTTGACTTTTCACGCTCTAATAACAGGAATTTATTCAGACTACATTCTAATGCACTAACTACAGGCAGAACGGCGGTTTTAACTGCATTTAAATATGTATCATGGTTTGATTTTGAGCCGTCAAAAAGGGATTCTGATAATCCAAATAAGTTATATACAAGGGCTGTATTTTTTGCCTTGGATTCGTTTAATTGGTTCTCTGTTGCGTTATTGCTTGCACTTTCAAAAGAAATTCCTTCATTCAATACAAGCACGTCGCTGTTAGAATTGGCATCCCCGCTATATAATTTACGCCAACTCTTTTTAAGCTCGGTCAACATGTCTTTTGTTAATTTGTATTTGGATTTCAAAAAGCCTCTTTTAGCTCCGCTTGAAATGGCGGTATTTTCATATTTCATAGCGTTATACATGCAACTAAGCAATAGCGAATTTGTATCAAGTACGCCCGAACCTGTCAGCCCGTCCTTTGTATTGCGGGTTAATCGCATAACCTCATAATCGGGGTACTGCACGCCTTGTATGTATATGGTGGCTTGTTTGTGTATCGGGTCTACATTTTTTATAATGCTTACATTAGAGTTATCTACATAAAACAAACCCTTGATTTGGTTTCTTTCATGCTCCACATAACAATAACTTTCGCCACATAAAAGCATGTCATTTATAAGGGCTTTAAATAATTGATGGGCATCTAATAAATCCCCTGTTTCTTGGTTAAGCAACTTTAATCTATAATCATCGGTTACTTCTTCCACACTATCACCATTCTTTTTATAAAGGCGAATTGGTAATCCTGCGATTGTCCCCCCAATAAAATCAAGGCTTGCAGACACGGCGGGGATGTCAAGGGCTTGCTTTTTGTTAATGGTGTTATTGAATGTGTTCCCCCGCAAAACGTCGGTTAGTTCTTCATTACTCATTCTCTTTTCTATTCTAAACATTTGTTTTAATTTGCTAAATATCATAATCACCTCCCTACAAAATAATGTTATATTTGTACGCTCCAGCCCGCTTGTTGGCGTTCTAGTTCCGCTTGCTGGGCTAAGTAAAGAGCATTAACCGTTGCCATCACCATGTCTATTTTTCCCGCTGATTTTTTCTTATTTAGATATTTGTTCATGTTGGTATCGTAGACACAACGGGCGTTTAAAAAATTTTCAATATATAAATCATTACAAACAAACTTGACTTTATGATTGGAAATTAATTCACTAAGTAATTTAATCGGGGCGTGTAATACGCTACTATGCTGTTTAATCTCCACGCACTCAAGCCCTTCACTTTGTAATTTATTGGCGGTAGAAATAGCATTATAGCGGTCATAGCCAATACTATTTATTTTTACGTTGTATTGATTTTCTATTGATAAGATATATTGTTCAATGTCGCCGTAATTTATAACCGAATCCCCGCAAGCTATTACTTGCCCCGCTTCAATGAATTGTTTATAATCCACTTTTTCAAATTTGCTTTTTTCTTCAATTCTACCTGCTGGTATAAAGCACATTGGCATAATCAGTAAATCCCCGTACTCATCGAATGACAAGAAGGTAACGGCGGTATTATCGCCCGACATGCTTAAATCAAGCCCAACGAATACCTCCCGACCTTGCCAATTTATAGAAGATACTTGACATTTTTTTAAATCGTCTATAGATACATAGCTTTCTGCCGTGCTTTGGTGTATGATATTGAGATGCTTACACAAGAAATTTTCCCGCCTGCTTGGCTGTTCAATAGCTTGCTGTCTTTTCTGTTTTAAGTCCTGCATAATAGCAGGGATTTCCAACGCTAAAGGGTTTGCGTGCTTTATGATTGTGTCGTTTGTTGCCCACGTTTTTTTGCTGTCTGGTTCATAAAGTAAGGCGAATACGCTATCATTTTTTATAGAGCCATCAAGTATTTTTTTTGCGTATTCCACCTCATCCTCCATTGGGTTTGAGGTGCTTGGGTATTTTGTACTTATGATAAAACCAAGCTTATTCAAAATTGTTAGCTGTCCACTTCTCATACTTTCAATAGCTGAATTATTCGGCAACGCTCCAACCTCGTCGGCAAGAAAAACATTCGGTAGTTTACCATCTAGCCTGTTATTACTATAGGCAAGTGGTTTGTATTCGCTTTCTTTTATAGAAAATTTAATCGAATCCCTTAATATTTTAAACTTTTGCTTGTTATTGTATAAGCCATTAAGGGCGGGGCTTGACTTGATGATATTTTCTATAGCGTCTTTAACCTCACGGCTCAAAGCTCCATCGGGTGCCACTGAATAAAATTTTGAGAATTTCGGTTCAAGAAGAAAAAGCAGAATAAATATAACGCCAACTAATAGCGTTTTTCCTTCTTTTCTCGCAATTTCAAGAACGGCTGTTTCATAACGTCGCTTTTTGGGGTTGTCTTTGTGAACCGTTGCGAGTACTGCAATAATGAGTAGCCATTGAAAACCCGCCAAACATTTGCTTAATGGTTGCCCCGCTCTAAGCCCTTTAGGCATGATAAGTATATTAAGCACTTTTTCTATAAATTCAATTTTCTTTTCGTCTAATACATATTTTTTATTTTTTCCCTTGGCTATGTTCAAAAATTCCTTACACTGTTTAACAACATATTTCGGGGCGGGGATTTGCTTTTTTGTGACTTGTTCGGCGTATATAATGGCGTGGTTGTTAGTCATTACTACCGCCGTCCATGTCCTCTAATAGACTTATTAGCGGGTCTTGTTCCTGCTTATTCGTTGTTAATGTTCCCAATTTTGCCCTTGCTGAAGGTGACATGCAGAGAAGGTCAGCAATTTTCAAATACTGTTTAAACAGTGTATCTTTAAGACTTAACAGGTTTTTATTTATTCCTTCAGTATCAATTAAGCGGTCAATCTCATGTAGTCTATCAATGGTTATGCAAGCTTGTAGTACAGTTTCAATGTCCAACCCCTTAATTAATCCGCTATCATTCAAGGCATTATATATAAACCTGTATATGTTTTTCCGCTCGTCCGATAAATCGGGAGGCGGTTCTTGTGGCAGGTCTGCCGTTATTATATTTTCCGCTTGTTCTCTTACTTCCTTTTCCGCCTTGGTTAGATGTTTAGAATTTATTGCAGTTGGTTTTGCTCTTTTTGGCATCCTGTCACCTCTTTTTTTATAGATTTAGTATCAAAGTTCTTGTTTTTTATGGGGAAATATTTGTGTTTGTGATAGCACGTTCAGGGCAAATAATTATTAGCTAATAAATATTTTCCAACCCTCGGGGGGATATATAATCACAATGTTGGCTTTGTGCTTGCCAATTCTCTGAGATAATCCCGCTTGCCCTTGTCGTCTTCTACTTCCTTATGGTGGCTACTGCATAAGGTCAGCAGGTTTCCAAGTTCATACGCCAAGTCTTGGTTTTCCTCAATTTTGATTATGTGATGTACTTCAAGTGAATTATGATTTATATATCCGTCTGCAAGGCAAAGCCTACATAAATAACAATCTCTTTCTAACGCTTGTTCTCTCACCCTCGCCCATCTCGTGCTGTGTCTTATCATTACTTGCTTGGTGGTCTTTTTTTTGTACATTGATATTGGTTTTTCCGCACACTTGCCACGCTCGTGGATTTTTCCACACCTACCACAAGCTATAAGCATCCAAACCACCTCACCACAAAATAAAAAACAGGTGATTTATTCACCTGCCTTTAAATATTTTATCTTTCATAATATAATGCCTTATTTTTATACTTTATATCCCATAATTAGAAAAATAATTTAAATTTAATTCCTTTTCGTTGTGTTCCCGCTTGTACATCGTTCGGGCTGACAATATATTATATTCTTCTTTTTTGGTATTTCTTTTTTTAACGTTATAAAAATATAGTCTGTCTATCAGATAATCATATAAGAATGGATTTTTTTCACGTTCCAACATGTCTATTATTTCGGTTTCCGTATATTCTTGATAGTTCTTGACTTGCTGATACGGATTAAATATCATTAGGCAACGCCTCCTGCAGTGTATTCTCTATATTGGCTAATTCTCTAGCTATCTTTTTTCGCTCACATCCCATAATCTCTGCTACCTCTTGATTAGTATACATATATTCATATTTATATTTTATAATCCGTCTTTGCTCCGCTGTCAGATATTCCCGCTCAATGTTTTCTAGGTCTATCAGTAATTCACATGAATTATAACTACCGTTGTCCCTATTACTGATAATCAAGGCTTTATTATGTATTAATCGAATTACCATATCATAATCATATACATACTGATAACAATTATTACTTACTAATTCCTGTTTTCCTGCTCCATTCCGTCTGCTGTTACCGCTTGTAGCTATTCCGCTTGTTTTTGCCACTTATCAATTCACCCCAAATCATTCCACATTCAAACGCCAATATAATCATGATTATTGTTATTATCATTTACGCCACCTCTCCAAGTCCTTCAATAATGTATTCTTGTATATCCTTTTCAATATCAAATTTTTCCATCGTTGCCTGTAGTACGTCCGTTTGTATATCTAGCCCCCATAAATCCCGCCATAATTGGATTTTAGCTTGCAAGGCTTCTAATACAGTTGAATAAGTCCCGAAATATGTTACATGTCCATTGTAATTGCTCATTAAGCAGAATTTTTTACCCTTGCGGTATATATTTCTGAAGCCTGTACTTGAATTACTTAATATAGACAAGTTCCGTAAATTTTGGGCGTGTGTGCATATTCGCAAGTTCGCCCGCCTGTTGTCCCTTTTGTTGCGGTTTCGGTGGTCTATTACTTTCCCGCTTGTATCTTGGTGAACATCCATAATATATCTGTGCAGGTATATTTTTTTGCTTAAAAAATCACTATATATGTACCCTGTGGCTTGGTCTACCCGCCACCGATATTTTTTTATTTTCTCTAGGTCTTCTTTATCAATTAGTATTTGATAATTATTATCAATTGTGTAAATCATTGTTCTCTACCACCTTTTGTATTTTTTTTGATTTTTACAATAATTAAATAGAATTATTATTAACAAATATTTGTTCTTGTGCGAGTAGAAAAAAAATTCACACACAAAAAAAGACCGCCAAAAAAACGGCGGTCATATATAAAAGGAACACGGATTTAAAAAAGGCTATAGAATCCAATTAATAATAATTTTTAATAGAAAAGAAGGATTTTAAAAAAGTGATTACATACGAACAAAAAAATTTAAGAAGGTGTTTTTTTGCTCCGTGTTCCTTATCTATATATAGTATATTTATAACGTTCAAAATTTATAACAGATTCGACGATTTTTTTATATTTTTTTCTTCATTCTCCACAATCCCCCATAATAAACACATAATCCTTCCAGCCCTTTATTTATGCGGGTTGAGTGGTTTATGATTTTTAGCTAATAAATTATTTTGTTTAAAACCAAATAAAACGTAAATAAATAAGTATTATATTGTTTTATATTTTATTTATAAAGTAAAATTACTAATTTTACTGGGAAAATAACGAAATCGACGCAAGCAAAATTTACATATAAATATATTAATAAGCCCTAAAACCTCACCAGCGACGTTTGGACCCCTTACAGTGGCGGCGATGTTTTGTTCTATTTTTGACTTTTTGATTTTGAATTAAATAACGCTAATAAATTTGTGGGCGAAAAATTTGACAATAAAAAAACTAGGTGGACTTGCCACCTAGTAAAACGGTTGTTTGGTTTATCTCATAACTATTACAGAATCATCAATCTCGTAGTCATCCCATCCGTCGTCGGCGTTTGACAAATCAATATCTAATGGAACGCCCGCTTTTTTTCTATATTCTTTTTCTTCTTCAGATAAGCTATCGGGGTTTATGGTTTTATATATTTTTTTGGGTTGTTCTTGTTCTTGTTTTACTTCCTCAATAATAACAGGTTTGTTTTTTGCCATTTCTGTTTTAAATTCCGCATCAATTTTTTTCTGTTGCTCTTTGCTTCTATCCAATGAATTATTAAACCAATCCATAAAGAATTGCCGTTCTTCTTCTTTTCTGCGTGCTTTTTCTTCTTCTGTAAGGGCGTCCCATTCTTCTTGCTTCCTGCGTTTTTCTTCTTCTTCTTTTTTCTTCTGTTCTCGTTCTTCTTTAAACTTTTTCAATTCTTCTTCAGTAAATTGCTCTTTGTGCTCGTTCTGCCATTTAATGACGTCTTCTTCAGTGTCGTCGTCAAATGAAGTGCTCCAATCGTCGTCATCCTCGTCCTGCAAGTATGGATTTTTTGGTTTTGGCTGTGGCTGTGGCTTTTCCTGTGGCTTCTCCACCATAACAGGATTGTTTTTATTTGCCTCCAATTCACGCTCATACTCGTCCCATCCCGTTTCGTCCTGCTGTTGTGGTTGTGGTTGATTATCGTTGTTCTTAGCTCCTGCCAATTTTCGCAATTCATTTTTAACACGTTCCCTATAATTCATAATATCATTAGCCAATGACTCGATTAATTCCATATTGGTATAAGTCAATAAATCAAGGGTTGGCTGTGTCAAGACATTTCGGAATTTTTTGAGGTGGTCGGGTGTTAATGTAATTTTAGTTTTTACCTCATTTACATTTACCTCATTTACCCTATTTTCATTTACCTCATTTTGATTTACCCTATTTTCATTTACCTCATTTTGATTTACCTCATTTTCATTTACCTCATTTTGTTTTACCTCATTTACCTCATTTTGTTTTACCTCATTTACCTCATTTTCATTTACCTCATTTTCATTTACCTCATTTACCCTATTTTCATTTACCTCATTTACCTCATTTATATATTCAAATCTATAACCTTTTACCGCTTTTAATTTGCCTTTACACACCTTGGTTATATTACTTCTATCAAGGTGCAGGGCTTGTCCTGCTTCTCCTGCTGACTTGTAGACTTGATTATTGTTTAGACATTTGATTTTTAACATTTTAAATCACCTCAAATTAATTTATATATTATTATTGTATTTACTTCTCACAAAATATATAAATTAATTACCTCATTTTATTACCCTGTTTACCCTGTTTATTACCTCATTTGATTACCCTGTTTACCTCATTTACCCTATTTACCCTTTTTATTTTTTTACCTCATTTACCTCATTTCATTACCCTGTTTTTTTGTTGTTGTTCCATTTTCCATTTTTCCCAATATGTTGGGAAAGCTACCCCCACGAGTCTAATAAAATCAAGGCTTGCGGGCTTTTTTGTTTTTGGTGGTGGTGGTTTTTAGTAGTTACTCAGGTATTAGTAATTATTATTAGTAGTAGTATGTCTGTGAATCGTCGCCCCGCCCTTTGTCGGCGGGTGCTCCTATCCTTATTACCTTTATACTTATCTATTCTTATTAATTAATATATAGATATATAGATATAGATATACATATAGAATAAATAGTAATAGATATAGAATAAGAAAAGAAAAAAAATAATAATGATATATATTATTATATGATATATGGGGAATTTAAGCTAATAACTATTAACTAATAAATGATAAAAGAAAAGGGTGTACTAAAACAGAACACCCTATAATATTAAATGTCTAAATTACTACCCCAATAATCAGAATAAGAAAATAAATTGAATTGCTTTTCTGTTAGCTTGGACAATGGAGAAGGACAAAATTCCAATAAGTCCCGAGCCTTCTGCAGTATTGTATTGGCGTCTAATTCCTGCACAATATAAGTATTGGTTTTATTTCCATATTTGGATATATTAGACTTGCTCGCAATTCGTTTTAATGCTCCAATAGCCTGTAATATTAATAACTGTCTTCTAATTGTCTTACGGTCTTTTCCTGTCTTATCAGCTAGATATTGAGAGCCTAATAATATATTACAGTCTGACGGATTTTGGAATCCTTTTTCTGTGACCTGCTTTTTCCATATCTCCATAATAACCTTGTAAAGCTCAATAACAGAGCTTATAAAAAATATACCCCTTGCCTCCGCTTCCTTGGCTGTCTTGGTTATGGTGGTTATATTCTCATTAATCAGCGGTTCTATATCAGTACGCCCATTCTTGAACGTGTCTAAAAGTTCAATCCCATAGACAGAACAAAGCCACTTGACAGCCTTAGAATACTTAACACCTGCCACCGTTGACACCAAGCGTATAATATCGGCTGTATAATTCAAGCCAAAATCACAATATAAGTACACGCCTTGATTACAATAGATTGTACAGGAGGGATTATCATCCTTGCGTAATACACTAGAAAAGGACTGTTTTAAATTGACATTCAACCCCAAAAACGTCCTTATATCTTGGCTTTTTAGCGTTTTTTCTGCGTCCTGCCATCCTAATTCTGCATTAATTGGTGTAATATAATCGAAGTAATCTGAGTCAAGTTCATTTATCGCCGTGTATATGTCACTACATGCAGGTTCTAACGCCCTTACTTCCTGCGGCTTGTCCTGTTTGGTTGTCTTCTTTTCTTGTGGCTCGTTGTTATGAATGGCGGGGAAATGTTCTTCCAGTTCTAATAATGTATATGGACGGGATAAATACTTGACTTGCACAAGAAAAGGGCTTGTATTATCAGCCTTAACATGGTATGAATTAGGACATCTTAAAATCCTTGTGGCGTCGGTCGCCTTGCTGTCTGCACCATTTGAGATATTATTATATATGTAGTTGTATATACATTGTTCCAAACGCCTCCACCTCATAGGAATACAGTCTTGGCGGTCTGCCTTGGTTATTATCCAATAAGTATGATAACCGTTTTTACTTTCGACTATTGCAGACGGCGGGCAACTCAAGCCTATAAGCTTGTTATATATATTCTGCTTATTCTTTTGTAGGTCTTTATCCTGCAAGTGTTCGCCTTGGTCGTTTTTCAAGTCTATATCAACATAGCAAGCATTAAACCGCCTTACTTTGTCAGCTTGTCGCAATATATAGCCGTTATTGACAATCGGGAAATCATTGACAGCATAATAAATGTTTTGCTGTGGATTTTCCACGGCTTTTTGTATGCTTGTATTAAGCTGTTTAAATTCGTTATTTAATTGATAGATATTCTCGTTAGGGTTTTTATTCAGCATGTTAAAAAATTGCTCTGTTTTATTCATGTAGTAATCACCTTCTTAATTAGTACATACAATAAATTTGGGTTTTTATTCGCTCTTTTATGTACTATATTTATTTAGGTTTTAATCTGTAAAAAAATCTTGAATTTTTCCGCAAACAAAAAAAAGTGGGGGATTTCTCCCCCAGCTCTTTATTATGCCATCTCGTAATTATCTCCCCATCCGTCTTTTTTGTTATCCACATATCCCCACGAGTCGCCGTCGTCTTGGTCTTGGTCTTGGTACGTGTCAAGCACGTCCGACATATAAGCAATTAAGTTGTGTATACTGCCTTGATTGGTCATTGTCAGTAAATCGCTTACAATCTCAGCCTCCCTAGTGGATAATGAAGGGTATGAAAACAAGTCGGTTAAATCGCTATATATAGATGATATGTCTATATAGTTTTCTTGAGAATAAATTAGATTATCGAGTTTAAAATAAATATTTTTGATTTGTTCGTAAAAGTTCATAAAATAAACCCTCCTTGATTTTTGTAGTTTTTACTTGACATTAAATATTCATTTAAAGGTAGTTTGAAACATTAGCCACCAATAAATAAATATATTATCCCTTTTTCCTTTATTTCTTTTTGTTGTCTTAATACTATCACATTTCGCCAAAAAAATCAAGTTATATATTATATATTTTTTGCTTTTTAATGTCAAGTGTTTTCTATAAAAAATATAAAAAGGCTTTCTCCCCCCCTCCCCTTAGTAAACTGTCAACACTGTTTTTAATAAATCATCGAATCGGCTTCACCATTTGCCCTGTATGAGGTTCTTTTGGGTATGGGTATATATTTATATTCGTAAAGCCTAAAATCGTCTGGTGGGCTTATACGGCGTTATAGGGGTATTGGTATTTTTTTGATTTTTTTGTTTGTTGGTTTGGGTACTAATTCCTTTAGAAATAATGATTGTTGATTAATGACAAATAAAAAAAGCGGGCGTATATGCCCGCTAATTGGTGTTTTAAAATGAATATTTTATTACGTCGTAAACTAAAAATCAAGTCGGTTATGATTACAAAAAATACAGCTTTTTTTATTGCCAAGTATGAACCCTTGACAAAAAAATTATATTATTAAGGTCGCTACAGCAATAAACCTATAAAACATTAGGATTTGACATCAAAATTCAAAACCGCCCCAAATTGATGTCAAGCTAAAAACGCTGTAGCCCTTGTGTCCCAACGGTTTACGCCCCCTAGCTTCCTAAGTCTGCCAATTCCACCACGCCCGCAAACTTTACTAAGTATATCAATCTTTAGGCTTTTTTGTCAAGGATGGCGAATATGGCCTATTATATTTTTACTTTCAAAAGCCGCATGGCCTGTTCCACTGTGTCAATCATATTCTGCCTTGCATTTTTCGGCTCCATGGCCTCGGAAAGAGATACAACTCCACGCAAAATAGGGAAAAATGCATCTATACCGTGTTCGTTACAAGCAGTGGCCTCTGGGGTTACACAGCCTGCAAAGGCAATAACCGGCTTATTGTATTTTTTGGCAATTCGGGCCGCACCCACAGGAGCCTTTCCCATTACAGTCTGGCCGTCAAGACGCCCCTCACCGGTAATGACCAAATCCGCCTTGGATATATGGTCTTCCAGCTTGGTTTCTGCCAAAACAATCTCTATACCGGATTCCAGGGTGGCATTTGTAAATGTGAGAAAAGCAAAGCCCATTCCACCGGCCGCCCCAGCTCCGGGAGCATTGGCATCGGCATGAGAATATTTTTCCTTGGATATACGGGCATAATCTCCCATCCACTTGTCCATTAAAGCTATATCCTCAGGACTGGCGCCCTTCTGTAGGCCATAAATTGCACTGCAGCCCTTCTCACCGCAAAGAGGATTGGTTACATCACAGGCTATACGGAATGAACATTCCTTCAACTCTGGTGTTACCCTGCTGTCATCAATACGGCAAAGGACCTTTAATCCCGCTGCTCCAAAAGGAACTGGATTGCCATCTGCATCCAGCATATCATAGCCAAGGGCTTGAAGCATACCAACGCCACCGTCATTGGTGGCACTGCCTCCAATACCGATTATGAAATGACGGCAGCCCTTGTGCATTGCATCCAGCAAAATCTCGCCAACACCATAGGTGGTGGTATAAAGAGGATTGCGCTTGTTATCGGGCACCAAAGTAATACCTGCAGCAGCAGCCATTTCTACAATGGCTGTTTTCCCGTCAGATAAAATACCATACTGAGCCAGTATCTTATTTCCCAGAGGACCAGTAACCTCTATACTCTGCAGCTTTCCCCCCATGCCAAGGGTCAATGCCTCCACTGTGCCCTCACCGCCATCAGCCAGCGGCAAAACCTTTGTTACTGCCTCAGAATACACCTTCTTAATACCGGTCTCAATAGCCTTACCAGCTTCCAAGGAAGTCAAGCTTCCCTTTAATGAGTCAATAGCGATAACAATATTCATGGCTCTCTCCTATGCAGCTCTCACTATATTATTTTACGGCAGACAAGATATTTTTATATTCCTTAGTAAGATAATTCAGAATAATATTCATCATGGCATTGGCCTGATCCCCATCCATCTTACCGTCAGGATTCATCATGCAGCATGTAAGAATCAGGCTGCCATCGGTATCTACAACATATTTAAAAGGCTTCAGCGTAATATTCCAGTTGTTAATCGCCTCATAAACCTTGGCTTTATTTGTGTCATTCACTACACTGCTGGCAATCTGAACCTGCATTACAGAAAATGCACTTTCATCCACCACAATAATAAACGGAATGTTCTGGCCTTCCACACTGAAGGCAGAGCGAAATACTGATGTCTTCAGCTGATCGTTCATATCCTGGCGGGTGAACATGGTTAAATTATGACTAGTTAAATACTCCTGAAAAATTTCTGCCTTTTTACTCATCATTTATGCCTCCCAGTACATTGCAATTATTCGCTGTAATGTATTTTCATCAAGATCCTTTTCAGAATAGACCTTTACTCCATTCTGTTTTAATAACGCAGCCGTAACACCTTCTCCATCAATTTTGTTGCCACTAAAGCTGCCATCATAAATAACATCCTTGCCACAAGAGGGGCTGTTCGCCTTTAAAATAGCCACCTGAACTCTGTGCTTTTTCACAATATCCAGAATATTTTTGGCCCCCTGGATAAAATGTGCTGTCACATCTTTCCCATCTTTATTGACTACCTTTGCTGTTCCCTTCAGCACATCACGTCCATCACCATTCTGAAGCTCAGCTGGTGGCCGTGGTATAGGCAAATTACCTGCAGATTCGGGACAGATAGCCGTCAAATAGTGGCTATAACGCATCAGAAGCTCATTGTCATTAGAGCCCCCACTATACTTAACTTTATTTCCTAATAGACACGATGAAACTAAAATCATTTTAAAACTTCAAACCTTATACTTACACAGAAGTGGGCTGATGCAATAACAGCACCAACCCACTGAACCTACACACTTACTTTATTTCTTGCTTTTGAGGTACTCATCAATGGCTGCAGCAGCCTTCTTGCCGGCACCCATTGCTAAAATAACAGTTGCTGCACCTGTAACAATATCACCACCGGCAAATACACCTTCCTTGGTAGTGGCACCAGTTTCCTCGTCAGCAATAATATTGCCACGCTTGTTGGTATCCATACCTGGGGTAGTAGAGGCCACAATTGGGTTAGGGCCATTACCGATAGCCATGATTACGGTGTCCACATCCAGTTCAAACTCAGAGCCTTCAATGGCCACCGGACGACGACGGCCAGAAGCATCAGGCTCACCCAGCTCCATGCGGATGCACTCCAGGGACTTCACCCAACCATTTTCATCACCAATAATTTCCACAGGATTATTGAGGAGCTTAAAGTCAATACCCTCCTCCTTAGCGTGATGAACCTCCTCAGCACGAGCTGGAAGTTCAGCCTCACTGCGGCGATATACAATATAAACCTTATCAGCACCCAAACGCAGAGATGTACGGGCAGCATCCATGGCGACATTACCGCCACCTACTACAGCCACCTTCTTACCCATGGCAATTGGAGTTGCATGATTTGGGAAATCATAAGCCTTCATGAGATTGCAACGGGTAAGGAACTCATTGGAGGAATATACTCCATTGAGGCTTTCACCCGGAATATTCATAAAATGAGGAAGGCCAGCACCAGTACCAACGAATACAGCATCAAAGCCCATCTCATCCATCAGTTCATCTACAGTAAAGAGACGCCCGGCAATGGAATTAACCTCAATGGTAACGCCCATCTTCTGAAGATTATCAATCTCACGCTTAACAATTTTATCCTTAGGGAGACGGAACTCCGGAATTCCATAGGACAGTACACCACCAGCCACATGAAGTGCTTCAAAAATAGTAACCTTGTAGCCCTTGCGAGCCAAATCACCAGCACAAGTCAGGCCGGAAGGACCAGCACCGATGATGGCAACCTTCTGAGCATCAGGAGCAAACTCAATAGGCTTAACTTCTTCGTTCTTGTCCAGCTGGTAATCAGCCACAAAACGTTCCAGGCGGCCAATAGCCACGGATTCCCCCTTATGAGTAAGGACACAGTTCTTCTCGCACTGATTTTCCTGTGGGCATACACGGCCACAAACTGCTGGCAGGGAGCTTGACTCCTTGATAATGCTGATAGCACTGTCAAAATCTCTTTCCTTGATTTTGCCGATAAATGCAGGAATATCAATACCTACAGGACAGCCAGGACGGCACTGGGGATTCTTGCAGCCGAGACAACGGTTGGCCTCAGCCACGGCAGTTTCCTCATCATAGCCCAAAGCTACCTCCTGAAAATTATGAGCACGAACCTGTGGGTCCTGCTCAGGCATTTTATGCTTTTCCAATACAAGAGCCATGACCAATTACCTCCCAAGACCGATATTGCAAACATGCTCCTTGGCCTTTGCTTCCTGTTCACGGAACATACGGCCACGGGACATGAGATTATTGAAATCTACCAGATGACCATCAAACTCAGGGCCATCAACACAAGCGAACTTCATCTCGTCGCCCACCTGCACACGACAGCCACCGCACATACCGGTACCATCAACCATTACAGGGTTCAAGGAAACGATAGTCTTAATTCCCAGCGGACGGGTAGCATCGCAGACGCTCTTCATCATAATGCCAGGGCCAATGGCAGTAACCTGGTCAATCTTCTCCCCACGGTCCACCAGCTGCTGAAGTGCAGTAGTAACAAAGCCCTTCACACCATAAGAGCCATCATCAGTAGCAATAATAACCTCATCGGAAATAGCTCTCATCTTATCCTCAAAAATCAAAATATCCTTGGTCTTGGCACCCATAATGGAAATAACCTTGTTGCCAGCCTCATGCATAGCACGGGCAATAGGGTAAACAGGAGCAACGCCAATACCGCCACCAATGCACACAACGGTTCCCATATTACCATTAATTTCAGAAGGCTGTCCCAAAGGACCAGCGAAGTCCACAATGGAATCCCCCTCATTGAGGGCACTAAGCTGCATGGTGGAAGCACCAAGAACCTGGAAAATCAAGGTAATAGTACCCTTTTCCACATCAAAATCAGCAATGGTAAGAGGAATACGCTCCCCCTTCTCATCTACACGCAATACGATAAACTGGCCGGCCTTTGCCTTTTTAGCCACTCTTGGAGCCTCAATATCCATGTGGAAAATACCAGGAGACAGCTCCTTTTTGTACATAATCTTAAACATTGTCTACTCTCCTTAATACACTTAACCTAAAACACCCTGGAGATAAGCTTCCAGATTACTCTTAATAGGCATGAGATAAAGATTTGCATCCCTTTCCTCAGCAAACTTCAATGCTTTCTTGGAAAACTCAATGCTCCATTCCAAAGTAGGCTGGAATCCTTTAGGGAAAATTACATTATTCTTAAGCTCCCAATAGCTCTGGGACCGCTCGGACATAACAGGGGACACCCCCCAGTACACATTCTGTCCATCCAGCATATCCGCATACATTTCCATAAAACGGATATCAAAGAAAGGCTGGGTAAAGAAGCCAACAGCTCCCGCCTGCAGCTTGCGCTGAATGCGATAAAGCTCCTGACGCATGCTTCCACGATACTGGTCAATACCAGCATAAACCTTCACCTCCGGCATCTCCTGATGGAACTTGGAAATAACATCGGTGGTAACAGTAGGATAAAATTTATGGCTCATGTCCTGAGGCGGATCACCTTCAATGACCAACACCTCAGTAATACCACTCTGACGAAGCTCCGGACGCATGGAAAGCGGCTGTGACAAGTCCACATCAATGGCTCTTATATGCGGCATTACAGCAGGAAAATACTCCTGAGCAATAGCCGCCCCCTGCCAGCTTCTCATATCAAATCTCAGCAGGTCAGGAATATTGATCAGCTCCACCCCTGGAGCATTCTTCTTAACTATCTGCAAATCCTCCCGCAGTCCGTCTTCGCTGCGGGGAATGAGTTCAACGGAAATTCTCCCCATTTTTTTCACTTCTTTTCGCTTAAAACTTTAGAACAAACCAGTAATTTTACCATTTACATCTATATCCATATTCTCAGCCGCCGGCTTTTTAGGAAGTCCCGGCATGGTGAGAATATCTCCTGTAAGTGCCACGATAAAGCCTGCTCCCGCAGAAATACGAAGCTCCTTGACGGTAATCTTAAAATTCTTAGGACGGCCCAGCTTGGTTGGGTCATCAGACAGAGAATACTGGGTCTTGGCCATACATACAGGCATCTTATCCAGCCCAAGCTCCTCAATTTCCTTTAGCTGCTTCATGGCAGGGCCAGTGAATACAACACCATCGCCGCCGTAAACGCGCTTAACGATGGCCTCAATTTTCTCTGGAATGGACTGCTCCACCTCATAGGTGAAGTTGAAATTATTAGGCTTTTCAGTAGCTGCCAACACCTTTTCAGCGAGGGCAATACCGCCTTCGCCACCCTTGGCCCAAACCTCGGAAAGGGCTACCTCAGCACCAAGCTCATTGCATTTCTTCTCAACGAAGTCCAGCTCCTCCTTGGTATCCGTAGGGAAAGCATTAATAGCCACCACAGCAGGAAGGCCAAAGGCCTTAACGGTTTCAATATGCTTAATAAGGTTTTCAAGACCCTTTTCCAAAGCGGACATATCAACCTTGCCCAGCTCTGTCTTAGGCAGACCGCCATGCATCTTTAAAGCACGGACAGTAGCTACAATAACCACTGCAGAAGGCTTCAGACCAGCAAAGCGGCATTTTATATCCAGGAATTTCTCAGCACCAAGGTCAGCACCGAAGCCTGCCTCAGTAACCACGATATCTGCGTATTTAAGAGCGAATTTAGTTGCCATGACGGAGTTACAGCCATGGGCAATATTGGCGAAAGGACCGCCGTGAATAAGAGCTGGTGTCCCCTCAAGAGTCTGTACCAAATTAGGCTTAATGGCATCCTTAAAGAGCAATGTCAATGCACCAGTTACATTCAGCTCATCAGCCCGAACAGCACGGCCATCACGTGTATATGCCACCACGATTTGACCAAGGCGCTTCTTCATGTCCTCCAAGTCAGTGGCCAGACACAAAATAGCCATCATTTCAGAGGCCACAGTAATATCAAAGCCAGTCTCACGAGGAACGCCATGGGCCTTGCCTCCCATGCCGATTACCACATGACGGAGAGCACGGTCATTCAGGTCCAGTACACGCTTCCAAGCGACACGGCGAACATCAATATCCAAGGCATTCCCCTGCTGGATATGATTGTCAATAACCGCCGCCAGCAAATTGTGGGCTGTGGTAATAGCGTGGAAATCGCCGGTGAAATGAAGGTTAATATCCTCCATAGGCACCACCTGGGCATAACCCCCGCCTGCAGCACCACCCTTTAAACCAAAGCATGGACCAAGGGAAGGCTCACGAAGAGCAACAGCAATGTTCTTCCCCATCTTATGAAAGGCATCTGCCAAACCAACACTGGTGGTAGTCTTTCCTTCTCCGGCAGGAGTAGGATTAATTGCGGTAACCAAAATCAGCTTGCCATCCTCATTGGTCTTTACCTTGTTCCAGGCATCCAGAGAAATCTTAGCCTTATATTTGCCATACATCTCCAAATCATCTTCAGCAATGTTCAGGGACTTGGCCACCTGGGCTATAGGCTGCATTTTAGCTTCCTGGGCAATCTCAACATCAGTTTTCATTTAGCATCCTCCTAAAATCCAATCCAACTATCGCTCATATTAACTTTGTGTAAAATTACACTAGAATATTATACTATAAATAAAACACCATGCCAACAAAGAGAATTCCATATAGAAAACAATATCATAGATAGCTTCTTCTCCCATTTAGTTGACTTTTTATACCATCAGTGATATCATTAAAATGATATTCACATATATAAAAATTTAGCTTTTTATGTATATCCAAAAATGGTATAATTTTACAAAAGATAACTTACGGAAAGCGTGATGTATATGAGTCTTGAACTTAAACTTATGGAATCCTACAATGATGGCCTCTCCAAGGGCATTATCAAGGGTGAAAATGCCGCAAATCGTCGTACTGCCATGCGTATGCTGAAGGCTGAGGAGCCTATTGAAAAAATTATCAAGTACACCAGCCTCACTGAAGAAGAAATCCAGGTATTGGTAGGACAGGTTCGGTAAACTGACAACTATTAATAATGTGACGCGATCTAAAATGCCAGGAAGTTAGCTGTTGCTATGCTCCCTGGCATTTTTGTATTTGTACATCGATATTACTTATTCAATTATAATTTTTGAAGGCAATGGCACAATAGCAAGGGTCTTTCCCATAGCCGCAAGCACCTTAAGCATCGTATCTAATTGCGGATTCGTATCCCCACGCTCAATGCGTGCTATCTGTGGCTGCTTGACCCCGCTTATAGCTTCCAAATCTCTTTGACTAAGTCCTTTTTCTTGCCTGGCTTTAATCATGGCTGTGATGAGTTCAGCTCTTAAATCACTCTCTGCTATCTCCTCCGGAGTAAAATGCTCCTTATCAAATTCTTCATCCCATATAGGGAAACCACCCTTTGTATAATTCATGCATTTCCCTCCCGTTCCTTGAAGTCCAATAGTTCTCTTTTAGCCTGCTCTATTTCTTGCTTTGGTGTTTTCTTGGTTTTCTTTATGAAACTATGCAGTAACACAAAAGCACCATCTACCCAACCAGCAAATAATCTGTCCTTACTATTGATTTGTTCCAACTCATTTCAAGTAATCTAATAATTGAGATTTTCCTTTTTATCTACATAAAAAACTATCTTATGCATTTAATTGGCCTTTCATAGTTATGATAACATATTAGTTATCATAATACAATAATATATCTATCAAGTATCAAATTATTATCTTTTCTTTATATTATCATATTTATTGTAATTTTTCTACTATTTTTAGATTTTCTCTAAATTTTTAAATAATTTTTTATGTTTTGCCTTATAATATTATAGTTTTCTCCAATATATTTACTTAATATAACTATTAATTGATTGTTAATCACAGATACATTACAATTTGAATGCACATATTATTACTGTGAGGTGCTTCAAATGAACAGATCAGAAATTGCTCTGCTTAAAGGCCCCAACTCCGTAAATACCGATCTTATGTCGCCAGAAGAACTCAAATCCTTTTTCTAAAAGGGAGTAGATGATACCAATAATGGCAATACTAAACCCGCCAAAGAAATTTTCGCACTTTTTCGGAAAACTCATGAAAATGATTGAGTATACACCGGCCTCCCCATAGAACAGATTCAGGAGCTGGCCAAGGAAATTTAATACTTTACTGCAAAAAACTTATCCCGTCTGACAGGTAGCGTAATGCCACCATCAGGCGGGATTTTTGTATTAGTCAAAACTAATCTTTCGTCATTTCATAGGCCAGTTGATAGGACTCCCATTGTTTAGGCTTCTTTTCTGCAAATGCCAAACCTTCTTCAGCAGCCTTCCGATACCAAATTAAAGCTTTTTCCTTGTCTTGATTCTCTCCACTTGCATACTCATTTCCAAGAACAAACATGGCATAGGTGCCTCCAGCCTCTGCAGCCTTTTGATACCATTTCAAGGCTTCATTTTTATCCTGCTCCACACCGAATTTCCCATGTTCGTAAGCATAACCCCGTTGTATCATATCATATACGTCATTTTCATTCGTTTGCGACAAAACATCCATTATAATTCCGTCCCAAAGTCCGCCCCCTATCATCGCCCCACCAATCATAAAGGATGGTCCAATCGTAACCTTCTCTGCTACCTGGCGATACAAGTCCATGGCTTTCGTCTTATCCTGCTCAACTCCTTTGCCAGACTCATAGGAACGGGCCAACAAAAGAACAGCCTTAAGATTTCCGGCACATTTATCATGCTTCTTCATTTTATCTTCACCTCACCAGTAAGATACGCGTTACATTTTTTATGCTGTGCAGCCTATTCAAACCAATAAAAATGATTCCGTGTAATTACCATCATTATATTGCCTGTCAGCAAGCACAATTTGCGCTTTTAAATTATCTGACTTGGCCAAAGACTCAACTGTATCATCTTGTAAGTCAGAATAATTTATTGCATGTGACAGGACATATAATGCTTCCCTGTACTCCTGCTGGGCAGCTTTAATATACCATTCGATAGCTTTAGTCCTGTCTGCTTCCACGCCAAAACCATTCCAATAATAAAATCCTGTTTTATACTGCCCCTGGGGATTCCCCAATTCGGCGGAGCGACGATAACATTCAAATTTATCTTTGTCATCATCTAATTGCCCAGCAAGACTAAGGCATTCTTCTGCTGATTTATTATCTAATTCCCTTATTTGGTCTTTCATTAGCTTTGCCATGTTGATTACACCCCTTCAAACTACATATTATAAATCCAGGTCCCCTACCATCCATCATGAAGAAGACTTCTCTTATCATTTACTATAAAGACGACTTTTCCCGTCTGACGGTTCAAAAGCAACCAGCAGACGGGATTTCTCATAGGGTTCTATTACGTTGTATCAATATACTTTCAGAATTTTCCATACATGCCGCTCACTAAACTTTCCACCGCAGCCCAGTGAACTTGGTCCCCCGTTGGTGGTTGTGGTAACCTGCATACCGCATTTGTCGCATTGATAAAGAGTAGGTCTGGCAGCGTAAGCCACTGCAACAATACTAAGAATTGAAATGATCGTTATCAACGCAATTACTTTCTTCTTCATGTTTGTCACACTCCCTCTTTAAATGTCTGCATAAAATGATACCAAACCATACCTACATGTTAGCAGATAATACAGCTAACTCTTTTTGATTAGTCTCATTTTAGCATCAATGGAATGTGTTTTTGTTTACCCGGTGGGTAAATATTCAGTTGCTTTTAAAAGAATTTAATATAGATCAAATATCATTAAAACCGGCATAGTCCCTACTAAACTTCATAAAACAAACCTATTAGAACATCGTCAGATGTACCTGCAAGCGGGATGAAGTAATGTTTTATTGCATCACTTCATCAGTTAAAAAAGAATTCAAAAAGTTTTTGGCCAACATTTTTAACAGTATCCCATGCCTTTTGAAGCACTGGTTTGGCCACTTCCTTAATGTGTTTTGCTGCTTTGCAGATAGTACTTCCAATAGTCGATCCAGCCAGTTTTCCTACAGCCGCCCCCACATAAGTTCCTACTGTTATGGTTACTGGAGCTAAGAAAGGAACATAGGCTGCCATGGCCATGCCAATTTTCTGCCCTATTTGACGACCAAATTTTTCCCCGGCATTGGCAAAACCTCTGGACACCTGCACTGTAGCTATATTTTCCGCCATATCCAAAGCCTGGGCACCGCTTATATCTCCATCGGCGTACTGAAGCATTACTTTTGCCTGTTCCACACCTCCACTGGCAATGTCAGTCAAAGTGCTTACTGGGGTTTCTTTATCAAAAATTGGCAAATACCCCTTTTGCGCTCCCACCACCAAGGCCGCCGAAACAGCTTTTTTTACCTCCTTATCATCACCATTGCGGATAGCATCTGCCAGACCGGCTACATTTTCACTTATGGCACCACATTCCTCTGCCATGGCAAAGCCCTCGCCAGCCACTACTCCAGCCAAAGAGCCAACGGATATTTCATCTGTAAGCTGTCGTATCAATCCCCTACTTTCTTCTTTTGTCCAGTCATATTCACCAGATGCTTCCTCATTATGCACTTCCTTAAACGTGCCGCCTTCAATTGTTACGATAGCTTCTTCATTATGCTTATGAATTTCCTGATTTGCCTTGAACAGCGTCTTCCCAAATTCTTTTTCTGATAATTCTGACAAGGATTCCTTCAAGCGGCCTTCCAGCCATTCAGCTTTGGTATCACCATCTTGCAGTGCTTCATTCAGAGAAGACATTTCCCCATCGAAGGAATTTATTTCTTGTTCAATGATGCTTTTTATTTCCTCTTGGTTACCACTGCCAGTTTCGGGCAAATCCTCCGCCAGAGTGTCTGCCAGCCAGTTCGCGTTATCCCCCATGGCCCCAGTAACATATTTTTCTACCACGGCCTGAAGCAAATTTCCCTGTTCCTGGTTCAATTCTTTTTCCATCAGTTTCACCCTCTGTCACGGTTAATAAGAAGCATTTTTAAAGTGTCTGTCCGAATATTCCTTGGACATTGTTTCGATTTCTTCTTTCATAATCTTTGACAATGAGGCCGTATTTTTTATAGCCATCAATATATGTTTAGTTGTAATTGGCGAAGGTTTAATGTTAGATAACTGTTCTACAAATGCCTGTTCAACAGCTTCCTTAACCACGCCCTCAATATCCGCTCCACTATAGCCCTCGGTCTCCTTTACCAGCATTTGAATATCAATACTGTCTACAGGCTGTTTACGTTTTTTTATATGAATTTGGAATATTTTTGCCCGTTCCATAGGTGTTGGCAAGCCAACATAAAAAATCTCATCAAAACGACCTTTTCTAAGGAGTTCCGGTGGCAAATGAGAAATATTATTGGCGGTAGCCACCACAAAAGCCATGCCTTCCTTTTCCTGCATCCAGGTCAAGAAGATACCAAATAATCTGGTAGTGACCTCACTTCCACCTCCGCCACTACTAATCCCGGCAAAGGCTTTTTCCAGTTCATCAATCCATAATACGCAAGGTGAAATTGCCTCAACCAGTTGTATTGCCCGACGCATATTTGACTCAGATTCCCCCACATATTTTCCCATAAGCCGCCCCATATCCATACGCAGCAACGGTACACCGAATAAGGAGGATGCCGCCTTGGCATTTAATGACTTACCGCATCCTGGCAATCCGGCAATAAGTACCCCTTTTGGCACATCCACCCCAAATTCCTTGGCCCTGTCGATATGTTTAAATACCCTGGCTTTGGACTCCAGCCATTTCTTTAGATTTTCCAAACCGCCAATATCCGATATTTTCTCCTTTACCTGCACCATTTCCATAATGCCGGATTTTTGTACCAACTGTCGTTTGTGTTCATGGACAAGCACCAAATCTGCCCGGTCTATTACCCCATCGTTGGTCACCGCCAATGCCAGAATGTTTTTTATTTCGAACTCCGACAAGCCCTTAAAGGCAAAGGCCAACTCCTTTAAAAAATCTTCCATTGGCTCACTTATATTCTCTTCTTCGCAAAAATTCCGAATAACATCTTCTATATCCGCCACTTCCATGATATCCAGCGGCAGTGTGGTTATATAATGCTCTAGGTTTTTGGGTACCTTTAGTTGGGAAGACACAATAACAATATTTGCATCTTTCAAGTTACCGGAAACTATTTCTTCCGACAGAAACTTCAGCTGAGCAACCACTTTCGGATCATCCAACAACTCATAGGCATCCTTTACCAATAAAATCCGTCGTTCAAGGTTAAACCGCTGGGCAAATTTTTCATTGTCCATGGCATCCTTGTCGGCAAAATTATTCAGTGCTTCAATCAGAGACAGGCCTTCCCTTTTTTCGTCAGTTTTGTTATAGAATAATCCCCTAACATTCCATTCTAGTATTTCCCGATTCCCCGAAGCCTCCTGTACTATCTGCTTTACTTTATCTTCTTCAAAAGTTTCTATATATATTATTGGGAATCCCGCATCCATATAGAGAGACATTTTGTTTACCAGATTATCCATTTCCTCACCATCTTTTTACTTTTACCACCTAAACAGATTATCAAAAAATCTTTCAGCAGGACTTTTAAGAGGATCATTTAACCGTCTCTGTGCCTCTTCAAGTTCCTCTCGAGCCTCTCTCATCAGTTCATGCATTTCGTGCATTTCTTTTTCCATAGACTTATCCCGAGCATTGTTAGAGCGTTTTATCTGCATTATTTTAGCAGATTTATTTACCCTAGCAGTAGCATTTTCCAGCATAGTTTGACTCGAAACATGTTTTTTTCTGCACCTCTTTTAAACCACTTAATGGCCTCATTATGATTCTTTCCTACAATGTAGCCTGTATAATAGCAAATTCCAATTTTATAGATTGCATCTATCATTCCTTTCTCAGCGGCAGCTTTATATAATTCGAATGCCGTAGCTAAATCTTTTTCAACACCTTGTCCGTTTTCATAATTTACAGCTAAGTTATACTGTCCCATAGGATATCCTTTTTTGCTAGCCATAAAATAATATTCGTTAGCTTTTTCATGATTACCATTTTCATCCGCCAACACACCCAATCGATTGATAGCTTTACAATGATTATGTAAAAGAATAATATGCTTGCATTTTTCCATAATATCTTCAGGTACTTCATAATAGTTGTCCCATTTTAAGCATAATACTTCAAAAGCAGCAAACGGATCACCTTCCAATGCCTGTTTAAATAGATTATCTTTTATCTTACTAAATTCATTTTCAAACTCTCCAGTTTCCTTGGGATACACATATAGTCCCTGCACTTTTACCGTAGGATCATCACTTTTTAAGCATTCTTTTCGGCACTCAATTTCATACTCTTTATCGCGATAAAGTGAACCAAAGGCATTGATATTGTTATCAACCAAAAAGTAATATGCCCTCAGGTTACCACTTTTAGCTTCGTTCTTAAATATTTCTATAGATTCCTCAAACTTATTTTCCAAATAAAGCTTCTCTGCCTTGGCCTCTTTTTCCCCATATTTCTGGTTAATCCACTCGAAGAAATCCAAGGATTTATATTCCGTTTTATTTTTTGCTTGTATTGGTTGCAGGCGCTCTGGCAAAGTCACATTGACAAACTTGATATCATTATCCCCTATTTCCTTATACTCCTTGGCATTAATAGAAATTTGTGGATTGTTGACACCAATATAGGTCATATCCTTACGCCGTATAGGAATACTAAATTTATCACCATACAAATAGATTGTAGTGACATCTTCATCTAACAAATCTACCAGTTCCTCTTGGTCAAATGCCACCCATTCAGCATTATCAATTACAGTGGTATCACTGGTTACTTGACGCAGTATAGCCTTCTTCTCATTAATTCGTTGCAGGTTATCAATATCAGTCTTATCTATTTCCGTATACTCAACGCCCAGTATGGCACACAGTTTTTTATTAAGCTCCTCATCATCTTTGTCCAGAGCACTTATTTTTTCAGCCTCTTCATCATAATAGTTGTTTTCCAGCCACTTCTGAAGCTTTCCAGATATAAAATGACCCAAAACACTTTGCATATCAAAGTGCTTCCTCAAATCTTCAATATTAGCTCGAACCATGGTACCATCTGCCATTTCCAACGGCAATTTTAAATTTCTTGCCATAATAGAACACCACCCCATAACAGAAAAAATACTAATTGTCCGTACATGAGACTTCCCTTGTTTTCTTTTTTTAGTTTAGGGAACTTGTTGATATCTATTGGCCCTCACTCACGGAAAATCATTTCCTTACCACATTTTTAATGGGTAAATTGCATTTTATTATTCAATTATTTCCCACATTTTTTAATATTTTTTTTGTAATTTTCTCAAAATCTTTTCTTGATTTTTTACCTTCCAATTCTTTATCTATCTCTGACAAATTATCTTCACAATTTTTCATTTCTACATTTAATTTGTCTATTTTGTCACATATTCGCAGAATGGCACTTCTCAACTTTAATCTCGCAGGACAGAATTTTCCTTTGTGATTTGATATTAATTCTATGATATCCTCCTTATCACTATCATCATATTTATATATTTTGAAAACATTCTTTATAATTTTTACTTCATTATGTTTTTCTTTATCAATAATTCTTCCTACATCATGTAACCATGCAGCTTTAATTAAAACCGCCCTATCAGTTCCTTTAATATTTAATTTTTTTGCATAATCTTCACATAATTTCACAACTCGTTCTGAGTGCTTTATCCTCTTATTTTTATAAAAATCTTTGAATATTCTTCTACATAATTTCTCTGCGGCTTTTATATCTTTCATATATTTATTCCTCCAATATTTTGCACACTTTTTTCTAACATACATACGAAAACACAATTTTATTTCTTTTTTGCGCCACAGTTCTGGCAAAAATTACCACTATTAACCTGTCCACAATCGCAAGTCCAATTTCCTTCCAAGGGGTGTTCAGTATTAGTTTGCGATATTTCAAGTTGCTCTACAGATATAGTATCAGGTTGAACCTCAATAGTTTTTAAAGTGCCATTATCATCAACAAAATCCTTTATCTTATTTGCGAAGGCTGCTCCAGCTTTATTTGAAAAATTGTAGCCCATAAATCCACCTACAAGGATACCAACTGGTAACCCTATACCTGTACCCTCTAAACCTGTGACAACTATCTTAATAATTCCAAGCAATATTGCATTTTTATAAAACGCAAACTTAATGCTATTCATTACAGGAACCAACAATTTGTCAAAATTATTCATTATGGGCAAGTCTATTTTCTTGCAAAGTCGATTATATAATACAAACAAATTAAGCGTAGTAGCTATTCCCATAGTTGGTAAAACTCCAGCCACTATTCCAGATATTGAATGTTGATTTATAACAGTTTTTAACTCATCTTTTATACTTTTTTCATATATATCAAGTAAAGATTCGTTCTCTTGGGCCGAATCAGCAAAATAATTCGTTACTATATCTGCATTTTCAACTACTGTAGACATATTTTCCATTTTAACCGGATTGTTATTTTCCATTTTTATAAACCTCCCCGTAAAAAATAAACTTTACCCTTCATATCCTTCAGGATACTCCACAAACAAACCAAATCTCCTTGGCCCAATAGGTCTGCCCATTATGAACTGGCGTATTTCCTGAGAATACCTCTGTAAACTCAACAGCTTCTCCCTTTCCTTGGCTGACACGCTGTTATCATAATCCAAAGCATCCACCTGGGCATCCAGTACTTCTATATATTTATGCAATTTTTCCATCAAAAAGTACTTATCATCAAGAGTAGTAACATCTTCTGCTTCCACCCGAATCAAATCCAAATCTTTCTGCGTCACTTTAATAATAGCCATAAACGCTCCCTCCCATAACCGTTGCTTACTCACAATACAAATTCCAACTTACTGGCCATATAATTTATGCTCTTTCCCACTGTGGCTTATGTTTACCATCTGGGCTAGATGGACATTTTCCCGATGGCGGTGTAGGAGCCCTGTTTGGCCTCCCCTGTGTATCTGATATACTTTTCACTTCGGATCTCTTGCCACAATATTTACATATTCCTTCCCATTTTACGATACTCATAATCCATTACCTCCCTCACCCTACATTCTTCTGTTAACCGTCCATACATGAGGTTTTCCGTTTTTACGTTTTGGGCACCTTCCTGGCTGTGGTTTACCGCGCACCGCCGGCATTACTTTCTTAGCGCCACAATGCGAACACATATATTCAATGAATGGATTAGCCATAATCGTTCCCCCCTATACCTTGCACTCATACTTCGGGCAACTGCCCCCAGCGGGCTGTTTTGTTCCAAAATTTTTACAGACATTCCATACCTTGTCATCAAATTCCCAAAATCCGCCCACAATATTCTTTGGGGCTATGGCACTGTTTGCCGGATCATACCAATATTTGCAAAATGCACAACACCTAGAATGGGTCTTTACATTGAATGTCTTCATCATACCCCTCGCGCCTCCAATACAAAAGCGCCCGCTCTGCCCTGTGAAAATCAGCACACACCTATATTGTGTATACCCACCTTCATTCTGGCAGAAACGGACGCAATAATTTTCTATATATTTCTCTATATTCAGAAACTGCATTATACATCATAATCAATCACCTTGGCTGACATTTCTTATACATCTGTAAATACAATATCCAAATTCCAATCTTAAAATGACTCTTTTTTAACTTTAACTCACTCTCCATATAGTCAAGTGTTTTCTTCAGTAAAATCAATACTTCTTTGAGTCCTCATAATGAATGAAGCTAAGGTTATGGAGTGATCTTCACCTCATACAGGGCAGATATATAGTGTTAATGGGTATACCAAATAAAACGTCATCACTAAACTATTTTAAATGGCCTCGATGTAATACCCATCCCTATATGGCAGCTCACCTCTCATGTCCAACAGGATCATCCCAACAAGGGGAGTCCTCACTTCCTTCGTTCTGCCTATCCATAAC
>NZ_FQYW01000003.1 GCF_900141865.1 Anaerovibrio lipolyticus DSM 3074 | reverse complement strand
CTCGGTGTTAGAAATGTCTTCCCGTTCGACTTGCATGTGTTAAGCACGCCGCCAGCGTTCGTCCTGAGCCAGGATCAAACTCTCCAAAAAAATATTTTGAAGAACCTGAATGGCTCTTAAAGTTTCTAGAATTACCTTTTAATAAAGGAATTTTAGTTTGGTCCGTCGTCAACATCAACCAATCAACTGCGTCGCAAGCGACTTGTTTCTTGGGATGTTTTGACGTGGGCAATATTAACCAATCGCTATCGCTCTTGGATATTGCTCCAACAAACTATGTATGCTTATTACTTCCGAAGAAGTAATACCATCATCTGGCTTGAATCATGTGTGCATGATTCTTGTTGCATTGTTTAGTTTTCAAAGAACACCACACTCGTTCTTTTCGTCCGTAGCTTTGTTGCTCCTTGCAAAATTCCTCGACGTACCAGTTTATGTACGTCTTCGTCGTTTTGCTGCGTCGCGCCTCGCTACGACCAAAAATTACTTCGTGTTCAAGTTGTCTCAGAAGCATTTGCTTCGTGAGTCAGCTTCTATATAATATCTCAAAGAAGCTATTATGTCAAGCATCTTTTTGAATTTTTTTACTACGAAATCTTAGTAAATCAAATCTGAAAGATGAAGATGAACTTTAGATTTCGTGTAAGGGCTGATGAAAACCCGTATGTTTTCATCTTGCTTTGTTGCCATATTTCATACTAAAAAATGAATTGCAGTGACAACGTTGATAATGTTACTACCATTTCACCATATTGTCAACATAAAATATTAATTTTTTACAACAGCATTCTAGCCCTTATACACTCGTGGCACTCTTGGGCTGAGCATACATGGAAGCTCGTAATTAATGGTTCCAAGCCAACTTGCTACTTCATCCATGGCAAGGGCATCAGATCCATACAATACAACTGTATCCCCTTCCTTAATCCCCTTTATTCCCGTAAAATCTACCATACACTGGTCCATACAGATTCTTCCTGCGATTGGGGCCCGCCTGCCATTATAATCAATCTCTGCCTTGCCACTAAGCATTCTGGTATACCCATCAGCATATCCTATAGGCAATGTTCCAATTAAGCTTTTACGTTCTGCTATCCAGGTACAGCCATAGCTTACGGAATCACCCACTTCAAGCTCCTTCAAAAAAGCCACCTTGGCACAAAGTTTCATCAATGGCTTTAATTCAATACTTCTATTTACTTCCTCAGAGGGCCATAGACCATATAAAATAATTCCGGCACGAACCATATCAAAATGGGTTTCCGGCATCTCCAAAAGGGCTGCAGAATTGGCAATATGCTTCAATTCGATGTTAATTCCTGCTGCTTCTACCTGCTCAATAGCCCTTTTAAAGCTATCAAGCTGCTTATAGGAATAGGTTTTGTCTTCATCATCTGCCAAAGCAAAATGAGAGAACATCCCCTCCAGCTTTATACCGGGCAAATCTGCTATTTTTTTTGCCATTTCTCCTGCTTCATCCGGCTTTATACCAATACGATGCATTCCAGTATCAATTTTCAGATGTATCTTGGCTGTCTTGTTTCTTAATACAGCCTGCCGGGAAATTGCTTCAGCCTGCTCAAATTCAAAAACGGCCTGGGTTATATCATAATCTACCAACATTCCCGATGTATCAATCGGAGAGGCACCAAGAATAATGATAGGCGTAGTAAAACCTGCCTTTCGCAACGCAACAGCTTCGCTTAGAACTGCCACTGCCAAATAGGAAGCTCCCATTTCCACACATTTTCTCGCTACTGCCAACGCCCCATGTCCATAAGCATCAGCCTTCACTACAGCACACCACTTAGTATTACCATTAATACATGATTTTATATTCTTTATATTAGACTCCAGGGCATTTAAATCTACTTCAGCCCATACTGCTCTCATTGGCATGTTTCATCCCCCTCAAAAAAATATAGCCCACCAACAAGGGCAGGCTATATAGTGATGAATAAAATTACAGTTCTTCCTTCTTAATAACCTCTATGCCACCCATATAAGGAATCAATGCCTTTGGTATACGGACAGAACCATCCTCATTCTGATAATTCTCCAATATAGCTGCAAAGGTACGTCCCACTGCAAGGCCGGAGCCATTCAGGGTATGAACAAACTCTGGCTTGCTCTTGGCGTCACGACGGAATTTAATGTTGGCACGACGGGCCTGGAAATCAAGACAGTTGGAGCATGAAGATATTTCACGATAACAATTCTGAGCTGGCATCCAAACTTCCAAGTCGTAGGTCTTGGCAGAAGTAAAGCCCATATCACCAGTGCAAAGGAGAACCACATGATATGGAAGCTCAAGAATGCGCAGCACATCCTCAGCATCATCAGTCATCTTCTCTAACTCATCCCAAGAGTCCTCTGGCTTACAGAATTTAATAAGCTCAACCTTGTTGAACTGATGCTGTCTGATAAGACCACGGGTATCACGTCCGGCACTGCCAGCCTCGGCTCTATAGCAAGCGGTATATGCACAGTATTTCTCAGTAAGGGTGGAACCATCAAGGATTTCCTCACGATGATAGTTCGTAGTTGGAACCTCTGCAGTTGGAACCATGTAATAGTCCAGCCCCTCCAGCTTAAACATATCCTCAGCAAACTTAGGAAGCTGGCCAGTACCAATCATGCTATCTGTATTTACAATACATGGAGCCAGCATCTCCTTATAACCATGCTTGTTAGCATGCAGGTCCATCATAAAGTTTATAAGAGCGCGCTCCAAACGGGCACCCAATCCCTTATAGAAGGTAAAACGAGCACCTGTAACCTTCGCAGCGCGTTCAGCATCAATAATATCCAGATCAGCACCCAAATCCCAGTGAGCCTTTGGTTCAAAATCAAACTTAGTAGGCTCCATGAATTTTCTTACTTCAGGGTTATCGGTATCGTCAACACCATAAGGAACATCATCCTTTGGCATATTAGGAATATGCAGCATAATATCCTTAAGGCTTTCCTCCACAGTTTTCAACTGGGCATCCAGCTTTGAGATTTCTTCACCAACAGACTGCATTTCTGCTACTATGGAATCTGTATTTTCTCCTGCCTTCTTCATGGCACCAATCTGCTTGGATACAGTGTTACGCTTTGCCTTAAGGGTTTCTACCTCAGCCAGGATCTCACGACGGGTCTTCTCCAGGTCAGTGAATCCATCCAAAGACAAACTATTATTTCTCTTTTTCAGCATCTCCTTAACAGCTTCCAGATTCTCTCTGACAAATTTGATATCTAACACCTTAATGACCTCCATTATATCCAAAATATGTATAGGGAGCGAACTCCCATGATTTATCTCATCCCATTAATTCTACTATAAATTAATAGCTTTGTAAAAGAAGTTTAAATTCTTATTTCAAAATGTTTATGAGTGTCATCATCGTTTTTATTGACAGATGATTTACCTATATTTTCACCCTGGGACCCTCTCTTGCTACTTTCAGCTTTATCTTTTTCTTTATTAGCTTCCTTAATATTTGTTGGTGTCACAGGTTCATGTTCTTTCTTCTTCAAATAGTTAAGCATGGTAAAACCAATAAATGCCGTCACAAATACCAACACAAAGGGCCATATACTTATCCCACCAAAGCTGGAATCATTGTTTATATGCAAGGCATCGTTGCCGGGATCCTTAGTTTCTGTTTGGAGGATCTTATCTGAGGGCATATCGCCTGTAAGTACAGCTTGAGGCTCCGGAAGCTGATCCCTTTCCTTTGTAGTCACTTCCTTTTGCACCTTACCGTCTCCAGAATTATTGGTATTTTGTTGTTGATTTTGGTTCTGATTTTTACCAGTCTTGTCCTCGGGAGAGGAAATATTAATATGAATCCCAAAATCCTTGCCAGTTGTTTCCACTCCTGCATTTGAATCATTATTATGCCCTACATCGCCATTGTCCTGACTCTTAGGAGAAACTGGTGGTGTAGGTGGCGTTGGAGCTGTGGGTGCTTTTATGGCCATTGCATTTCCTTTCAAAATAAGAGAAGGCCTTTGACTATACCATCAAGGGCCTTCCATAATTATTTCACCTGTTCAGGATGACAACGCTTGCAAGGAGTATAGCCTTCAGCCTTTGCCTGCTTGTTGTTTTCCTCAGCTGTCTTTCCTTCATCAAAGATTATTGGCTGTAAAATTGTCTTTACCTTTGGGCAGCCTGGACGATGGTATACGCCGGTATAAGACTCTGCCACTCTTTCAATCTCAACCGTAGAAATGTTATTAAAATCATTTTCCAGGGAATCTGAATAAAGCTTATATCCCCCAATCAATAAAAGTACAATAATAACAAGTGCAATGCCTAATTTTGTGTATGCCTTTTTATCCATTTGGATTCCTCCTAATATATGCTTCCTTGATTATACCACTATCAACCCATTAAGTATATATCTATTAGGATTCATATTAAAGAAATACCCCTGCCCAAGGGAGGCAGGGGTAAAACTTTTTAGATAATTATCCTGTTATCGGATTATCAGATGATACCGAGAGCGCTGGATACTACATAGGCAGCAACACCACCGCAGAGTGGAGCAACTACTGGAACCCAAGCATAACCCCAGTTACCGTCACCCTTGTCAGGGATTGGAAGAATTGCATGAGCAATTCTTGGACCAAGGTCACGAGCAGCGTTCATTGCATAACCAGTGCAGCCGCCAAGGGAAAGACCAAGAGCCCAGATCAAGCAACCTACGAGATAAGGACCAAAGCCAGGAGCAAGGCCGATGGAGCCCTGAACACCCTTGGAGAAGATGCACCAGATACCAAACATCAGGAAGAAGGTAGCGATAAACTCGCCGAGGAAACCAGTCATCTGGTTACCGCAAGCATTTGCAGTGGAGAATACACCAAGCTTGCTGCCTTCAGTCTCTGCCCAATGTGGGAGATATGCCAGGTAAACAATGATTGCACCGAGGATACCACCGAGAATCTGAACGATGGAAGTAGCAGCGAACTGATCCCAAGTGTAAACACCAGCCAAAGTCTTAGCGATAGTAACGGAAGGGTTGATATCTGCCTGAGGAGCACCGAGAGCAACGGAAGTGTAAACACCCATTACTACTGCGAAACACCATCCAGTAGTTGTGCAGATCCAGCCGCCACCGCGACCATAAGACTTAGCCAAAGTCATGTTTGCATTAACACCGCAACCAAATACCATCAGTACCATAGTACCGACGAACTCGCCTAATAAATTATCCATTTTTACATCCCTCTTTCATTAAAATAAATATGAATGAATACTATAATCCATATCTGACACCGGCACCCCTTATGAGCCGGTGCCAGATAATGAATCCTCACTTAATCAGCAATTACGCTGATACTTTGGAGTAAATATTACTCCTCATCCAGCCAATGCATGGAGTGCTTAACAGCCTTCTGCCAGCCCTTGTAGAGCTTGTCAGCCTCAGCCTTGTCCATTACAGGCTCGAAGCGAACATCAAGCTTCCAAGCGGACTTCAGGTCTTCCTTGTTTGCCCATACGCCTTCAGCAAGACCAGCAAGATAAGCTGCACCAAGTGCAGTAGTCTCGATGATCTGAGGACGATCAACAGGAACACCAAGGATATCAGCCTGGAACTGCATCATCAGATTGTTGGCAACAGCACCGCCATCAACCTTCAGGGAAGCCAACTTAATGTTGGAATCAGCTTCCATAGCACCCAGTACATCCTTAGTCTGATAAGCCAGGGACTCAAGAGTTGCACGAACGATATGAGCCTTGGTAGTACCACGGGTAATACCGATAATCATACCACGAGCATTCTGATCCCAGTATGGAGCACCAAGACCTACAAATGCAGGAACGAGATATACACCAGCAGTGTCACGAACCTTCTTGGCAACCCACTCAGAATCTGGAGCGGAATCAACCATGCGAACACCATCACGGAGCCACTGAATAGCGGAACCTGCTACGAAGATGGAGCCCTCAAGAGCATACTCAACCTTGCCATCAAGACCCCAAGCGATGGTAGTAACCAGACCGTTCTTGGAATCATAGATATCAGTACCAGTGTTCATAAGCATGAAGCAGCCAGTACCATAGGTGTTCTTAGCCATACCTGGCTCGAAGCAGTTCTGGCCGAACAGTGCGGACTGCTGGTCACCTGCTGCACCGGATACAGGAACGGAAGCACCAAGGATGGATGGCTCAGTGAAGCCATAACGGCAAGAGGAAGGCTTAACCTCTGGCAGCATCTTAGCTGGAACCTTGAGGTAAGACAAGAGCTGCTCATCCCACTTCAGCTCTTTGATGTTGTACATCAAAGTACGGGAAGCGTTGGAATAGTCAGTAACATGTACTTTGCCACCAGTCAACTTCCAAATTAACCAAGTGTCAATAGTACCGAAGAGTAAGTCGCCTGCTTCTGCGCGAGCACGAGTGCCCTCAACATGTTCGAGAATCCAAGTAATCTTGGTACCAGAGAAGTAAGCATCAATGGTCAAGCCAGTCTTGTTCTTGAATTCCTCAGTCAGGCCCTTCTTCTTCAGATCCTCAGCGATGCTGGCGGTCTGACGGGACTGCCAAACAATTGCATTGTATACAGGACGGCCAGTGTTCTTGTCCCATACAACAGTGGTCTCACGCTGATTAGTGATACCAATGGCAGAAATGTCGTTAGCGGAAAGGCCACTCTCTTCCAGAGCTTCCTTCATAACGGTAGTCATTGTGCTCCAGATTTCATCAGCATCATGCTCAACCCAACCTGGCTGTGGGAAAATCTGAGTGAATTCCTTCTGGGAAACGCCTACAATCTTGGAGTTTTCATCAAAGATGATAGCTCTGTTACTAGTAGTACCTGCGTCTAACGCCATTACATACTTCTTTGCCATTTTAAAAATCCCCCTTAAAAATATAAAACTATTGCTAGATCCAATGAGGCCTCTCTCAAACCTCATGATCCATATATGAAATGATTCAGGCGGCAAGGGGATTCAAAAGAATCCCCTATTATTATCTCCCTAAATAATAACTGCCCAAATCTTTTCACCAAATTTAGTGACTTACTGCTCGTAAGCCTTTGCCAGTACCTGAATTGGGTGAGTTGTCTTGGCATTTGTGCCATGCTTGATCTGCTCACGGCAAGTACCGCAATCGCAGACAACCTTATGAGCACCACTTGCATTAATCTTGTCAAACAGCTCAGAACCAATCTTCATGGAAGTCTCATAGTTTTCCTTATGGAAACCATAAGAACCGGACATACCGCAGCAACCTGCATCAGCACTGTCGATATTTACTCCAATCTCCTTTAAGAGATCAACAGCTGGCATGCCCATACCCTGCGCACGCAGATGACATGGTGCATGATAGATGAACTTCTTGTCGGAGGAAACGTGAACCTTCTTCAGCTCACCCTTCTCAGCAAGAATAGTAAGGAACTCAAATGCATCGTAAACGTTCTTTGCAGCCTGAGCCATTTCCTCCTGAGCAAAGAGCTCAGTATACTCGGCCTTCAGCATCAAGGAGCAGGAAGTGCAGCATGCAATTACTGGAATATTCTTTGCAGCATACTCATTGATAATTGCAACATTATTGTCTGCATGGCTTCTTGCTTCATCCAGATAACCGCCTACAACCAGTGGGGAACCGCAGCACTTGAAGCGGTCATCCATCAATACCTTGTAGCCGTTAGCATTCATAACCTTAACGAAAGCAACGCCAACCTCTGGATCATTTACATCGATAAAGCAGCCAGGGAAGAACAGAACTTCCTTGGTAAGACCCTCAGGCTGCTTGATTTCTTTGTACATCTCACGGAAATACTTGGTAGCAAATCTTGGAGATTTGCGCTGAGGAGCAATACCCATGGCACCCATCATACCCATAGCTTCACCAATGGACATACCGATGTTTGCACAGGTTCTACCAAATGGAATGCTCTTAAGCATATCAGCCATCTGAAAGTTATGGCTCAGCATCTGGTCAGCCTGAGTATGCTTCTCAGGATGAGCCTTGTAATACTTGGCACGCTCCAGCATGTTAAGAGTTGCAACAGATACGCCGTTAGGGCAAGTAATGTCGCAGTTCTTACAGTTGGAACATAACTTTAAAGAATCCTCATAATCGCTCTCATCAGAGAAGTGCATACGGTTATGAGCAGGACCTACGAGTTTTGGTCCTCTATAGTCTGGATTAGCCTTGGTAACCGGGCACACTGCAACACAAGATGTGCAGGCAATACAATTATCGGCTGAATCTCTTGCTCTTTCTTCTAACTCCATAATATAATACCCCTTTCAATCAAGCCTTGGCTGCCTTATAAGCAGAAGCTAAAGCCACACCATTGCCGGAATGCTCAAAGCAGAAATCATAGCCACTGAGGTTACGGCCTGCAACATAAACGTTCTCAAGAACTACATTGCCGGACTCATTAACACCGCGGAGAGTTGCATCTACTCTTACGCCAGTCTTTGCGAAGGTCTGCTTCTTGTCGGAGAAGAGCTGCTTGTTAACCCAACGCTCCTCGACGCAGTCGCACTCAACAGGAAGACCGAACACAACTTCCTTAGCCTCACCAAAATCACGCATGGTGATACCGCCGCTGTAGAAACCACCGGTAGCAACAATGAACTTATCAGCATTGTAAGTCTGGAGACGAACCTCGCCACCAGCCTTAATAGCTACAGCCTTGCTGCCTTCGATAACAGCTTCTTCAGCCTTGGCATTCTCAATAACAGTGATACCCTTCTTCTTTAATGCACTCAGGAGTACATCACGGAGACGGAGACCATTTACAGAAGGTGGCATTGCGGTAGTCTCAACTACTGGGCAACCCAACTCTGCAACAATTTTCTTATAAACTACATTGCCCTTCAGACCGAGAATCTGAGGAACAAGAATTACCTTGCCAGCACCGGCGTTGCCCTTAACCTGGGAAACGAAATCAGCATAACCAGCTTCAGTATCCATCCAAGCAGCAACGTCCTTGGTGGTTAAGTCACGAGCGCCCTGATAATGAGGATCTACAGTAACAACAGTGTATTTCTTGTCGTTACCAAGCTCCTTGGCAAGGTTCTCTGCAACCATGTCTACATAATAATCCTTCAAGCCCTTAATGCCTACAAGAACAATCTCGGAAGCCTCAAAGCACTTGGAGCCCTGCATGGACTCTGGAACCAGGCAGGATGGCTTTAAAGTACCCACACCAGTAACCAGCCACTGCTGCTCATTGAGGGAACCTACATAAGGGAAGCCCTCAGCTGCAACCACATCCTGGAAGAACTTTACGGACTCTTCCAGAGCCTGGGTGCCAATCTTTTTATATGGATGCTCATCAGCAACTGCGCTAACAGCCTGAGCAGGGTTAGCTACAGCCTTGCCGGAGTCATCATAACCTAATACGTCGATAACGCCACTGTTAAGAGGGAAAGTACCCGCACCATAGGACAGCAGTGTTACCTTTTTGCCCTGGTCTGCGCTAACAAGAGCGGACATCAGGCCAGCAAAACCATTACCGATAACAACTACATCTGACTTGCTCATTAACGTCTACCCCCATTTACATTGAACAATACTTCATACATGCCTCTGGTCATTTCAGCCTCGCGGAGAGTCTTACCTGCCATTACAGGAGTAATACCCTTCCATCTAGCCTGCAGGAAGTTCTTCATATCGCTGAGGGAATCACCGCAACCCTCAAGCTTGTCCTTAAACAGCTTGTTTGCAATTGCAGCACTGCGGATTGCGCAGTAGTTACCCTGGCAAGTACCCATGCCAAGACGGGTTCTTCTTCTAACATCTGCTACACTATGGCTGGTAGGCTCCTGAGCAATACGCATAACCTCTGCCATAGTTACGTTCTCGCACTCGCAGAGAACTTCACGGGTTTCTGGGTTCTCCTTCAAGGTCTTAACAACCTCAGGGAACTTCTCAGTACCCAGACGGGTAGCAGCCAGATTTACGCCGTAGGATGGGAAGTACTGACGTGCAGCCTTCTTGTCAGCCTCGGAAACAGCTGGAACGAGATCCTCTTCTGCAGTACGGCACTTAGCAGTGTTGCCAAGCTTTGGAGCCAAAACATCGCAGAACTTCTCAGCCATGAGACGGTAGGTAGTAAACTTACCACCGCAAATGGTCATCATACCCTTCAGGCCATCTTCCTTCTCGTGGTCGAGAGTTACGAAGCCACGGGAAGCATTACGGCCACCGTCAGCTCCCTTAGGAACATACAGAGGACGGGAACCAGCGAATACACGGAGGATACGGTAGTCACGCAGATGCTCGAATACGCCCTCACCGGTCTTCATGAGCTCCTCAACCTCCTCCCAGGAAGTGGAAGTATCTTCAGGATCTGGAATAGTAATAGAAGAAGTACCAAGAATGGTAATGGAACCATGTGGTACGAAAATATCACCATTGGATGGCTTACGCAAACGGTTTACAACGCGGTTGGAAATTCTCTGGTTGAATGCAATCAGAGTACCCTTGGAAGGACTTACGGAGCAGTCCAGACCAGCCATCTGTGCAACCTTACCAGCCCAAGGACCAGCAGCGTTTACCAGAATCTCGCACTCAATATCATATTCTTCTTTGGTTACATTGTCGCGAACGGTAATGCTCTTAACAGCACCGCTCTCAATATTTATCTTTATAAGTTCAGTATAAGTCTTGTAACGGCCACCATAACGTACAGCAGACTGTACATTCTGCCAGGACATACGGAAACCATCGATGGCACCATCTGGAACCTCAAAAGCGCGAACCAGCTTGCGAGAAAGATTTGGCTCCAAGCTCCAAGCCTCTTCCTTGCTCAGCTCACGGGTCTTGATACCACTTTCAGCACAACCCTTTACCCAAGGATCTACGAAATCTGGATCATCGCCCTCCACCTGTACGAACATACCGGAAATAGCCTCTACGCAAGACTTACCGATACGACGCAGAATGGTGTTTTCCTCGATACACTCTTTTGCAGCTTCCTGGTCTCTTACTGCATAGCGGGCACCACTGTGCAGAAGGCCATGATAGCGGGAGCTGGCACCATTAACCATATCAAGCTTCTCAATCAGCAGGGCATCAATGCCACGCATAGAGAGGTCACGCAGGATACCAACGCCTGTAGCTCCGCCGCCTACAACGACAACCGTAGCTTTGTCCTTTACCATAACAATCCCCCATTTTCATTAATACACATATAAGATTCGGACACCCCCGAACCATTGAATTTTTGTACAATTGCACATCGATTCAAGTGTAATAGTCACAAAATTTCAATTGCCTCGTACAGTTTATACCATAGTCCTTGATTTTGTCAATAAAAAAAGGACATTATAAGATAGCAATAAATAATAGTTGTAACGAAAAGAAAGTATTTGTCAGACCAAATTCCCCTTAAAAATAGTAATGATTAGCCTTGAATTTGATAAATCTTGCTTATGCTAAATAGTTTTAAATAAAATACATAAGGTTATCCGGTTCTTTTTGTTTTTCTACATTATTTAAAATATCTTCCAAAGTAATTTCTTCCAAGCAGGATTTTACAGCATCATCAAGCCGTGAGAAAACTATTTCCTGCATGGCCTTGTCCAATAAAGGTTGTTTTTCTTCTACTGTAGAGTCTGTTTTTTCAACCATGGCGATTTCAATAGCAGTCAACACATCATAAGCAGTTATACTATTTGGCTCCCGATTTAGAAAATATCCTCCCTGGGAACCCTTAATTGATATAACAAGTCCCGCTCGCTTCAACAAGGAAAAAACCTGCTCAAGATATATTTTTGAAATGCCCATGGTTTCCGAAATATGCAGCACGGTAATTGCCATTCCGTTTTTATAATTGGCCGCCAAATATGACATAGCAGCAAGACCATAACGACCCTTTGCAGAAATACGCATATAATCATCATCCTTCCTATAATAGTATGCAAAATTACGTAATTTACTCCTCCGTAAAACTCATATTAATTATATATGTTTTCCATATTTTTTCAAATACCTATTGCTTTAGTAGGTATAATAAAGTATAATTCATAACTATAAAATATATTTGTATATTATCCACGCACTACATTAATCACATATCTGGCTTAATATTATCTGTACTTTGCATTTACAATGAAAACAGGTATAATATTTTAGTGTATTATTAGATTTACAACTATACACATGGGTTGAATATGATATATATTTTTATCCATACAATAATGACAGGATGTGAGTAAGGTGATTGATTTATCTCATATTGAGAAAATCTATGACAGTGCCGCTGGTCCAGTTCATGCCCTAAAGGATATAAGCCTTCATATAAATAAAGGCGAGATTTATGGCATTATCGGCTTAAGTGGTGCCGGCAAGTCTACCCTGGTTCGTTGCATTAATCTTTTGGAGCGTCCTACCAAGGGAACAGTTACAATAGAAGGAAAAAATATCACTGCCATGAACAACAGTGAGCTTAGAGAAGCACGCAAAGGTATTGGTATGATATTTCAGCATTTCAATTTGCTGTCAACCTCCACAGTATTTGATAACATAGCATTTCCATTACAGTTATCCAATACCCCAAAGGATGCAATAAATAGCCGTGTAACCGAATTGCTGGATATGGTGGGCCTTTCCGACAAGGCTGATCAATATCCATCCCAGCTTTCCGGTGGTCAAAAGCAACGCGTTGGTATTGCCAGGGCCCTGGCCAGCAATCCGCATATTCTCCTCTGTGATGAAGCCACCTCTGCCCTTGACCCGCAAACCACAAAATCTATCCTTCAGCTGATTAAGGATATAAATAGAAAATTAAAGCTTACCGTGGTGGTAATTACGCATGAAATGCAGGTTATCAAAGAAATCTGTGACAAGGTTGCAGTAATTGACAAAGGTGTGATTGCCGAACAGGGGGATGTGCTGGATGTATTTATAACCCCTCAACAGCCGATAACCAAGGATTTTATCAGCGTACTGCTCAGCAACGAGCTGCCTGTTGACTTTAGAAATATTGAGATTAAGGACGAGCCATTTGAAGACAGCATTCTTCTTATGAGGCTTACCTTTATTGGAGAAACTGCCAATGATCCTATTATTTCGTCCTTGGTGAAAAAATATGATGTCAGTGCAGATTTATTCTTTGGGAGTCTGGATGACATAAAAGGAGCTCCTTTTGGCAGGCTTATCATTGGTCTTGATGGCAGTCAGGATGACATTCACTCTGCCATGGATTATCTTCGCGAACAAAAGGTTAAGATGGAGGTGATTGGCTATGTCAGCAGACATGCTTCCTCTCATCACTAAGGCATTGGGAGAAACAGTTTACATGGTGGCTGTTTCCATGATTATTTCCTCCCTGCTGGGAATTCCTTTAGGGGTACTGCTTCATACTACCTCCAAGGGACAAATTTTGGAATGTCTTCCTATTAATAGAGTTGTAGGCGCTATTGTAAACGCCATTCGCTCCATTCCTTTCATTATATTAATGGTAGCAATTATTCCGCTGACCCGCCTGATTGTGGGCAGTGCTATTGGTACAACAGCCGCTATGGTACCATTGGTACTGGCCTCTGTACCTTTTATTGGCCGTCAGGTTGAAACCTCTCTTCGGGAAATACCATACGGTATTGTGGAAGCCGCCCAGTCCATGGGTGCTACTCCACTACAGATTATACGCAAGGTTTTCCTGCCAGAGGCTATGCCAAATATTGTGGCCCAGCTTACCACCGTTATCATCAGTCTCATAGGTGAATCTGCCATGGCCGGAGCCATAGGCGGAGGTGGCCTGGGTGATTTGGCAATCCGCTACGGTTATCAGCGTTTCCGTCCTGATATTATGATTGCCACCGTAATCGTCCTTATTATTATGGTTCAGATAGTGCAGTTTGCCGGCAATAAGCTGGCCAAGCATCTGGATAAGCGCTAAAACGGGTGTGGCTCTCTATACATAATGAGAGAAATATATACACTATCTTTAAGGAGGTCTTTTAATGAAAAAGGTATTACTTATTTTATCAGCACTTGTATTTGCCATTGTGGCCCTGGCTGGCTGCGGGGCTGACAACAAGCAGGCATCCAACGACAGTAAAACACTGAAGGTTGGTGCAACTTCTGTTCCACATGCTGAAATTCTTGAGCAGATTAAAGACGATTTGGCCAAGGATGGCATTAAGCTGGAAATCGTTGAGTACAGTGATTATGTACAGCCAAATCTGAATCTTAACGACAAGGAACTGGATGCAAACTACTTCCAGCACATGCCTTATCTTGAGGATTTTGTAAAGCAGCACCCTGAGGTTAAGCTGGTTAGTGCCGGCGGTATCCACATCGAGCCAATGGGAGTATACTCCAAGAAGGTAAAGAACCTTAAGGAGCTCAAGGATGGTGCCTCCATTTCTATTCCTAACGATCCTACCAATGGTGGCCGTGCCTTAGCCCTCCTTGCCAAGGCTGGTGTTATCACCCTTAAGGATGGCGTAGGTGTAACTGCTACTATTCAGGATATTACTTCCAATCCTAAGAACATTAAGTTCCAGGAGCTGGAGCCAGCACAGGTTCCTCGTACCTTGGATGATGTTGATGCAGCTGTTATCAACAGCAACTTTGCAATGCAGGTTCAGCTGAACCCAGTTAAGGACAACATCTTCATCGAGGATTCCACTTCTCCTTATGTTAACATCGTTGCTGTTCGTACCGGTGACGAAAACCGTCCTGAGATTCAGGCTCTCATGAAGGCCCTGAAGTCCGAAAAGGTTAAGAAGTTCATCGCTGAAAAGTACAACGGTGCTGTAGTAGCCGCATTCTAAGAAATTAGGCAATCTACGCAAATTAAAAGAGCTGCTGACTCAAAATGTGTTTTCACACTTTGAGCCGGCGGCTCTTTTAGTTTGTTTCTACCCCCTAAAGAGGAAGGGGATATCTTAAAGCTAGTTATATCTTATTCTTTTTCCACCTTATACACTGTCGCATACATGGTTGGCAATACCAAAAGTGTCAGCACTGTTGCCACCAAAAGGCCACTGGCAATGGCTACTGCCATTGGCCCCCAGAAGGTACTGAACATCAACGGTATCATACCGAGAATTGCAGCTGCCGCTGTAAGCATAATCGGTCTAAAACGCATAACTGCTGAATCCATTATGGCATCCCAAGGAGTTTCTCCCTCTTCCAAATGCTTTTGAATCTGGTCTATCAGAATTACCGAATTTCGTATAATCATACCACTGAGAGCCAGTACACCAAGGATTGCCACAAAGCCCATGGCCTGGTCAAAAATCAGCATTCCGGCTGCCACACCTATAAGTCCCAATGGTGCAGTAAGAACAGTAAGAAGCATCAGCTTGCCATTTTTCAACTGGAACATCAACAAAGTTATGATACAAAATATCATGGCCGGTACAGGCTTCGTAATATTTCCCATGGCTTTTTTGCTGTCATGCAGGGCACCGGCTGCTTCAATTTTATAACCGGCAGGCAAATTGTCTGCAATATCCTTAACAGCCTCCAATGCCTTTTCAGTAGCATCATTTGCAGTGCCGGAAAGGATATTACCCTGAACGGTTACGCATGGGCCTAATCTCTCGCGGCCAATAACACCATTTTCAGTTCTGAGAGAAATATCCGCCAGCTGCTCCAGTGGGACATAACCCCTACCTGTATATATTGGCAATTCCTTTATCGTGGACAAATCTGTGCGGTCTACCTCAGCCATTTCCAGAACTATATCCACAGTACGGTCACCCTTATAGAACTGTGCTGCTGTAGCTCCCGTAAGCTCAGTATATACCATTTTGGAAACAGCCTGCGCTGTCAACCCCATGGCCTTCAGCTTATTTTGATCATATTCCAAATGGATTACCTTGCTCTTTTCATGCCAATTCAGATGCACCTCAGTGTTATTTTCATCCTGTGCCACGCGGTCAGCCACCTGCTCGCCGATTTCCCTAACCTTATCCTTATCAGTACCGTAAACCTTCAGCATAATAGGATAATCTGCAGGGGGGCCAGTCTGAAGAAATTTTATGTCATGACGAACCTCAGGGAATTCATTTTCCAGTTCCTCCCTGATTTTTCTGCTCAGTTCCTCTCTGTGTTCAGCATCATTTGATACCACAATAAACTGGGAATAATTATCGACAGGAGGCTCCGGGGTGAAAGGAAGCACAAATCTTGGGGCCCCTTCTCCCACATAGCAGCTGTAGTTTTCTATTTCATCGGCGTGCTGATTAAGGAAATCAGCAAATCGCTTTGATACCTCCTCCGTATTTTTCAGTGAAGCCCCATCATTGAGGCGCATGGATACAATAATCTCAGGTCTGGTGGAAGGCGGGAAGAATTCATCGCGCACCAGCTTCATTCCCAAAATAGAAAGAGCAAACAATCCCGCGGTGGCTACGAGTACCAGCTTTCTGTGGGTCAGGAACCAGGTCAGAATATTGCGGAATATTGTATAAAATTTGCTCTGATACTGAACAGTATCCCCTTCCTCATTATGCTTAACCTCAACCTTAATAAGATGGTAGCCATATAGAGGAGCCACCATAACAGATACTACCCATGAAATGAGCAGGGCCATAGAAATAACAGGAAACAGGGCACTACAGAATTCTGCTGCCAAGCCTGCGGAAAATCCCACGGGAATAAAACCGGCACAGGTAATAAGAGTACCCGTAAGCATTGGCTTTGCCGTAGCCTTAAAAGCATAACAGGCCGCCTCAAAACGGTCCAAGCCCGCTTCCAGCTTTACGCTCATCATCTCTACGGCTATTATAGCATCATCCACCAATAAGCCTAAAGAGATAATCAAAGCACCCAGGGACACCTTTTGAAGGTCGATGCCCAATATATACATGCCGCAGAAAACAGCCGCCAGCACCAAAGGAATACAGAAGGCTACAACCATACCGGTTCTGACGCCCAAACTCAAAAAGCTAACTGCCAACACTATGATAATAGCTTCTCTAAGTGTGCTGATAAATTCTTCAATGGAATCCTCAACCACCTTTGGCTGGTCTGAAACCTGATGTATCTCAAGCCCCACCGGCAAATCCTCGTTGACAGACTTCATGAGACTGCCCAAGCCCTCGCCCAAGGTTATAATGTTCTGCCCAGGTTCCATGGAAACAGCAATTCCTACAGCAGGCTCACCGTTGAAGAACATCTTCGGATCCGCCGGCTCTGCATAACGCATTTCAACCTTGGCAATGTCTCCAAGACGAACCACACGGCCCCCCGCATTAATAGGAGCATTCTTTATATCATCAATATTTTCGAAGGTACCGGAATACCTCAAATATACATTATCAGTACTGGTCTCGATCATGCCGGCGGGAGTCATCTGATTCTGTCCCTTCAGGGCATCAGACAGAGCCGTAGGGCTTATGCCCAGCTCAGCCAACTTGGCATTTTCTATTTCCACATAGACCTTTTCACTCTGAACACCCACCAGCTCAACCTTCTGGACACTTTTCACATTTGCCAGAATCATGCGACGAATTTTTTCGGCCTGCTGACGCATTTCTTCGTATGTAAAGCCATCGCCGGTTACTGCATACAAGGAACCATATACATCGTCAAAGCGGTCATTAAAATATGGGCCATAAACCCCTTCAGGCAAATCATTCTCTATATCATGGCAGAAATTTCTTACATCACGCCATGAAGAACGTACATCACCTTTGTAATCGTCCTTTAACAGTACGTGAATAACCGTTGTGCCGTCACGGGTAGTACTCTTGACATAATCAATACCCGGCAAATCATTTATTTTAGATTCCAGCTTGTCTGTGACCTGCTGTTCCATCTGCTCAGCAGTAGCACCTGGCCAGGCGGCAGTGACTATCATTTCCCTTATGGTAAAGTTAGGGTCTTCCATGCGTCCTAATTTTATGTAGGAAAAGATGCCACCCACCACAAGAACAATAATGAAATACCATACCAAGGCCCGGTTTTTTAGGGAAACTTCTGTAAGATTAATCATCTTCATTACCCTCCGCAAGTCTTACCTTTTGGCCCTGGCGCAGCTTATGTACTCCTGCTGTTACAACAATATCGCCTACATTAAGGCCCATTACCCGTACGGAGTTGTTGCCAATTTTTTCAAAAGTAATATTTTTTAGACTGACAGTATCTGAGCCTTTATCCACTACCCATACCTGTGGATTATCATCAATCTGATAAATGGCAGACAACGGCAGTACCATTCCATCATTATTAGTCCCAGAACTTTCCTGGCACTTTACGCTGGCAGTCATACCAAGCTGCATCCCTTTTGGCGGATTTGGTACAGAAATTCTCACCTTATATGTACGGGAAACAGACTCAGCCATTGGGGAAATCTCCCTTACAGTACCATTTACACTAACGCCCTTCAGTGCCCAGAAAGAAATTTGAACGCTTTTACCCAGCTCTACATCATTAAGATGGTTCTCCGGAATATTGATTTCCACCTCCAGCTCGTTGGTCTGTACCAAAGTCAATACTGTCTGACCGGCACCAACCACCTGTCCAACTTCAGCCGAAACGGATGAAATTACTCCGGACGCAGAGGATACTAATGCCGTATATCCCAAGGCATTATGTCCTGTTGCTGCACCTGCTACTGCCTGATTGTATTGAGCCAAGGCTGAATCATAGGCTGTCTGGTATTGGTCAAGAACCATAGCAGGAACTGCTTCTTGGGCATAGAGCTGCTGATAACGGCTTAAATTGGACTGAGCCAAATCAAGCTGTGCTTTGGCAGCTGCCACCTGGGCATCTCCCTGATTTGACTGCTGTACCACATCACGCGGATCAATGGACATAAGAATATCCCCGGAATTTACATGATCTCCAACCTGAACATTACGATTGATAATTCGTCCCCCAACCTGAAAAGACACATTGGTTTCATAACGTCCTCTTACAGTACCGGTATAAGTACCTTCCGCATTCAACGCCTGCTGTCCCACCTGTTGAGTCCTTACCATCTGAGGCCTTTGTCCGTCCTCACTGCTTTTGCCACAGCCGGACACCAATGAGACCATCAACAATACGGACAGCAAAATAGCTATTAGCTTTTTCACTTTACACCACGCCCCTTCTTGCCAAACACCGCCTCAAAATCTGCCACACCCAATCGTGTAGCCATGATATTTATTCCTTTAATCAAAAACTCGCCCTCGGCTTCAGAAAAACCACCAGCCACATAGTCCATGATTTTCTTTACTATATCCTTTATTATGGGCTCCATTTTCTTCCCTTCCTCGGTAAGAAATAGCCTCTTCAATCTACGATCCACCTCATCCCGTTTGCGATAAAGCATTCCCTTTTTTTCAAGGATTTTGATAACGCGGGTTATGGCAGCCTTATCCACATGCAGAAATGCAGTCATATCATCCTGACTGCAGCCTTCCTTGTCATACAACATTAACATCAAGGAAAATTCTGAATAGGTCAGTCCCAATTCCATAGTTGCTTCCACCACCAAAGACTGAACCCGTCTCCTGATAATGCCAAAATTAACTGATGCGTTATAATAATCCATTAATTTGCCTCCGAAATATATATTAAGCAAGATGAAAGCATACGGGCTTTCATCAGCCCTTACACGAAATCTAAAGTTCATCTTCATCCTTTAGATTCGATTCACTAAGATTTCATAGTAAAAAGAAGTTGATTATTTCAACATTTACAGCTTCAATTCTAGCAAATTCACTTCTTATATTCAACAAGAGGAGGATTAAATCCTACTATTCTTCCATATAAAAAAATAATGCCTACATGGATAACCATATATTTTTAGACACGAAAAAAGCTGTAAAAACGATAGGCGTTCGTTTTTACAGCCTTTTTCTTCCATTCATTTATATAATGAAAGTGGGTAAATAAAAGAGAGGGGTTTATATGCGACACAGGGGAATGTCGCATATAAGGGGTATATCAAAGTTCAAGCAGGAGAAAAAGGATTTTATCTGGGGATCAGATGTTGTCCTTGGCTTTCCCTTTGACATGTCTTATTATATGATTATCTTATGAGTATGTCAAGGAACTTTTTGGATTTTTTTTGATTTTTTTTAAAAATTCTTGGAACATCTTCCAAAATGTGCATATATAAGGCACTCAAACTATTCCATAACATTCCCACCATTACCTTTGAATCCAAACATAATACTCCCTATAAAGCCTTTATCTATATACTGTTATGCTATTAATGGTTATATTTTGTACACCTATCTATATAAGCTGCAGGTGATTCAATATGGCTATTTTACCCAATAAAAAAGTGGCACATTTTTGGGTATATTATCCAAAAGTACCACTTTATCAACAAGCAAAATACTATTTTTACACAATCCTACGCCATTTTTCCCCTAGTTATCCACACTTATGAACAGTTATTCACATAAAAAATGTGGATAACTGTGGATAATGCTTGGCTTCTGAAATCTTAATACCGGAATAATTCCCTAATAACCCGGCACAATGATATTTGATCAGCTGCCCCCATAGTCTCTCTGGCAGAGTGCATAGCCAAAATAGGTACTCCTATATCCACAGTCCGTACAGGAACCAGGGCAGATGCAATAGAACCTAAAGTAGCACCTCCGGGCATATCAGAACGATTAACATAGTGCTGACAAGGTATATCGTTCCCCTGACGGCACAGGCCCTTTACCATGGCTACAGCCTCCGCATCACAGGCGTAGCTTTGAGAGGAGGCCTGCTTAATAACAAAGCCCTCGTTCAACAAAGGACGATTGGTAGGATCAGTCTTATCAGGATAATTTGGATGGAGACCATGGGCAACGTCCACAGACAGCATAAAGCCACCATTGATCCCCTGCCACATCTGCTCCCGACTATAACCCATACAGGTATATATACGCTCAAGAAGCTGCATAAGGTTGGCCGAGGCTGCTCCCTGCTTGGTACGACTGCCGATTTCCTCATTATCAAAAAGGGCTATTATATTTAGTCCTGCCCCCAGTGTTTCAGTTATACCCTTTAGACAAGCTACCACAGAGGTAATATTGTCAAGGCGTGGTGAGGAAACCAGTTCTCCTGCCACTCCCAACTGACAGCCGGCTTCGTAAGGGTAAATGTTTAGCTCGTATGAAAGAATATCCTCCTTGGACACAGCCAGCTCACTTACCAGCAGATCATCCAAAAAGGCCTTGGCTGTATCCTTCCCATTTTCTTTACCAAATACTGCCGCCAATGGCAGCATATCCTTTTGTTTATTAAGAGCCACACCCTCATTGATTTTCTTGTTCATGTGGATGGCCAAGGACGGAATGGTGATCAATGGACGGGCGAAATCTATAAGCTCAGTCACGGGATTCATGGCATCCTTTCCCGCCAATACCACCTTCCCCGCAATAGACAGCGGCCTATCCAGCCAGGAATATAATATAGCCCCACCATATCCCTCAGTATTCAACAGACCATAGCCATCCTTAATAACACCGGCCTCCGGCTTAATGCGAAAGCCGGGGAAATCCGTATGGGCTGCTGCCAGCTTCAGACTGTTCTTGGCTGTAAGATCACCATTTCCCAAGGTAAAGGCAAAAATAGACGAGCCATAAACCTTGGTGAAATACCTTCCATATCTTTGAAGCTCCCAGCCCTCAGTCCAGTCCAGCTCCTGAAAGCCTGCATTCAAAAGCTGCTCTGAGGCAGCACTGGCTGTATGCCAGGGAGAGGGAGATTTCTTAATAAATTTCAATAAATCTATTATATCGCCGTACATATTCCTACCTCCAATATAGTCTCCTATTCAAATTTCAGATTAAGCCCCTTATTCATTACTGTGTACAGGAATAATATACCACTGACAGGTTATTATAGCCAGCACAAAGCCTATAAGCATCATTACTGCCATGGGAACACCACTGTCAGTGCCAAAAATACCCACAATCGGCATCATTACTGCTCCTAATATCATGGAGGAGCATCCCAGCATAGCAGAGGCACTACCCGCATTTCTGCCCTGGGATGAAAGGGCCAGGGAAAAGCTGGCGGCACCCACAACAGATAAAGGTGCTACAGCAAACAAAAGCAATGCTACAATCACTGCAAAGGGAGCATTTAAGAAAAAGGCCCCTATCAGAAGTGCCGACATTACCGCCTGAATACATAGAGAATATTTCAGCATAATCTCGTCCCGTACCCTGCCAGCTAACTTGCTGGGTATACCCCCCGTAAACAAAAGGGAAGCACCAATGCCGCCAAAAATATAACTATACACCTGAGGGGAAACCTCATAAACACCCTGTAATACAAAGGATGAGCAGCCTATATATGTAAAAAATGCAGCAAATTCAAACATTTGTACAAAGCAATGGCCCATAAAATACTTATTTCTCATAAGTATAGGAAAGGTCAAGAGAGTTCTGTTGATATTTTTCAGTCTACGCTCCACAGGCAGACTTTCCTTGAAGATTACCGTTGCCCCGGCCATAACAAGACCGATAATTGCCAATACCATAAAAACATGGCGCCAGCTGCCAAAGGCCAGTATCTGACCGCCCAAAACCGGAGCCAAAATAGGAGCCAGACCATTTACCATCATTAATATGGAAAAGAATTTTGTTAGCTCAGCACCCTTACACATATCACGGGCAATTGCTCTGGATATTACAATTCCACAGGCACCGGCAAAGCCCTGGATAAAACGGGCTGCCAGAAAAACCCATATATTGGTTGCCACAGCACAAGCTACAGACACTGCCATAAATACCAGCATTCCCAATAAAAGTGGCAGCTTTCGCCCCTTCATATCGCTAATAGGTCCTGCAAATATCTGACCGATGGACATCCCCAGCATGGTCATAGTCAAGGTCATCTGTGCAATTGAAGTGCTGATGGCATAATCCTCCTGCATCACCGGCAGGGCTGGCAAATACATATCTGTAGCCAATGGTGCCATGGCAGACATTATTCCCAAAAATATAACCAGCCAAAAAGAGCTCTTTGGTTTACTCATTAAACTACCTCCTGAATTTAAAGAAAAAGAAGCCAATCCCTGATCAGCTTCCCCTAAGATATACATATAAAATAATTGTTCGTGGATTCATTATAACGCAGTTGTTCAAATTTTGCCATAAGCAAAATATACATACCAAGCGTTTCAACACACCCAAAGCGTCATTGTGTGTTATAACCCATTTGTTTAAAATTTTCCATAAAGTAAAAAGCTGCTATGATGGCGGTTATCTCTTTCGATTTTGCATTAATATGAGTGAATATTCTAACAATTATAAAAATGATATACTGTTGGTATTTTTTTATAAATTATCTTGTATTAACTTGTGCATTACGATATAATTAACACAAATATACCCATAACATTATCAACTTTTTATGATGATTTTGTACACGGGTATTTAATAATTTATTTTTCGTTAGAATACAGGTGAATGAATGAAAATCAATCGTCTCCGTAAAATTCAGGAATTGCTTGAAGAGAAAAAAAGCATTTCTATTAATGATCTATGTACCACCTTTGATGTATCCAAAAATACCATACGCCGTGATATTGCCGAGCTGGAAAAGCGAGGCACCATCAACAAGGTATATGGTGGCATCGTGCTTCAGGAGCAGGAAGCTCCTCAGACCAAAGCTCCGGTCGTGACAGCAGAAGATAACAGTGACAAGATTCACAAGCAAAAAATTGCCCGTATGGCAGCCAGTCTGGTGCAGGATGACGATGTTATTTGCATAGATTCCGGTACCACTACCATGCACATGATGCCTTATCTTGAGGATAAGCACAACATTACCATTGTCACTGCCAGCATTCACGTTATAAACATTGCGGCGGCATCTGCAAAATTCAACATTATTGCCACCGGTGGCACCATCTACGCCCCTACCAAGGCCTTTGTGGGACCAAGCGTGCTGAACTGTCTGAAGCAGTACAACATTTCCAAGATTTTCATTTCCAGTACGGGTATATCCATAGAAAACGGACTTACCACTGCTTCTCCACTGGAATGTGATATCAAGCGTTATCTGGTGGACAAAACCGGTAAGAAAATTCTCATGGTGGACAGCACAAAAATTGATTCCGCATCCCTTATTTCCTTCTGCAATCTGGACGAAATTGACTGCATCGTAGTAGATAAGGAGCTGCCAGCCCGTTATAAGGAATTCTTCGCAGAACATAATATAGAAGTTATCGTGTGTGATGACTAAATGATAACAAAAAAATGCGGCCTTCAGATATTAATCTGTAGGTCGCTTTTTATTGATGTATTACAATAATATGGCGAAAAATGTCCTTCAGATGGTCCCCGCCATATAAATATTACTTGTTATATGTGCGATACATATTTATTGGTTCAGGATTGTCATTTATGCTCCATACGCCACATGGGCATACACCAGCACAAATACCACACCCAATACATTTATTTGGATCTGATACATAGGTCCAGGAGCCATCCTCATTTTCTATGCGGCTGATGGCCTTTTCCGGACAGGATTCCAGACACATCTTGCAGTCACGGCAAGTACCGCAGCTTACGCAACGGGTATGATCATCTGCCGGGTCCCCCAGCTGGCAATGATGGCACTTTTCAAAATAAGCCTTGGAAAGACGCTCTGCCGGAATCTTTTCCTTTTCTGGGAACGGAACATATTCCTTTCCCATTACATACAGATCAGCATAGTAAGCGGCCTTGATACCATCACCAATGGCATCGGTTAAACGACCAGGCTTAATAACATCACCGGCAGCAAAGACTCCCGGCAAAATTGATTTATCCTTATTGGTAATCAGCCAGCTGTCCCGGAACTTCTTGATGGAATCATCCTCTGGCAGAAAATCCAAAATTGGTGCCTCACCTATGGATACAATTACCTCATCTGCTGGTATAAAGCGTCCATCATTGGCATAAACTCCATCCTTGGTAATCTTCTCCGTGAAAAATGGCCATACCAGCTTGCCGCCCCGGCCTTCCACATACTGAATTTCATCAGCAAAGGCCGCCGGCTTCTGCACATCCACAGCCACCACGGATTCAGCCCCCATATCAAAGGCCGCACGGCAGGTGTCCATACCGGAGTTACCGCAACCGATTACCACAACACGCTTGCCAACCTTTGGATTTTCACCACGATTTACCTTCTTAAGGAAATCCAGACCCATAGTAAGCAGCTCCTTGCCCTCCCAGTTAAAGTAACGGGATTCATGCCCGCCATTGGCAATGATTACTGCGTCATAGGTATCCTGGAAATGCTTAAAGCTATCCTTGTCCACCTTACAATTTGGAACAAATTTTACACCCATTTCTTCTATGCGTTTTAATTCTGCTTCCAAAAGGTCATGGGATAGTCTGCCTCTAGGAATAACCTGCTCCAGCTTACCACCCATTTTCTCTGCATCATCAAAAACGAATACCTCATGTCCCTTACGGGCCAGCTGCCAGGCCGCCGAAAGGCCGGCTACACCACCGCCCACAATGCCCACCTTTTTGCCGGTGGATACAGCTGGCTTCTTAACCTTGGTAAAGGCAGAGAGATAGCCCAATGGACCAATCTGAATTGCCTCATCAATGGTGCCACGGGTACAGCCATCCATACACGGATTTGGACAAACACTGCCACATACAGAGCCTGGAAACGGTGTATACTGGAGCTCCAGCTCGATGGCCTCCTGAAGTCTGCCCTGGCGAATCAAATTATAGCGAAGCTGAGTCGGGATGCCAGTAGGACAGCTGAACTCACAAGGAGCCGCATACTTAGCATTATCCCAGCTTGGAACTCGTAAACGATAAAGGCCATTGGAAATGGTGTTATGAACCGCAAAATCATCCATGGCAACGTCAGAGAAAATACCTCCCTTTACCCATTCCTGGGTGCGGAACTCCTTCATAGTCATTTTCTTTAATGGAGTGGCACTCTTTTCCTCAAAGGTAAGAGGACGGAGCTTTTTCCACTGACTCCACTGGGAAAGCTCACCCTTTAACTCCTGACGCTCTATTTTGCCAAGGAATTCATCCATGCCGGAGTTGAGGAAATCAATATCCTCCTGCTCCAGCTCCAGACATTTAATGTCCTTTGGATAGGTGGATACAGGACCACGGACGTAAACCACGCCACCTACCATTCCTACACAGGCCCGTTCGCCGAGAACAGACTCAAATTGTTCTGAATCGTAGCCACAAACGATGGCCCGGCCCCCTCCCATAAACTCAAAGGAGAAGGAACCTGTATTTTTCAAAATCCAAAGCTCCGGCTCTTCGTAAAGTGGGTCATGCTTCATCAGAGAACCACTGCGGGTACCAGCACGGCCACCGATGAAAATCTTACCACCAGCGGAGCAATGGCCTGCAGTATCGCCAGCGTCACCCTTTACGGTGATAACGCCACCAGCATTAAGCCAGCCCACATCAGCGGAGGTGGAGCCCTCCACCACGATCTCCGTATTTGGCAGACACATGGAGCCCACACGCTGACCTGCATTTGTAACGTGGAAGGTAAGCTTTTTTCCGTCACTGTTCCATAAAGGGCCACCTATATCATGCTGACCAGATGCCGCAATTTCAAACTCAGTTTCTCCAGACCGTACAGCCTCTTCAATTTGAAGGAGCAGGTCTTGGGTGGACATACGCTCATGTCCCTTCATTGTATCAATTTTAAACATATCTTACCGCTCCTTCCTTAGCATACATACTGAATTCCCAGCTTGTCCGCAATGGCCTTGTCAGTAGAAACGAGGGCATCACTGCGTCCCACAGGCAATGAGCTGTTGCCAATAGGAGCCATCAGCTTTCTCAGCTCGGCATCAAAGGCCAGAACATAATCCACAATTTTCTGGGCACCCTTATCCACATCAAGACGCTTAACCAGACGTGGGTCCTGAGTACAGATACCCATTGGACACTTACCAGTATTACAGGAATTACAGCGACCGTGTTCATTGCCCACACAGCCTAAAAGCTGTATAAGCACCTTGCCCACAAATACGCCGTTGGCACCAAGGCAGATCATCTTAAAGGCATCGGCTGCCGCATTGCCCGTAAGACCAATACCACCGCCGCCATAAAGAGGGATCTGACCCTGAAGACCCTGCTTAACGGCCGCATTGTAGCAATCGCGAATCTTGGAAACCACAGGATGACCGGTATGATCAAGGGAAACCTCATTGGCAGCACCAGTACCGCCCTGAATACCATCCAGGAAGAAGCCACCGCAAATCTTATAGGGATCACGGAGCAAATTGTTATATACGGATACGGAAGTGGCAGAAGCCGCGCATTTAATGGCAACAGGTACTCTGAAGCCAAAAGCGGCATTCAGTGATAAGTGCATCTTCTGCACAGATTCTTCTATTGAATATAGGCCCTGATGATTTGGTGGTGAGGAAAGGGTTGCCTTTGGAACACCACGAATGGCCTGTACATGCTCTGCAACCTTGGCTGCCGGCAAAAGACCGCCATCACCTGGCTTTGCACCCTGTCCAATTTTAATAAGTACACCGGCAGGATCCGTTACCATGTGGGGAATTGCCTTTATAATACGGTTCCAGCCAAAATGACCGGAGGCAATCTGCAAGATAAAATATTTTAGATAATCTGATTCCATTAATTTAACCGGCATACCGCCCTCACCGGAGCTCATACGAACTGGCAGACCGCACTTTTCGTTGAGATAGGCACAGGCCAAGGCCACAGCCTCCCAGGCACGAGTGGACAGAGCACCGATGGACATATCAGAAAAGATAAGAGGATAAATCCAGTTTACAGGTGGAGCCTTGTGGTCCATAACCATCTTGCCATTTTCCAGTCTGAAGGGCAGCTCCTTTGGTGAAAGAACACGTCCCAACGGGGAACGAATATCAAAGGTATGGCGGGCAGAATCCAGGGAAGGGTCTGTCATCTGAGAAATACGGCCAACCACAATGCTGTCCAATGTACGCTGAGCATTAAGATTTGTACGGCCACCACGCTTAATTGGACCGCTGTCCTTGGAAAGGAGCACCTGGCGAGTGTCCACATTGCGTACAGGACGAATGGCGTTGTTAGGGCACACCTTTTCGCACATGCCACAACCACGACAATAGTCAGTAAGACTTGCCTTCTGGGTAATAATAGGACGGGCAATATGACGATGCTCCGGATTTGGCTGGCTATCCGTAGATACCACGATGGACTGGGCCTGGGTCTTTACCTCAATAGCCTTGAAGGAACAGGTGGCCACGCAGCTGCCGCACATGGTACAGCGGTCAGCATGATATTCGATTTTCCAAGAAAGGTCATTTACAGACACATCCTGTGTTTTTACTGCTTCCATCTCTGTACCTCCAGTTCATTATCGATAACAATTACTTCACGCTCATTAGGATAGATATCCTTTTCCCTGTCACGGTCCGGCATTATTTCATTAAGACCGCAGACCTCAGAGGAAATGGCTATCATATTTTCATCCTGGCCAAGAACGACCGGACGGAGCTTCTTGGAATCACAGCAGGTAATCATTCGATTATCTGGCAGGGTGGCAATAATTGTATTTGGGCCATTGATTTCGAGATGGGCCAGAGACTGACGAATTGCCTTAAGCACCTCTTTATCCTCACGCTCCTCGATTTCCTCAAATGGCAGTGGAGTAATAACGTGCTTGAAATAATTAATAGGCCACTTCAGCTCGTGAAGGACATAATGAAGGGTATACAGGAAGCACTGGGAATCGGATTCAAAACCGATGTAGCCACGATGGAGGGACTTCTGAAACTCCTTATTTTTCGTATAGAAGGTATTCTCGCCATTGGCACAGAGGGTATAGCCCTGCAAAAAGAAAGGGTGAGCCGCATAGCGAACAATATCATAATTAGTATTCTGACGGCACTGAACCACGATATTTTTCGCCATGAGTCCGCCATGATCATCCCAGAGATGGAAATAGGTGGCAATATCGCGGGGATCTCCTATTTCCTTTAAAGTAAGCACATCCGGCCAGAAGGAATAAACAAAGCCTTCCCCTGCCTCCTCCAGCATCTTGCGAAGGGCCAGACGGGTATCAAGCAAAAGATTCTGCTTCTCCTCCTCGGACAGCTCATTGTAATGCTCCGGAAAATCGTAATTTCTGAAAACATAATACGGCATAGCCTGTATATCAAGTCCTGGACGCTTATCTGGAATAGGAATCCACTCAGCCAGCTGCACAAAGTTATGGGCATCCATGTATTCCTCTACCATCTGGTTGCCCTTCTGGGTACAGGCCATGGAAAGGAGGGGTTTGTCTTTATAGTTGGCAAAAGTACCATATAAATCCTGCATTACCATGGCGAAGCCTGAATTATCATGCCCCTCCTGCTGAGGAAGCATCAAATGTAAGGCTTTAGATGGATGAACAGGCACCTTACTTTTTATTGAACCAATTCTACACATCGTAACACTCCTCCAATACACCTTAATCAGATTTTTAGTTAAAAAAGACAACTAAGTTAATTTTTAAAATACTCAGCAAAGACATTTGTTTTTCTGTAATACATCCCGTTTGAGTAACAAATATAATTATATGTATCATTATTCTAACTGTCAATATAATTATTCATATATTATTACAATAATATCCTTATTTTTATTGTATTTATATGTTTTTCGAATAACTCTTTAGTGTATATTTATACATATTTTATTCTCTGTTATACAGGAATATAAAAAAAATATTGTATACAATACCAGTGAACCCTTGTCCTGTCTAGTTCGACCTAATTATTACAATATATCATATTATGTATGTTTTGTATTGTTTTTCGGTATACAAGCTAAATATTCTGTCATGAAAGAGTAACAATATGGCATTTTCCAAACAAAAACAGACGCAAAAGCAAACGTAAATTTTTGCGTCTGTTTTTGCGTCTGAAAGTAACTGTTAAATATTTTATTGCGCCTTCCCCAGAGCTTTGGCCATGAATTTCTCCTTCATTACAGCGAAGCGCTCATGGGTGCCGGAGCCGATTTCCTCCTTGTCATCAAAGGCCTTCACCTCAAAGGTTATCTTTCTGCCATCCACAGCAGTTACCAGGGCTTCGGCTCTTACATTCAGTCCAAGGGGAGTTGCTGCCTTATGCTGGACATTTAAAGAAATGCCTACTGTGGTCCAGCCATCTGCCAAAAGTGGTTCCAGGGCCTCTGTGGCTGCCTTTTCCATGAGACATGTCATGGCCGGGGTGGCGTAGACCTCCAGACTGCCACTGCCCATTTCCTTGGCAGTATTTTCCGCCGTAACCCCTTCTGTTACGGTGTTTTTCAATCCCACTTTAATTTCTTCCTTAACAAAATCCATTACAAAACACCTCTCTCGCTTGTAATACTTAAAATAAAAGAAAAGCTGTGACGAAATGAAATCATTTCATCACAGCTTTATTACTATTTAATCTGCAAATACTGGCTCTGCAGCTTTGAAGGTCATTTCACTGTGGCCCTTGAATACGCCACCATCCTCAATCTTCAGGCTACCAACCTTAACATCACCAACAAGGGAGCCAGTAGAATAGATGGACAAGCCATTTTCAATAGTTGCATTGCCCTCAACCTGACCGGAAACCATCAGCTCTGGAGCTACAATATCGCCCTTAATGCGGCCGTTTTCACCAATAAGAACGTTGCCAGAAACTGTTATAGAACCTTCAACGGTACCATCAACACGAAGATTGCTGCTACCATTAATCTCTCCTTTAATAATGGTGTTCGCACCAATAACGGTCTCTATATCATTTCTGTTAGTACCTTCCAACTGCTTCTTCATGCTACCAAACATTGATCTTCTCCTTATAAAACGATCTTACCTAATATATCCTGCCGGATTTACAACTTGACCATTAACCCTAACCTCATAATGAACATGAGGGCCAGTGCTAAAGCCTGTGCTTCCCATATATGCAATAACCTGACCACGCTTAACATGATCACCAGCGCTAACTACAACCTGCTGGGCATGTCCATATCTGGTCATGAAGCCGTTGCCATGATCAATATCTACCATGTTGCCATAACCGCCGGAATTCCAGCCAGCCACAGTAACGATACCATCAGCAGTAGCCACGATAGGAGTGCCATAATCATCAGCAATATCAATGCCTGGGTGAAAATCACTGCCACCCCATCTCATACCAAATGGTGAGCTGACATCACCAGTGGATGGCCAAATAGAAGGAGTAGACGCATTTACACTCTCCTGCTGCTGAATCTGACGATGCTGTTCATTTAAGATTTCTCTCAATCTGGTAAGACTTGCTCTGCGCTGAGCAACTCGCTTTTCCACATTATCAAGAGCATTACTTACATCCTTCAGATCCAACTGCTTGTATGGTCCACCCTGACCATTATGGGTGCCATCTCCAGCATTGCTGTTGGCATCACCAGTTTCATCACCTGGAACACCGGAAAGCTGACGAAGCTCTTTTTCTATCTGACCGAGCTGCTCTACTTCATCCTGAAGGTTTGTTGCCTTTTTTGACAATTCCAGGAGCTGTTCCTGTTGAAGGCTGTTTGCTTCCTTAAGTTTCTCAATCTGTGAGGCTTCATTTCTCAGGGAATAACTGCTGTACACGGAGTAGCTGAAGGCACCAGCCAACAATATAACCACTGCTGCAACAGAGAACAGTGCGTACTTAATCCATTGCATTGGCAAATGCACACTTCGTACATCAGATCCCTGATGAGGGATAATCTTGATAGTATACTCGCGATTATCCACAGTATTTCCTTTCTTGTCCAAATAAAATCCTCCAAACAATTCATCACAATAAAATAGACTCTATAGCTGAAACATTATACCATAGAGTCCATTAATTTTCAAATAGTAGAAATTATTTATCTTTTTATTAATTATCGCTGAGCCATGGCCTGTCTCAGGGCATCTTCCTCTTCGCTGGTCATCTGATAAGTGGATTTTCCTGCAGTAATAGGCTTTACATAACTGCGGGAATCCTCACGGCCAAAAATACTGGACATTACAACGCCGTTATTATCTGAGTCAAGCATAGCTACAGCATAGCTAAGATCACTACCCATATCCTCAAAGGCACGGAAGCGGACAACAGCCACCTTTGTAATGGCCTGCTGAAGAAGGGCTTTTATATCCTCAATGTTGCGCTTTATTTCCTGATTTTCCTCAGACACAGCCTTAGCGTCATCCACACAGCCAATTATAAGGCGTTCAAGATTGGCACCATCTACACCAGTCATCATTTTCTTGTAACGCTTCTTCATATAATTGATATTATATATTACGTTTATCATCATCAGATACATGATAATCATCAACACGCCCAGTGCAGCCACCATATAGCTGAGATTATTAACGACGAACTTCATTATTTCGGTATTATCCATTTACTGTAAACTCCATTTCATATTAAACGTTAAACTTTCCTGTAGTGGAAAATTCTCTTAGCTTTTTCAGCTTTTCAGCATTATCATTTGCCCTTACCTTTTCTGTAAGCAAATCAATGATTCTCTCCAAATCATCCTGGGAAGTAAAATCAATTTCCAGCTTTTTCTTCTTGCCTGTACCCTTTATACGAACCGACGTGCCGAGAACCATTTTTAACTTATCCTCTGCATCCAAAATAAACAGCTGGGCAGGATCTGTATCCACACCCTTGGTATCCACCGGCTTTTCATCAAAGTAATCAGGATGCTTTAACAGCTGTTTTACCAATGCTTCAACCTTACGCACAGACAAATCATTGTCTATTATAAAGTTTGCAGCCTTTTCTTGCAAGTCGATATCCTCAATGGCCAAAAGAGGCTTTGCCTGTCCCATGGAAATTTTGCCTTCCACCAGCATAGCCTGAATCTTCTCAGACAGCTTCAAAAGGCGAAGAAAATTGGCAATATGTGAACGGCTGCGGCCCACCTTCTTGGAAAGCATATCCTGGGTTAGACCATAATCAGATAAAAGATGATGGTAAGCATGGGCCTCTTCAACAGGATTCAGGTTTTCACGCTGAATATTCTCAATGAGGGCAATTTCTGTCATCTGGGCATCGTTGAATTCCTTTATAATGGCAGGAATTGTTTGCTTTCCAGCAAGCTTTGAAGCCCGAAGTCTTCTTTCACCGGCTATAAGCTCATATCCCTTGGCAGTCTTTCTGACAATTACTGGCTGAAGAACTCCATATTCCTTTATGGAATCCTGAAGGGCATTTAAGGCTTCCTCATCAAATTCAGTACGTGGCTGATTTGGATTTACCTTAATTTTACTTACTTCTATCTCCTGTGGTGAAGCTGTTACCGCTGATACCTCAGATTTGCCGTCATTACTCTTTACAGCATGGAGCTGTTCCTTTTTGTTTTCCTGTGACTTTGCAGGCTTATTTACTGTTGCGCCACCAAGACCTAAAGCACCAAGGCCACGGCCGAGGCCACCTTTTTTCTTAACCATTATTTATAACCTCCTGTGCAAGGTCCATATATGCCTGTGCTCCCTTGGAAGAAGGGTCATAGGCAAAAATTGGGCAGCCATAGGAAGGTGCCTCACTAAGCCTTACGTTTCGTGGAATAGTAGTATTATATACTCTGTCACCAATATGATTGCGAACCTCTGCCTCAACCTGCTGTGAAAGGTTGGTACGGGAATCATACATGGTGAGGACAACGCCCTCAATGTAAAGATTTACATTAATTTTGGACTTAATCATTTCAATAGTATTGAGAAGCTGGGAAAGTCCCTCCAAAGCATAGAACTCGCACTGCAGTGGAATAAGAACAGAATCTGCCGCAGCTAAGGAATTAAGAGTCAAAAAGCCAAGGGATGGTGGACAATCAATAATTATATAATCATAGTTATCCTTCACCTTGCTAATTGCCTTTTGCAGTCTATACTCTCTGTCCTCCAGAGAAGCCAGCTCAATTTCTGCACCAGCCAGACCAATCTGGGATGGAGCAATATCTATCTTGTATTCAGTCGGTAATATAATATCGGAAATTTCCCATTCATCGATTATAATATCGTATATACTGAGCTCCAGCTCCTGCTTGTTGATGCCAAAGCCACTTGTTGCGTTTCCCTGAGGATCACAGTCCACCAGCAATACCTTTTTTCCCTTTTCTGCCAAAGCAGCACTTAGGCTGACGGAGGTTGTGGTCTTGCCTACGCCGCCTTTCTGATTTGCAACAGCAATTACCTTGCCCATTTAGTCACCGACCTTACTATACATAGTTTAATTTTTCGTACTTATACATTGTACCATTAATAGGAATTTTTTTCGATATGAAAAGTAATTGTTTTTTATTTTTCTTCATGGCAAAATAGAGTGAGATTATTTACAAAATGTTTCACGTGAAACAATTTGAATACGAGGTAATACTATGGCAATCTTTAACTCGCCTTTTTTTGAAATAGACAAATCAGAAACAAAAAGATATGCCGGTCTCAGACAATCAGAATTCGATGAGAAAATAATTGAAGAAGCCTGTGAACTGGCACGTTTAATTATTCACCCCACCGGTAACTGGGAAATATACAATTATGATGATAAAACCCAAACTATTTTATCTACTCCCCCATTTCATATCCAAGGAGAATCCATCAAAAAGCATCTCAAGGGTTGTGACAAGGTGGTAATGCTATCTGCCACTGTAGGACAGGAAATTGAGGACAAAATAACTTCCTTATTTAAGGAAGGAAAGTATGCCCTGTCACTAATTCTTGATGCAGCAGCTACATCAGCAGTGGAACAGAATGCTGATTTAATGGAGAAAGCTATCTTTGAGAAAGTATCCCGTCAGGGATATAAAATGAAATGGCGTTTTAGTCCCGGCTATGGAGACTGGCCAATAGAGCAGCAGCCTGAGATGATACGCACTTCAAAGGCTGATATAATAGGAGTCCACCTCACTGAATCCATGATGCTGGAACCAAGGAAATCCATTACTGCAATTATAGGGTTATATTTAATGGAAGAAAAATGTACAAACGTAGAACAAAAGCATAATTGTGCAGCCTGTGATAAAACCGACTGTTTAGCTAGGAAATAGCTTGCGTGTGAAGCTGGAAACCTATATACTTTCTAGTATGCAACAACAATGCAAAAAATAACACCCCATGAATGAGGCATGGAGGTGATTCCATGAATAAACGTAGCTATAAAATGTCACATCAGCACAACAATAATAGAAGTATATATGTAGTGGCTGACGGCTGCGAAGCCCGTCAATACATAATAGAAGACGTATATCTATTGATGTGACACTAGAGAAGTGCATGAATGGAACACCTCCATGACAACACTAAACATACTACATTTACACATATTTAAGGAATGATTTTATGATTCATATATTTGACGGTGCCATGGGCACAATTTTACAGCAGAAAGGACTGCTGGCCCCAGGCTATTGTCCGGAGCTTCTGAATGTTGATAAGCCAGAGGAAATTACTGCTGTTCATCAACAGTATATTGATGCCGGATCCACCATAATAGAAACAAATACCTTTGGTGCCTCACCATTAAAGCTGGCTCATTATAATCTCAGTGAACGGGCCAGAGAAATTAATATAGCGGCTGTTAAAGCTGCCAGAGCTGCAGCAGGCGATAAGATAAAAATTGCCGGCAGCATGGGACCAACAGGAAAATTCATAAAGCCATTAGGTGATTTGGATTTCGAGGATGCCTATGAAAACTATAAGGTACAGGCTGCTGCCTTAGCAGAAGGTGGCGCCGATTATATTCTTATAGAAACCTCCATTGACCTGCAGGAAATGCGTGCAGCTTTACTGGCTGCCAAGGAAGTTACCAAACTTCCAGTTATTTGTCAGCTTTCCTATAGCGAAGATGGCAGAACTGTTACTGGTACTGACCCACAAACAGCGGCCATTACCTTAGATGCAATGGGGGCAGATATTATTGGTATAAATTGCTCCCTTGGTCCTGAGCAGCTTGTGCCCATTGTAAAGATCCTTTCAGAAAATACAGAAAAGCCTATTAGTGTACAACCAAATGCGGGACTTCCACAGCTGGTTAACGGAAAAACCACCTTCCCTATGGGACCTGAGGATTTTGGTAATTGGGCCCCTAAGCTGGTGCAGTCTGGTGCTACCTATATTGGTGGCTGCTGTGGTACATCCCCGGCTCATATAGCAGCCATAAAGGATGCCCTAAAGGATTTCCCAGAACCAACCTTTAAGCCTCTGCGCCGTCGCCTTATGCTATCCAGCCGCAGTAAAACTGTAGTTGTTGATAAGGAGCTGCCAACAGTATTAATTGGGGAACGAATCAATCCCACTGGCCGTAAAAAGCTGGCAGCTGAAATCAAGGATGGTTCCTTCCTTTCCGTAAAGAAAGAAGCAATGGACCAGGTGAAGGCTGGTGCCAAACTTCTTGATGTAAATATGGGAGTTGGCGGTATAGACCAGGCCAAAGCCATGAAGAAGGCCATAACGGAAATATCCCAGCTAACTGATGCACCATTGGTAATCGACACCAGTGACCCAGATGTTTTAGAGGCTGGCTTAAGGGCTTATCCCGGCAGAGCATTAATAAACTCTGTCAGCGCTGAAAAAGAAAGACTTCGCACCTTTATCCCATTGGCAATAAAATATGGTGCAGCTATACTCTGTCTGCCATTAACTGATGATGGTATTCCCAAAACTGCTGAGGAACGCCTCAAGGTTATGGATATTATTATTAGTGAAGCCAAAAAGGCAGGCTTAAAGGACGGAGATTTTCTTTTGGATGGTCTGGTAATGACTGTGGCTGCTGACCAATATGCCTGTGCTCATGTACTTAATACCCTTAGACTGTACCGGGAAAAATACGGTTATCCTGCCACCATGGGATTAAGTAATATTTCCTTTGGTCTGCCTAACAGACCCCTAATAAACAGCACCTTCTTTGCCATGTGTCTGGCTGCTGGCCTGGATGCGCCAATTATGAACCCTTATGATGAGCAGATGCAAAATGCTCTTATGGCCAGCATGGCACTTTTAGGCAAGGACCCTAACGGCAAGGATTTCAGCACCAATGAAAAAAATCTCTCTGTTCCTAAAAAAGCTGCCGTGGCAAAGCAGGAGGATTTAACTCCGCTGGAGGCTATAAAACAGGCTGTTATTGAAGGAAATGCAGACGCCATGCCGGAGCTTCTTGAAAAAGCATTTGCTGACAATATTGATCCAAATGAACTTACAGAAAAAGCCCTCACTGCTGCCATGAATGAAATAGGCGTTGACTTTGGGGCCGGACGAGTATTCCTGCCACAGGTTTTGCTTTCTGCAGAGGCAATGCGCAGTGCATTTAATATCATAAAGGAAAAATACCCTGCCAAGGAAGGAGAAGGCAAGGGCACAGTAGTCCTGGCCACTGTAAAGGGTGATGTCCATGATCTTGGTAAAAATATTGTTGGTGCTTTGTTGGAAAACAGTGGCTTCAACCTTATTGATCTAGGTAAGGATGTACCTGCAGAGGAAATTGTGGCCACTGCCATAAAAAATGATGCGGATATTGTGGGCCTGTGCGCATTAATGACCACCACCATGACGGAAATTGATGAAGTAATTCGCCAGTTAAAGGAAAGTGGAAATACTTCAAAGGTTATTGTTGGTGGTGCTGCACTGACCCAGGATTATGCAGATGAAGCCGGGGCAGACTACTATGCCCAGGATGCAGTAATCGCACTAAATATTGCAAATGATATAATTTCTAAGTAAATTTTTAGCGGTGAAACTTTTTCGGCTTCATCCCTCCGTCCAAATCATCATGTACTAAGTGTTTAGTCTTCTTCGAAGGCGACACAGTCGCACATACATCGATGTGTATATGTATTTAGTATCCATGATGAGCCTACGGCATAAGGACTCCGATCTTGCAGACGAAAAAATTCCCCCGCAAAATCATAAAGTAACGGGTGGCATGGGATAAGGACATGAAGCATGCTTAGCTCAAAATGACACATCAGCTCGTAATCTATTTAAGCCAAAATGAAGTGGCGGACGTCCGCGAAGCCCGTCCATACTAATTTAAGTATATAAATAAAATTGATGTGGCACTGCGAAGCAAATGAATGGCCTATCCCAGGACAGGACCCGAATAAAATTATATGAAAATGTTTCACGTGAAACAATTTCATACACACAAATACCCTGCTCATAGCGAGCAGGGTATTTTGATATAGTATATTTAATTACTAATTAATGATGGAACAAGCGAATATGAGTAAATGCCATAGTCATTCCATATTTATCTGCAGTTTCAATTACATTATCATCACGGATAGAACCACCTGCCTGGGCGATGAACTCTACACCACTCTTATGTGCACGCTCCACATTATCACCAAATGGGAAGAATGCATCAGAACCAAGGGCTACACCACTGATGGTCTTTAAATATGCTTTCTTTTCCTCTCTGGTAAGAGGCTCTGGCTTTTCAGTGAATACCCGCTTCCAGTCATCAGTTTCCAGCAGGTCTTCCCACTCCTCACCGATATATACATCAATAGCATTATCACGGTCTGGACGACGAACCTCATCCTTAAATGGCAGCGCCAAAACCTTTGGATGCTGACGAAGATGCCACACATCAGCCTTGTTACCAGCCAAACGGGTACAATGAACACGGGACTGCTGCCCGGCACCAATGCCGATGGCCTGTCCATCCTTGGCATAACAAACAGAATTTGACTGGGTATACTTTAGAGTAATTAATGCAATAAGAAGATCACGCTTTGCTGCTTCAGTGAAGGATTTTGACTTGGTAGGAATTTCCTTCAGACATTCCTCAGTAATTTTCACATCATTGCGCTTCTGTTCAAAGGTAATGCCGAATACTTCCTTCTGCTCCAGCTCAGCTGGCTTAAAGCTTGTATCCATCTGAAGTACCAGATATGTGCTCTTACGCTTGGTTTTTAAAATTTCCAGGGCTTCAGCAGAATAGGATGGTGCAATGATGCCGTCAGAAACCTCTCTTGCCAGAAATGAAGCAGTCTGGGCATCGCATTCATCAGAAAGGGCCACGAAATCACCATAGGAAGACATACGATCAGCACCTCTTGCTCTTATATAAGCAGTGGCAATAGGTGAAAGCTCAATGCCTTCTACGAAGTAAACCTTTTGAAGAATTTCCGGTAATGGAGTGGCAACGGCAGCTCCAGCAGGACTAACATGCTTAAAGGATGCGGCTGCTGGAAGACCGGTGGCCTGTTTCAGCTCCTGAACCAGCTGCCAGCTGTTCATGGCATCCAGCAAATTAATATAGCCTGGCTTGCCGTTTAATACTGTAAAAGGAATGTCCCCATTCTTTACAAATACCCGGGCAGGTTTCTGATTAGGATTACAACCGTACTTCAATTCTAATTCTTGCATCTTTTTACTCCTTTATTTAATTGATAAACTGGGTTATAATAATTGCAAAAGCGTAATAAATACGACAATCATTACAGCCACGATTTTACTGTAACATCAGTATGTTTTTTTGTCAATTCATTAGTGTGGGATTAACTAGTGATAAGTGATACTTAAAAATATTTACAGGGGGTATAGAATATGTTAAAAAGCATTGGCGTTTTAACCAGCGGTGGCGACAGTCCTGGAATGAATGCAGCACTCCGTGCAGTTGTCCGTACTGCTCTCTTTGAAGGGGTAAAGGTTTGGGGTATTTACAATGGCTACCGTGGTCTTTTGGATGAGGAAATGGAAGAAATGACCTCCCGCAGCGTAAGTGATATTATTCAGCGTGGTGGAACAATTCTTGGTACAGCCCGCTGCAAGCGCTTCATGACTGAAGAGGGCCGTATGCAGGCCTATGAAAACATGAAAAAACGCGGTATTGAAGGTCTTGTAATTATCGGTGGCGACGGCAGTCTCCGTGGTGCTACCCAGCTCAGCCTGGAAACCGGAGTTCCTATTGTGGGACTTCCTGGAACTATTGATAACGATGTATGGGGCACCGATTATACCATTGGTTGCGATACAGCGGCCAATACCATTATTGATGCCATTAACAAGCTCCGTGATACTGCTTCCTCACATAACCGCATTGCTGTAGTTGAGGTAATGGGACGCCACTGTGGCTGGCTGGCCATGCTGGCCGGTATTGCCGGTGGTGCAGAGTTTATTCTTGTCCCTGAGGAAGAGTATAACCTTGATGACATCTGTAGCGGTATAATCAAATCCTACGAACAGGGCAGACGGTATTCCCTTATCGTAGTTGCCGAGGGTGTGGGTAGCTCCCTTGATATTGGCAAATACATTGAAGAAAAGACAAATATGGACGTGCGTGTATCCGTACTTGGTCACATTCAGCGTGGAGGTTCCCCTTCTGTGCGCGACCGCGTAAAAGCAAGTCAGCTTGGAGAGAAGGCAGCCCTGGCATTAATCGCTGGCCAGTCCGACGTGGTATTTGGCTTTAACCAGGGTAAGGTTGTTGCTATTGATCTTCACGATGCCATTACAAATAAAAAGCACATGAACGATGAGTTTATACGTTTGGCAAAACAGCTCAATTGATGATTTAGTTACTGAAACATAGACTAGTCTTTTGAACAATTATTCACAAGTTAATAACAGCTTACTATTAAATTTAAAATCCTGTAGACCCTTGTAATATCAAGGTTCTACAGGATTTTTTGTTTCCCTGTGGTAGACTTTTTAATAAGTTATCCACAATCTTATTCACATATTCACAAATATGTTCGATTTTTTTGTGGACAATTCAATATTTCTGTGAATAATTAAATCTTGCCCATCTTTATAACTTCCTTCAATACCCTTACACTAAAGAGACCGTCAATAATTTCATCAATAGTCTTCCAGGTGTTATCCTCATTAGACTTACCATATTTATCAACAACTGCATGATATACGGTATCCTCCACGCTTTCAGGAATCAAAGGCTCCCAATGCTTGTGATCGTATTTCCTCTGCTTTATATTGTTCTGAGGTCTGCCCCCTTCAACCTCTATCTCACACAGAAATTGAATTTTCTTGTTCTGGGGATCCACCAGATAATGCTCCAGGAAATATCTGGAATCATCCGCCTCAGGACTATACATTTCATAGGTTGCGTATTCATAAGGCACCATCTTAACCCAGGCTTCAATAACGTATTTATCCATGGTATATGGTCTTCGTACCCATCCGGAATCCTTTTTGTCTAAATAATAAACATAGGACTCATCCTCGGCAAACCTTATAAATCTGCTTGGTGCCTTTTCAGCAGTATCCTCAGAAGAGCTGTCTGAGCTACCAGGTGGCTGTTGAACGCCATCGGCACTTACAATACTAAAGCTGCATAATATGGATAAAACAGTAAAAAGCAGTATGATACTTTTCTTCACCATAATCACATCCTGTCTGTGTAATCTATATAACATATCATATAACACTTCTATAAAAAATCCAATAATCCTTTAGAATCAAAGAGGATTTTTATCAGGAGTTCCCGCCTTTCGTGGATAAACCTTTGGAGTGTTTTTTTCCTTTTTTATATAAATTACAGCCCGCTTATCTTCAAGGTATGGCAGCTTAACCTCCACACATTCTGCCTTGCCACCACCCAATATGGACAGGGCCTTTTTGGCAGCTTCAGCCTCCTCTGCAAATTTCATTCCCTTTAGGGCAGCAAAGGTGCCGTTTTTCTTTACAAAGGGCAGACAATATTCTGCCAATACAGGAAGTCTGGCCACAGCACGGGACACCACCAAATCAAAGCTCTCTCTCAGCTTTTTATTTCTGGCACCCTCCTCAGCTCTGGCATGAATGCACTCCACATTTTGAAGTCCCAATTCGTCCACCACAGTCTGGAGAAAATTAATTCTTTTATTTAGAGAATCCAAAAGGGTGAGCTTTATACCAGGCTTAAAAATTTTCAAGGGAATACCGGGAAATCCTGCTCCGGTACCCACATCTATTACGCTGATATCCCCCATAAACCTCCCATCGTCCCAGCAGGTCAGAGAATCTATCATGTGCTTTATGGCCACTTCCTTTGGCTCAGTAATGGCAGTAAGATTTATTTTTTCATTCCATTCAATAAGAAGCTGAAAATATTTATCAAACTGATCTATCTGAACTTCATTTAAGGAAATACCATATTTATCTGCTGCATCCTTCAAGTTCTCCTTAAAGCTCATTTTTTGTCTCCTCTATCCTTTTTTGCTGTTCCAGATATATCATCAGCACGGAAATATCAGCTGGGGATACACCGGAAATTCTGGCGGCCTGACCAATGGAAATAGGCCTTATATCAGCCAGCTTTTCTCTGGCCTCATCTCTAAGATTAGCCACAAGAGCATAATCGATGGATTCCGGAATCAGCTTCTCTTCCAGCTTCTTCATCTTCTCCACCTGTTCCAGCTGCTTCTTTATATAGCCCTCATAGGTGATGGAAATTTCCACCTGCTGCTTTGCTTCCTCATTAATCTCTGGCAAGCCGAATATTTCCTTCAATTTATCATAATTAATATCAGGACGCTTCAGCAAATCGTAAAGACTGATGGTATTGCGGATTTCCTCAATTCCATTATCTGCCAGAAGCTTCAAGGTCTCCTGATTTGGATTCAGCTTTCTTTCCTTTAATAAATCAACAGTTTCATTAATAACTGCCATCTTTCTGGTAAATCTCTCCCAGCGGTCATCCTTTACAAGGCCAACCTTTCGGCCCAATGGAGTCAAGCGTTGGTCTGCATTATCCTGACGTAAAATCAGACGGTACTCTGCTCTGGAAGTCATAATTCTATATGGCTCACTGGTACCCTTGGTAACCAAATCATCAATAAGCACACCAATATAGGCATCAGAACGCTTTAAAATCAATGGCTCCTTGTTCTGCACCTTCAATGCAGCATTTATGCCCGCAATAATTCCCTGGGCAGCAGCCTCCTCATAGCCAGAGGTACCGTTGGCCTGTCCTGCGGAAAATAGCCCTGATATTTTCTTAAGCTCCAGGGTTGGCTTCAGCTGCAATGGATCAAGGCAGTCATACTCAATAGCATAGCCCGCACGCATGACCTTGGCATGCTCCAGACCAGGAATGGTGTGAAGAAAATCGATCTGTACATCCATTGGCAAAGAGGTTGACATTCCCTGTACATAAACCTCATTGGTATGCAGTCCCTCCGGCTCAAGAAACAGCTGATGTCTTTCCTTATCCGGAAATCTTATGAGCTTGGTTTCAATGGAAGGACAATATCTTGGTCCGATGCCCTTAATAATACCATTGGCCATTGGCGCCCTATCTATATTATCCATAATAATTTTATGGGTTTGGGCATTAGTATAAGTAAGCCAGCATGGAGTCTGCTCCCTTGTGGTAATATCACTCATAAAGGAGAAATTACGGGCCTCATCATTACCAGGCTGAATCTCCATCTTATCATAATCAAGAGTTCTGGCATCTACTCTGGCAGGAGTACCAGTCTTAAAACGCATCAGCTTAATGCCTGCATCCAATAGGGACTGGGACAGCTTTTCCGCTGAACGCTGACCGCTAGGCCCACCAGAATATGTATGAAGACCGATAATAATCTGGCCCTTTAAATATGTTCCCGTTGCCAAAATAGCCGCATCACAAAGATACTGCTCCATATTTTCGGTGATAATACCCTTTATCTCATTATCTTCAATAATGAGCTTATCAATCATCAGCTGCTTAACATCAAGGTTTTCAGTATTTTCGCATACTTCCTTCATGCGGAACTGATAATGCTTTTTATCAGCCTGGGCACGTATGGCATGAACAGCAGGACCCTTTCCGGTATTCAGCATCCTAAACTGAATACATGTCTCATCTGCATTAATACCCATCTGGCCACCAAGAGCATCCAGCTCCCTTACTAAATGTCCCTTGGCAGGTCCCCCAACAGAAGGATTGCATGGCATAAGGGCAATATTATCCATACTGAGAGTAGCCAACAATGTGCTACAGCCCATACGGGCAGAAGCCAAAGCAGCCTCCACTCCCGCATGACCGGCACCAATTACAATTACATCATATTTTCCAGCTATAAACAGCTTGTCACTCAATTTTAATTCCTCCAATGGAACCCTTTATTTACCTATACAGAAATTTGAGAATATCTGATCTACAATATCATCCTCAATAGTTTCGCCGGTTATTTCCCCCAGCTTTTCCCAGGCACTGCGAAGGTCAATAACAATAAAGTCCTCACTCATCCCCATGTCAATTGTATTTATGGTGTCATCCAAAAGATTCGCTGTCTGACGGAGAATTTCCCCCTGCCGGGCATCACAAAGAACCTGACTCTCCACAATATCAGTATGTCCGCCATAAACTATATCCTTAAGAAGGTTCTCAAGGGTATCCTTTCCTTCACCGCTCTTGGCGGACATAGGAACAATGCCACGAATCCTTGCATTGTGGCAATTCTTTATTTTTTCACTAATAATATCGTTATTTGTATCAGCTGACAAGTCCATTTTATTCATTATAACAATGACATTTCCCGGACAATTATCCATAAGCTGAATTATCTCCTCATCCTCTGAATTCAGCTCCTCATTGCTGTCAAAAACTGCCAGCACAAGCTCTGCGTCATTGGCGTATGAATAAGCCTTTTCCACACCAATTTTTTCCACGATATCATCGGTATTGCGAATCCCTGCAGTATCAATCAGACGTAAAGGAATACCACCAATATTCACATACTCCTCAATACTGTCACGGGTAGTACCGGGAACATCAGTAACAATAGCCCGCTCCTGTCCCAAAAGAAGATTCATAATGCTTGATTTTCCCGCATTAGGCTTACCAATAATAGCGGTTTTAAGTCCATCCCTAAGAATAATCCCTGTACTGGCTGATTCCAGAATTTTTCTTATTTTATCCTGCAATAGCTTAACCTTTTCACGGGTATCCTCAAAGTCCATTCCCTCAATATCATCCTCTGGAAAATCAATGGAGGCCTCAAGATGGGCAATGATACTCAAAATATCATTACGAAAAGCCTTTATTTTATCGGAAAAGCCACCGGAAAGATGACTCATGGCCATTTGCAGTGAAGCCTTAGTCTTGGCATTTATTACATCCATTACGGCCTGGGCCTGACTTAAGTCAAGTCTGCCATTTAAAAAGGCCCGCTTGGTAAATTCTCCCGGCTCAGCAGCTCTTGCCCCCATGCGATATGTAAGGGATAATATTTCCCGCATAACAATACTGCCACCGTGACACTGAATTTCCACCACGTCCTCGCAGGTATATGAATTTGGAGCATTCATCACAATACAAATAGCCTCATCAATGATCTTGCCCTGTTCATCCTGGACCTTACCATAAATCGCCATTCTGTAGCCATATTCCTCAATGGACTTTGCAGCAAAGGGTCTGAAAATCTTATTGGCAATGGAAATGGCTTTTTCGCCGCTGATTCTAATAATACCAATACCACCTTCTCCGGGAGCTGTGGCAATGGCACTGATGGTTTCATCCATCAATTTTTTTTCCTGCATAAATCCTCCAAATTCATATTTCACAAAATATAGAAAAGGCTGTCCCCAAAGGTGAGACAGCCTCTATAAATCATATTTCCTGGAAAGAATTAATCTTCTCTGTCCTTACGCTCATGATAATCGCGACGGCCACCACGCTTCAGTTCAATTACAACCTTACGATAAGGCTCATCACCAGAGCTATAGGTAGATACGCGATAATTATCCTGCAATGCCATGTGAATAATCTTTCTTTCATGACGATTCATTGGCTCCAGAACAATGCGTTCTCCAGTTCTTCTTACCTTGTCAGCCAATCTCATAGCCAGACGGCGCAGGGTATCCTCACGACGGCTTCTGTAGTTCTCAATATCGATAATAACGCGAACCTTATTATCAGTGAGACCGCGATTAGCAGCCAGATTTGAAAGGTACTGCAAAGAATCAAGGGTCTGACCATGCTTACCAATCAAAATGCCCAAATTATCGCCAATAAGATTGAAAATAGTACCATCCTCAGACTCGCTCTTTTCAATCTCTATATCCAGCTTCATAGCCTTAAAGATATCACTAAGGAATTTTTCTGCCTTCTCAATAGGTGAGAGTTCACGAACTACGGCCTTAACCCTTGCAGGCTTGCCACCAAGCAAACCCAGGAACCCCTTAGTTGGCTCCACAACCTCTACAAATTCAACTAAAGCAGGGTCAACACCAAGCTCACTCAAGGCAGCCTGCTTTGCTTCATCAACTGTTTTACCAGTCTTCTCAACTTCTAAAGACATTAAATCAAGCAGCCTCCTTCTGGTCTTCTTTTCTGAACATATACCACTGCTGAGCCATCTGACATATATTCATTACTACCCAGTACAGTACCAGACCTGCTGGGAAATTAATGGAGATGTAACCAATAAATATTGGCATAATGTACATCATCATCTTCATCTGCTGATTTTCCTGACCATTCATTGCCATGGACTGACGCTGAGCCAGATAAGTAGTCAAAGCAGAAAGAAGAGGCAAAATATAGGTAGGGTCAGAATCAGACAGGCTGGACAACCATAAGAAGGTTGGATCACCGGAATACTCCAATCCGTACAGAGAATAATAAACACCCATGAGAATTGGCATCTGTACCAGAAGTGGCAGACAGCCTGCCAAAGGATTTACTCCGGACTCCTGATAAAGCTCACCCATCTTCTGCTGCATAAGCTGTGGGTTATTCTTATAATCCTTCTGGATTTTCTTTAATTTTGGCTGAATCTCCTGCATTGCCTTCATGGACTTAATCTGCTTTGCATTTAAAGGATAAAGACAAAGCTTTACACAGATAGTCATGAGAATGATGGCAACTCCATAGTTTGGAAAGCCGGCCGCAACAGTAATGTTGTAAAAACCGTCCATGACAAGGCGGAAAAGATTTACAACAGGCTCAAATGCCGATGCTAAAAAATCCAATTTAACACATCCTAATTTCTACAGTATAAAAACTGTCAAAAAAATAAAATCCTATTTTACGGAACCGGATCATATCCACCTTTATGAAATGGATGACAACGAAGAATTCTCTTTATTGCCAGATATCCACCCTTCACGGGTCCGTATTTTTCAATAGCAATCATCGCATATTCCGAACAGGTGGGAACATAGCGACAGGAAGGCGGCTTAAGTGGTGAAATATAAGAGCGATAAAACTCGATCATGAATAACATGAATTTCTTCACCAATTATTCTCATCTCCCAAAAATTTCGGCCTTTCTGCCCAAGTTGAGAAAAGCCTTTTCGATAACATTGTATTTAACTTCCACAGCTGGTTTTCTGCCAACCAAAAGGATACAAACATCCTTCTTTATATCCTGCTGGTGCAACCGGTAACACTCACGCATAAGACGCTTGACTCTATTACGCGCTACTGCATTGCCCAGTTTTTTTCCGGCAGCAAAGCCAACCTTGTCCTCCAGCCCGCTTGCTGTGAAGACATACAATACTAAGTACCTGTTTGCATAGGATTTCCCAAAACGGTGGACCTTTTGAAAATCGTTCCTAAGACGCAGGATCCGACTTTTAGGTAACTTGTACATGGCAAAATCCTCATTTCAGCAAATAGAACATAGAACCAGGTACATAACTCATAAAAATAAAGAGTATAACTGGTTCTATAGAGAAAAATAGGCCACCGAAGTGACCATATTATTAAGCTGAAATCTTCTTTCTGCCTCTAGCACGTCTTCTTGCTAAAACCTGACGGCCACCCTTAGTCTTCATACGCTCACGGAAACCATGAGTCTTCTTCTTCCAATGATTGTTAGGCTGATAAGTCTGCTTCAATGTTGGCACCTCCTTATATTATTACGAGCAAAATACTCGGTCAAACCGCAATTACACATAGTCCTTGGATTTTAACTAACAAGATTATAGACCACCGTTTATTATAGTGTCAAGAAATTTTACTAGGCAGACTGGGTATAAGTCAATATTTTTGTGGATAAATCCTTCTTTTGAATTACATATACACCATTTTTTGTTGATAACTCCAAAATATTCTGCTATTATTATGAAGGTATTTCACATATACTTATCAACAGAGTCCGAGCTATATTTTTCGGATATATTATATATAGAAGAAAATCATAAAAATATAATACATAAAATACCCAAACACTTGATTTATCCACATACTTATTAACAAATGTGGATAAATTTATTTATCTGTTGATTATTTTTTCGAGGAGAATTTTAGAGATGAATCAAGACCAGCTTAATGAAATTTGGGACAGAATAATCACTGAGCTTCAGAATACATTGGCACCACAGGTAATTGAAAACTGGTTATCAATGCTGAGCCCTATGGATTATGACAATAATGTGATTGTTTTAAGTGCTCCAAATGATATTGTTAAAAAATTCATTGACGAGCGCTACATGACGATTATTGTGGACGCCTGCAAAAACACCCTTAACAAATCTGATGTTTCTTTTGAAATAAAGGTTGTTGAAAAGGCAGCTCCTGAACCAGAAGAACCAGTGGAAAATCTTTTCAATGACAATGATGGCAAGGCGTCCTTTGTGGCAGCCTATGACACCCCTGGTCAGATTGCACCTGGCGATGCTTCATCACTGAATCCACGTTATATTTTCGATACCTTTGTTGCCGGCAGCTTCAACCGCATAGCCTATGCCGCTGCTCAGGCTGTTGCCAAGAATCCTGGTAAAAACTACAATCCGCTGTTCATGTACGGCGGTGTGGGCCTTGGCAAAACCCATCTCATGCATGCCATTGGACATGAGGTATTAAAAAATAATCCTGAAAAGAGAGTTCTCTATATCACTTCTGAGAAGTTCACCAACGAGCTTATTAACTCCATTCGTGATAATACCACTGAGGCTTTCAGACAGAAATACAGAAATATTGACCTATTAATGGTTGACGATATTCAGTTCCTTTCCAAAAAAGAGAGAACCCAGGAGGAATTCTTCCATACCTTTAATGCCCTCCATCAGGCCAACAAGCAGATTGTACTGTCCTCAGATAGACCTCCACATGAAATCAAAACTCTGGAGGAGCGTCTTAGTTCCCGCTTTGCCGGCGGTATGCTGACAGATATTCAGCCTCCTGATTTGGAAACAAGAATTGCCATTCTGAAAAAGAAAACTGAAGCAGAGCACATTGATGTGCCAAACGAAGCCCTTGTTTACATAGCCAGCCGCATTGATAACAACATCCGTGAGCTGGAGGGTGCTCTCACAAGAGTAGTTGCCTACTCCGAGCTTATTGGTGAAAAGATCACAACCGATCTTGTGGCAGATACCTTAAAGGATGTATATCCTGAAAATCACAATAAGGAAATCACCATGGATGTTATTCAGGAGGTTGTGGCAACCCACTTCAACCTTAAGGTAGAAGACCTTAACAGCAGTAAGCGCACCAAGGCACTGGCTTATCCAAGACAGATTGCCATGTATCTTTGCCGCGAGCTGACCAATTCTTCACTGCCACAAATTGGTGAATTCTTTGGTGGCAGAGACCATACCACGGTTCTCCATGCCCACACCAAGATCAGTGAGGAAAAGGGCGAGAATATAAAACTTGATAATACTCTACAGGAACTTACCAAACGCATTGAAAGACTTTAATCAATTATTCCACATTTTCTGTGAATAACTATGTATATTCCCTGTAGAAGAAATGTAGATAAAATTAAGGGAAGGATTATTCTGTGATTATTGTGGATATCCTTCCCTGTTTTATCAACTTTTTATAAACATGTGGACTTTCTTTTTTTTCAAAGACTCCATCCACTTATCCACTTTTCCACAGGCCCTACTATTACGACTACTATTTTTTATATATATAATCATCATAAATACATAAGGGGTGCATAACATGAAATTTATATGCCAAAAAAACGATTTACTCCAGGCAATTCAAACCGTATCAAAGGCAGTTTCCTCAAAGCCTCAGAATCCAATTCTTTCGGGAATATATATAAAAGCAGAGAATAATACCTTGGAGCTTCAGGCCACAGATTATGAAATTGGCATTATCTCCAAGATAGAAGCTGAGGTTTCAGAACCGGGAAATATTGTATTGTCTGGCAGATATATTCAGGAGGTTATCAGAAAGCTTCCTGGGGTTACTGTAGAATTTGAATATGACCGTCAGGAGAAAATCTCCCATATTCGCTCCAATCGTTCCCATTTCACTTTGCTCAGCATGTCTGCCGACGATTTTCCTATTATTAAGAAATTAGAGGCAAATAAGAGCTTTACTATAATGGATAATGTGCTTCAGGAGCTTATTGGGAGAACCACCTTTGCCTGCTCCAATGAGGAAGCAAGACCTGTATTTACAGGCTGTTTACTGGAACTCAACTATGCTTCTGTAGTCATGGTTTCCACTGATACCAAGAGATTGGCTATTCAGTCAAAGGTTCTGGAGGACTTTGAGGGCCAGAGCAAGATGATTATTCCTTCAAAGATTTTGAATGAAATTCATAAGCTGCTGTCCTCTGATATGCCACGCCCTGTAAATATCAGCTTCAATTCCAACCAGATTAGCTTTGAATTTGATAATACCTATATTTCGTCTCGTCTTATTGACGGTCAGTTCCCTGATTATCACAGGGTAGTGCCAAATGATTTTGGTACCAGAATAAAGCTGAATACCGAGGAGTTCCGTTCCGTTGTGGACAGAACTGCTCTTATTTCCCGTACCAATGATTACAATGTGGCTACAATGGAATTTGCCAATGGCATGGTTCGCATTACCTCTGACAATCCGGAAATCGGTAATTCAGATGAATCTATTGCCGCAGAAATTGATGGCGATGATATTGTTATTTCCTTCAATGCAGACTTTGTTTCTGATGTATTGAAGATTATAAACACCAAGGAATTCTATATGTCACTTAATAATTCATTGAGCCCTGCAGCTATTCGTATGCTGGATGACGAATCCTTTACTTATATCATCACACCAGTTCGTACTCCGGGCCAGTAATCAAAGAGGTAAGCTATGGCTAATATTGAAAAAATAGAAGTAAATACTGAAACGATACAGCTGGACCAGTTTTTAAAGTGGGCCGGTGTTTTGGAATCCGGTGGTCAGGTGAAGCTCATGATAGAAGATGAGATGATTCTGGTAAATGGAAAAGTGGAAACGGCCCGCCGTAAAAAGCTCCATGAAGGTGATGTGGTAGAAATCAAGGAAATGGGCTCATGGCAGGTTGTTTTCAAGGGAGAATAACAGGTCATGAAGCTGAAGCACCTGAAGCTGGTGGGATACAGGAACTACGAGGAACTGTCCCTGGATTTATCTGATGGAACGAATATATTTATCGGCAGAAATGCTCAAGGAAAGACTAATATCCTTGAGTCTGTTTGCTATGCCTCCATGGGAAGCTCCTTTAGGACAAATACTGATAACGACCTTATTATGTGGAATCATCTCGGGAGCTTAGTATCTATAGATTTTCAGCGTATGGGTGTGGACAATAAGTTGGAATTTATTTTTCAGCGGGAAAAAAGGCGTCAGATTATTCATAACGGCAGTAAAATAAAGGCCAAGGAGCTTATTGGAATCATTAATGTGGTGTTGTTTTCTCCTGAGGATCTTACCCTTATAAAGGGGGCTCCTTCTGAGCGCAGAAGATTTCTTGATATGGAAATATCCCAGGCCAGTCCTGCCTATTATGGTGAGTTAATAAAATATAACCGATTATTGCAGCAGCGAAATACCCTTCTAAAGAGCATCAGGGATGGAAAGGCCCAGGCATCAATGCTGGAAATGTGGGACAGTCAGCTGGTGGACAGTGGAATTAAAATAATTGGCAAGCGTCTGGAAACGGTAAAAAAGCTAAATATGCTGGCAAATCTTATGCAGAGGCGAATTTCCACCAACGAGGAAAATCTGTCTCTTTCTTACTGTGTCAAGGGATACACAGGAGTTGTGGATAAGATAGATGAAAAAATGATTTTATGGTATAATGAGACGTTGCGTGAAGTAACACGTGAGGATATATATCGTGGTTCCACCAGTATAGGTCCTCACCGTGATGATATTCAGATTTATGTAAATGGCATAGATTTGAAGGCCTTCGGTTCCCAGGGCCAGCAGCGTACAGGTGTATTGTCCATGAAGCTGTCAGAGCTGGAATTTATCCGTTCAGAAAAGGGCGAATATCCAATTTTGCTTCTGGATGATGTTATGAGCGAGCTGGATATGAACCGGCGGCAGCAGCTTTTGGAGTTTATCAAAAAGGAACATATACAGACCATTATTACCGCCACTGATAAGGCTTATTTCCCTGAGGATGCTAATAGTGTTTTTTATAAGGTGTCCGGGGGAACCGTTGAGGTAAGTGACAGGATGTGATACCATGTCAGCTCCCAGAAAAGGCAAGCTGGAGAAAATGAATATTATACTTCCCCAGATTGTGAAATCCATGGTAATTGGCGAGGAATTTTCTTCCCACATGATGATGTTTTATTGGCCGAAAATTGTGGGAAAGCATATTTCTGATAATGTATCACCTGTGAAGCTGGAATTTAAGAAGCTGTTTCTTTATACATCTCATCCTATTTGGTCTACCCAGCTTTCATACATGAAGGATGAAATAAAAAATAAAATAAACAGCTTTATGGGTGAATATCTGGTGGAAGATCTGGTATTTACCAACATAAAGCCAGAAAAAATTGATGTTGATGATAACGGCAATGAAGTTGATATGGGCCGGGAAATTCAGAGGATGGATATTTCTGATGAAAATGTCAGTGAAATATCCCGTGACCTTGAGGGAGTAAAGGATGATGACCTTAGAAAAATTCTTATGAAGGTCCAGATTAACGATGAAAAATTAAAAAAATACCGCAAAAATACCAATTGGCATCCCTGCAGCAAATGCAATACCCTGTGTCCGCCAGAGGATCAGCTTTGTGACAGCTGTAAGCGGAATGCCAATATAGACAGGCTGAAAAGCATAAGACGATACCTTATGGATGTACCATGGGCAAGGTTTTGCGATATTGTAAAAACTATTCCCTGTACTGCAGAGGAAGTAAATGAGCAGCGGATTATACTGATGCAGATACTGGCATCAAAGATAAGCTCAACAAATACTGATTGCATGGAGGCTACCATACTTACCATGCTTTATAAATCTGTTTCTCCGGATAAGCTGACTCCGGAGTTGAGACAGAAAACTATAGAAAAATTTAAATATGATTTTATGGACAGCTTTGCCATGAAAAATGGCAAAAAATACCATAAGAACATAAAGCATAAGAATGTTTGATTTGGAGGAGAATTAATTCATGGCCACTGAAAATGAAGCTTTGATTAATGATGAAGAAGTACAGATACACGTTGAGGAAATAGGTACCGAGGTATCCGCCGTTGATGGTGATTATGGTGCCGATCAGATTCAGGTTCTTGAGGGTCTGGAGGCAGTAAGAAAGCGTCCTGGTATGTATATCGGCAGCACCTCCGAGCGTGGTCTTCACCATCTGGTATATGAGGTAGTTGATAACTCCATTGATGAGGCACTGGCTGGTTACTGTACTGATATTGACGTAACTATTCATAATGACAACAGTATCACTGTTGTTGATAATGGCCGTGGTATTCCAGTTGACCTCCATGAAACCGGCAAACCAGCTGTGGAGGTTGTTCTTACTGTGCTTCATGCCGGAGGTAAATTTGGTGGTGATGGCTACAAGGTATCCGGTGGTCTTCATGGCGTAGGTGTATCTGTAGTTAATGCACTTAGTGAATATATGGATGTTCAGGTAAAGCGTGATGGCAAGATTCACGAAATTGCCTTCAAACGTGGTGTTACCACTTCGCCAATGACTATTACCGGAGAAACTGAGGAAACCGGTACCAGAGTTCATTTCATGCCAGATAAGGAAATTTTCAGTGTCACTGAATATAATTTTGATACCCTTAAGCACAGACTTAGGGAGCTGGCTTTTCTGAACCGTGGCATTACCATTAATCTCAGCGATGAGCGCAGCGGTAATCGTGAATCCTTCCATTTTGAGGGTGGTATCCGTTCCTTTGTGGAGCATCTGAATCGCAAAAAAACCAAGATTAACGAGACTCCTATTTACTTTAACGGTACCAAGGATGATATCGTTGTGGAAATTGCCATGCAGTACAACGATACTTATCAGGAGAATATCTATAGCTTTGTAAATAATATAAACACTGAAGAGGGCGGTACCCATCTGGCTGGTTTCAAGATTGCCCTGACTCGTGCTGCCAATGATTTTGCCAAGAAGAATAATATTATCAAGGGAAATCAGCAAAATCTTTCCGGTGAGGATGTGCGTGAGGGTCTTACCTGTGTTATCAGCTTAAAGATACGTGAGCCTCAGTTTGAGGGTCAGACCAAGACAAAGCTGGGTAACTCTGAGGTCAGAGGTATTGTGGACTCCATCGTATCAGAGGGGCTTAACGAATACTTTGAGGAAAATCCTGCTATTACCAAGCGTGTACTTGATAAGGCTGTTATGGCTTCCCGTGCCCGTGAGGCTGCCAGAAAGGCCCGTGAGCTCACCAGAAGAAAGAATGCCCTGGAGGTAAATTCCCTTCCTGGCAAGCTGGCTGACTGCTCTGTTAAGGATCCTGAAAAGGCTGAAATCTATATCGTAGAGGGTGACTCTGCAGGTGGCAGTGCCAAGCAGGGCCGTGACCGTCGTTTCCAGGCTATTTTGCCACTTCGCGGTAAGATTCTCAATGTTGAGAAGGCCCGTCTTGACAAGATTTACAGCAATGCAGAAATTCGTACCATGATTACAGCCTTTGGTAGTGGTATCGGTGATGAATTCGATATTTCCAAGCGCCGCTACGGCAAAATTATCATTATGACAGATGCGGATGTTGATGGTGCCCATATCCGTACTCTCCTTCTCACCTTCTTCTATCGTTATATGAAGCCTTTGATTGAACGTGGCCATGTATATATTGCTCAGCCACCTCTTTATCAGATTCGCAAGGGCAAGAAGCACTGGTATACCTTCAGTGATGAGGAGCTGGAGGCAAAGCTGAATGAGGTGGGCCGTGATGGCGTAAATGTTCAGCGTTATAAGGGTCTTGGTGAGATGAATCCTGAGCAGCTTTGGGAAACCACCATGGATCCTGAGACCAGAACAATGCTCCGCGTTGATATGGAGGATGCCCAGGAGGCAGATGAGCTCTTTAATATCCTTATGGGTGACAAGGTTGAGCCTCGTCGTCAGTTTATTGAGGAGCACGCCAAATATGTAAGAAATCTGGATATTTGATTTTTTGACATTTTTTAATTTATTTTTCAGAATTGTGATATATACTCTCCATAAAGAGGTGAATATTGACTATGAATACATTAAAAACAACAGTATTAATGGCCCTGCTTATGGGTATTATGATAGCCATCGGCAGTGCCTTTGGAGGACGTCATGGAGCTATGCTTATGCTGCTGATTTCCCTGGGTATGAACTTCTTTACTTATTGGTTCAGTGATACCATGGTATTGAAAATGTATGGTGCCAGGGAGATATCCCAGGAGGAGGCTCCACAGCTGTTTAATATGGTTGCCGGTTTGGCTGCCAATGCACAGCTTCCAATGCCGAAGGTTTGCATTGTAAATAGTGCTATTCCTAATGCCTTTGCCACTGGCCGTAATCCTTCCCATGCAGCTGTGGCTGTAACCACGGGAATTATGAATGCCCTATCTCCGCAGGAGTTAAGTGGTGTTCTTGCCCATGAGCTTTCTCATATTAAGCATCGTGATACTCTGATTTCCACTGTGGCGGCAGCTATTGCCGGTGTTATTTCCATGATTGCCAATATTGCCCAATGGTCCATGATTTTTGGCAGCAGCTCTGATGATGACGATAATGGTAATATTGTTGGTCTTTTGGCCACCATTATATTGGCTCCGTTGGCTGCAGCACTGATTCAGATGGCTATTTCCCGCTCCCGTGAGTATGAGGCGGATAAGTCAGGGGGAGAAATTTGCGGCAATCCAAATTATTTGGCTGATGCCCTGCAGAAGATTGAATATTATTCAATGCATGCAAGACCAATGGAACAGGCTACTCCGGCCACTTCCCACATGTTTATAATTAATCCTTTGGCTGGCTCAAATATGAAGCTGTCCACACTTTTCAGCACTCATCCTGCTACCAGCGAGAGAATTCAGCTTCTCCGTCAGCAGGCAGCTGCCATGGGAAAATAAACTAAACATGGGAAAATAAACTAAAAAAGCAATAAAAAAGACTGCTCTTTGATGTGAGCAGTCTTTTATTTTTTTTAATGCTATATTATGAATTGATTTTGGTGACCTGGGTTTTACCTATGAGTCCCATGATTGCCATAAGCTGATCAAGGGATTTTTCTGGGTCCTTAATATTTTTGATAACAAAATCAGTGTTTTTCCAGTTATCAAACTCACCATTATTTTCTGCATATTCAAGATGATACTTCATGTCCACATTGTTGTGTCCCATCTTGAGCATACGATCAATAAGAGTAACATAGTCAACCATGATAAATACTGTTTCCAGATTATTGGTCAACAGCTTGCTGACCTGCTTTACACCATTAATGGTAAGCATGGTAACAGAAATCTTTTCAGTTTTTAGAGCATCAAGCACATCATTTTTTAAAAGGCCGTAATAATCGCCCTTGTAAGTGACCTTCACTATCCAATCCTGTTTGAGAAAGTCACTCTGGCTCAGAAACTTGGTTGTAGTACGATTTTTGTCGAATTCCATAGGTGCCCTGGTGGTATAAACAGGAATGTAGTGAACTCCCATCTCAACCAATCTGGATATGAGTGTTGATTTACCACTGGCATGAGGGCCTATTAATGCATAAATTTTCGAGGTCATATACATCACCATCAATTCATTCTGTAAAAAACGATACTTCTTATGATACTATATATTCATTTTATCACAAAAAAAACAAATAAGTAGAGGCAAATCAAATTAATTTCAAAAAAATATTAACGAAAACACAAAACGGGCAGCTACCGAACGCTACCCGTTTCATGCCATCTACCTATTTCCACCAAAACACTGTCCCCACAGTGTTCACCCAAAATGATAATAACATAATTTCATACGAAATTCAATTATTCTATGATATTATTAAATAAAAGTTTTGAATTTTTTATAAGGGGCGAAAAAAATGATTCAGGGGATTATAGATATTGGTTCAAATACTGTTCGCATGGCAATTTATGAAATTGAGAATGGTGCCATGGAACTTATTTTAAAGAAAAAGCATATGGTGGGACTGGCAGCCTATCTTAATGACAATATTATGAGTCAGGAGGGTGTGGACAAGGTCTGTCAGGTTCTGGATGAATATAAGGAATTTCTGGATGTATTCAGCATAAACGATGTTATGGCCTTTACCACTGCTGCTCTAAGAAATTGCAAAAACAGCCAGCAGGTGGTGTCGGAAATAATCCAACGCACTGGTATTAATATCGTGGTTATATCGGGAGACAAGGAAGCTGAATATGATTTTGTAGGTGCCACCAGAAATATTGATATGAGTGAGGGGCTTCTGGTGGATATTGGCGGTGGCAGTACGGAGCTGGTTTATTATGAAAATAACCAGATTACTCATAAAATAAGTCTGCATATTGGCTCCTTGGGATTGAAAAAGGAATGCTGTACTTCATTTATGCCAAATAGTGACGAAGTTGAAAAAATGTATGCCAGAGCCCAGGAAATAATAGACAGCGCCAGTGATTTTAAGGATATTAAATCAAAGGTAATCTGTGGCATTGGGGGGACCTTTAAGGGAACCAGAGCACTTTATAATGCCCTTTACAGTACGGACAGGAGAAATAAGGAGATAGATACGGCCAAATTGTCTGACATGATAAGACGTTTTGGATCCACGGGAAAGCTGACGCAGGCCGAGTCAGTTATTCTCATGAAAAATATTCCTGACAGAATACATACCATTATTTCCGGTATGGTTATTGCGGATGTGATTGCCAAAAGGTTTGCCGCTGAAAAGGTTATTTACAGCGATTCAGGGGTTCGGGAGGGCTTTATCTATTCGGAAATCATAAAATGATAATTTGTTTATAAAATGACAAAATGAAGCTCCTTATTAGCCATAAATGCCTATTTATCAAAGGATTACAGGGATTTAATCTTTATATATTGGGCAAAATATGGTATAATAAGGAGCTAATTGATTTTGTATTAAACTTTTTGAGGTGAGATAGTGGAATTCGGCGAAGGTAAGATTTTACCGGTAAATCTGGAACAGGAGATGCGTAATTCTTATATTGATTACGCCATGAGTGTTATTGTTTCCAGAGCAATACCAGATGTTCGTGATGGTCTGAAGCCTGTACACAGACGTATTCTTTACGCTATGCAGGAAGCCGGCATGACTCCTGGAAAACCATATAAAAAATCCGCACGTATTGTAGGCGAAGTATTGGGTAAATATCACCCACATGGTGATAGCTCAGTATATGATGCTATTGTTCGTATGGCTCAGGACTTTTCCATGCGCTATATGCTGGCAGATGGTCATGGTAACTTTGGTTCCGTGGATGGCGACCCTGCTGCAGCAATGCGTTATACTGAGGTTCGTATGTCAAGAATTTCTGAGCTTATGCTTCAGGATATTGATAAGGAAACCGTTGATTTTACGCCTAACTATGATGAATCCTTAAAGGAACCAACTGTACTGCCATCAAAGTTCCCTGAGCTTTTGGTAAACGGTACATCCGGTATAGCTGTAGGTATGGCCACCAACATTCCTCCTCATAACATGAATGAGGTTATTGATGGTGTGCTGATGCTTATTGATAATCCTGATGCTACGGCTGAGGAGCTTATGACCGTTATTAAGGGACCTGATTTCCCTACTGGCGGTCTTATTATGGGTACTGCTGGCATTAAGAGTGCTTATTCCACCGGCCGTGGTCAGATAAAGATGCGTGCCAAGGCCAATATTGAGACCATGTCCAATGGCAAGCCTCGTATTATCGTTACTGAGCTTCCATATCAGGTGAATAAGGCACGTCTTATTGAAAAGATTGCTGAGCTGGTTCGTGATAAGCAGATCGAAGGCATTACTGACCTTAGAGATGAATCTGACCGCAGCGGTATGCGTATCGTTATGGAGCTTCGCAAGGATATAAATCCTGATATTATGCTTAATCAGCTCTATAAGCATACCCAGATGCAGGAAACATTTGGTGTTATTATGCTGGCTTTGGTGGAAAATCAGCCAAAGGTGCTGACCCTGAAGCAGGTTCTTCACTACTACATTAAGCATCAGGAGGATGTTATTACCAGACGTACTCGTTACGAGCTGGCCAAGGCCGAGGCAAGAGCCCATATTTTAGAGGGCTTGAATATTGCTCTGGACCACATTGATGCGGTAATTACCACCATCCGTGAGTCCCGTACTGCTGATATTGCCCGTACTGCCCTTATGGAAGGCTTCAGCCTCAGTGAAAAGCAGGCACAGGCTATCCTTGATCTCAGACTTCAGCGCCTCACAGGTCTGGAGCGTGAGAAGATCGAGGAAGAATACCAGGAAATCTTAAAGAGGATTGAATGGTTGAAGTCTGTATTGGCTGATGAGTGGAAAATCATGGAAATCATCAAGGAGGAGCTCACCGAGGTTAAGCGCAAGTTCGGTGATGAGCGTCGTACCAATATTACCCACGATATGAGTGAGATTGATATTGAGGATATGATTGCTGATGATGATGTGGTTATTTCCATTACCCACAGAAATTATATCAAGCGCATTAAGCTGGATACATATAGAAGACAGAATCGTGGAGGAACTGGTGTAAATGGTATGCCTACCAAGGAGGACGATTTCGTTGAAAATCTCCTGATCACCACCAACCATCATACCATCCTGTTCTATACAAACAAAGGCCGCGTATATTATCTCAAGGCTTATCAGATTGCAGAGGCTAGCCGCACCGCCAAGGGTACAGCTCTTATTAATCTGCTGAAGCTGGATAAGGACGAGAAGGTTAGTGCTGTTATTCAGGTAAGGGATTATGATCCTGACAAGTACCTCTTTATGGCCACCAAGATGGGTGTAGTTAAGCGTGTAAGCCTGTCTGACTTCAATACCTCCCGTAAGATTGGCGTTATTGCCATCAGCCTTCAGGAGGATGATGAGCTCATCGGTGTTAAGATTACCAATGGTCAGCAGAAGATTATGCTGGGTACCAAAAATGGTATGGCCATTGCCTTTGAGGAGGACCAGGTTCGCGTTATGGGCCGCGTAGCCAGAGGCGTAAAGGGTATCAGACTTACCCCTGGTGATGAGGTGGTGGCTATGGACAGCCTGAAGGAAGATGCTGACGTGCTTACTGTTACTGAATGTGGTCTGGGCAAGCGTACCACCATTGACCAGTACACCGTTCAGCACCGCGGAGGCAAGGGCCTGATTAACCTTAAGGTTACTGAAAAGACCGGTAAGGTAATTGGCATGGCAGTGGTTCAGGAGGATCATGAGCTGCTTCTCATTACTGAGGGCGGTGTGGTTCTGAGAACCTCCATCAGCGGTATCAGCCAGATTGGCCGCAACACCCAGGGTGTTATCATTATGAAGCCAAGTGAGGGAGATAAGGTTTCCTCCATGGCAACTCTGTTGCAGAAAAATGACTAACATTTAATTAAATTAGGGGATGTCGCACTGAGAGAAATTAGTGACGACGTCCTCTTTTTTGGTGCAAAAAAATATGGGCGACTGCACTAGGCAATCGTCCATATGATTTTTAAAGTTTAATTTGCGGTTTTTCCGGCACTAGGTACTGTAGGAGATGGAGTCGGCCCCTTGGTTTTTGGCTTGGTTTCCTGCACCACAGGCTCCTGCTTCACTGATGACTCCTCTATTTCGTAAGGGTCCTTTCTCAGCTTTTCATCAGTGGACTCCCTCTTGGTAATTTGCTTTGCTCTTTCTATATCCTCAGTGTTCTCATGACGATATATTTCCCTTGCCTCCTCAGCATTGAGCTCCCGGGCATTGTTTGGAATGGATTCCTCATATTCACGGGTATCCTCTGCCAGATCATCTCTGAGATTCTTATCCAGGGTAGTATCAAGGGTATTGGCAACAGTGGTTCTCAGCTTACCCAGATCAGGAATCCAGTAGCTTACACCATCTATATACATTGGCTTTCCAGGCAGCATTTCTGCCTGCAGCCCTGATTTTTGGGCATCCTTAAGGGAGGTGGCAAATTCAATAAGCTGCTTTACAGAAAGGTCTGTCTGTACCGAGCCCACCACTTCCTTGATAATAGACGGAATACGTGGAATAATAGCCGGGGATGTTACCTTATCCATTACGGCCTGCATGAATTTTTGCTGGCGTCTGATACGGCCAATATCACCCTCCTCATCACGGTAACGTACATAGGTAATGGCAGTATCGCCGTCCATGTGCTGCAGCCCTGGCTGAAGGTCGATGAGAAGGCCCCCATCGTCATCCCATACATCCTCGTAGTACATTCGCTTCTCTACGTTTATGTCCACGCCTCCGATGGCATCAATAATTTTCTTGAAGGATTTTATATTAATCAGGATATGGTGCTCCATGTGAACACCAATTAGATCCTCCACGGTGTCCCGGGTCAGCTCGTGGCCTCCATAGGCATAGGCTGCATTGATTTTATCAAAGCCATATCCCTTGATTTTTACACGGGTATCACGAGGAATAGACAGGAGAGCTGCCTTTTTCTTCTTAGGGTCCAGTGTGGCCACCATCAGGGTATCCGAGCGGCCCACATCCCCTTCTCGTTCATCCACACCCATAATCATGACGATTATTTTGTCCTTGGCCGTCATAAGATTTGCCTTTTCAGGCTTGGCAGGCTTTTCGAAGAGAACAGATGAGGCAAACAGGGCTCCTGCCACTGCAGCGATTACAAAGGCACATAGCAGCAAGAACATTGGCCAGAAGTTGCTTTTCTTTTTCCGGCGTCGCTTAGAGCGATATATGGGTGGTTCTTGGTTATATTTATTATTTGGCAATATCTTCGCTTCCTTTTATTTTTTTATGAAAGAATTCTATTTTTAAATTTAAACTGCCCAACTAGTATATTATTTTCAAATAACTTATGCAACTAATTGTGGATAATATTTTCATTATTTCAAGTATAATTTTCAAAAATGAAAAGGAGATGTAAAATATCCACAAGTTTAGTTGGATATTTTTGAAAAAATGAACCTATATATTGTGCTTTGGATGAAAAAAGCCACTATATATTGAGTTATTCACAAAGTTATCCACTTTATCCACAGAAATAGAACACATATTGTGTGGATATATGTTAATAACTGTGGATAACCTGTGGAAATTGTGTATAAACAGGGCTTTTGGGCTTTGGAAAAAATGAATTGATAAAATTATCCTTATCGAATAAAATATACCTAAGTAGTATCGGTATTATTACATTTGTAAAATATTAAGCAAAGGAGCCATGAAATATGTTAAATGAAGATATTTGCGACACTATGGTTAAGATGGCCAAGGATGCCCGCCAGAAAGCCTACAGCCCTTATTCTAACATTAAAGTTGGTGCTTGCATTTTAGCATCTGACGGCACTTTGTATGGAGCTTGCAATGTGGAAAACGGTTCCAGCAGCTTGTCCGTATGCGCTGAAAGGGCTGCGGTTTATAAGGCTATTTCCGATGGCAAGCAGGAGTTTGATGCGGTTGCCGTGGTGGCAGATACGGAGAATCCATTTGTGCCATGCGGTGGCTGTCTGCAGGTTATGGCGGAATTCGATATTCCGGAGGTTGTTATGGCAAATCTGGATGGTGATATCCGCGTAATGAAGCTGGAGGAGCTGGCACCATTTGTTAAGTATATGGGTATCAACCATGTTAAGGGACGCTATGAATCCCATTTCAGTGTATTTGATGAGCTGGAATAAGCAGCTATTTTAAATTAATATTTGAATAAAAAAAGGCTATGGCTGGATTGATTGCATATCAATACCCGGCTATAGCTTTTTTTAGTCATCATTTTAACCTCAAATTAATATAATTATAAAAATAATAGACAAATATTATAAGTATATTTATAATAAATTATAAAATAATTATGTAAATATTATATAATAATTTATAATATTAAAAATGCTAATATTGACTTTATGATATATATCTCATATACTTTAGGAAAGGCAATATCTATGAACTTTGAGGTTGAATTTTACGAAGCGGTTGATGGTAAAACACCTGTAGATGATTTCTTGGGGGATTTGGATCCAAAAATGCGGGCTAAGATGGTTGGTATGATGGAATTACTAGAAGAAAAAGGTACTTCACTTCGTGCTCCATATACCAAATATTTACGAGATGATATTTTCGAGTTAAGGTGTAACTTCGGAAATAATATAACACGAGCATTGTTCTTTTTCTATACTGGTGGAAAAATAATTATTACTAATGGATTTGTAAAGAAAAAAGATAAAACTCCAGATTCTGAAATTGAAATGGCTATAAAGCGTCGTCAGGACTACATTACAAGGAAAGGTGATAGGCATGAAGACATTAAAAGAATATAAGGCCGAATGTATGAAAGACCCTGAGTTTGCCAAGGCTTATGAAGAAATGCAGCCTGAGTTTAAGATTATCCGAGCTTTAATAGATGCCAGAACCTTAAGCAATCTAACTCAAAAGGAGTTGTCTGAGCGTACCGGAATTGCTCAGACAGAAATAAGTCGCATAGAAAACGGTTCTCGCAATCCGTCCATCAAGTTATTACAGAGATTAGCTGATGGGATGGGGATGGTATTAAATATTAGTTTTACTCCTAAAAAAATTGGTATTTAGCGGGTTTGATAATTTGTAGGATAGAATATCTATTCAAAAATACAGCTTTATGGTTAATTGTAATGAAAAGCAGGGTATGGGAAGCATATCAGTTGCAGTTCCCATACCCTGTTTTTTAATATTGACTATTTTTGGCATTTTGCATTGATATATTTACGCAGAATGCCCACAATAAGGCTGTTGGCACAAAGCACAACATTCTAATAATTTCTGATATGATAAATTTTGTCGGATAGATGAATTTTTCCAGCATTTCGAAAACGATTAGCCAAGGATATTCTTTCCAGAGGAAAACATATATTATAGTCAGGCTTATTCCAAATGCCGAAAACTTACCTATTTTAGGTTGTAAAAATGTCTTCATACCAGAAAAAATTGGAACACCCAAAAGTATAAACATTAAGATAGCAAATACTATGCTAGCAATGCTACCTCCAATATAATGACTAAGGCTATATCCTCCCCAGTAAATTAAAAATCCAATAACAAAAAGTACAACCATTGGATTCCTAACATCCTGTTCAACAGCTTCAGGGGAAACCGATTGTAAGGATGATTGATTTTCACTAGGCGGTGGGTTATCAATCAGCTCCACTAGTGGTGAGCCACAGGACTCACAAAAATTAAAGGAATCAGCAAATGATTTTCCACATTTTGTGCAAATTTTTGACATACACTCACCCCCATTTATCTATAGTAATGGACTTCATTACTATATTTTTCTCATACTTATGTAATACACCTTATTTTCGCCTTTTTTGACGGCAAAACGCAGAAGGCAAGGCGCACCATCCTTGGAGGTTATCGGGTATTCATAAAGCTGGATATTATTGTATTCTTCATAACGATAGTCTTTACCATAATTTTTAAATACATCATCTATAGATGAATCTTCATGTATTCCCCGTGGGGTGAATACTCCTGGACTATTGGATATCAATGTGCTGATCGTGTCATTGACAAGTGTTATATCAATTTCATGGTATTTCCAATGGAGCTGGCCGTTTTCCGTGACAACTTCAATCGGTTTCCCCATGGAGGATCTTATAGTGGAAGTGTTGTCACCAATGGAGAGCTTGCCCAAGGTTAAATCCTTTGCCTTTAGTGGACTATTAAGCATGACTGTAGTATTTGTAGAGGCAGTATCTGTCTGCTTTGGCGTTGCTTCTGGTATATCCTTTTCCTCATGGACAAACTGCATTAAGCCCATCTTGCCCAGAATAATCGGTTGAGCCTGTTTTTTAGCTAACTTTTCTAGGTCGCTGTCTTTGTTAAATCGGGAGGTAGTAAATTCATTTTTTTCCTTTGCTTCGAACTGATTAACTCCTAACCATTCTCCTGCCATATTAAAGTAATGGGTTTCACTCTTGCCATCTCCCATATCAATAAAAATGCTTATATGATAATTAGGTACATCTTTTTCGCCGCTATTCCTATTTATTGGTTGTCCTAAAGTTCCAAAATATACTTGTCCTAGTGAAAAAGAACCATCATCACCATAAAATTTGTCTTCTTCAGCATAGCCACTGGCACCATTTACTGGTCGACCATCTTTTCCATAGGTTGCCCATGCTACCCGACGCCCTTTTTCGTCATAGGCAAACCTACAAGTGGCACAATAAAATTTTTGCTTTTTATCTTTGGATTCACCCAATGGAATAGCCATAACTGGTTCTTTTACATTTTTACCAACTAATGCCTCCACGCTAATCATATTGTATTTATCATCATAGCGGTAGGCATACTCGTGAACACCGGTTTTCCTACTTCGAGTTGGAGTACCAGATGCTTTATAGGCTCGTACACTTATTGGATTAGGATTGTCCCCCTCATAGAAAGCCTGGGTCATTTCTGCCATATCAAATTTTACCCATCCTAGTGAACCAACAGCTTCGTCACCTGCAAATTTTTCTTTATTCCGTAATTTTTCATCATATGCCCAATCGCCCTTAATAACAACTTTAGTTATACGATTATGTTCGTCCCAAGTCATTAAAGGGATTTCTAAGGCTAATTTTTTTCCGTCGGAATTATATGCTACAATGCTGGTTGGCAATACAGAATCTCCGGTATAACCAAATTCTGTTCTTTTACTACTGGAAGTTATAGCCGTACATCTTCCTTGGGCATCATATTGCAATTTTCCTTCACTTTTTATACTGGTTGGTTTTCCCTTGACACCATCTATAAAACGTCGTATTTCCTTTGTTTGTTTTGTGCCAGTCTCGGTATAGAGCAAATCATCCCCATCTTCTGATATTTCCAGTATATGAAAATATAGTTTATACTCATAACCATTAGTGGATAATAAATCTGCTTTATCAAGAACTGATAGTACACCACTATAACCTGTCCAAAAGCCTTGATCTGGTTTTTGTCCATCATATAGTGCTGTAATTCTCCTAATCTTGCCATCCTTTTTCTCAACTTTGCAAACAGCACCTGCGGTATTTACCTTATCCGCCTCAACCTCCAAGGAGCAAAGTAACTGACCATCAGGAAGCATTAATATTTTACGATAATAACTGGCATCCATATTTTCATCATTTTTACTGCCACATCCCCCTATAAGTAGGGAAACTGCTAATATGGCCAGTATACATAATGTGATAAATAATGATTTTTTCATTGTCCTTTTCTCTCCCTTCAAGATGTTTCTCTTTTAAAATTTGAAGCATTAGTAAAATAACTAGAGAATCCCTCAAAATTAATTTCTTTATTTCTGGTATAACCCATAAAATAGGCAATAGAACCAACTAACTTGCCAACATTTTGCTTCCAAGAATCCCTTATTTTCCCATCCCTATCAAAAATATCTTGATCTGATTTGTTTTTATTGAGAAATTTATTTACATCACCAATTACAGCCAATAAAGGGGGCGACCCAGCTATACATGATAAAAGGATTTTTTCAATATTATTATTTTTCAACAGTACCTTTATTAATTCTTTTGTTGTAGCACTATTGATGAAATCAGAGTTAGTATCGTTTTCATATTTTCCCCGAAACAAGTCCTGTACTATCCCAACGCGATTATCTGCACTTGGCACTATTCATCCCCCCTCGTTTTTTTAGTTATCCAAAGGTCCCGCAACAATGTATTCAATATATGGATATAATTCCACGGGGGGGACATTCCTGCTTTTTTTTTAAAAAATGTGGAAAAGTTATTAACTTTTTCGTTGGAGGAAATTTTGGGCACAAAAAAACTGGAAAAATGTAAACATTTTTCCAGTTTTGGTTTAATGTATGGATTTTTTCTTGAAGCGGCCGCCTACTATGTCGTGAACAGGGTTTATGGTAATGAAGGCGTTTTCATCCTTGTCGATGGTAATATCCTTCAGCTTGTCCACCTCCAGGCGGGTTACTACGCAATAAATAACCTTTTTGGGATCTCCGGTGTAGGCTCCCATGCCCTTTATAAAGGTAACACCACGGCCCAGGCGGTGCATAAGGGCATCGGCTATTTCATCGCTTTCCTCGGATACAATCATTACGGCGTAGGATTCGTCCAGACCCTTGATTACCACATCAATCATCTTGGAAATAATGAAGTATGCCACTAGTGAATACATGGCCTTGTCCCAGCCAAATACGAAGCCGGCGGCACCAAGAATAAAGATGTTGAAGAACAGCACTACTTCTCCAACGGAGAAGGTGGTACGCTTGTCCATGATAATGGCCACGATTTCCGTACCATCCAGGGAGCCGCTGTTTCGGATTATCAGTCCCACACCAATACCGGCCACAATACCACCGAAGATGGCGGCTAAAAAGAAGTCATCCGTCACCTGGGGTACCGGCTTAAAATATTCAGTCCACAGAGATAACAACAAAATAGAAACTATAGTGGATATGGAAAAGGTTTTGCCGATGTGTTTATATCCCAAATATAGGAAGGGAATATTAATGACTACCAGGTACACACTGAAGCTGATTGGGGTAAGGGACGCAGCCATAATGGATATGCCTACCACACCACCATCAATGATATTGTTAGGAATAAGGAAGGTTTCCAGGCCCACGGCGTAGAGAAAGGCACCAAAGCACAGTATGAAGAATTTCTTAACATAGCTACCAAGAGTTTTTCTTTTTCGCACAAATTCCTTTTTCATTTGCAAATCAATTCTTGGTGAAGCTTCTTCCTTGAGGGGTGCGTTTTCGTCCATTTCCCTCTGGGTAGAAATCTCTGGTGCAGGTGATTTTGGGGCATCTGCTTTATCTGAAATTTTGTCAATTATTTTCGGTTCTATATCTCTGTTTTCTATATGCTCATTTTGGGTTTCACTCATATTTTTTCACCTCTAATATTTATTAAATCACAAGAATATAGATGGCACAAGTAATCTTTAATATAGTAGCTAATAATAGAAATTCACTTTTTGAAAAAAGTTTCAGTAAATTTTAATTATTACTTGATTTTTACATTTGTAACATAGATAATGAAATTGTGTTTACAATTATGCGAACGATTTTTCTGGCATAATAGAGTATTTAGGGGGAAAAGGGGTATGACTCGTGACAGGGACAAGCTATCCATAAATGTGGCCAAGCTGTATTACCGCTCGGAATACAGTCAGCAACGGATAGCGGAGGAGCTGGGCATATCAAGGCCGTCGGTGTCGAGGCTGCTGCAATATGCCAAGGATAAGGGCTACGTTAAAATCCAGATTATGGATCCGGTGGAGGATATGTCCAACATGGAGCAGATGCTTGTGGAAAAGTATAATCTCCATGAGGTGCGTATAGCTTCTTCCACCATCAATGATGAAAATGAAATCAAGAAGTACATCGGTATCAAGGCAGCCGAGTATCTTGATTCCATAGTGCAGGACGGGGATATGATAGGTGTTGGTTGGGGGACCACCCTTTATGAAATGTCCTGTTCATTGTTGCCAAAGGCCCTGAAGGGCTCACAGATTGTGCAGCTGGAGGGTGGTGTCACCCATTCCAAGTGGCGCAACTACGCCAAGGACATTTTGGAGAATTTTTCCAATAACTACAGCACCATTGCCCAATATCTGCCGTTGCCGGTAGTGTTTGGCAGTCGTGAGGTAAAGGAAATGGTGGATCAGGACCGTCATATCAAGAGGGTTCTGGAAATGGGTTCCCATGCCAATATTGCCGTTTTTGGCGTTGGTACGGTTCGTCCAAATGCCTTGTTCTTCCGTCTGGGCTATACTGACCAGGAGGAACAGACAAGAATTCAGCAGATAGCTGTGGGGGATATTTGTTCCCGTTTCTTTGATGCAGATGGACGTATCTGTAATAAGGAGCTGGATGCCCGTACTGTGGGTATCACCCTTGATGAGCTTAGGAACAAGGAGCACAGCATTATGATTGCCGGTGGTGAGGCAAAGGTGCCTGCCATCAGGGCAGCTTTAAAGGGTCATTATGCCAATGTGTTCATAACGGATCAGTTTACTGCCAAGGAGCTGCTGAAGGATTAACAACTGAATATGTGAGAAGAAAAAAACTCTTCCCGAGGTGTCAATGGCGACACAGCTCACGGGGAGAGTTTTAGTTTATGCCCACCAGCTTGAGCAGGAACTGAGCGTTGGTGGTTTTACACGGGCCATCCTTCATAGTGTAATCAAAGAGAAGCTTATCCTCATGGAAATGCTCCTCAAAATGGTAATTGTTTACAGGCACCTGGTCTGATTTAATATTGCACAGCTCAAAATCATGGGTGGAAACCAGGGTAATGAGATTAGTGCGGCTGAGATGCTTCAGTGCGGCCTCTGCCCCTACGATTCTGTCAGCGGAGTTGGTACCCTTAAAAATTTCGTCGATAACTGCAAGAATCGGGATACCCTTATCTGCAACTTCAATCATATTTTTTATGCGTATAAGCTCAGCATAGAAGGTGGATATGCCACTGCCAAGATCATCATTAACCCTTATGGAGGTGAGAACATGTACAGGAGTCAGCTTAAAGCCCTTGCCACATACCGGTGCACCTGCGTAGGCCAGAATACAGGAGCTGGCCAGAGTCCGCAGCCACGTGGTTTTGCCTGACATATTGGAGCCGGTAATGATATTTAGAGAAGGCTTTAAGGTAAGAGAATTTGGTACATTCTCTACATAAGGAATGAGAAGATGGCTCAGCTTATCTGCCTCTATATGGGGAATGCTAGGGTTATCAGCCAACAGCTCCGGCATAATTGCATCCGGCCTGATATGACCGATAACGGACAGGCTTATGGCAGCTTCTGCTTCATACCAAATGTTCAGCCACTTTTCCAGCTTATGGCCATATTCCTTTTGCCAGCCAATAAACATTCTTACCACATGAAAATCCCATAAAAACAGGGCGTTCAGTGCAAACAGCAAAATAAAATTGTGGCGCACCTCTGCCATGGCACACAGCTTTCCCAGACTGCTGATTGGCTTTAGTGCCTCATCAATTTCTGAGGGATCAAGTCGTCCCCTTTTTTCAGGCAGCATGGATTTCATGGTATATAGCAGCTGGCAATAGGTAATTAATTCTTTGTTAAGCTTATAAAGGGGGGTTATATGAACAGCATTTTTTCCCAGGGATACCAAGGCAATTCCAAGTTGTATGATAAATATTACTATGGACGCTTCCATGGGAATCAGATTCATCAGGCCAGCTCCAAGAAGTATAAGGGCAACTACAGGCAGAATAAATATCAATTTATTAATGAAGGAACCAGGGTCATGCTGTCTGTCCTTAAGGTAGTCCAAAAGGGTTTGGACACTGTGCTTGAAGGGAATCTGACGGCTGATGGCCTGCAGCTTGATGGATTCCTCCACCCTGTTATTAAAGAAGTCAGTTTCCTCCTGACGCAGCTTCAGTTCATGGGTGTTAATTGGATAAGGCACAAGACGACTGGCCAGAAGGCGGCGGCCCTCCAGTGTACGGGCTATATTAAGGAATTGGAAAATAGACGCATCTCCTAATATATTAAGGTCAATGTCCTGGGTAAGGTTTCTATCAAGGAAATCCTCTCCCTTGTCCTCAAATTTTTTCCAGTCACCTGTAAAACGGCTAATATAATCATTGATGACGGCTTCCCGGTTTATCTCGTAATTAAGGTCATCGTGGAGGCGGCTGTGGCCTCTTATTAAATAGAAGAAATAGGCAAAAATCAATATTCCTGCCAACAGGGGCCAGGGTGAATTCATATCGTATGCCACTGCCACCGTCACCAAAAGTGCCAAAAAGGACAGGGTGCGCTTGGTGGTAAAAAGCTGGCTTTTCCGTTTATATTCTTCTATAGTCGCCTGGGATTCCCGTCGTAGCTGCTCAAAATAAGACAATTCCATAGTTGGCCCTCCTTGCCGGTATTCACAAAACAAATTATACAATTTATGAGGTGAATTAACAAATTATCTTAAAATTTATCAGACAACCCGTCTTTTTTAGATAGACATATTAAAAAAAGTATGTATGGAGTATACAAAACAAAAAATAATTGCTATAATAAAAATGTGTAAAGCTGAGAATAGTGTGAATTTTCAGCGAATTTATATCATTTATCTAATTATTTTTATTATTAATGGAGGGATGAAAAATGTCAGAAGAAGAAGGTAAGAAATCTATTCTTGACAGTCTGGGCAAGTGGATTATTATTGCCACAATCCTGGGTGCTGTCGTAGGTCTGGTAATGGGGCCACCAGCCCACATGTTTGCTCCAGTGGGTGATTTGTTTATGTCACTCATCAAAATGGTAGTTGTGCCTATGGTTTTCTTCTCATTAGTAGGAGGAGCTGCTTCATTGGGAAATTCCAAAGGTGCAGGTAAAATCGGTCTTATAACATTTATTTATTACGGTGTAACCACTGCCGTAGCAGTAGCATTGGGATTGTTCTTCAGTGAGATGTTCAAGCCAGGTGCTGGTATCAATATGGCAGCTATTTCTGAGGCAGCTATCGATATTGATATGTCCCAGAGCGGTCAGATTCCAGGCTTCTGGGAAACTGTAATCGGCTTCGTTCCAACTAATCCATTTGCTGCCCTGGTTCAGGGTAACATCCTCCAGACCATCGTATTTGCCCTGTTTGTAGGCTTTGCCTTGGCTATGCTGGATGAGGATAAGAAGCAGTTCATGATGAACATCTTCAATTACTTTACCGAGATTTTCATTAAGATTATGACCGCTATTATGTGTGTAGCTCCTATCGGTGTATTTGCCCTGATGGCTGATGCCACCGGTACCTTCGGCTATGACGTATTGGTTAAGATTATCAATCTGATTGTTCTTTATGTGATTGTACTGGCCATCGTTACCTATGTAATGATTGGTGGTTCTGTAGCCCTCTTCTCCAAGAAGGTTGGTTATGTTCAGTTCTTCAAGAGCATGTGGAAGTGCCAGGTATTTGCATTCTCCACTGCTTCTTCCATGGCTACCTTGCCATTGAACATGAAGACCAACGAGGAGGAATTTGGCCTTGATAAAGGTACCGTTTCCTTTGCTCTGCCACTGGGTGCTACCATTAATATGAATGGTAATGCGGCATACTATGCAATGGCAGCCACCTTTATTGCTCAGATGTTTGGCATGGAGCTGAGCTTTGGCCAGTATATTGCCATTATCGTTACTTCCACCTTGGGTGCTGTTGGTCAGGCCGGTGTGCCTGGTCCTACCCTGCTGGTAGTTGCTGTATTGGTAGCAGCCGGTATTCCAATCGAGGCTTTGCCAATCCTCTTTGGTGTAGACCGTATCTTCGATATGCTCCGTACCGCCGTTAATATTACCGGTGATGCAGCCTGCGCATGTATCGTTGATCGTTTCCGTGAGGAATAAGTTCAATAAGCTAGGAGATATTTTAGAGTGTCGTCTTTTGACGGCACTCTTTTATTTTTTTGTACAACAAGTTATAATGTGTTAGATAAAAATAAAAGGTGGTAGAATCCATGGCTCTTAGTCAGGAAGTTAAGGAAAAGCTCCAGAAGCGTATAGACGAATTGAAGAAGCGTATGCAGTACGATGCCAATGATCTGGATTATGAGACTCATCTGCACCAGGTGCGGGAGCTTCAGAAGCTCATTAATAATAGTAAATAGGGCTGGGAATATCCGGAAATAGCTGGAAAAGTATATACGGAACGCTCGCGCTCTCTAGTTTACCTAGTGGTACTAAGCTCATTCGGCGCCGTTGGCTTGAATTCACTAAGTACCAAGGTAAAATATGTCCGTATATATCTTCCCCAGCCATTTCATACATATAATTTAGAAATTGTTACGAGGTGAGAAATATGAAAAACACTACTTTAAATATGATTGATGATTTAGTTAAACGCTATCCTGCATTGGCGGTGTGCCGCAGCTCCATTCAGGAGGCTGTGGAGGCTATATGCGCTTCCTATAGCAATGGTGGCAAGGTGATTGCCTGTGGTAATGGTGGAAGCGCCTCTGATGCTGAGCATATTGTGGGTGAGCTCATGAAGGGATTTATTTTGAAGCGCCCAATTGATGATGAGCTATATGGCAAGATGAAGGAAGTATGTCCAAACGAGGCGGATTATTTACGGGATAATCTCCAGGGGGCTTTGCCAGCCATTTCCCTTATGAATGCAGTGGCCCTGAACAGTGCCTTTGCCAACGACCAGGCTCCTGATTTGGCCATGGCACAGCAGGTGTTGGGACTGGGAACTAAGGAGGATATCCTTATTGGCATCAGTACCTCCGGCAATTCCACTAATGTGATTTACGCGGTGCAAATGGCCAAGGTGAAGGGCATAAAGACCATCGGCCTCCTTGGTGGCCGTGAATGCAAGCTGAAGGAACTGTGTGATATTTCTATCTGCGTTCCTGAAATGGAGACCTACAAGATTCAGGAGCTTCATTTGCCGGTTTACCACGCTTTGTGTATGGCAGTGGAAAATGAATTCTTTTTAAATTAATTTACAGCATAAAAAATACGCCCCTATTCATGGAAAATAACCATGAATAAGGGCGTGTTTGCTATATTTTGCTATATCTTAAAACAAGACTCCACTGTATTGGAGGAAAAGACGGAAACCATCTGTTTGAAGTGTTGGAACAAAGTCTACAACATTTCTCGCAAAGAATGCCTCGACATTATCGGAATAATCCCTTTCTGTCCAGTCTACAAAACCATCACCAAAATTTCCTTTTTGGCCAGAAATATTCACAAGATGAGCCAGTGGCCGTCCATTAGACGGATCCTTAACAAATATTAAAGAATAGTCATGCTTCTTTGTTTTGTTGTCATATATGTAAAAAGTATTTGTGTCAAAATTAAAGTCGAAGCAAATATAATGATATTTCTCCGTCGGACTTTCAGTAACTATTACGTATGTCCCATAATCGGTCACATTGTTTCTTTGCAGTTGGTTACGTGTATAATTTATGTTTTCTGGCATTTCAAGTTTCCACTCTTTATACGAACAATAATAAATAACATTATTGCTCCAATATGCTGCTGCATCTGCAACAGTTTTAGAATGTTGGAAGCGGTCAGGATGTAATGATTCCCAAAGCTCATCACGGAGATTGTGACGTGATGAAGGATTCTGCGCAATGGCATCACACTCGCTGTTGCAGGCATAGGTAGTTCTACGCACTGGTGCAGCCGCTATCTGAGGCTCATTTACAGCAACAGCAGCTGCTGCGGCAGCCTCTTCAGCCTCTACTTCTGCCTTCAGCTGTTCATACTGCTGCTGGTACACACCATTTTCATAATTATTACGAACTTCCTGAGGAATTACCTCCTGGTAGAACTCCTCACCTTCATCGTATTTGATTTTTTCAGTATCGATGATAATGGCGTTTGCAGAGTCAAATACTGTCCGCTTTGGGAACTGGGATGCATTATTACATACATATACAGCATCGTTGAGCTTCTTTAAAGTGTCTTTGTACTTGTTCAGCTTCTGCTGATGTGCCAACTGATTCTTTGCAACCATCTGACTTTGCTGGTTCGCAAATACTGTTTTGTCATCAATTATTTCATTATCATATTTCTTGGCTTGTTTATAATCAGCATTGCTTTTATCTTTATTTCCCAGAGCTTCATAACACTTGCTGCGGTAGAAGTACGCATGGGCAAATTTGTCATCGAGCTTTATAGCCGCATTAAAATCAGCAATCGCCTTGTCATATTGGCCTAATTCATAATAAATACTGCCACGGGTATCCAGTATATAAGCATAATTTTTATCCTTAAATACCGCCCATTCAGCATCCTCCAGTGCTTTATCATTTTGTCCTAACAGATAATACCACCATGCCCGCGTATTATAAGCATCGCCTGAAGGGTTCATCTCAATTCGTTTGCCAGCCCATTCAATAGCTGTATCATAGTCGCCTGATTTCCAGGCAGACTCTGCCAAATCACGCAGTATTCCCTGAGACTGGCAACCCTTATCGTAGGCTTGCTTCAAGGAATTGTACTCTGTTTTCCAATCCTCATCCTTTTGGGCTGCAATGGCCTTGGAAATTTCATTACCGTATTTTTCACTGGCTAATTGGTTGTCAGTGAGCACTTCCTCACAAAGATTAGGGAAGGAATCTCTTATGGCATTATAGGCATATTGAGACTCGCCTCCTATGTCCTTTAAATAACTCATGTCATACCAGTTTTTATCTGCATTCGGCTGGCTTTCGTCCAAATACAGCATTTTGTTGTTTAGTGGGTCAAACCAGGCATAATATGGTCCACTCTGAGTTACATAGGGAATGCCATAGGGAAGCATCTGCTCAAGATGTCTGGTATATGAGCATTCGATAAAAGAATAACCATAGTACTCAACTTTTTTGACGCTAGGCATATTCAATCTGTAATACCCATAATCTATATAGGCAATAATGGGATCTTCCGTATTCTCGGCATAACAGGTGCCAACTAACAGTAGCAGAACTGCCCACAGTACCGCCAAAATTTTTCGTAATTTCATTATCCATCCTCCTTAGACACCGAACAGGTAACAGCATCAAACTATCACCTGGTCGTTCATTTTAATACCTCCATGTATTACACTTTTCCATGTTCACAAGTATAGCACCTATGTCCCCCACCAGCAAGACATAGGTACTATGCCAATTCATTTTTTATGCAACTCTTAAGGTGGTTAAATATTAATTTTATCAACATTTAATACTATTTTAATTATGAAATCTGATATACTTAGGTTATAGTTGGTAATAGAAAGGAAGTTTTTGATTTTGGCTCAAATTAATGATTTAAAAGAAACATCATCTATAAATGGCAGTAAATGGGCACATCTCTTAGCGGGGATTGCGTGTGGGGTATTATTCTTTGCTGCATTCTTCTATCTTTTAGCTCCAAACTTCTTCAGTACAGGTTTTTCCATCAGAACGCTTATAGCTCTTGGTGTAGTCATGGGAGTGGGCGCCATTGCAAATCAGCAACTGAATTTATTCAATAGAAGCTCTATGATAGAGCATAGCTATAAAGTAACAAGCAAGGTTTTTGTCTGGATTGCCTGAATACTATACTGTTTATAATAATGTATGTATCGGTGAGGCAAAAATGGACCATGTTGTGGTTGGAAATAATGGTGTATTCATTGTATTAGACAGAAGCGTAAAAGGCGTAGTCCATTGTGATGAATATGAAAAGCGCTGGACAATAGACAAGACGGGCAGACAAGGTGGTAGTTATACTTCATCCATGGGAAATCCATTAAACCAACTAAAATGGCAAATACATACATTGGCTAAGTATCTTAAAGACAATGGTATTAATATTTGGATTGATGGTTGTGTATTCTTCTCTAACGCGGATTCAGATTTAGTAAACAAGCCTTCTGGATGTTTTGACTCTGATAGAGAGGTTGTGTCCTTCATTATGAATTATTCTCCGAAGAAAAACATTAATCCACAGATGATTAATAGAGTAAAAGACCATTTAGCAGTATAAAAAAGTACATGCAAAAAAGCCCCTGCTTTGGGTATTATGTCCTGGCTTTGCCAAGGATCCAGCTCCAGAGCAGGGGATTATTTTATTTCTTGATATAAAGTTTAAGATTACCAGCTGGCGCCTGTCTGCCAGAAGGATGGCTTAAGCATTACCAAAAACAGGAATATTTCCAGTCGCCCTACAACCATAAGGCCGCAACAGATGTATTTTGTCAAATCATTCAAGGTGCTGAAGTCGTTGGCAGCACCAAAAGCCACTCCAGCATTTCCTATGGCGGAAAAGCCCAATACAATGGCATCCATAATAGGCAGTCCCTCAATGGTGAAAATCAGGGCACCCATGAGAGCCAGAAAAACGTATAGGAAGAAGAAGCGTCCCACTCTGTTAACCACAATATCCAGCCGTTCTACAGTATCATACTTCATGTGAATTATCTGATTTGGGTGAAGCTTCTCCTGAATAATATAATGAATCATCTTAAACAGCAGCAGGAATCTGGCTACCTTCATTCCCCCGGAGGTGGATCCGGCACAGCCTCCCGTAATCATTACTATCAGCAGGCAGTATTTGGAAAAAGCAGGCCATGAGTCAAAATCGCTGTTGGAAAAGCCCGTGGTGCTGATGGTGGCCGCAGTCTGGAAGGAAGCATAACGAAAGGCTTCAAAAAGATTCATATCCATGGCAGCAAAGAGATTGGTGGTAATAGCCAGGGATAAGAAGCCAAAGAGGGCCATATAGGCGATGAATTCCCCGTCCTTTAAAATCTTGTGATAGCCCTGCTTCCAGGCAATCAGATAAAGGGAGAAGTTGCCTCCTCCCAGCAGCATGGCAATGGTAAGCACCACCTCTGCCGGCAAATTGTCAAAGTAACCGATGCTTTCATTTCTGGTGGAAAAACCACCGGTGGCAATGGCTGACATGGCATTATTTACGGCGTCAGAAAAGCTGAAGCCGCATAAAAGCAGCAGAGCAATAATAATAAAGGTGAGGAAAATATACACGATTAACAGGGCATGAGCCGTGTCCTTAAACCTTGGCAAGGGTCTGTTTTCCGTTGGCCCTGTGGTTTCCACCTCAAACATTTTCAGGCTCTTGGTGCCTGTCTGAGGAACGATGGCAATAAATATTACGATGATTCCCAAGCCACCCAGCCAGTGAGTAAGACTGCGCCACAGCATAATACTGGTGGGCAGACCCGGAATGTCCTTTACCACCGAGGCTCCGCTGCCGGTAATTCCCGATACGCCTTCAAAAAGACAATCCACCAGGGGCATATAGTGCCCAGTCAAAAAGGGCAGAGAGGCAATTATGGAGGCAAAGAGCCAGCTAAGGCCAGTAATGGCAATGCCTTCACGGATACTGATGTCATTGGTGGTTATCTTTCCACGGTTACTGAAAAATACCGCCAAGGAGAGACTGCATAATATGGCAGCCAAAAAATCCAGCTCATTATTTTCATTAAGCTGTATTGCCATAAAAAATGGAATCAGCAGGGTGACAGACATGGCAACCATCAGGCGGCTAAGCATATAATATATCACCGGATAATTCATGTTGCACCCCCCTACCAGTGTTTATGCAGCAGCTGCTGGCGGCTGCCAAAAATAAGAATTAAAAAGGCAAAAATATCCAGCTTGCCCAGAACCATCAAAAAGCAGCAAAACAGCTTTACGATAACCGGCAGTGCCAATATTTCACTGTGGCTGGTATGAAACAGCATAATGGGTCCTGTACTGGTGATGCAGGCTATGGCAATATCCATGGATTGCTGCATATCCAGTCCCGCTGCGGAAATTACCAGAATGGAAATGGCAATGGTAATAAATACGATAAAGAAAAAGCCCAAAATTCTGTTTATTACCTTTGAAGGTACGATTTCCCCATCGATTTTCATGGTCATAATAATATCGGGGTGAATGGTTCTGGTCATTTCGTTGGCACAGGATTTAAAGAGAATCATAAGTCTGAGAATCTTAAAGCCTCCTGCCAGGGAACCAATACAGCCACCGATGGAAGCCACTACGATAAGCAGCATTTTGTCGAAGTCTGTCCATGTCAGTACCTCAAAGGGCGGGGCTCCGGTGGTGCCGGCATACAGGGCCACGGAGAAAAAGCCATAAAGTAGACTGTCAGACAGATTGTAGTAATTATTGTGATATAAATGTAAGCCGCAAATCAGACCGATTACCAGAATAATCAGCACGAAGATATGAAACTCCGTATTGTGGATAGTTTTTTTCAGCATGGAATACTGGCGGCGTTTAATGGCCTGCCAATAAATAATTACATTGCCTCCTGAGGCTATAAGGCCTACTATGGCAGCTGAGGCAAACCAGACATTATTGTATAAGTAGGCATCAGAAAAATAACAGCCACCGGTGGAAATGGTGACCATGGCAAAATTAATGGCATCGTAGGTGCCAAGCCCTGCAACGCTGAAGAAGACTACGCCGATAATGGTTAATAGGGCATAGAGAATGGAGAGACGGCGGGTGTTTTTCCGCAGTCTGTTGATGGTTACTACGCCGGTTTTCAGGGCCACTGGCATGGCAAAGCTAATACCAAACATTCCCGTAATGGCAGGCAGTACAGTGGCAATAAACATGAGAATCATGCCACCACCCATCCATTGGGTCATGCTGCGCCACAGAATAAGGGCAGGATCCTGAAGGGACAGAATATTGGTATAGCCGGTGGTGGTAAAGCCGGATACGCTTTCCACGAAGGCGTCTATTGGTCCCAAATAATGGCTGAAATAATAGGGAAGACCGCCGAAAAAGCCTATGGTGACCCAAATGGCGCACAAAAAGATAGCACCGCCGTACACAGACAGTGATTCCGGCGGATTAGTGGATTTTTTTATCAGCAATATTGCTATCAGCAGGGTAATACATATAGATTGTCCAAATACTCCCGTCATAAAGTTATGATGGAGATATATGCTGTAGGCAAAGGGAATGGCCATACAGGCTGAGCAAAGGAGCAATGCCCTGCCCATAAGATAAGGAATCAGTTTATCCATCGTTTATCCTTAGTTGTAAAAATATTTTAAGACCTTGGTGGTTTCCTGCTTTTCAGTAATGATAATGGCTCTGCCACCGGCAGCCAGCACAGTATTACCATTTGGAATCTCCACCACATCGTCCTTTACAAAGGCACATACCAGACAGGACTTTGGCAGCTTGGCATTCATGAGCTTTTTATTGCAGACGCTGCAGCCATCCTGGATGGTCACCTCCGTAACCTCAGCTCTGGCGTCCTGTAATAGGGACACTGCGGAATTGCCCCGGACGAAGGCCAGCACCTCATTGGTGGCCAGCACTCTGGAGGAAAGGGAAATATCCACACCCAGCTCTGCCAAAATTGATTTATAGTCGGTTTTAGCCTGGCGGATAATGGTCTTTTTGACTCCGTGATGCTTGCCCAAAAGGGCCAACAGGAAATTAAGCTTATCATCATCTGTAAGGCAGATAAGGGCGTCAGCCTCGTTGATGCCCTCCTCCAGCATTTTGTTGATATCCGCTGCATCAGCCCAAATGGCTTTACCGTGGTATTTAAACATGGAGGCTACCAGACGGCAACGTTCCTTTTTGGTATCGAAAATTTTTACCTTTACATGCTGCTTGTCAAGCATGGTGGCCACAAAGCGTCCCATACGGCCTGCACCTACGATGGTGACCTTGTTCAGCTTGGAGTTGTTGCGCTCCACCAGATTTTTACTGAAATTATCAATATCTTGGGTTAAACCAATAAAGTAGGCATTATCTCCAGGCTGGAAGGAATCATCACCATGAGGCAGAATCATGCGCTGACCACGGAAAATCATGGCAGCCATAATGGTGGTCGGCATATCCAAATCCTTCATTTTTATATTGGCCAAAGGGGATTTTTTCTTGATCTTGGTTTCAAAAAGACGGACCTGACCATCGGCGAAGTCCTCAATGTTAAGGGCTGCCGGTACCATGAGAATACGATTTATTTCCATGGCCATAATCAGCTCAGGGTTCAGCATAAGGTCTATATCAAAGTTGGATTTAAGGTATTCCTTGGCTTCGGAAATGAACTGCATATCCCTTATACGGGCAATGGTACGCTTAATGCCATGCTTTTTGGCCAGAATGCAGGACACCATATTTACCTCATCGGTGGCAGTAACGGCTATAAGGACGTCAGCACCACGAATGTCATCATTATTCATGGTAATAGGGCTGGAGCCGTTGGCCTCAATGGCCAGAACATCCAGACTGGCCTGAACATTTTGCAGGCGGGATGCATTGTTATCCACCACAATTACGTCATATTCTTCCTGGGAAAGGCGTTCAGCAATGGAATAGCCCAGCTTTCCCGCGCCAACTACAACGATTCGCACGATGGAACCTCCTATAAAATCTAACAATATTTCAAGCTATATCATACTCTATTTTGACAAAAAAAACCATCATTATGGATTATGACAAAAAGTTATGTGTTAATATGAAAATAAATGTTAGCCATAATATGGAAAAGTGCTGTATAATATAAAGTAGACATAAAACTGATTACTTATTGGTAATGAAAGGGGTGAGGCTATGATAAAGGAACAGCGGGGTGCTGTAATAATTCTCTTTGCAGTGCTGATTCCCTTTTTGATGTGCTTCGCCGGTTTAGTGGTGGATTTGGGCAATTTATATGCCCACTATTCCAAGCTTCAACATGCAGCGGATTCTGCGGCTCTGGCTGGAGGAAGTGCTTATGCGGAAAGTGGTGGCGATCTGGATAGAGCAAATGCATTTGCCCAGAATTATGTGACCCAAAACGATCCAAAGGCATCCTTTAAATCATCGCCTAAAATAGAAGAGAAGAACAGAAAATTCTATTATGTGGTTATTCTCAAGGAAAGAGTTCCTCTGTATTTTTTGCGTTATTTTCCTCAAATAGGGTCCGATACGGAAATAAGTGCCGCTGCCTGCGCCCAGATTTCTGTTCAACGGGCTGCTTCGGGAAATAACAGCGGTGGCTTTGTCCTGTTTGATAATCTGTTTACTGCCAAGCAGGGCTTTGATTCGGTTAATTCCGTTCAAAATCCTGATAACTATGATATTTCCCAAAATAAAAATAATTGCTCTACCTATCATGGAACAATTGTTATTGGTGACGAGGGTGCCTTTAATGAGGCTTCAAAGAATGTCTATTTGCAGCCAGAGGCCTTTGGTACCGACGGTAATAGTCAAACTACCGTAAATGAAGCTACAAGACAGGGGTACATCAATATTCCGGAATATAATGGCAGTCTGGAGGTAACAGATTATTATCGTGACACAGTGCAGCAGCTGATGACTGCGGATTCCACCTATAAGATTACGGATCAAAGCCAGCAAAATCTGGACAGTAGTTTTTTAGATCAGCTAAGCAGCCAAGGGGTGGATGTGATTTACTATAATATTCCAAACTTGAATGTAAATCTCACCAAGGCTATTAGTGGTGATACAACTAAACCGCTGTATATTATTTGCGATAACATTAACAATTTTAATACCTCTGCCGATATGACCGGAGGTAGGCCGATAGTGCTTATATATAATGGGTCAGGTGATTTTTGGATGAATTGTAACGGTGGTACCTTTATGGGGGATATTTACGCACCCTTTGGTTCTGTCCATATTAATGATAATCATCACCTTTTCTATGGCAGTATTGTGGCAGGTAACAAGATACAGCTACAAAGCCAGGGATATTATATTCAAAGGAACTACACTGCTACAGGCAGTGGGGGCAGCGGTTCCGGCTCCGGGGCCGGAGGTTCTGGAACTGGAGTTGGCTCTGTCAGCTACAGAGTAAATCTTGTAAATATAAGTGAAGTGCTCTAGATAAAAACAAAAAAGAACCGGTTTCTTCGGATACTTAATATATCACGAAGATTCCGGTTCTATTTTTATGTTGGTAAGTGCCTCAGGGGTAAGACGGCTTAAGGTTCCTGCAGGAAGCTCGATGGCTCCCTTGGCCCCCGGAGCAACACATATTCCCGTCCAGGGCTTTAGGTTTGTGGCTACCTTCACCACATTATATTCCTCATCGTAAAAGATTACGTCAATGGGAAAGCGCATAAACATCATGTGAATGCTGTTGCATGGGGCCAGCAATAGTCCCGTATTAGGCTCTAGCCTGAATCGCCCCATAAGCCCCAAAAATCTTTTTAAAAAGTTATCTGCCACCGTAAGCCTAAATTTTTCCTCAGGATGGCAGTTTATGGTTAAAATCATCATTTCACAGTCCTCCGGTATCAGAATTGCTTAATTAGATTAAGAATAACTGGCACCAATACTACCACGAACAGGGCCGGGAATATAAATAATAGTAACGGAAAGAGTATCTTTATGGGAGCCTTCAGGGCTTCCTCCTTGATGGACTGCCGCCGCCGTTCCCTCATATTGTCGGCCTGAATAGTAAGGGTGTTGCTGATACTGGTACCAAGGCGCTCCGCCTGTACTATGGAGGATACAAATAAGGACAGCTCTGGTACCTCACAGCGGTTGGACATACTCTTGAGGGCCATACGTCTGGCTACGCCCATGCTCATATCGTCCAGGGCTTCCCTTAATTCGTCAATGAGAGGTCCATGGGTGCGCTGGACGATTTTTTTTACGGCTGCATCAAAGGTGAGACCTGCCTGTACGCTGACACACATTAAATCCAAGACCTCCGGCAGCTGTTTTACTATTTTGGCCTGTCGCTTGGTAATTAGTGAATTAAGTATCATCAATGGTAACGAACCACCAACAATAAAACCCAATCCAAGCCAAAGGGCAGTCTGCATAAGAGGCAGACTGTGATAGCTGGCATATCTGTAGGCAAAGTAGAGGGCAAAGCATACAAAGAGGGCCCAAATAATGGAAAAGCCACCTACAGACAGCTTTTGCTTAAGACCGGCCACAGTCAGCTTGTGTTGGATTGTATCCGTAAGTGAAGCTGGGGTCAGCTCAAAGAAATTATTTTCCAGCTTGTCCGTCAGGGGTTTTATTACCCTGTTGTAAAAGGAAAGGTCTTCCTTTTCCTGCTCTCGGTTTATTGCCATATTGTTCATTAAGCGGGTGGCATCCACTGTGTTCAGTTCATTAATGGAGTTAAGACGCTTTTGATATGTGGATTGTGGCACCACATATTTTTGGATGAACCCAAAGCAAAGTAAAAATATTAATAAAGCCACAGACATGGAAAAAAGAAGGGCTAAAAGCATCAATACATTCCCCCCTCATCTCCCATATTCTGGAACATTTCATCAGGCAGCTCAACGCCGTTGGTTTGGAATTTGTCCAAAAAGCCCGGCAGCAGTCCTGTAGCCACAAAGCGTCCCATGGCTTTGCCAGTTTCGTCCATACCCGTCATCTGATAATAGAAAAGATCCTGGGTGGTAATGGTATCACCCTCTAAATGCTGAACCTCAGTTATATGGGTAATCTTGCGGCTGCCATCCTTTATGCGGGACTGATGGAGTATTAGGTCAATGGCAGAGGAAATCTGCTCTCTGATGGCCTTTACCGGCAAATCAAAGCCAGACATGAGCACCATGGTTTCCAAACGGCTGAGGGCATCTCTTGGGCTGTTGGCATGGGCGGTGGTAAGGGAACCATCATGGCCCGTATTCATGGCCTGCAGCATATCAAGAGCCTCACCGGAGCGCACTTCCCCCACTACAATGCGGTCAGGGCGCATACGCAGGGCGTTTCTTACAAGATCGCGAATGGTAATCTGACCCTTGCCTTCGATATTGGCAGGGCGGGATTCCAGAATTACCACATGGGGCTGCTGTAACCGTAGCTCTGCCGCATCCTCAATGGTGACGATGCGTTCATTGCTTGGGATAAAGGAAGACAGGGCATTTAGGGTGGTGGTTTTACCAGAGCCGGTACCACCTGTTACCAGTATATTAATTTTAGCTGCCACACAGGCCTGCAGGAACTTGGCCATCCTGCGGTCCAAGGTACCAAAATTAATGAGATTATCAAAGGTCAACGGCTTTTTGGAAAACTTACGGATGGTTACCACCGGACCCACCAAGGAAAGTGGAGGGATAATAATATTGACACGGGAACCATCACTAAGACGGGCATCCACCAATGGGGAGGCCTCATCAATGCGGCGTCCCAGTGGGGAAATAATCCGCTCAATTATATTCATCAGGTGCTCATCATTGTGGAAGGTAATATCTGTCAGCATAAGCTTTCCCATACGCTCCACAAAAATTTTCTTGGGACCGTTTACCATTACCTCTGTAATGGAATCATCCTTTAAGAGGCCCTCAATAGGCCCCAGTCCCAGCATTTCATCCCTAAGGTCACTGATAACTCTGCTCCGCTCACCCCTAGGAATGGCAAAGGGATTTTCATCCAGTACCTTTTGGACATAGGAATCTATGATATGCTCAATTTCCAGCACATCCTGATTTTTAGTGGATAAAATCCGCTGCTCCTCCGGAGTCATTTCCTCCACTATGCGATGATGTATTTTTAATTTAATTTCCTGAAAGGAATTGTCCACCTGATCCACGGAAAGGGAGGCAAAGATTCTCACCTGTACATTCCGCTGATTGGGGCGGCCTAATCTTTCCAAAAGTGACAAGGTAACTTCACTCCACTTCAAAGCACCAAAATAACCGCCTAACTGCCCCCACTGGAGCTGCCGGAATTAGGGCGGTACATGGTGTATTTTATATTAATCCCCTTAAGGGCACTACTTGAGCCAAAATTTCTCATAAGTCGGCCAAAATAGGAATTTGTATTATAAGGTGCGTTGGTTGTTACCACCACATCATTATTTTCATTTTTTACTTCCAGATATTGATTATTTCCCCCGGATTCCCTGTCCGGCTCCCATTTAAAGATATCACTGATGAGCTTAACATCCTTGATATTGTTCTTTACAATGGTCTGGCGAGCGGCAGTATCCTGGGCCAAAGAGGCCTCATGGGCAATGCTTCTGGTGGTATTGCTCAGCATCAGATAGTCCGCAAAGGCAAAACCAAAGTAAAATAATCCCACCATGAGCAAAAGAAAAAGAGGCAGAACAAATGCAAATTCCACAATGGCTTGTGCTTTTTGGAATCTCATAATTCTGCCTCCTCAGTTTTAATTTTTCTTTTAAAGATTTCCGAATGTAGTCACTGCAACTAGCGTTCCTCCGCTGATGCAGCTTCTAAATACATCCAGAGGAATTATGGATTTGTAGTTGTAGTTGAATTATTCTTTGCAGTATCAAGGGTATTTCCTACCTGAGTAAAAATGGCTGAAACCTTGTCTTTAATACCACCAGCATTGGTAAGACCTGCCGCAATGGCAACTACAAATGCAAGAATCAGAGCATATTCCACAATACCCTGACCCTTCTGTTCCAAATAACGCATAACCTTCATAATAAGTTCCTCCCTTCAAGACAAAACAATGTTGCTACAATTGTCCTAAAATAATTAACAAATAATAGCTACGAAATAATAATACACTTTTTCCCTAAAAAAGTCACGGGGAAAATGAATTATTATTTACCTATGTATCGATATTTACGATCCGTTTAATAACTATAAAACCAATAATTTCTAAAAAAACTGCAATTCCTATGGCAATGTGGCCGATTTCCTCTTCAAATAAAGGCTTTAAATAGCTGGGATTAATGGTATTAATAAACACTGCCAGGGCAATTGGTAACAGCGCAAGGATAATTCCAGACATTCTTCCCTGGGATGTAAGGGTTTTCACTTCCTGGCGCATTCTTAGCCGGGCATTAATGGTATTACTGATGCTGTCCAATATCTGGGACAAATTGCCTCCCACCTGGCGCTGAATCAGCACTGCAGTTATTACCAGATCAAAGTCCTTGCTTTTGACCCTTGCGCTCATATTTTCCAGAGCGGTTTCCAGAGGTACTCTGAGATTGGTTTCCCGCATGAGCTTCTCTACCTCCCTGCTGGCAGGGGCATCCATTTCTCTGGCCACATGCTCCATGGCCTGCATAAAGCTAAAGCCAGCCCGCATGGCATCTGCAATCATCTTCAGCATATCGCTGAGCTGGTTGGTAAAGGCAGCCTGTCGCCTCTGGATGTGAAAATTAAGTACAGCCCATCCCAGCAGGGCTCCGAAAATAAAGCCCAAAAGCATGCTGATTATTTGATGGGTATAGGCGAAGAAGGCCAGAGCACCAAATATGCCCAAGCTGGTCAGAATAAGCTGAAATTCTGGTCCTGTAATGGGCCAGTCAGCCTGCTGCATCTTAAGCTCAAGGGAATTGCTCCTCTTAAAGGGCTCCAGCATTTCACCTCCACGGTGAAGCAGGTACTTTATAAAATCCCCCAGAGTTTTTTTCCTGCCAGAAGCTGTATGACCTGCCTGGTAGTCGGCAAAATAGGCGATACGCTTCTTGATATTTTGTTTTTCACTGTTCTTGCGGCCCAGAAAAAACATAAATACACTAAAAACTATAAGGGCAGCAAGAAGGGCCATCATTAGCTTAAAAATCATCGTCGTTATCCTGCTTTTCCTTGGTGATTCTCCCCGCCAGATAGTTAATTCGCTGACTGAGAGGGCTGTTTGGCTTTAAATCAAGAGCCATACGGCCGTCATCGGCGGCGGTGGCCACATCCAGATAGGCATTAGGAATAATACCAACCACCGGATAGCCGATTAATTCCTCCATTTGTTGCTTGGCAGTAATAGTACAAGGCTCTACACGAGTAAGAATAATCTTCACCCTTTTCTTGTAATCAGGCCAGGTGGTAAAAATATCCATAGAACGCTGAATATGCTGCACCTCGAACCCACTGCCATTCAGCATGGTAACAATGTAGGTGGTATCAGACATTTCCGCTGCTGCAATGGAGGTGGGATTAAAGCCTGCCGGAACATCAATAAGCACGTACTGGAACATGGTTCTGGCCATATTAATAATAGTTTCCAAAGAATGTATGCTCACCTTGTCAATAAGGCTTGGCTCCTTGGTACCACAAAGAATGGACACGTTCTTGGCCACGGGCACAAAGTAGGAATTAAGGGACACCGGAGAAAGGAAATCCGTATCTCTGGCGGCCTCCACAATGGTGCTTTGTGGCTTTAGGTTGAAAAAGAAGGCCATATCTCCAAATTGTAGGTCGGCGTCAATAATGCCCACACTGGCATTGGTTTTTCTGGAGATGGCCATGGCCAAATTGGCAATAAGGGTGGTCTTGCCACTTTTTCCCTTAGGGCTGAAGAAGGTCATAACCTTGGCTTCCTTCCCTCCCGCTGCCGGTTTGCTAAAGGCAAAGATGGCATCCAGCAGCTCCTCAGAGGAAAAAGGCTTTACCAAGAAGCACTTGGCTCCTGCATTTACATAGAGACTGGAGCTTTCAGCGGACCATTTTTCACCGGTGCATATGATATCCGCATGGGGATACACCCGATGAAATTCCTCCAACAGACTCATAATATTAGGATTATCTGCATCCAGCAGAATAATATTGGGGGTAAATACCATGCCCTGGCCCAGGGCATCCTTGGCATCCCTGAAACGGGCCACCAGGGTGACGGTTTCAGTTTCCCGAATTATGTTGGAAAGCTGCTCCAAATAAAGGCGGTTGCCCTCCACCAGCATGACGTTGTTGTTAATCATTGAGAAGGCACCTCCTAACTAAATATCTTGGACAGCCACGAGTTCTTCTTTTGAGTTCCTGTGGTCTGGTAGCCCTTATTGGTATATCTTGCCACCAAAGCACGGAGCTCCTGGGTGAGCTCGCTATCCTGACCGTTTAATACCAGGGGAATTCCACTGGCAATGGATTCACTGGCGGAAATGAAATCATTGTGGAGAATGTGATAGAAATCCTCACCCAATATGCTTACCACGTCCTTCAGCTGAATATGGGTCTTGGAATCACTGCGGTTCAGCACCAGACGAATCTTGTTGGAATCGTAGTTCAAGGTACGGAGGGTTTCATTACCTATTTTCATATTTTTTATGGTTGGTATGAAATCCACAATTCCCAGAAAGGTAACGATGGTACTGATATCCAAAAGGGCCAGATTCAGTACGCTGAACATGGATGTGGTGTCCACGATAATATAGTCATATTGCATCCGCAGATTCTTCAGCACATCAATGATGGCTTCAGGACTTAGATTGTAGGCCTCCTCCAGCTTGTTTGGATTTGGAATCACCTGAAAAGCCACCCCTTCGTAGGCATAGGTGGTGAGCATAGGCATCAGAGAGCTGCCCGAATCCGCCTTTATACGGTCACAAAGGTCAGTAATGGTATATTCGGGGTTAAGGCGCAGATAATTTCTGATGTCCCCAAATTGCAGATCAAAATCTGCCAGGCACACACTATAGCCCTCTCTGGCCAGCTCTGAGGCCATATTTATACTTATAAGGGTTTTTCCCACAGCCGAGGCTGTACTAAAAAAGGTTATAATGACACCGTTAATTTGTTCTTCAGCCATACGCTCATCTCCGAAAAAACTGCATCAGAATTATTTTTCTTCATAGTTGTTCTTTACGATATCCAAATCATTTGGACTTACTTCCTTCATGTCGCCATACTCCTGCTTAGCCTGCTCCACTGCATTGGCAAATGGCTGGGATACCTTTAACGGATCATCGCTGTTTACGATGGTAGGTGTGATAAGGATAACCAGCTCATGACGATCTCTGGATGTGCTAGTGTATTTGAAGAATTCACCAATGATAGGAATGGAACTGAGAAGCGGAATCTTGCTTACATTCTTGCTTTCACTGTTGTTCATAAGACCGCCAATGGACATGGTTTCACCATCCGGAATGGTAATAACGGTGGAAGCCTTACGGGAAAGGAGGGCAGGAATTGTGCCCGCGCTGGTGGTTACAGCATTACTGTTATCCAGGGAACTGATTTCTGCATTTACCCCCGTAGTGATATTGTTGTCCGGGGTGGCAGTAGGCTTGATATGGAGCTTAATGCCGTATTCACGCCAGGTTATGGAAACATCACCGTTTTTGTTGGAAGTAGGCAGTGGAATCTCGCCACCTATGAGAATTTCGGCTTCCTCACCGCTCATGGTGGTAACATTTGGTCTGGAAAGAATTCTGGCCTTTCCCTGTTTTATAAGAAGGTTAAGTTTAAAATTAATGTTGTTGTAAACATGGGGGCCAAACTGCTTGAAATCCTGACCACCATAGAAGCTGCCAAAGGATATTCCACTGAAATCCCCGGCTTCAGTCCTGACAGTACCGCTGGAGCCTGTCATAATGCCCAGATCCTTGGCATCAGCATTGGAAATATCAATTACCATGGCTGCCAGATTAATCTGGGTAGGGTTATCCATTTCCAGCATATTGATGACGTTTTCAGGATTACTTACGAACATAACGGCCACGCTGTGGGCCTGCTGCTTTTCATATTGGTTTTTAACCTTTCCCTTTAGGAGAATTCTGTCCCCCACCTTTTCCACAGTGATTCCGGGAATGTTTATGGCCTGCTTGATGGCATTTGAGGTGCCGGAGTCCTTGTTGGAAACATTTACTATAAAATCCTGCTGCATACCATCATCGGTCCATACTGTAAGGCTGGTGGAACCGGGAGATACGCCGATAATATTAAGGGTTCTGTTGTTGATAACATTTACATCCGCAATGGCGGGATTTGCAATGGCTACCCTGATAATGTCAGCATAGCTGGAGGCATTAAAAAGGGTAGATTGATTTATCTCCAGATAGAGAGGCTGAACGTAGGCTGCTGCCACAGAGGTGGACAGAAACAGCATTAATGCGGTCAGCATGGTGGCTATATGAAGTTGCCAATTATGTATAGTATTTTTCATTTTTAGGCTCCCTCTCTGGTAACTTTGGTACCGCGAATAACTTCAACTGAACCATAGGATTGGGCTGGTGCCGGTGCTGCTGCCCCGTTGGATACAGGCTGACCGCCACCTGCCGGCATAGGCTGTCCTCCCTGTGGTGTAGCCCCCTTATTAGTTACCTTGGAATATTCCGTGTTAGTAGTAAATGTATCTCTAGGCTTATAAGGTCTCAGTACAAGATATACGGTGCCGGACTGGGCTGCTGCGATAAGCTCCATGGCATCCCTTGGTGATACTGCCAAAGTGGCGGTGGCCACGCCTGAAGAAGCGGTATTGCTAGGTGCAGGCTGGCTGTTGCCCTGAACGTTGCTATTGTTATTACTATTATTATTTTTGTCACCATCCTCATTGGCTGGTGTATTTACCACAACATTTCGCTGACTGTACATCGGTGTTTTGTTTATGGCCAAAAGCAGAATATTTTGCAAAATAATGTTGGAGGTAATGCGGCTATCATTACCACTACCTGATACCACCAACACATCCACATAATCTCCAGGCTTGGCGAAGCCGGAAATACCGGTAACATCGTTGATGCCTATGGATATGGCCCGACAATCCGGTGGAATAGTGCCGGTGAAGCCAGCCATCTTTATATCCATCAATACCTTTCTGTCGGTAACGATATCATCGCGCATTATCTGGAATTTAGCAGGCTTGCCTACAATATCCTTTACATCGGTAATGGCATCATCTGGCACAAATTCCACGGGAATTTCCTTTGTAGTGAGCATATTTGATTGAATAAGGGTTCGGGGAGCAATATCCGTGGCCGCCACTATAACTGTGGCCTTTTCCCCGTTATAGGCGGGTACCGGTGTTTCCGGTTTTTGCTCCAAATAAATAAACAACAGGATGCCAAACAGTAGGCTGGCAATGGCGGCGAAAACTATCCAATATTTGTAGCTGATTTTTTCAGCCATTTCAGAAAATTGTTTTGTAAATTCTGGTTTCATTTTTTGCCTGTCCTTATTTAAAAATTGTTTTATTGCATTTAATATCCTAAAATATGTTTATGGATATATTATACTGCAATTGTTTAGATTTTTCTTTATAAATTATTAGCAAAAGATAATATTTTTATGTTTTGTGTAGATATCTTTAAAGCAGGTGATTAAATTGTTGGGAGACATCTTTATAAATAAAGTTTTAATCATTGCCCTGTTGGGGCTCTTAGGCTATTTTTTGGGACGTGGGCTCCTGGCCTGGTCCGAATATCTCAGCCGGGAATACGAGAGCGAATTGGATACCTTCATTCCCGTCACAAGGCCAGTAGCAGAAAATAAATGGCTTATGCTCATAGCAGCCATAGTGCCTTTGATATGTGTTGCCATAGCTTATCACTTATATGGGATTCAGTACCCTATTATTCTATATGTATTTGCTGTTTCCCTTTTTATGGTGCAATTTTCTTTAACTGATTTTTTGTGGCAGGTGATTTTTGATAAACAGCTGGCCCTGTTTGCCATTTTGGGAATCAGCAGATTGCTGGTAACAGGTGATGGTCTGGCAGATGGATTGATGGCTGCCGCTATTGGCTTCATTGGATTTTTCCTTCTTGCGGTTATCACCCGAGGAGGTTTTGGCGGCGGTGATGTGAAGCTCATAGGTGCCATGGGGCTGTGGCTTGGTTCGGATCTTCTTCTTACCACTGTGATAGTGGGCTCAATTCTTGGAGGAATTGTGGCCCTGCTGCTGTTAATTACAAAAAAAAGAGGCCGCAGGGAATATTATCCCTACGGACCCTATTTTGCCATCACTGGCATGATATTGTTTTTGTTGACACTTAACTGATTATTTGTCGAGTGCTTATTAGTCTGCTTTAAGAAAAGAGAGGGGTGGACAGATAACGGTCACCGGTATCTGGCAGGAGGACCACGATGTTCTTGCCCTTGTTCTCAGGCTTTTTGGCCTGCTGAACAGCTGCTGCAAGAGCTGCGCCAGAAGAAATGCCGATGAGAATACCCTCACTCTGGGAGAACTGGCGGCCATACTTAAAGGCATCATCGTTTTCAATAGGGGCAATTTCATCGTAAATCTTGGTATTCAGGGTATCTGGAACAAATCCGGCACCAATGCCCTGAATCTTGTGAGGACCGGCAGTGCCCTTGCTTAGAACAGGGGAAGTGGCAGGCTCCACAGCTACTACCTTCACATCGGCCTTTTGGGACTTCAGATATTCCCCAACACCGGTAAGAGTACCACCAGTGCCTACGCCGGCAATAAATATATCCACATTGCCATCGGTATCATTCCAGATTTCTGGGCCGGTGGTTTTTTTATGGGCTTCAGGGTTGGTAGGGTTGGTGAACTGGGATGGGATAAAGGAATGTGGGGTGTTCTTTGCCAGTTCCTCGGCCTTTTCAATAGCACCCTTCATACCCTTGGCACCATCGGTAAGGACAATCTCTGCACCATAGGCCTTTAAGAGATTGCGGCGCTCCACGCTCATGGTCTCCGGCATGGTGAGGATGGCCTTGTAGCCACGGGCTGCAGCGAAGCTGGCCAAGCCGATTCCGGTGTTGCCACTGGTAGGCTCGATGATAACGGAGTCAGGGGTGAGCTTGCCCTCTGCCTCGGCCTGCTCAATCATAGCCTTGGCGATGCGGTCCTTAACACTGCCTGCTGGATTGAAATACTCCAGCTTCACAAGAATATTAGCCTCAAGGTTATTGGCCTTGGCGAAATTGTTTGCCTTTAAAAGAGGGGTACCACCGATAAGTTCAGTAACACTGTTGTAGATTCTAGCCATAATAAACGCCTCCTAAAATATTATGTATTAGTTCGTTGGTGAAAACATATATGTTTAGTATGTTTGTATTTTAATACCTACCATTTTGGTTGTCAATAGGCTTTTTATTATTTTTAAAAAATTTTTGGACACAAAAAAGCCCGATTATCCATGGAGATAAATGATATGGATAAATCAGGCTTTAAATTTGAACGATAAACTATGTCATTACTGCATCTTGGACAAGTCGTTGAAACGGGTAAATTCCTTCTTGAAGAACATCTTCACCGTATCCACAGGACCATTACGATGCTTGGCCACAATAACCTCGGTAATATTTTTATTTACCGTTTCCGGATCGTAGTAATCCTCGCGGTAGAGGAACATTACGATATCCGCATCCTGCTCCAGGGAACCGGATTCACGGAGGTCACTGAGCATAGGACGCTTTATCTGGCGGCTTTCCACGCTTCGGGAAAGCTGGGAAAGGGCAATGACGGGAACATTCAGCTCACGGGCCACCGCCTTCAGTGAACGGGAAATCTCGGATATTTCCTGCTGACGGTTATCTGTGGCCCCCTTGCCGGTGCGTCCCTGCATCAGCTGGAGGTAGTCGATGATAATCAGATCCAGTCCCTTTTCTGCTTTCAGACGGCGGGCCTTGGACCGTAGCTCCATTACGGTGATACCAGCGGTATCATCAATATATAAAGGCGCCTCTGCTACTTTGTTGGCCACGTTTACCAGCTTACTCCAGTCAGTTTTGTCTAGTTCTCCTTTACGGAGCTTTTGGGAGTCAATACCACCCTCGGAGCACAGCATACGCTGAACCAGCTGCTGCTTGGACATTTCCAGGGAGAAGAAGGCCACGTTCTTGTGTTCCTTCAGGGCCACATGGGCACCTATGTTAAGAGTGAAGGCGGTCTTACCCATACTTGGGCGGGCAGCCACCAAAATAAGGTCAGAGGCCTGAAGGCCGGAGGTGAGCTTGTCCAAATCCGTAAAGCCGCAGGGAATACCAGTAAGTCCCCCCTTGCTTTCGTAGAGCACATTGATTTTGTCAAAGGTCTCCATTACGATGTCCCGCATTGGGGTAAAGGCACTGACATTCTGGCGGTTGGCCACCTCCATAATCATCTTTTCCGACTTATCAATAACGTCAGCCACATCGTCGGAGGACTCGTAGGCCATGCCCGCAATGTCTGTGGCGGTATTTATCAGGTGTCTCAAATCAGACTTTTCACGCACTATCTTGGCATGGTAGGTAACATTGGCTGCTGTTGGAACAGTATTGGCCAAGGCAGTAATAAAGGTAACACCACCCACCTTTTCCATAAGATTCTCATTGTTGAGATAATCGGAAACGGTGACGATGTCCGCCGGCTCGTTTTTGTTAAAGAGAGCCAGCATGGCTTCATATACGATTTTGTGTGCATCACGGTAGAAATCCTCAGGTCGTAAAATCTGGGAAACTTCGGCGATGGCCTCTTTTTTTATTAGCATGGCTCCCAAAACAGCCTGTTCAGCATCTATGTTTTGAGGTGGAACTCTATCAATCATTGGCATCTGCTAATCCTCCGATTTTTCTGGCTCCGGAGCCAGAAGTAAATCAAATGCTTCCTTGGCAGTGGAAACGGGGTGAATATCCAGTCCCAGATGCTGCTTTGGAATATCCTTGCTGTTTTCCTTTGGAATAATCAGGGTCTTTATACCCGCCTGTTTGGCGCCATAAGCCTTTTCGAAGACGCCACCCACGGGACGGACGCGCCCCTGAAGAGAAATTTCTCCTGTCACTGCCACATCCTGACGGATAGGACGCTTGGTGATGGCGGATAAAATAGCGGTAAGAATGGCGGTTCCGGCACTTGGACCGTCAATATTGCCTCCACCAATAACGTTAATGTGAATGTCGTAATCGTGAATATCCTTACCCGTAATCATACGCACCACGGAGGCCGCGTTAAATACGGAGTCCTTGGCCATACTGCCGGCGGTTTCATTAAAGCGCACTGTCCCCTTGCCCTTTTCACGGGCTTCAAAGGCAATGGCCTCGATTTCAATAACGGAGCCCAAAAAGCCTGCCACTCCCAAACCGAAAATATGGCCTACCTCCAGACGATCTGACGCCTTTTGGGTCACATAAGGACTTAGACGGCTCACCTGGGCCACCCTGTAAATGTCCGCCTTTTCAATGGAAACTGTGACGTCAGCCTCTTGGTCCAACTCCTGCTGGGCATTACGTTCTAAAGCAAGACTGTAGGCATCTGCCAAAATGTTTATGGCTTTACGGCCTTCGATGGTATATTCACTTATAAGCTCTGCCACTCCATCCCCTAAATCTGCGGAGAGCTTTTTGGCGGCATTTCGTACGATTTCCTGAATATTGGCAGGAGTCAGTGGCTCGAAATATATTTCCGCACATCTGGAACGGAGAGCCGGATTGATGTGTGATGCTTCTCTGGTAGTGGCACCAATGAGTACGAAGTCAGCCGGAGCCCCCTCTTCAAATAATTTTTTGATATAAGGAGGAATCTTCTCGTCAGCCGGATCATAATAGGCGGATTCAAAGAAAGCCCGCTTATCCTCAAGAACCTTAAGGAGCTTGTTTTGGAGCATAACATCCATTTCGCCGATTTCGTCAATAAAGAGAATACCACCATGGGCATCGGTAACCAGTCCGGGCTTTGGCTCCGGAATACCAGTATCAGCCAGATCCCTACGGGCTCCTTGGTAAATAGGGTCATGGACAGAGCCCAGCAACGGGTTGGTCATGTCCCGGGGATCCCAGCGTAAGGTTGTACCATCTGTTTCAATGAAAGGTGCATCATCAGTAAAGGGAGATAGCTTCCGCTTTTTAGCCTCTTCCAGCACAAGGCGGGCGGCAGTGGTTTTGCCCACTCCCGGTGGCCCGTACAGGATAAGATGCTGTGGATATGGGGAACTGAGCTTGGCCAGCAAGGAGTCCACAGCCCTTTTCTGGCCTACAATTTCATCTGTGGAGGATGGTCGTAAAAGCTCCATAACAGACTGGGTCAGACTAACCTTCTCCAGATCCTCCAAATGCTCCCGCTTCTTCTGCTCCAGAGGAGATTCCACATTCTTTTTCTCCTCTTTGAGAATCTGCATTTTTATGTCCTTAACGTAATCCTGATGATTTTCCTCAAGGCGCTCTGCCACCTTCTTCTCCAAATCATCCTCCACCGAGCGGCGGGCCAGAATATCGGAGAACTGCTCCGTAAGCTGCTCCAATATGTTTAGCAGCTCATCATCCTTGGGTACCTCCTTGATGGTGGGATTTTCGTTAATAATTCTCTGTAAAGCAAGTACACGCTCACCTCTTTTAGGTGAGCGCACGTACTGTAAAGCGTCCATTTTGCCTGCCTTGATAACCAGCTTGTCGGAGCCGTAATAGTCCACAAGCAGATTAAACAGGGCATCTATTTTTCTGTCCACCTCATCACGGGGACCCATTTCAGCCTCCAGAGCTGCCTTGGCAGAATCCAGATTGGCATCACGGTCCTGGGTTTTGAGATTTAACAATTTAGAAAAGAAATTCTTCATGAATAAAACCTATTAACCCTGTACTACTTCTACCTTAATAGTGGAGGTGATTTCTGGGTGCACCTTAATGATTGCCTCATAGGTGCCTACGCCGGAAATTTCAGTCTTAAGGGAAATCTTACGCTTATCAATATCAATGTTGTGCTTTTTCTTCAATACCTCGGCAATGTCCTTGCCACCAACGGAGCCAAAAAGACGGCCGTTTTCACCGATTTTTACAGGAATGGTAACGCTGACCTGGGAAAGCTGGGCAGCCATGAGCTTGGCCTCATCAGTGTCCTGGGCCTTCTTGCGGGCAGCGGAGCCAGCCTGGGCCTTGGCAACATTTATATTGTTGGAGGTTGCTTCCACAGCCACCTTCTTTGGCAGCAGAAAATTGCGGCCGTAGCCGTCGGAAACCTCTACGATATCACCTTTTTTACCTACGTTCTTAACGTCCTTCTGCAGTATTACTTTCATTGCTATCAAACTCCTCTATAAAGCTATTTGTATATTCCAATACTTGGTTATAAACATCATCCACAGTGCCATCCTTCAGCTGGGTTCCAGCCACATTCTGATGGCCGCCGCCACCAAAGTTTTCCATGATAAGCTGAACATTTATATCCCCTGCGGAGCGGGCACTGACACCTACAGTATTCTGAGTCAGCTGGAATACCACTATGCTGACCCGGACCCCTTCGATTCTCAGCATGGAGTCCGCCACCTGAGCTGCTACCACCTGAATATTAGGCATGACTTCAGGACATTTTGTAATAATAAGGCCATTTGGCAGCATATTGGCTGTGGCCTTGGCCTTGGCCTCTGCCACCTCAGTGGCAAAGTCAGTTCTAAAGAGCTGGCGGACAGCCACCAGATCAGCACCCCAACGGCGAAGATATGCTGCCGCTTCAAAGGTGCGCACACCCACCTGAACAGCAAAGTTCTTTGTATCCACCAAAATACCGCAGTACAAGGCAATGGCCTCTATGCGGCTGATTTTTAGCTCATCACCAAAGTACATAAGCAGCTCTGTAACCAGCTCACTGGTAGAGCTGGTGGCAGTTTCAGTGTAGGCAATTTTTGTATTTTTGATGCAGTTCTCACTGCGTCTATGGTGGTCGATTACTACCACCTGCTCAATGCGCTCTAGCATTTCCGGGGCGGCAGTGAGATGAGGAATAAAGGTATCCACCACGAAGAGTACAGGATTCTGGGCAGTAATGTTTACCACCTTGTCGTTAGGAATAAAGAGTCCTGCATATTCCTCACGGGAGGACAGCAAATCGATAATCTTATCAATGCCCTCGTTCATGTCGCTGAGGATAATGTGAACTGGCTTTTCAAGGATTTTGGCCATGCGGGCCACACCCATGGCAGCACCAAGAGCATCGAAGTCCTCGTTGTGATGGCCCATGATAAATATCTCATCGGCAGTTTGCATGAGGGCTTTAATGTTGGAGGCCATAACTCTGGCCTTAACCCGGTTCTGCTTTTCCAGTGCTTTGGTTTTTCCACCAAAGAAGCTGGTCTGGCCGTTCATCATAATAGCTGCCTGGTCACCACCACGGCTCAGTGCCAGATCCAGCATAGCCTGGGCTTGCTGGCCCAGCTCAATGTAGGTCTGACGGTCAGCCACGGAAATACCCATACTAAGGGTAATTGGCAGCTTGCTGGTGGTGTTAAAGAGATTGTGAATCTTGTCTAAAATATCAAACTTTTCACCTATGGCCATATCCAGATTGCGGCGCTCAATAACCGCAATATACATATCGTTGCTGATACGACGGGTATAGCCCTCAAGGTGTGTGGTCCATTCATCAATCATCTTGTTGGCCTCAAATATGAGACTGTTTTTCTCCGCATCATTCAGGCCCTTCAGTACGTCATTGTAGTTATCAATCTGAATGTACATGAGGACTGAGCGGCTGTTGGCGTGAATACGCTTCAGCAGCTGAAAAGGAGTGTCATCAATAACATAAAGGGCCATAAGTCCACAGGAGTCATCCTTGGTGGCGATAGGCACATATTTTACCTTGTAATGGACATTTTCATGGATAAATACAGTTTCCCCGTTTTTACCCCAGATAGAATTCAAATCCAGCTCCGGCCAAAAGGCATCATCGCCCTTGCTGATGGACATACCATATTCCGGAATAACCCTGATGTGCTTTTCCAGCTCCTTGTTAAACCACTGGAGTCGTCCGCTTTTATCTGTGATGACAATCATCTGTGGCAGATTATCCAGGGCGTAGTTGGAAGCATCATTAACATTGCTGATTACAGTATGGCAATAGTGGGCAAATTCCTCACTTCGATAGCGACACCGTTCATAGCCGAAGAACAAGGTGGCGCACCATACCATCAGTGATGCTGCACCGATATACCAGTTGTATAAAAACAGTACAACCACCAACAAAAGGGCGGCCAAATGTATAATGGCAATATCAATCCAGGCATTTAGATTTCTAGGCATTTTAATAAACCTCTGTTTCTAATTAATTGCGTCTTGCAGAAAAACGCTTGCGATAATCAAAAATCATATCAAACAGGCCCACAAAGGCTAACAGCTGAGCCAACAGTCCGTTAATAAATATGAAGCCAATGATAATCCAGAACATCCATCTGGAGATTTTGTTTCTAAGCAGGCTGCTCAGTATGGCCACTCCTTGAACAAAACCAGTACAGGTAGTGAGGAAAAATGCATTGTAGGAAATCTGAGTCAATAATGAGATATTGCGTGATTCCCCCCAGTAAATTCCCACCAGAGAAAAACCAAAGAGGTAAAATAGGGCTACAGGCAAACGCCACTGGTCAAGGGGTGGCAGCTTTGGAAGATTATAGCCCAAATGGGTCAGCACCTTACGTCCCATAACATAGTTAATGAGGGTGGTAATAAGGCCGGAGCAGATTATTATCAGCGGCATTAGCATCCCCACTAGCTTAAAGGCCTGGCCAAAGTTGTCTTTCATCTCGGCAACCTTGTCGGCCGGTACCCCCATGGCCTCATAAGCTGAAATAGAAGAATTGAAGGTGTCCTCCATCATCTCCAGCTCCATGTTGAAGGGATTAATACCTGTAATGGCCAAAAACAGTCCCAAGGCCAACAGCATGGATATTACAGCGGTTACCAGGGATATGAGCAGGTTCTGACCAGCGGGTAGAGCCCTTCGGAAGCCATATCCAAGGGCAATAGCCGGTGGGGCAAAGCCCAATACCAGTCTGATAGCCGACATGGGTTCAATCAGTATGGCCATAATAATTCCGGCGGCCAATACACTCAGCAGGGCCCACTTTAGACCGTGCCGTACCTCCAGAATCAGAATGGGCAAAGGCCAAATTAAAATAGCTACTTCACCCAACAGGGGGATATAGACTCCCACTAAGGCCACTATAACAGTGATAGCCACCAATAGGCTGCTTTCCGTCATAGATTTTATTTTTATATCTGCCATGCTTTCAATCTCCTTAAATAGTAACGCGAGATGGAGACTACCCCGCATTAATTCATCATTATATCATTTTATAAAAAAACATGCCACCTGTGTACTGTTAGTGGTACTAAGTGTCCAATTGAGTTATAATATCAAATATAGAAAAAAATACCCTGGAGGTGTTCAATATGGACGAAAAAATGTTGTTAAAGCTGCAAAATGGCAGCGATATACGCGGTGTTGCCATGGAAGGTGTTGAAGGCGAGGATGTCACCCTTACTCATGACGTTGCCAATGTTATTGGTGCCGCCTTTGTTAATTTTTTGGCAGAGAAAATTGGTAAGCCCGCCAATAAGCTGAAGATTGCCGTTGGCCATGACTCCCGTCTGAGTGCTGAGAGCCTGAAGGAAGCTGCAATACAGGGGGCTATGAATTTGGGGGCACGGGTTTTTGACTGCGGTCTTTCCTCCACCCCTGCCATGTTTATGTCTATTGTTTTTGAAGACACCCAGATGGACGGTGCCATCATGATTACCGCCAGTCATTTGCCATATAACCGTAATGGTTTGAAATTCTTTACGGCTGAAGGCGGTTTGGAGAAGGCTGATATTAAGGCCATTCTCAAGGGAGCAGCCAAGCTGGAGCCTGCGGAATATGATATCAGTGACGTGGAGACCTTGGAGCTTATCGATCTTTACTCCGAATATTTGTGTGAAAAAATCAGAGTGGGTGCCAATCTGGAGGAGAACTACATGCAGCCTCTCTCCGGCATGAAAATTGTGGTGGATGCAGGCAATGGAGCCGGGGGTTTCTTTGCGGACAAGGTATTAAAGCCATTGGGGGCAGATACTACCGGCAGTAAGTATCTTGATCCTGACGGACGGTTCCCTAATCACGTTCCTAACCCTGAGAACAAGGAGGCCATGGCTTCTATTAAAAAAATTGTTAATGATTCCAATGCAGATTTGGGACTTATTTTTGATACTGATGTGGACCGTATGGGAGCAGTGCTGCCAGATGGGAAGACTATAAGCCGTAATGCCCTTATAGCCATGATGGCGTCTATTCTGGCTCCTGATTATCCGGGCAGTACCATTGTTACGGATTCTGTAACCTCCGATGAGCTCACCGAATTTTTGGAGGGAAGCCTTCATTTGAAGCATCATCGCTTCAAGAGAGGCTATAAGAATGTCATCAATGAATGTATCCGCCTCAACGAGGAAGGTATTGTATCCCCATTGGCCATTGAGACCTCTGGCCATGGTGCCCTGCAGGAAAACTATTATTTGGATGATGGGGCATATTTGGCTGTTAAGCTGATTATAGCCGCTGCCAAGGCTAAACGCGAGGACAAGACTCTTGCCAGTCTTATTGAGGAGCTGGGTTACCCTGCAGAGGCCAGAGAGTATCGTTTATACATCCGTGGCCTGGAGGATTATAAGACCTACGGCAGAGGTGTTCTTGAGGAGTTCAAGGAGCTGGCTGAGGCCCGTGGAATTCAGGTGGCTTCCCCATCCTACGAGGGCGTTCGTCTTGTATTCCCTAACGAGGGTTGGATTCTTCTTCGCCTGTCCCTCCATGATCCAAATATGCCAATGAATATCGAGGGCAAGCACGCCGGTGATTGTGATAAGCTCACAAATATTGCCAAGGAGCTGGTATCAGGCTTCGTTCATCTTGATGACAGCGTGATGTATTAAGGCCTTGTATACATGGCGTAGCGGTTGACAGTGCCTTCTGTCTAATGCTATGATGTATGCGGATAACAATGGGGTGAATAATTATTCTCCCCGCCCGTAAATTCGGGCAATAAGCTGTTTTCTTTTTTAAGGAGGAATTGCATCAATGATCGAACGGTATACCAACCCTGAAATGGGTAATATCTGGACTCTGCAGCATGAGTTTGAGGTTATGCTGGATGTGGAAATCGCCGCTTGCGAAGCTATGGCAGAGTTGGGGGAGATTCCAAAGGAGGCTGCCAGGAACATTCGTGAAAAGGCCCATTTCGAGCTGGATCGAGTAAAGGAAATTGAGAAGGAAACCAACCATGATATTATTGCTTTCCTGACCAATGTGGCTGAGTATGTAGGCGATGATTCCAAGTATATTCACAAGGGATTGACTTCCAGTGATGTTAAGGATACTGCCCTTGGCATTATGATGAAGAAATCCGCCGAGCTGATTATTGATGATTTGAAAAAATTCCGTGAGGTACTGAAGCGCCGCGCAGCTGAGTTCAAGCACACAGTTTGCATCGGCCGTACCCATGGTATCCACGCAGAGCCAATGACCTTTGGCTTGAAGCTGGCTCTCTGGATGAATGAGATTGACCGTGACATTGAGCGTGTGGAGCATGCCAAGAAGATTGTTTCCGTTGGTAAGCTCTCCGGTGCTGTTGGTACTTATTCCAACATTAATCCAAAGATTGAAGAGCTGGTTTGTCAGAAGCTGGGTATCACCCCTGCACCTTTGGCTACTCAGGTTATTCAGCGTGACCGTCATGCCGAGTACATGACTACTCTCGCTATTGTAGCAAGCTCCTTTGAAAAGTTCGCTACTGAGATTCGTAACCTCCAGCGCACCGATATCCGTGAGGCTGAGGAATATTTCAGCCCAGGTCAGAAGGGTTCTTCTGCTATGCCTCATAAGCGTAATCCTATTACCTGTGAGCGTATTGCTGGTATGGCCCGTCTGGTTCGCGGTAATGCTCTGGCATCCATGGAAAATATTGCTCTCTGGCATGAGAGAGATATTTCCCACTCCTCCGTAGAACGTGTTATCCTGCCAGATTCTACTATTAATGTAGATTACTGCATAAAGAAGTTTACCAACATCATTGACAAGCTGCTGGTATATCCAGATGCTATGATGGAGAACTTAAATAAGACCGGCGGTCTGATTTTCTCCCAGCGAATTCTTATTGCCCTGGTATCCAAGGGCGTTCTTCGCGAGGATGCTTACAAGTGGGTACAGCGTAATGCCATGAAGAGATGGCTGGAGAAGGAAGACTTTAAGACCAATATCAGCAAGGATGAGGATGTAGTTAAGTACCTGTCTCAGGATGAGATTGATGAGTGCTTCAAGGTAGATTATTTCCTCCGTCACGTTGACATGATTATGGCTCGCTTCGGACTGTAATAAATTGATTTTTGAATTTGTTAATAAAGGGGCCGCCTAAGCGGCCCTATATTTTTGAGGGGAGAGACCTTTATGGCTTCAGTAGTAATCCTTGGAACCCAGTGGGGTGACGAAGGCAAGGGAAAGATCGTTGATTATTTGGCACAGCAGGCAGAGGTGGTTGTCCGCTCCCAGGGCGGCAGTAATGCAGGTCACACCGTAGCTGTTGATGGTGTTGAATACAAGCTCCGCCTTATGCCATCCGGTATTCTGTTCAAGGGTACCTTAAATGTGGTGGGTAACGGCGTTGCCTTTAACCCAAAGGTTATGCTTCAGGAAATGGATGGCATGATTGAAAAGGGTATTGATGTAAGCGGTATCCGTATCAGTAACCGTGCCCATGTGGTAATGCCATACCATTGTGAAATGGATGTCTGCCTTGAGGAAATGAAGGGGGCCAACAAGGTTGGTACCACCAAGAATGGTATCGGTCCATGCTATGTGGACCGTGATAACCGTATTGGTATTCGTGTTTGTGACTTCATCGACAAGGAAGAATTTGCCAAACGCTTAAAGGAAAATCTGGCCATTAAGAATAAGCTGATGGCGGGCGTTTTTGGCAAGGAGCCATTTGACTACGAGGCTATCCTTAAGGAATACGAGGGCTACGCTGACCGTCTGCGTCCTTATGTATGTGATACTATTGCTCTTCTCCACGATGAAATCAGGGCTGGAAAAAAGATTCTCTTCGAGGGTGCCCAGGCTACCATGCTGGATATTGACTATGGTACTTACCCTTATGTAACCTCCTCCCACCCTGTTTCAGGTGGTGTCTGCGTTGGTGCTGGTGTGGCTCCACGGGATATTGACAAGGTTGTGGGTGTGGTAAAGGCCTATTGTACCCGCGTTGGTGAAGGCCCCTTCCCTACAGAGCAGCTTAACGAAATCGGCGATAAAATCCGTGATGCAGGCCATGAGTATGGTACAGTTACCGGCCGTCCACGCCGTACAGGCTGGTTGGATGCCTGCGTAGTCCGCTACGCCGGTATGCTTTCCGGAATTGACTATATGGCCATTACCCGTCTGGATATTTTGGATATTATGCCAGAAATCAAGATGTGCGTAGGCTATAAGTACAAGGGGGAGCTGCTTAACGAGATTCCGGCCTCCCTTAAGGTGCTGGCCGAGGTTGAGCCTGTTTACGAGACCTTCGAGGGCTGGCAGACTGATATCAGCGGCATCAGAAAGTATGAGGATCTTCCAGAAAAGGCCCGCATTTATCTGGAGCGTATGGCTGAGGTTACTGGTATTAAGCTGGGCATCGTTTCTGTTGGTCCTAACCGTGATCAGACCATTATCATCGCTGATGATTTGTTCAAATAAGACAAAAATACAGTAGGAAGAGGTCCACATGAGGACATCTTCCTACGTTTTTCTAATGTATACACATAGGAGCTGGACTGGAAATGCAGTCCAGTTTTTTTGCTATGAAATCTTAGAGAATCGAATCTGAAAGATGAAGATGAACTTAGATTTCGTGTAAGGGCTGATGAAAGCCCTTATGCTTTCATCTTGCTTTATGGTATAATAAAAAGTGTGTTGTTTTTTGTGCCGTGGGCACATTTTTTTCAAGGAGAGTTGCACTATGCTTGAGCTAAAGGATTTAACCTATCAGGTTGAAGAAAATAATGAGACTTTAACTATTATTGATCATCTCGATCTTACCATAGATGATGGAAAGTTCATTGTTATTACCGGCCCTAATGGTGGTGGCAAGTCTACCCTTGCCAAGCTGATTATGGGTGTTAAGGAGCTTACCTCCGGCCAGATGATTTTTGACGGGGAGGATATTACCGAGTGCTCCATTACTGACCGTGCCCGTAAGGGAATAAGCTTTGCCTTTCAACAGCCAGTTCATTTTAAGGGTATCAAGGTACTGGACTTGCTTCGTCTGGCCACTGGCAAAAATATTTCCGTGAATACCGCCTGCGAATACCTTTCCAAGGTGGGTCTCTGTGCCAAGGAGTATATTGACCGTGAGGTTAATTCCTCCCTTTCCGGCGGTGAGCTGAAGCGTATTGAAATTGCTACTGTATTGGCCCGTGGCACCAAGTTCTCCATCTTCGATGAACCGGAGGCGGGCATTGATATTTGGAGCTTCCAGAACCTTATTCAGGTTTTTGAAAATATCAGAAAGACCGTCAAGGGAACTGTGCTTATTATTTCCCATCAGGAGAGAATACTTAATATTGCTGACGAAATCATTGTTATTGAGAACGGCAAGGTGAAGAAGCACGGTCCGAAGGATGAGATTCTGCCAGAGCTTTTGGGCACTGCTGATGCGGTTAACAGAGCCTGCAGCAAGATGAGTTAAGGAGGCATTTTAGATGTTAGATAATATTCAGAAGCAGCTGCTGAAGGAAGTGGCTGACCTTTATAAGATGCCGAAGGGGGCTTACAATATCCGTGCCAACGGTGAGAAGGCTGCCCGTAATACTACGGAAAATATTGATATTGTTACCAAGGATGACAAGCCTGGTATTGATATAATCATCAAGGACGGTACCAAAAACGAGAGCGTTCATATCCCTGTCGTTCTCAGTGAGAGTGGTATCAAGGAAACTGTATATAATGATTTCTATATTGGCGAGGACTGCGATGTGGTAATTGTTGCCGGCTGTGGTATCAGTAACTGCGGTACTCATGATTCCGAACACGACGGCGTTCATCGCTTCTTCGTAGGAAAGAATTCCAAAATCCGTTATGTGGAAAAGCATTATGGTGAAGGTGATGGCAGCGGCAAGCGCATTTTAAATCCCGTAACTGAGGTTTATCAGAAGGAAAACAGCTTTGTGGATATGGAAATGGTGCAGATTAAGGGTGTTGACAGCACTCACCGCGTTACCAAGGCAGAGCTGGCTGAGGGAGCAACCATGATTGTTCATGAGCGTCTCATGACCCATGGTGAGCAGAAGGCCACCAGCGTTTACGAGGTGGAGCTTAACGGTGAAGGCTCCAGTACGGATGTTATTTCCCGTTCCGTGGCCAAGGATAATTCTGAGCAGATCTTCGAGGCGGCTATCATTGGTAACACCGTCTGCAACGGCCATGCGGAATGTGATGCAATTATTATGGACAATGCCCATGTGGTGGCAGTGCCAAAGCTGGATGCCAGAAATGTGGATGCTGCCCTTATTCACGAGGCAGCCATCGGCAAAATCGCCGGAGAGCAGCTCATTAAGCTCATGTCCTTGGGCCTTACTGAGAAAGAGGCAGAGGAGCAGATCATCGGCGGATTCTTAAGATAATACAGAAAGGGACTGCAATAGCGGTCCCTTTTTAGTAAAGTAAGAGGATAAATGGAGGCTGGTTATGAAACATCTGAATTATTTGCAGTATATGGGCAGGCTTATGTTATGTGCGGCATTTCTTTTGGGGCTGGCTGGCTTTACCAATGGCTGTAAGGCCCAGGAGGGGCAGGAAATTCATCATTGCATTACCCACTACAGGCCTGTAAGCAGTTGGGAAAAGGTGGCGGACAAGGATAAGGTTACCATTTTGGGACCAGCTGTCGTTAATCAGGAGCAGATGGTCCAATATATTCTCTCCCGTAATCCCAATCCGAAGCTGAACTGTACATTGGAAGAATTGGTGGCCTATTATTATGAGGAGGCCGGCTCTGAAGGGGTCCGCCCTGATGTGGCCCTTTGTCAGGCCTTGAAGGAAACCGGTTTTTTCAATTATGGAAATGATGTAAAGCCTATGCAGAATAATTATTGTGGCTTGGGGGCCCTTGGCAACAAGGTACCGGGTTATACTTTTTATTCTCCCCAGCGGGGAGTTCGGGCCCATATCCAGCATTTATTGGCCTATGCCACCACCGAAATGCCAAAGAAGGATCTGGTGGATCCACGGTTCAGCGTTTTGGTGGAAAAATACCCCCATTATAGAGGAGCCGCCAAGTATTGGCCGGATTTAAACGGCCGTTGGGCTGTGCCGGGAACCACCTATGGTCAGGACATATTAAGACTGTGGCGGGAGGCAAGGCAATTTCATGAGGGGGAAAATGATTTAAATAAGGCACTGGACGTAGCCCATCGCCAGCCGAATAATGTGGAAGCCTGGGAAAGGGTTTATAGTTTGGCCTACGGTGATGGAAACTATGAGATGGCTATTTTAAGCATAGACCATATCATTAAACTGGATAAGAAAAATATTGATGCTTATGTTAAGCGGGCCAATATTTATCGGGAGTGGGGCTATAATGATAAAGCTCTGGCAGATTATAATACAGTCCTTTCTCTGGATGAATACAATTATGCTGCCTTGTCCGGCAGGGCATATCTGTATGCGTCCATTCAGGAGAACCGAAAGGCCTTGGCAGATTATGATGCCCTGCTGAATCGAAATCCAGGGGATACGGTGGCTCTTTATAATCATGGTTGTCTTCTGGCTGATGAGGGGCACTACAATGAGGCTATGGAGGATCTGGCTATGGTGCTGAATCTTGATCCTGATAATGAAATTGCTCAGCAGGCTGTAGATGACTTAAGGGCTTATTTAAAAAAGTAAATAACTAGGATTTACATCCTTGATCCCGTCTTTATTTTGAAGGCGGGATTTTTCTATGACGTGAAATCTTTTTTATTTCCGACAAAATTGGTAGGAATTATTGACATTGTGAAAAAAACACCCTATTATAAAAGCGTGAATTAATTCTGAGTGAATTACTAAGAATAAAATGTGTTCATAAATATGTGTGTTATATGAGGAGAGACTACCATGGAAAAATTGCTTAATATCAAGAATTTGCAGGTAACTGTGGCTGATAATGAAGCCGAGGATGCCAGCAAGGAAATCCTTAAGGGCATAGATCTGCAGGTAAATAAAGGTGAGATTCACGTTGTACTGGGGCCAAACGGCTCTGGCAAGTCAACCCTTATGAATGCCATTATGGGTCATCCAAAGTATGAGATTGCCGGGGGAAGTCTGGAATTTGAGGGAGAGGATCTTACTGAGCTTAAGACCTTTGAACGTGCCCGTAAGGGAATTTTCCTGTCCTTTCAGACTCCGGAGGAAATTCCCGGCATTACAGTGGAGAATATGATTCGCACTGCCAAGCAGGCAGTAACCGGTGAAAACATAAAGGTGGTCAAGTTCCGCAGGGAATTGAAGGCCGCCATGAAGGAGCTGCAGATGGATGAATCCTATGCCCAGCGTTATATGAATGTGGGATTTTCCGGCGGAGAGAAGAAGCGTAACGAGATTTTGCAAATGCTGATGCTTCAGCCAAAGCTGGCTCTTCTGGATGAAACTGATTCCGGACTGGATGTGGATGCAATTCAAATTGTGTCCAACGGGGTGAAGAAGTTTCACAATGAGGACAACGCCTGCCTCATCATTACCCACAACACACGCATATTGAAGCAGCTGAATGTGGACAAGGTTCATGTGCTGATGCAGGGAAAAATTGTGGCTGAGGGTGGCCCTGAGCTTATTGAGAAAATCGACAAAGAGGGCTTTGGTTTTTTGCAGGGAGCTGAATAAATATGGCACAGGAAAAGACTTATATAGAGGATATTGAGCGTACCCTCTATGATATAAAGAATGTAGACAAATCAAAATATAAATCCCAGTCCGGACTCACGGAGGATATTATCAGAGATATTTCCGCCAGAAAAAATGACCCGGAGTGGATGCTGGAGTTTCGTTTAAAATCTCTGGAGGTATACAATCAGTTATCCCTGCCAAATTGGGGTCCTGACCTTTCAGAGCTGAACATGGATGAAATCGTCACCTATGTGCAGCCAGATGCCAAAATGACCGGCAGCTGGGACGAGGTGCCAGAAGATATAAAGGACACCTTTGACCGCCTTGGTATTCCGGAGGCAGAGCAGACCTCCTTGGCGGGAGTGGGTGCCCAGTATGATTCTGAGGTGGTTTACCATAGCATTCAGGAGGATCTGGTAAAGCAGGGAGTTATCTATACAGATATGGAAACTGCCCTTCATGAGCACGAGGAAATCGTAAGGGACCATTTTATGAAGCTGGTACCTCCAAAGGATCATAAATTTGCGGCCCTTCATGGTGCTGTATGGTCTGGCGGTTCCTTTGTGTATGTGCCGGAGGGAGTACATGTGGAAATCCCCCTTCAGTCATATTTCCGCTTGAATGCGGCGGGAGCAGGCCAGTTTGAGCATACTCTTATTATTGTGGAAAAGAATGCCAGCCTTCACTTTATAGAGGGTTGCAGTGCACCTAAATATAATGTAACCAATTTGCACGCTGGCTGTGTGGAACTGTTCGTAAATGACGGGGCAAGACTTCGCTATTCCACCATTGAAAACTGGTCCAGAAATATGATGAACCTTAATACCAAGCGGGCTGTGGTAGGCAAGGACGGTGTTATTGAATGGGTTTCCGGTTCCTTCGGTTCCCATGTGTCCATGCTGTATCCATGCAGTGTGCTGAAGGGTGAAAATGCCAAGTGTGAATTTACTGGCGTTACCTTTGCTTCCAAGGGTCAGAATCTGGATACAGGAGCCAGCGTTATTCACTGTGCACCTCATACCTCGGCCAATATCAGTACCCGTACCATTTCCAAGGCTGGGGGCAAGGCCACCTACAGAAGTGCAGTGAAGGTTACGAAAAATGCTCCTTATGCCAAGTGCTCCGTAAATTGTGAGTCATTGATGCTGGATGATATTTCCCGCTCCGATACCCTGCCAACCATGGATATTGAGGGGGACGAGGCGGATATCGGCCATGAGGCCACCATTGGACGCATCAGTGATGAGGCAATTTTCTATCTTATGAGCCGTGGTATCAGCGAGGATGAGGCCCGCTCCATGATAGTAAGAGGCTTTGTGGAGCCTATTGCCAAGGAGCTGCCACTGGAATATGCGGTGGAAATGAACAATCTGGTTAATATTGAGCTGGAAGGCACCATGGGTTAAGGGAGGCGTTTGGAATGAATAAAGAAATTTTTAGTGAGATTCCTATGCGGACCTGGAACTGGCTGGGGGTCAATGAAGCTACGGTGGATAAGGACCTGCTGGTGGAATCCCAGAAGCTGGATATAGATATTGAGGCTGACCATCACGAAAAAATGGTGGTGGAATACCGTAAGGAATCCTATGGTATCGTAAATATAAGTATAGGTGAAAATGCTTCCTTGAAGCTGACCCAGCTCCAGCTTATGCCGGAGGAACGGAATCATGCAAATGAAGTAAATATTGTTCTGGAAAAGAAGGCCAGGCTCCAGCTGGTGGCTGTGGAAACCGGTGCTAAGTCCTTTGCCTCCAAGGTTAACATTATTCTCAAGGGTGATAAATCCCAGGCGGATGTGTCAGTACTGTATTTCGGTGACGGAGATCGCAGTCTGGATATGAATTATGTACTGGATTTCCAGGGGAGAAAAACCGTGGGGAATCTGGAGGTTTACGGCGGCCTCATGGGTGAGAGCCAAAAGATTTTTAGGGGGACCTTGGATTTTAAACAGGGCTCCAAGCAGGCCAAGGGCTATGAAAAGGAAAATGTGGTGGTGCTCTCCAAGGGCGTGCGAAACCGCTCTGTGCCAATTATGCTTTCCGGAGAGGATGATGTGGTGGGCAACCATGCAGTATCCTCCGGCAAGATTAACGAGGACAAGCTCCACTACCTTATGAGCCGTGGATTAAGTCCCGCAGAGGCCCGTAAGCTGGTGCTGGAGGCTGCCTTTAATCCGGTGCTGGAATTAATTGAGGATGAAGTACTGCGGCAGGAAATTGATTCTTATATAAAGGAGCGTCTTGAAAATGAATAATACCGTAAAATTTAAAGCAGACTTTCCTTTATTAGGCAAGCCAATGGGAAATAATCCTCTGGTATATCTTGACAATGGTGCTACCACCCAGAAGCCAGGGGAGGTAATCAAGGCTATTACGGAGTATTATGACAGCTTTAATGCCAATCCTCACCGGGGGGCCTATGAGCTGAGCATTAAGGCCACGGACATCTATGAAAATGCCCGTATCAAGACCCAACAATTCATTAATGCCAAATACTCCCATGAGATTATTTTTACCAAAAATGCCACAGAATCCTTAAATTTGGTGGCCTACAGCTACGGCCTTTCCCATGTTGGTGCAGGAGATGAGGTGCTTATTGCCATTTCCGAGCATCACAGTAATCTAGTTCCATGGCAGTATGTGTGCCAAATGAAGGGAGCCACCTTAAAATATATTTATCTTGAGGAGGATCATAATCTTTCCCAAAGGGATATTGAGGAAAAGATTACCGAAAAAACTAAGGTAGTGGCCGTGGCCCAGGTTTCCAATGTGCTGGGGCTCATTAATCCCGTGAAGGAAATCGTTGAAAGGGCCCATAAGGCAGGAGCTGTAGTGGTTGTTGACGGCTCCCAGAGCGTGCCTCATATGGCAGTGGATGTACAGGATATGGACGCGGATTTCTTCGTATTTTCCGGCCACAAAATGCTGTCTCCTATGGGAATTGGCGTCCTCTACGGCAAAGAGGCGCTGCTGAATGATATGCCGCCTTTCCTGATGGGAGGGGACATGATAGATTACGTGGAGGAGCAGCATACGGATTACGCTCCCCTGCCTGCTAAATTTGAGGCGGGGACACAGAATGTTGGTGGGGCAGCTGGTCTTTCTGCTGCCATTGATTACCTTAATCGGGTGGGCTTTGAGTATATCGAAAAGCAGGAAAAGGAGCTTACGAAATACGCCATCAGCCGCATGAAGGAAATGGATTACATTGAGCTTTATGGCTGTGACAGTTCCCGGGATAATAAAACAGGTATTGTTACCTTTAATGTTAAGGATGTACATCCCCATGATGTATCCACCATTATGGATGCTCATGGAGTGGCTATCAGGGCAGGCCATCATTGTGCCCAGCCTCTGATGATTTACTTGAAGCAGAACGCCACCTGCAGGGCTTCCTTCTATTTCTACAACAGCAAGGAAGATGTGGATAAATTTATTGAAGCATTATCAAAGGTGAGAGGAGTGCTGGGCCTTGGAGCTTGATAGCATTTATACAGAGCTGATTTCGGAGCATAGTCGCTCCACAGAGCATAAACATCATTTGGAATGTCCTAATATGTCTTTAAAGGGCAGAAACCCCAGCTGCGGTGACGAAATAACCCTGGAGCTGCAGGTGGAGGATGGTTATATAAAGGATGCATCCTTTGTGGGAATTGGTTGTGCAATTTCCCAGGCCTCTACCTCCATTATGATTGACCTTATAAAGGGTGAATCCGTGGCTAAGGCCAGACATTTGGCCAATCTCTTTCTGCGGATGATTAAGCGGGAGGAGCTGACAGAGGACGAGGAGGAGGAGCTGGATGAAGCCTTCGCATTGAAGAATATCTCCAATATGCCCGCCAGGGTGAAATGTGCGGTGCTTTCCTGGCATACATTGGAGGAGGCCTTTAAAGAGGTTGAGGGAAAGCATTAATTAGTTGGTCGTTGACAGGTATATAAATAGCGAGGGTAATGTCTATAGCAATAGAAACCAGAGCGTAAAAAAACTTTTTCTTGTATTACCTATGTATTAGTGGGAAAAATTACTTGTTTGAGCGACGCGAGTTGTAATTTTTTCCACTATATAAGTACAAGAAAAAGTTTTAGTGATGGGTTCGTGCTATAGACATACCCTCGCTTATTTTCGTTATCGGTAATAGACATTGCCCTCGTTTCTTTTCGCTATTAGCAACTGCCCTCGCCTTTTGTTTATTGATTGTTACAGAAGTAACTGTGTTATTATTTGCTTTCTGCCAGCAGCTTTCCGATAACGAAAAAGCTGCCGCTGGCCTTGCAAAACAGCTTTCCAGCCTCATTTTTCAGCTCGCACTCGCACATCATGGTGCGTGAGCCGTTGTGTACCACATGACCCGTGGCAATGAGCTTTTCCCCCAAAGGCACGCCCTTTATAAAGCTCATGTTAAAGGACAGGGTTACTACCTTTTTATTGTGGGAAAGGCAGGCAGCACCCATGGCAGTATCCGCCAGCCCCATTAAGGCACCACCGTGGGACATTTCATAGAAATTGGTGTGCTTGCGGTCAATTTTCATTTCCAGGGTAACGGAGCCCTCCTCCACATTGTCCACCCAAATGTGTAACAGCTCCACATAAGGATTTTCCTTGTAAAAAAGTCGCAGATGCTTGGTTAGTCGGTTTACAATACTGTCTGTCATTTTAATACCTCGCTAAATTTTTCTTATGTCATCTATGGTATAATTACATATTATAGATTAATTATACATCTCATGAACTAATTATACGCCAACTGGCTGGAAAAGGAAAAAGTAGATGAAGTATAAGTATTATTTTTTTGATTTTGATTATACCCTGGTAAATTCTGAAAAGGGTATTGTGGAATGCTTTTTGCGGACCTTGGAGGAATTTAATATACCTGCAAAGCCCTGGGATGAAATTAAGCTGACCATCGGTATGCCCATGATGGATGCCATTACCAAGGTTACGGGGCTGACGGATGAGGGGAAGAAATATCAGTTCCTTTTGGCATATAAAAAATATGCGGCGGAATTAATGACTCCCAATACCCATTTCTTCCCAGACGCCATTGCCACCTTGAAAAAGCTGAAGGCAGCAGGCTGTACGGTGGCTATTATTTCCACTAAAACCCGTCATCGCATAGAAGAAAAATTTCAGCAGGATGGCCAAACTCATCTTATTGATTTTATTATTGGCAGCGAGGACACCACTGCCAGCAAACCGGATCCTCAGGGCATCAACATGGCGCTTAAGCGCACCGGGGCAGACACAAAGGAAGTGCTTTATGTGGGGGACAGCCTTTATGATGCCGGGGCGGCGAAAAATGCCGGGGTGGATTTTGCCGCTGTACTTACGGGCAACACCAAAGGAGAAGAATTTGCCCCATATCCGTCAGTGCAGATGATAAATAGCTTAAGCGAATTGCAATGATTTTCATTTTTCCATGAAATGGGAGAGAAAGATATGACTTCAAAAATAAACAGACGGTCATTTTTAAAGGTCATTTTTTCGGGAATAGTTTCTGCGGTAATGGGGAAATTCAATAAATCCTCTGCAGCAACGGCAGGTAGTGATATTTATTTACCACGTCAGATTATAACAAAGGACAGCACCCATTCCAGAACCATTATGTGGCATTCCCGAAATCCCCATAATTCTTTGCGGGTTAATGTAAGGGACAATGGGGGTAATGTTACATCCTATATGGGAGGCGGCGGTCTATTTCAGGATGATGGGGAGAGCTTTTATATTAACAAGGTTTTGATAAACCGACTCCAGCCCAAAAGCCATTATACATATCAGATTGTGCAGGATGGAGCGACTACCCCGTGGTATCCCCTGGAAACAGGTGGCAGTGATACCGTGGAGGCATTGATTTTTCCTGATTCCCAATGCTCAGATGGCTACGAAACATGGAGAAGGGTGGCAGCCGGGGCCTTCGATTCTCATCGTGATATAAATATGTTTATTAATATGGGAGATTTGGTGGATAATGGTGAGGCTGCCTATCAGTGGCGCCAATGGTTTTACGCTATAAGTACCTATATGCCATCAAAAATATTTGTACCCCTTATGGGAAACCACGAGACTTATAATCTTAACTGGAAGTGCCGTATACCCCATGCTTTTTTGAATTTTTTTGCGGTGCCGGACAATGGCAGTGCAGCCTTTCAGCGTTACTATTATTCCTTTGATTGTGGCCCGGTGCATTTTATTGTGCTGAATACCCAGTTTGAGGAGCTGGACCCTATAAAGCCGGGGATGATGGAAGAGCAGTTTCAATGGCTCCGTCAGGATGTGGCGGCTTCAGATAAACCGTGGAAGGTGGTGCTGATGCACAAGGATATTATTAATTATGATAATCTTGGCAGCAGTGAGCCTCTGGCAGATATAGATGAAGTGGGAAAGCGGTTTATGCCATATTTTGATGAGCTGGGAATACATCTGGTTTTTACAGCCCATCAGCATACCTACAGGCGTCACGGTCATATATATAATTTTGAGCCCTCTGATGAGGGCCCGGTGTACATTGATACTGGGGTGGCGGGAAATTGTCGCTACAGTGTACCTCGTACTAAGAGGTTTGATAAAATTATGTTGCCTCAGCCGGAAACGGATAATTATCTGACAATTAAGGCCAGCAATGAGGACATAACAGTACAATGTTTTCTCCCTGATGGACAGTTGGGGGATTCTTTTGTATTGACTAATAGTAAACAAAAGTAACTATTTTTAAACTTTAGGGTAGTACAAAGTCCTATTTTTTTGGAAAAATATTGTTTTTATTGCTTGACATGGGTATTGGAGAGCCGTATAATGTATACACAAGGTCAGGAGAGGTGGCCTCGTCGTTTTACATAGGGAGATTACGGCGTACGTCACAGACCTAAGCGAAGGCGGATTTAAATACCGCCTTTTTCTTTTTGCAAAAAATTTGTCAGACAATTCGAAACAATAAAATCATAAGTCAATACAAAACAATTATATAGACTCAAAAATGAAATCTGATAGGGATAAGATGAATTGTACAGATTAGCTGTAAACCAGCCAATTCTTTTCTACATAAAATTAGCTCCTGTTAATAAAAAGAAAGAATAACTAAAAATATTCCTTATATTATTCGTATTTCAGAATATAATTAGACCTAGACTTTACAAAAATAAGGTTTCGTAATATACTCTTTAATATACATTTTGTATAGTTTGGGCAATGAAGCCCGTAGCCCCAGTGTTTGCTGGAGTTGCGGTATTTTGCCCGCAACACTTGATGAAATCGAGCTACTAGCGATGATTGAATTTAGTGATGCTCACTGAAAAATGGGCTGCAGATACAGTCCATTTTTGTTTTGCATCTTTTTTTATGGGGGGATAGGTTATGGATTATGGACTTATAATAAAACAGATCAATGACTTTGTGTGGGGACCTGTTATGCTGGCATTGCTGGTGGGTACCGGTATTTTTCTCACGGTGCGGCTGAAGTTTAAGCCTTGGCTTAATTTGCCATACGCTCTCAAAATGATTTTGGCCAAGAAGGATTCGTCAGAGGGTGATGTTACTCCCTTCCAGTCACTTATGATTGCCCTTTCTGCTACAGTGGGAACCGGTAATATCGTGGGTGTGGCTACTGCTATGGTTTTAGGTGGACCGGGTGCTTTGGTGTGGATGTGGATTTCCGCCGCCTTTGGTCTTTCCACCAAATATGCTGAATCTGTTTTGGCTGTTAAGTATCGTGAAAACAATAATAGGGGAGAAATGGCCGGTGGCCCAATGTATGCCATGAAAAATGGCATTGGTGGCTTTGTAGGCAAGACCATGGCAACCCTGTTTGCGGCATTTGCCGTATGCGCTTCCTTTGGTATTGGCAATATGACTCAGGCCAACTCCATTGCCGCTGCCTTTAATTCCAGCTTCCATGTGGATCCGGCCTTTGTAGGTGCTATTCTGGTTATTCTCACCATGGTGGTACTTTTTAAGGGGGTTCGCTCCATTGGTGCTGTATCCAGTATTGTAGTGCCTGTTATGGCTGCTTTTTATATGTTAGTAACCGTAGTGGTTATTATTGCCAATGCCGCAAATCTTCCAGCTGGTGTTGCTGAAATTTTCACTATGGCATTTGCCCCTGAGGCTATGGCCGGTGGTGTGGGCGGTTCCATTGTGGCTACTATGATGTCTGCCATGCGTTGGGGTGTTGCCCGTGGTGTTTTCTCCAATGAGGCGGGCCTTGGTTCTGCCCCTATTGCGGCGGCTGCAGCCCGTACAGACCACCCATCCCGTCAGGGCTACGTAAATATGACTGGTACCTTCTTTGATACCATGATTATCTGCGTACTTACCGGCCTGGTAATCGCCTCTTCCGGTGCTTTAGGTACCATTGATCCGGAAACAGGTAAGGCTGTATCCGGCGCTCATCTGACTATTTTGGCCTTTTCAACTGTTTTTGGTGAGCATGCCAGAGTAATTATTTCCTGTTCCTTGGCCCTCTTTGCCTTCTCTACCATTCTTGGTTGGGAGTATTACGGCGAAAAGGCGCTGGAATACCTGTGGGATAACCACGATATTACTGTAATGTACAGAACGATTTATGCTTTTGTAACCTATATTGGTGCCACTCAGGCCCTGGATATGGTATGGGATTTCTCTGACACGGCCAATGGTCTGATGGCTATTCCGAATCTTATCTGTCTCCTGTGGCTCAGCAAGGATGTGGCCCGGGAATGCTTCGATTATGAGGAGCGGGTAGCAGTTCGGGAGAAGAGGGGCGAAAAGGTTAATCTTAATCTTGAGTCCACGGACTATGCAAAGAAGAGCTTAATTTAATATCATAATTAACTATATATGAGATATCCTGCTGGTTGGTCATTTGACTGGTCAGCAGGATTTTTTATGTATATTTGGCGGGGCCTGGCACGGAAGGATTATCTTGTTGAGCAACGGGAAAACTTTTCGGCTTCATCACTTCGTCCGAATCAGCATGTACTATAAAAATCGACTTCTTCGAAGGCGACATAGTCGCACTTACATCGTGCCGAATATCAAATAAGTGCCCATGCTGAGCCTGCGGCGCACGGACTACGTTCTTCCAGACGAAAAAGTTTCCCCGTATTAATTCCTTGCCCCACACCACCAGTCCCCTCTAAAAAATAATATAAACAACAATAATACATAGAATTATTAGTAGAATTATGTTAAAATGCTAATATAATTAATAATAATATATGTGATTTATCAAGGAGAACGGGGAGTATGGGTAAATCTGATAAGCGGCGGAAGCGGTTATATGATAATGCATGTAAGAAGGTTTTGTCGGAGAAAGGGATTATAGGGCATATCCTTAAAACATGCGTAAAGGAATTTGAGAATGTTTCAGTTGATGATATTGTACATAAGTACATTCAGGGCACACCGGAGGTAGAAAAGATTCCCGTTCAGCCAGAGGATGAGATTTATCGTATAGAAAGCCAGCAGACTGAAGATTCACAAGAAAAAGAAGGCACGGTATTTTTTGATGTACGATTCACTGCATTGGCACCGGGGACGGGAGACTTTATTGAGCTGATAATAAATATTGAGGCCCAAAATGATTATAATCCGGGCTATCCAATATTAAAGCGGGGCATCTACTATTGCAGCCGTATGATTTCCAGCCAATATGGAATAGTATTCACCAAATCCCATTATGAGAAAATCAAGAAGGTTTATTCTATCTGGGTCTGCACCAATTCCAGCAAAGAATGGGAATATAATATTGCCCGATATGGTATAATAGAAGAAAATATAATAGGTAATGCGAAGGCCAAAACTGCTCATTATGATCTGTTGTCGGTTGTGATGATTTGCCTAGGGGAAAAGCAATATACCGAGCTGGAAGGCCTTTTGAAGCTGTTGAATCTTGTGTTAGTTGATAATGACCTTAGTCCCCAGGAAAAGAAGAACAAACTGACTGAGGAATTTTCCATAAAAATGACACCAAGACTGGAAAGGGGTGTAAAGAAAATGTGTAATTTGAGTGAAGGCGTAGAAAGACGTGGTATAAAAAAGGGAATGGCACTTGGACTTGCTGAGGGCAGAGAGCAGATGGCTACAGATATGGCAATGGATATGCTTCAGGATGATGAGCCAATAGAGAAGATTCTCAAATATTCACGTTTGCCCCTTAAGCGTATTCAGGAACTGGCGGAGCAAATAAGAAAATAAAAACAACACCAAACTTTAAAGGGGTGTAAAGAAAATGTGTAATTTGAGTGAAGGCGTTGAAAGACGTGGAATAAAAAAAGGAATTGAAACGGGCAGGTCTGCGGAAAAAGTTGAAACTGCCATTGGTATGCTTAAAGAAAATCTTTCTGTTGATATGATAGCCCGTGTTACTAAGCTCACTGTTGAGCAGGTTGTTGAAATAGGGGAAAAGAATGCGTTAATCTAGTTATGGCGCAATGAATATTATATATGTATGAGATATCCTGCTGGGGGCATTTGACTGGTCAGCGGGATTTTTTATGCATATTTGGCGGGGCCTGGCATGGGATAGGGGGAGCCTTATCCCATGCCACCCGTTATAATAGAAATATATCTATGTTGATATTAAAATTGATTAATGATATAATCAGCGTAAGAAAAGAGACAGCTGATGGCGTTAGTCAGCTTCCTCGGAGTATTCTTTAGAAACCGACCACGGCGAATGGTCGGTTTTGTCTTTATCTGAAGAATTACTTCAAAAGATTAAACACGGCAACTACAAGTGTTAGAAATGCTATCAGTAAAGATAGCTTCTCGTAAAGACTCATAGGCACCACCTCCCTGGAGGAGGAAACCGACACATCAACTGTCTCTCAGCTCGTATTATAATACAAAATATATGTTCTATCAAGACAAATTCCAGCTGCTACACATTAGTGTGGCAGTTTTTACTAGGAAATCTTAGCGAATCAAATCTGAAAGATGAAGATGAGCTTTAGATTTCGTGTAAGGGCTGATGAAAACCAGTATGTTTTCATCTTGCTTTATTTAAGTCCCCATATCATTTACTTCGATATAACTTAAAATGGGTTTGGTAAGAAAAAATACCCAAAAAATATTTTTTAGCAGGATATTTGGACTGTATGTAGAAGTAACAAATAGTAGGTGTCAAGTATTTTATGTAGCGAATTTGGTAATGTTTCCTACCACGGAAAGGAGGGCTGGGCCATGAGAGGGTTGAGACTATTTGGGCTGATGAATAGTGAGTCAGCAACCCCTGCTTTTTTTGTGCCTAGCCCTGTCCTCGGGGGGGGGCAACTGTCCGCTAAAAGTAGATACTTATACACAAGTGAATAATAATGTAAATAAGCCTTCTCTCAGGGGGCAGGTGAGCCATTGGGGCTACTCTGCGGCCTGAGGGGAGGCTTTTTGCGTTTATTTAAGCAAAGTCAACCATGGAAGGAGAAGATAATATGACGAAAAAAGAAAAGGAACAGAATATGAAGCTGGCCAGATATATTGCCTGTGCCCTGATGCTGGGGAATGGGTTGCTGTTTGCTCCTGTGGCAGAGGCAACGGCTTATGAAGTCAATGATGCCACGGCTTCTGGAATGCAAAAGGATGAAACTAATAGCGTTCTCTATGGAAACGCAGGAGGATCCAGCACAGACACCCTTACTATCAATTTCGATGGTACGGATTTTAATTCTTGGTTTATTTCCTGCGGATTTGTAAATAATAATACTACGGGGAATACTTTACAAAATAACACGACAACTGTCACTAAAAGCAACCCATATGGTATTTATAGTGCCTATCAATTATCAGGAACTTGTGGAGATGTGAAAAATAATAAGCTGATTTTCAATGGCGGATTATTACCGTGGAAGATGGGAGCTGCATATCTTTCAAATGATAATAGTGCTACAGTTGAAAATAATATTCTAACCATAAAAAGCTTCACAGGAAAGTTGGGTACAGTTGATCTTTATGGCGGTTATGGAGGAAAAACAAATAAAGACAATGCCATAAATATTAATGCGGCAGTAACAGTCAAGAATATTTATGTTGGTCAGGTTGGTAGTGGCACTGGAGTCACCAGTACAGGCAACACTCTAAACCTTGGCGTAAAAGGCATAACTACAGAAACAGTTGGTTACACTCAGAAAATTACCATTGGCTACAAGGATACTAAAACAGGTACAGGCACGCATCTTATAGATTTCGCGAATGGTGGTACTGTGCTTTCAGCGACCGGGCTGATTGATACCAGTTCGAGTTCATTTGGTCTCCAGACTCTGGACATCACAGCGAACAAGGATAAGTTCTTGGCTGCCACCTCCGGCACGATGCATCTTCTTTCCGGCGGAGGAGCTACTGATTTCAGCAATCTGAAGCTTGATTGGTGGGGTGGAACTGGACAGACTATTGGCACATCAGGTATTACCATAACGGAAGATGAGAATGCCCAGACAAGCACGGATAATAATGTAACCTTAACCTACAAGGGTGCGCACAAGGTTCTTCTGACGAGTGATAAAAAGGGGGTAGATTACAGTGTAGTGACAAATGCAAAGGATGTTTCCTTTGGGGATATTACATGGAATACAAGTGCTGCGGCACGGTCGGGCACAGGGTATACCTTTGATGGAGATACCACTATCAGTGCTTCTAATCTGTCCTTCACGGGTTCGGGGTTGGTAAATGCACTGAGTGATACAAATAAAACAATGACCCTGCTCTCCAATGCCTCGGGCATTACGGGGAATCATATTACTCCGACACAGCCTTCCAGCACTAGTGCGTCATTTACACATAACGGTATTGCATATGAAGGTTCTGTAAACGGTACGCTGGATGTTTCTGGAACCGATGTGAATTACACCCTAAGCAGCGGTACTTTGAATACTATTAATCTTAACGGTTGGAATGGCATAGGTGATGTAAGCTTGTCGGGCTGGACTGCGAAAGATGGCGGCGTTTCCGTAGAAACAGGGAGCTTCACAGCTACCCCTGTCAGCGGAACTATCATCACGGCAACGGATGGATTCTTTGGTGATATAACTGGAGATAAAGCATATTCTGCCAGTGGTACTTTCTCGGGAGATACGGATAAAGGCGTAACTCTTTCGGGTACAAAGTCAGGCGGCGTCAAGACGAATGACGCAAAGTCAGCTCTTATTTATGAAGCTGAGCAGAGACAAGCCAAAACCATTTCCCTTGGGGATATGACATGGGACGACGGGCGTACAGCAGCAACCAACTATGACTTCAGCGGCGTGGAGAGCATAGACGCCTCGAAGCTGAAATTCTCCTTTACGGGGGATAAAGCAAACACCATAAAGGCCACTGATACCACGGAAATCCTTAAGTCTGCGACGAACTTGGCAGCAGATCTTCCTGCGACATACGCTTCAGGCACATCCCACAGCCAGGGTATCAGCTATACAGACAGTAATAGTGTGACTCTTTCTGGTACTTTGACAGGCAATGTGTCAACTGTAGCAAATGAGGTGGACTATACAGTCACAAGTAAAACTCTTGAGAATATCAGCCTCAACGGCTGGAACGGCACAGGCGGGCTGGCTATAGATGCAAGCTGGACACCGGGTACAGGCGGCGGAATTGATGTAGATACAGGAACATTCGCTACACCTACCACAGGGGGAAATGTAGATATCTTTACCCTGCCGACACTAGGGGGATTTGTATTCGGCGATGTAACCGGCGACAAAGTATACAAAGAAGGAACGGCTTTCAGCGGAGATACTAAAAAGGGTGTAACCTTCTCTGGAACCGAGTCCGGCGGTATCAAAAAATCTGATGACAACAAGAAGTTGACATACTTTGCCGAGACGAAAAACACCCAGAAAATTGTCTTTGGCAATATGACATGGAATGACGGGCGCACAGCAGAGTCCAATAATAACTTCTCCAATGTATCGGAAATAAATGTATCCAATCTGAATTTTACCTTTAATGGTACGGATGCCAACACCATAAAGAAAACCGACACCATGGCACTTCTTAAGAGCGCCACAGGTCTTGAAGCAGACAAAACGGTAACAGGCACACCGAAAAGCCAGAACATCAGCGCTACGGATGCCACGGGTATTAAGCTGTCCGGAACTCTGACAGGAGCTGTTTCCACATCTGCAGGGCAAGTGGATTATACTGTAACAGAAAAGACCTTGAACAAAGTGGATCTGTCAAGCTGGAACGGAATAACGACATCTGTAGATACAAGCTGGGAAGCACCTGAAGGCGGCGTAATAGCTGTAGATACAGGTACTTTTACACCACCAACAACGGTGAATCCGGGGACAACCGTAGATATTTTTACCGCTCCTACTGGCACCACTTTCGGTAATGTTGCGGGAACGGGGAGCTATAAGGAAAATGAACCATTTAAGGGTCCATCCAAAGGAGGTGTGACACTGGAGGGCAGCACCAGCGGCGGTGTAAAAACAGAAGAAGGTGCTACTAAGCTGACCTATACGGGAATACAAAACAGCGTAAACAAAATAACTTTGGGCAAGATTACCAATCCGGCAGCGGAATTTGGCAATGAGTACAACTTTGCTGGGGTAACAACCGTAGATGACAGCGGACTTTCCTTTGAGAATCCTGAAAATATTGGCAATGGTGATAATGTCACCCTGTTTACCTCGGCAAACAGCAGCCTGACACCTTCTGGTTCTCCAACCGATAAGACTGTTTCTTATTCTACAACTCCAGTAACAGGTGTCACTCTTAATGGCCAAATAACGGGCAGCTATTCCAACACTAACAGCGCCATGACCTACAGTGCTACGGCCAACAACGCTCAAAAGCTGACCTTTGGCAATGTGGAGTGGAAGGATACAGGTGCCCTTATTGATCACAGCACAACTCTGACCAAGGTTAACTTTGATGGGGCCAGTGTGGATACTTCCAACATTAACTTTACCAATATCCAGGAGCTGGAAGCCAACAAACAGATGACCCTTGTGTCCAATTTTGGTGGTACTCCTGGTACTATAACCGGTTCAAAATACAAGGTAGGCTCCACCCTTCAGGGTGAGGGCAAGGCTTCCATGGATGGAGATAATTTGATTTTCACCGCAGATACTACGGCGGAAAAGATGCAGGTGCAGGAGCAGACCCATAACACACTTATGGGGGCTTCGGCCAGCATGACTTCTCTGGCCCAGGGTAATGAATTTATTAACAGAACCATGGATGATATGTTCCTCAGTGCCAATGTAGGTAGGGACGGCATTGCTTCCTTTGCCCATATCGGTGGCGGTTCTCTGCGGCAGGAAACGGGCAGCCATGTTAATACCCGTACATGGAACGCTATTGTGGCTTTAGGTCATCAGAACAAAAAGCCTCGGAATACCTTTGAATATGGAGCATTTGTGGAGTATGGTACTGGTAATTACACCACCTATAACGGAGATGAGCGGGGCGACGGCTCCAGCCGTTATGTAGGCGGTGGCTTGATGGCAAAATGGACAGCTCCAAGTGGCCTCTATGTGGAAGGAAGCCTGAGGGGCGGTTCTATCAATGATGACGGTCATAATCTGCTGCGGGATGTAAACGGTGTTCCATACAGCTACAATGTAGATACACCTTACTATGGTTTTCATCTTGGGGTGGGTAAGAAGATTCCTATGAAAGGCGGCAATACACTTGATCTATTTGCCAAATACTTCTATAACCACCGTAACAGTACATCCTTTGATGCTGGTGGACATTATGAGCTGGATGCTATTACCAGCCAGATTATCCGCGTAGGAGCCCGATATACTGTTAAGCGGGATAAATGGAATTACTACGGCGGACTGGCCTATGAGCATGAGCTGGACGGAAAAGGAGGCGGCTGGGCTGACGGCATGGCTATCCGTGGTGTAGATACCAGTGGTGGCAGCTTCCGGGCAGAACTGGGTGCTACCGTAATACCAAATGAGGATATACCACTTACTTTGGACTTTAATCTCGTTGGTTTTGCTGGTAAGAAGCAGGGGATCTTTGGCGGTATGGGATTAAAGTTTAATTTCTAAATAAATGGAGTTTGATTATGAATCTCAAGGCCGATGCTTTTGGCAGTTTTTTAAATAAAAATGATATTAAAGATTTTCAGGTGAAGGAACTGTCTGATGATGAGCAGAATACAGCAGTTTTTTGTACCAATATAGTGGTTGAAAATCAGCGGCTTCCCTCATGGGTGCTGTTGAACGAGTCGCCCTTTATCACAATAAGGGTCATGATTTTACAAAATGCTCTTACTATGGATAATGAACTGAAGTCTATGTATTTTGTTAATGGGCAGAACCGTGATTTTAGGCCCTTCAAGATGTATTTTGACGGTGATGGTGCCTTGATTATGGAACTTTGCTGGGCGGTCAATGGCCAGCCACAGGAGGATTTTTCCACCCTGGGCAATGAAATCTACAGAGGCCTTGATATGGTTATAATGTTCCTGAACCAGCATTATAAAAACTGGATGAAAGAAATGCAGATGCAGTAGATGATCCTTTAGGTATTCCTTTTAAAACAAAATCAAAGAAGGCTGCGCCACTGAATTCAGTGGGCAGCCTTTTATCGTGGAATATGTAGTTTAAATAGCCTCTAAAGCCTGCTTCAGGTCATTGATAAGGTCCTTTTTGTCCTCAAGACCGCAGGACATGCGCACCAGTCCTGCTGGAATTCCAGCCTCCGTAAGCTGTTCCTCTGTAAGCTGACGATGGGTGGAGGTGGCAGGATTCAGACAACAGGTTCTGGCATCTGCCACATGGGTTTCAATAGCTGCCAGCTTCAAATTCTTCATAAAGGTTTCTGCTGCCTTACGGCCACCCTTTAATTCAAAGGAAACCACGCCACAGCCACCCTTTGGCAGATACTTCTGGGCGAGGCTGTTATACTTGTTGCTCTTAAGTCCAGGATAATTTACGGAAACAACCTGTGGCTGGCTCTCAAGGAATTCAGCTACAGCCTGGCCATTTTCCACATGGCGGGCCATACGCACATGGAGGGATTCCAGACCGAGATTCAGCATAAAGGCACTCTGAGGGGACTGAACGCAGCCCAGATCACGCATAAGCTGAACAACGGCCTTGGTAATAAAGGCTCCCTCCTTGCCGAATTTTTCTGCATAAATAAGGCCGTGATAGGACTCATCAGGGGCAGTAAGCCCTGGGAACTTGTCCTTGTGGGCTATCCAGTCGAATTTTCCGGAATCGATAATGGCACCGCCTACAGCTGCGCCGTGGCCATCCATATATTTAGTGGTGGAGTGGGTAACAATATCTGCACCCCACTCTATTGGTCGGCAGTTTACAGGGGTAGGGAAGGTGTTGTCCACGATAAGCGGTACTCCGTGGGCATGGGCCACCTTGGCAAATTTTTCAATATCAAGAACAGTAAGAGCAGGGTTGGCAATGGTTTCGCCAAACATGGCTCTGGTATTTTCTTTAAAGGCAGCGGACAGCTCCTCCTCGGAGGCATCAGGGGAAACGAAGGTGGCTTCAATGCCCATTTTTGCCATGGTTACTGCAATAAGGTTAAAGGTTCCGCCGTAAATGGAGGATGATGCCACAATATGGTCTCCTGCCTCACATATATTGAATAGGGCGAAGAAGTTGGCTGCCTGACCGGAGGAGGTGAGCATGGCTGCACTGCCTCCCTCTAAATTGCAAATCTTGGCTGCTACAGTATCGCATGTTGGATTCTGCAGGCGGGAATAGAAATAGCCAGTGGCCTCCAGGTCAAAGAGCTTTCCCATATCCTCGCTGGTATCGTATTTAAAGGTTGTGGACTGGATTATTGGTATCTGACGTGGTTCTCCGTTGCCGGGAGTGTAGCCGGCCTGAACACATCTGGTGTTAATGGAATAAGCATTGTTCATATACAAAACCCCTTTTTATCAATATGAAATAATTATAACGCCATTGCTCAATTTTTTCTTCTAAAAGAAGAAAAAAATTCTAATAATGGAGAAAATGTATAAAAAAAGGCACTGGCCGAAGCCAATGCCCTTTAAAATTTTAGTTTAAATTTTACTGCACGTTCAGTGTAAGAGGAACGAACATGTTGGAGAGCTGTGCTCTCTGGATAACTTCCTCGGTGATAGGGTCGCCCTCATTTACGATAACGACACCAGTTGGGGAAGTAAGGGTACGGCGGGCAGTTTTACCAAGGATAAACTTGCGCTGTCTGTCAATGGTAGTGTTGTTTGCCGCCTGATGCATGGAATCATGGGCTGCAACTGGTTCAGGTGCAGGTTCTTCTTCCTTAACCTCTTCAGCTGCTGGCTCTTCCTCTGGCTGAGCCTCCTCTGCAGGAGCTTCTTCCACGGGAGCCTCTTCAGCTGGTTCCTCAGCTGCTGGCTCTTCCTCTGACTGAGTCTCTTCTGCAGGAGCTTCCGCAGGAGCCTCTTCAGCTGGTTCCTCAATTACTGGTGCCTCTGCTGCTGGTTCTTCAACTACAGGAGCTTCCACAGCAACTTCAGTGGATTCAGCAGGAGCTGCACTTAATTCATCAGTTTTTTTTTCCGAGTCGATGATGGTTACCTGCTTACCAAAAATGGAAATCTGGTCAGAGGTGATTTCAGACAGGCTGCCATCTGATGCTTCGATTTCGCACTTTTCGATTTTGCCGCCTTCGCCGACATAAATCTCAACTACATTACCCTGGATAGTACCGGACTTGGTGATGGCCTTGGTGCCGATAACCTTTACGTTTTCGTCCATCATGGTCTCATAGTCACCGGCATTCTCAAGGGTGAGAATGGTTTCGCTGTTAACAACGGTTACAGCGTCTTCACCGATAGCTACTACAGAAGAATATGGGAGAAGCTTTACGCCTCTGTACCAATCCTCGTCCTCAATAATAATGGCAGCAATGGCACCATTCTTGGCATCAACCAGCAGGCCCTTGCTCATGCCCAGTTCACGGCCCTCAGTGATACTGATGACTGGCAAACCGATAATTTCTACACTCTTTTTCATGGAAAAATCCTCCCTAATGATTTATCAAATAGAGCGAGCCTTTCTCTCATTGTAGATAGACTCGATTTTTGACATATAGTCCTTTGGAATATCGAAGAATGGGGTATCAGGCTGATTTTCTGCTATCAGCACCTCTTTGGTGGCCTCAAGATAAATCATACTGTCCTCAAACTCCGCCAGCATGTCAGGACTGTCCGCAACTGCTGGTATTTCAAGTGCATCATAGAAGCACTGAATTGCTTCGTCATAACGTCCGTGATCCTTGTGGATATTGACAATTTCCAGTACAAGGAATGGGGCGTAGGCATCGTCACGATACTGCTCCAGGGCATAATTGTAAGCCTTCAGAGCACTGCTCCAATCAGAAGAGCCCTTTAATTCAAAGGCATAATCCAGAACATCGTCCAATGTAGCAGTGCCGGCCAGCTTTTCCTCCACGGAAGGTTCTGGCTCAGCCTCAATCACAGGCTCTGGCTCAGAAATTTCTTCTTCTGGCTCTGGTTCGGAAGCTTCTTCAGGTTCCATTTCAGCTTCAGCCTCAGCCTCAGGAGCTTCCTCCTCGATTACAGCTTCGTCTTCTGCTTCCTCAGGAGCAATTTCTTCGGCTACAGCCTCCATTATAGGCTCTGGCTCCGAAATTTCTTCTTCTGGCTCTGGTTCAGAAGCTTCTTCAAGCTCTATTTCAGCTTCATCCTCAGCTACAGCCTCGGTTTCTGTTTCTTCAGGAGCTTTCTCCTCAATTACAGCCTCAGCTTCTGTTTCCTCAGGAGCAACTTCCTCGACAACAGCCTCAATCATAGGCTCTGGCTCTGAAATATCTTCCTCCGCCTCTTGCCTAGTCTCAATTACAGGCTCTGGCTCTGGAATTACTTCCTCCATCTTTGGCTCAGCTTGAACAATAGGCTCTGGTTCCGGCTCCTTGTCCTTGGCAATTAAAGCCTCGACCTCTTCATCGGAAAGGATGGCTGAATTGACCACTGGAACCAGTTCATCCTTAGCTGGAACAGCTTCCTGCTTCAGCTGGCTGTTTTCGCCATCAGCAGCTTCCAGCTGCTTTCGTCGTTTGCGGATAAAGAAATGATTAATACTGGTTATAACTATAGCCGCAACGAGAACCATGGCGCCCAAAACGGTGAAACGGTATTCCGTAAGAAATGGTGCCACTGGAATTGACAGGAAATTTATAAGCAGTGCGCAAACACCACAACCCACCAGGGCCGGAAGGCTCAAGGCCCAGTCCAGGGCACGGGCTACCTTATATACGACCAAAATGGCCACTGTCATAATGATAGCCGTCATAATAAAGAACATCAAATAAAATCACCACTATAGAATTGTAAGTATAGTTTGTGGTTATAACTTGTAGATATTATTCCCCACAATAAAAATATATTCGACAAACCACAGGGGAATCCTTTAAAATAAGCATAGGAACAATAAAAAACTGCATTTCCTTGCAGGGGATTTTCCCATTGTGTCGAATATACAGCTTTGCATTACAAGTTTAATTTTATCATAACAATTTAAATAAGCATAGTAGGAAAGAGGTATTTTTATGCAGGAATTAAATTTGAAGGTATTAAACAAGCCAGGATTACATGCGCGTCCAGCCAAGGAGCTGGTAAAATTCAACAAGGGAATTGAGTCTGATGTGGTAATTAAGTTCAATGGAAAAAGTGCCAATATTAAGAGCATGATGGCTGTTATGGCTTTGGGTGCCAAGCAGGATGCTGAGGTTACCGTTACCATTGAGGGTCCTGATGAGGCTGATGTGGCAAAGGCTGTAACTGAAATGTTCGCCAACGGTTTTGGCTTCCCTGATGAACTGTAATTAAATACCAATCCGTGGAGGGGGGAGGATTTGTTTATGTCAGAGAAAATCCAGGGTAATATTGCCATCCCGGGAATAGCAATCGGAAAAATCATGAAGGTGGGCCAGTCCCTTGATGGATATATGGCAGCCTATACGCCAGGCAGTGCAGAGGAGGAACTCTCCAAGCTGGAGGAGGCTATTGATACAATATCTGCAGCCATTGATGAAAGTGTTGAGGCCATGAGGGCAGCAGGACAGGATGAGCAGGCTGAAATTATGGAGGCCCATTCCTTTTTGCTGATGGATCCAATGCTTACTGATGGTATGAATGATAAGACCCGTGAAATGGGCCATGCTCCAAAGGCTGTTTTGGAGGCTGCCCAGGAGTGCGCTGAAATGCTGGCGGGTATGGATGACGAATATATGCGGGAGCGTTCTGCTGACGTAAAAGACATTGGCCGTCGTATTGCCCGCCATTTGTTGGGTGTTAAGGAACCGGAAATCGGTGAGGAACCGGTGGTGCTCTGCGGCTTTGAGGTGGAGCCATCTGCCATTGCCAATATCCCCGACGATAAAATTGCCGGCGTTATTATGGGCCAGGGCAGTACCACCTGTCATGCAGTTATTATTGCCAAATCCCGTGCCATTACCACAGTGGTGGGCCTGGAAAATCGGGTGGAGGATATTCCGGAGGGAGTCAAGGTACTCCTGGACGGCAACGAAGGTCTTGTGCTGGTAAATCCGTCTGCGGATGAGCTGGTAGCCTACGAGGCAAAAATTAAGGCCCAGCAGGAGGAGCAGAAGCGTCTGGATGCTCTGAAGGATCTGCCAGCTGAAACCACTGATGGGGTGAAGGTGCAGCTGGCTGCCAACATTGGACTTCCAGAGGATGCAGAGGCTGCAGCCAAGTTTGGCAATCAAGGTGTTGGCCTGTTCAGAAGTGAGTTCCTTTTCATGGGCCGTGAGAATATCCCAGATGAGGATTTACAATTTGAGGCTTATAAACGGGCCATTGTGGCCTGCAAGGGGGAGACCTGTGTCATTCGTACCATGGATATTGGCGGTGACAAGCCTCTGGCATATTTAAATATTCCTCACGAGGATAATCCATTCCTGGGTTATCGGGCTATCCGCATAAGTCTGGAGCGCCCTGCTCTATTCATGCCACAGCTGAAGGGCATTTTACGAGCCGGTGTATATGGCAAGGCTGCAATTATGTGTCCGATGGTTATCAATGTGGATGAGATAAAGGCTGTCCGTGAGGCTGTAAACAAGGCTATGGCGGAGCTGGAGGCAGAGGGTAAAGAATACTCCAAGGACGTTGAGCTTGGTATTATGGTGGAAACACCGGCGGCAGCAGTAATGACTCCGGTACTGGCAAAATATGTGGATTTCTTCAGCATTGGTACCAACGATCTGGTACAGTATACTTTGGCAGTGGACCGTGTAAATCCACAGATCAGCAAGCTTTATGATCACTTTAATCCTGCTGTGCTGCAGCTGATTTACCGCACCATAAAATCTGGTGTGGATAATGGAAAATGGGTAGGCATGTGCGGTGAAATGGCCAGTGACCCTTATGCAGCTGTTATTCTTATGGCTATGGGCATTACGGAGCTTAGCATGAGTGCTCCTTCCATTCCAAAGGTAAAGGAACAGATTCGCTCTGTATCCATGGATGAGGCCAAGGCCCATCTTGAAAGGGTTATGACCATGGAAACAGGTGCAGAAATTCGTGAGTATCTCCATAGCAAAATCTAAAAAAATGGGACTGCTTTTGTGGTCCCTTTTTCTATTTTCCTTTGCTGTGGTATACTTCTTGTTAGGTGATGGCTGTGAGAATTTTTACAAATGATTGGGAGCAATATCTGCTTCCTGAAATGGAGAAGCCATATTATAAAGAGCTTCGCCAATTTCTTATAAATGAATATCGTACCCGGCAAATCTTTCCGGATATGTATTCCATATTCAATGCCCTGCACTATACCAGCCTGGCGGATACCAAGGTGGTTATCTTTGGCCAGGACCCATATCATGAGCCGGGGCAGGCCCATGGTTTGAGTTTTTCTGTATTGCCAAATGTGCCACCGCCCCCCCTCCTTGCAGAATATTTTTAAGGAGCTGGAAACGGATTTGGGCTGCAGCGTGCCGGATAATGGCTGTCTGGAGCCATGGGCAAGGCAGGGAGTATTATTGCTAAATACTGTTTTGACGGTGCAGGCCCATAATGCCAATTCCCACCAGGGCAAGGGCTGGGAAATTTTTACTGACAGGATAATTTCCATTCTTAATGAGCGGGAAAAGCCTATGGTGTTTATTTTGTGGGGGGCACCGGCAAGACGGAAAAAGGCCATGATTACCAATAAGGCTCATCTTATAATTGAGTCGCCCCATCCAAGTCCTCTTTCGGCTTATCGGGGCTTTTTTGGCAGTCGGCCATTTTCCAGAGCCAATGAATTTTTGAAGTCAACAGGCCAGGAGCCTATTAACTGGCAGCTGCCAAATATACATTAGATTTTATTGGGCAAATGACTAATGGCTTTCACGCCGTCCCTGTGCTAAAACTTTTTCTTGCTTTTATATAGCGGCAAAAATCATAACTCGCTTCGCTCAAACAGATGATTTTTCCCACTATGATTAAGGTATAGCAACAAAAAGTTTCTTAACGCACAGTGACTAAATGTTCAAGCCACTAGTCATTTGCCCATAAATTAAATATAAAAAAATAATTGTTGACAAGCTGCCCCCTTTTAGATATAATTCTCGTTGTCTGAAAGATTCATAGGGGTATCGCCAAGTTGGTAAGGCACTGGATTCTGAATCCAGCATTCGTAGGTTCGAGTCCTGCTACCCCTGCCATTTAACTTTAAGAGACTGCGTTGCAGTCTTTTTTTTATGCCTTACCCTATGGGGAAGGGGAATTGTCCCAGTCTTTTGAGACGTTGGATGAGGTAATAAAAAATATTTCTTGCATCGAATCTTTCAGAGTGATATAATTTTCAAGTCACAAGGACAAAGATAGTTTCAAATTTTCGTTTGATAACTTTCTCTGCTCCTTATGTAATAAGGAGCCAAAGACCAAAGAGGGAGGTGATTTCGTGAGAAAGTACGAAGTCATATTCATTGTTAAACCAATGGAAGAAGAGGCAACTAACGCTGTAGTTGAGAAGTTCACTAAGCTGATTGCTGCTAATGGCGGTACTGTTGATTCCGAGGATCGTTGGGGCAAGAAGCGTCTTGCTTATGAGATCAAGGATTGTACCGAAGGCTACTATGTTCTGCTTAACGTAACTGCAGAGCCTGCTTGCGTAGCTGAAGTTGACCGTGTTATGAAGATTACTGATGATCTTCTCAAGCACATGGTTGTACGTGTAGAAGAGTAATAGTTTCGGGAGGTAAACCATGAACAAGGTTATACTGGCAGGCAGATTAGCCCGTGATCCAGAAATGCGTTATACCACTTCTGGTAAGGCAGTTGCATCATTTTCTTTGGCAGTAAATCGCCGTTTTGGCCGTAATGCCGGAGATCAGCAGCAGACTGCGGATTTTATTCCGATTATCGCTTGGGAAAAATTAGCTGAAATTTGTGGTAATAACCTCATAAAAGGAAGTCAGGTATTGGTAGAAGGCCGTATGCAGGTGAGATCCTACGAGGCCCAGGACGGATCCAAGAGATACGTTACTGAGGTAGTTGCGAACGAGATTGAGTTTATGGGATCCAAGCAGCAGCGTGACCCTAATGCTAATGGTGGTGGATTTGCGCCATCTCCTGCTGCAGCACCAGCTGAAGCAGCTCCTATGGGCGGCTTTGGTGGCAGCCCAGTACCGGATGACGATATTCCATTTTGATAGGAGGGAATATACTTGATTAAGCGTGATAGAAGCAGAAGACCTCGTAAGAAGGTTTGCAGTTTCTGCGTAGATAAAGTAGAAGTTATCGACTATAAGGACGTTGCTAAGCTCCGTCGTTATATCACCGAGCGTGGTAAGATTTTACCTCGTCGTATTTCTGGCAACTGCGCAAAGCATCAGCGTCAGGTTACCGTAGCTATTAAGCGCGCACGTAACATCGCTTTGTTGCCATTTACTGCTGAGTAATAAAATGATAAGGAGGTGTCACTTTGGTGATGCCTCTTTTTATTATGTTCCCTTTTTGAGAGGTTTTTATGGCAACCACAGAAAGATTAATTAAGGATATAACACGGGAACGGCGCTTTCATTTCCGTTTATTTATAGAAGGAATTATTGTAGGTATTTTTGCAGGCTGTGTCATCGCTCTGTTCAGATACCTGTTGGGGGCTTCGGAAATCCTGCGGCCTCTTATTTATAATATGGTGGCGGAGAGCTTTCAGGCCGGTGATTATTCATTGCCCCTGCTGTACATCGCCACCTTTGTAATAATTGGCTGGCTGCTTATGAAGATAGTTCAAAATGAGCCCATGTGTACCGGCAGTGGTATTCCCCAGATAAAGGGAATTCTAATGGGGCGCATGAATATGCGATGGCTGTCCGTGTTGGTGTCCAAGCTTATTGGTGGTGTGCTGGCCATTGGCGCCGGTTTGTCCCTTGGCCGTGAGGGTCCTAGTGTTCAGTTGGGGGCCTGTGTGGGACAGGGCGTGAGCCGCAGATTTATCAGAACCCGTTATGAGGAACGTATTCTGATGACTGCCGGTTCCGGAGCCGGCTTGGCGGCTGCCTTTAATGCACCTTTGGCGGGGGTGATTTTCGGTTTGGAGGAGCTTCACAAGAGCTTTTCTCCGGTGCTACTTATGGCTTCCATTACGGCGGCAGTGACCGCCACCACCGTAACTCAGGTGATTTTTGGGGCGGGGCCCGTATTTCACATTGGGGATCTGGCTATTTTTCCCTTAAATATGTTTGGTATCCTCATTTTATTAGGTGCTTTCATTGGCCTGTTGGGGCGCATTTTTAACCCCTCCCTGCTCTTTTCTATGAATACCTATGACCGTTTAGGACTAAGCGGTATTAAGCGTCCTCTGCTGCCTCTTTTGCTGGCGGCGGCTCTGGGCTTTATATTGCCGGATATTTTAGGGGGCGGCAATCGGTTGGTGGATGCCCTTTCCCATAATTGGTATCCCCTTTATTTTCTCATAATACTATTTGTGGGTAAGTTCCTCTTTACCATGGTGTGCTTTGGTTCCGGAGTACCGGGTGGCATATTCCTGCCTATGCTGGTGCTGGGGGCTGCTGGAGGTGCAGTATTTGGTAGTGTACTGGCCAGCTTCGGAGTATTGCCTTATATATATGTAGGGGATATTATCGTTTTCGGTATGGCGGCGTATTTTGCGGCGGTGGTAAAATCTCCGATTACTGGCAGTGTCCTTATTATGGAAATGACAGGCTCCTTCCATCATTTGCTGGCCCTTATATGCGTATCCATGACAGCCTATCTGGTGGCGGACCTTACGGGGGGGGAAGCCTGTATATGAGGAGCTTTTAAATCGTGCCATCAGACTGAAGGAAAAGGCTCACGGAATAGGTGCCAGCTCCTCTGGACGACGCATTGCCCTGGAGCTGGTGGTGAGCTCCGGAAGTGTGGTGGATAAGGTCCTTATTAAAGATATAAAATGGCCTGAGCAAACTGTTGTTGTGGACATAAAAAGGGGGCTGCAGCGCATAAACCCAATGGATGATGCCCGACTTTATGCAGGGGATTTTGTGTATTTGTTAACTAATGATACTGATATTTCCATTTTAAAAGAAATGATAGAAAAGGAATCTACCCCGAAGCGTTAAAAAATAAATTTTTTCAGTTGTAGTATTTTTTGAAATTTCGTGCAAAAGAATATGAAATATGATAAAGTAATAACTGGAAAATTGAGACCCATTTAGGATTTTCATACGCAATAGTGTATTATTTTGAGTGTAAGGACGTGGGATAGATGTTTTTGGAAGAGCGCCAGGAAAGCATAATGAATTTGCTTAATACCGAGGGTAAGGTTCGGGTTAAGGAGCTTAGTGCCAAGTTTAATGTTACAGACGACTGTATTCGTAAAGATCTAGGGTCCCTGGAAAAACAGGGCCGCCTTAAGAGAACCTATGGCGGTGCAGTGGCTATCAGAGAGAATATTCACGCCATCGAGGTCAGCAAGCACAAGGGCTCCGATGTGGATGCCAAGCGTCGCATTGCTCAGGCGGCAGTTAAGCTCATTCACGAGCACGATATGGTTTTTTTGGATATTTCCACCAGCAATCTGGCCATTGCGGAGCTCTTGATAAAGGACCAGCGGGAGCTTACCATTGTTACCAATATGATTGATATTCTGATTATTTTGGCCCGTCATCCCAGAATTCGCGTTATCTTTGCCGGTGGCAAGATTAATAAGAGCCGAGATGGCTTCTGGGGCGGCATGACCATGGATTTCATCTCCCATTTGAAGCCGGATATTGCCTTTGTAGGGGCTGTAGGTGTGGATGTAATGGAAAACAGCGTATCCACCTACGATATTGAGGATGGTATCAATAAGTCCCGTATTATCCGGGTTAGCAAGCGGGCCTATGTTGTGGCTGAGGCAAAGAAGCTCAGCACCGACGGCAACTATAATTATGCCACCCTGGACACCCTGTCCGGTCTAATTACTGACGCCCTGCCAGATGAAAAAATCCGCAAGGCGGCTGCTGACTACGGCGTGGACATTATTGTACCATAAGATTTTAATCAAGGAAGTAATATGACAAATAGTAATAAGAACCAGTTCAAGGACTGGAATAATTATTATAATCTTATAATCAAGGGGCTGAAGGTATTTCTTTTTTATCTCTCAGTCCTTTCTCTTTGCCGTGTGATATTTATCGGCCTCCTTCGGGATTACATGGGTGCTGATGCAGCCTCTGCCGATATTTGGCTGGCCCTTTTCGGAGGGACCCGTTTAAGTATACAGACGGCTGGTCTTATGACTATGGTGGTGGGATTGCCATCAGCTGTGGCTGCTGTTTTCAGCAGAAAAGGTGGCAAAATAATCTTTAAGGCATTAAGCGCTGCAACGGCGGCTGTTACCATGATATTGTTCTTTGCCAGTATACCCTATTACCATCAATTCCATTCAAGATTTCATCAGATGCTGTTTAATACTGCCAACGATGATGTTTATGCCCTTTTCGTATCTCTTGTGCAGGAATTTAATTTGCCACTAAGACTGGCGGGGGCTTTGCTGGTGGCTTTTATGGTGTGGTGGCTCCTTAATAAATTTATTGAGCTTCAGTTTACGGAGCATTTGGGGATAAAAGGGAAGCTGGAGTCATGGGGAAAGGCCGGTGTTTGGGCAGAGAAAATATTGGTAATTGCCGTCTTTTATTTGGTGGCCCGCCTTGTATTCTTCGGTGGCAGCCTTAGCTGGGAAAATTCTGTCAGCTGGGAAAATGCGGGTATTACCAAGGACGCCTTTTTGAATGAGGCTATTTTGGACGATTATCAGGCCATTTATCGTGGCTATCGCATGAACGGGCGGTTGCTGTCCTCTGAAGGGTTGGATTTTACTCCTCAGCAGATTCAGGAGCTGGCAGCTCACATGGTGGGCAAGAACCCGGACAGCAATAATCTGGAGGATTATATCACCAGAAGCGCCCAGGGTCCCCAGATTGAGAAGCCAAAGCATATCTTTTTAATGGTTTCTGAAAGCTACGCCAACTGGCCTCTGCTGGATAAATACAAAAATCTTCATATCGCCGATGGTATGAGGTCTGTTATCAAGGAACAGGATACAGCCTATTGTCCGGCATTTTTGCCTAATGGGGGCAGTACCGTTTCTGCTGTAACTGGCATTGTAACTGGGCTGGCGGATGCCAATCTGTATCTTACCACCATGCCCGAGTCCTTTGCGGCTCCGTATCCAACCTCCATTGCCCCACAGATGAAGGAGCTGGGCTATGATACCACCATGTGGTACGCGGGGCCTTCCACCTGGGAGAGGATAGAGCCATTTGTATTGGCCCAGGGCTTTGACCATTTTCGGGGCAAGGGCAGTATGCCTCAGGAGGCCACCGGCAGTGTATGGGGGGTTGATGACGAATACCTTTATCAGGCGGTGCTGGAGGGTGTTGACCCTGAAAAGGACAGCTTTAACGTGATTCTTAATGTTTCAAACCATTCACCATTTAATGTGGATCTGAAATCGAAGGGCTTTGATTCCCAGCAGGTTATTGACGGACTGCCTGAGGAGGCCAAGGGAGATGCTGAGCTGATTAATCAGCTAGGACATTTTTGGTATGCGGATCGTGAAATGGCAAAATTTATCAAAGCCATCAAGGAAAAGTATCCTGACAGTTTGGTTTTGGTGGTGGGTGATCATGCTGAGCGATATAACATCGATAAGACACCTAACATTTATGAGCGCTATGGTGTGCCTCTTATCATTACTGGCAAGGGGGTAACCCAAAAGCTTATGATTCCAAAGGCAGCGGGAAGCCAGATAGATATTGCTCCAACTATTTTGGAAATGATAGCCCCTAAGGGCTTTAAGTATATGTCCATAGGCTCCAGCCTTACCCGCCAGAATACCATGGGGGTTAATTATGCCGTGTGGTTCACAAGGGATTATTACGGTGAGGCGGATATTTATCCTATCCAGCCAATTCCTATTGATGCCAACGGGGGAGCAGAGCCAATGGATGTGTTGGAAATGCAGATATATTGTGATACAGTTCGCTCTATTTCCTGGTGGTTGCCAAAATATGGCAATATATTGGATGAGAGTCTGATGGAGGCAAAGAAATGAGCGGCATTTTAGATAATGGTGTAGGGGATTTATTGGCAGACTGTTCCATATGCCCCCGCCTTTGCCACGCTGATCGCGTAAAGGGAACAGGATTTTGTGGAGGGGGCCTTAAGGCCAAGGTGGCTTTGGTGAGCCTTCACCCATGGGAGGAGCCGGTAATTGCCGGAGAAAAGGGAGCTGGAACGGTTTTCTTTTCCGGCTGTAGCCTTCGCTGTATGTTTTGTCAGAATCATGAGATTAGTCACGGCCATAAGGGCATTGAGGTATCTGATGAGCGCTTGGGGGAAATTTTCTATGAGCAGCAGCTGCGGGGCGCATCAACTCTTGATTTGGTTACGCCTACCCATTACGTTCCCCAAATAATTAGAGGATTATTTTTCGCAAAAAAGAAGGGTTTTTCACTGCCCGTGGTGTATAATTCAAGTGGATATGAAAATATCTCCACTTTGGATTTACTTGGAGATATAGTGGACGTGTTTTTGCCGGATTTAAAGTATTATTCGGAAGATTTGGCCGGTGAGTATTCCAAAGCACCGGATTACTTTCGGGTGGCCAGCAGGGCCATTAGAAAAATGGTTCAGCTGACAGGAGCTGCTGTGGAAAGGGGCGGTATACTCCAAAAGGGGGTGCTGGTACGGCATATGGTTTTGCCTGGAGCCCGAAAGGACAGTATGGTTTTGTTGAAATGGTTGTGGGAAGAGTTTGGTGACAGCATTATGGTGAGCATAATGAATCAGTATACTCCAGCCTATAAGGCCCTTGCCCATCCAAAGCTAAAACGGCCTTTGACCACCTTTGAATATGATTCTGTGGTGGATTTTGCACTGGATTTGGGATTTACCAGATGCTTTGTACAGGAATCCGGAGCGGCAAGGGAAGAATTCATTCCCAAGTGGACAGGCCAGGGAGTTGAAACTTTCCATATATAATTTAGTTGTCTAAACTAATTATTAAAGGTATAATGGTATTATCCATCTTTTGACGAAATTTGAGAGATCAATTTATCGTGTGTTAAAAACAAACTTCACAGGGAGAGGTGCTTATTTATGGCAGATTTAGAGAATATTCGCGTGCAGGATATTTTTGACATGGACTTCTTACAGAAATTCCAGGATACATTCGCTCGTGCAGTAGGCATGACAGCAGTAACTGTTGATGCAGATGGTAAACCAATTACCAGACCTACTGACTGGTCCGATTTTTGTATGAAGTACACCCGTGATTCCAGAGAAGGCTGTCGCCGTTGTGAGGAATGCGACAAGCGTGGTGGTGAGACCGCAGCCAGAACCGGTCGTCCATCTGTATATGAGTGCCATGCTGGCCTCATGGATTTCGGTGCTCCTATTCTTCTCAATGGCAAGCAGATTGGTTCCATTTTGGGCGGTCAGGTTTTAACTGCTCCACCAGATGAGGAAAAGTTCCGCAATTATGCACGGGAGATTAATGTGGACCCGGAAAAGTACGTTGAGGCTGTTCGCAAGATTCAGATTGTTCCAAAGGCTCGCTTGGAGCAGGCTGCTGATTGCCTTTTCCTTATGGCTACTACTCTTTCCAATATTGGCTATATGGAGTATCGCCTTAAGACCTTGGCCAGCTCCATTAATGACGCCGTTCTTCATTGCTCCGCAGCAATGGAGGAGCTTGCAGCTTCTGCCAATGATGTAAATGATAACCAGAAGGGTCTGAATGTTGAAATTCAGAACGTATCCGATATTTCTGGTAAGATTAACGAGTTTACCTCTCTTATCCGCGATATCGCCAAGCAGACCCGTCTCCTTGGTCTTAATGCTTCCATCGAGGCAGCCCGTGCAGGTACTGCAGGTGCAGGCTTTGCCGTTGTATCCGAGGAAATCGGTAAGCTGGCTGACAGCTCCCGTGAGACTGTAGACAAGATTCAGGAATTCACTGACCGCATTGGTGAGTCCGTTCAGGAAACCGTTGCCAAGGGTGAAGCTACCTCCGATATCGTTGGTCAGCAGTCCGCTGCCATTTCTGATGTGGCCCAGGAGCTCACTTCCCTTTCTGAGACTGCATCCCAGCTGGTTTCTTTGGCAAATAGCAGTAAATCATAATAATCTTTCATAGCATAAAAAGTTATCCCCATCAATGGATGTGTATCCGTTGATGGGGATTTTAGTGTGGAAAAATAAAAACAATAAGTGCTGTTTTATTATTTTACGATGTGTTTTCCTGCGGTAAAGGCCTTCTTCCAATATTCATTGGAAAGCTCGTCTATGCGGATACCCTTACTGGAGGAAGCATGGATGAATTTGCCGTTACCTAAATAGATGCCGCAATGGCTGACACCGGCAGAACTGTCGGTGTGGAAGAATACCAGGTCGCCTGGTTCCAGCTTGCTGACAGGAGCGTATTTTCCCAGCTTATACTGCACATCTGCAGTACGTGGTACAGTAAAGCCGTTCTGCTTAAAAACATACTGGACATAGCCGGAGCAGTCAAAGCCCTTTGGGGTGGTGCCACCGGAAACGTATTTTACGCCAATATATTTCTTTGCCGTGGCGATAATTCCATTTACCTTGCTCTTTGGCAAAAATGGCTGACTTTCCGGAACATATTTTGGCTTTGTAGCGGCAGCCGGTTTATCGGTTTTGCTATTTGTATCAGTGGATGGTTTTACTGCAGGCTTTGGGCTTTCAGCTTTCACAGCCCCTGGTCTGAGAGTGTTAATGGCCTTCATGGTTTTTTCGTCCACATTGCCACTGAGCTTAATTTTATTGTCCCGCTGAAAGGCCAGAACCGCCCGTTTGGTGCTGTTGTCGTAAACACCGGAAACCTTCTTGATGTTGTAGCCCAGGTCCTTCAGCTTTTGCTGTACTGCCACCACCTCCGGTCCGGAGGAATTCATGGTAAGGGTTTGGGCCATAGCTATGCCGGAATTAAGGGTAAATACCGTTGCCAGTGCTACGCCTGCAGTCAGTGCCTTCCTTTTTAGGGATAACCAGTTTGTTATCATGGAGCAATCACCACTTTTCTAAAAGTAACTTGTTTAACAACAGAATTCTGTGGATAAGTCACAGTTTATTCAACTAAAAACACAAGTTATCCACATTGTTATCCACTTTTGCGAAAAAATGTGGATAAACTACTAAAAAATACTTGACAATAATTATATAGAACATCCAGATTAAAATCAGATTAGAAAATCTTTAGAAAACCTTAACAACATCGTAACCCGCATCATTTAAGGCCTTGGTGAGTTTCTGAATGTGGTCGTGGTTGTTGGTTTCCACGGTAATCTCCAGCTCTACCTTCTTGAAGCTGTCAGTAACCTTGGATTGGTTGTGATCCAGCTTAATAACATTGGCATTGTTGTCTGCTATAATCTTGGCCACATTTACCAGCTGGCCAGGCTTGTCCGGCAGAAGCACGGAGAAGCAGAATACACGGCCTCTGGCAATAAGTGCCTTGTTGATAAGGGCTGAAATTGTGGAGATATCAATGTTGCCGCCACTGATAATGGCTGCCACCTTCTTGCCTTTGAATGGCAGCTTGTTAAGGGCCGCAAGGCTAAGTACACCGGCACCCTCCGCAATGAGCTTATGCTTTTCAATAAGGGAAAGGAGGGCAGACATTATTTCCATTTCGGAAACAGTAATAATCTGGTCCAGATACTTTTTACAGAAGGCGTAGGTAAGGTCACCAGGGGTTTTTACAGCACAGCCGTCAGCCACAGTTTCCACAAAGGAAAGGCTGGAAACCTGTCCGCGGGCAAAGGAATTTTCCATGCAGGCGGCTCCCTCAGGCTCAACGCCAATTACCTTCACGTGAGGATTTACCGCCTTGGTGGCCAGTGCTACGCCACTGGCAAAGCCACCACCGCCGATTGGTACCAGAATGGCATCCACATCCTTCAGCTGGTCAATAATCTCCAGGGCAGTAGTACCCTGACCCAATAGAACCTGCTTGTCATTAAATGGGTGGATGTACACATATCCCTTTTTCTTCTGCAGCTCCAGGGATTTTGCATAGGCATCATCGAAGCTGTCACCATGCAGCACAACTTCAGCCCCCATGGCCTTGGTGGCCTCCACCTTTAAAAGAGGGGTGGTGGCAGGCATACAGATAACTGCATTTACTCCTAACCTCTGTGCCGCAAAGGCCACTCCCTGAGCATGGTTACCGGCAGAAGCAGTAATTACACCAATCTTTTTTTCCTCATCGCTGAGCTGACTGATTTTGTTGTAGGCCCCACGAAGCTTGAAAGAACCGGTATTCTGCAGGTTCTCCGGCTTCAGATAAACGTTGTTGCCACAAAGATCAGAGAAAAAAAGGCTTTCAATGAGCTTTGTTTTCTTTGCCACACCATCAAGCTGCTTTGCAGCCTTATAAACGTCAGCAATGGTGGTATTTTCCAGTATTTCCTCTACGGTAGTTACTTTTACTTCTTCTGCCATGTATGTTTCTCCTTGCATAATTACGTGATTTGTCTTAAAGTGTAGCATCTGGAAAAAAGGGTGTCAACGCAGACAACAAAAAGTTGCAAGAAAAAGGGGAAGAAGGACACTGGGAAAAAGTGAAAACAAAAAAGCGGGGAAAAGGCTCCCCGCCAAATCACTACTATACATCATACAATACGATGTCGTTTCCTTTTAATGTTTTTTGTACATCAATAACCCGTTGATTGCTGCTTCCCCGGAAGCTGAGGGAAATGTCACGCTTCCATTCCTGATAGGGGCCATCCACCAGAACATCAAGCTCCTTCAGCAGTTCCACCTGCTGTGGGGTTCCCTTTAAGAGCTGTTCTATGGTATAGCCGGTGTAACACCAGACATCCAGACCATGCTGATGAATCTTGCGAGCCAAATCAGCCAATGGTACAGGCTGGCAGAAGGGTTCGCCTCCACTGAAGGTTACGCCCTGCAGCAGCGGATTATCCAAAATAGTCCCCAGTATATTATCCGTATCCTCCACATGACCTCCGTCAAAATCATGGGTCTGGGGATTGTGGCAGCCAATGCAGTTGTGGGGACACCCCTGGGTGAAGATGGTAAAACGGTACCCTTCACCGTCTACAACTGAATCATCGACAGTACCGGCAATCTTAATTGAGGCCATGCTTTACGCGATCATGCTCCTCGGAACGCTTGGCATTGTTCCAGCGATCAATAGTACCAACCAGATAACCGGTGATGCGACGGATACGCTCAAACTTTGCAGGCTGTAACACATAATCAAGGGCTACGGAGCCATCCTCTGCAGGAGAAATGGTAAGGCTGCTGAGATTCTCATCGTTTTCTTCCTCCAGCATGTCGATGTAGCTCATGATTTCCTGCTCACTGACATCATTCAGTCCCTTTACTGTTACATCAATTCCATTTACTACCATTTTTTTGCACTTTCCTTTCATAATAAAATCACACCTGATAATTACACCCGTGTATTACTGTCATATTGTGGTCTGCGTACAATCCGGCGCATCTTGTGAGCTGCTTCACTGCGTCCGCACTGAGGGCAAACATCATATATTATACCGTTGTAGCCGCAAACCGGATCCCGGTCAACAGGATGGTTTACTGAGCCATAGCCAATGCCATTATCGTGCATACAGCGAATGATGGCCTCAAAGGCCTTGAGATTCTTTGAGGGATCACCGTCCATTTCCACATAGGAGATATGGCCGGCATTGGTGAGAGCGTGATATGGCCCCTCCAGCTCCAGCTTCTTGGCAGCGGCAATCTTGTGATAAACCGGAACATGGAAGCTGTTGGTGTAATAATCCTTGTCGGTAACTCCCGGGATTTCACCATATTCTTTGCGGTCAAGACGCACAAAGCGGCCGCTGAGTCCCTCGGCAGGAGTAGCCAGCAGGGTGAAGTTTAGACCTGTTTGCTGGGATTTTTCATCCATTCGCTTGCGCATGTGTTCTACTATTTCAAGACCCAGCTGCTGAGCCTCCTCGGATTCACCGTGATGCTTTCCGGTAAGGGCGATAAGTGTCTCTGCCAGACCGATAAAGCCCATGGACAGGGTACCGTGTTTTAATACCTCGGCCACGCTGTCATCCGTTTTCAGCTTCTCGCTGTCAATCCACACACCCTGTCCCATGAGGAAAGGATAATTGCGGACTGTCTTGCTGCACTGAATCTTGAAGCGGTGGAGAAGCTGGCGGAATACCAGTTCAATAATGCTGTCCAGCTCATTGAAGAAAATCTTCTTATTGCCCTTGGACTTAAGAGCCAGACGAGGCAAATTGATGCTGGTAAAGCTGAGGTTACCACGCCCACAGGTCACCTGGCGGTTCTTGTCGTGGACATTTCCCATTACTCTGGTACGGCAGCCCATGTAGGCCACCTCGGAATTGTAATCCCCCTCCTTGTAGAACTGGAGATTAAATGGGGCATCCAGGAAGGAGAAATTAGGAAACAGCCTCTTGGCAGAGGTGCGGATGGCCTGCTGGAACAAGTCGAAGTTAGGATCATGCTTGTTGTAGTTAATACCTTCCTTAACCTTGAAAATCTGAACCGGGAATATAGGGGTTTCACCATTGCCCAACCCTGCAGTGGTGGCCTTTAAAAGATTTCTGATAACCATGCGGGCCTCAGGGGAAGTGTCAGTACCATAGTTAATGGAGCTGAAAGGCACTTGGGCACCAGCACGGGAATTCATGGTGTTGAGGTTATGGATAAATGCCTCCATAGCCTGATAAGTGGCATCCTCAGTGGCATCCACCGCAGTAGCCACTGCGTAATTATGGGCACGCTCTGTCTGATTTGGTGAAATGGCCTGATAATTATGACTCTGCTGATGATATGGCAAAAAGTCAACCAGATGATGTAGGTACTCATCGGTATTACCAAGGCGGATATCCATAGGGATACAACGCCGGATTTCCTTGGACAAGAGCTTTGCATCATTGGAATTCATGCTGAGAACTGCTATAAAGAAAGCAGCCAGAGCCTTGAAATACTCCTTGGCAAAGGTTTTGGCCACACCAGGTGCCATAGAATAATCAAAGTTTGGAATAGACTGTCCACCGTGCATTTCATTTTGATTAGCCTGAATGGCAATACAGCCAAGAGCCGCGTAGGAACGAATGCCGTTTGGCTCCCTCAGATAGCCGTGGCCTGTGGAAAAACCATCCTTAAATAATTTAAGCAGGTCAATCTGGCAGCAGGTCTCGGTGAGCATGTAAAAATCCTTGTCATGGATATGAATGTCGCCGTCAATATGGGCAGCGGCAATATCCTTTGGCAGGATGTAGTTATCAATATAATATTTGGATCCCTCGGAACCATATTTCAGCATGGTTCCCATGGCAGTGTCCGCGTCAATATTGGCATTTTCCCGCTTAATATCGGCATCGGCTGACTTTTTAAAGGTCAGCTCGTTATATATATCCATAAGGTTCCCTTGAGCCTCACGAATCTTGGTGTGCTCTGCCCTATAGATAATATACGCCTTGGCGGTGCTGGCAAAATTGTTGCGGATCAGTACCTTTTCCACAGTGTCCTGAATAAATTCCACAGTAGGAATATCCTGGGCGGAGATGGCCTCTGTTACCTCGTTGGTAAGGCGTTCCAGTTCCTTTGCTGTAAAGGTATCATCAATGGATTCCAAATTAGCCTTTCTGATGGCATCCGTAATCTTTTGCGCAATAAATGGGACAATGTCCCCATTGCGTTTTCGTATATTCTGTATATAACTTGCCATGTAAACTTACCTGTCCCCCCTCTATAATCTACAAACGATTTTACTATATATAGTGTCTGGTGTCAAACTGAAACACTACATCTTGTGGTTTGTCTTATCCACAACAGTATATTAGTATATTTGAGTATATTGCATAAATATGCAGAAAATGAAAGAAGACCGCTAATAAAAGTCGGCCTTCTTATTGTATATACAACACATGTATATGAAATTTTGGGGATAAGTTAGTAAGTGAAAAACTTTAATATGTTGAAAGAGTATAAAAAGGTATGGGCATTACTCTTTTACCTCGTTCCAGAAGCTTTGCCCCTTGGTAGCATACGGAATACGCATAATCTTGGAAACGGTGGCGGCAATATCAGCAAAGCTGTGTCTTGTTCCCAAATCAACACCCTTCTTTATTCCCTCACCGTAAATCATCATTGGTACATATTCTCTGGTGTGATCTGTGCCGGCACCTCTAGGGTCACAGCCATGATCGGCAGTAATAATCAGCACGTCTCCCCGCTTCATCTTAGGAAGGAATTCTCCCAGCTGTTCATCGAAACGGGTGAGGGCAGCAGCATAGCCGTCCACATCTCTGCGGTGACCGTATTTCATGTCAAAATCCACCAGATTTACGAAGCAAAGACCATAATAATTTCTGTCAAGCTCCGCAATGGCCTTTTCCATGCCATCCTCATTGCTGGTAATGGCCACATGACGGCTGATACCCCGTCCTGCAAATATATCATTGATTTTACCAATACTTACCACGGAATTTCCTGCCACCTTCAAAAGGTCCAGAATGGTATCTCCCGGTGGCTCCATGGAATAGTCATGGCGTCTAGGGGTACGCTCAAAATTAGGGAACTCCCCGATAAACGGGCGGGCAATAATACGGCCTACGGAATGTTCACCGCTCATTATTTTCCGCGCTTCCTTGCAATATTCATAAAGCTGCTCCACAGGCACTACAGCTTCGTGGGCGGCGATTTGCAATACGCTGTCTGCTGAGGTGTATACTATGAGGGCCCCGGTTTCCATGTGCTCCTTGCCGTAATCTTGAATCACCTGGGTACCGGAATATGGCTTGTTGCAGATAACCTTGCGCCCAAAGGTAGCCTCCAGCTTTTCAATGACATCCTTAGGGAAGCCCTCAGGATAGGTAGGTAGAGGTGTATCGGAAACAATACCGGCAATTTCCCAGTGACCAATAGTGGTATCCTTGCCCTTTGATGCCTCCTGCAGCCTTGCGAAGGACGCATCAGGATTAGGCTCCTTTTCTCCATCTTCCACCCCATCAATGTTGAAAAGTCCCAGCCTTTTCATATTGGGAATGTTTAATTTATCTGAGGTCGTAACGCTCTTTAAGGTATTTACGGTGTCTGCATCACCAAATTCGTTGGCATCAGGCTCAGCACCAATGCCAAAGCTGTCCAATACTATGAGAAATATTCGCTTGAATATCATATTAAAACCCCCATTCGAAAAATAATCTTTATCCTATTTTAATTCTACATTTTTCCGCCGTAACCTGCAATTTTCTCTTTTTACAGGAAAATTTCCGATAATTGGGTTATAATTTATGGATAAGACTACAGCTTCAAATAAAGTATTGGAGAAAATGTTATTGAAAGAAAATGAACGATGTGACCTGGGTAGGAGGTAATATATGTTTGATTTTACAGACTTTGATATACATTTATTCTGGGATTATGTGGAGTCACTTAATCCCCAGGAAATATTATTTTCATTTTTGCCCCCGGTGATAGGTCTTGTGATTGCCATATTTGTGGGCTGGTGTTGTAATAGATATGTGAGCAATCAAATAGACTCCCATCCTATATTGCAGAAGATGACCTGGAAGACCGCTTTGGTTCGTGGGTTGAAGGGGGCCCCGATACTTATAGTGGTTTCACTGTATCTGAGCTTCGTTACCAAAATGATGAGTATGCCAGAACCGGTAGAACATCTGCTGACCTATGTTTTCTTCGTTATTCTAATAATTACGGTGATGCAGGTTATATCTCGCACCGCCACTGCCATTCTCAACAATATAATAGTTGCCAGACATGAAAACCTCTCTGAAACTTCATTGCTTACAGATATGGTAAGCTGGAGTATTTATTTTATGGGGTTTATCATCATCTTGGCAGAATGTGACATTTCAATTACACCTTTTATTACTGCCATGGGTGTTGGCGGTATGGCTGTGGCCCTTGGTATGCAGGAAACCCTTGCCAGTGTTTTTGCCGGCTTTACCATGATTTTTGCTCCCCAGATTCGCAACAATGATTTTGTCCGTCTCAGTAGTGGACAGGAGGGACGCATTGTGGATATCGCCTGGCGGTATACCACCATTGAAAACCTTGAGGGAAATACTATTGTGGTTCCAAATAAGCAAATTGCTTCTGCCATACTCACAAATTACAGTGTTCCAGCTCAGGACATCAAGGTTAAGCTGCAGTGCGGCGTGGCCTATGACAGTGATCTGGATAAGGTGGAGCAGGTGGTGCTGGAGGTGGCCCAGAAAATTCAGGATGATGTAACCAAGGATATTCTGGTATCCAAAGGTAAGATTGCAGAGGATGAATCAGTGACAACAGCCGACCCGGGAATATTCTTTCATACCTTTGGTGACAGTGCCATAGAATTTAGTGTAACTCTTAACTGTAAGGACTTCACTCATCAGTACCGCATGAAGCACGAATTTATCAAGGCCCTGACCAAACGGTTCCGGGAGGAGGGCATCGAAATTCCATTCCCTATTGTGACTGTACAGCAGACCAGGGATGATGGAAAAAGTAGTAAATAATCGAAATAACACGAAAATAAAAACGACAGCAGAGATCCCCTTCTGCTGTCGTTTGTTTTCTTTTATAAATCCCCTATAAATTTAATAATAAAATCTTTACTTTAACTGATTTCCCCCGTAAATCATGGTAGTGGCCTTAAGACTAGGCAACATCAGCTTCATTTGCTTAAAGAAGCTATCCAGGGTATTCGTGTTTTGGGGATTAAGGGACAACATATAATCATAGCCTGAGCTATAATTGCTGTAGCAATTCTGCACAATGTTGTCCTTAAGGAAATAATCCAAAAACAGTTTCTCCTCCTGTGAATTTTCGATACTTACATACATGTGGGCCTTCAGGCCGGGGTCTATATGTAGTTGCTGCTCCTGAGGAACAACAGAACTTTTTCTTCTCATATTCACCCATCCTCCTTAAAAATAAAACTTGTATGATAAATAAATTTATCACGATGATTATTATAGCACTATTGTCCCGTAATTCAAGAGGATTTGAGAAAATAATCAGGAAAAACTATACTTGTTTAGAATATTTAGTATAACAATTGACGTTAAAATATAAATAACTAATAATTATAGATATAAATTCTTAATTAATTTCTTTTATTTAAGTAATGGTACAAGTCCAAAATCATGGAGTATTATATTTATATCAGAAACACCAAGATGCTTTTCCAGCCCGTACCATATAACCCTGTCCCAGGAATTCTTTACGTAGAGCTTTTCCTCTTTGGCATAATATAATAAGCGTTGTACTTCTTCGTGGGAAAGCTGCATAGCTAGTGCAATGGCCAGTAGCTTTGGGCGTCCAGGATTTTTGTCTCCTGAGAATATTTTATAGCCGTAGGTACGCTCCAGATTTGCTGCTTTGATTACATCCTTGGCTTCCATTTTGTGAATTTTGAGCAATTCTTCCAGATATTGACTTACTGAAAGCTCCGGGATTATATTTGAAATATTATTAACGGATTCAATATCATTGGAGGCAGATATTTGATTTTCCAATTCCCTGGTATCGATTTCTTTCATAATGGATTCCTTTCCCATTGATAGCTTGTATATTTCGACGATTATATCATATTATATTATGGGGTAAGAGTATTTAACAAGGTAGGTGTACCATCCTTGCACAAACTCACTATGGATTTTTTGCAGGAACAATATAAAAAAATAAAATTACTCAGAAGCTCCAGCAAGGGTGAGGTGTGGCTGGTTACTCAGGCAGATGATGCTCCTGCTGTTATGCGCATCATTAATCATCTGGGAGTTCCTGGCAATCTCCTTCGTGACAATCCACATACACTGTGGCCACGTATACTTTATTTTGCAGAGGATGAAGCTCAGCAGCGTACTATTATAGTGGAGGAGTATATTGGTGGTCAATCCATGCAGGAATACCTCCAAAATGGCGGGCATTTGTCGGAAGCTGAGGCACAGAAATTTTTGCTGGATTTTTGCTATGGATTAAGCCATTTACACAAGCTGGAAATAGTACATAGGGACATTAAACCAAGCAATATAATACGCCAATCAAGTGGCGGCTTTAAGCTGATTGATTTTGATGTGGCAAGGCTACGTAATACCAAGGTGGAGGATAAGGATACAGTATTGCTGGGCACTAGGGGATATGCACCACCGGAGCAGTATGGCTATAGCCAGACGGACAGGCGGAGTGATATTTATTCCCTGGGGGTGACGATAGAGGAGCTGCTGGGGGAGGAATACAAGGGATATTTGAGGCCAGTTATCAGAAAATGCCGTGCTTTGGATCCAGCTATGAGGTATCAAAGTGCGGAAGAGGTTATTCGGGCAATAAAGATAAGACGGGGATTTAAAATAGCAATGCCCGTGGCGGTGGCCATATTGCTATTGATGGCATTGACAGTAATTTGGCTTATTTCTGGCTCCAAAACACCTGATTCTGTTGGAAATCCCATAAAGCAGCTGGAGGAGCTGATAGAACTGCCGTCGTTGCCCGATTCACCGGAAAATGTGGAATCGCCTCAAATGCTTAATCATCAGAACCAGACAGAATCCCCTCGATCATCTGAAGGGCTGCCGTCAGATAATACTGATAACGACACGGTAAAGGCTGGCAAGGAATTTCAGGGTAATGGTATTAGCATGGAAACAGTAGGTCATGGAAATGGTTTATCCGGTGGAACTGCTGGCGTTTATTATGTTTCCCCTGATGTATATAGGTATTGGTCACGAGAAAATCAGGATAAGCTAACCGGGGCATATAGCGTGTATTTGCCGGACGACTGGTATATTGATGTGGAAATTAAAAATAGTGAATGGAATGGACCTTGGAACCACCCCACCTTTGACATTACCTATACCCGAAGAGATTGGGACGGAAATAATATAGTAAGCCGTGAGGTGCGGGAGCTGTCTGATATACCTCCTGGTGGCAGTGAAACTCTCAGAATTAATTTGGGCGGAATGAAAATAGACAATGTGCGCAATTATTACGGCCCCAAGATACATATACAGCCACGTTGGCCTGAAAATACTAAATTTGGTGGCTGGGCACAACAAATCGAATTGGACTTTTTGAATGATAAGGGCTAAAGACAGTTGGAAAATATGACGTAAATGAGAAATGTGCCCCAACAGGGAACCACAAGAAATAGCTTTCATGCTACTTTTTATAGTAGTAGAAAGCTATTTTTTTGTCTGCTTTTAGAAGATATTCATATTTATGACAATATATATCATATAAAGCATACTGTTTTAATAGGCAAAACGCAGTAAATGTAGAATACTTACAGGGAGAAGACTTTTTAAAATTTGAGGTATGAAATGAGTACAGATACGAAAATGGTCCTCAGGCAGATAGGTGCTAAGATTGCTTATTTTAGAACACTGGCAGGAATCAGCCAGAAGGATCTGGCCGACAGGATAAAAACCACTCAATCAACTATTTCCAAAGTGGAGAACGGCAGCTATAACGATAACCTGAGCATAGCAATGCTGACGGAAATAGCCGACGCGTTGGAGATGGATTTGGCCCTGCTGCTGGAGTTTAACGGGTATGAAAAAGCTATGTGGGAGAAGGTGGAGGAAGAATAGAAGGATTAACGGATAACATTTATAGCGCCAATTTTAATTGGATAAATAAGTTGGTTTATCTGGATGCAATTATTGGTAATTGTTCAAGGGAGGTACACGTATACGTGCACTGTGATATCGTGATGATTATGCTATATATTGCATATAAACATATTATATATGCCGATAATTGCACTATAAATCACTATACATAAATACTGTTTATGATAAAATTTATTATATAAACAGTGAATGGTGGTGAAAGGTCTGTGAGTGTCGATAAGAATATGGTACTGCGTCAGGTGGGTGCAAAAATAGCATATTGGCGAACAATAAAAGGTTTTACCCAGGCTGACTTAGCCAAGACAACAGGATTTTCAAAAACGACCATTTCTAAACTGGAATGTGGTAATTATAACGAAAATATCAGCCTCAGCCATATTATTGACATAGCAGACGCGTTAGAAATAGATTTTACCGTGCTGCTCCGTTTTAGTGTGCCTGAGCGGGATATGTGGATAGTAAATGAGCCAGAGTAATACCTCTGGCTTTTTTGGTAAATATGTGATTTCACCAGAAAGGAATCTTTTTATTGTTCGAGGAAGGAAATAGAAGGCGCCATAATACTTATTTTCCAATTAGTGTATTAATATAGCGATTTTTGAACTATAAACGACACCAGAGATGCCATCGTATGCTAGGTGGAGGAGTCATAGTGGTAGCTATGTCGACTGACGACAACAGCGACGATGATGATGGTATATATGGTGCTGTCAGTCAAAATATCATTATGCCAATGTACTAGCTTAAAGAATAACAAATTTAGAATCAATATTATTCAAGGTGTAGAACAGTAGCTATAACAATTTTAGGCGAAAGGAGATTAGAGAAATGAATGAAAACGAGAATAATTTTATGGCGGAAGAATGCTTTGAAAAAGGAAATTCTTATAAAAGATTAGGTGATTATAAGAAGGCTTCAGATTTCTATATGAGAGCAATTAAGATGAATCATAATTATAGTGATGCTTGGTATAATCTTATTGCTGTCCTCGTTAAAATTGGTCATTGTAAGGAGGCGGTGGAATGTTATAAAAGAGTAATACAAATAAATCCTATTTTTGATGCCCCCTGGTATGAACTTGGCGATGCCTATGAACGATTATGTGACAGTAAAAAGGCTATAGAGTGTTATGAGAGGGCAATTCAGGTAGAGCCAAATTTTGATAAACCTTGGACGAACCTCGGTCTTGTTTATGCAAACTTAGGTAACCATCAAAAGGCAATAGAGTGTAGTCAAAGAGCTATTCAGCTGAATGATAATAACGACTTGGCTTGGTGTACACTTGGCGATGTCTATGGTAGATTGGATAATCATCAAAAAGCTATAGAATCTTATGAGAAAGTAATCCAAATAAAACCTGATTATGATTTTGTTTGGGTAATGCTTAGTTCTCACTATAGTGTCTTAAGCAACAATGAAAAAGCAATAGAGTGTAGCCAAAGAGCACTGCAGATTAATCCTAACAATAACCGCGCTTGGCTAATTCTCAGTAGTGCCTATGTTGAATTGGGTAGCCATCAAAAGGCTATAGAGTGTTGCCAAAGAGCTATTCAAATTGATTCCACATTTCCTTACGCTTGGAGTATATTTGGCGATGTGTATGCTAAATTAGGTGATCCTCAAAAGATGGCGGAGTGTTATGAAAGAGTTACTCAGTTAGATCGTAATAATTATAAGGCTTGGACAAACCTTGGCCTTGCCTATAGTGACTTAGGTAACTATGAAAAGATGTTAGAGTGTTGCCAGAGAGCAATTCTGATAAATCCAAATGATCATGTTGCTTTGACCCACCTTGGATATGCCTATGTTAAATTAGGTAACCATCAACAAGGGATTGAATGTTTACAGCAGGCAATTCAAATAAACCCTAATAATGATATTGCAAGAAAACTGCTTGGTAGGTTATTATAATATGCTAAAAATTGTAAAATAGATCTTTAATGTGTCGAACTTTATTTAAGATTTAAGTGTAATTCATCAAAAATGGCTACTTCATTCATTACCTATGTTTACGAAGGTTTATTTATGTACGCATGCTTGATAATATAATTTATAAGTAGAATAAAATGGAGGGATTGTTATGTTTTTAAAAAAATTAAAGCCAGAGAATCAGGAGAATTTTTTGCAGCTTGCCTGCATATTATGTCATGCTGATGGAACATACTCTGAGCCAGAACGTCAAATGATGCGCCTTTATGCAGCTGAATTTGAGAGAGAAGACGGTGCATCTATTATTGAAAAAATTGAAACAGAGGAAGAAACTCACCGTCAGGCAGGTGAAAAAGACTTTCAGTTGGCATATCGCTTTAGAAGCATTATAGAGGAAGTTAAGGACAATAGTGATATGCAAGAAAGGAAGATATTTCTGTTTGAACTATTGGGCTTGGCTTATGCGGATAAAACTTTTTCCGAAAGCGAAAACAAATTGATTAATGACGCCCGTGAAGCTTTTGAATTTAAGGCAGATGCGCTTACTCGTTTGGAAAATAATAAATATTATTTTGATATAACAGAAGTTGGAGATATGCTTACACGATATATAGACCTTCAAAAAGAAATGACAAGGTATGTTTTGGGCTGATGTAATATGGATGAAAAAGAAAAGAATGAACAAGAAAAAAATAGCCAAGTTGCCAATGGTATGGTCGTTGGGGCGCAGATAAATCAGGAGGTTACCAGGCTGAATGAGGATTATGCTAAACCAGAAAATTATACCGGCAATCGTAAACTATATGATAGCGGTCAGGCAAAAGCTAATGCTAAAAAAGAGCTTTTTGCTGATGGAAAAGCCGTAAAAGACCCATATACCGGTGAGGAACTTTTGCTTCGTAAACAGGAAGCAAAGTTAAAATATGGTGATAAGTGGCAGGAACATTTAGCCGAGTCAGACCATGTGGTGCCTATTAAGAAAGTGCATCAGGCTCATAAAGATGATGTCTGGATAAGCAATGATGATATTAAAGAGATAACCAATAGCAGCGATAATCTAAAAGTGGTTAGCCGTAAACAAAATAATGCTAAACGTGCCAAGACCAATGAGGAGTTTTATGGTGATGAAGGCAAAGATTATCGTAAATCAAAAGGTGTAGAAGTTTCTAAAAAGGGACGCCAAAAGGCTATTGAAGATGGCAAAAAAGCAGAGGAGATTATTGAAAAAAAGATACTTTGTAGGAAAATAAAAAATGTTGGTACCGAATTTGTATCTTCAGGTTGGCAGGGGGCTAAAAGTGCTGGTACTATGACGGCTGCAATGTCATCAATGAACAATATAGTGGCAGTCATAAAAGGAGAGGTGACACCAGAAGAAGCTCTGAAAAATGTTGCCAAAGATACGGCAACATCGGCTGTTACAGCCTTTGGCGTAACAGGTACTACCGCTGTGGTAGCTCGTACATTATCAGGAGCCAATTCACCTTTTGTGAAATCACTGGTTAAATCAAATGTTCCTGGGCAAGTCGTTTCTGCAGTGATGGCTACTGGCGGGACTTTGATGAAGTTTTGCAAAGGTGAAATAGATACTAAAGATTGTATCAAAGAACTAGGTCAGACAGGAATAAGTACCGTGACAACGGGGTATGCCATGGCAGTTGGTCAAGCAGTTATCCCAATACCATTTGTCGGTGCAGCCGTGGGCGCGATGGTGGGTGCTGCAATGGCTGGTGGATTATGGAAAGATTTGAAGGGTGCTATTGACTCTTGGGAACGTTCTGAAAGAGAGTATGAAGAAATAAAACGGCTTACTGATGAGGCTATAGCAAGACTGGAACAAGAGCGAACTACTTTTGAACAAGCAACCCGCAAATTGTTCGACGAACGTGCAGAAGCAATAAATGAGGGCTTTGATTTAATCTGTAATGCTTCGCTGGAAGATGATGCTGATACATTGTTTATGGGATTAGATACCATTGCCAATGCATTTAACAAAGATATTCAATATCATAGTATGGAAGAATTTGGTTCGATGATGCAAGATGATGATGTATCATTCGAAATGTAAGGGGGAAATAGATATGCCAATTCCATTTTTAATTGCAGGAGCAGCTCTACTTGCTGGGGGAGTAGGTGCAGTAGGAGCCGTTGTAGCTAAAGAAACTATGGATGAAGCCGAAGAGGTTGCTAATGATGGTAAGTATATTGTAAAAAATGCGGAAGAAAAGCGGGACAGCGCCAGGGAAAAAGCGGACAAAGCGATTAATACCTTAGGGGAAAAGAAATTAGATATTTTAGGCAATAGTATCAATGTTTTTGTGGATAATTTTAAGAAACTCAAAAATGTGAATTTCCATGATAGTGTGGGCTTGGAAGAGTTGAAAGATTTTACTCCTGATAGTAGTTCCTTAGGAGAGCTACAACGTGCTTCTTTTTCTGCTGCTCAAATCGGTGGAAGTATGTTTACTGGTTTAGCGGGAGGCAGTGTTGCAGCCTTAGGTGCCTATGGCGCAGTCGGCTTATTGGCAACTGCTTCTACAGGCACAGCTATTTCAACATTATCGGGTGTTGTAGCTACCAATGCAACATTGGCATGGCTAGGTGGTGGCAGCTTAGCCGCTGGGGGATTTGGAGTGGCTGGCGGCATGGCTGTTTTAGGCGGTGCAGTATTAGGGCCAGCTTTGCTAATTGGTTCCTTTGTGGCTTATGCCAAGGCTGATGAAGCTTTGAATAAAGCCAAGTCGTATCGGGCAAAGGCAAAACAGTTTGAGGCAGAATGTGAAAATGTCTGCTCCTTATGTAAGGCTGTAACAGAACGTGCAGAGCAAATTAAAGATGTATTAGTAAAATTGGACAAAATGTTGGTTAATGGCAATAAGAATATGGTGAGCATTATTGAAAATGAGGGTACGGATTGGAACTCATACTCTGATCAGGATAAGAGAATCATCGCAGGGGTTGCTATGACAGCAAAAACGTTAAAGGTGATTTTGGATACCTCATTACTGCATGATGATGGTTCTTTATCCAAGGAATCGGAGAATGTATTATCCTTGCCATTAGTGCAGACGCTATAACCATCTGGAGGGATTTTTATTTTTCGTTGCGACAAATGTGGTTTGTGTTGTCAATCCCTTTCGGCCAATGAAATATATAAGTCGTTGGATAGAGGTGATGGGGTGTGTAAATATTATGACGCGCAGCAAAAGTTGTGTTCAATATATGATGAACGGCCTATTATCTGTAATGTGGATATGTATTATGAAGCTAATTTAAAAGGTAAAATAGACAGAGATACATATTACAATACAAACTATGTAGTATGTGAAAAACTAAAAAGTACTATTATTAATAAGTGAAATAAAGTTAATCTAATTAGCTGAGTTATTGCGTATGGCGAATAACTCAGCTGATTATTTGTTTGCTCTGGTGATGGGGCGATATTTTTGTAGATAGGTTTGAGGTGTTTGACAGTGGCTTTCCTGATAGGTTTTTTTGTTTTGTGCATTGTTATGTTAGTGTATATACGTTGCCCTAGAATTTTGAAGTTGGTGATATTTGTTATAAACTGTTTTATTCCAGATCCTGTACCATATCTTGATGAAATTGCGCAAGTGTTATTGCTGATTCCAAGGGATTAATAAGGTATATAATGGAAAACAGATTTATAAAAAAGAGAGTGTAAAAGAAAATGTTGGGAATAATAAATTATATTTAAGGTGAAGAAATGAATTATTCATGGGTGCAGGCTTGGATGCCGCCAGTATGCGTTGTGTTAATGACATCAATATTTGATATAATGTGGGGCAGATACTCTGGACTTTATTTAAAAAAGATCGTGAAAAGTACAGACACCTTGATAGATGATTATATTTTTACAGCATTCCAAACACCAATAAAATATATTGTAAGATTTTTTGGCCTTGGGATAGCAATTAACATTGCTCCAGTGGAGATCCCTCCATTTGTATTAACAATCATAATTGTATTAGGCATAATGTGTTTAGGTTGGGGATTTTTTCGATTATTTTCCTATAAAAATTATGATAATGGCAGTATTATTCATTATTTGCTGGCCAATAGACCAGTAGCTCACGCTGATGCTATATCTAACATATTATCTGCATTCTTTAGATTGGCGATTATTCTGGCGATAATTCTCGTTATACTGCATTTTGCAGGTTTTGATATTGGGGCTGGTATAACTCAGTTAAGCATCGGAACAGCACTTATCGCCTTTGCAGCAAAGGATATTTTTACAAATTTCTTTGGAAGTTTTGTGATTTTATTTGATGAGCCATTCAAGGAGAACGAATGGATTGTTGCAGACGGAGTTGAAGGGATAGTCGAGAAAATTACAATGCGAAGTACCTGTATTAGAACTTTAACAGGTGAACGGGTATCGGTGCCAAGTGCAAAACTAGCTAATGACAAGATAATTAACAAAAGTAATTGTACATTTCGCCGTATAGAAATGACATATAATATATCACCGGAGACGACTGCTGAACAGGTTAGAGAGCTGATAAAAAGAATCGATTCTGCGTTAAAGGAAAACGAGGATATTAGAAGAACTGGTAAAGATATATTTACATATTTGGATAAAGTGACGGTGCTTAGCCAGGATATCAAAGTAATGTGCTATACAGATTTTATACATTATCACGAATTTGATAAATTTACCAATTTAAAGAGTGAAATTAATTTGGCAGTAATGGAAGTAATCCGTGAGTTGGGGATAAAGATGGCCTTAGATGATGATATTGGAATTATAAAAGGTTTGATAAAATCGTGATTAAACTGGTGGTGAGTTTATGCTGGAAAAATTGAAGAATGTACTGTCCACTGAAAAGAAATGTTCCAAATGTGGCTCTAAGAAAGACGTGGAGAAGGTTTATGTTTCCAATATTACTGGGCATGGACATTTTGAGTATTTGTGCGCCACCTGTGCCTTGAAAGAGAAGCTGAAATGCTATTGATAAAGTGTACGGGAGGAATGGAGAATGGACATCATTTGGCATCCTGATACAGCTATTGATAGAGTTGTTTGGCCAAATTGTGATGGCGCAATCAACGGTTTTGTTGATAAAGAAGAAATTATTTCCAAGATAAAGAATCCAATGGAAGATTTGTCAGCCATAATTTTTGTCACTGAAAATTATATGACTCAAAACTATTATCCAGAAGATATATTATCCATTGAACTACACCATCCAAAATGGAAGATTGAAGAGGAATTAAAAGGCGTTCAGAGCAATTCTGAACAGGAAAATGTGTTAAAATGTAGTGTCTGGGCAGGCACAACCATAAGAATATCTCCTGATGCTGATGAGTGGGATAGATTTAGTATAGGGCATTCGGATGTTTATAATGCAAAAACGAAAGAGTATGTCCTTACACTTTTTGAGCGAAATATTGCAGCCCAAGATATTGTATATATTAAATTTGTCTATGACAGTGATTATTGGGAATGGTTTGAGAAAAAAGAACCTTATGAGGGGCTTATCAACCCTGAATATCCGAAGAAATATTTGCAATTCGCTGTTCCATGGCGGTTAGATGAATGTAAGGTGCCAATAGACTACTCGGCTTATGGAATAGATGATAATCCATTTCAAAAAGGTTATCTGGATGAATCCGGCGCTTTGAATATCACGTGGCGATGTCCTAACCGCGAGAAAGGCATATGTCATTGTAAATAGTTTTAGGTTGCCTGGCGGGCAACCTTTTTGCTTCTGGCTCCTGTATACTGTTTATTAAGCAGGAAAGTTATATTATGTTGTAGAAATGTAGCTAACGAGGGAGGACTAATCATGAAGGATAAAATTATTGATGCAGATTTCAGCGAGATTGAAGTGGAAAAGTATACAGATGAATATTCCGAGGAAGGGCTTTGGAAAAAGATAAAGGAAAATGTTACATCCATAGGTATCGGCTTGATTTACAAGGCCTTGCAGCTTTATTATGTGGCCCAGTCGCCAACGTGTCCTATGAAGGTCAAGGCTGGAATTTACGGCGCCTTGGGGTATTTGATTTCCCCATTTGACTTTATTCCAGATATTACACCAATAGTTGGTTATACTGATGATGCTGCGGCCATTGGTATTGCCCTGCTTTTGGCTCAGATGTATATCAATGATGATATTAAGGCTCAGGCCAAAGGGAAAATAAAGGATATATTTGGTGCGAAGGCTCTGGAAAAGCTGGACGAAGACTAAGGGTATTGCCATGGCTGAAAACGTTTTAAGCAAAAAGGAAATTGATGAATATATCAGGCTGCATTATGAGCCTGATGCTGGCGCTGACGATAAAGATTTTTTTGAAATTTTAAAGGGACCCAGAAAATATCTTCCTGGCAGGAGAAATTTTGCTGGAACTAATGTTACCGGTGATACATTACAATATTTGCTGGACAAAATCAGAAATAAAGTAGAGTTAAGCTTTTCTGAAAAGCTTATTGAACTAATTAAGGAAAAAGGCAAGAAGCCAGCTGATATATACAAAAAGGCAGAAATTGACAAGGCACTTTTTTCCAAGATTAAGAGTGATAAAAATTATCACCCAACCAAGGGAACGGCGCTTGCTTTTGCAATAGCACTGCACCTTAGCTTGGAAGAAACGCAAGACCTTATAGGCCGGGCTGGTTATGCCTTGTCCAGCAGTATAAAAAGAGACCTTATAGTACGGTGTTATATTGAATCCAAAACCTATAATGTAAACGACCTTAATGGGAAATTGATAGATTATGGATTTGATCCTCTCACCAACAAATGTGGTTTATAAAAAAATTTAGAGGTTGCCCAGGCGGCAACCTTTTCGCTTTTTTCCCATTCTATAATTAAATCATCCTAAAGAAACTCATTTACAGAAAAATCAAAGGAGGAATTAATTATGAGTTGGTGGAAAAACGGTTTATTGTTGGGTGCAGGCGGTATTGCAGGATTGGCTATTGCAGCGTGGTTGGAGTCTGAAAATGATCCTTTCGGAGCATCAAGAGTGCCAAGACGGGAGCCAACCACTGCGGAGAGCATTGAGGCACTTATGGATAAGATTCGTGATGAAGCCCAGTGGGCCATGGATGAGTGTACAACTGACGAACAGCGGGGCAAGGTTTATGAAGAGGTAAAATCCTCTATCCAGAAGCTTCAGACTGCTTTGGAGAGAAGCGGGGATAAGATTATCACTGACCTCAAGGCTAAAACTAAAGAGGATGAAGATGATGATTTGGGTGGCTCTGATCCGGTGACCAAGTACAGAAGCACTTTGGAAAAACTACTTAAGGATTTGGATAATTCCAAGTCTGAAGGGGTGAAGGAAAACATTATCAAAATGTAACTGCTTGATGGTACCACCAGAACGGCTGTAAGACCAGTGTAATACTGCTTAAAAGGAGTTGAGATGTATGTTTACGAGAGGTATTGATATTAGGGATATAGCCTGTGATGGCTATGGTTTGACTGCAGAAACATCTGGGATTAACAGATATATGTCGAAGTACCTGGAAAAACTTAAGGAAGAATCAGAGCATAAGCCTGCACGTCCTGAGAAAAATGGCATCGAGCGACAAGATAAGTGATAAAATCCCCGCTAAGGCTGTATGGTTACAGTCCCTAGCGGGGTAATTTTTTGATGGCGATTAAATTTCTTTAGATAGTTCATGGATTTCCGCCTCGGTTAGGCTGGTGTACTGGGTGATTTTTTCGATAGGCTCCTTAGCCTTTAGCATGTTCATGGCAGTGCGGCGGTCAGCGTTTTTTTCGCCCTCGACGCGGCCAGCCTTATGACCCTCTTCGAGGCCGGCTTTATGTCCTTCTTCGCGGGATACACGCATATCGGTGTGGTAGTCCATAATGGCCATCTGGCGGTTGATATATTTGAGCCGTTCTTCAAAATCCATCATGAAGATGTCAGTGTCATTAACGGCTTTTTTTATAGTAGCGCCACTCATGGCAAGTTCCTCCATTTACTATTGTTTGGTGATAGGTGTTTAGTACGGCGTACCGTATTCATATAAGATATCACTAGGAAGGTCAATTTCATCGTTCCAAAACACACAGGTGCGGCTTTCGTCTAGCTGGACATTTTTAAATAATCCATGTACTGTCATGAGGTTATGATATGATGGGATAGTATTAATGTCATCCTTTACATCATAAATAACGCTTTTATTATCATCAAAGACAATATATAGGGTGAAATTATCACGAGGCTCGATGTGTTTTATGCGAGGAATCATTTTTGGCACCTCCCTATTGTAATGGTGGCAATTTATATATGAATTGCTTGTCCCACATGTCCTGTAGATCATCTTTATATAACTGTAGCCATTCTTTTACCAGTTCCTGTGCCTTCGGAGGAAGGTCTCCTTGAATCATCTCCAAGGTAGAAATGTTAAATTCTCCCATGTATTCACCATACAAAGCATGTATGTGGCTTGGTTCGTGTTCTTTCGGCTTGAAGAACATTTTTATGACAATACCATAAAAACGTGTTATTTCAGGCATTGAGGAAATCTCCTTTGCGACAAATAAATTATAACATGAAAAAGTTTGTTAGGGTATAAAATACCGTAGGGGATATTGTTTAGGTGGAATGCTATATTTTACTTATATTATAAATAAAAATCCATAAAAAATAAAGAGTCATATATGAGATTATTAAAAATATTAAAATGAATTTTGAATTGCAGGTCATGTTTTAAGTAAATTACATTCATGCCATAAAGATATTTTGATTGATTTTACAGTATATATTTACAAGGTATTTTTGATAATTTGTGTCCCCCGAGGGAACCTATAAAAATGCGAAATGTGCTATTTTGTATGTTATAAGGGTCTATGTTTTATATTAAGTGCCTAAGAAACAGAAGGGGGATATGTAAAAATGCTTATTAAGTTACTGCTAGGTGGGACATTTATAGTTTGGATTGCTCTTACTATTGCTATTACATTGTGGTGGCGAAATAAATTCGTCTATATATATGGCGGTGATGGTGCTGTATGGAAAAGCTGGTACGGCACACTTATTGGTGCAGGGTTGTTTTCAATGATCATTGTAGGTGTTATAGCTTATCCGCTAACATGGATGGACCAGAACTGTCCATATTTGCCGGATGTTTTGGCAGTATGTGGAATAGGTTATTATCTTGTAAAGAGAAAGAAAAATCCTGAGGGTGATAATGCTAAACAAGAGCTTCAAGCTACAGGCGACACTGCCTCTAAAGAAGACAATAACGGAGATAAAGAATAAAGACGAAAATCTCCGCTAAGGCTGTATGGTCACAGTCCATAGCAGGGATTTTTGCAATTTATTTGTAAAGTCGTGGCAAATCCACCATAAATATATTTTTAGTTTGTGCATTAGTTTTAATCCAGTCAGAGAAACCACTCTTGGAGAAAAGCAGGAATTGGACTACTTGATATTTTTTATTAAGCAAATCCTTTCTTTCTTCCAGTTGTTCAAAGACGCTCTTATCCAATAATTCATTCTTGTATTTACATTCACCAATAACAGCCTGTTTTCCAATAGTATCAATACCTACTACATCAATATCAGTTTCTTCTTTTTTGGCTGGGTTAGTGCCCCACCATTTTCCGACCTTCATTACCATACAAGCCAATTCACCAGTACAACCTGCATCCATGGTAAAGTAACGGCACATATCCTCAAAAACACTCCCCATATAGTGGGCAATGTTATTTTTTACCACATTTTCGTAATATACATCTCCACGTCCATAGTCAATCATGCTAACGCCCGGAGAAACAAACTGATACCAAAACCTGAACATATTGTCAGCTAATACATACTGGACTTTACGCTTATTGCTCTCATCAGTAATGGCATAGTCTTTACTGAGTATTCCTGTACTAACCAAATTCGCTACTGCGTGAGAAACCTGGGTCTTTTCCATGTGTGTAAGGTCAGCAATGGTGACAATTCTGTTTCTGCCGGATGCTACAGCTTCAATGATGGCATTATAAAGAGACACATTTTTAAACTCCTGTGTCAGAAGATTATTAGGCTCCTCGTACAAATATCCTGTGTCGGAGAAAAACAGATTCTTAAGGTTATCATCCAATGATAATCCATCGTCAAACATAGCCAGATACTTGGCTATACCACCAGTAACACCATATACAACAGCCTTATCTTCAAAACTGTATTTTGGTACAAATTCTGCTGCTTCCCGATAGTTGAAGGCTTTTAATTTTAATTGTGATGTCCTGCGGCCGAACAGAGGACTCTTTTCGCTTAATACTTCATCTTCCATGAAACTGATTGAAGAACCGCTCAGGATAAAGAATATATTTCCTGTGATCCATTCTCTGTCGATATACTTCTGCAGCACTGAAAGCAGCGATTTATCCTGCTCAGCCATATAAGGGAACTCATCAATTATAAATATGATTCGTTCATTTTTGGCCTTTTCACCTATCCAATGAAATAATTGCTCGTATGAATCAAAGCTAATGCCCTGCATTTCTGGTGCCAAAGCCGCAACAACATAATCACTCAAAAGTTTAAGGTTCCTTTGACTGCTGCTTCTAACAGCTGTATAAAATATAGATTTCTTTCCTTCAATGAATTTCTGTAGCAATGTAGACTTACCAACCCGGCGCCGACCATAAAGCACCATCATTTGGAAGCCTTCCTTTTTGCAAATACCATCAAGAGCATCAAGTTCACGCTGACGACCAATAAATTCTTTCATTGTATTCACCTGCCCATCAGATTTTAGTTGAAAATGTTTTCAATGAAATTAACTTCAACTTATTATACATTATTTTTGATAATATCAGCTACATTTTTCTTTTTCGCTCTCATTCTCCTGCTCAGAGTAGATTTTGAAATTTTTGCTTATGTCTGGCACACAAAAGGCCCTATGACATTTTCTGTCATAGGGCCTCAATTTTTTCTGGAGCGGGCGAGGGGAATCGAACCCCCCTCTAAAGCTTGGGAAGCTTCCATTCTACCGATGAACTACGCCCGCGCTCAATTCCTTATTATAACGCATTTGTTCATTTTTTTCCATCAAAAATGGAAAAATTCTAAATATTAATCATCCAGGAAGGGACTCTTGGTGCTGTTTCTGGAGCTGTTTAGAGCTGCGCTGAGTCCAGGGATGCTGTTAATCTTGTCCGCCAGTCTTTCCTGATCACGCTTGGCTGCCTCAGTCATTGGCGGTGCTGTAAAGCTGCCCTCCGTTGGGGATACAGGCATACCATTGGCATCCAGCTGTGGCTTTGCAGGGGCCTCAGCTGCAGCGGAAGCATCCTTTTCAGCATTTCCTGCTGCAGAGCTGTGATGGGATTCTATATCGGAAATAATAACCTCCAGAGTATCACCGTTCTTAATAGGATCGGTAAAGTTCACCGGCTGGTTGTTTACCAGAATAGTAAAGGTCTTTCTGGAGGAAGCAGCAGGTGGCTGGAAGCCTACAGCCAGTAATGCATCACTGATGGTAGTGGTTGCCCTGAGGGACTTCATGTACCTTACCTCAGCACCGTCATCAATAATGGTCCCAGTGCTGGCAGGATGTCCATTTACCTCCAGAGAAACAGTGGCGGAAGGAATCTTATGCTCCTGTCCCTCGTAGTAGATAACCAGCGTTGCATCCAGCTCGGACACGTTCAGCACATTGCCCAGCTTTGGCTCCTCGGACTCAATGTATTCAATATAATCCTTTTCATGCACCTCTGTGGACAGAGTAGCAGGATTATCATTCAGCAAAATTGTAGGGGACACAGTGAACTGGGACTCCTTGCCGTTAAGGGTGTATTTTATCTTACGGCCCATAGGTGGCATATTCAGGGAATTAAGCACCTCACCTAACAGGCGGGTGTCCTTGCTGGTAATAATATCCCCATCCTTAAGGAGCTGGCCTGGTTCTGCAGGCTGGCCGTTAATGGTGAACTGGGCGTCAATATGGCGTTCCTCACCATTTATATAAACAGTGTAGGAAGGCGGAATTTCCAGTACATCGTTGATAGTTACCTCTGGCTGAGTGCCATCCTTTCCCTGGATAATCTCAATGTGGCTGTCTTCCTTAACCACAGTGTCCAAAGTAGCAGGACGACCATCAAGATTAAGCTGGGCCATGGTACCCATGGTGCCAGGAATGAATTTATTTTCTCCATTCACGGTGAGCATAACACCAAGGCCAGGACGGCCGTTCATTTTTTTCAGCTGAATACCCGCATTTAAGAGGGCATCGGAAACGGTGAGCTCACGGAAATTAAAGAGGCTGTACTCGTCATTATTTACGAATATTTTTAGGAAATGCAGGGAAGTAAGGGCGGCTACCTTCAAAATGCCCAATGGAGTAACTGCATCTGGCAGCTTCAGCTCATCTGGAATTTCATTGATTCCGTCAATCTTCTCAGGATGGCGCACTGCCACACGGCCAGGAGCCAGCCCTAATATTTCTCCCACATAATCAGCAAGGTGTGGAGTAAGGGAACCACCACCCACCATAATAACGGCCTGTGGCTGGTCGCTGCCATTCAGCTCCATAATCTGCTTGGCAATAGCATCTGCCAGATTTTTGATGTTTGGCAGAACTGGATCCAGCACATCCTTGGCGGAAAGATCATATTCTGCTCCCAAAATATCCGTAAAATGAACATCCTTGCCATGGGCAGCATCCCGCTTTAATTGCTCGGCAACATTAAAGTCCAGAAGGAAACGCTGGGAAATGGCTTCAGTGACCTCATCACCGGCCTGTGGTACCATGCCATAGGCGATAACAGAGCCGTTTTTGGTAATGGCCACGTCTGAGGTGCCCGCTCCCACATCCACCAGCACCAGATTCAGGTGGCGCATGGTAGGAGGAATCAGTACGTTGATGGCAGCAATTGGCTCCAAGGTAAGTGCCCGCATATCCAGCTTAGTAGCCTGGAGAGCTGAGTGCATGGAGTCAATAACTTGACGAGGCAGGAAGGTGGCAATAACTGTAGCATTGGCTATACGTCCGCGCTGTCCTACCAGAGTCTTTAACTGGGTACCATCCAAATCATATTTTATGGTGCTGTAACCAACACAGTAATACTTGGTGGGATCATCAATTGTCTTGGAAGCCGCCAGTTTAGCCTGGGCAGCCTGCACACCAGCAAAATCCAGTGCTCTTTCCTGCTCCGGGGTAATAATGCCATTGATTTCCATGTCAGCATCCGCAGTCATGGTGTAAAGGGCACGGCCGGCAGCAGCCACGGCAGCACTCTTAAGCGGACCAGTCCGCTTAACCAGAGCCTTTTTTACATTATCAATGATTTCGGCTACCTGGGGAACATCGTGAATCTGTCCGTCCAGCATGGCACGGGTTTTATGCTCCTGACGCTCGGTGGCCACGATTTTAAGACCGTTGGCTTCCTTTTCGGCTACGATACCAATAACGCTTCTGGTACCAATATCCAGAGCAAAGATACGCTCCTTCCGTTCCTTCCTCGGCTCGGCAGTTTTCTTTTTGGCACTACGTTTTTTGGTGGCTTTGCCACGGGTAGTTTTTCTGGTTTTCTTTGTTACCTCTGCAGCCTCGGTATCATCAGCTTCTGCTGTTTCTTCCACCTGGGAAATGATTTCGATTTCCTCAACTGGTTCCATAGCTTCAACAGGCTCTGGCACCTCAACAGCTTGGGTTGCTGAAGCTTTTTGGGAAGTCCTGCCAGCTCTGGTTTTGGTGGTTACCTTGGTTTCTTCAAGCTCTTTTGTGTCTTTGGTAGTCTCTTTAGTGACTGATTTTGCCATTGTATTGTCCTCATTTATTCAAAATTTAATCTCGATAAAAAAGGTTTATCCGAATATTTCGCGAATAACACAGTAGATTCCTTTTTAATTTGCAAAATATAATTACATTATATATGATTTTTATGAGTGAATAAAGTCACTATGCTTTTTATGGAGGCATTAGCTAAAAATGGCAGACACGATTGATAACGATAATACAGGAGAAATGATAACGGGAAGTGACTATAAGCGCATGGTTTTGGGTGCTTATGGGGAGTTTCTCAACGAGTTTGAAAATATAAATGTCGTAAAAGAATCCTCTGCATTTTTCTACTCCGGTAAGCCGGGCTCCGATGTTTTGCGTACTATGGGGGCGGCGGTGATTCCTTTGACCGAGGCGGTAAATGAGAGTATTGGTGGCTTGGCCAGGCGCGTTGCAGACGCGTCCGTTTTGGGTGCCCGTGGAAATGCGGGGGTTATTGTTTCCCAAATTTTGAGGGGGCTTGCCAAGGGGCTTATAGGAAAATACACTGCCACCTCCCAGGAGTTTGGCAAGGCGTTCCAGTATGGTATTCTCTACGCCCAAAAGGCTGTGCCCGAGGAAAAGAATCGTCCTATAATTGTGGCCTCAAAGGTGGTGGCCAAGGGTGCCCATGATGCGGTGAAATCCGGGAAGCATATCAGCGATATTCTTTTGGCGGCCATTAAGGCCAGCAGCGAAAATAACTCTACCCATAAGGATTGTGGTGAGCAGATTTTGCAGGTATTTTTGGAGGGCTGCTTAAAGGGACTCCAGGGAGATTTAAACTTACCACCGATTGATGTGGGAAAGAAAATGTATGAGGCCCGGGGAATAGTAAGCCCTATCCATGACAAGGCCCGTCCTTATTGTGTCAGCTTTTTGGTGGCAAATCCCAAGCTGTCAGTGCCTCTTATTGAGAAGGAGCTTCAGGAGATTGGTAACTTTGTGGTGGTGGAACGCCGCTTTAAGACCATCTTTATTCATGTTCATTCCGAGCATCCCGGCACTATTCTGGAACGTGCTGTTGCCTGGGGCCATGTGGGAGAGATTCATATTAACATTATGGCAGAGCCTCATGCCATGGCCATGGTGCAGCAGGCCTGCATTATGCCGCAGGCTCTGTTGACTGTGGCGGAAAATGATGAATGGGCCCAGAAGCTCCAGGAGGCCGGGGCCATGGTTATTATTGACGGCAGTGATCCTTCGGGACCATCAGTGGAGGAAATCGTCAATGCGGCCCATAGTGATATTGCCAATAAATATATTCTGTTGACGGATTCGGAGCATCTGCGTCTTGTAATGCATCAGGTGAAGCGTATTATGGGTGACCGTGTCAGTGTGGTGGTGGCCAATAACAATGAGGAGCAGATTTATGCTGTACGGGCATTTTTCCCTGAACTTTCCATGGAGGAAAATGTGGCTCAGATGCGGGAGGCTATCCGTCGTATGTCACAGGATAGAAAAAAGAATATCCTTCAGGAAGATAAGGATAATTAACTTTCTAAGAACAAGAAAGGAGCTGCTACCGAAGTAACAGCTCCTCGAAAGCGGGGTCCGCATATGCCGTAGTCCAACAGGCTAAACCTGTATGTTAAAGTGGGTATCCTAAGTAACAGGTTCTGCTATTCGTTCGGAGACGATCCAGCATCTGCTGCACAAAATCAGATTCCCTTATGAAAAAGAGTCGGCTAGACGATGAATGGAAGCTACGGTCAAAGAAGATTATCCCTCTTTAGCTGTATAATACCATAGGTTTATGGGAATAACAAGACTTGACAAAATGGTTAAAAGGTGGGTAAGATTAAAGAATAGTGTGGTAAAATTATAGTTACTATATACAAAATAGCATACAAAGTAGAATCTTTTTTATATGTAGAAAAAATACCCAAAAAAGCTGAAATTTAGGAAGGAAGATAAACAAGGATGAGTAACCAGCAGTTGATGCGTGCCATATTGATAGAACCAGGCAAGGACCCGTCTATTATCAAGCTGCCGGCAGCTCACGGTCCTCATGATGAGGCCATCAAGGATACTCTGGAGGGCAACTATGGTGCTGTGGAATTTTTCCAGATTCAGCCCGGAATTTCCCTGTTTATTCTGGTTAATGATTTGGCGGCAGCTCTGGGAATGAAGCCAAACCGTCGCTTCCCAGGTGCTGACAGTGACCAGATTATTTGGGGTAAGGCTATTTTTATTGCAGCCTATAATGGTGACGATGAAACCAAGGAAGGTACTCTGGACATGTCCGAGGAAACCTGCCTTATGTTTATTGAACAGATTAAGCTGAACTTCCCAATGTGTGATGGCACTGAGGAACCACGTCCGGAGGATACCCTTTATTACGATGAGGATGAGGAGGGGAATCCTGCACCATATCGTTGGATTGAGATTTCCAAGCCTTCCGGCTTGCCAAAGCCACTGGAGGCCGGTCGTGTAAAGTTTTACCGTATGCCAGCCCAGGAGGTAATGGAGATAAATGATCGCTACTTTAAGAAGGTGGCGGTATATACCTCTGATTCAAAGCTGAATTAATGCTAGCCAAAATTGACTTTTGTAGTATAATATTAACGTCAATATGAGTAGTTAATTTTGAATATATTTTAAGGGAGAAATAAAATGGACGATAAAATATATAGCGTAGCTGTAAGCTGCCGTGGAGTTAATGGCTGGGTAGAATATGATACCGAGGCTAAGACCGTAAAGGTATTTTTGGACGATGAAAAGGCCGTGGCTGATGCTGAGAAGTTCCTCAGCGAGAAGCATGTAATCAAGGTGCCTCACGAGTCATTACTGGACTTCACCGAGGAGACCTTCGATCCTTTGGCAGACGTAAAGAGCTTCCAGACCGTGCTCACCAGACTGTGGGAGAACACCGAGGTTCACGTGGACTGGAGTCGTCCTGTAGAGTACGTAAAGGCACATCCAACCTTAGATTAAGATGCATAATTAAAAGACAGGTAGAGAGTTGTGAGGGCACCTCAGAATTCTTACCTGTCTTTTTTAGTTGGATTATTGTTTAAGGAAGTGGCGAGGTCGATTGACTGGAGCAGTTGAAGCCAGAGCTAAATTTTTATTAAACCTCTGAATTCATCTTATCCTTTAGAAGCCCCACAGCAGCACTGGCACCAATACGCTCACAGCCTTCAGCCAAATACTGCTTCATATCCTCCAGGGTGCGGATACCACCTGCAGCCTTCATCTTCACATTTGGACCAATGTGGGCGGCAAAGAGCTTAATATCCTCATGGGTGGCGCCACCTGTTCCAAAGCCTGTGGAGGTTTTAATAAAGTCTGCCTTGGCATCGGTAACGCATTTGCACAGGGCTTTCTTTTCCTCATCTGTAAGGTAGCATACCTCGATAATAACCTTCAAGATATTATTCCCCACGGCCTTTTTTATTTCAGCAATTTCTTCGGTGATTTTTTCAAAGCTTCCATTTTTGGCATCCGTAATATTGATGACCATATCAACTTCTTTTGCGCCATCTTTTACGGCCTGTTCAGCGGCAGTTATTTTTGCTTCTCTGCTGTCATACCCCAGAGGAAAACCAATAACGGTACAAATGTTGATTTTATCTCCATATTCCTTGTGAACCGGCGCCACATAGCTGGCAGGAATACAAACAGAGGCGGTTTTACAGCTAATGGCCTCCTGGCAAAGCTCCCTGATTTGTTCCCAGGTGGCTGTTGGCTTCAACAAGGTGTGGTCCACGTGGGCAAGAATTTCAGATCCCTTCATAATAGAAAATCCTCCTATATCGTGATATATTTTAATTATACTATTTGTTAATTCAATGATGAGTTTAATTATATAACATAAAATGGTAAAAATTAAGGTGAAAATATGAAGGCAATTGTCAATGGCAAACTGATTACTCCAGGTCCAAATGGGGACTTTCGGGTGGAGCTGGACAAGGTAGTTATCTTTGAGGACAGAATACTTGAAATAATTAATAAGGCAGAATTTGATACGCGGGACAGAGGCTCCTTTGAGGAAGTATATTACGCCCAGGGACAATATGTGTCTCCGGGATTTATAAATCTTCACATTCATGGCTGTGTAGGCTCGGATACAATGGATTGCCGGGAAATGGGGCTTCGTCGTATGGCTGTTTTTCAGGCATCTACAGGGGTAACCTCCATGCTGCCCACCACCATGACCTATGATATGCCCAAGGTGAATGCGGCACTTAATCTTGTTCGTCAGGCTACATCCTACAGGGATGGTGCCAGAATTCTGGGGGCTAATATGGAAGGGCCTTTTATTAGTGAAAGCCATAAGGGAGCCCAGAAGGCATCCCATATTAGAAAGGCCGATTTCGATTTGATAAAAGAATACAGTGATGTGATAAAGCTTATAACCATCGCCCCTGAGGAGCTTCCGGCCGGCAGTGATTTTATAAGTAAATGCCGTGCTGCTGGTATAAGGGTGTCCCTGGGGCATACCGCGGCAGATTATGACTGCGCTATAAATGCCATCAATACCCAGGGGGTAACCCATATTACCCATCTCTTTAACGCTATGACGGGACTTCATCATCGTAACCCGGGAGTGGTGGGAGCGGCCTTTGATTCCGATGCTTTTTGTGAGCTCATAACGGATAATATTCATGTGTCCCCGGGCGCTCAGCGCATAGTACATAAAGTAAAGGGAAAAGAGCGGACAGTTCTGATTACTGATTCCATGCGGGCCTGTGGCCTTGGGGATGGGGAATCGGAGCTGGGAGGTCAGAAGGTTTTTGTTAAGGGACAAAGGGCTGTCCTTGAGGATGGTACCATTGCCGGCAGTGTGCTAACTATGGATAAAGCTATATATAATTATGCTCAAAATATTCATATTCCTGTATGGCAGGCTGTGGAATGTGCCACCAGAACTCCGGCCAGGGCCATCGGTATGGAAAATGATTTAGGCTCTATAGAGGTCGGCAAAATGGCAGATATTACAGTTTTTGATGAGAATGTTCATATAACTATAACATTTTGTGCAGGAAAAGAAATATTTTTGGAATAAATTTGCATAGCTAAGCATAAAAGTATATATTATATATGTAATATATTATATACTGCGGAAGGTATGATTTTATGGAAATTAAAGACATGCAGGCGTTTTACGCCATTGTGGAAGAAGGCAATATCAGTCACGCGGCCATTAGACTTAACGTGGCCCAGCCGGCACTCAGCCGTCAGATGAAGCGTCTGGAGACTTCTTTGGGGGTAAAGCTCTTTGAGCGTGGCAGCCGCCGTATTCGTCTTACTGATGCGGGAATGCTTCTCTATTCCAGGGTAAAGCACATATTGGGCATGGTGGACGGCACCATGAGGGAGCTGATTGATATTGGCTCTGGGGTGGCTGGAACAATTAAGCTGGGGACCATTACTTCATCGGGCTCCATGCTCATTCCGGAGCTGGTGGAGGACTTTACCAAAAAGTATCCACTGGTAACCTTCCAGGTATGGGAGGGTGAGGGTGCCCGTATGCTGGAGCTCCTTGACAGTCATATTATTGAGATTGCCATTACCCGCACCCAGGTGGATAACGCGTCCTATGAGTCCATTATCCTTCCGGATGAGCCACTGGTTTTGGCTATGCACAAGAGCTTCTGTGATGACGACAAGAGCGAGTTTGTTCATATTCAGGATCTGAAGGACAAGCCACTTCTGGTGCCTCTTCGCTGGAAAACCGCCTTTATGTCCCATTGTCAGAAGGCAAAATTTGAGCCAAATATCTTAAGTGTCAGCGACAGCCAGATTCAGAATATGCTGTGGACCCAGCGGGGAATAGGCATTTCCCTGGTTCCATTATCTGCCCGTAGTCTGATGCGCTCTGATGATATCGTGTTCAAGCATCTTGAGGAGGCAGAAATCTATACCCATACTGTTGTATCTTGGCTGAAGAGTCGCACTCTTTCCAGCAGTTGTCAGCACTTTATTGAAATGTTCCGTCAGAAATACGTTAAGTAAGTTGATATTTAGAGAGGTATGAATATGGCAGATGGAAAAAAGATTTTTATAGTGGAGGATGAGAACCGCATTGCCCGTTTCCTGCAAATGGAGCTGGAGCATGAGGGGTTTGAAACTGAGACGGAATCCAATGGCAGCCGTGCCTATGAGCGCATTATCCAGGGTGACTTTGATTTGGTGCTGCTGGATGTGATGCTGCCGGATATGGATGGCCTTACAATCTGCAAGAAGGTGCGTGAGCTTTCAGATGTGCCGATTATAATGCTTACTGCCCGGGATGACGTAAATGACAAGGTCCAGGGCCTTGATATCGGTGCTGATGACTATGTGACCAAGCCGTTTGCCATCCCAGAGCTTTTTGCCCGTATGCGGGTTGCCCTCAGAAAACATACTGCCCCTGAGCATTCCAGGGAGACGTCCAACGGTGAGGAGCTGAAGCTGAAAAATCTCACCATGAATATAGCCCGCCACGAGGTTATGGTGGATGATGTGCTGGTGGAGCTGACCAAAAAGGAATTTGACCTTTTGGAATACCTTATACGCAACAAGCGCAGTGTACTTACCCGTGACCAGATTCTCTCCCAGGTCTGGGGTTATGACTATATGGGGGATACCAACGTGGTAGACGTTTATATCCGCTATTTGCGGGCCAAGCTGGATGATAAATTTAATGAAAAATACATTCATACTATGCGGGGGGTAGGCTATGTCGTCAAAGACTAGTCTCTGGAAAAGAATCATCAATTATCCAAAGCAATGGGAAATTTCCACCCGTCTTACCCTGATTTACACCGCGGTTATCACCATTCTTTTGGGCTGTGCCTGTATGGCCTCGGTTATTGGTATGTATTATATAATTTACCATCAGGCCGAGACGGAAATGACCATCAGTGTGGAAATAGCTCTGGATAAAATGAATGACCCACAATTCATGAGTCAGGCGGCAGAAAAACCCCATGAGGCCACGGAGGAAGTACTGCTTCCGGGAGTGGTACTGAGGGTGGCCGATGAGAATGGCAATATTGTGTACGATACGGACAGGCATTTTGCTTCGGTGGACAGGCTTAGGGAGAATTTTACTGATGACAAAATGTTTTGGACTTCCGATAAATATCAGCTGGTGCGGCTGAAGCATTTTATGATTTATTATCATGAGGTTCCTATGGACTACAAGGGGCATCACTATACCTTGATTTTTAGCCGTGTTATTACTGCTGAGCGGCCAATGCTGGCCAAGATGCAGGAGCGTCTCATTTTAGGTGGTGCAATAGGTATTTTATTGGTTGTGCTGATCGTTTACATCGGTATAAAGCGGGCCTTCAGGCCTCTCAGGGATTTTATTGCTACAGCCAAAACCATTGAGGTCAGCGACTTGAGTACCCGTATGGAGGTGCCTCCAAGCCATGATGAAATGACGGAGCTGGCTACCACCTTCAACAGGATGCTGGACCGAATTGAGGAAGGCTTTAAGCTTCAACAGCGTTTCGTTTCTGATGCCTCTCATGAGCTGCGAACTCCGGTTACGGTAATTAAGGGATATGCTGATATGCTGAGCCGCTGGGGTCATTCTGATGCGGACACTCTTGATGAGGGGATTAATGCCATAAAAACTGAGGCAGAGGATATGCAGGAGCTTATAGAAAAGCTGTTGTTTTTGGCCAGGGCTGACCAGAACCGCCAGATAGTAAACAAGGTTCCTTTGGAGCTTAGCGAACTGGTGGAGGATGTTTATAAGAAGCTGAAGCTGACCGCCAACAACCATACAGTGGAGCTTCTTCGCAACGAGGAAGGCTACATAATGGGTGACAAGGTCATTATGAAGGAGCTTATCCGAATTTTCCTGGAAAATGGTATAAAATACACACCTGAGGGTGGTACAATCACCATTGACAGCCATGGGATGCCCCACTATATGTGCCTGGAAATTGCAGATAATGGTATTGGTATTGCCCCTGAGGACAGGGAAAAGATTTTCCGGCGGTTTTATCGTGTGGACAGCTCCCGAACCAAGGCTGCAGGGCAGCCAGGGGGAACCGGGCTGGGACTTTCCATTGCCAAGTGGATTGCGGATAACCACGATATTGGTATTTCTCTGGACAGCGAATTAGGGAAGGGCACCAAATTTATTTTGATGATTCCTTTGATTGAAGAAGAAAAATAGCGGTGAATAAAAAGTGCAGATGGCAGTTGATTGGAGCGGTTGAACTGGTCGCGTTAAGAAACTAATTTTTACATTCCTGCATTAGTGATAAAAATTATTTGTTTGAGCGACGCGAGTTATAATTTTTATTGCTATTACAATAGTTGTAAAAAATAGTTTTAGAGTCCTGTTCTTGCGACAGACAACTGTCATCTGCCCGTTGCTATTACGCAAATAGAGAAGCCCGTTCTGCGGTGTGCAGAGCGGGCTTTGAGTTTTAATATGAATTTGGCAATCAATTACAGAGTCTTGGAAATCAGAGCCATAAATACCAGATCCCCAGAGGAGGAGGCATTCTCGATGCCGTGGCCTTCCCCGTCAGGGCAGTAAGTAGTGGTGCCTACACCGATGGTCATTTCCTTGCCGTTATCATTGTAGAGAGCCTCACCCTGAAGAATGTGATAGGTCTCAGCATTGCCATGGTGCTCATGGAAACCAATGGAGCATCCAGGTGGAATGGTAACCTTGGCGAACATGTCGTTGCCACCCAGTTCCTTTTCTCCCAGGAGCTTTTCAATGGTGATGGTACCCTTGCCGCCAGCCTTGTTCTCAGCCTTTACGATGTTGCTTGTTAATGTCTGCATAGTTCTTTCTCTCCTTTATTACACAATATGATAACCATATTATCTCACTTATGGTATATTATAACGTAGTTGTTCATATTTTTCCTCTATTTAGAGGAAAAAATTCTTTATTGACGTTTCGTCGAGGCATAGGTTTTCTCGACATAACGTAGTTGTTCATATTTTTCCTCTAAAAAAAGAGGAAAATTATAGGCAGGGGACTGTTGAGCTTCACGCCGTCCCAGCCCTAAAACTTTTTCTTGCTCTTATATAGTGGCAAAAATCATAACTCGCTTCGTCCTAAAGGACCAGCTTCGCGTCGCTCAAACAGATGATTTTTCCCACTATAATCAAGGTATAGCAATAAAAAGTTTCTTAACGTACTGGGACTCAATGTTCAACTCAGCAGCCCCCTGCCTATATAATTATTCTTAAAGTTTTTATCGGAGCGCATTATGATTTATATATTAAAATTTGGTGCTAGCCTTCTCATGCCGCCGGGAGTTTTTATTCTAATATTCTTGGCGCTGGGAATATGGCTTTGGCGGAAAAATGAGAAAAGGGCTGCTTCCGTAGTCGGGGCGGTAACAATAGTATTTTATCTGCTGTCCACCTTTTGGATTTCAGGGATACTTATAGGTTCCTTGGAAAATAAGTATTCTATGCCAGAAAAATTTAATGGTGATTGTATTGTGATGCTTGGTGGTGGGGCCTTGTCCGGAACACCGGCATTAGGTGGTGAAGGCACTCTTTCCGGGGCGGCGGCCAGTCGTATGGTCTTGGTGGCCCAGCTGTATAAAAAGACTGGATTTCCCGTTATTGTCAGCGGTGGCCAGGTTTATGACGACAGCGGCAACGAAGCCCATATTGCCACTCGGGAGCTGATGCTTCTGGGGGTTCCGGAGGATAAAATATTTATCGAGGATAAGAGTCTTAATACACGGCAAAATGCCATATTTACATGTGAAATTATTAGACAACATGGCTGGAATAGGCCAATTTTGGTAACCTCTGCCTTTCACATGGACCGCTCGGTGCTGAATTTTGAAAAAGAGGGAGTGGAGGTTATTCCTGCCCCAGCAGATTTTCGCACAAATCGGCCCCAGAGCTTTAATATGAATAAGCTCCGTCCAAATGCAGATGCCCTGGGCGACAGTGTAATTTATATGCAGAAAAAGCTCAGAAGCGTGGTGACGCAGTATCTGGGTTATTGATAATCATAGAAAGTAAGGTCTTATAATGACAAAAAAATTAACCGAAGGTAGTCCTGCAAAGCTAATATTGTTTTTCACTTTGCCGCTAATTGGCGGAAATATTTTTCAGCAGCTATACAGCTTTGTTGATACCCTGATAGTAGGTCGTTTTTTGGGGGTTGAAGCCCTGGCAGCTGTGGGATGTACTGGCTGTATCATGTTTCTTACAGTGGGATTTATAATCGGCCTGTCATCGGGACTTTCCATATTTACTGGTCAGCGGTTTGGTGCCAAGGATTATGAGGGAGTTCATCACAGTGCTGCCGCTTGTTTGGTGCTGGGCCTGGCGGTTGGCTTTGTTTTGGCGGTAATCGGCTACGTCTTTTCGCGGGATGCCTTGGTATTTATGGATACGCCACCGGAAATACTGGAGGGGGCAGTGGCTTTTATTTCCATTGTCTGTGCTGGTATCCCGATTACAGTGGTTTTCATGCTGGAGGCAAATCTCATTAGAGCTTTGGGGGACAGCCGTGCTCCAACCTATATTTTGGCCACAGCCCTTATTATTAATATTATTGTGGAGCCTTTGTTTCTGCTGGTTTTTGAGTGGGGTATCCCGGGAGCTGCCTACGGCATCCTGGTGTCCCAGTTCATTGGTGGCGTAATTGTGGTTACCTACATTTGGAAAAGGGTTCCTCATTTGATAATTCGCCGTCGGGACTGGCAGTATCTTAATTGGGACTTTATGAAAAAGCATCTGGTCATTGCCTTGCCAATGGCCTTTCAGACTTCGATTATTGCCGTTGGTACCATTATTGTGCAGATGGCCCTGAATCGCCTTGGGCCTGTGGCAGTGGCAGCCTTTGCGGCGGCCCAGAAGGTGGAAATGATTGCCCTGATGCCAATGATGTCCTTTGGTATTGCCATGGCGGCATATACGGCACAGAATTATGGCGCAGGAAAATTTGCACGCATAAAAAAAGGCGTAAACCAGTGTATCCTCATGTCCGGAGCCTTCAGTATTCTTGTGGGGATATTTATTGTTATTTTTGGTCCAAACTTCATGGAGCTTTTTGTGGGGTCTGAGGAGATTGATGTAATTGAGCTGGGGCAGGTATATCTGGTAACCACTTCTGCGTGCTATATTGTGTTGGCACTGCTGTTTATTTATCGTAATACCCTACAGGGACTGGGACAGAGCTTTGTACCAACCTTTGCGGGTATTATGGAGCTGGTTATGAGGGCTATCGTGGGTCTGTGTTTCGTGGATACACTGGGCTTCTGGGGGGCCACCATTGCCAGTCCTGCAGCCTGGTTTGGCTCCTGTATTCCTTTGGCTGTGGCCTACTATTATACCCTTCGCAGGATGAAGAAAAATATTCGAAAACTAAAAAGGGAACAAATAATTTCAAAATAAACAAGGACTTTTGAACTGAATAGAGAAATATATAAGGTGAAAGACTTATAGGGGGGATTTTCTATGGAGTTAAAATTAAAATCCGGTTTTACCTTTGATTACGGCAATCTGGTAGGTGAAGGTAAGGTTACCAAGGATGACGTAAAGGAACTGGCTGGCAAGATTGATGAAGCCAACAAGGCTATCAAGGTAATGCGCGAAGAGGGCATTATCCGTGGTCATCTGTCCAAGGATGGCACTCCGGAGAAGGTTTATTTCTCCCAGCTGCCTTATGTGGAGGAGGGACATCTCAATTCTCCGGCTTCCATCAAGCATCTGAAGGAGCTGACTGCTTCCGTAAAGAATCGTGTGGATGCGGTGGTATCCCTGGGTATTGGCGGTTCCTATCTGGGGGACAAGGTTATTTTTGATGTTCAGTGTGGCGAGTTTTGGAATTCCATGACCACTGAGGAACGTGGTGGTATGCCAAAGATTTACTTCAGCGGCAACAACATTGATCCACGTCGCACCGGGGATTTAATCAAGGAGCTGGAGCGTTCAGCCCGTATTGCCAAGTCCCATCTGAAGCGCAAGCTGGTGGTGGATTTGATGGTTATTTCCAAATCCGGCGGCACTTTGGATACCATGTCCAATTTCATGGTTATCTATGAGGAGCTGAAGAAGAACCCGGATATCGAGGTGGAGGTAATTGCAGTTACTGATCCTAACGAGGAAAAGCCTACCATCCTGAAGAAGCTGGCCATGGACAACAATTGGCCGCAGTACAGTGTTCCTGATGGCGTTGGGGGACGCTTCTCCATTTTCTGTGATGTTGGCCTTGTGCTGGCGGCCGTATGCGGCTTTGATATTGAGGCTTTCCTCAATGGTGCCAAGGATATGGATATTGCCTGCCAGAACGAAGATGTATGGCAGAATCCGGCTCTCCTTAATGCAGTGCTGAAATATATTGCCTCTGAGAAATATGGCCGCGATATGGAAGTTATGATGCCTTATGGTGATTATCTGAAATCTGTTTCCGAATGGTACATTCAGCTGTTGGCTGAATCCCTTGGCAAGCAGGTGGACAGAAACGGCAAGGACGTGTACTATGGCCGTACCCCTATTGTGGCTGTGGGTACCACTGATATGCACGCTCAGACCCAGCAGCATCAGGAGGGCAAGCTGAACAAGGTGGTTCAGTTTATCAGAGTGGAAAATTGGGATACGGATTTTGTTATTCCAAATTCCTTCCCAGAGGTGAAGAAGCTGGCTGATATTTCCGGCGTAAAGATGAGTCAGGCTCTGGAGGTGGCCCGTCAGTCCAATGCGGATGCCTTGGCTTCCAACAACCGCTTCAATGCCCTGTTCTCACTGCCAAAGCTGGATGCCTATCATTTAGGCGAGCTCCTTTATATGCTGGCTTTGACCATTGCTTACGAGGGCGAGCTGGCAGATGTGGATGCCTTCAATCAGCCTGGTGTTGAGGCTTATAAGCGCATTATGGGGCCAAGTCTGCAGGCACTGAAGAAGTGATTTGTCATAGCGGATATATAAATCGTATACAATAAACTTTAAACTAAATAATTCAGTATTATATGGCAGAAATTCGCAAGCGTGTATCCTTTTGCATGGTTTTTCTGTCAGCATAATATGTCGAAAAGGAGAGGCAAAAATGCAGGGAATGATTCAATCCCTTGCTGAAAAGGCTGGCCGGCATTTATTGCAGTTAATGACATTGCTGAAGGAAAATATGCTGGCGCGGGTGGCTTTATTTACAGTCATCTGCGCCCTTATTTTTCCGGTATTTACGGTAATTGATGGCCTGGGAGACTCTTCTCAGGCCATTACTGCTTTTTCGGAGGGAACTGTAAGCAAGGAAAAGGAGGCTGTCAAAGGCGGCTTTAAGGAAATAAAGGGCATGAAGGAGGTTCAGGAGTTTAAGGGCCTGAATAATCCATTTGAGGAAGGACAAGGAAGGCAGGGGCGGCGAGATAAATTTAAGAAAAGTGGTATAACAGAAGCTGACAACAGAAATGCCAACGGGAAAAATCCTTCCAGGGAAAATACGAAGGAAGCCAAGGATAAAAAAGCTCCGAAAGGGATAGCTCCCAGGATAAAAGGTATTGTGGAGGGGAGCAGTGGTCCGGCGGTGTTGCTGGAGTACGGTGGAAGTCAATATATGCTGTCAACGGGAGATGTGGTGGACAATATATTCGTGGAGGCAGTGGGAGAGAACAGTGTTAAGGTGAATGTACAGGGGAGAATAATGTGGGTAGAAAGATAATAATTATGGGGCTGGTCATGGCCTTGATGAATGTATTTTGGGGTACTTATACCAGGGGTGAAGCCCTGTCCATGCGGGTGGCTGATGGCAGTGCAGCAGAGCTTATCCGCTTTGCGGCCCGGGAAGGTAATATTAATGTGATTATAGATAGCGGGGCGGACAGCCATGTGAGCGTAAATTTTCAGGATATCTCTCCACGGGAGGCCATTGATAAAATCGTGCTGGCCAGTGGTCTTAGCATCAGTGAGCGGGAAGGTACTTTAATAATTGGCAGGGGGAAAAATATTGTGTCCCAGCTGGGGCAGGTCCATGTGATACCGGTTGCCTATGGGGATTTGGAGGAGCTTAAAAGGGAAGCGGAGCTGTATTTTCAAAACAAGTATTTAACGGAACCGAAAAAAGCAGCTAAAAACAAGGAGACCAAGTCTGGAAAAGCATCTGAAAATGCCATCAGCAATGATATCAATAAGGAATCAGGGAAAAGCTCCCAGCGGGTTGATGTGGCTGGAAATAGCAGTAACAGTGGCAGCAATATCAGCAAAAATCCCCGGGTGGAGGTGGACATTAATACTCGTTCTCTGTTGGTATATGGTACTCCGGAGGAAGCCAGGGAAATAAGTCAGCTTTTAAAGAGGGTGGATATTCCGGCACCTCAGGTGGCTTTGGAAGCCAAGGTGGTGGCTATGAAGCGGGAGGATCTGGAGAAGCTGGGGGTGACCTGGGAGTGGACTAAAATTCCCCATGATTTTACATATGATGCCACATTGGATTTATTAATTTCCAAGGGCAAGGCCAAGGTGCTGTCAAGACCAAATATCGTCACCATGCAGGGGCGCGAGGCGGTTATAAATATTGGTGGAGAGGTTCCTGTCCCTGAGGTTTCCATTACAAATACCACCACCACTACCTCCATAAAATACAGGCCGGCTGGTATTCTTTTGCAGTGCCGTCCCTTTGTAAACGAGGATGGCTATATTGATTCCCTGCTGAATATTGAGGTCAGTGCCCCAAGCTATGTAAAGGAAATGAATGCCTACAGCTTTCAAAAGCGCTCAGCCCAGACCAGAGTGAGACTCAAGGACGGGGAAACTCTGGTTATCGGTGGTCTCATTAGCAGGGAGGAGATTAAGCAGCTTCAAAAGATTCCATTTTTGGGAGATATCCCTATTTTGGGAAACCTTTTCAAGGTAACCTCCTCTAAAGTGACGGAGGAGGAACTCACCATATTCATTAAGGCCACAATTTTGTGAGGCCACTAGAACAAAGGTCTTATGATAAAAGATAGTAAAAAAAGGCTATATGAAAAACCTTCAACAGATAATTCAAATATGGTATAATGTTGAAGTAATGAGTGGCTACACTTTTTGTAGTGAATGAAGTGAGGAATTACAATGGCGATAAGAGTGTTAATTGCTGATGATCATGCTCTTTTGAGACAGGGGCTTAAAAGAGTGTTAAATTTTGAAGATGATATTGAGGTTGTGGGAGAAACAGAGGACGGACAGGAGACATTGGCTAGGACTTTGGTGTTGCAGCCCGATATTTTATTACTGGATCTCAATATGCCTGGGCTGAATGGCTTGGACGTAGCCAGCCAGCTTCAAGCGGCCAAGTGTAATACCAAGATTATTGCCCTGACGATTCATGATAATGACAATTATGTATTGGAAATGCTGAAGAATGGTGCTTCTGGTTATCTTCTGAAGGATGTGGAGCCGGATATGCTCATTAAGGCCATTCACATCGTCTATGAGGGTGGCGCCTATATTTATCCTGAGCTGGAGGAGCGCATTTTCGGCAGCCTTTGTGTGGAGGACGATATTAACGAGAAGGCCAAGGAGCTGTGGCGCACTGGTCGCGGTGAACGCCTTACCGCCAGAGAGCTGGATGTGCTGTCCTGCATTGCCAAGGGCTTCAGCAACCAGGACATTGCTCAGGCCCTGTTTGTCAGCGAGAAGACAGTTAAGAACCATCTTACCAACATTTTCCGTAAGCTGAATGTTAATGATCGTACTCAGGCCCTTATTTATGTTTTGAAGCATAATATCATGAAACTTGACTAAGACAACCTATGAGCCATGGCACCGCCTGCTGTGGCTCTTTTAATTTGCCCGTGAGTGGTGTATAATTATAAAGATGAATATGATTCATTTAATTGCTTTTTGAAGAGGATAAAATGTATCCAATCAATTTGAAGCTTGATAACAGAAAATGTGCCGTGGTGGGTGGCGGTAAGGTGGCCTGCAGAAAGATTGGCAGGCTGCTGGAAAATAACGCCCGGATAACGGTTATATCCCCTGAGGCGGACAGTGAAATTCAAGACTGGGCCCGGGAGAATAAAATTACATGGAAACAGGAGACTTACAGTAAGGATTTGCTGGAAGGCTTTTTTTGTGTCTTTTGTGCCACGGATAACGGTGATGTGAATCGTCAGGCGGCAATGGATGCCAAGGCGGCTGGTATTCTGGTGAATGTGGCCAGCGAGCCGGAGCTTTGCGATTTTACGGTTCCCGGTGTGGTAAATCGGGGAAGACTTCAATTTACCGTGTCCAGTGAGGGGGCCAGTCCCGCCTATACCCGCTTACTCAGACAGGATCTGGAAAAGCGGTATCATCATGGCTTTGGGGAAATGGCAGATTTTATTAACAGCATCCGTCAGGAGCTTATCCACGAAAAAAAAGAAGACAAGGCTGCCACCTCCCAACAGCGACAGAAAATTTGGCGTCAGGCGCTGACACCAGAAATAATAGAATTAATTTACAATCAGGATTTGGATAGGGCGAAAAATGAAATCAGGAATGCAATTAATCGCGCTGGGTCTTAACCACAGAACAGCCCCCGTAGAAGTGCGGGAAAAATTCAGCCTGTCCCCGGAGACTATCCGGGAGGGCCTAAAAAAACTATATAAATATGAGCATCTCCACGAGGCCGTGGTCCTTTCCACCTGCAATCGTAGTGAGATATATGCGGTGGTTAGCCGGGGATGCAGCAACGCCTTGGCCAGCTTTTGGGGGGATCTGAACAAAACGGAATGCTCCCAGGAGTTTTTCCATCGCTACACCTATAAATATGAGGATGAGGACTGCATAGAGCACTTGCTGCGGGTTACCGCCAGCCTTGATTCTTTGGTTATTGGTGAGGGACAGATTCTCAGCCAGGTGAAGCATGCTTATGCCATTGCCCAGACTGCAGGGGCCACTGGTACTATTTTGAATCTTATGTTCAATAGGGCCATTGCTGCGGGCAAAAGAGTGCGCACCGAAACCCGAATTGCCTTTAATGCAGTATCTGTCAGCTATGCGGCAGTAGAGCTGGCAAAGGGTACCTTTGGAGATTTTTCCAATAGCAGTGTTCTGCTCTTTGGTGCGGGAAAAATGGCGGAGCTTACAGCCACCCATCTTATAAGCCATGGCTTGAAGAACCTTTATGTGGCCAATCGTCATATTGAAAGGGCAGAGCAGCTGGCAGATAAGTACGGTGGCATAGCTGTGGACCTTAATGATGTGTTTGAGCTTCTGGACAAGGTGGATATTATCATAACCTCCACCGGTGCTCCCCATTATGTTATTTACAAGCGGGAAATGGTCCATGTTATGGCAGCCCGTCAGGGGAAGCCCTTGATGTTAATAGATATTGCTGTACCGCGGGATGTGGAGCCGGATGTGGGCTGTCTTGCGGGGGTGAAGCTCTATAACATTGACGACCTGGAGGCTGTGGTGGATGACAATCTCCACGAGCGACAGCGTGAAGCCGTCAGGGCCCAGCGTATAATTCAGGAAGAGGTGGACGCTCTCTTGGAGCGGTTTAACTACCTTTCCATGCAGCCGGTTATGGCTCAGCTCACGGACAAGGCAGAATTTATTCGGGAGTGGGAGCTGAAGAGAGCCATGCGGAAGCTGCCGGAGCTCACAGAGGAAGAATACAAGGTTGTTGATAAAATGACCCACATGATAGTGCGCAAGATGCTTCGGGATCCTATGCGCATGGTTAATAATACAGCAGGCACCTCGCGGGAAAGAGTGCTGAAATTTGCCATCCGCAAGCTGTTTAAGCTGCAGGAGGAATCCATAGATGAGTGACAATAAAAAAGAAAAAATCGTAATCGGCACCCGCAGCAGCCAGTTGGCCCTGTGGCAGGCGGATTACATTGCAGATAGACTGAGAAAACAGTATCCGGGTCTGGTGGTGGAAAGGGTGCTTATGACCACCAAGGGGGATAAAATTCTTGATGCCCCATTGGCTAAAATCGGTGGTAAGGGACTTTTTACCAAAGAACTGGAAACGGCCATGCTTAATGGTGATATTGATATAGCAGTACACAGCCTGAAGGATATGCCCGTGGAGGTGCCTGAGGGACTGAAGATAACTGCAGTTACCCAGCGGGAGGACCCGGGAGATGTACTGGTAAGTCCTAAATATAAGCTGTTCAGCGAGCTGCCTAAGGGGGCCAAAATCGGTACCTCCAGCCTCAGAAGAAAGGCCCAGCTCCTAAGTGCAAGGCCGGACCTTACCATTTGTGATTTACGGGGAAATGTAAATACCCGTCTGAAAAAGCTGGAGGAGGAAAACTTCGATGGCATCATCTTGGCTGCGGCTGGCTTGAAGCGTCTGGGCTTTGGCAGTCGAATTACCGATGTGCTGGACAAGAAGGTTTGTCTCCCGGCAGTGGGCCAGGGGGCTCTGGCTGTGGAGTCAAGGGCTGATGACAAAGAGGTCAATGAACTGGTGGCCTTCCTTAACGATGATGACACACTGACTTGCACCAAGGCCGAGCGGTCCTTTTTAAACCGTGTTCAGGGTGGCTGTCAGGTCCCTGTGGGCGTATACGGCACCATGAATGATGGCGTCCTCAATGTGGAGGGGGTTATAGCCTCCCTGGACGGCAGCAAGGTCTACAGAGACCACATCATGGGCCAGCCAGCTGATGCAGAAGCTATAGGCCAGCAGCTGGCAGACCGTCTTCTGGAAGCCGGCGGCCGAACAGTTCTTGCAGAGCTAGGTATAGAGCTGTAATAAAGATAAAAGAAGCGGTGAAGCATTTTCGGCTTCATGCGAAAAATTCCCCCGCTTTATTAAGTGATAATTATAGTACATGAAGTGGCAAATGACAGTTGACTAGCGCGGTTGAACAGGTCACGTTAAGAAAATATTTTTTACATACCTGCATTAGTGATAAAAATTATTTGTTTGAGCGTAGCGAGTTATAATTTTTATCGCTATTAAAATAATTGTAAAAAATATTTTTAGTGACCTGTTCTTGCGATAGGCAACTGTTATCTGCCAATATTAAGGAGATAACATAAGGAGAACAATATGGCAGGAAAAGTATTTCTCGTTGGCGCCGGTCCCGGAGACTATCGCCTCTTAACCATAAAGGCAGTGGATTGCCTTAAAATAGCCGATACCGTTGTATATGACCGTCTGGCAGACCCACGAATCCTTCAGTACGCCCCAAAGAATGCAGAATACATCTACGTAGGCAAGGCCTCCAGCCAGCACACCATGACCCAGGACAAAATTTGTCAGCTTCTGGTGGATTTGGCCAAGGAGGGCAAGACTGTAGTACGCCTTAAGGGTGGCGACCCATTTGTCTTTGGCCGTGGTGGCGAAGAAGCCCTGCTTCTGAAGGAAAACAATCTGCCCTTTGAAGTGGTACCAGGGGTTACATCAGCCATTTCAGTACCAGCCTATGCGGGAATTCCTGTTACCCATCGCGGGGTAGCAGCATCCTTTTCCGTAATCACCGGCCACGAGGACCCTACCAAGGAAACCTCTGACATTAACTGGCCACAGCTGGCCAAGGCCACGGACACTCTCGTATTCCTCATGGGTGTGGCCAACCTGCCTAAGATCACTTCAAAGCTCATTGAAAACGGCAGACCAGCCTCTACTCCTATTGCCATTATCCGTTGGGGCACCAAGCTGAAGCAGCAGGTGTGGACCAGCACCCTGGATGATGCGGCGGATATGGCCAAGCGGGAAGCCATTAAGCCACCATGCATTTTCCTTGTGGGTGATGTGGTAAATCTGCGGAAGGATTTGGCATGGTTTGACAATGTGGCCATGAAGCCGCTCTTTGGAAAGAAAATTTTGGTGACCCGTTCTCGGGCTCAGGCTTCCAAGCTCACCTTCCAGCTGGAGGAGTTAGGGGCAGAGTGCATGGAGGCGCCTGCTATTTCCATTAAGGCCCCATCAGATGATTACAAGGCTTTGGACAAGGCTATTGAGAGCCTTGATAAATATAACTGGCTTATTCTCACCTCTGCCAACGGTGTAGAGCACTTCTGGCAGCGTCTGGATAAGGCTGGTAAGGATGCCAGAGCACTGGCTAGTGCCAAAATTTGTGCTATAGGCTCTGCTACAGCAGATGCATTGAAGGCCCATGGTCTGGTGGCTGATGTAGTACCAGATCGCTATCAGGCGGAGGGCATTATTGATGCCCTTAAGGGCGAGATTAAAGATGGCACCAAAGTGCTTATTCCTAGAGCAGTAGAGGCAAGGGAAATCCTTCCAGAGGCTCTTAGAAAAGCCGGGGCGGAGGTTGATGTGGTTCCAGCCTATGAAACAGTTATGGGAGATGGAGATGCTGAGGAAATCAAGAAGGAATTGGCAGCAGGCAATATTGATGCCGTAACCTTCACCAGCTCCTCCACTGTAACTAACTTCCTCAAGCTGCTTGGGGGAGATACGGATCTCCTTAGCAAGGTGAAGCTGGGTGCCATCGGCCCGATTACTGCCGAAACCATGAAGAAAAATGGCCTTACTGTAAGCGTTGAGGCCAAGGAATATACTATTGACGGCCTTGTGGAGGCCCTGAAGGAGGCATTTTGATGATTGAGCAGAAGCTGCGCCCTCGTCGTATGCGTATCAGTGAAAATGTTCGTGCCATGGTTAGGGAGACGAACCTCTCTGCCAAGGATTTTGTTTACCCAATGTTTGTTATTCCAGGGGAAAACAAAAAGGAAGAAATTTCCAGTATGCCGGGCTGTTACCGCTATTCTGTGGATTTGGCAGTGAAGCTGGCCAAGGAGATTTATGAGCTGGGTATTCCCTCTGTGGAGGTATTCGGTCTTCCGGAATACAAGGACGAAATTGGTTCCAGTGCCTGGGATATGAATTCCCCGGTTCAGCGGGCCATTAAGGCTATCAAGGAAGCAGTGCCAGAGCTGGTTATTATCGGCGATGTATGCCTTTGCCAGTACACCAGCCATGGTCATTGCGGTCAGCTTTGTGGCCACTATGTGGATAATGATGCTACGTTGAAGCTCCTCCAAAAGGTGGCTGTAAGCCAGGCCCAGGCCGGCGCAGATATTATCGCCCCATCAGATATGATGGATGGTCGCGTGGCAGCCATTCGTGAAGCATTGGATGAAAATGGTTTTATCAACGTATCCATCATGTCCTATGCGGTGAAATACGCTTCTGGCTATTATGGCCCATTCCGTGATGCGGCGGATTCTGCACCACAATTTGGTGATCGCCGTGCTTATCAGATGGATCCAGCTAATAGCCGTGAGGCCATGAAGGAAGTGGAGCTGGATCTGGCAGAGGGGGCTGATATTATTATGGTGAAGCCTGCTCTTGCCTACATGGATATTATTTCCAAGGTTCGTGACCGCATTAATTTACCAGTGGCCTGCTACAATGTAAGTGGCGAATACGCCATGGTGAAGGCAGCTGCTGCCAATGGCTGGATTGATGAAAAGCGCATTGTGCTGGAAACACTTACCAGCATGAAACGGGCTGGTGCCGATATTATTATTACCTATCATGCAATTGACGCCGCCAAGTGGCTTATGGAGAAATAAAAATCAGCAGAAAGGAATATAATATGCTTAATTTAGAGAAATCTGCCGCAGCTTTTGAAGAAGCGAAGACCTTAATGCCTGGCGGCGTAAACAGCCCTGTCCGTTCCTATAGAAATGTGGACTGCAACCCTCCCTTTATTGAGAGAGCTGAGGGCTCCCATATTTACGATATTGACGGCAATGAATATATAGATTATGTGGGCTCCTGGGGCCCAATGGTGGTAGGTCATGCTCATCCTCAGGTGGTAAAGGCCTTGCAGGAGGCGGCCACCCGTGGCACTAGCTATGGAGCTCCTACCCTTATTGAAAGCGAGCTGGCCAAGCTGGTAATGGAGGTATATCCTTCCATTGAGGTTATCCGCATGGTTAACTCCGGCACTGAGGCCACCATGAGTGCATTGCGTTTGGCCCGTGGATTCACTGGGCGCAACAAGATTTTGAAGTTTATCGGCTGCTATCACGGACATAGTGACAGCCTTTTGGTTAAGGCTGGTTCTGGTTTGGCTACCTTTGGCGTTCCGGACAGCCCTGGTGTTACTCCTGGTACTGCCAATGACACCATTACCATTCCATATAACGATTTTGAAGCCTTTACTGAGGTTATGGAAAAGAGCGGTCATGAGATTGCGGCTGTTATTGTGGAGCCAGTGGCTGGCAATATGGGATTGGTACTGCCAAAGCCGGGATATCTTGATCTTCTGAGAAAGCTCACCAAGGAAACTGGTTCGTTGCTGATTTTCGATGAAGTAATGTGCGGCTTCAGAGCATCCTTGGGCGGTGCCCAGAAGGCCTATGCAGTTACCCCTGATCTCACTTGCCTTGGTAAGATTATTGGCGGCGGACTTCCGGTAGCAGCCTACGGCGGTCGCCGTGATATTATGAATCACATAGCTCCAGCTGGTCCTGTATATCAGGCGGGTACCCTTTCCGGAAACCCATTGGCCATGACAGCTGGCTTGGAAACACTGAAGATTATCACTGAGGAGCCGGAGCCGGGAGAACCGGATTACAGCCGTGTTCTCACCATCAAAACCAAGAAGCTGGTGCTGGGGGTTGCCCAGAAGGCAAAGGAAGCCGGTGTAACCCTTCAGGTGCAGCAGGCGGGCTCCATGTTTGGCTTCTTCTTTAACGATGAGGAAGTAGTGGACTATGAAACCTCAGCGGCGTCCAATCAGGAGGCCTTCAAGGTGTGGTTCAAGGCCATGCTGGAGCAGGGCATCTATCTGGCCCCATCCCAGTTTGAAACACTGTTCATGTCCGGTGCCCACACCGATGAAGACATCGATAAAACCATCGAAGCTGCAGGAGTCGCCCTTAAAAAGGTTGCAGAGTTCTTAAAATAATCCATTTTTATTCATATTTTAATCAGATTTAAATGTTACGATTATAATATCCACTTGAATACTAAAAGTAGGAGGATTTTGAAATGCTTAAGAAATTATTCAGTATCTTTTTAAGCGGTGTGTTCCTGGTATCTTCTCTGGGTACGGCAGCAGCAGAGGTTCCAAACACCGCCAACGGCAAGCTGGGATCTGTGGAAACAGTTACCTACGGTCAGGAGCAGACCGGTGCCATCGTAGAACGAATTAAAAAGCTGGAAAAGGATTATGAGTGCAGCAACACCAGCGGTGGTATGATGAACCGCATCAATAACCTGTACGACACCACCTTTGATAATTCTTCCAGCCCATCCCTTATTACCCAGCTCAACGCTTTGGAGTGGACCATTTCCCACAAGGTAAGTGCAGACCCTATCCAGAAGCGCATCAGCGATATGGAGCTGCAGATTAATGGCAAGAATTCCGATGCCTCCATCAAGAAACGCATTGAAGGATTGGCAACCTTTGCCTTTGGCAGCACCACTATTCCACTGAGCCAGGTGAATGTACCAGCCAACACCTTGGTAAAGATTTCTCTGGTAACTCCAATTAACGCCAAGGAATTGAAAAAGGGCGATATTATTAAGTTCAAGGCAGCAGAGGATGTTATCGAAAATGACATGCTTCTCATAACTGCCGGTGCCTTGGGTGAAGGCGAAGTTACCGATGTGTCCCAGGCTCAGAACTTTGGCCGTGATGCTAAGATAAACATTGATTTTAAGGACATGGAGGCCGTGGATGGCACTAAGATTGACATGACCTTGGGTGAGGAAGCCAAGGAAAACATGGAGCAGATGGGCATGGCAGCCGGTGCCAGCCTGGCTGGCATGATTATTCTTGGACCTATCGGTATTATTGGCGGTGCCTTTGTAAAGGGCAAGAACATAAATCTCCCTGAGGGCACTGAGATGTATCTCCAGACCGAAAAGGATTGCTCGATATACGCTATTCCAACCACCAGCGCTGAGCAGTTCTGATTCATCATTAAAAAGTTAAAATATTCATGTAGCCTCTTCCGATAAATTATTATTATCGGAAGGGGCTTTCTTGTGTTATATGGTTAAATGGAGTATCATATAGTAGAGTATGTATGCAATTAAGGGCAACTGTGCCCATTTATAGATAGGGGATACATTTGATGAAGAGAAATACCAAGGCATTGTTGTGTGCCGGATTGATGGCTGTTAGTCTTGTCCTGCCACAAATAGCAGACGCATCCAAATATACTGCCAGTACTGATACCAATGCTAATGTATTGGATTATTTGGAAAACAACAAACGCTCAGCTAGGGAAAATGCCATTACCGACGAGCAGAAACAACTGGTGCATGATGCTTTTGAAATGCGAAAAAATCTACGGGACCCATTGGATCCTACCAAGAATGTTCCGGTGGCAATGGAAGGTGACGAGCTTTTTTATGATCAGCGTAATGGTGATTTTTATGCCATAGGACAAGTTAATATTACCTCCTTGGATGCCCAGCGTTTTCAGACTGAAGAGGTCAACGGTAATATACAAAATACTGAGGTTAATGTGCCTGGTAAGGGACACATGGTTCAGATGACTCCGGGACAGGCCAAAATTGTTATGGATGGCTATAAAATCCAGTATAACTATGGTAAAAAGACCGGCAGTATGGAAGATGCCAGTGGCAAGATTGACCATGAGTACATTAAGGGCAAGCGCATCGAGATGTATCCTGATAAAATCATTGTTTATGATGGCACCATGACCAAGTGCTCCGCCATAAATCCTGATTATCATACATCTGCCTCCAAAATAGAGGTTTATCCTGGGGACAAGATGATATGTTATGATTTGAAATTCTGGCTTGGGCATGTGCCAGTATATTCCACCAAGAAGCGGACCTTTAGATTGGATCAAGAGGATGACCAGACAGATTTGCCTAAGGTGGGTTATACCAACGATGACGGTTGGTGGATCAGCAAGGACTTCCGCTATAATTTAGCTAAACGGCTATATATTGATTCGGAGGTTAAATACACAGGTAAGCATGGCTTCCGCAGTCATGCCGATCTGGTTCACAACAATATGTTGGGTACTTTTAAGGTTTTGTATGGTTACTATGAAAGTTCAAACAATAAATGGGTTAAGAAGGAGCCTTCCTTTACATATTCTAAATCTATCCCTTTGGGCAGTTTACCATTGTCTTTGGGGCTTAGCTATGAACGTGGTAAGTGGAGTCAGAACGATATCCACAGTATCCACACCTATTATGGAATCTCTTTAAGTCATAAGACCATTAATTTAGGTGGCAACCATAAACTGGATTTGAGTACAAGCTATTCCATTACCAATGAGTCTGCCAATGATTCCAGTATCCGAGGTTTTGGCTATACAGCTCTGCTGCGCCGTGATGTGGATAAGCGTTGGTCATACTACACCAGATATAGCTATTCCCAGGCGAATACAAAGAATTCTCTCTTTGACTATGATTTGGACAGCTATTCCCGTAAGTTGTCTGCGGGCTTTAGCTATAAGTTCAGTGACCATGATAGGGTAGTGGTTGGTTCAGCTTTCGATGTGGATGATAGATCATTGGCTGATATGGATCTTTACTGGTTGCATGATTTCCATTGTCTCCAGTTGATTTCCCGTTATCGTGTTAAGCGTCATCAGATAAATGTAACATTACAATTTAATCCTTGGTAATTAAGGAGCAAATGATGGATAGGGAAAAATTATTAAATGTTATAGATAAAATCAATGGCTCAGAGGTCTTGGTAATCGGCGATATGATAGCAGATATCTACCTTGAGGGCACCATTTCCCGCATATCCAGGGAAGCACCTGTTTTGGTGCTGGAGCAGGCTGCCGAAAAGGTGGTGGCCGGAGGTGCCGCCAATGTGGTAAACAATGCGGCAACCCTTGGTGGTAATGTTCACGCCGCAGGCCTTTTAGGTGATGACAACGGTGCCAAGGGCCTTACAGAAATCCTTACTGGACGTGGGGTTGATGTGGCAGGCTTTATAAAGGATGCCAGCCGTGACACCATTTCCAAAACCCGGGTTATTGCCGGGGGACGAACTACTGTTAGTCAACAGATTGTCCGCATTGACAAGGAAACCAAAGAACCAATGTACTCAGAGCATGAGACTGCTATGTCACAGTACTTGGCAGAAGTTCTGCCAAAGGTTAAGGGAGTAGTTCTCAGCGATTATGGCAGTGGTACTATTACAGAGAAGCTGAAAAATCAGATTTTTGACTATTGTCATCAGAATGATATCCCTACCATTGTGGATTCCCGCTATGATATTCTCCGCTTTAAAACAGTGGATTATATTAAGCAAAACGATGCGGAGCTGGCTAACGCCGTGGGGCGCACTCTGAATAATGAGGAGGAGCTTATAGCTGCCGGCAAGGAGCTCCTGGAAAAAATGGAAGCCAAGGGAGCCCTTATTACCCGTGGGGAACAGGGCATGACCCTATTTATGGCCGACGGCAGTGTGGAAAACATCCCAGTTTCCGATAAGAGCGAGGTATTTGATGTTTCCGGTGCCGGCGATACCTGTGTAGCTACAGTTATATTGGCCTTGGCAGCAGGGGTGGAGCCATTGACGGCAGCAACCTTGTCAAATATAGCTTCCGGGATTGCCGTAAGAAAAATGGGTACTTCCACCGTAAGTGCCAAAGAGCTTAGAGATTATATTACTAAACATATGTAAGGGGTATTCCCTTGCTTTAAGGTATTTATTATGCTTATAGATGGTTCAAAAATAGCAGAATTTTGTAAGGTCCTGCGGGAGGGCGGACAGAAAGTGGTATTTACCAATGGCTGTTTCGATATTCTTCATGCAGGTCATGTGAGATATTTGAAAAAAGCCCGCTCCTTTGGGGACTGTCTGGTGCTGGGCCTTAATAGTGATGCCTCTGTACGGCGCATTAAGGGGCCTGCCCGGCCTATTAACTGTCAGGAGGATAGGGCAGAGGTGGCAGATGCCTTGGGGTGCGTGGATTATGTAGTTATTTTCGACGAGCCTACAGCTGAGTCACTTATTACCAAGGTCCATCCCGATGTTTATGTAAAGGGTGGGGATTATACCTTGGATACACTTCCGGAGGGGCAAATCGTCAAGGCCTACGGCGGAGAAGTGGAGCTGGTAACTCTTGTAGAGGGCCGTTCCACCACTAATATCATCAATAAAATTCAGGCAGGTGACAGCAATGGCTAATATAAAAAGTGTTCTTGTAGTAAAGCTTAGTGCCATTGGCGATGTGATTCACGCCCTGCCGGTGTCATATGCCATTAAGGAGACATATCCAGATGCAAAAATTACCTGGGTAGTGGAGCCACCGGCTTACGACTTGTTAAAAAACAACCCATATATAGACAAGATTATTGTTTTTGAAAAGAAGAAATTTAAGTCCTTTAAGGGCTTTTTAAAAAATTACGGACCTTTTTCCAAGATTATTAGGGCAGATCGTTATGATGCTTCCTTGGATTTGCAGGGACTCTTTAAGTCCGCAGCAATTGTGTGGAACGCCAAGGCCCGTCTTCGTCTTGGCACCTGCAATATGCGGGAAATGTCCCATAAGATAAGTCGCCCGGTAGTTGGTCCTAATTCCAATGGTCACATTGTGGAGCGCTATCTGGACGTTGCCAGGGCTCTGGGATGTAAAGTGGAAAATGTGGTATTTCCCATGGAAATCACAGAGCGTGACCGTATAGGGGCTGAAGGCGCCATGCAGCAGGCGGGAGCTCGTATGGAGAATCCCTATGTGGTGCTTGCTGTGGGAGCCAACTGGCCCAATAAGCGTTGGCCAACCAGATATTATGCTCAGCTCTCTGACTGGCTTTATGGGATGAAAATTATTCCGGTTATTATCGGTGGTGGTGTTTTGGACAGCACTTTGGCGGCAGATATTGAAGCTGCGGCAGAAATTCCACCGATTAATTTAGTAGGTAAAACTTCGTTAAAGCAGCTTGCCTATATTATTCAACAGTCTCAAGCTGTAGTTGGTGGCGATACTGGCCCCGTTCACCTGTCTGCAGGCCTTGGAAAGCCAACGGTAATGGTGATGGGTCCTACAGATGCCAACCGTAATGGTCCTTATGGACAGCTGGAAAATGCCATTGAGGCCAACCGTCCATGCAAATATTGCTGGAAAAGGGCTTGCCCTAAGGGACTGGAGTGCCTGTCAGTGATTCACCCCGATGAGGTTGAAAAGAAGCTGTTGGCACTGCTAAAAAATGACAAGTAAAGGTATAAAAAGTATCTATGAGAAACTATAACAATATTCTGGTCATTAATCTTATGCATATTGGTGACTTAATGCTGGCTACGCCGGTCTTGAGAACTTTGAGAGCTAATTATCCTAATTCCAGAATAACCCTGCTGGCGGATAAGAAGCTGGCAGATCTGGTGGTGCATAATAAATGGATTAATGAGTGCTTATTGATAGATAAAAAGGGTGCAGATAATGCATTGCCGGCCTTTATAAAATTCATAAAAAAAATTCGTCAGAAAAATTATGACCTGGTAATAAATCTTCATCGAAATGAAAGAGCGTCAGCCCTGGCGGCCTTTAGTGGGGCCCAAACCATTGTGGGCTACAGCAAGCCCATATTTTCTCTGTGGTTTACAAAGGTAATGAACAATCCTTCTGTGGCTCATCATATCGGCTGGGGACCATTTCACCTGTTTCCACCATACAAGTATGTACCGGGGTGGGAACATCAGGTTCATGCCCATCTAAATGTTTTAAAGGAAGCACTCGATATAGAGCAAATCGATGATGGTGGACTGGAAATGTGGGTGGATGAAAAGGATACCGCCTCTGCTGATAAAATCTGGCAGGACAGCTTTCCAAATGATACCAAGGTGGTGGCCTTTAACATAGGTGCCAGCTGGATAACCAAACGATGGATTGACAGCTATTTTGCCCAGTGTGCTGACCAGCTTTTAGATAAGGGCTACGGGGTGGCGTTCTTTGGCGGTCCAATGGACACAGAAATTGTTAATAAGTGCATTTCTCAGATGAAAAATAAGGACAGCGAACTCATAAAGGTATTTACTGGAAAACTGTCTTTGGCAGAGCTGGCGGCCATGCTGAGAAAATGTGCCCTTATGCTCACCACAGACTCTGGACCAATGCATGTGGGAGTTTCCCAGAGTGTACCAGTGGTTACCATGTTTGGAGCCTCTCCGGTGCCGGGATTTTATCCCTATGATGCCAAGGATGTGCTTATAAAGAGCCCTGAACCATGTCATCCATGTGGCATTCATCAGTGTCCGCATGAGGGAAATAGGAATTTAGCATGTATGAAGAATATTACAGCAGAAACCGTTATGAAATACGTATGGGAGCTGCTGGAAAAATACGAAAATCAGGCGGGAAATATGCCAAGAGAATATGGTGCATATAAGTGCCGGGTCGTAGAAGCAACAAAAGCGGAGTAAGGAGGAAGTAGTATCATGACCACAAACAAGGATAGATTAAAGGAGTTTGTCACCTCAGGCATGTCCAAGGTGCATATTCTTGTGGTAGGTGATGTAATGCTGGATAAGTATTACTATGGAGAAGTAACCAGAATATCACCGGAGGCCCCTGTGCCAATTACCCGTGTGGTTGACACCAAGGACACCATGGGTGGTGCTGCCAACGTAGCCCATAACTTGGCCCTTCTTGGTTGTAAAACATCTATTGCTGGTTTTGTGGGTGATGATTACCATTGCCAGACCTTGGTGGATAAGTTTATTTCCCGTGGCATAGACTATAAGGGAATAATTTACCGTGAGGAGCCTACCACCACCAAGCTACGTGTTATAGGCGGTCATCAGCAGATGCTTCGTCTGGACTTTGAGGATACAGAGCCGGTAAAGCCACTGTATGCAAACCGCCTCTTGAATTATGTGGAGCAGTCACTGGATGATGTGGATGCGATTATTCTCTCCGATTATGGCAAGGGAGCCTGCACTGATGAGGTTTGTGAAAGTGTCATTGAAATGTGCAACAACGCTCAGGTGCCTGTATTGGTGGATCCAAAGGGACGTGACTGGAGCAAGTATACCAATGCGGATTTCATTACTCCAAATGTAAAAGAAATCAATGAAATTTTAGAAAAGCCTATTAAGAATCGTGATGAGGCCATTAAGCAGGCGGCTACATACATCATGAGCAAATTCAAGATTAAGAATGTATTGGCTACCCGTTCTGAGTGCGGTATGTCCATGGTAACTCCAACGGAGACAGTTCATATTCCTACAAAATCTCAGGAGGTTTTTGATGTATCTGGTGCTGGTGATACTGTTATAGCTGTATTTGCATTGGGTATCGCAGGAGGTCTAATTCCTCGTGAAGCTGCATACCTTGCGAATTTGGCAGCCAGTGTAGTTGTGGGTAAGCTTGGTACTTATGCTGTAAGCAAGGATGAGTTGGAAAGTGTACTTTTACAGACTACCCAGTCTGAGGAGGAACAATAATAAATGATTATCGTAACCGGTGGTGCCGGCTTTATCGGCAGCAATATTGTAAAAGAGCTTAACCGTCAGGGACGCAGTGATATACTCATCGTTGACGATTTAAATAACCGCAAGGAGCAGAGTCAGTCCTACCGCAATCTTCGTGGTTTGCAGTTTATAGATTACATGCACAAGGATGACTTCCTCACTGCCATTCAAAATAAGGAATTTGATGGCGTTGATGTGGATGTAGTGTTCCACGAGGGGGCCTGCTCCGATACCATGGAGTATGATGTAAACTATATGATGAAGGCCAATTATGAGTATTCCAAGGCTGTACTTCATTTCTGCATGGAGCATCGTATTCCATTTCTTTATGCCTCCTCTGCCTCCACCTATGGTGCAGGAGAAAATGGCTTCCGTGAGGGGGACGAATGTGAGGATGCCTTGAATCCGTATGCCTATTCCAAGCTGTTGTTTGACCGTTATGTGCGTCAGGTGATGTCCGATACCCAGAGCCAGATTGTTGGCTTGAAGTATTTTAATGTATACGGTCCTCAGGAGCATCATAAGGGAAATATGGCCTCTATTTTCTATCAGCTGTATCATCAGGTGAAGAAGGATGGGGTATGCCGTCTCTTTGAAGGCTGGGGAAAGTTCAGCGATGGTACCGATGTGCCAAATGGCGGTCAGAAGCGTGACTTCATCTATGTAAAGGATGTTGTAAAGGTAAATCTTTGGTTCTGGCAGCATAAGGGACCAAGCGGTATCTATAACTGCGGTACTGGCAAGGCCCATACCTACAATGAGGTGGCTGACAGCGTAATCAAGGCATTGGGCAAAGGTAAAATTGAGTACCGTGATTTCCCGGAGGTGTTAAAGGGCAAGTATCAAAATTATACTGAGTCTGATACCACCAAGCTGCTGGAGGCTGGCTATGATCAGGGCTTCTATGATATGTACGAGGCCGTAAAGGAATATTGTGATTTCCTTGATGCCGGCGGCTACTTTAAATACGGCAAATAGGTATTTTTATGAACAAAGCAGTTTTTTTTGATCGTGATGGTACCTTAAACGAAGAGGTTTATTACCTTCATAAAATTGAAGACTTTAAATGGATAGAGGGCGCCATAGACGCCATAAAGTATTGTAATGACAATGGTTACCTAGCCATTGTCATTACTAATCAGAGCGGAGTTGCCAGAGGCTATTACCAGGAAAGCGACATCATGAAGCTATATGAATGGATGAATGCTGATTTGGCAAAGCATGGAGCCCATCTTGACGGCATATATTATTGTCCACACCATCCTACTGGCAAGGTGAAGGAATATGCTATAGACTGCGATTGTCGTAAGCCAAAGCCAGGCATGCTCCTCAAGGCTCAGAAAGACCATAATATTGACCTAAAATTATCTTATCTTATAGGCGACGGTGCCAGAGATGTGGAATGTGCTGAGGCTGCCGGGGTGAAGGGAATACGTTATAGAGGTGGCAATTTGCACCAGGCTTTAACCGAAGGTATGATATAAATTTTACGAGAAGGATGTATCAACAATGTCAGATTTGGCTGTTATTATCTTGACCAAAAATGAAGAAGCAAATATAGAAGATTGTATAAAAAGTGCATTATTTGCCGATGAAATAATAGTGATAGACTCTGGTAGTACAGATAAAACGCAGGCTAAGGCTGAAGCATTAGGAGCCAAATTTGTTCTGCATCCAATGACAGAGGAAGGCTTTGCCGGCCAGCGTAACTTTGCCTTGACTCAGACCCAGGCCAAGTGGGTATTTTATCTTGATGCTGATGAACGACTGACCAATGAAGCTGTTGATGAAATAAGGGAAATAGTTCAATCCGATAGAATTGGTGTATATCGTATTAAAAGGATGAATGTTTTATTTGGTAAGCTGATAAAATATGGTGCTCATGCCCCCGATTGGTGTGTCCGCCTTTATCCACGGGATGAGGTGCATTGGGTAGGTGTTGTTCATGAGAGGGGAGAATTTACATTGCCCCAGCATGACCTTAAGGGGGTAATGCATCATCACACCTATAACGAATGGAGCAGCTATTTCCGTAAGCTAGGTCAGTACACTGACATGATGGCTGCGAGAATGCATCAGGATGGCAAGAAGGCCAGTATGGGAGATTTGACTCTTCGCCCTGTATATGCCTTTATTCGGGCGTATATAATAAAGAGGGGATTCCTGGACGGAGAATTGGGGATGGTATTTTCCATACTGCACGGTTATTATACATTTTTGAAGTATTTAAAGCTTAGGTATTTCTATATAGGAAAAGGGGAACAGCAGTAATGAAGGTTGCTATACTGGAAACAGTAAAGGCCAGTGCCGGCTTTGAATTGGAATTTGATCGAATTATTATTGAGGCATTACAAGAGGCTGGGCATGAGCCGGTTATGATGATGCCGGCTGGTACTGTGCTGGACCAAAATTTCGATGTACCTAAATATGAGCTGTCTGGCGGCAGCATTATTTCCTATGATGGTGTCAAAGGTTTAAAAAAGGTATGGTATTCATACTTACGGGAAACCCGTCGTGTAAAATGGTTTGATTCAGCACTTGAGGTGGCAGAAAAGGAAGGCATAGATGCAATTTTGCTTACCACAGCAACCTACCGTTATTTGCGTGCTTTAAAGAAAAGCAAGTTGCGTCTGGGTAATGTTCCTGTTAATTTTATATTCTTAGGCGTTAATCCTAGTGAAAAGCCAAAATTCTTAAAGAAAGCTAAGGAATGTCTGCCATATAAAAATATTCACTTGTGTGTAACCACTCTGCGTGATGATTTCGGCAACGAAAAACCAGATAATGTAAAACTGATAAAACCACCGGTTATGATTCCGGCAGGATGTAAGTCTAAATCAGCTGCGGATGTATTGCGGATAGGTTTTTTTGGACACTACCGAAAAGGGGAAAAGAATATTGGCTGGCTTCTTAATTCAATTACGGGAGCACAGTTTAAAATACCCGTGAAATTCATTATTCAGCTGGCACCCACTACGGAAGAAGACCGTCAGGAGGTTGAAAAAATAGTAGATGGTTGGAAAAATGACAAGCGTGTGGAGTTTATATCTCACAAGCTTTTGAAGGATGATTGGTACAACGCTATTCAGTCTGTGGACGTGGTATATTTGCCATATACAGCTGAAAGATACCTTTATAACTGGAGTGCCATTTACTTCACGGCTATTGGAGCCAAAAAGCCTGTTTTGACTACCAAAACATTAAATCCTGAGGTTATGGAAAAATACTCAATCGGTGAATATATTGATACCACAGATTATGAAATATTCCGCAATCAGTTGGAAGAATTTGTAAATAATTACGAGACAAATAAAGCACATTATAACGATGCATTGGAAAAAGCCAATCAGGAATACAGTAAGTCTGCCTTTATTCGTAGCTTGTTTTAAAGGAAATGAGTTGATATTGATGAGTGAAACAAAGCTTCAAAGCTATACAGCTTTGGGTAAGCAGATATATGATACTAGTAAGGCCAGGGAAGCACACAGATATTATGTATTTTTGTTGCGTTCCTTTATATATAGGGGGAAATTGAACGCCCTTCAGCGTCACTTTTCTTCAACCCCACTTCTGACAGAGCTTCAAAAGTTATATCCGTTTTTCTATGAGCAGCCCACTCGGGCATTTTTCTATAATAAATCCACCTTTGATGAAAGGCTTGCTATAGTACAAAACCATGTGGATTTCCTGGTGGATACTCTTCGTCCGGAAGTTATAAAGGACCTTTATAAATACAAGAATTTGCCTATTTGGGATGGTCAGGAGATTGATGGGCAGCAGTTTCGGGCGTATCTATATTACGAGGATGGCCAGCGTAAAGAAGGCATGTTGTCCGTGGTACTGCGTCTGGATGATCGGGCCCTTTATCAGATTATTTTTTGGATTACTCCGGATAAAGAGGGGAAAATGTCCATGTGGATAGGGGCTATGCAAGGTCCTAACATGGAGGATGCCAAGGAAGTAGTAAAAAAGATAACAAATAAATGCCATCGCTATCGTACCAAGAATCTAATTCTGTATATTGCCCAGGCTGTGGCAAGAAATTTAGGCTTGGAAAAGATATATGCCGTAACCAATTATGGGTACTATGCCAATAATCATGTTCGTGCTGACCGTAAGTTGAAAACTTCATTCAGTGATTTTTGGGCAGAGGCAGGCGGTCATTCCACTGATGATAAGCGCTTTGATGAACTTCCATTGAAAGAAACGCGAAAGACCATGGAAGAGGTGCCTACCAGAAAACGGGCTGTGTACCGTCGTCGTTTTGAACTTTTGGATTCTATTGACGAGGCTATAGCATCATCAATAAAACAGATGAGATTATAATAGGAGGATCCTATGCGAATTTTATTGGCAAATTTTTCAAAAATGGTGGGAGATACTGGTGGTGCCGCAAAAGTTCATTGTAATTTTGCCAATGTTATGCAGCAACGAGGCCATGATGTGGCCATGGTGTATAGCGATGATAACCAAGGAGAATGCTTTTTTCCTGTTAATAAAGAGGTTCGCCAATATAATATAAATCATTATGATGGTAGTAGTTATACTTTTCCTTTAAGTTATCGGATTCGCCGTGAGGTTCTGCGTGTTTTCAGTAGAAAACTGGCGTCTGCCGTCAATGATGATTTTACCAAGAATTACCTGCTGGATAATGTGAACGCTATCTTGGACAAGGAAAATCCTGACATTATTATTGCCTTTCAGCCAGCGGCGGCCAAGGTATATATACAGGACATCAAGACAGATATACCAATTATTCTCATGTGTCATGGAGAGGCTGAGGACTGGTTCCGTAATTATCCAGATAAGCAGGTTAAGGCCATTAAGGATTGTGATGTAGTTCAGGTGTTGATGCCATCCTTTAGGGAAGCGGTTATAAAGCGCTATCCGAATACCAAAACAGTAGTTATCGGAAATGTGGTACCACAGTTTGAAAAGGAAGAAATAGCAAATCACACGGGGAGGCATAAAATTATCTTTATTGGCCGTCTGGCCCGTAATCATAAGCGCCCTCATTTATTATTGGAGGCCTTTATACCATTGGCTTCCAAGTTTAGTGACTGGGATGTGGAAATTTGGGGCAAGGAGCATAGCCGTGGCTATGCTGAGGAAATGGAGTCCAAGATAGATGGGGCAAATTTGCAAGACCGCATAAAAATTATGGGAACAACCCATGACGTGGAGTCGGTTCTAAGACAGGGAGATATTTTTGTATTCCCAAGTGCCTATGAAGGTTTTGGGCTTACTATTGCGGAAGGTATGAGCGTGGGCTTGCCGGCTGTGGCCTATGCCAGTTGTCCTGCAGTCAATGAGTTGGTTCATGATGGCGTTGATGGATTTTTAGTTGAAGATGGTGTGGAGCCATTGCGGGATAAGATGGAGCTTTTAATGTCAGATAAGGACCTTCGTGTAAAAATGGGCACCGCAGCTCATGAAGCCATGAAGGAATATAGTGATGATAAAATTTGGGACACCTGGGAAAAGTTGATTCGGGAAACGGCAACTAAATGAAATGACCGAAGAGGATTACATAATGAACGACTTTATCTTTAAAAAACACAAAATATTATTTCTGAATATTTGTGAAAATATGGGTACGTATCCTCATATGCGATGTGCCTCTCTCTATAAAGATATAAAAGGCTGGGAGAAGAGAAAATTTAAATTTGCAGAACATGTCAGCGGAAGTGACATGAGTAAATGGTATGGTGAATGGAAACAATACATAAATGAGTATGATACGGTTTTTATAGGAGATGGCGGTAGAGGCCCAGATATAGTAGCCTACTTAAACAAAGTTAATCCTAATATTAGGGTAATCTTATATTATTTGGACACGATTTTTCCAGGACATCGGTGTGAACCCTGCAATTATAAAGATTTGAATTGTGAAATGTATACATTTGATAAGGAAAATGCAAAAAAGTATGGCATACCGTTTAAACATTTCTATTATCCATATATGTCATTGAATAATACCAGCCAGCTGGAGAATGTTAATGCTTCTATTAGTGCTAACGATGTAAATGACATTTTTTTTGTTGGTCAAGATAAGGATAGATTATCCTATTTGCTGCAATTAAAGGAAAAATTCATTGAAATTGGATTGTCGTGTGATTTTCATATTAAGCGTAATCCACATAGTTTATATTGGCCATGGAATAAAAAAACATACCTTTAAGGATGGTATTTCATATGATGAGATTATTAGCCGAATTAAAGGTTGCCGTGCCATTTTAGATATTGTGCAAGAAGGTCAGCATGGGCTTACCTGGCGTCCTATGGAGGCTATGTGCTTTGGGAAAAAGTTGATTACTAATTTTACTGATATTATTAATTATCCTTTTTATAATCCTGAAAATATATTTGTATTGGGTACAAGGAAAATCAATGAACTTCCATCCTTCGTGTCCACATCTCCAGTCAAAGTGGATAAGTCCATTAGGGATGAATATGTTTTTGAGAACTGGCTGGAATCGTTTTTTATAGAATAATAACAAAAAAATATATGCTAAAACTAAAATAACGCTGGCACAAATTAGTCAGCGTTATTTTTGTCTTAAAATTATTCAAAAACAGGTCTCTTCACAATCTTATGTCCGGTGATGATTTCCTTTCGTTTGCAGTGTGGGCATTCATTTTCAATAATGCCGGTGTAGCCGCAGACAGGGTCACGGTCAACTGGGTGATTGATGGAGAAGTAGCCCATGTTAGCATCGTGCATGGCACGAACCAGAGCCTCGAAGGCCTTCACATTCTTGGAAGGGTCGCCGTTCATCTCCACATAGGCGATATGCCCCGCATTTTCCAGTTCGTGGTAAGGGGCCTCAATACGAATCTTGTCCAAAGCCTTAATGTCGTAGTATACAGGCACATGGGAGCTGTTGGTCATATAATCTCTGTCGGTAACTCCCGCAATTTTGCCAAATTTCTTGCGGTTTGCCCGCTGGAACTGACCGGCAGTGGACTCGGCTGGAGTACCAAAGCAGGTCCAGTTCATACTTTCTGCCTTGGTATATTCATCAGTCTTCTGACGGATATGGCCCACGATTTCCAGACCCAGCTTCTGGGCTTCCTCAGACTCACCGTGATGCTTGCCAATAAGGGCCACCAGACATTCAGCCAGACCGCAAAAGCCAATGGAATATGAGGCGTGCTTCAATACTTCCTCAATGGAGTCGGTATTTTTCAGCTTGTCACTGTCCATCCAAATACCCTGTCCCATAAGGAACGGATAGTTATAAACGTGCTTATGCTTGATGGTCTGCAGTCTGAACAGGAGATAGTCGTGGCTAATCTGAATGTATTTATCCAAGAGGCACCAGAACTTATCCATATTGCCGTCAGCCTCCAGAGCCAGCATAGGCAGATTAATGGTGGTAAAGGAGAAATTCCCTCTGCTGCCCACCTCGCTAGGACCATTTACATTGCTGATGGTACGGGTCCGACAACCCATGGTGGCGATAACACTGTTGTAATTGCCGGGCTTGTAATATTGGAGATTATATGGAGCGTCCACATTTACGAAGTTAGGGAACAATCTCTTGGCAGAGGTCTTGCAGGCCTGCTGGAAAAGGTCGTAATTTGGATCCCCGGGATTGTAGTTTACTCCGGATTTAAGCTGGAATACAGAGATAGGGAAAATAGCTGTTTCCCCATTACCAAGCCCGCTCATAATGGCATTCATAACCTCCCGCATGGCAAGTCTGCCCTCAGGAGAGGTATCCATACCGTAGTTAATAGAGCTAAATGGAACCTGGGCACCGGCACGGGAATGGAGGGTATTGAAATTATGAATAAGTGCCTCCATGGCCTGATGGGTTTCCTCAGTGGTATCATCACAGGCCAGACGATAGATATTGGCAGCATCCAGCTTTAAATCAGGGGTTGTTTCCATAATATCTGTAGGCAGCACCTTACTCAGAGCTTCAGCAATGGCCTTGAGGTTATCTTCTGTTGCTATTGGCTCACCGTCGGTAAAGGTGCAGTGGTCGTAGTCCATAGCCTCCATAAAGGCCTTGCGGAATTCCTTGGCAGCAGCCAACTTGTCACCGCCAAAGTGGTAGAGACAAGCCTTGTAGGCCTCGTCAGCCAAAGCCTTTTTAAAGGTTTTGCGCACTCCCTCAGCCATGGCATAATCAAAGGCGTTGATGGACTGGCCACCAAACATATCATTTTGGTTGGACTGAATGGCAATACAGGCCAAGGATGCGTAAGCACGGATGGAATTTGGCTCACGCAGGAAGCCGTGGCCCGTGGAAAAACCACCGTGGAACAGCTTCAGCAAATCTATCTGGCAGCAGTTCAGAGTAATCAAGGAAAAATCCTTGTCGTGGATATGGATATAATTTTCCCTGTCAGCCTTGGCAAATTCCTCAGGCAGCATATAGTTATCCACGAAATGCTTGGCACCCTCAGCACCCAGCTTCAGCATAATCCCCATGGAAGCATCGGTGTTTATATTAGCGTTGTCACGCTTCATGTCTGAGTCCACAGCATCAGCGAAGAAAATATCCCTGTAGCTGTTCATCAGATGCTTTTGGGCTTCACGGCGATTGGCGTGGCGCTGGCGATACATGATGTAGCGCTTGGCAATCTCATAGTAGTCCTGCTCCATGAGAGTCTTCTCAACAATATCCTGAATATCCTCTACGTTGATATTTTCCCAATTTTCGATGGCGGACTCCACCTGATCCACCACTTTCTGGATATCCCTTGTAGATAAGGAATCATTTACAGCCTTGCTGGCTCCTGCAATGGCGTTAAAAATTTTGGAGGCATCGTAGTCCACCACAACACCGGAGCGCTTTATAACATGCTTAAGCTTCATATATCAACACATTCCTTTCATGTATAGCCTTCCCCACTGGGGAAGTTCCCTCCACAGGAGGGGTGATGTTCAAAAAAACTATCTCATATAGAATATACCAAACTGCAATGAATAACAATTCTTGATTTTTTACCGTGTTTGTGCTAGACATTCGTGGTACAATAGAATAGAATGTATAAACTAATCATAATAGCGTTTAATTACTATTCTAATATACATAAACAGAAATAATGTAAGGAGTGTGCTGAGCAATGTTTAAGAAAACCAAAATCGTTTGTACCATGGGTCCTACCACTGATAAGCCTGGAGTTATTGAAGAGCTGATGAAAAACGGCATGAACTGCGCCCGTTTTAATTTTTCCCATGGCGATCATGCAGAGCAGCTGGGGAGAATTGAGAGAGTTCGTGAGGCGGCCAGACACACCGATACCATTATTCCGCTTCTGTTGGATACCAAGGGGCCTGAGATGCGTCTGGGTTCCTTTAAGGATGGCAAGGTTCAGCTGGTCAAGGGCAACACCTTCCGTCTTACCCAATCCGATGAGCCAGGTGATGAAAACGGGGCTCCTATAAGCTACAAGAATCTTTATCAGGAGGTTAAGCCAGGTGACACCATTCTCCTTTCTGATGGTCTTGTAGGACTTAAGGTAAAGGAAATTGACGGGCAGGATATTGTAACTGAAATTCTCAACAATGGTCCAATGAGTACCCGCAAGCGTGTGGCTGTACCGGGAGTAGCTATAGGTTTGCCACCAATTTCCGAGCAGGATGAAAAGGATATCCTTTTTGGTATTGAGCACGATATGGACTTTGTGGCCGCTTCCTTTATTCAGCGTGCCAGCGATGTGGAGGCTATCAGAAAGCTCATTAAGGACAATAACGGTCACATGGAAATTATTGCTAAGATTGAAAACCTTGAGGGCGTAAAGAATATTGATGCTATTATCGCCGCGGCTGATGGTATTATGGTAGCCCGTGGTGACTTGGGTGTGGAGATTCCTGCTGAGGATGTTCCTGTTATTCAGAAGGATGTTATTGCCAAGTGTAACAAGGCCGGCAAGCTGGTAATCGTGGCCACCCAGATGCTGGAGTCCATGACCAGCAATCCTCGTCCAACCAGAGCCGAGGTTTCCGATGTTGGTAATGCGGTATTCGACGGCACCGATGCCATTATGCTCAGTGGTGAAACTGCCAGTGGTGATTACCCAGTGGAGGCAGTACAGACCATGAGCACCATTGCCAAGCGCATTGAGCAGTCCATTCATTATGAGAACCGCTTTATTACCAAGGGAATGGAGCATAAAAAGAGCATTACCGATGCAGTGGCCCATTCCACTGTACAGCTGGCCTACGAGCTGGATGCCACAGCTATCATTACTCCAACTGAGACTGGCTTCACCACTCAGATGGTGTCCAAATATCGTCCACAGGCAACTATCATTGCCTACGCCAGCACCTCCAAGGTGGCCCGTCAGCTGAACCTTCGTTGGGGTGTACAGCTGGTTAATGGTCGTATTTGGGATGATGAGCCAGATCGTACTGGGGCCTCCATTGCTGCTGCTCTCCGTTCCGGCTTGGTGGAAAAGGGTGATATTGCGGTAGTAACCTCAGGTATAAACATGAGCAAGGGCAACAACACCAACAAGATTCAGATCAGAACCATTGACTAATCCGTCTCTTGTATTTAATAATATATTGTGTTATGATATATCGAAGTTGATAAACTATATATACTTCGATGAAACGCTATGAGGTAATTTTTCCTCATAAAAATGAGGAAAAAATTGAACAATTGCGTTATACTATACTTTGAGATGGAATAGGAGGTCCGTAGAGTGCTTACGGTTTTGATGGTAATAGATGCATTGGTAGCTATCGTTCTGATTGGCTCAGTGCTAGCTCAGTCTCCAAAGTCTGCAGGTATGGGCCTGGGCGGCGGTAATGACACAGTATTTAGCAGCAGTGCCCGTGGTATGGATGCACTTTTGGCAAGAGTAACTGTAGTCTTTGCGATTCTTTTTGCAGTAATCACCTTGGTGATTGCCAAGATGACCATGTAATTTGACACAAGGCGCTTACTATCCATCATAGTTTCTATGGTAGGTAGTAGGCGCTTTTTCTTTTTTGAAAGGATAACCAGCATGATTATTAACGGCGGCGAGCCCTTCTTCCTAAAGGGAGGGCCACACGGCATACTTTTAATTCACGGCTTCACCGGAGTTCCGGCAGAAATGCTTTTGTTGGGCAGATATCTTAACGACAAGGGTTACACAGTGCTGGCAGTGCGTCTGGCCGGACATGGCACCACCACCGAGGATATGGCTCACATGACCTCGGAGGATTGGTATGATTCTGTGTGCGATGGTTATTCCATATTAGCTTCAATATGTGAAAAGATTTCCGTGGTTGGACAGTCCATGGGAGGCTTGTTAAGTATTCTTCTTGCCGCCAATGCCAGCGTGAAGTGCTGCTGTACCTTGGCTGCTCCCATATTTATTCACGAGGATAAGCAGCTGTATCGTTTGCCGGCCAAGGAATATTGCAAAAATAAATACTGGCCTAAAAAGAAGCGGATGCATTTCGATGTGCCCCAGGTGTGTAATGCATCCTATGGTGAGTACCCAATGGTGTCCGTACATGAGCTTTTGGACCTTATTGACAGAACCAAGCGGGAGCTTCCACGGGTAAAATGCCCGATGCTGGTGATGCACAGCCATGGCGACCACACCGCCCGTGACCGTAGTGCAAATAAGATTTATGATTTGTCTGGAAGCTATGAAAAGGAATTGGTGTGGCTGGAGGAGTCCGGACATTTGATAACCATAGGGTGTGAAAGGGAAAAGGCCTTCGAGCTGGTGGATGAATTTATTAGGGAACATTCATAAGATATATAAAAATAGAGAGATAAAATGAAGAGAAAATTACAACATAAAAAAATAGATAAGAAAATAAAACAGGTAAAATCCCAAATAACACATAGGGAGCCGGTGGCAGAGGAGCTGGTTACAGGCGTGCTGTCCTTGTCCTCCCGTGGCTTTGGCTTTGTTACCCCTGAAGGAAGGCAGAAAAATGAGGACGATATCTTCATTTTGAAAAGTGGCCTTCATACCGCCATGAATGGTGACACCGTGCAGGTGCGCCTCTTTCCCCAGTATGCCGTTACTCCCGGCCGTTCCAAGGAGGGAGAGGTATATAAGGTTATTGAGCGGGCCAACAGCAAAATCGTTGGTATTTTTTCCGCCAGCCGTAACTTCGGCTTCGTTTCCCCGGATGATACCCGTATAAGGGAGGATATTTATATTCCTTCAGGGCAATTTTTGGGGGCCAAGACTGGTGACAAGGTGGTAGTGGAGGTATCCCAATGGCCAGAGGGCGGCAAAAAGGCCGAGGGCCATATTGTGGAGGTGCTGGGAAAATCTGGCGCCCCCGGTGTGGATATCCTTTCCATTATGCGTCAGTACGATTTGGCAGAGGAGTTCCCCGATGTGGTTCAGCAAGCTGCCAATGCTGTGGAGCAGTCCATAAATGCTGAGGAGCATATTGGCAAAAATGGCCGTGAGGACCGCAGACATCTTAAAATTGTCACCATTGATGGTGAGGATGCCAAGGATCTTGATGATGGCGTCTACGCGGAAAAGCATGATGACGGCAGCTTTTTCCTTGGTGTTTATATAGCGGATGTAAGCTGGTATGTGCGGGAAAATCAGCCACTGGACATTGAGGCTCAGGCCCGAGGTACCTCTGTGTACCTTGTGGACCGTGTGGTTCCAATGCTTCCAAGGGAGCTTTCCAATGGTATTTGCAGTCTTAATGCAGGGGTGGACCGCCTGTCCATGGCCTGTGAAATGGAAATCAGCCCTGAGGGCAAGGTGACCAAATACAAGATTTTGCCAGTGGTGGTTCATGTATATCGCCGTTTGACTTATACCTTGGTAAATAAGATTTTGGTGGACAGGGATAAGGATTTCTGTCAGGATAATGAGGATATTTTGCCACTTCTTTATAATTTGGAAGAAGTGCGCAATGCCATGTATAGCTATCGTCATAGACGGGGGGCTATTAACTTCGAGGTACCGGAGATAAAGGTGAAGCTGGACGAAAATGGCAGGGCTGTAGGCCTTAAAAAGCGTGTCAGCAATCTGGGTGAGTCCATTGTGGAGCAGTGTATGCTGGCAGCCAATGAGACTGTGGCTGAGCACATGTGCCGACGTAAGCAGCCATTTATGTACCGTATCCACGAAACACCGGAGCCGACGAAAATCGAGGCTTTAAATCGCCTTATGGGAACCTTCGGACTTCATTTAAAGACCTCTGCAGAGGGAAATATCCGTCCAAAGGAGCTCCAGCTTGCCCTTGAAAAAATAGCGGGTAAGCCTGAGGAAAAGATTTTGGGTACTGTATCTCTCAGATCCATGCAGCAGGCAAGATATGCTGCGGAAAATGAAGGCCATTTTGGTCTTGCTGCTGAATACTATACCCATTTCACTTCTCCTATCCGCCGCTATCCCGATTTAATAGTACACAGACTCCTTAGGGAGAGCTTCCCAACAGGGAGCATTCCAAAGGCCCGTAGGGAGCAGATGGTTCAGAAGCTACCGGAGATGGCGGAGCATGCATCCAAGCGGGAGCGGGTGGCAGTATCTGCGGAGCGGGATACCACCGACCTTAAGAAGGTAGAATACATGGAGCAGTTCGTGGGGGACACCTTTGAAGGGGTTATCAGCAGTGTTACCGGCTTTGGCTTCTTTGTGGAGCTGGATAACGGCGTAGAGGGGCTGGTTCACATGACCACCCTAAAAGATGACTACTACGATTATGTGGAAAATCGCTATGCTCTGGTGGGCAACCATCATCATCGTAGCTACCAGCTGGGAGATACGGTGGAGGTTATTCTGGTACGGGCCAGCGTGGAGGAAAAAGCACTGGACTTCGTGGTAAAGGATAACTGCGACCCACGGGCCTTACGAATGGAAAATTCTGCCGACCGCAAACCAAGAGAAAAGGCTTACGGTAAAAAATCCAAGGAGAAAATCAGCAAGGCTACAAAGGGCAGCAGAAAATCAACTAAAGCGGAGAAGAAAGCTGGCAAGTCGGATAAAAAATCCGCCAAGAAAATTGACCGCAAAAAGCCACCTAAAGACAAGAAGCAAAAGGAAGCCAAGAAAAAGGTTGAAAAGACACCTTTAGATAAACCTAAAAAGAAAACAAAAGCTTCCAAACGCAATAAACATGACCATAAGGCCGTCAAGCGTAAAAAAGATATTATTGTTGAAATATAAAGCATAAAGCCTTCCCCTCTGGGGAAGGTGCCCCCGCAGGGGGCGGATGAGGTATTTAATGAGTAAACAAAACCAAGGCACTAAAATAGTCTGCGAAAACCGCAAGGCCCGCCACGACTATTTTATTCACGACACCTTCGAGGCAGGGCTGGTTCTCCAGGGAACCGAGGTAAAATCCCTGCGTGAAGGCAAAGCAAACCTTAAGGACAGCTACGCCGAAATAAAAAACGGCGAAATATTTATTGTAAATATGCACATCAGTCCTTACGATCACGGAAATATTTTTAATCACGACGAACGCAGGCCCCGTAAGCTTTTGATGCATAAACAGGAAATAATAAAATTATTTAGTAAGACTCGTGAGAAGGGTTTTACCATAGTTCCGTTGAAAATATACTTTGTTAAGGGCAGAGCGAAAATTGAAATTGCTTTGGCCAGCGGTAAACACAATTATGACAAGCGTCAGGATCTTAAGGATAAGGCCGTAAAACGCGACATAGAACGCGATTTACGTGGCAGATGACCTATTTAGCTTAGAAGATGTTTCGTTAGGGGCAATTACTTGAAGCGTTGGGCGATGGGCGTTAAGAAGCTATTTTTTGCATACTTTCACAGCGAGAAAACATCCACTGTTTGAGCGAGGCCTGTAAGGGCGAAGCGAGTTTGGATTTTTCTTGCTGACTAATTGAAAGCAAAACAATAGTTTTAGCCCTGAGTCCCTTGCTGAAAGTAATGCCCCTGAAGAAAAATATATGTATTTAAAGGGGGAATCCTCACCATGTTACATAATATAGCAGTATTAACCAGCGGTAACGATTGTCCAGCCATGAATGCCTGCATTCGTGCAGTAGTACGCACCGCAGTCCATCAGGGTGTCCATATTTGGGGCGTACACAACGGCTACAAAGGACTTGTTAATGACGAAATCGAGGAGCTCAATACCCGTAGTGTGGGTGACATGATTCAGCGGGGAGGCACTTTCCTGGGTATCGCCCGCAGCGGAGAGTTCTTCGAGGAGGATGGCCGTCGTCAGGGCTATGAAAATTTGAAAAAGCACGGCATTGAAGGTCTTATCGTCATTGGCGGCAGTGGCAGCATCAAAGGTGCCGCCACCATGAGCAAGGAATTTGGTATGCCTGTTATTGGTATTCCGGCTACCATTGAAAATGATGTGTGGGGTACGGATTATACCATCGGGTCTGATACAGCCGCCAATACAGTGGTAGATGCCATAAACAAGCTCCGCGATACGGCATGTGCTCATCGCCGCATAGTGCTTATTGAGGTAATGGGCAAGACCTCCGGGTGGCTGGCCATGACAGCTGGCATCGCCGGCGGTGCCGAGTATGTACTGGTGCCTGAAACCAAGTCCAACATTGACCAGATTTGTGAGGAAATCCGTGCAGACTATGCCAAGGGGAAAAAGTATAGTCTGCTGGTGGTTGCCGATGGTGCCCTGAAGGGAATGGGGGTCACCACCACAGAGCTGGGCAAGCAGATTCAGGAGAAAACTGAAATTGACACCAGGGTAACAGTGCTGGGACATATCCAGCGTGGCGGCTCCCCTACAGTGGAGGACCGCATAAATGCCAGCATGCTTGGGGAAAAGGCTGTACTGGCCATAATTAATGGCAAGAAGGACGTAGTGGTAGGCTTCGATACCGGCATGGTGGTGGAAATTCCAATCGACGAGGCCACTAATAACAGAAAGACTCTGGATACAGAGTTTATCAGATTGTCCAAGGTATTGGCATAAAATTATACTATGCAATTGAAAGGGGTTGCCGTGTGGCAACCCCTTTGGCGTTATTGTATATCATTCAGATACGTATCTAGCACTGCTTTATTAAAACGATAGCGATAAGGCTTTGAACTATTATTGATTCGTAATAGGTGTTTGGGTAGTATGTCAATTCTTTTTTGTACCGTTTTTCTAGTCTTTTCAATGGTGTTTGTTATTTATTTACAATTCCCCATAGACGTACATATTTTGACGGATTACGTTGGTTCATTGCATTTGAAATTTCGCGTCGTGTGCTACGTACACCTTCGATGGCATTACTGGATTTTATTTCCTGTATAAGTAGATTATGCAGATATTGTATTATGCCGGCTTCGGGGATATTTGGTAATAATGTATATAGACTCATACACTTAGAATAAATCTCATCCAGTAAGCAGACTATTTCCTGTGTATAACAGTAAAAGCCTGGATAATTGGAATCATAGTTGTATTGGTGTACGGTAAAATTCAGGTGTTCGGTAAACGGAGCTGAATAGCGTAATTGGTATGCCTTTTCATGTGACTTGGAGTCTTTATAATATATTTTCTTTAAATCTTGATATTTCATGAGTATTTTCACCTTCTAATTTGATATGGTAAAAAATACCAATTTTACTATATATCAATGTGGCATATGGTAAAAAACGCCATTTTTACCATATGATAATACTTACACGCACATTTTAACACGCATATTACGATGGTGCAATATTATTTTGAAGAGGTCAATGGGGATGTTGACGCTTTATATGATGGTACTTTTAAGGATGAAATTGATTTTACTGGCATGGCAGAATATACAAACAGGCTATGCGCAAGATAGATGAAAAAACTGAGTTCAAGTCAATGGAGAAGAATATATATGCCAATGTTATGGTGATGACTATATTCATAGCATTGTTTACATTAATCAATATTAATGTTGATTGGGTAAAAGATTCATCGGGAATGGGGACTATGGCTAAAACGATTTGCTTTAATCTTGGTACAGTAGGCAGCATAGCATTGCTCATAAGTTTTGCCCAATCGATGTTTAGTGATGGGAAAATTCATTGGCTGTTAGCTGGGATAGGTACTGTATGCTTTGTTGCAGCCATGTTTGTTTTTAAATGTGTCTAACTGAATATAAATTTATACCTAATCCCCTTAGCTTCGTAATTGTAGTCCTCTCGTTGCAACGGCAATTGATGCACTGGCCAAACTGGCCCATGATGTACAGACTGTGCTGAGGAAGTTTAAGTTTTAAATAATAATAGGACCAACCGCTCGAAAGAGAAGTTGGTCCTAATTATTTCTCTAAGCAAATTAATTGATAACATTAAAGTCATCGATGATATTTAATGCGTTAGTATTTTAACCACAAGTGTTAGCTACATTTGCTTCTACTAACGTTATTCCTCCTTTTAGATCAAACACTCCGCTTAATTTGTTGCATGATTCACACATAGGGACAATTTTTTCTCCTATCACATTTGTATTTATAATGTGGGCACCTAACGTAGGGGGATTAGTGCATCCATACACAGAGCATTGGCTTGGCCAGGGCTTTTTAGAAAACTTCAACCAATGATTTTTCCAACTTCCGCATTTACACGTTCGTTTTCCGGTACCACCCTTATTTTTCCAGTTAAATGCAGTTAAACTCATTTTTACCACCATCCCAATTTTTTATATAATATATTTACAATTATTCTTGCATGAATATAAGATATAATCAATTTAAATTATTATTTTTGTTCAATTGGTCCTTTGTTAAGAGCTTCCCGATTTAAACGAAGGTAGGTGTTTATTAATTGTTCTACATCATTATTTAATCTAACTGTTTTTATGGTAATCGGGGTAATATCTTTCAAGATATCAGTGGGGATATCTGAAATGTTGAATGCCTCTTCACGCGCTTTAAAAATAGGAGCCATAGCGTCATCAATTTTTTTAAATGTTTCACTATCAATTTGCCAGTCACCTGTAATATGGGCATTATTAATGACTTCTTGGGCATTGATAATCAAATTATTTGGAACTATAACTTCGCTTATGATTGGTAGGGTCATAATTACAGAAATATCACAGCCATATAATTTACAAAGCTTACCGGCGACATCCAAAGGTAAGTCACGTTCACCTCGTTCATATTGCGCGTAACATGTGGTAGAAACATCGAGGATTTTGGCAATATCAGCTTGTTGCATTTTTTTTGAATTTCTTAATATTCTTAGCCTGCCTGGAATGACAGAATTTACTTTTCTATTTTTCATTTTGCATCCCTCCACTAAAAAAGTAACCCCAATAACTCAAAATGAGCAATACTCGTTTTGAGTTATTATATAGGATGTATTCGAAATATGCAAGTATGAAAGATAATTTACGTGTACCCAAGATAATGCTGGATAATCATTTGAATTCCTTTTTTGGTTGTTGGCTGTTTCAGTTTATGATAGTATGTGAAGGATGTCGGAGGTGAAGAGCGTTTTAGCGTTATTATGAATTTTAATTCTCAACAATATGCAATATTTTTACCATTAGTGTTTTTATTATATTGGGGGCTGCCACATCGTTATCGGTGGTGGTTACTTTTGGTGGCCAGCTACTATTTCTATATGAGTTGGAATCCCCAGTATGTGGTACTAATATTAGGCACGACCATAGTGTCTTATATTTCGGCTATTATATTGGAACGAACAGAATCGACAACACAAAAGAAGCTTGTTCTAGCTGTGACCAGCCTAATTTGTTTAGGTGTATTGTTTGTGTTTAAGTATTTCAATTTTATATCAGAATCGGTGGCCTACGTCTGTGCCCAGTTGGCACTGCCATTACATCCTGTTACTTTACAGGTGTTGTTGCCGGTGGGAATATCATTTTATACCTTCCAGACCTTGAGCTATGTTATCGATGTTTATAAAGGTAAGGTAAAGGCTGAACACCATTTTGGACAATATGCAACTTTTATTTCCTTCTTTCCACAGCTCGTTGCGGGTCCTATCGAAAGAACCCCAAATTTATTGCCGCAGATAAAGTCGGTTAAGAAATTTGATTATGATGAGGCAGTATATGGTCTCAGATTAATGGCGTGGGGATTTTTTAAGAAGCTGGTAGTGGCGGATAATGCCGCCATTATTGTAGATAACGTATATGGTTCACTGGGCAAATGCACAGGTTTTGATTTGCTATTAGCAGTATTTTTATTTACACTACAGATCTATTGTGATTTTTCCGGTTACTCTGATATTGCTATTGGGTCTGCCAGAATACTTGGTATTAAGTTAATGACCAATTTCAAGAGTCCGTATTGGTCCGGTAGTTTGAAAGAATTTTGGGGACGGTGGCATATTTCTCTGTCTACCTGGTTTAGGGACTATCTGTATATTCCTCTTGGCGGTAGCAGATGTTCGGCGTTAAGACATAATATAAATATTATGATAACCTTCTTGGTGAGTGGCCTTTGGCATGGTGCAAATTGGACATTTGTTTTATGGGGCGGAATCCATGGGATTATCCAGGTTATTGAGAATGTATTGAGCTTTAATAAAATTGAGAAACATGGTCTTAGAAGAATTCTTTCAATATTATTTATATTTGTTGTATGTAATATAGCTTGGGTGTTTTTCAGAGCCAGAACGATTTCGGATGCCTTTTATATTTTAGGCAATATTATTGTTCCAACTGGCGGCATAGAGTGGTATCTACATAGTGGTATAGGAATATTTAAATCTGATGTAAGGGCATTACTTTATCCTATCGCTTTAATATTTGTTTTTGATTATGTATCGCTTAAACAAGATGTGTTAGAATGGCTATCTCATCGTAAAACAATACTGCGCTGGGGGATCTATATTGTCATTATATACTGGACTATTTTAAAGATGCCATTGGCTACATCTTCTTTTATTTATTTTCAATTTTAATGAGGCTTGATTATGAAAAAGTTTATTATAAAATTCTTTTTGATAACTTGTATGACCTTTGTGCCTATCATAAGTTGTAACTATTTTGTAGATCCAGCCAATCGCTTTCATGATGCTATGGTGACTAAAGTTGCAGAATATCTAAATGCCGGATATATAGTGAAAGTACCGGCAAACCTTGATGAGGGGCTATTAAAGGAAAAACAAATTGCAGCCATGAGTCATGCACCCGAAACAGTGATAATTGGCTCTAGCCATGTTATGTATATACCGTTTGATTACCGTGATACATATAATGCAGGTATGTCAGGGGCCTATTTGGGAGACTATTATTCAATTGTAGGCTTGTTAAAATATTATGATAAAATGCCGAAACGGGTGGTAATTGGTGTGGATCCTTGGGCATTTTTGCGTGCTGCTTCCAATGGTCGTCAGACCTCCATCACCCAATATGCGGTATATTTAATAGATGGTTTTTCAGAGAAAGAACATCTATATGATAAAAATGTCAAGGACATTCGTGGGTATTCCAAGATAAAGGAATTATACTCGCTAGAATATTTTAGGGATTCCTTAAAAAGACTGGAAAAGACTGGGCTTAAAAAGGGGAATGAAACGGTATCAGTGGCAAGTGATGAGGTTGTAGGGGAAAAGCAAAAAATAGCACCCGGGGGACGATATGTTCCAGCGATAAAAGAATTTCATACGAGTCGTGACATAGAGAATGAAGTAGCAACTCAAGTAAAGTCGGGGACTATATATCAAGTGGGGAAAGGGTTTAAAGATATTCCCCCTGAGCAGTGGAATGAATTTGAGCAGTTGATAAAATATTTGTTGGACAATGGCGTAAAGGTACATTTGTATTTACCTGTCTGGCACCCCAAAGTGTATGAATTTTTTGTATCTCACGAGAACTTCTCTGGTGTAGAAAACGTTGAGAATGCAGTTCGTAAGCTTGGTGAAAAATATAATATTCCTGTTCATGGCAGTTATAATCCGATCAAGAATAATTATACCACTAATGATTTTATGGATTGGCTTCATTTAAAACCTGATAAAATGTTTGAGGATTATAAATATGTAAATAATAATATAATATGTACAGACTGTGATATGTAATTTTTAAATATTAAAATAATAATCTGACAATGTAATGGTATCTGGCAAGGAACTAAAATATGGTTCTTTTGGGTGTTAAATACGACTGTGTCTATTTTTTTGGCAGTGATCTTATTTAGGATTACTGTCTTTTTATTTCGCAAACTTTCGTGGTCGAATGTTGAAAAAAACATTTGACCACGGGGGGGGGGACATTTATAATGAAGTGGGTTATACACAGTTAGTGAATTTCCTAATTATGTACAAGGGTGAATTGAAAAAAGAGTTTGGAAGGTTAAAGTGAATGTGAAAAGTTGTATGCGGGAAATTTATCCACACGGCTCTTGCGGTAGTTATTCATAATGCACTATTTTCTTGAAAAGAGGTAGAGGTACTCATGGAATCGGTAGTTGAATATATTTTTTTTCATGCCAATAAGCAGCCAGATAAACTGTGTTTGGTTGATCAGTATGGAGAGATTAGTTATGGCAATTTTAAAAATAAAATAATAACGACATTATTGAAACTTAAAGAGGTTGGAATTAACAAAGGTGATAGAGTGATTGTTGAGGCAGAGCACTCTATTACATATTTAGCTTTGGAAGCTGCGGTACAGCTATTAGGAGGAATTTTTGTTCCGATTGAAAATAATTGTGCGTCAACAAAGATGAATACCTTTGTGCAAAGGGCAGAGGCGGATTTAATTGTTACAATTAGACCCATTCAAACTAGCATAAAAGCGTTATTGTTTAAAGATTTTTCTGATCTCGTGAGCGAGCATAGTAATAATATTCAGCTGTCATTCCCTAAGTCGGATGATATAAGTGAAATGCTTTTTAGTACAGGTACTACAGGTAAAGAAAAAGGAATTGTCATGACGCATGGTGCTGATATTGCTCTGGCAGAAAATGTTATCACTGGTGTTGAGATGGAGCATGATAATGTAGAGATTATTCCTTCACCGTTAAATCATTCACATGGCTTGCGTCGGTATTATGCAAATATGGTGTGCGGAGGTACAGTGGTTCTTATTGCTGATATCATAAACACAGATGCATTTTTTGAGTATATGGATAAATATAAAGTAAATGCGATGGATATTGTTCCAGCTGCGTTGACAATTTTTCTGCGAATGAGCGAAGGCCGTTTAGCAGATTATCAAGATACCATAAGATATATACAGTTGGGGGCTGCTCCCTTACCTGAGAGCGATCAAGAAGAATTGTGCAGATTACTTCCCAAGAGTCGTTTATATAACTTTTACGGCAGTACTGAAAGCGGTTGCATTGCTATCTATAATTTTAATAGACCAAATACCAAAAAGAAATGTATTGGCAGACCTACATGTAATGCAATAATACGAATAATCGATGAGAATAATAATGAAGTTCCACGTGGGAAAACAGGACTGCTTTCTTGTTGTGGTACTATGAATATGCAGGGGTATTGGAAAGACGAAGAAGAAACTTCAAAAGTACTACGCGATGGTGTAGTTTATAATTCTGACGAGGCGTATATCGATGTGGATGGAGATATAATTCTTTTGGGAAGAAAGGGGGATATAATCAACGTTGGGGGGAAAAAAGTATCACCGGAGGAGGTTGAAGAGGCTGCCAGAGAGATGCCTGCTATTAAAGATAGTGCTTGTATTCCACTAGCAGATGCTACCGTAGGTCAGGTTCCTAAGTTGTTTGTCGTCTTACAGCAAGGTGTTACAACCAATGAAGTGGATATAAAATCATTTTTGCAAAGCGTACTTGAACCATACAAAGTCCCACGTTTTATTGAGTTTGTGGATAGTATACCACGAACTTTTAATGGTAAGATTAAGCGTAAGGAGTTACTAGAATTACATAAGGAGTTTTGAATATGAAAAAAATAATTTCTTTAGTTGCTATCTTCGTTTTAGGAATGTTTTTACTGCAAGGTTGTGGTACTAATGGGCAGGATGGCAATGCGCCGAAAAAAATAACTATTGCTTATCAGGGGGGGATTGGATATGCCCCTGTCCATGTGATGGAATCACAAAAGCTAATCGAAAAGAATTATAATGGTAATGTAGAAGTAAATTATGTTAAGCTGGATTCTGGAGCAGCAATTAATGAGGGAATTATAGGCGGCACTATTGATATTGGTTGTATGGGGCTGGCTCCGGCTATTTCAGGGGTATCTAAAGGAATACCATACAAAGCAATTGCTAATCTTTGTTCGCAATCAAATGGCCTTATGAGTAATGATGCCAGCATTTCTTCATTGAAGCAGATTAAGCCAGAAGATAAAATAGCATTAGTTTCTACAGGGTCTATTCAGCACATTCTGTTAGGTATGGCTGCTGAAAAAACATTAGGTGATGCTCATGCGCTGGACAATAATATTCAACGTATGTCTCACGCAGAGGGGATGGCGGCTTTGGAGGCTGGAGTTGTCAAATTGCATTTGACCTCTGCTCCGTTTATTTATCAGGAACGTGCACAGGCAAAGTATATTGAATTACCAGAAGTAAAAGAGGCATGGCCTCAGGGCAATACATTTTTAGTTGCTATGGCAGCAACCACCTTGGAAAATGATAAAGAGCTTTTTGAGGCCGTACAGAAGGCATTTGCGCAATCAGTAGATTATATTAATTCTAATCCAGATGATACTATTTCCATTGAAGAACAATATCTTAAGCTGGATAAAGAGGTAATTAAATCTTATCTGAAAGAACCGGATTGTAAGTTTTTCACAGATATTCGCGGTTTGCGTTTAATGGCTGAATTTATGAAGCGTGCAGGTTTCGTTGAAAAAGATGTGAGCAAAGAACAATTCTGCTATGGCGGTGTGTCTTGTGAATAAAGAAAACTATACAAAGCTTAAGAGTAGATATACTAGTTTAGGGGTACAGTTCATATTCGTTGTAATTTGTTGCATTTCTTGGCAATTATACGCAACGTCACGAAATATTATGGGGTTTCCGGCACTAGATGTGATAGTAGCGCACCTCATAGATTCATTTACCAGCACCAGACAACCGATCTTGCTTTACATGGCACATTCCTTCATCTTAATCGTAGAAGGTTTAGCCATTGGGGCTTTGACTGCTGTTGTTTTATCGGGGCTGTCAGTTGTGAATAACATAATTGGTTCAATTTATAGGTTATTAATATCCATATTTGATTTATTACCTGGAGTGGCATTGTTGCCAATCTTGATGATTACAGTTGGGGCCAATGATCTTTCAATTTTGATTTTGGTAATACATTCAGTCCTTTGGCCCATGTCACGAAATATAATGGATGGATTTCGCATGATTCCACCTACCTATATTGAAGCTGGCAAGAATTATGGACTTAGCATTTATGGTTTGCTTGCAGGGGTATATATTCCAGCATCATTTGCCAATGTCTTGTCGGGGTTGAAGATTGGCTGGGCAAGGGCTTGGCGGGGACTAATAAGTGCTGAAATGATTTTCGGTGCTGCACAGTCCGCGGGGATAGGGGTATATATTAATAATGCCCGAACCATATGGCTTGATTACCCTAGCGTTTATGGTGCAATCTTCCTCATTATAATAGTTGGTGTTATTGTGGAATATGGCTTTTTTCACGTGATAGAGAGCAGGACAGTAAAAAGGTGGGGAATGATTAGATGAGTGATATTTTATCAATAACAGGATTGACTAAGCAGTATTCCTCACCTCGTGGTAAAAATAAAATATTGCACAATTTACATTTGACAGTTAAGTCTAATGAATTCATCTGCATATTAGGTCCTTCAGGTTGTGGCAAGTCTACCTTATTGCGTTGTATAGCAGGTTTTGAAGACTATAGTGGTGAGATAATTTGTAATTCCAAGGTAGTAAAAAAACCTTCAGTAGAACGTGTGATGGTTTTTCAGGATTATAATCAGCTTTTCCCTTGGAAGACGGTGGAGCAAAATATCCAGTATCCAATGAAAATACAAGGTATAAAAGATGAAAACGACTTGCGGTGCAGATGTGAAGATATGCTAAAAAAAGTGGGCCTGTATGAGTACAGAAAGTTTTATCCTCATGAACTTTCAGGAGGAATGAAACAGAGAGTGGCTATAGCTAGAGCGATAGCTTTGATACCGCAGATTGTACTTATGGATGAACCATTTGCTGCTTTAGATGCCATAACACGGAACAGGCTACAAGGGGAGTTATATAATATTTCTCGCACGGAAAATATGACAGTTATGTTTGTTACACATAACATTCAAGAGGCCATTACTTTGGGTACTCGTATTCTTATAATGAATAGTAATGGAGAAATAGTTGTGGACGAGGAAAATAATTTACCGCATCCTGTTAGACCATCTACAAAAGGGTATGGTGAATTGTGGGACAGGTACTCTAAAATTCTACAGGGGGTGGATGAATAAAAATAGAGCATAAGGCTTTTGATACGCCATATATTTGAATATAATTATTAATTGTGATAGAATACTACAGGTCGCTGGTTTTGTACTGGTGGCCTGTATTTTTGATATGGTATATTTTGATGTTTACATTGAAGTGAGGAATACAATGAGTTTTAATTCTATAGAATATGCAATTTTCTTGCCAATAGTTTTTCTTTTGTATTGGTCAATACCACACAGATTTAGGTGGATATTATTGTTGGTTGCAAGCTATTTTTTTTATATGAGTTGGAATCCAAAGTATGTGGTACTGATTTTAGGCACAACCATAGTGTCTTATATCTCTGCTATTTTATTGGATCGAACGGAGTCAGCAAGGCGAAAGAAAATTATCCTGTTCTTAGCTAGCCTTATTTGTTTAGGCGTGCTGTTTTTATTTAAATATTTTAATTTCATATCCGAATCGATAGCCTATGTGTGTGGTCGGTTGGCGATACCGCTACATCCTGTAACATTGCAAGTGTTGTTGCCAGTGGGGATATCCTTTTATACATTCCAGACATTGAGTTATGTGATTGATGTTTATAAGGGAAAGGTAAAGGCTGAACGCCATTTCGGGCAATATGCTACTTTTATTTCATTCTTCCCACAGTTAGTTGCTGGGCCAATTGAAAGACCTGCAAATTTACTTCCACAAATAAAATCACCTAAAATTTTTTACTATCCACTAGCAATGTGTGGTGCAAAACAAATATTGTGGGGATTATTTAAGAAAATTGCTATTGCTGATGTAGTCTCCGGCTATGTCGATAAGGGATACAATAACCTTCCATTTTGCACAGAATTTGACCTGCTTTTTATTGTTCTTATGTTCTCTGTCCAAATATATTGTGATTTTTCTGGTTATTCAGATATCGCTATTGGAACAGCAAAGTTATTTGGCATCAACTTGATGACAAATTTTTCAAGTCCTTATCTATCATTATCGGTGAAAGAGTTTTGGTCTAGGTGGCATATTTCACTGTCATCATGGTTCAAAGATTACTTATATATCCCGTTGGGAGGAAACAGATGCACTCGTCTCAGAAATTATTTCAATATTTTGGTGACGTTTTTAATAAGTGGCTTGTGGCATGGAGCAAATTGGACATTTGTGTGCTGGGGGGGGATACATGGCGTAGCTCAAGTCTTAGAAAAAATTTTTGGTTTTTCTCCTAAGGAATCAATTTGTTCTAAAGTAATTCACTGGGCTCTTGTATTCACCTTTTGCAATATTGCTTGGGTATTTTTTAGAGCAGAATCATTGGGGGATGCTATATTTATAGTGCAAAATCTGAAATTTATTTTATACGCACCAACATCGTATATTGGTTTATCAAAATTCATATGCCTATATCTTTTGGTGTCAATTTCAATTGTATTTGTATTTGATTATATTTCATTAAAACAAGATGTCATAGCTTTGTTACAGAGGAAAAGCAACATAACTAATTTGGCATTTTTATACATGTTAATCGCTTTTATATTGTTTGGATTAAACAATAGCATAGGTAGTAATCAGTTTGTCTATTTTCAATTTTAGGTGAATTATAATATGAAAAAATTTATAAAAAATGTATGTTTATTTCTTAGCCCAATTATTTTACTGATATGTTTTATCATACCTTTTTATGTTGTTATGGAAAAAAGTGGCGAATTGGATGATATAAATACCTGTATAAAATGGCAGAGAAACAATAGTGATTGTTTGATAGGGTTAGGGTATAATGAACAAACTGCATACTATAAGCTATTGAATACAAATTACAATAAACCAGAAGTTATTGGATAGTGTCAAGAATCTTTCGCAAAATCATTTATTACCACTTAATGGTTGAATATCACACGACCGTTACATCGGCGTAATCATTTTCTTTATCCTCTAAGTGTTTCATATTCATGTAGCGTTTTACACCCCAGTCAGAACAAGCCACATGACGTAATCTGGCGCATACCAACATAAGAGCACTGTTGCCATCAGGAAATGCTCCTATGGCCTTAGTTCTCCGTTTTATCTCACGGTTGAGCCGTTCAAGGGTGTTATTGGTACGAATCCTTGTCCAATGCTGACTAGGAAAATCCATAAAAGTAAGTGTTTCATCAATGCCATCTATTATTTTCTTGGCAGCTGTTTTGAGTTTCATATCAATTAATTTCTCAGCCACCTGGCGGGCTTTCTCTTGAGCAGTTTCCTTACTTTCCTGGGCATGGATTGCTTTTAACATCATTGCTACTTCACGTACTTTTACTCTCGGAACTACTGAAAAGACATTGCGATAAAAGTGGACAATACACCTCTGATACTTAGCTTTAGGGTATACTTCCGCTATTGTTTCAAGCATTCCATAATTCTTATCACCAATAAATAGTTTTACATTATTTAGACCGCGTTTTTTGAGCCAAAGGAGAAAATTCTTCCAGCTTTCATGGTCTTCCTTCATTCCCTCAGCGGCCCCAAGTATTTCACGATATCCATCCTGGTCAACACCTATTGCCACAAGCACAGAGACATTCTGGATTTCTCCACCCCAACTTCGTTTAAGGTATACACCGTCAACGTAGACATAAGCATATTGCCCAGCCAGCGGGCGACAACGCCATTTCTCGATGTGCTCATAGGCTTTCTTATTTAGGTTGCTTACTGTGCCGGATGATACTCTGGTACCCCATAAGGCTTCAGTGATATCTTCCACGCGACGCACAGATACTCCGGCAAGATACATCTCAATAAGTGCTTCTTCAATGGATGTTTCACGACGACGATATCTTTCGATTATTGCTGTCTCAAAGGGAATTCCTTTTAATTTTGGAACATGAAGAGTCACATCTCCGGCAGCTGTAGTGAAATTTCTGTCATAATGTCCTGAACGATACCCTTTCCGCTCGTTGGAACGTTCGTAGCGGTCGGCATTAACCAACTCATCTGCTTCATGATCCAGTAAGGCATTCAGTGTTTCTTCAACACTATTTTTTACAAGATTTTTCAGTTCCCCCTTTATTGCGGCCTCATTTAATTGTATTATTTTAGTAGACATGGTACTTTACCCCTTTCGTAAGTTGTTTGTGGTGATTCAATCTTACTAAGTGGTAATAGTCCATGTCTATTTAATTTTGCGAAAGATATTATACGTTATC
>NZ_FQYW01000036.1 GCF_900141865.1 Anaerovibrio lipolyticus DSM 3074 | reverse complement strand
TATTAGCGTCGGCGTAATTTAACCACCTACGGGTCGGTCGTCATAGCCATTTCAGAGTCAGTCTAAAATGACCAATACAACAGTCAGCTTTGTTGACCAATAACCCAGCTTAGGCTGTTAGTTAGCCTTATCTAAACACTATTTATCTTCATGGTTCAGATTGTCAACCTGAACATTTACTACTTTGAGCTTTCGACCACGGTAACTTTTTCCCTTAAGGTTAAAGACTATGGCGTTATCAAATATCCGGTCCAGTGAGCAGAGAAGAGCATCTTCCTCCTCAAAGCATTCCTTCCACTGGGATGGCTGCTTATTACTTGTAAATACCGTATTGAACATACCCTCTTTGTTATACCGTCTGTCAATAACATCAAAGAATAACATTGTATTTTCCTTGTCGAATTTACAATGGCCAATCTCATCTATAATTAGACATTGGTATCTAACAAGGGTATTAACACAGCTGGCTGTTGAACCGGATTTTCTTGCTCTGTTGAATTTATCCCTCAGTTCAGTTGCCTTAATAAAATAGACTTTTATTCTGCGCTGCGCACATTCATAACCATATGCCTGGGCAAGGTGAGTCTTACCAATACCAGGCGGGCCTACAAATGTAATATTGGAGCCAGAGTGCAGTGTTGCCAAACTGCTTATGCCTTTTATACGCTCTACATCCTGTCCCCTTATACGTGTGAAGTCAAAGTTATCAAAGGTTTTCGGAGCACTTTTAGGCAATCTGCTTTTGTTTAATATATCTTGAACCATGGCTGCATCTTTTTTAGTCGAAAGATACGTAAAAAGATGTGACAAAGCTTCCATTGTTTCTGCTGTATAGTTTCCATCCGCGGCAATCTTTGCAAGCTCAGCTCCGCAGAGATCAATCTTGAGTTTTACACAACAGTCATTAATATTTTCAAATATATCAGTCATTCCACATATCCTCCGTATCACCGAAATTGAATTTATCGAATGTTACAGATTTTTCATGAGGAAGCTGACGTATAAATGTTTTTACTTTTGCCGTAGGAAATTCTTCAGGTTGTTCAATATTTTCATACTGCCCAATACAAAATGAATCCTTACAGCTCCATGTAACATCATGAGTAGTAAGGTGCTGCTTTAAGTCATCTGAATAGATGTATAGCTTGTCACCCTGCCTCATCACTCTTGCAAGCCTTCTGGTATAGGTATATGGTACACCAAAGCGCCTGCTTTCATAGTTTACAAAGCCATCGAAGCTAATCGTTCGAAGTGGTGCTAAATAAAATTTGAGGCTATCGCTAAGCTCCAGTGCATGAAGAAAGCATGAACATTTTGCTGCATGTATATCAGCAGGCTTACCCTCAAGGAATGTACGGTAAACGTTATTCTTGTTATCACACCAGTTCAGTGCTGCCATATTGAGGTCAGTTATGTTCAGAAATGCCCTTCCTGCAAGGAAGTTATCCTTTACGAACCTGACCAGGCGCTCTACACGTCCCTTGGTAAATGGATGTCTAGGCTTACATAGCTTTGTCTTAAAGCCAACAGTGTTCATAAAGGCTTCATAGTCATTGTTCCAGATGGGATGGCCTTCTATATCGCGCTTTGTAACAACACTCTTCATGTTGTCTGTAAGGATATATTCCGGAACCCCAAGCCGGTCAAATGCCCTTACCAAGCCAATGAATAGATTCTCTTGTTTGGCACTGGAGAAAAACTCTATATAGGCTGAGCAGCAGTGGTGGCATACAATGGCAAAGCATGCTACTTGGTATTCTTCGCCTGATGGATCAACGGCCTTTGTGAATCCCCAGTCCATCTGGAATGCTTCTCCTGGTTGTGTAGTATACCGTCTGCCACGGCTGCCTTGAGGAGCCACTAAGATACGTTTAGCAGGAACAAGGCCTTTGTTGTTGGATATGTAGTTTTTAACAATAGTAAGGCCACCAGTAAACCCTTCTTTCTGTATCTCAGAGAAGATAACAGCTGAGTTTGTTACGCCCTGCTTTAAGTAAGTATTAATGACATCCTTAAATGCATCCAGTTTTCCTTTACGTGGAACACGTGGTAATTTAGTTCTGATGCCGTCTTGAAAGTTATTCTTCTTGAGAGTACGCAGCTTGCTGCGAGATAATCCAGTTAATCTGCCAAGCTCTGCAAGATTTACCTTATCCAAAGGTATATTGTGGCCTGTCTTGGCTTCCATTACTTCTAAGGCTTGTGCTATAATTGGCACTAAGCCATTACTTTTTATATCATTCACATTGTCTCCTTCCAGCTGGGTTGATTGGTCACTATCCAGTTTAGAGGAAACGAATGAAAAAAGGAATGGCTATTTTATGTTGACTAAAATCGGCTAATTTTGACCGACCTGGAGTGGCTAATTTCGACCGACTCCAACA
>NZ_FQYW01000014.1 GCF_900141865.1 Anaerovibrio lipolyticus DSM 3074 | reverse complement strand
CCATATCCATCGCGGGCGCAAGAGATTTGAAGGGAGCTGCTCCTAGTACGAGAGGACCGGAGTGGACGAACCAACGGTGTACCAGTTATGACGCCAGTTGTACAGCTGGGTAGCTGCGTTCGGAAGGGATAAACGCTGAAAGCATCTAAGCGTGAAACCCGCCTTGAGATGAGATCTCTCACAGAGCAATCTGGTAAGACTCCTTATAGACGATGAGGTAGATAGGCTGGAAGTGGAAGCGTGGTGACATGTGAAGCGGACCAGTACTAATAAGTCGAGGGCTTAACTTAAAAAGCACTTACTAAGATGGTTCTTGTTTCTGTTTAGTTTTGGAGGCACATTTAAAAATGTCTTCAAAAAAATTGTATATCCGGTGATGATGGCTATGTGGTCCCACCTGTTCCCATTCCGAACACAGTAGTTAAGCACATAAACGCCGAAAGTACTTGGCTGGAGACGGCCTGGGAGGATAGGAAGTTGCCGGTTACAATATGGCGGTCGTGGTGAAGTGGTTAACACACTGGATTGTGGCTCCAGCATGCGTGGGTTCGATCCCCACCGATCGCCCCATATTACAGGGGTATAGCTCAATTGGTAGAGCAACGGTCTCCAAAACCGTAGGTTGTGAGTTCGATTCTTACTGCCCCTGCCATTTTTGTTTTTAATATGATTTGGAGCAGTACTCAAGAGGCTGAAGAGGACGGTTTGCTAAATCGTTAGGGTCGCAAGGCTGCGGAGGTTCGAATCCTCTCTGCTCCGCCATTGGATATTTGAACTTTTAGAGAAATCTGAAAGTTCTTTTTTTATGTATTTTTATGCATAAAATATAGATTTTTATAGTTTTTTATTACTGCTTAGGGTATAATATATTTGTTTTTTTCTTTATTATTTTTTAGGAGGATGAAAAATGAGTGAAACTCTCGAGAAGCTGTTTCATCTGAAGGAAAATGGTACTACCGTCCGCACCGAGATGGTTGCTGGTCTTACCACCTTTATGACAATGGCTTACATCTTGGCAGTTAACCCTGGTATTCTTTCCACAACTGGTATGGATGCTGGTGCTGTATTTGTTGCTACAGCTATTGGTTCTGCCATCGGTACTATCTTTATGGCAGTATTTGCCAACTATCCTTTTGCACTGGCACCTGGTATGGGCCTGAATGCCTTCTTTGCATTTACTGTATGTGGTGCAATGGGCTATTCCTGGCAGGTGGCTTTGGCCGCAGTATTTATTGAAGGTGTTATTTTCCTTATATTGTCCCTTACTAAGGTGAGAGAGGCAATTTTCAACTGTGTGCCAACCTCACTTAAAATGGGTGTTACTGCCGGTATCGGCCTTTTCATTGCTTTTATCGGTATGCAGAGTGCTAAGTTGGTGGTTGATAGCCCAACACTGGTTTCTATTTTCCCATTTAAGTCTTCTCTGGCAGATGGTACCTTCTATACCACTGGTATGGGTGCTGTGCTTGCTTTAATCGGTATTTTGGTTATTGCTGTTCTCATTCATAAGAAGGTTCCTGGTGATATCCTTTGGGGTATTCTCTTTACTTGGATTCTTGGTATGATTTGTGAGGTTACTGGGCTTTATATTCCTAACCCAGAGCTGGGCATGTTCTCTACTATTCCTGATTTTTCCAAGGGAATCAGTATTCCAGATCTCTCCCCAACTCTTATGCAGGTTGATTTCTCCGGTATCTGGAGCTTTAACTTCCTTACTGTTATTTTGGCCTTCATGTTTGTAGACCTTTTTGATACTCTTGGAACTCTCATTGGTGTTGCTTCCAAGGCTGATATGCTGGATGAGCAGGGCCGCCTTCCAAATATTAAGGGCGCTCTTCTTGCAGATTCTCTCGCCACCTCTATTGGTGCTGTGCTGGGTACTTCCACTGTATCCACCTATGTAGAGAGCTCTGCTGGTGTAAGTGCTGGTGGTCGTACTGGTCTTACTGCATGGACTGTGGCGGGTCTCTTTGTTCTGAGCTTGTTCCTGGCACCATTGTTCCTCACAATCCCTGCATTTGCTACTGCACCTGCTCTGATTGTAGTAGGCTTCCTTATGGTAAGCTCCCTTACCAAGATTGATTTCACTGATCTTACTGAGGCATTCCCTGCTTACATTGCTACTGTAACCATGGTATTTATGTACTCCATCTCTGAGGGTATTGCTATGGGCTTCATTTCTTACGTTGTAATCAATGTGTTGTCTGGCGATTTCAGAAAGAAATCCATTAGCCCAGTAATGTATATTTTGGCTGTTATCTTCATATTAAAATACATTTACGTTTGATGATGGCTTTTTGCCTTTAATGGCTGCATTATAAAATTATGAAATAGCATGGAAATTTTAGTGATTTCCGTGCTATTTTTTTGTTGACTAAGTATGGGCTTTATGATAGTATATTTAAACGTAAGCGCAATAGGTATGCGCTTTCCCAAACCGCACAGTGAGGTTTTTGTAAACAGCTTAGGCTGTACCGTAATTGGCGAGTAAATTATAGGGAGGTGTAAATGAATGTACGCAATTATCAAGACTGGTGGCAAGCAGTATAAGGTTGCTGAAGGCGATGTTATCACTGTTGAGAAGATTGAGGCTGCTGAGGGCGAGGCTGTTACCTTTGATCAGGTTCTGACTGTTGTAAAGGATAACGAGGTTGTTGTTGGCAAGCCAGTTGTTGAAGGTGCGAAGGTTACTGCTAAGGTAGAAGCTCAGGGCAAGGATAAGAAGATCCTGGTATTCAAGTACAAGGCTAAGTCCAACTACCGCAAGCGTCAGGGCCATCGTCAGCCATTCACTAAGGTTGTTATCGAGAAGATCGAGGCTTAATCGTAAGCAATGACTTTTAGTTCTGTTAGTCGTTGTATGGTATTTATTGTTGTTGGTATTTCCTATGAGACGTGACAGACAGAAGGTGGACGGTGGTATCGAAATTACCGTTTACCGAAATAAAGAGGACAGAATTTTCGGTTACACCGTTGCTGGCCATCATGGTCAGCGGGGGAGTAGCATTGTGTGTGCCGGCGTTTCCGTATTGGCACAGACTACGTTAAAGGGCTTGGGTGAGCACCTCATGCGGCTTCATAATCTTTCCAGGAGCAATCCGGATAGCTTATCTGCTTATCTTAAGTATAAGGTTGCGCCAGGTGACTTACAGGTAAGGCTTACTACTGACCTCGATGATATAACTGATGCACTATTAGAGACAATGCTTATTGGACTTTATGACATCTACGATGAACGAATCCGAGAGAATGATCTCGACGGGGTGCACATTTTTGAGATTCAACAGGATCAGGAGGTGTAATGTTAATGTTCACTTTTGATTTACAGCTTTTCGCACATAAGAAAGGTGTGTCCAGCACCCGTAACGGCCGTGACTCTGAGGCAAAGCGCCTTGGTGTTAAGGAGCAGGCTGGCACCGTTGTAACTGCAGGCAGCATTCTGGTTCGTCAGCGTGGAACTCATTTCCACCCAGGTACCAATGTTGGTATTGGTAAGGACGATACCCTGTTCGCTAAGATTGATGGCCGTGTAGCTTTCGAGCGCAAGGGTCGTTATAACCGTCAGGTTAGCGTTTATGCAGTTGACGAAGCTGCTATGTAATTAGTAGAAAATACCTGCGTCTTCACATAGGCGCAGGTATATTTTATTATTTGCTTATTTGATTGATTAAATTGAGTAATGTATAAAAAGCTGGCATTGGTATACAATACCAGCTTTTTATACATCACTTTGGGTCACTTTTATTAAGGAGAGGCTTATGCAGTTTATAGATAGAACTACCATAAAGGTTACTGCCGGCAACGGCGGTAACGGCAAGTCAGCTTTTCGGCGTGAGAAATTCGTTGCCAAGGGCGGTCCATCCGGCGGTGATGGTGGCCGTGGTGCTGATATTGTCTTTGTTGTTGATAATAATATGAATACTCTGCTGGATTTCCGTTATCACAGAAAATTCCAGGGCAAGAACGGTGAGAATGGCGATATTAAAAATCAGTATGGTCATAACGCACCCCCTTGTATTGTTAAAGTTCCTCAGGGAACTTTGGTCAAGGATGCTGATACTGGAGAAATTTTGGCAGATCTTACTGAAATTGGGCAGGAGGCTGTTATTGCCAAGGGTGGCCGTGGCGGCCGTGGCAATGCCAAGTTTGCCAATAGTGCCAATCGTGCCCCTACATTTGCAGAGCTGGGTGAGCCTGGTGAAAGCCGCAATCTTATTTTGGAGCTGAAGCTGCTGGCTGACGTGGGGCTGGTAGGCTATCCAAGCGTGGGTAAATCCAGTCTGGTGGCTGCTGTTTCTGCAGCCCGTCCAGAGATTGCCGAGTATCATTTTACCACCATTACCCCTGTACTGGGTGTGGTAAGCGTTGGTGATATTGATGATGAGCGTACCTTTGTAATGGCTGATATTCCGGGGTTTATTGACGGTGCCTCTGAGGGCGTTGGCCTTGGCCACGATTTCCTTCGCCATGTGGAGCGTACCAAGGTTATTGTTCATATCGTGGATGCCTCTGGTGTGGAAGGCCGTGATCCAGTTGAGGATTATTACAAGATTAATAAAGAGCTGAAGATTTATAGCGAAAAAATTGCCCGTCGTCCACAGATTTTGGCGGCCAATAAGATGGATTTGCCAGGAGCTCAGGAAAACTTTGAGCGCCTTAAGGAATTGGCGGAGAAAGAGGGCATTGAAATATTCCCTATTTCTGCAGCTACCCGTCAGGGAACAAAGGAGCTTATTCAGCGTGTGGCCCAGGTTCTTGACGAATACGTTGAGGAGCCGGATGTGGAAGAGGGCGTTAAGGTATATGATGCCAAGGAAGAGGATCCTGATAAGGTTACCATTACCCGTAATGATGCAGGTGATTTCATTGTAAGCTCCAAGTCACTTGATAAGCTGGTGGCTATGACTAATTTCGGCAATGACGAGGCCATCAGACGCTTCCAGTATATCTGGCGAATAAAGGGCATTGATAAGAAGCTCATTGAGCGTGGTATCAAGGAAGGTAATACTGTAAGAATCGGCGAAATGGAATTCGAGTATCGGGATTAAGGAGATAACTATATATGATAAAGAATACATTAACCGGCAAGCAGAAAAGATTTCTGCGTTCCATGGGAATGACCATGGATCCAGTTGTTATGATTGGCAAAGAAGGGGTAAGTCCTACAGTGGTTCAGTCCGCAGCAGAGGCTATCAAGAAGCGTGAGCTGGTGAAGGTGCGTGTACTTCAGAACTGCATGGATGATCCTGAATCTGCAATCACTATGCTGGCAGAGCGTACCAATTCTGACCTTGTTCAGATTATTGGTCATAACGGACTTTTGTTTAAGCGTAATTTTGATTCCCCTAAGATTGAGCTGCCAAAATAATTTGACTGCCAAAATGAAGTGAGGTTTGGGTTATGGAGACTCGTGAGCATATAAAAAGCGCCAGCCGTATTGTTGTAAAGGTGGGGACAAGCACTCTCCTTTATGATAACGGCAAGCTTAACCTTTATAGAATAGAGCAGCTGGTCCGTGAGCTGGCAGATCTTTCCAGTCAGGGCAAGGATGTTATTCTGGTTTCCTCTGGTGCCATTGGTGCTGGTGTGGTTCGTATGGGCCTGAGTGAACGGCCCTCCGGGGTAAAGGAAAAGCAGGCATTGGCTGCCGTTGGACAGGGAATGCTCATGCATATTTATGACAAGCTCTTTGCTGAATATGGGCAAGTAGCCGGTCAGGTGCTTTTGACCCGTGATAACTATGTGCAGCACAAGCAGTACAATAACTCACGCAATACACTTCTCACTATGCTTAAAATGGGCGTGGTGCCTATTATAAATGAAAATGATGCGGTGGCAGTGGATGAGGTTAAGATTGGTGATAACGACAATCTTTCAGCCATGGTGGCAGCCCTGGTGGATGCAGATTTGCTGATTATCCTGTCCGATATTGACGGGGTATATACGGGAAATCCTTCCAAGGATCCATCGGCTACCCTTATTCATGAGATAAAGGAAATTACTCCCCATATTGAGCAGATTGCCGGGGGAGCGGGGTCTGCCCTGGGAACCGGTGGCATGTCCACCAAGATTGAGGCGGCCAAGATTGCCACGGCTTCAGGTGTTACCATGTGTATTGCCTCCGGCAGCGAAAAGGGCATAATACGTCGGATTATTGATGGTGAGAATGTGGGAACAGTATTTCCGCCAAAGGAAGCTCATTTAAAAGCACGAAAGGGATGGCTGGCCTTTGGAAAGCGTATCAGTGGTGATCTGGTAGTGGATGCAGGCTGTGTAAAGGCCTTAAAATCAGGCTCCAGCTTGCTGGCAGCAGGTATTAAGCAGTCTGAGGGCGAATATACCATTGGTGATACAGTGCGGGTATTGACCGAGGACTACCAGGAAATTGCCCGTGGAGTCATTAATTTTGACAGAAATGATCTGGAGAAAATTAAGGGACTAAAAACTGATGAGTTTAAGGTTCTTCTACCGGATAATGACCATGATGAGGTTATTCATCGGGATAATATGGTTCTTATGATTTAAGGTTTACCGCCAAGCAGCAGGGAGGTAATGGCAGTGGATTTGCAGAAAATTATGGTTTCCAAGGCAGAGGCGGCAGTGAAGGCTGCTGATGCCATGACTTTGGTTTCGACGGATACAAAAAACGAGGCATTATTGGCCATGGCGGATATGCTGGAGAAACATGACGATGTTATTATTGAAGCCAATAAAAAGGATATGGCTTTGGCAGAGGAAAAGGGCGTAAAGAAATCATATCTGGATAGATTGCTTCTTACCCATGAACGTATTGGGGGTATGGCAGATGGCCTTCGGCAGGCAGCTGCTTTGCCTGATCCTGTAGGAGAAGGGGATTATTCCACCATTCGTCCTAATGGCTTGGAAATTCGCCGTGTGCGGGTTCCGCTGGGAGTAGTGGGTATGATTTATGAAGCCCGACCAAATGTTACCTCCGATGCAGCAGGCCTTTGTATTAAATCCGGCAATGCTGTTATTCTTCGTGGTGGTTCTGAGGCCATTAATTCCAATATTGCCATTATTGAGCTTTTGCAGAAGGCTGCTTATGGTGCCGGTATTCCGGAGGGAGCTATCCAGTTTGTGGATGTTGTGGATCGTGAAGCTGTAAATATTATGCTGAAGCTCAACAATTATTTGGATGTTATTATCCCAAGAGGCGGTGCGGGGCTGATTAAGACTGTGGTGGAAAATAGTACCGTGCCCGTTATTGAAACTGGTACTGGAGTATGTCATACTTATGTAGATGAGAGTGCTGATTTGGATATGGCCCTTAAGATTGCAGTGAATGCCAAGACCTCCAGACCTTCAGTATGTAATGCCATGGAAACCCTTTTGGTGCATAGGAATGTAGCAGAAAGGTTTTTGCCTATGCTGTCAAGGGCTATGAAGGAGAAGAATACTGAGCTCCGGGGCTGCAAGGCATCCTTGGATATTGTTCCAGATATGGTTCCAGCCACTGAGGAGGACTGGAGCACTGAGTATGGTGATCTGATTCTCTCCGTGAAGGTGGTGGCAGATGTTAACGAGGCTATTGAGCATATAAATAAGTACAACACAGGTCATTCTGAAACCATCGTAACTGAGAATTTGACTAATTCACGGCTTTTCCAGCGTCGTGTAAATGCTTCTTCCGTTTATGTCAATGCCTCCACCAGATTCACTGATGGCTGTGAGTTCGGTTTTGGCGCTGAGATCGGTATCAGTACCCAGAAGCTCCATGCCCGTGGTCCTATGGGCTTGGTGGCACTGACCAGTACCAAGTATCTTATTAATGGAGATGGACAAATCCGTTGATTCGATTAATTAAAGGATATTTAAAAACAATTGGGCAGTATTACGATACAAAAAAGGGCAGACATGATATACTTGATTATGCCCGAGGAATTGCTATAATAATTTTTGTTTGTGTTGTAGCGGTTTTTCTATTAAGTTTATTGTAGGAGCGTATTATGGGTAAAAAGAAGCGTTTGGGCATCATGGGAGGTACCTTTGATCCTATTCATGTGGGGCATCTCATGACTGCTGAGGCAGTTCGCGATGAGTATAATCTGGATAAGGTTATCTTTATACCGGCTGCTGTGCCACCGCATAAGCAGCAGCAGAGTGTTACCATGGCCAAGCACAGATATGTAATGACGGTGCTGGCGACTTGCTCCAACCCTAATTTTGAGGTATCTGACATAGAGATGAACCGTCCGGGACCATCCTATACCATTGATACCATATCCCAACTTATAACCCAGTATGGCAAGGGGACAGAGTTCTTTTTTATAACTGGTGCGGATGCCATTCAGGAAATTCATACTTGGGACCGCATAGATGAGCTGTTGGAGTTGTGCCATTTTATTGGCGCATCCCGTCAGGGCTGTCTTCCGGATGTAAATCAGATTAAAGAGTCCTTTGGGGAGCTTGGCAAAAGGAAGATTCATCGGCTGGAAACTCCGGAGCTGGAAATATCTTCCACGGATATCAGAAATCGCATAAAAAAAGGCTATTCCATTAAATATATTGTGCCATCAAGTGTGGAGCAATATATTTATAAGGAAGGCCTATATAAAGATTAAAGACCATAAAATGGGATATCGTTTTGCGGTGTCCTTTTTGTGGTGTTAGCAGGTATAGATTTGATATGACTTATGATGAGATGAAGGACAAGCTGCAAAGCAGATTAAAGACTACCAGATTTATTCATTCTGTAGGTGTGGCTGAATCGGCAGTTTATCTGGCAGAGCGGTTTGGTGTAGATATTGAAAAGGCGAGAATTGCTGGCCTTCTTCATGACTGTGCCCGTCAGTATCCCAATGAACAGATGATAAGTGAAGCAGATAAGCGCCATATATCCTATGGAGAGGTGGAAAAAAGCATGCCTCTATTATTGCATGGCTACATTGGGGCTGAGCTTATTCGGGAAGAATACGGTGTGGAGGATGAGGAGATAGCCCAGGCTATCTATCGCCATACTGTTGGTGGAGCAGCAATGACAGATCTGGATAAGATTATATATTTTGCAGATATGATTGAGCCGGCCAGGGACTATCCGGCAGTGGAGCACTTGCGGGAGCTTTCCAAAACTGTTAGCCTTGATGAAATGGTTTTGGCAGGCTTATCCCAATCCATAGAATTTGTATTGAACAAAAATCACCTGATACATCCTGATACCGTTATTGCCAGAAATGAGATTCTTTTAAAACTCAAGAAATGAGCATAAAATATGAGCAAAAAGCCATATAGTGAGACAAGAGAAAGAATTAAACAAAAACAAGCCCAGAAGCGCCGTAAGCGTAATGTTAAAATAGTAAGAATTTTTATGGCTACCCTTATAGTTATGGTAGTTCTTACTGGGGTGGGCTGGTTATCCATGCAGATATACCATTGGGGAAGCCAGAGAATGGCTGTTTACATGGAAATATATGATGGCTACAAGCAAAGGAAAGATTTGCGGGCAGCCAGCTTTGATCCCCGCTTTGATGGATATACCAATATTCTGGTGTTGGGCCTTGATCCTGGTAAGGAGGATAGTGGTCAGTCGGCGGACGCCGTTATTATTATGAGCTTTAAGCATAATACGGGAGAAGTTAGATTTATCACCATTCCAAGATACACCATGGTGAATATTCAAGGGCGCAATGCTCCTGAGCCACTCAATAATGCCTATTATTATGGGGGAATTCCCCTTATGGAGCAGACGGTGTCCAAAAATCTGGGGATAACCCTTCACCATTATGTCGCTATTGATACCGAGGCTTTGGCTGAGGTTGTGGATGTAATGGGCGGCATTGATATTTACGTTGATAATGACCTTAATTATGATGATCCAGAGGGTGATTTATACATCCACATTCCAAAGGGCATACAGCACATGGAAGGGGATATGGCTCAAAAGTATCTGCGATTTGCCAGTGATGATCTGGGTGCCTATGGACGCAGCATGCGTCAGCAAAAATTTTTGAAGGCTTTCTGTAGCAAGCTCATGGAGCCGGACAGCCTTTCGAAGATTCCGGAGCTGGTGAAAATATGTGATAAGCGCATAAAATCCAGTATAGAGGCCTTCGATTCAGGTCATTTTGCCAGCTTGTTGACAAATATGCAGGGTACAAAACCTGTTGTGACAATTTTGCCAGGGGAGCTACAGCATGATGGCAGCTGGATTTATAATCCGGAGAAAACCACTGAATTAATAGATGAACTGTTTCCTCAGGAGGAATCCGGAGGAGACGATTAACCAATACAAGGAGGAATTGATTTGTACAAAACTTCATTAGAATTAGCCAATGCTATCGCAAAGGCCGCCGATGATAAGAAAGCCCGTGATGTGGTACTGATGAACATGACCGAGCTTAGTCCGGCCACCGATTATTTTGTAGTTTGTTCAGCTAATAGTACCACCCAGGTAAAGGCTATTTCTGATAATATTGAAGAACAGCTACACGAGGCAGGTCATGATATGCTGCATCGTGAAGGCTATAGGGAGGCTGAGTGGGTGCTTTTGGATTATGGTGACTGTGTGGCCCACATATTCCTTCAGGAAAGCCGTGAGTATTATTCTCTGGAAAGCCTTTGGGGCGATGCAGAGCTGACAGTATATGAGGAATAGTATGGAAAGGGAAAAACCACGTAAGAAATACGGACCTAGTACCGTTGTGACCCTTAAGGCAGTCCGTGAGTCAGAAATGGGCGTGTTCCTGGATGCGGAGACTGGCAATACCAATGATGATATTTTGCTTCATAAAACTCAGCAAACATCAGAGGTAAAGGTAGGGGATGAAGTAAAGGTATTTTTGTATCTTGACCCTAAACGTCGTCTTACTGCCAGTATGCGGGTTCCAAAAATGCGGGAGGGACAGATTGCCAGATTGAAGGTAATCAATGTGTCCAAGGATGGTGCCTTCCTTGACGTGGGGGCTGAACGTGGTATATTTATGCCTTTTGCTGGTATGCGCGGCAACCTTCAGGTTGGTGAAGTGGTATGGGCAAAGCTGTATACTGATAAATCAGGACGTTTGGCTGTGACCATGAAGGTAGAAGACGAAATACGCCGGGCCTCTGTAAAGGCAGATAAAAGTGTGCATAAGGGGCAGGAAATATCCGGTTCCATATATAATATTACCGATAGTGGCATATTTATGCTGACCAAGGAGCGTTATATTGCCTTTATTCCTCATCAGGAGGCCCCTTACCGTCCGCGGGTCGGTGAGGAAATTACGGCCAGGGTTATCTATATCCGTCAGGATGGCAGATTAAATGCTTCTCTCAGGGAGGCAAAGGAAAAGGCAATGAATTCAGATTCTGATAAGCTGCTGATGTTTCTACAGAATCATGAGGGGAAAATGCCATATTCTGATGAGAGCTCGCCGGAGCTTATTAAGGGAAAATTTCATATAAGCAAGGCTGCATTTAAGAGAGCACTGGGTAGATTGATGAAGGATGGGCTGGTAGAAGAACGGGACGGCTGGACTTTTTTGAAATAAAAAAGTTTTTCTGTATCTTTAGCAGGAATTAGTTTATGAATAACGAATATTACAGTATATAGTAATTTTGTGTATTGCAGTAACTATTATTTAGGTTTGTATAGTGAATGTTTCCCACGTGTTTTGTGGGAAAATAGATATTATGGGGGCGATTGAATGGCAACTGAAGAGAAGAAGGGTATTCTTTTAGAGACCGGTACTAATGAGTTTGAGATTGTTGAGTTTAATATTGGTGAGGTTAACTATGGTATTAACGTAGCAAAGGTTCGCGAGGTTATTACCCGCACTCCTGTTACGGAGATGCCTCAGGCCCATCCTTATGTAGATGGTCTGTTTACCTTGCGTGGTAAGGCTATTCCATTGGTTAATTTGCCAAGATGTCTTAATGTCCAGACTCCTGATGAGCCAAAGAATATAATTGTTACCGAAATTAACAATTATAATATCGGCTTCCTGGTAGACAGTGTATCCCGTATTCACCGTATTTCCTGGAAGAACATGGAGCCATCTCCTGAGGTTGGCGATCAGTCCCGTGTAGTTGGTATCATCAAGATGGAAGGCAAGATTATTCTCCTGTTGGACTTCGAGACAATTATTGCCGAGATTAATCCTGAAATTAATCAGAAGCTCACCACCTTTGAAGATGCTACAGTGGATGTTAAGGCAAAGAGAAACAATGTACATGTTGTATGTGCAGAGGATTCTCCATTGCTTCGTGAACTGTTGGTATCCACTCTCCATGAGTCCGGCTATAGATATGTTCGTGACTTTAATAATGGTGCTGATGCCTGGAAGTATCTGTCTGATGGTATTGACAAGGATGCTCCTATTGAGGATCAGGTTCGTGTTATTATTTCCGATATTGAGATGCCACAGATGGATGGTCATCGCCTCCTGAAGCTGGTTCGTGAAGATCAGAGATATGCCAATATTCCGTTTATCCTGTTCTCCTCCCTCATTAGTGAGGAAATGCGCCGCAAGGGTGAACAGCTTGGTGCAAATGGACAGATTAGTAAGCCGGAGATTAATCAGCTGATTGGTCTCATTGATGAGCTTGTGTTCAACTACAAGAAACCAGAAGAATAACATTAAAGCAAAGACTCCCGCCTTGGGCGGGAGTTATTTTTATTTTATATTGACAAATTAAACAGAAGATTTTAAACTAAAAGTGTCGTTAAACTAAGGAAATCGTAGGGGAGCGCCTTCGATTTTTTTGACAGACAGATGTATAGCGAGGGAGCCCGTGTTTCGGGTTGAGAGGAAGCTAGTGAGCTTCGACCGCCTGCCTCGGCAGATTTTGTGCTGTATAGCTGTCTATTTATGTTTATAAATAAGCACTTCACTGACTGCAGCCGAAATCCCGGGGAATTTAGCTAAAGGAGTGAAGTTTTTTTATGTCAAATCACCAGAAAATTTTAAGGATGGTCTTTATGGCCATGATGATCGGTTTAGGAGTTGTTATTTCTCCTATATTGCGTGTTGAGGGCATGTGTCCTATGGCTCATCTCATTAATATTGTGTGTGCCGTTATGCTGGGACCGGTAGAAGCCTTTACCTGTGCATTTATTATAGGTATTATTAGAATGGTTGTAATGGGGATACCGCCTTTGGCCTTAACTGGTGCCATCTTTGGAGCAACCTTATCCGGACTGTTATATAGAATGACTAAGGGGAAGCTTATAGGTGCTGTTCTGGGTGAAGTTATTGGAACTGGAATTATAGGTGCCATTGTATCCTACCCTGTAATGGCATTTTTAGTTGGTCGCACAGGACTGACCTGGATGTTCTATGTGCCATCATTCATTATGGGTACCCTTATAGGAGGCTCTATTGCCTTTATTTTCCTTACTGCCCTGAAGAAGAACAACACCTTGACTGAAATTCAAAAGAAGCTGGGAGCGAGAACCTATGATAAATCACAAGATTTCCCAAGAGATACTGGAAGTGAGCCACTTTATCAGGAAAACCAGTCCTCTGATTCATTGTATCACCAATCCAATATCCATTAATGATTGTGCAAATATGATATTGGCTCTTGGAGGTCGGCCAATGATGGCTGAGCATCCGGAGGAGGTGGATGAAATCACCTCTGTGGCCAATGCCCTATGCTTAAATTTAGGCTCAATAACAAGGGACAGATTGCTGGCCATGGGGATATCAGCAGCTGCTGCCAGAGATCATGGCGTTCCGATAATAATTGATTTAGTTGGTGCCGCTTGCAGTACATTACGGAAAAACTTTCTGCAGGATTTTATCAATAAATATAAGCCAGCTGTGTTGAAGGGCAATATTACGGAGATTCTTTCCACCTGTGGTATAGAATGCCGTAGCTCCGGGGTGGAAGCCAATAAGGAGCAGCTTATAGATGAACAGAATGTAGACGAGTATGCAAAATTTTTAGGCCAGTGGGCCAAAGAGCATTCCGCGGTACTTCTGGTAAGTGGTCCTATAGATTTTATTACAGATGGGGAGAATTCCTATATGGTGCACAATGGTGTTCCTATGCTGGGAAATATTACTGGAACAGGATGTATGCTAAATGCCATGGTAGCTGCCCTGCTTCCAAGTGGTAACCCCTTGATGGCTGCCTTGCTTGGAACCATAACCTTGGGGATTGCCGGGGAAAAGGCAGAACAGGTAAGTGATGGCCCTGGCACCTTCCATATGAAGCTCTTTGATGAAGTGTATAACTTGAAAGACGGTGATATAATCACCAAGGGAAAAATCATAAAACTTTAAAAAAGTAGTTGAAATGGTACTCCAAAATATTGTATTATATTCGGGCATAAGCTATTTTATTCACAGATATTCTGTGGATAAAAGGTGAGGCGTTTTCTGCGGCTTCTTATCAGGTTGACAAGAAAATGCTTGACTTCCTATGGAAACTTGAGTAAAATAGTTCAAGTGAGGCTTTGTAGAGCCGCTTCCATTAGCCCCGGAGGCCGACTACACTTCACAACCCAAATTAGAAAAATAAAAATTAAAATTTATGGGAGGGATATATCGCATGAAGACAACGTTTATGGCAAATGCTCAGAACGTAGAGCGTAAATGGTATGTTGTAGACGCTGAAGGTCAGACTGTAGGTAGATTAGCTGCTGAAGTTGCAAAAGTTCTTCGCGGTAAACATAAACCAACCTTCACTCCACATGTTGATTGTGGTGATTTCGTTATCGTTATCAATGCAGAGAAGGTTGTATTCACTGGTAAGAAGTTAACTGATAAGATTTATTTCCGTCATTCCGGTTACACTGGTGGAACTACTTTCACCCCAGCTGGTCAGATGATGGAGAAGTTCCCAACTCGCGTTGTTGAGAAGGCTATCCGTGGTATGCTTCCACACAACCGTCTTGGTGAGCAGATGTATAGAAAGCTGAATGTATATGCTGGTTCCGAGCATCCTCATGCTGCACAGCAGCCAGAAGAGCTCAAGCTGAACATTCGCTAATACTTGGAAGGAGGAACATTTAAAATGGCATTAGCTAGCTACTACGGCACAGGCCGCAGAAATTCTTCCATTGCAAGAGTTCGTCTTGTTCCAGGTGAAGGCAAGGTGACCATCAATGGTCGCGCAATGGATGAGTATTTTGGTCTCAAGACTCTTGAGCTGATCGTAAGACAGCCTTTGGAGCTGACTGAGACTGTTGATAAGTATGATGTAATCGCTGATGTAAAGGGCGGCGGTGCTTCCGGTCAGGCAGGCGCTATCCGTCACGGCATCACCCGTGCACTCATGGTTCTCGATGGCGATCTTCGTCCAGCACTGAAGAAGGCTGGTTTCGTAACTCGTGACCCTAGAGAGAAAGAGCGTCGTAAGTACGGTCTCAAGAAGGCCCGTAAGGCGTCCCAGTTCTCCAAGAGATAATTTCATATTATCGCATATTACCCTGCAGAGAAATCTGCAGGGTTTTTCTTTTATTGTGCTGGTAGAATATCTATGCCTGTCTGCTTATGTAGATGGGCTTTTTTTATGCTTAATTTTTAGGAGTTGATTGAATTTGAGAAGGATTTTGGGATGTTTGATGCAGATGGTGGGCACGTTGATTGGTGTTAGCTTTCTAACCTTTTGCCTGATTGAGGAAACATAATAAATTCCATATGAAATTTGGACTGCTTCGGCAGTCCTTTTTTGGTGAAAATACTTTTGTACTTTTGATTAAGATATTTATTACAAATTTTCAAAAATATATTTAAATATTCTGAATTTTGTGCCATAATTAACTTGTACCTGTAAAATACAAAGAGCAGGTGGAGAAGTAATCGGGAAAGAGAGGGAGAGTATATGGTTACTTTTTTATGTGCGCTGGCTGCGCTGATTTTGGGATATGTCATTTACGGCAAGATAGTGGACAATATTTTTGGTCCCACTGATAATCCCACTCCGGCCATAGTTCATAATGATGGCGTGGATTATATCCCGTTGCCAACTTGGAAGGTATTCATGATTCAGCTGTTAAATATTGCTGGCCTTGGACCAATATTTGGTGCCTTGGGTGGTGCTCTTTGGGGACCGTCCGTGTACTTTTGGATAGTATTAGGTACTATCTTTGCAGGTGGTGTTCATGATTATCTGTCAGGAATGATCTCCTTACGTGAGGATGGCAAGAGCATTTCCGAGGTAGTAGGACATCACATGGGAGGCACAATGCTGTTCATTATGCGTGTGTTCTCTGTAGTGCTTCTGGTATTAGTTGGTACTGTATTTATGACAGGCCCGGCAGGCCTTCTGGCAAAGCTCACCGGCGTTGCGGTGACCATTGTTTTGCCATGTGTACTGCTTTACTATTTCCTGGCTACCTTGTTGCCAATTGATACTTTGATTGCACGTTTCTATCCACTGTTTGGTGCCTGCCTTATTATTATGGCACTGGGCATTATGGCTGGAATGCTCATGGGGGTTGGCGGTCATACCATGCCGGAAATGCAGCTGGCAAATCTGCATCCACAGGGTGATGCAATGCCTATTTGGCCATTGATGTTCATTACAGTGGCTTGCGGAGCTATTTCCGGTTTCCATTCTACCCAGTCACCAATTATGTCCCGCTGTCTTACCACTGAGCGCCTTGGCCGTCCTGTATTCTACGGAGCCATGGTATCTGAGGGTATTATTGCCTTGATTTGGGCAGCAGCTGGTGTAACCTTCTATGACAGCACTGGTGGTCTGGCCGCAGCTATGAAGGCTGGCGGTGCCGGAACCGTTGTATATGATATCTGCGTTGGCTTTATGGGTGGTGATGGCAGCATGACCGGCTATATTGGTGCAACTTTGGCTATGCTGGGTGTAATTGCATGTCCTATTACCTCCGGTGATACCGCATTCCGCAGCGCCCGTCTTACCCTGGCTGATTGGTTTGGTGTTTCCCAGTCCAAGGCTGTAAAGCGTCTGCTCTTTGCAGTACCACTTTTGGCAGTGGGCGGTATCCTGTCCCAGATGAACTTTGATATTATCTGGAGATATTTCTCCTGGACTAACCAGACTTTGGCCATGATTGTTCTGTGGACTGGTGCTACTTACTTGTATAGAACCAAGAAGGGCAGCAAGGCTTGGCTCATGGCTGCTGTTCCAGCCACATTTATGTCAGCCGTAACCTGTACTTATATCCTTCAGGCCAAGGAAGGTTTGCAGCTGGGTACTGAAATAAGCTATCCTGTTGGTATAGCCTTTGCGGTTGTATGTGTCATTCTGTTTACTACAAAGGTTCTTCGGTCCAATGACTAACTGCTGAATAGTAAATGATGAAAAACAATAAAGGAGCCAGCGTATATGATATGCTGACTCTTTTTTGTATGCTCCTTCATGGAAAAATTTTATCAAATGATGTATAATATTACAGGTTGTTTTTGCGGTTACGCGAAAACTTCCTTTAGTTTTGTACAATGCAATGGAGGTTTTACACAATGACTAAAATTAATATATTCTCCGGCTTTTTAGGTGCCGGCAAGACTACCTTGATTCAGAAGCTCATTAATGAGGGCTTTAACGATAAGATTTGCCTTATTGAAAATGAGTTCGGTGAGATTGCTATCGATGGCGGCTTCATGAAGGAAGCAGGCGTTCAGGTCAAGGAAATCAACTCTGGCTGTATCTGCTGTTCCTTGGTAGGTGACTTTGAGGAGTCCTTAAAGCAGGTTATGGAAACATATAATCCTGACCGGATTATCATTGAGCCATCTGGTGTAGGCAAGCTGTCTGATGTAAAGATTGCTGTTTCCAAGGTCTGCAATGATGACGTGGTAATTGAAGGCAGTATTGCAGTGGTACATGCCAAGAAGTGCAAGATGTATGCCAGAAACTACGGTGAGTTCTTCATTGACCAGATTGCCCATGCTGATTGCATTGTTCTCAGCCGCAGCCAGGATGTAAATGAGAAGAAGCTTCAGGAGACCATTGATATTATCCGTGAGCATAATCCAAAGGCTCCTATTGTAACAACTCCTTGGGATAAAATTTCCGGTGAGCAGATTTTGGATGCCCTTCATCACAGCGAATTACTGAATGTGGATGAGGTGGCTGAGGAGCATCATCATCACCACCATCACGACCACGAGTGTGATGATCCTGAATGTGGGTGTCATGATCACGAGCATCATCATGACCATGAATGTGATGACCCTAATTGTGGCTGTCACGACCATGACCATGAGCACCATCATCATGATCACGATCATCACCATCATCACCATGCAGATGATGTATTTGGCAGCTGGGGGCAGGAAACCACCAAGAAATTCACCATCGATGAGCTTAAGGATATTTTGGCAGAGCTGGTTAATGCTGACGAGTATGGTGTTATCCTCAGGGCAAAGGGCATTGTTATGTCCGCCAACGATGGGGAGTGGCTCCATTTCAACTATGTACCGGGAGAGAGCAGCGTAGTAACCGGTGCGGCTGATTATACCGGCCGTTTCTGCGTTATTGGCAGCAAGCTGCAGGAAGGCAGCTTGAAGGAGCTTTTCCTTGGTGAGTAATATATCTTAATTGGGAGATAAATAATGAGCAAAGAAAAACCAAATGTTCCTGTGTATTACTTTATGGGGCTGTTGGAAAGTGGCAAAACCAGTGTAATCAAGGATTTTTTACAGAATAATCAGTTCGCCAAAGCCGAGTGCAACCTAATTATCTTAGGCGAGGAGGGCGAGGAAGAAATTGACGAGGAGCTTCTGCAGGAGAGCCATTCCAAGATTATTGTGGTAGAGGATGTGGAGGAGCTTTCCACCGAGTTTTATCAGGAGCTTCAGAAAAAATACAATCCCTCCAGCGTCTTAATTGAGGCCAATGGTATGTGGAATGCGGGAGATTATATGAACATTCCCCTTCCGGAGGAATGGTTTGATTTCCAGAATATCGGCATGGTTAATGCAGAGACCTTCGAGGTTTACCAGAAGAATATGAAGGATCGCTTTGTGGATTTGTTCCGTTATTGCGAGCTGATTATATTCAACCGTTGTGACCACGAAACCCGTCAGCAGGACATTCGCCGTAATGTCCGGGTGGTAAATCGCCGTGCACAGGTTATTTTTGAATCTGATCTGGAGGATTTTGTGGAGGAGGAGCCAGAGCTGCCATTTTCCATTGACAAGGATGAGATTGAACTGGAGCTGGATGACTATGGCGCTTGGTTTGTAGATATGCAGGACCACCCTGATCACTATGACAAGAAGCGTATCATTTTTGACGGCTATCTCTGTTCTGCCCAAAAGGATGGGGTCATTCATTATGGTGTAGGTCGTGTAGGTATGGCCTGCTGTGCCGATGACATGATGTTTTTGGGAATATCCGGTACCGGTGCGCCCTTCAAACAGCTTAATCATAGAAAGAATGAGCGTAAGTGGGGCAAGGTAACCGGAGTTATACATGTGAAGTATGACAGCAATGGTGAGATTGACAACCTTAAGATGAAGGTGGAGGCCTTCACTGAGGAAAAGAAGCCTGAAGACACTATTGTGTACTTTAATTAAGCTGTAGAGGTTATACTTATGAAGCCTGATATTTTGAAAAAAATACAGCAGGAAACTGCTGATTGGGCGTATCTTGATGAGCTGCCTAAGGAAATGTATGACCTGGTCTATACTAAACGCTATGAGGAGGTAGGGGATACCTTTGAGCTCTTTTCCTATGTAAATGAGGAGAAGCATCTGGGCCTTGTGGCGTATTATCATCAGGAAACAAAGGAATATAAACTGAAAATTCGACGGGGGCTTACAGAGTTTTGTCTGATGCAGTTTATTACCGCTTCCTTCAGTGAATTTGAGCAGCATCTGAAAAATTACCTGGAGTCCGCTGTTCATGATCTGGCTATATATAATCCTGATTCCATAAGCTATGTGACCAAGGCTCTTAATATTACTGAATGGGACTATAAGGATATTTTGCCGGAGGAGCTGGAGGGCTATAAGCTGTTTATTAATCCTACTCAAATGGTTCGGGTACTAAATGGCTCCTATATAGTATTTGATTATTCGGATTTTGATATTGAGAGCAACTTCATCATTTATTATAATGAATTCCGCAGTGAATTCTTTGGTGAGGCCCGTATCAGAAATATTCCGGAAATGAATTACACCTTTGACTCCAAAAATCTGGAGGAGCTGGAGGAAAAGCTGAGGGCTCACATGGTGGATCGCTTGCGGGAAATCCGTCAACGAGCAACAAAATAAATCTATTATTATTTATAAACAACATTAATGCTTGATAAAGCGATTTCTTGGTAGTGCTGTCTCCCTGGGAATCGCTTTTTTATATATTTTAATTTGTTGAAAAGAAGGACAAAAATGGTGCTTTGTCGAAGTATATTGAAGATAGGTATACCTTTGTGAGATTTATATGAGGTGATACTTCATGATAAATATGTTAAATAAAAAATTCATAAGGCTGTTTGCCGCTGTAATTAGCTTTTTTTACCTTTTTTTTATTGGTCTTCCATTGACAGCTTATTCCGCCGGGAATATGCATACAAAGGTAGTGAAGGTAGGCTGGTACGATAGCTATGGATTCCAGGAAACGGATAGTGACGGGGTAAGAAGTGGCTATTGCTATGAATACCTTTTCAGAGTGGCTAATTATACCAACTGGGACTATGAATTTGTCGATGGCGACTGGCCGGAGCTTATTGAAAAGCTGCAAAATGGCGAAATAGACCTGATGGCTGGTGTATCTGTTACCGAAGAACGCAAAAAGTCTATGCTGTTTCCAGACTATCCTATGGGTACAGATAATTATTGGGTTTTTCAGCATGACAGTAGCCAAACCATGAACGCCTATGATTTTTCCACTATGAATGGTAAAAAAATAGGTGGTATCAAGAATAATCGAATGACTTATTTTTTGGAGCTGTGGGCGGCGAGGAATCATGTCGATTTAGATATTATTTATTATGATGGCTTTAATGAAAGGGATAAGGATTTTGCAGCCGGTCTTATTGATGGCGTGGTAGCAACAGATAATAATATTAAGGTTGATGCCGGTTATGCACCTGTGGTTAAGGTGGGACAGGAACCGTTCTATTTGGCTGTCAATAAAAATAAACCGGATTTGCTGTATGAGTTGAATTATGCTTTGACTGATATTGACAGGGCTGATCCATTCTTTATAAAGAAATTGCAGCTTAATAATTATGGAGCTACCCTGATTAATAGTACCCTTTCCGATGAGGAGAGCAAGTGGCTCAGTAATCATAAGCTATGGCGGGTGGGTTATTTTAAGGACTATATGCCATTTTGTGGGCAGGAAAGAGATGGTTCCCCGACCGGTGTAATCACAGACGTATTTAATATGATATTGAAAAATCTCAATATTGAAGATAAGGTAACCATAGAGTATGTGGCGTACGATTCTTTAGGGGATATGATGCAGGGCTTTGCCCGCAATGAGATTGATATGTCCTTCCCTGCCTTTGGAGATGTGCGTTACAGCGAGGATAATCAATATAGCTATACATCAGAAATCATGAGCGTTCCTATGAATGTGGCGTACAGAGGGGAATATTCGGATAAAACCTTCGCCAAGATTGGCTTGTACCATAATCCAATAAAAAAGGTCTTGAAGCCATATAAGGATAGTGAGATTAAGCATTATGACAGTGTGGAACAGTGTTTTGATGCCATACTGTCCGGGGATGCTACCTGTACGATTATGTCCTCATTGTTCATGCAGGACCGGCTGAATGATTACAAGTATCACAATATAAAAACAATGCCTTTAGGCACCAGTCTGTCCTACTGTATCTGTGTGCCAAGAAATCATTCGGAGCTGTTTTCAATACTTAACAGAGGAATTGCTTTGATTGATAAAGCTGTGGTTTCTGATTATGTATTTAAGTATATACAGTCCAATACCAAGTATACATTTGAGGATTTTATAAGGGACAATAGTGTTATATTCATATTTAGCGGTGGCTTGATGTTCATTCTGGTTTTGTGTGGCTTGTACGCATACCTTACTGGACTGAAGCGGGCCAAGGCAGAAGTGGATATACAGCTTAAACGCAATGAGGAGCTGGTAAAGGCTGAGAAAAAACAGCACCGTGATTTGAAAAGGGCTTTGGAAAAGGCAGAAAGGGCCAGCAAGGCTAAATCAGAATTCCTTTCCCGCATGTCCCACGATATACGAACACCTTTAAATGGTATCATAGGCCTTATGGAAATTGATGAACGCCACCCTGAGGATGTGGAGCTGTTAAATGCCAACAGAGTCAAGGCCAAGGTGGCGGCTAACCATTTGTTGAGCCTTATTAACGATGTCCTTGATATGAGCAAACTGGAAAGTGACAATGTTGAATTGGCTGAGGATCCATTCAATATTGAAGAGCTTATGTCAGAAGTAATCGCTATTTGCAGTATCAGAGCACGGGAAAATGGAATATCCATCAAGTATAATGACAACGGCGGTATGAAATATCCTGATGTCATCGGAAGTCCGTTGCATTTCAAGCAGATAATGATGAATTTAATAAACAATGCCATTAAGTATAATAAACCTAATGGCAGCATTAATATTTCTGCCCAGCTTGGATTTGAGGATGAGGATACGGTAACCTATGATATTTTCGTGGAGGATACCGGCATCGGCATAAGCGAAGAATTTTTGCGTCATATTTTTGAGCCATTTACACAGGAAAAGGACGATGCCCGCAGCCGTTATCAGGGTACTGGTATGGGTATGGCCATTGTTAAGGCTTTGGTTGATAAAATGCAGGGAAAGATTGTGGTGGACAGTCTGGTGGGACATGGTACTACTTTTGGAGTTACCCTGCCATTTAGGATTAATCATAATGTTTTGGAGGAACCTCAGGAAACGGTGAAATCAGATAATTCCATTGAGGGGATGCGGATTCTGGTGGTGGAAGACAACGAGCTGAATATGGAAATTATCACCATGATATTGGAGGATGCAGGCGTCATATTGACGAAAGCAGGAAATGGTCGGGAGGCCTATGATATTTTCATGGAGAAGCCATCGGGTACCTTTGATGCAATCTTGATGGATATTATGATGCCTGAGTGGAACGGATATGAAGCTACTGTGCAGATAAGAAAGGCTGATAAGTCAGACGCCCAGAGTATACCGATTATTGCAATGACAGCAAATACATTTGCGGATGATATTCAAAAATCAAAGGAGTCGGGTATGAATGCTCACATAGGCAAGCCTATAAATGTAGAGGTGTTAATGTCCACCTTGGAGAAGTTTAGAAACAATTAACTGTAATATATTTTGTTTACGTGCTAAAATAATGGCAGTTGTATGTTTTGAGGAGTGATATCTCATTTTTGCTGTTATTGTAAACACTGTTGCCATTATCATTGGTGTCCTTATCGGATTGGTTCTGAGAAAGGGGATTCCTCAGCGGATTTCTGATGCCATAATGGAAGCCCTTGGTCTATGTACTGTGGTTATAGGCATTCAGGGGACCATTGTGGAAAAAAACATATTATTGTTGATTGTGGCGGTTGTAATAGGTGTATTTATAGGAAAATTATGTGACCTTGATGGCCGGATAAATAGGGCAGCTGCCCGCATTACGGCCCATTTTGCTGGTGCCGGTGAAGCGGCTAGGATGGCCAATGCCTTTGTTACATCCTGCCTGATTATGAATGTAGGGGCCATGGTTATTGTGGGCTCCCTAAATGCCGGGCTGCGGGCTGATTTTGCCATGCTGTACACCAAGTCATTGCTGGATTTTGTATCGGGGATTATGTTTACTGCTACCATGGGAATAGGTGTTATGGGCTCAGCGGTCTTTACCTTTTTCTTTCAGGGCGGTATTGTATTGTTGGCGGAATATATTTCTCCCTTTCTGTCAGATGAGCTTATTGCTGAAATATCATCCACTGGTTGTCTGCTGATTTTGGCTATCGGCCTAAATATGCTTAATTTAACAAAAATAAAGGTGCTGGATTATTTGCCGTCCCTGCTGGTGGCACCTGTACTTTATTGGATTTTTGCTGGTTTTTAAAAGTTGCGTGTAAATTCCCATCGTGATAAAATGATATAGCTATTTTGGTGCTGCTGTGAAATACAGCAGCTTCTTTTTTGAGGTGAAAATATGGTAGTTATTGAAAAGGCTATTCTTCATATTTTAGATGTAAATGAATCCAATGAGGTTTTTTCAGACGACTTGTTGGAAATGAATGAGGCTACAGCGGAATTTCTCATTAAGCATGTGGAAAAGACCATTTCCAGCCAGGACGCCAAGAAGGGCAGCTTCTATGGCAACAGCGAATTTAAGGTTATGCTTGATGGCTATATTGGCGGGGAAATGGAATTTATAGATTTTTCCCGTCAGGTGGCAGGGGCTCTTTATAAGGTACTGACAACAGCAGAGGCCGTTTCATCTACGGATTTGCTTATATGTGATGCCCGCATTGATGAAACAAGATATTTGGTTATCTTTAAATGCAACAATCATCAGGGCTATGTACATCAGATTAATGTGGATGAAAATGGCAAGGTATCCACTGAATTGGTTAATAATTATGCTATTCTTCCTGGCCTTACCCAGAAAATTGACGAATTCGTTTTTATTAACTGTGAGACCATGGAAATTCTTTCCAAGTCGCGAAAATATAATGTGGATGGCAATAGCATATATCTTATTCCCGAATTGTTTCTGGAATGTGCCCAGACCCCGTCTCCCGCTGAGACTATAAAGGAAATTAACAAGGCAGTGAAGAAGGTCACTGAAGCCTATTGCCAGGATGAGGTAGCAGCAGTTACTGCCGTAAAGAACTTCATTGCTGAAAATATGGAAAAGGACGCTGTCCTGGACCCTGTGGCTGTTGGCCGTGAGGTGTTCCAGGATAATCCTTCCATGGCGGCGGACTACAATCACGCCATTGAAACAGCCGGTTTTTCGGAGCCTGTGGAGGTAAATCAGGAGGCTACCCTGAAAAAGATGAAAAAGCATAAGCTCAGCACTGATACAGGGATTGAGATTACTATTCCTACTGATTATTTTGAAAATACAGATTTTGTGGAATTTTTCAAGGAGGAGGACGGTTCCATGTCCATTACCCTGAAAAATATTCAAAACATCATTAACAGATGACTTTAAGGTGATTTATGGTTGTAAATGGTAAGCTGGACAACATAAAATCAGGGGTTATCCAGGAGCTGGAGACCCTTTATGAATTGGAAATTCCCCAGGGGCAGATTATTACCCGGGAGGCAGCGGAAAAAATGCTGGAGCTTACGGGGATTTTGGGCCGTGAGGTGGCTGTGTACATTAACCGCAAGGGAACTGTAGTGCAGGTTTCCGTTGGTGATGATGCCACTGTGGAGTTGCCGGATATTAAGCAGAGGAGTGCCATCCGCTTATCTGGTATTCGCTGTGTTCATACCCATCCCAGTGCTGATACAAGACTTTCGGCCCCAGATTTGTCCTCCCTTAGGAGTATGCGATTTGACTGCATGGTGGCCATTGGTCTCAAAAAGAATAATAAAATATATGGCAGTCTGGCCTTCCTTAATGGTGAATTGACCGAGGATGGGGGCTATGTGGTAAGTGGTACCAAGGAGCTGCCATTGAAGGAGCTGAACAATATCGATTTGGTTCAGCTGATTGTGCTTGTCAATAATGCACTGGGAAAGAATCGTCTCAAGGATACAGAGGAACAGACGGAAAAGGCCATTTTGGCTGGTGTAGCCTTTAGCTCCCGCAGAGATGACTGGCGGGTGGAGGACTCTCTGGCGGAGCTTCGTGGCCTGGTGGAAACTGCCGGGGCAGAAATAGTGGGTGAGGTTATCCAAAACAAGGATAAGCCGAATAATGCCTATTTTCTGGGAAAGGGCAAGGTGGAGGAAATCGCCATGCTGGCCCAGAATGTGGAGGCGGACCTGCTGGTAATCGATGACGAAATATCTCCGTCTCAGCAGAGAAATCTGGAGCTTAGTACAGGCCTTCGGGTGGTGGACAGGACAGCTCTTATATTGGATATTTTTGCCCAGCGGGCCCGTTCAAGTGCCGGTAAATTACAGGTCGAGCTGGCACAGCTGAAGTACAATCTGCCCCGTTTGGGCGGACAGGGCCTTGTTATGTCCAGACTGGGCGGCGGTATAGGTACCCGTGGTCCAGGTGAAACAAAACTGGAAATGGACCGCCGGCGCATTCATGGTCGAATCCACGATTTGGAGGAACAGCTCAAAAAACTGAAAAATCAGCGCAAGCTGCACCGTAATCAGCGCAAGCAGTCAAGACTGGCTTCTGCGGCATTGGTGGGCTATACTAATGCCGGCAAGTCTACTATTCTTAATGCTTTGTCGGATTCTGATGTTTTGGCAGAGGATAAGCTCTTTGCCACCCTTGATCCAACTACTCGTCTGGTAGATCTGGATGAAAAGCTTCAGATTCTTCTTACGGATACTGTAGGCTTTATTCAGAAATTACCTCATACCTTGGTAAGCGCTTTTCAAGCAACTCTTGAGGAAACCACAGAGGCAGATTTGCTGGTCCACGTGGTAGACGCCAGCGACCCTAATTACGAGCTGCAAATAAAGGCCGTTATTAAGGTACTGGATGAAATTGGGGCAAAGGAAAAGCCTGCCATTTTCGTGTTTAACAAGGCTGACAGGCTAATGGAAAAGGGTGGCACTGATTTTGATGCCCAGCGGATGCTGCAGGGCCGTGAAGGTGTGGTTATTTCTGCCAAAAAATCCGAGGACTTGCAAAAGCTGAGGGAAAAGCTGGCCTCCTTCTTTAATCAGGGGAAGGTAATTATAAAATTGTGCATTCCATATACTGAAGGAAATGTAATCACCCGTCTCCATGAAGATGGAAATGTTCTTAAAACAGATTATGATGAAAAGGGTACGGTACTGGAGGTTGAGCTTCCTGTAACCGATGCTGAAACATATAAGCAATATGAAATTTAATTTAGGGAGTAATTATATATAATGGCATTTTCTGAGAAATTAATCGAATTAAAAAAGCAGGTGTTGGCTGAAAGTCAGCCTATGTTTGAACGTATTGACTCTATTGCTGAGGCCAATACTTTAAAGGTATTGGATGCTATGCGTGAGTGTCAGGTGGGGGAATCCCATTTCAATACCACATCGGGATACGCATATAGTGATGTTGGCCGTATGAAGGCAGACGAGCTGTTTGCCAAGGTGTTTGGGGCAGAAAGGGCTTTGGTTCGTACCCAGTTTGTATCCGGTACCCACACTTTGGCTACTGTACTTTTTGGTATTCTGCGTCCCGGTGATAAGCTGCTGTCCATTACCGGTGCTCCATACGACACTATGCAGACTGTAATCGGCTATGCTTCTGAGAGCAAGGGCTCCCTAAAGGAATTTGGGATAAAATACGATGAGCTTGATATGGTGGATGGCAAGGTAGATATGGCTGGAATTGAGGGTAAGCTGACACCGGATACCAAGATGGTGCTTATCCAGCGCTCACGTGGCTATTCCATGCGTGATCCATTGAGCATTGATGATATTGAGGCTATTTGTGCTGAGGTGCATCGTATTAAGCCTGAGTGTGTGTGCTTTGTTGATAACTGCTACGGTGAATTCGTGGATACAAGAGAGCCAGTACAGGTGGGCGCAGATATCATGGCGGGCTCCCTTATCAAGAACCCGGGTGGCGGTATTGCCCTTACAGGCGGTTATATCTGTGGTAAGGACGAGCTGGTGGAGCTGGCTTCCTACAGAATGACTTCACCAGGCATGGGTGACGAGCTGGGAGCATCTCTGGCAAATAACCGCATGATATTCCAGGGCTTCTTTATGGCTCCTCATGTGGTGGCCCAGGCCATAAAGGGGGCAGTATTTGCTGCTGGCTTGTTCAGCAAATTGGGATATAAAACTCTGCCATTGCCTACTGATGTGCGTGGAGATATTATTCAGGCTGTACAGCTGGATACTCCTGAAAATCTCATTGCCTTCTGCGGGGGTATTCAGAAGTATTCACCAGTGGATTCCTTTGCCGCTCCTGAGCCATGGGATATGCCAGGCTATGAGGACCAGATTATTATGGCAGCAGGTACCTTCGTACAGGGGGCATCCATAGAGCTTAGTGCTGATGGCCCAATGCGTGCTCCATACAACGTATATATGCAGGGGGGCGTCACCTTCGAGCATGCTGTAATTGGCATTATGGGTGCAGCCCAGGCTATTGAGGACATTGACCGCTGAGGACATATACAATAAGTGAAACTGATTGGCAAATACGTCCCATGCGAAAACAAATAATAAATTTAAAAATTAAATTTTGGACATAAAAATAGAGAGCAGCCTCACGGGTTGCTCTCTTTGCATATAGCGGGTTGAATTTGGATTTACATTTGGCGATAGATGCCGATTACCTTTCCCAAGATGGTTACGTTCTTTTCATAGAAAGGCTCCATGGAGTCATTCTCTGGCTGTAGACGGATGCAATCCTTTTCCTTGAAGAAGCGTTTTACGGTGGCGGCCTCTCCATTTACCAATGCCACCACAATATCACTGTTATTTGCAGTGCTCTGTTGCTTGACCATGATATAGTCGCCATCATATATGCCGGCATTAATCATGCTTTCACCGTCAACCTTCAGCATAAAGGTTTCTGACGTGGTACCTAGGAGGTTCTGTGGGAAAGCAAAGACCTCCTCAATATTTTCTTGCGCCAGAATAGGAGTACCGGCGGTTACTGCACCAACCAACGGAACATTGACAGTACGTTCCCAAGGCTTGTCCTCCAAAAGATCAATTGCACGAGGCTTGGTCGGATCACGGCGAATCAGCCCCGCATCCTCTAATTGATTGAGATATCCGTGTACGGTGGAGGATGATTTAAGTCCAACAGCCTTGCCTATCTCGCGAACAGAAGGCGGATAGCCCTTTGATAAAAGAAATTCCTTGATGTAATTGTAAATTTGGCTCATGCGCTCATCGGCACAGCGTTTACGTCCCATTAGTCACACTCCTTACATAATAGTTTTGTACCTATAGTATATCATATATATGTTCTATTGCAAGTGTTCTGCAAACAAAAGTGCTGATTATTTTATGTTTACATAATAAATGTTTCTCTTTAAATTTTTAAAAATCTTTCCTCGCAGTGAACTAATATCTTATGGTATAATTTTGTCAATGGCACCATTGTCTGATTTTGGGGTGAATTATATGAAGCACATTCCGTATTTATGCGAAGATGTACAGTCATTTTTTAATAAAGTGGATGAATTTTCCAGTCAGCTAGCTGGCATGGGGGAGTATTCCTGTGTGCTGGTTACGATTTATGCCAATATCCATTTAAAGGATAAGGTTCCAGATTTAATTCAAAAGGTACGGGAAGTGTTACCTGAGGCTAAAATCGCCGGTGGAACAGCATCGGCTATGATTACAGCTGGTGTCATTAATTATTATGGCATTTCCTTGACTTTTTCTGTGTTTAAAGAAGGACAGATTGAAGTTTTCCCGGTATTTTGGGATGATGATAAAAGTAAGGAAATCGGTGTGGAAATCTTGGAAAAATTGACCAAGGTGGATAATTTGGCTGCAGTGGAGATGCTCACTGCCGGCTATGCCATTAATACAATGCCTTTCTTCGAGGAAATATCTAAGTTGCCACCAGAGGTAGTATTCTTTGGTGGAGTGGTGGATGATGGTACAACTCCGGCTGGCCAGGGCTTTGTTTTTACTGGTGATGATGTCATCCATAGGGGACATGTAATGGTAGCCTTTAATGGCAAATCCTTAAATGTTCATGTTGGCTATGGTAGTGGCTGGAAGCCATTAGGCAAGACTATGACCGTGACCAGATTGGATAACTATCATACTATTTGTGAAATAGATGATGTGCCTGTCCGGACAATTTATGAGAAATATTTGGGCATTACCAATTGGAATGATGAGTTTTTAAGTGAAGCGGTGGCGTTTCCATTTTCAATTATCAGAAATGGGGCCTTTTTGTCCAGACTGCCAAGACGACTTGATAAGGATGGCAGTGCCAGCTATGGGGCTGATTTCGTTGTAGGTGATATGATTCGTCTGTGCTATGGTGATCCAGCTGTTATTATTCAAGAGGCCCGCAATATCCAGATGGAAATGATCAGATTTAATCCTGAGGGGATATTTGCTGTAAGCTGCTGGGCAAGAAATATTCATCTTCATAAGGATGTTAACCAGGAATTGGAGGCTTGCCGCAAGGGCGTTCCTTCCACGGGGATTTACGCCTCCGGCGAATACATGAGAACCCCAGGGGGAGATATATACCTCAATAACATGTGCCTTTCCATAATCGGCTTCAGGGAGGGCGGCCATGAGGTTATATCCAGTAATGATGAATCAATGCAGCCAATCCGCTTGGAGCATCAAAACAGTGTACTGAGTCACATGATGCATTTTGTACAGGCTGTGTCCAACGAGCTGGAGGAAAGCAACAGACGCCTTTATGATATTGCCAAAATCGATTTTCTCACCAATCTTCTCAATCGTGGCGAGCTGGAATCTGAAATGGCGAATTCTTTATACAGATGTCAATTATCGGGAAATTCAGTTTCAGTAATGATGCTGGATATAGATAATTTCAAGAGCATTAATGATACCCTGGGGCACGATACTGGTGATGAGGTCCTTAAGAGTGTGGCAGATCTCATTAAACAGAATATTCGCTCCACGGACAGGGCAGGCCGTTGGGGTGGCGATGAGTTTATAATTGTCTTTAATAATTGTAATGTGGATGTGGCCGCTAATGTGGCCGAGCGTATCAGAAGTAAAATTATGGGATTGACGTCACAATTTAAGGTGAAGAATGTGACGGTGAGCATCGGTATTACGGCAGCTGCCAAGGATGATACTATTCTATCCCTGTTTCAGCGGGTTGATGCAGCTATGTATAAATCAAAGAATCAGGGCGGCAAGAATTGTGTAACGGTGATTTAAATCAAATAATATTATACGAGAATATTAAAATCCCTGTCAGGGAGGAATGTTAATCCTTCTTGGCAGGGATTTTTGTGTGTTTATTAAATTGATATCAGTTTACTTAATTAGCTTTGTTAAAACATCATCCAGGGCATTTAAGACATTATTGATGTCTTCCTCAGTAACAACCAATGGTGGCTGGAAGGCCATAACGTTTCTCTCAATACCATTCTTGCCGATAATAAAGCCACGGTCCTTCATTTCTTCAAGAACCATATCCAACTCCTCAGGAGCCGGGCTCTTGTCGGCATGGACAAATTCTGCACCACGCATGAGACCCAGGCCACGGATATCACCAATGATAGGGTGCTTCTTCTGAAGCTCAACCAGACCATCATACAGCTGCTGGCCACGCTCCTGGGCATTCTGCATGAGATTATGCTTCTGAATGTAGTTAATAACGCTAAGACCGGCAATGGAGGATACAGGGTTACCACCAAGAGTGGAGGCACCTGGCTTGGTGTAGGTATCTGCAATCTTGGCAGATGCAGTGAAGGCAGAAATTGGAGCACCATTACCAAGGGCTTTGGCCATGGTAATAATATCAGGCACCACATCGAAATTTTCAATGGCAAACATCTTGCCAGTACGGGCAAATCCTGTCTGCACCTCGTCAATAATAAGGAGAGCATTGTACTTTTCAAGGATTTCCTTAACACGCTTAAAGTATCCCTTTGGAGGCGTTACAATACCCGCATTTCCCTGAATAGGCTCAGCAATCATGGCCGCTGGATGGCCACTGGTGGAATATTTTATCAAGTCCTCGACAGCATTGGCACAGGCCAAATCACATTCAGGATATTTTTTCCCCAACGGGCAGCGATAACAATAAGCATTTGGAGCAAAGTGAATACCCCCACATGGATGAGGATCAGTACGCCACATCTGAATACCAGTAACACTCATGGTGAGCTTGGTACGGCCATGGAGGCCGTTTCTTAGACTGATAAACTCGTCGTTGCCTGTATAAATGGAAGCCAATAGCATGGCACCTTCATTGGCCTCGGTTCCAGTGGAGCAGAAAAAGGTTTTCTGCAAGTCACCAGGTGTAACCTCGGCCAGCTTTTCAGCCAGATTAACGAAATTTTCAGTGAGATAAATATTGCAGACATGCTGCAGGGACTGGACCTGCTTTACCACATTTTCGAGAATTTCAGGGTTGCAGTGACCGCAGTTCATAACGGATACACCAGCGAACATATCAAGATATTTGCGTCCCTCGCTGTCGTACAAAAACTGCATATCGCCCTTTACAAACTGACGTGGCTCCTTGTAAAAATGAGCCAGACAAGGCATGATGTATTTCTTCTTCTTTTCCAGAATGGCCTCAGGACCAATAGGCTTTTCCAATGACATTATCAATACCTCCTATAAATTAAAAAATATTTAGGAATTGAAAGCCTTCCCCTATAGGGAAGGTGGGCGCGTAGCGCTCGGATGAGGTCGATTAGAGTGAATCCTGGGACTGGCGGAATCGATATACACCGATACCCAGCTTTCTAGGACCGGACTCCTGCAGCTTCTTGAAGGTTTCTTCATCAAAGGCTGGCTTGCCGGCATCCAGATTATCAAGAGCAGTGCGGTATGCCTTGGTAAGCTCTGCCACCAGCTCTGGCGCATAGTCCTTGGCCTCAATGCGGAATGCAGCTACGCCGTTGAATTTCTCCAGATATGGGTAGTAGCACAAATCCTTGGTAAAGAGAATATGGTTGCGACCAAACTGGTCCATACGAAGTGGATGAACACCGCCTGCAGTATCCTTTAAGGCGTAATGGCGATTTACAAACTCGGGGTTAATCAAATGCTTGTATGGAAGAATCATGGCGGCAAAATTGTGGTCACAGATCATAGACTCGTAGGAGCCGTGAACGATAATCTCAATAGGAAGCTCAGATTGCTCCACAAGATTCTTCACCTGGGCAAAGGAAAGCTCCAGAGAAGCAGTACCCATGGATATGCCGTTCTTCTTCATAAAGCTGGCAGCCTTATGGTTAAAGAGATTGAAGGAAAAGTCCGCCTGTACTTGTAAATCAGTACACTCCTGGGCCAGCTTTAAGGAGCCCAGATTGCTTACCAGCACGCCGGCTGGCTTCAGTTCATTGACTGCCTTTAGATATTGCTCCAGCTCGCCACATTCACGGCACATGGTGGTGCGTGGGGTACCAATAACGATTTTGGCGTTGTATTTCTTACCGATTTCAATGGCCTTTGCCACATTTTTCAGTGACCAAGGCTTCTTTGGCTTGTAGGCTTCACCGGATAAATAAACGATGTCAGCACCATTGGAGCAGGCAGCCTCCACGGAAGCAATATCTGCCACCTGTACGGCCAGCTGACGCTTGCCCTTGTTTTCCTTATTAATTGCTGGCTCAGCCTTTAAAATTTCATCCTGGAAACCAGCCTCTTCTACAGCATCACTGAAGAAACGTGGCTCACGGGAGCCATCAAAGCCGATATCACTGACATCAGGCTGTCCCAAAGCAAAGGTGGTAGTAAAATCACGGGCCCGGTTCTTGTAAAGGTCCTGCCAGCCCTCTTCATCCACCTGATATCCATAAGGATCCTCAATATAGGCATCAATAGCCTTTCTGTAGGTGGCCACAATGCGGCGTACAAAATCAGCTGGGCGCATACGACCTTCAATTTTAAAGGAGAATACACCAGCCTGGATGAGTTCAGGGATGTTTCTGTACATACACATATCCTTGAGAGCCAGCTTGTAGTCGTGCTGATCATCCTTATCAAGAATTTCCCCGGTTTCCTCGTCAATGAGCTTGTATGCCCAACGACAAGGCTTCAGACAACGGCCACGGTTGCCGCTCTGTCCAAAGAGCACTCCGGAATGGATGCACTGACCGCTTTCAGCGATACACATATCACCATGCATGAAATACTCGATTTCCAGCCCTGTTCTTTCCTTGAAAAGGGACATTTCGGAAAGGGTCATTTCACGGCCTACAACGATTCTGGTAATGCCATATTCCTTCAGCTTTTTGATGGCGTGCTCGTTATGGGTATTCATCATAACAGAAGTATGGAAAGGAATGGTAATGCCCATTTCCCTGGCAATTTCCAGCACGGCAAAATCCTGCACCAAAATCGCATCCGGGCGGATTTCATTCAGATAAGCAAGATACTGCTTTAAAGGCTCAATTTCATCATCACTGATAAGGTTGTTAAGAGTGATATAGAGACAAACACCATGGGCATGGGTATATTCAATAGCCTTCTTCAGCATCTCATCGTCAAAGTTTGTTTCCTTATTGCGGTGCATACGCATGTTGAAATGCTTGCCACCGAGATAAACAGCATCGGCACCAGCTTCCACGGCTGCCACCAGGGCATCCCAGTTGCCGGCCGGGGCCAAAAGTTCCACTGATTTACGGTTTAAAATCATCTTGTGCTCTCCTTTATATAAATAACCTTTTTATATAACGCAATATTTTTTGCATACCGATTCATTATATCAATTTTCTTAATAATAATAAAGTTATCATTTTACTGCAGGGGATTTTCATATTGCACATGAATTTAAACTAGACAGCATTTGGCCTTTGTGTTTTAATCATAAAGAAGGAGTGTCTAGTGATGGAACGGATACAAAAACTTATCAGTCGGGCTGGGGCGGCATCCCGTCGTGAGGCTGAGCGGCTGATTAAAGAAGGCAGAGTAAGTCTTAATGGCCAGGTGGTTACAGAGCTGGGCATTCAGGCCGATGAAACTGATGAAATAGCTATAGACGGCGTGGCCATTGGTAAGGAAAAGGCCAAGCTGTATTTTTTATTGAATAAACCAAGGGGATATCTGAGTACCGTAAAGGACGATAGGGGTAGGAAAACAGTGGTGGATTTGTTGGCGGAGGTTCATGAATACATTTACCCTATCGGTCGGCTGGACTACGATACAGAAGGCTTGCTATTGCTGACAAACGATGGTGAGCTGATGAACGGATTGCTTCATCCCCGTTATGAGGTAAAGAAAACCTATCTGGCCAAGGTGAAAGGCATGGTTACACCGGAAAAGCTCCAGAAATTCCGCAGTGGCATCAAGCTGGAGGATGGCATGACAGCCCCTGCAGAGGCAAGGCTGGTGGAATATAATGAGCAGGGAAACTGGTCTAAGGTGAAGGTGGTAATTCACGAGGGCCGCAACCGTCAGGTGAGGCGAATGTTCAGTGCGGTGGGACACGATGTCACGGCTCTAAAGCGTATTGCCTTTGGAGGGCTTACTCTGGAGGGGGTAAGTCGGGGAAAGTATCGCGAGCTGACGGCGGACGAAGTAGCCAAACTGAAGCATATTGCGGGAAAGCAAGGTGCAATTAATGGATAAAATTGTTGTGGTGGGAGCAGGTCCCGCCGGCATGATGGCGGCCATAAAGGCGGCGGAAAACGGTGCCAGTGTGGTTTTGCTGGAAAAAATGAAGCGGGCTGGCAAGAAAATGCTAATAACTGGCAAGGGACGCTGCAACATTACCAATGTGGCAGAGGTTCCAGAGCTGATTAAAAATATCCCTGGCAATGGCAAGTTCTTGAACAGCTGTATTCGTGCCTTTGATAATGAGGATGTGCAATATTTCTTCAATGGCATTGAAGTGCCCACCAAGGTGGAGCGGGGAGGCCGGGTGTTCCCGGTCAGTGACAAGGCCGCCGATGTGGTTGATGCCATGGTACTTCAGCTCCATGAGCTGGGAGTTAAGCTGTACACCGAGGTGAAGGTTTCAGAAATACTGGTACAGGGTAATAAAGCTGTCGGTGTAAAAACTGATGATGGACAAAAATTCGAGGCAGAGGCGGTAATTCTTGCCACAGGTGGTTCATCCTATCCCGGCACTGGCTCTACAGGGGATGGCTATAAAATGGCTGATAAAATCGGCCATAAGGTGGTGACACCCCTTCCAGCCCTGGTTCCTCTGGAGCTGGAGGAGGAATGGGTAAAGGATTTACAGGGCGTGTCACTAAGAAATGTGCGGGTTACTCTTTTTGCCGATGAAAAAAGAATAACGGATATGTTTGGGGAGATGTTGTTTACCCATTTTGGTGTCAGTGGTCCCATAATTCTATCCCTTAGCCGTAAAACTGCCCAGCTGTTGGAGGAGGGCAGCTTTGTGGAGTTGATGATAGATCTGAAACCAGCCCTTTCCTTCGAACAGCTGGATGCCAGAGTTTTAAGGGATTTTGAGAAATACCAGCGAAAGGAAATGAAGAATGCCCTGAAGGATTTACTGCCGGGGAGGTTAATTCCGCCAATCCTTGACGGAGCATATATTGAGCCAGACAGAATGGTGAATTCCATTACCAAGGAGGAGCGTCACCGCCTTATAAATGTATTAAAGGGCTTGCTGGTAACCGTAACCAAAACACGGCCTATTGCGGAGGCTATTGTTACAGCCGGAGGCGTTGATGTAAAGGAAATAAATCCCAAGACCATGGAATCCAAGCTGATAAAAAATCTTTATTTTGCCGGTGAAGTAGTTGATGTGGATGCCTACACCGGGGGCTATAATTTACAGGCGGCTTTTTCTATGGGGGCAGCAGCGGGTAACTGGTCTGTATGGAATGATGAGGAGGAGTAAGCAAGTGGGAAATCGAGTTATAAATAAGTCCTTAAAGGCATTACGGGGCGAGGTTATTATTCCGGGGGACAAGTCCGTTTCCCATAGAAGTGTAATGCTTTCCGCTTTGGGTGATACTCCTGTGCATATTACAAATTTTCTTCCTTCGGCAGACTGCCTGTCTACTGTAGGCGTTATGCGGGCTCTGGGGGCTAAGGTGGATATAATAAGCGATACTGAGCTAATTGTAAAAGGCAATGGCCTTCATGGCTTGCAGGAGCCCACCACTATTCTTGACGCGGGAAATTCCGGTACCACTCTCCGCCTTATGATGGGTATGCTGGCCCCACAAAAATTCGTGTCAGTGTTTACGGGGGACAGTTCCTTGCATAAGCGGCCAATGGGACGGGTTATCAAGCCTTTGAGCCAGATGGGGGCCCATATAGTGGGCAGGGCAAATAATACAAAATTGCCAATTACCATAGTTCCCGTGGAGGGAAAGCTTAAGGGGTATAAATATAATATGCCTGTGGCCAGTGCCCAGGTGAAATCCGCCATGCTCCTGGCGGGACTTTTTGCAGAGGGAGAAACCACCGTGGTGGAGCCATACCCTTCCAGAAATCATACAGAGCTTATGCTGGAGACCTTTGGTGTAAAACTGAAATATGAGGGGAGCAGTATTACCATAACGGCACCTGAAAAGATGGTTGCCCCAAAGGAGCTGGTAGTGCCGGGAGATATTAGCTCGGCTGCTTTTTGGCTGGTGGCAGCATCTATTATTCCTGATAGTGAGCTCCTTTTGAAAAATGTGGGCATCAATGAAACCAGAACTGGTATTATTGATGTGCTAAAGGACATGGGGGCTAATCTTACAATCCAGAACCAACGCAAGAGCGGTGGCGAACTGGTGGCAGATATTTTGGTGAAATATGCTAGGCTTCATGGCACCAGCTTCGGGGCAGATATCATTCCCCGTTTGGTGGATGAAATCCCTATTATTGCTGTGGCAGCCATGTTTGCTGATGGCGATACAATTATTACTGGAGCCGGGGAGCTTCGCGTCAAGGAAACAGATAGACTGGAGGCTATCTGTAACCAGTTTGCCAAGCTGGGAGGCACTATCGAAGGCAAGGAAGACGGTCTGATTATTCACGGTAGCAGTACCCCTAAGATGGCGGAGTGCTTTAGCTATGATGACCACCGTATGGCCATGTGTCTGGCAGTATTGGGTATTGCCGGGGCAGGGGTGGAGATTCAGAATCCGGATTGTGTGGATATTTCCTATCCTGATTTCTATGAAGAGCTGGATAGATTAACAAAATAAAAAATATTAAAGATGAGGTAATGGTAAATGAGAAAATTAGTAGTTGCAATTGATGGCCCTGCAGGAGCAGGCAAGAGCACTGTTGCTCAGATGGCAGCAAAGGAACTTGGATTCACATATATTGATACTGGCGCTATGTACAGAGCTGTGGCCTGGAAGAGCCTTCAGCAGGGTAAGACCGTAACCGATGATCTGATTAATGATGTGGTTAAGGATATTGATATTGTTCTCGATTATAAAGAGGGAAAAACCAAGGTTTTTGTAGATGGCACAGAGGTTACAGCTGCCATCCGTACCCCGGAGGTAACCGGCATCGTTTCCCAGGTGGCTGCCCTTGGACCAGTACGCGAAAGACTCACAGATTTGCAGCGCAAGATGGCTACTCAGGGCTCCGTTATCATGGATGGTCGTGATATTGCCACCAATGTTTTGCCAAATGCAGATATTAAGATTTTCCTTACAGCTTCCATTGAGGAGCGGGCTGACCGCCGTTACAAGGAAATGAAGGCCAAGGGCTATGACGTGGATTTGAAAAAGCTCCAGGAGGAGATTGCTGCCCGTGACAAGGCTGACAGCGAGCGCGAAATTTCCCCATTGGTTCAGGCGGAGGATGCAGAGCTTCTTGATACCAGTGATATGAGCATTGAGGAAGTAGTTAAGGCTATTCTTGACAGATGCAGGTGATTAGATGTTTTACAGTATATTAAAGGTTATATTTCAGATATTATTTGGTATTTTGTTCCGTCCAAAGGTTATGGGCAAGGAAAATGTTCCCATGGAGGGCGGCATGATTATGGCTGCCAACCATCTTAGTAACTGGGATCCCCCAATTGTGGGAACATATATGCCACGGCCAGTTGCCTACATGGCAAAGGAGGAGCTGTTTAAGCCCGCCATTGCCGGGGCAATAATCAGAAGTCTGTATGCTTTCCCTGTAAAGCGTGGTGCCGCTGATAGGGGGGCCATAAAAACTGCTTTGGGGATTTTAAAGCAGGGCCTTTGTCTGGGGGTATTCCCGGAGGGAACCCGCAGTAAGGACGGTAAGACCCACAAGGCTGAATCCGGAGTGGCCCTTTTGGCAGCTATGTCTAAGGTTCCTGTAGTGCCAACGGCCATTATTGGCACAAATAAAATCCTTCAAAACGGAGGCTTTTTGCCACAGCTCCAAATTATTTATGGAGAGCCAATGTATTTTGAAGGAAAACACAATGATAAGGAAGCTTTGGCTGATTTTTCTAAAAAAATTATGGAGAAAATTGATAATTTAATAAAAATGAATAGCCAAGCTTGAAAAATAATGATATACTAGACGGGTATGTTGGACAAATAATAATCATCAGCATACAAGGTGATATGTTATGGAAGTAATCCTTGCAGACAACCTGGGCTTTTGTTATGGCGTAAAGAGAGCTATACAGCTGGCAGAGGATTCAGCGGCTCCCGGTCAGGTGACAAATACACTTGGTCCAATTATCCATAATCCCCAGATGGTTGCAAAGCTTGCGGAAAATGGCGTTGGAACGGTGGATTCCCTTGATGAAGTCAAGGAAGGGACCATTATTATAAGATCTCATGGGGTAGGTCCTAAAGTATATGACCGTGTTGAAGCCATGGGACTTAATATGGTGGATGCCACATGTCCCCATGTCCGTAAGGCCCAGTCATCGGCCAGAATGCTTGCGGATGAAGGGTATCAGGTAGTTATTATTGGTGAAAAGCGCCACCCGGAGGTAAAGAGCATTATCGAATGGGCCGGTGATGGAGCTGTTGCCATTGAGACAGAGGAAGAGGCCGATTCATTACCAAAGTACGGCAAGCTGGGTGTTGTTGCTCAGACAACCTTCTCTGCTCCAAAATTTAAGCTGATTGTTGAACGGCTTTTGGATAAGTCCAGCGACATGAAGATACTGAGAACTATCTGTACAGCTACGGATCAGCGTCAGTCAGCAGCTATGAAGCTGGCAACAGAGGTTGACCTAATGATTGTTATTGGCGGCAAGAACAGCGCCAACACTACAAGGCTTGCACAGCTTTGCAGTGATAAATGCAAAACTTACCACATCGAAACAGCAGAAGAGCTTCGTGACGATTGGTTTGATAAAATTAAAAAAATTGGTATCACAGCTGGTGCTTCTACACCGGACTGGATTATCAAGGAGGTTTATAAAAAGTGTCAGAAGAAATGAATTCAATGGAAGCTTGGTTAGCAGCAGAAGATTCTATGAGGGAGATACATGAGCGCGATTTAGTTAAGGCTACAGTTGTTGCAGTAAATGATAGCGAAGCAATCGTTAACATCCAGGGCAACAAGAACGATGTTCCAATTTCCAAGTTTGAGCTTGCTGAGCCTGCTCCTGAGTCCGCAAAGGACATTGTTAAGGTTGATGATGTTATTGAGGTTCTCGTAGTTGCCAAGGGCGGCGAGAATGGCCTCACTGTTTCCAAGGTTAAGGCTGATCGTCTTGCATCCTGGAAGGAGCTTGATGGCATCGTTGAGAAGGCTGAGCCAATCGAGGCTGAGATTACTCAGGTTGTTAAGGGTGGTTTGGTTGCCCGCGCTCTCGGCGTTCGTGCATTCATCCCAGCATCCCAGATTGAGCTTAATTTTGTTAAGGATCTCTCCAAGTATGTTGGCCAGACTGTAAAGGTTGTTCCAATTGATTTGGATCCAGCTAAGCAGCGTCTGGTTCTCTCCCGTCGTCAGCTTCTTGAGACTGAGCTCAAGTCCTGGCTGGAGAATGTTAAGGAAGGCGATGTAGTTAAGGGTACTGTTAAGAGACTGGTTAACTACGGTGCATTTATCGATATCGGTGGTATCGATGGTCTGGTTCACATTTCCGATCTTTCCTGGAACCGTGTTAAGGATCCAGCAGATGTTCTGGAAGAGGGTCAGGAGCTTGACGTTAAGATTAAGAGCATTGCTGAGACTGAGGATGGCAAGGTTCGTATTTCCCTGAGCGTTAAGGACACCATGCCAGATCCATGGGTAGTTAAGGCTGAGAAGTACAATGCTGGCGATATTATCTCTGGTGAGATCGTTGGCCTGAAGGCTTTTGGTGCATTCATGCGCATTGAGCAGGGTCTCGATGGCCTCATTCCTATGGGTGAGCTTGCTGACAGACGCATCAAGAGCGCTGATGAAGTAGTTGCTATCGGTGACAAGGTTACTGTTAAGATCCTGAACATCGATGTTGACAGAAAGCGTATTTCTCTCAGCATTAAGCAGGCTGGCGAGTCCAACGAGGCTGAGTAATCATATAGATTACGGCCTTGGGCTTTAACTGTATAATGATTATTATTGGGGAGTGATGATTTCATCACTCCCTATTTACAGTTTAATTAGATATATTTATAAATAAAAGAAAACAGGAGAATGTATGGGCTACGGTAAAATACTGTCCGTGGAGCCTGGTAGTCTGGCTGAGGAGCTGGAGCTGGTTCCGGGAGACAAGATAATCGAAGTGAATGGTATGAAGCTCCGGGACATTATAGACCTTAGCTTTGCCTTCGCTGATGAAGAAATAGATATGCTGGTCGAGCATGAGAATGGCGACCAGGAAATGCTGGAATTTGATAAGGATTACGATGAGGAGCTGGGGGTTGAGTTTGAATCTGCAGTATTTGATGGTATCCGCAAGTGTGCCAACAACTGCTATTTTTGCTTTGTGGACCAGGTGGCTCCCGGTATGCGTGAGACTTTAAATATAAAGGATGACGACTATCGTCTGTCATTTTTATATGGCAATTTTGTTACAATGACCAATATGGTGGACAATGATTTTAAGCGTATAAAGCAATATCATTTATCACCATTGTTTGTTTCGGTACAGTGTACCAATCCGGAGCTAAGATGTCAGATACTTCGCTGCAAGACGGCGGGAAATCTTATGACCCAGCTGGATAAGCTGGAAAAGGCTGATGTGGAATATCACACCCAGATTGTACTTTGCCGTGACCTTAATGACGGTGAGGAATTGGACCGATCCATACGGGATATTCTGGCAAGAAAGCCACATGCCTTGTCCATGGCTATTGTTCCCGTGGGACTTACAAAGTTTCGACAGGATAAATACCCTTTAAAGGGATTTGATAGGGAAAGCGCCCTAAAAGTCATTGAACAAGTGGAGAGGTTCCAGAAACAGGAGCGAGAGGCCACTGGCAGGACCTTTGTCTATTTAGGTGATGAATTCTATTTTTTGGCAGGAAAAGAGGTTCCTCCTGCAGAAGTCTACGATGGGTTTCCACAATTGGACAATGGTATAGGTCTGGCCCGTAATTTTATGGAGGAGTTTTCCTCTGCCCGTAATGATGTTGAGCTTCAGCCAAAGGGCTATGATAGAAAATTCAGGCTGGCAGTTGTGACAGGAACTGCTGTAGCACCAATGTTCAGAAAGCTGGCAGATGAGCTGGCAGTGGAAAATCTTGATGTTACCATAGTTCCGGTTCCCAATAACCATTTCGGAACCACAGTAAATGTATCCGGGCTGTTGACTGCCCGTGATATGAAAAGTGCAATGGATGCTTTAAAGGATGACTTTGACGGGATTTTGATTCCTGAGTCTGCCCTCAGAGCTGGCGATAATATATTTTTGGATGATGTTTCTTTGGATGATTTCAAAAGCTGGTTCCATGGTCGGGTGGAGACAGTAGGTGATGGCAAGGACTATTTCAATGCCCTTACTGATTTTGAAAATTATCAGGGAGTAAATGGTGAGGCAGCTGCTTATATGTGGCAGAGTAATGCTGCATATACCAAGAGAGGAGGCCACAACAATGAGTAAGCCTATAGTAGCTATCGTTGGACGCCCGAATGTGGGCAAGTCCACTTTATTTAATCAGATTGGCAAGCGCCGGGTATCTATAGTTGATGATATGCCAGGTGTTACCAGGGACCGCATATATATGGACGCTGAATGGCTCAATCATACCTTTACTATGATTGATACAGGCGGCATTGAATTTGATGAAAGTGATCAGATACTTCGCTCCATGCGTCAGCAGGCAAAGATTGCCATGGAGGAGGCTGATGTTATCGTATTTGTGGTGGATGGTCGTGTAGGCCTAACCTCTGCTGATGAAGAAGTGGGACACATGCTACGTTCTGCCAAGAAGCCGGTGGTTTTGGCTATTAATAAGATTGACAGTCCTCAGCTGGAAGCCAATATTTACGAATTCTATAATTTAGGCCTCGGTGACCCGATTGGTATTTCTGCTTCAAATGCCCTTGGACTTGGTGATCTTTTGGACGCTGTGGTGGAGTCCTTCCCTAAGAATGATTATGAGGAAAAGGAAGAGGATGAAATCAGTATTGCTGTTATCGGTCGTCCAAATGTGGGAAAGTCCTCCATTGTAAACGCACTCATTGGTGAAGAACGGGTTATTGTAAGTGATGTGGCCGGTACAACAAGAGATGCCATTGACACTCATTTTGTGTCCGATGGAAACAAGTTTATGCTTATTGATACTGCCGGTATGCGCCGCAAGGGAAAGATTGATGAAGCAGTTGAGCGTTATAGTGTAATGCGTTCCCTTCGTGCTGTGGACCGTGCCGATGTGGTTCTTATGGTTATTAATGCCTTTGAGGGTATTACCGAGCAGGATAAGAAAATTGCCGGTTATGCCCATGAGTCTGGCAAGGGCGTGGTAATTATCGTAAATAAATGGGATATTTTCCCAGATAAGGATGATAAGTCCACCCTGAGATTTACTGAGGACCTTCGTGACGAGCTGGGATTTTTGCAGTATGCACCAGTTCTGTATACCTCTGCCCTGACCCATCAGCGTATTCCTCGTATTGTGGAGCTGGTAAAGTATGTGGCGGATCAGCAGTCCATGCGTATTCAGACCAGTGTATTGAATGAGCTTATTCGTGATGCGGTTTCTGTAAATCCACCACCATCCCATCGGGGCAAGCAGCTGAAGATTTATTTCATGACTCAGGCGGATATCAGACCTCCTAAGTTCATCGTGTTTGTAAATGATCCGGAGCTTATGCACTTCTCTTATCTGAGATTTTTGGAGAATCGTCTCCGTGAGAGCTTTGGCTTTGAGGGCACTCCGTTGAAGCTGATTGTTCGCGGTCGTAAGGAAGAGGAGGATATCTGATGTTGGAGCTGATAATTGCCTGTGTATTAAGCTATGTAATTGGTTCTATTCCAAATGGTCTTATTTTAGGAAAAGCTGTTTGGGGAGTTGACCTTAGGGAACATGGCAGTAAAAATATTGGTGCCACCAATGCTTGGAGAACTATTGGCAAGCCTGCGGGCATATCCATTTTTGTATTGGATATGCTGAAGGGCTTTTTGGGAGCAGGTCTGGGTATTTATTACGCCGGCGGTTTCCCTGATCATCCTGAGTATGGTGTTATTTGTGGAATTTTGGCCGTTGTAGGCCATTCCTGGTCACTTTTTCTCAAGTTTAAGGGCGGAAAAAGTGTGTCCACTGGTTTGGGAGTTCTTATTATGCTTATGCCAGTGGTTGCAGCAATCGTATTTTTGGTTTGGCTGGCAATTGTCTTTGTAACCCGGTATGTATCCTTAGGTTCTATAGTGGGCGCGGCTCTGGTGCCGGTTCTTGCCCTTATTTTCGATATGCCTATGGTTTATATCGGCTTTGGTACCCTGGCGGCAATCTTTATTATTTATCGTCATAAATCAAATATTGAACGTCTCCTGAATGGTACGGAGAGTAAGATTAAAGCCGCTAAATAATGTATTTGATATGTAGACAAAATGGGTGCTCGTATGTATTATGAGTACCCATTTTTACGTTTTGGGCGAAAATACTATTGTCATCTCAGAGGATACAGTGTATAATATCCCTTGTATGTAGAAATATATCCACTTATAGTGTACGGAGGAAAAAATATGACATCAAAAGAGAAAAGCGGATTTTTCCTTGTTAGAGAAGAAATTTTGCCAGAAGCAATAAAGAAGACCATTCGGGTTAAGGAAATGCTGAAGCGTGGAAATGCCCGCACTATTAATGAGGCTGTTGAAAAGATGGAGCTTAGCCGTAGCGCTTATTACAAGTATAAGGACTATGTATTCCCATTCTATGAGGCAAGTCAGAACAAGATTGTTACCCTGACCTTCCTTTTGGAGCACAAGAAGGGCGTTCTTTCCAGTGTACTCAATACTATTTCCAATGACTCTGGCAGCGTTCTTACCATTAACCAGGGAATTCCTCTCCAGGGTGTGGCTAATGCTACTGTTTCCATTGAAACTGTAAATCTGTCTGTAGACCTGGAGGCCCTGCTTGATAAGCTTCGTATGGTTGATGGCGTTAAGAGATTAGAGGTTCTTGGACAGGCTCAGGCGTGAGGGGAGTAACAGAGCTTTATGGGGAAAAAAATTCAGATTGGACTGTTGGGCTCCGGTACTGTAGGATCCGGAGTTGTTGAGGTCTTAAAGAAAAATGTAAGGGATATCGAGCAGCGCGTGGGCTGCGAAATCGGCATTAAAGCAGTTTTGGTAAGGGATTTGACCAAGAAGCGGGATAATCTCGACGGCATCAAGGTTACTGATAATGTTGATGAAATATTAAATGACCCTGATATTAGCATCGTAGTTGAGCTCATGGGGGGGCTTCATCCTGCCATTGAATATATGGTTCAGGCCATGAAGGCTGGTAAGCATGTGGTAACAGCCAACAAGGATGCTGTGGCCCAATCAGGGGAGGAGCTTTTTTCTGCTGCAGAAGCCAATAAAGTGGACTTTATGTTTGAGGCCAGCGTAGGTGGCGGTATTCCAATTATTACCCCGTTAAAGCAATGTCTTACCGGTAATAAAATCAGTTCCATTATGGGTATTGTAAATGGCACCACCAATTATATGCTTACAAAGATGACCCAGGATGGCAGTGATTATGATGAAGTGCTAAAGGAGGCCCAGGCAAAGGGATATGCTGAGGCTAATCCAGCGGCTGATGTGGAGGGTATGGATGCAGCTAGAAAGGCTGCTATTTTGGGATCCATTGCCTTTAATACGAGAATTCATCTGGACAGCGTTTATGTGGAGGGTATTACCAAAATCGAGGCTGCCGATATTGCCTATGCCAAGCAGCTGGATTATGTCATAAAGCTGTTGGCTGTGGCAAAGGATTATGGCGACAAGGGAGTTAATGTACGGGTTCATCCTGTATTTTTACCCCAGACTCATCCATTGGCATCAGTTAATGATGTATTCAATGCAATATTCCTTAGGGGCAATGCCATTGGAGATGCCATGTTTTATGGTCGAGGTGCTGGTTCCCTGCCAACAGCTTCTGCTGTGTTGGCTGATATTATTGCAGTGGCCCGTAATATGGTTACGGGGAATTCTGCTGTGGTTAGCTGCACCTGCTATAACAAGCGGGAAATCTGCCCTCTGGCGGATACGGAATCCTCTTATTACGTTCGTCTCCATGTGGATGATGAGCCGGGGGTTCTGGCGGCAATTGCTACAGCCTTTGGCGACAGCAAGGTAAGCCTAAAATCTGTTATTCAGACCCGTATGGTAAATAATCATGCGGAGATTGTGGCTGTTACCCATGTGGTAAAGCATAAAAAGCTGGAAAAAGCTGCAGAGCTTTTACGTAGTCTCTCAGTTGTGGATAAAATCTGCAATATTATTCGTGTTGAGGGAGACTGATGGAATTAATTAGGGGGCAATGTTATGGATGCAAAGACAGTTAAAGTAAGAGTTCCGGGAACTTCGGCAAATTTGGGGCCGGGCTTTGATACTTTGGGGATAGCATGCTCCTGCTACAACGATCTGGAGCTTACCCTTTTTAGGGAGGAAGGTCTGGAAATTGAAATTCACGGTGAGGGTGCGGAAAATATTCCCAGAACCTCCCGCAACATTGTATGGCGTTCAATTCAGAAGGTACTTCGTAGAGTGGGCTGTGCCGATGAATTTAAGGGTGCCAGAATTGTGATGGATAACCATGTGCCCCTTTCCAGAGGCCTGGGAAGCAGTGCAACTGCTATTGTAGGAGGCATTAAGGCGGCCAATGAGGCATTGGGGAATCCTTTAAAAAATCGCGACCTTTTAAAAATAGCCACGGATATTGAGGGACACCCCGATAATGTGGCACCGGCTATCTTTGGCGGTATGACCATAAGCACCGTGAGAAATGGCTGGCCGGAAACCTTTAGATTTATTCCAAAGATTCGTTTTAAGATGGTGGTTGTGGTTCCGGATTTCTTTTTGCCAACCAAGGCGGCCAGAGAAGTGTTGCCGGAGAAGGTGGACCGGGCTGATGCAATAGTTAATATTGGTAGTACGGCCATGATGATAGCGGCTTTTATAAAGGGGAGCAGACATTTTCTGAGAAATGCCTTTGATGATGCGCTCCATCAGCCTTATCGGGCTGAGCTTATTCCGGGAATGTATGATGTGTTTAAGGCCGCCAGGAAGGAAGGCGCTTTGGGTGCGTTCCTCAGCGGGGCTGGTCCATGCCTTATGGCTCTTGCCTCCGGTAATGAGAGAAGTGTAGCTGAAGCTATGCAGAGAGCCTTTAAGGAGAATAATGTGGAGTCCGCTTACATGATTTTGAACATTGATAAAGAAGGGGCCCGCCTTATTGAATAGAAAATGAACTTCAATATGGAAACTGCTGTGACGTGGTTACGGCAGTTTTTTGGTGCAGTTATGCAGGAATTTAAACTGAAACAACGAATTTTAAAAGATAATAGGGCTAGGGCGGTGAATAAATGACAGAAAATGAATTTGCCATACAGATAAGAGAAGCCGGAGGAACTCTTTATATCGTGGGGGGCTGGGTCCGTGACAAGCTCATGGGCAAGGATCCCCATGACAAGGATTATGTGGTGGTGGGCTTATCCAAGGAGAATTTTGCAATATGCTTTCCTGCTGCCAAGCTCATAGGCAATGCGTTTCCAGTTTTTCTTGTAAAAATAGACGGGATAAGCTGTGAGGTGGCCTTTGCCAGAAAGGAACGAAAGGTTGGCACAGGATATACAGGCTTTGAAATAGTGGCCCATGAGGATATTACCATCGAGGAGGACCTTTACAGGCGTGATACCACAGTGAACAGTATAGCCATGGAGGTGCTTACTGGAAAGATCATTGATTTATACGGTGGCAGGCGGGATATTGGGGATAAGATACTGCGCCCCATATCAAAGCATTTTTCCGAGGATCCGGTGCGGGCTTTAAGAGTTGCACGGCAGGCAACTCAGCTGGGCTTTGAGGTTTCAGAAGAGCTTATAGATGCCATGAAGGGCTGCCGGGAGGAATTAAGGGGGGAGCCTTCGGAAAGAATTTTTGGGGAGTTGAAGAAGGCATTGGAAACCAGCAAGCCATCAGTGTTCTTTCAAGTCCTTGGCAAGTCAGAGCTTTTGGAGACACTGTTTCCTGAGATTTATGCTCTCATTGGCAAGACTCAGCCTGTGGATTTTCACCCGGAGGGAGATGCCTACAATCATACCATGCTGGTGGCAGATAAGGTGGCAGCCTCCACTGATAATGTGGTAGCTGTTTTTGCAGGCCTTGTCCACGATATTGGAAAGGGTGTTACTCCAAAAGAAATGCTGCCCCATCATTATGACCATGAGAAAAAGGGGCTGGATGTCCTTAAGAGCTGGAATAAACGGGCCAAGTTTCCAAATCAGTGGATACGGGCAGGTAGTCTGGTTATTGAGGAGCACATGCGGGCCCCGTTGATGCAAAAGCCGGGGAAAATAACAGAACTGATTTTTCATTTGCACAAAATGTCCAGTTATCTTCCCCCTGAAGATTTTTGCCATATTATAAGGGCTGACCATGGGCAGCTTCCGAAATATCTGGAGCGTTATACAGAGCTTAGAGATGTGCTTTTATCCATTGATGGAAATATGGCTCCTGAGGGAGTTTGGGGAAAGGCACTGGGGGATTGGCTATGGCAAAAGCGGGTCAGGGCTTGTGCACAATGGCTGAAAGACTAGAATTTGTATGACAACTTTGTTATAATTAATTGAGGATACATCTTGAGGGAGGTATTTTTATGGGAAATGTTTTTGCGTTGGCTGAAAAAAAGCCTGAGCTAGGTAAGAATGTTTACGTCGCACCCAATGCTGCGGTGGCCGGTGATGTTAAAATCGGCGATAACAGCAGTGTCTGGTTCAGTTCCGTTGTCCGTGGGGATATTAACAAGGTGGTTATTGGCAACAACTCTAACATTCAGGACAACTGCACCATTCATACCATGTGGGATACTCCGACAATTATCGGCAACAACGTTACCATTGGCCATAATGTGGTGGTACATTGCAGCAAGATAAATGATAATTGTCTTATTGGTATGGGAACAGTGATTATGGGGTACACTGAGATTGGCGAAAACTGCATTATTGGTGCAAACTCATTTATTCCACAGAATAAGAAAATCCCACCAAATTCTATGGTATATGGCAATCCTGCTAAGCTGATACGCCCTCTCACAGAAGAGGAAATTAATGCCCTTCAGGAATCTGCTGATGCCCACAGTGATCTTGCCAAGGTGTATAGTAAGGATTTAAAGGATTTGTAAAAGCAAATCAAAAATTGAGGTATTTAAAAGGAGAATTGTTTCAAGATGGAAAAGACATTGGTACTCATTAAGCCAGATGCCATGAAGGCACATCACATTGGTGATATTTTCAAGATTTACGAGGAAAAGGGCCTGGAGGTTTTGGCTGTCAAGATGCTTCAGATGGATGAAAAGCTGGCGTCACAGCACTATGTGGAGCATATTGGTCGTCCTTATTATGATGATCTGGTAGGCTTTATGACCTCCGGTCCAATTATTGCCATGGTATTGGCTGGTGAGGATGCTATTGCCAATGTACGCAAGATTAATGGTAAAACTAATCCGGCAGATGCTGATGAGGGAACTATCCGCAAGCTCTATGCTTCCAGTGGCAGCCGCAATGCAGTCCATGCTTCCGACTCACCGGAGAGTGCAGCAAGAGAGATTTCCTTATACTTTAGTGCTACTGAGATTTTTGACTGATAAGTATGGGACAGGCATAAGAGATGTGAAAGAGGAGGCTATGAAGTTATGAGTGTTTATACCAAAACCGGCGATAAGGGAACAACGGGCCTTTATACAGGTCAGCGGGTTGCGAAGAATTCCCTGCGGGTGAAAGCCTACGGTACTATTGATGAGGTAAGTTCAGCCCTTGGTATGGCAAGAGCCTTTTGTAAAAATGATGAGGTAAAGGAAATTATCCTGAAGCTTCAGAAAAACAACGGCTTGCTCATGGCAGATTTGGCCTCCCTGGATCAGGAGCCACTGATTACCAATGAACATGTGAATGAACTGGAGTCAATAATTGACGGTATTGAGGCAAAGCTGCCACCTCTGCATCAGTTCTTGATTGCGGGAGAATCCCAGGGAGGATCCTGCTTAGATTTGGCCAGAACCTTTATAAGGAGAGCTGAAAGGGCTATTTTGGACCTGGCGGAGCAGGAGATAGTCCACGACAGTGACAGATTATATATTAACAGGGTTTCAGACCTGTGCTTCGTACTTATGAGACTAGAGGAAAATCGATGAAAAATTGGAGCTCCAAGTTATGGGGCTCCTTTTTTCGTGTAAAGGCTGATGATTTTGTGTGAATTATGTATTGAAAACTGACTCCCGTGTGTTTTGTGCACAAAAGAGGATTTTGAAAAGTTTTCTCGAAGTTTTTAGGGTAATAGTTATAGGAGTTGGTTTTGATGCTAAAAAAATGGAGAATTAAACCCTATTCCGGGGAAAGAACCGCAGAGCTGGCGGCGGAGCTGGGTATATCCCAGCTGCTGGCAGGGGCTTTGATAAATCGGGGAATTGATACTAAGGAAAAAGGAGAAATATTCCTTCATCCTGAACGGTTTGAATATTGTGATCCCTATTTGCTTCCGGATATGGATAAGGCAATAAAACGTATAGCTGATGCTATTGAAAAAAAAGAAAGTATTGCCATATATGGCGATTATGATTGTGATGGAATTACAGCCACCTCCCTGTTGATGATTATCTTCAAGGAGCTGGGAGTGAAGGTTGACTACTATATTCCTGACAGGCTCACAGAGGGCTATGGCCTTCATGCTGAAGCCATGGAGAAATTGGTGGATAGGGGAATAGAGCTCCTCATTACCGTGGATTGCGGTGTTAAATCCGTGGAGGAAATAAAGTCTGTGGCCGGGCGGATGGACGTAATCGTTACTGATCACCATCTTCCGGGAGATGAGCTTCCCCATGCAGTGGCAGTGGTGGATGCCCACAGAAAGGATTCCAAGTATCCATGCCCGGAGCTGGCAGGTGTTGGCATTGCCTTTAAGCTGTGTCAGGCCCTTTGGCAAAGAATAAAGGGAGAGCCTCTAAACGACCGTGGCCTGGAGCTGGTGGCCCTGGGGACGGTGGCCGATGCGGTGCCCCTTACCAACGAAAACAGACGTATTGTGAGCTTGGGATTAAAGGCTATAGAAAACTCCAATATGGTGGGTGTAAAAGCGTTGCTGGAGGCAGCTGGCTGTCTTGGCAAGCCAGTCACCAGTATGGTGGTGGGTTTTATGCTGGCACCACGCATTAATGCGGCAGGGAGACTTAGCAGTGCAACCTTGGGCGTTGACCTTTTGACGGCTGTGGACAGTATCAAAGCAGATGCGATAGCTTTGGAGCTTAATGGTATAAATGAAGAGCGTAAAAAGCTGAAGGATGAAATGCAGCTGGAGGCCGAGGAACAGCTTAAGGGTGTGGACGTGGACAATACACGTGTGCTGGTAGTAGCTGGAGAGAACTGGCACCATGGTGTTATTGGACTAACAGCAGCGGGACTGGATTCCAAGTATTATAAGCCTACTATTGTTATCAGCCTGAAGGATGGCATAGGAAAGGGGTCTGCCCGCAGTATAGAGGGCTTTAATCTCTATGAGGCCCTGGAAAACTGCAAGGATGTGCTGGTACAGTTCGGTGGCCATGAAGGGGCGGCAGGTCTCACCATTAAAGAAGAAAACATTCCTGAGTTCAGACGGCTTATGGAGATTGAGGCCAATCGCCAGATGACAGCAGAGCAATATGTTCCCTTTTATGAATTGGATCAGGAGATTTCCCCGTTGGATGTTACCATGGAAATGGTGGATGAACTGGCATTACTGGAGCCCTGCGGCATGAAAAACGACAGCCCGCTATTTGGCTGTAGGGGTGTCAGGACTGCGTATGCCTCTTATATGGGGATAGAAAATCGCCACATGCGTTTTAGCATCACAGATGGTAATCGCTACGTAAAGGCTGTTGCCTTCAATATGAATGAGGATTTGGATAAAATGAATTCTCAGCCACAGGATCTTGTTTATGAGCTGGGGATAAACGAATGGGAAGGTAACCGAAACCTTCAGTGTATAATAAGAAGTTTGGACACTCCTTTGGATGATGAAAAGCCTATCAGTGTGGACAGGGAGTTTTTAAAGGAGCTGTATCTGTTTCTTAAACAGTGTCATGATGAAGAAAAGCCCGTGTTAAAGGATCCTGCCTGGCTGGCTATGAGAATGCGTATGGATGGCAGACAGTCAGAGGCCAAGGCTGCTGAATATGGATTAAAAATATTTCAGGAACTGGGGCTGATGAGGGTGGATGATGCTGGTGTGTGTCATTTGGTAGAAGGTACTGGCAAAATGAATTTACAGGATTCTGAGACCTTTTGCCACCTTAATGAATAGTTTAGATAATTATATGATTTAAGCAGGGGGATAGCTAAGAGCTATTCCCTTTCCTTTACGAAAAAAGAGGAAAATAGAGGATTATAGCTATTTTTATGTATAGAGAATTATGAAAATATGCTATAATTAATAAAAGTTTGACTAAAAATTGTGTATTGAATGGCGGTGATGACAATGGATGCCAATTCAACTTCTGTAAATGTGGATATTTATACCCCAGTTCCAGCCGGTGCAACGGCGGATGTTACAATTGATGATATTATTAATGCGTTGTTGAAATATCAGCCCAATGCGGATGTGGATCTCGTCCGCAGGGCTTATGACCTGGCTCATTCGGCCCATGAGGGGCAGAAACGGGCTTCTGGTGAAGAATATATTATACATCCTCTATGTGTGGCCAAAATACTCACAGAGCTTCAGATTGATGCCGTAACCATTACAGCAGCTCTGCTGCATGATGTGGTGGAGGATACCATCTACGACATTAAGCAGATGGAGGAAATGTTTGGGGCTGAGGTGGCCATGCTGATTGATGGCGTTACCAAATTGGGCAAGATTAGATTCCAGTCCAAGGTGGAGCAGCAGTCAGAGAACTACCGCAAGCTGTTTCTGGCCATGGCCAAGGATATTCGCGTGATTATCATAAAGCTGGCGGACCGACTTCATAATATGCGTACCCTGAAATTCGTGAAGGAGGAAAAACAGCAGCGTATTGCCCGGGAAACCATTGAGGTTTATGCACCTTTGGCCAACCGTCTGGGTATTTCCAACATTAAATGGGAGCTGGAGGATCTGTGCCTTCGTTATCTGGAGCCTGAGCATTATTATGATCTTGTGGAAAAGGTTAAGCAAAAGCGCCAGGAGCGTCAGCGCTTTATTGAGGATTCTATTTTACAGATTCATACCAAGCTCATAAGAAGCGGCATAAAGGCGGAAATCAGCGGTCGAGCCAAGCATTTTTATAGCATTTACCGCAAGATGAAGCGGGATAATAAGGATATAAGTGAAATTTATGACTTGTCAGCTATACGGGTGTTGGTACAGAGTGTTAAGGACTGCTATGCGGTTCTTGGTGTTATCCACGCCATGTGGAAGCCAATTCCGGGGCGCTTCAAGGATTATATTGCTATGCCGAAATCCAATGGCTATCAGTCATTGCATACTACTGTTATGACCCGTGGCTTTCCGTTGGAGATTCAGATTCGTACCTTTGCTATGCACAAAATTTCCGAGTACGGTGTTGCAGCACATTGGAAGTACAAGGAAAATGGCAAGGGAGCCACTGCGGCCAATGATTATGACAAGAAGCTGTCCTGGCTGCGCCAGATGGTAAATCTCCAGCAGGAGCTTAACGACCCAAGTGAATACATTCAGGCCCTTAAGATGGATATTTTCTCTGATGAGGTGTTTGTATTTACTCCCCGGGGGGATGTTATTGATCTGCCAAAGGGGTCTGTGCCAATTGATTTTGCCTACAGAATCCATACGGAAATCGGTCACCACTGTGTTGGCGCCAAGGTAAACGGCAAGATTGTGCCCTTGGAGTACAAGCTGAAAAACGGTGATATCGTTTCTATTATTACCAACAAGGCCAATCAGGGGCCAAGCCGTGACTGGCTTAATATTGTGGCGGCATCAGATACCAGAAGCAAGATTCGCGGCTGGTTCAAGAAGGTGCGCCGCGAGGAGAATGTGGCCAAGGGGCAGGAGCTTCTGGAGAAGGAAGGCAAGAAGCTGGGCTATGATCCTAAGGACCTTCTGCGGGATGAGTGGCTTAATGAGGTATGTCTCAGATTTAATATAAACAATTCCGAGGACCTGCTGGCAGCCATTGGCTATGGTGGCGTTACTGTAAGCGGTGTTATTGCCAAGCTTATCGAGCTGCATAAAAAGCTGGTAAAGGAGAACACTCCACAGGATGTTTCTGAAATGCTGGAGAAGCTGAAGCGTCCCCAGGGGCAGGGCTCTGCCAGAAAATCAAAGGCCAGCCATGGTATTTTGGTTGAGGGCGAGGGCGGTATGCTGGTGCGTCTTGCCAAGTGCTGTAACCCGATTCCAGGGGACCCTATCACTGGTTTTATTACCAAAGGGCGTGGTGTATCTGTTCATCGCGCGGATTGTCCGAATGTGGCAGTTACCAGCGATGCGGCCACCAGAGTTATTGCCGTAAACTGGGATGTGGGTCTTGACCGTGATTACACAGTAGAAATCGAGATACATTGCAATGACAATCCTGGTATTTTGGCAAGCATTTTGGCAGTTCCTACAGAAATGAAAATTAATGTTTCCTCTGTAAATGCCAAGACTAACCGAAACAACAAGACTTCCGTGATTATTCTGGGTATTGAGGTTCATGCCACTTCTCAGGTGGAGCAGATTATGGCGAAAATCCGCCGCCTGAAGGATATTTACAGCGTAAGTCGTGCCATGACCAGCAATCCGGATAAGCGCAATGACTGATGGGAGGTTCGCTGCCTATGGATTTTTCTGTAAAGAGCTTTGAGGTGGGCCCGGTGGCCGCCAATTGCTATATCCTTAAAGACAATGATTCAAATGAGGGAATGGTAATTGATCCCGGTGGAAACCCGGAGAAGATATTGACCGCCATTAAGGAAATGGGGGTAGAGGTGAAGCTGATTGCCCTGACTCATGGTCACTTTGATCATATCGGGGGCCTGGATAAGGTAAAGAAAGCTTTAAATGTGCCTGTGGCAATCCATGAGGAGGATGGGGAAATGCTGACAGATGCCAAGAAGAATTTGTCGGCATTTGTAGGTGCACCTGGAGAAATGGAAAAGGCGGATGTGCTGCTGAAGGATGGTGACAATATTTCCTTTGGTGGCTGTAGCCTTAAGGTTATCCATACCCCGGGACATACCCCGGGCGGTGTGTGCTTCTATGGGGGCGGTGTCTTATTTAGTGGGGATACCCTCTTTGCCGGCTCTGTCGGCCGCACGGATTTCCCTGGCAGCAGTACCGAGGATATTCTGGATTCCATCCGCAACAGACTTGCCAAGGTATCCGATGCCACCAAGGTCTTCCCCGGCCACGGCCCGGCATCAACCATGGGAATTGAGCGGGAAACAAATCCGTTTTTCTGACAAGTGAGGAGGGTTATAACGACCCTCCTTTCTGTTATATAAAAATCACGTTATGACGAGTAGCGTTTTGGGTTCGTCGAAATGCAACGAACTGGAAGTGCGTTGAAACGTCTAATAGGAAGAATTTCTATATAGTTATGGAAATTCTTGAACAATTACGTTATGACGAGTAGGCTTTTGGGCTCGTCGAAACGCAAAGAATCATGTTATATATAAAAATAGATATGGAAAAACATGATTCTTTGCGTTATAATACAATAATTGGAGTGTAAATTAGGAGAGTAATGTTAATTACAAAATTTTGGCATGCGGGGGATATAGAAATGCGCGATGGATTTAGCATTGAAGAACTGAAAAAAAGACTCCAGAACAGCCGGTACAAGCTGACTCATCAGAGACAGGACGTACTGGAGGTTTTCTTAAATAGTACAGGAGAACACCTTAGTGCTGAGGAAGTACACCGTACTCTCCGGGATAAAGGATATGACATTGGTCTTGCCACTGTATACCGTACTCTCGAATTAATGTGCAGCCCTGAAATGAACATTCTCCAGAAGATGGAATTCGGTGAGAAGCGTGCCCGCTATGAGCTGAAGAAAATCGAGGAAAATGGTCATCAGCACCATCATCTTATTTGCAAAAAATGCGATAAGGTTATAGAATTCTCTGAGGATATGCTGGAGGGGTTGGAGCAGAAGATTGCTGAAACCTGCAACTTCAACATTATCGATCATCAGGTACTATTCTATGGATACTGTCAGGAGTGTGCCAAGAAGCTTGAAAATTAAAGAGTTTACCTTAAATAGTGAGGACCAGGTGGTGGTCAAGGTAGTCCGTGAAGTCCTGAATCTTTTTAAGATTGAGACGGGCTGTGAGGAAGACTACTCCTGGGAGACACTGAATATAGAAAATAACCTTAAGCCAGGTGATGTGCCCATTGTGGAAACCGTTATTACCATGAAGGGTACGGCGGGTGAGCGGGTTCATTTGACCCAGACCACTGCAGGCCGTAGTGATGAAAGGTTTGCTGCCGGAAAGCATCGCCTGATAAAGCTGAATCTCTATCAGCTCTTTAGGAAGGAATTTTGCTTTGAGGCTGCCCCTTGGGGAATTCTTCACGGGGTTCGTCCCACCAAGATAGTTCATCGCCTTTTGGAGGGGGGCCTGTCCAGGGATGAGGTGGTGGAGCGCTTGCTTCACGACTATGAGGCCAGTGAGGAAAAGGCAACCACCATTGTGGATATGGCTATTCGTCAGCTGCCATTTTTGGCAAAATCTGATGAAAAGACTATCAGTATTTATGTTGGTATCCCTTTCTGTCTGAGTCGTTGCCTCTATTGCTCCTTCCCAGCCAATATTCTTCCAAAGGAGGATGGCCTAAATGAGTTTATGGAGGTTTTCCATAAGGATTTGGCGGCAGTAAAGCAGACCGTGGCTGACTATGGCTTTAAGGTTCAGTCCATTTATGTAGGCGGAGGTACTCCCACCAGCCTGCCGGATAAATATTTCCGGGAAATGCTTAGCGCAGTGAGGGAGGCTTTTTACTGTGAGCATACTATTGAGTTCACTGTAGAAGCCGGCCGTCCGGACAGTATGTCCCCGGATAAGATTCAGACCATGGTGGATATGAATGTCACCAGAGTCAGTGTAAATCCGCAAACAATGCAGCCCCGTACACTAAAGCGTATAGGGCGCAATCATACTCCGGAGGCCATTGTGACCATGTTTAATGACTTAAGGTCAGCTGGTATTCCGGAAATAAATATGGACCTTATTATTGGCCTTCCAGGTGAAGGAGTGGCTGATATTGAGGATACAATGAAGAAAATAGTGGCCCTTGGCCCAGATGACATCACCCTTCATTCTCTGGCACTGAAACGAGGTTCAGTTTTAAAAATGAACCTTGAGGAATATGAGCTGCCGGATGACAAGACCTGTCGGGAGATGTTCCATACTGCCATGAGCTATATTGATAAAGCCGGCATGAAGCCTTATTATCTCTATCGTCAGGGGTATATGAGCGGTCAGCTGGAAAATGTGGGCTGCTGCCGAAAGGGAGCAGAAAGCATTTACAATATCCAGATAATGGAGGAACATCAGACAATACTTGGTATTGGCGGGGCGGCCACCAGCAAGGTGGTAAATTTCCGTGAAAAGCGGCTGAAATCTTCATTTAACGCCAAGGATTTGATTACATATCTTAGGGATATTGATATTTACATTGATAAAAGGGCAAAGCTGATAGCTGAGGCTTACGGCGATACCCCATAATAAATAGATTGCAATACCTTGCTTTTTACAAAGCAGAGGAGGTTTTTATAATATGTTGACAAATGCTCCAAGGGGCACCAAGGATATACTGCCAGATACAGTAGGTGACTGGCTCTATGTGGAGGATAACATCCGCTCTCTTTGCAGGCGGTTTGGTTATCAGGAGATAAGGACCCCAATGTTTGAGCACACAGAGCTCTTTCAGCGCGGTATCGGTGAGGGCACCGATGTGGTGGACAAGGAAATGTACACCTTCACTGACAGAGGTGATAGAAGTATTACCCTCAGACCGGAAAATACGGCATCTGCTGTTCGTGCTTATCTGCAGAACAAGCTCTACGCTGAAAATGCCCTGACCAAGCTGTTTTATATTGGCTCCATGTTCCGTTATGACCGCCCCCAGGCCGGCCGTATGCGTGAATTCCACCAGTTTGGTGTGGAGGCCATTGGGGAATCCAATCCAGCTGTGGATGCTGAGATTATCCTTTTGGCTATGAAGCTATTGCAGGGTCTTGGCCTTAATGATTTGGAGCTTTATATTAATTCTGTAGGCTGTCCAAACTGTCGTGCCAAGTACCGCACTATGCTGCAGGACTTCTTCCGTGACAAGCTGGATGACCTTTGTGAGGATTGTCGTAGCCGTTTTGACAGGGCACCAATGCGTATTCTGGATTGCAAAAAGGATGCGGAAAAGCCTTATATGAAGGATGCACCAAAGATTACAGACTGTCTCTGTGATGAGTGCTCCGATCACTTCCAAAAGCTGCAAAAGCATCTCACTAAGGCGGGGGTTAAGTTTGAGCTTGATCCACGCTTGGTTCGTGGCCTTGATTATTACACCAAGACTGCCTTTGAGGTTAAGTACCCACCTTTGGGGGCACAGAGTGCTGTGGCAGGCGGTGGCCGTTATGATGGCCTTATTGAGGAAATGGGAGGTAACCCTACTCCTGCCGTGGGATTCGCCACTGGTCTGGAAAGAGTTCTTCTGGCCCTTGAAAAGCAGGGCCTGTTGCCAGATAAGAACCGCAGCGTAGATGTGTATGTGGTAGCCTTGGGTGAAGCAGCACAGGAGGAGGCCTTTAAGCTGGTTATGGATCTTCGTGATGCGGGCTTCAGCGCAGCAGTTGACTATGCTGGCCGCAGCATGAAGGCCCAGATGAAGCAGGCCAACAAGCTGGGAGCAAAATTCGCTGCTATCATGGGTGACGATGAGCTTTCCGAGGGCGTGGTAATGCTCCGTGATATGGCTGGTAGCGAGCAGGAAAAGGTTCCTGTAAATAAGCTTATTAGTAAATTAAAATAAATATACCCAAAAAATATTTGTATGAGGTGAAGAATTAAATGGATACTTTAGAAGGTTTGAAGCGTTCTCATCATTGCGGTGAGCTGCGTAAGGATAACGTTGGCAGTGAGGTCGTTCTCTGTGGTTGGGCTTCCCGTCGCCGTGACCATGGTGGTCTGATTTTTATTGACTTCCGTGATCGCTCTGGTCTGGTGCAGATCGTATTTGATGAGGCTGCTATTGGTGAGGAGGCTTTCCACAAGGCTGAGACCATCCGTAGCGAGTTCGTTTTGGCTGTAAAGGGTGATGTTCGTGCCCGCAGCGAGGAAACCGTTAACCCTAACATGGCAACTGGTGAAATCGAGGTTGTAGTTAAGGAGCTTCGTATCCTCAACAAGGCCAAGACCCCTCCATTCTACATTCAGGATGGTATTGATGTAGATGAGATGCTTCGTCTGAAGTATCGTTATCTCGACCTTCGTCGTCCGGAGATGCAGAAGTGCCTTATGCTCCGTCATCGCGTAACCAAGATTATGCGTGATTACTTTGACCGCAATGGCTTCCTGGAAATTGAGACTCCAATGCTTTGTAAGTCCACTCCAGAGGGTGCCCGCGACTTCCTGGTACCAAGCCGTTTGAACCCAGGTGAGTTCTACGCTCTGCCACAGTCTCCACAGATTTACAAGCAGATTCTCATGCTTTCCGGCTTTGAGAAGTATTTCCAGATTGTTCGCTGCTTCCGTGATGAGGACCTTCGTGCTGACCGTCAGCCAGAGTTCACTCAGCTGGATATTGAGATGTCCTTTATCGATCAGGAGACCATCCTTACTATGATGGAAGGTATGATGGGTGAAATCTTCGAGAAGGCACTTGATACAAAGATTCCTACTCCTTTCCTGCGCATGACTTGGGATGAGGCAATGGAGCGTTATGGCTCTGATAAGCCAGATCTTCGTTTTGGCATGGAGTTGATGGATATTTCCGAGTACGTTAAGGGCTCTGACTTTAAGGTATTTGCTTCTGTTCTGGAGAACGGTGGACAGGTTAAGGTTATTAATGTAGAGGATTATGCCAATATTCCTCGTCGTGAGCTGGATGGCCTTGTACAGTATGTTCAGGGCTATGGTGCAAAGGGATTGGCTTGGATTCAGTACACTGAAGAGGGCGTTAAGTCTCCATTCAAGAAGTTCTACTCTGATGAAACCTTTGAGGAAATTAAGAAGGCTACTGGCGCCAAGACTGGCGATTTGCTGTTAGTTATTGCTGATAAGCCATTGGTAGTTGCTCAGGCTCTTGGCGAGCTTCGTCTTGAGATGGCCCGTCGTCGTGGCCTCATTGACCCAGATAAGCTGAGCTTCCTGTGGGTAGTTGATTTCCCTATGTTTGAATACAGCGAAGAGGATAAGCGTTGGAAGGCAATGCATCATCCATTCACTGCACCTCGTGATGAAGATGTTCAGTATCTTACCACTGATCCAGGCAAGGTTAAGGCAATTGCTTATGATATGGTTCTTAACGGCGTGGAAATCGGTGGCGGTTCCCTGCGTATTTATCAGGGCGACCTGCAGGAGAAGGTATTTGAGGCAATCGGCCTTACTCCGGAGGCTGCTCATGAGAAATTTGGCTTTATGCTGGATGCCTTCAAGTATGGTGCTCCACCTCATGGCGGTCTGGCATTTGGTCTTGATCGTCTGGTTATGCTCATGGCTAAGAGAAAGTCCATCCGTGACGTTATTGCCTTCCCTAAGACCCAGAGCGCATCTGATGTTATGTCCCAGGCACCTTCTGAGGTTGATGAAAAACAGCTGAGAGAGCTTTCCATCCGCACCCATGTAAAGAAAAAGATTAAGGAAGACTAATATATTTAATTGATTATGTAAAAGGGGCTGACTGCAAAGCGGTCCCTTTTCGTACGTTTTCTATAGCCTTCTTTACACTTTTGTGTTACAATGAAATTTGTATTTTTGAATTTAGGAGGCAATCATGTCTTTTGATAAAGTTGACATACTAGGTGTAAAGGTGGATTCCCCTACTATGGGGCAGGCTGTTGAAACTGTTCAGGGCTTCATTGAAAAGGGGGAGAGTACCCTTATTGCCACCGCAAATGCTGAAATGATAATGCGGGCTACCTATGATGAGGAGCTGAAGACCATATTAAATGCGGCGGATCTGGTGGTACCAGATGGTGCAGGAACCGTATGGGCTGCAGGCTATCTAGGCCATCCAATGCCTGAGCGTGTGGCTGGCTATGACTTGTCCCAGGAGCTGATGAAGCTGGCTCCCGAGAAAAATCAGCGGATTTACTTCTTTGGTTCTGCTCCGGGTGTGGCAGATATGGCCAAAAAGAAGGCTGAGGAGTGGTACCCTGGCATTAATATAGTAGGAACCCGCAATGGATTCTTTACAGCTGACGACGAGCCCCAGATTATTGCTGATATAAAGGCGGCCAAGCCGGATATTTTGTTTGTGGCCCTGGGGGTTCCAAAGCAGGAGAAATGGCTGTATGCTCATCTGGAGGAGCTGGAGGTTCCAGTTTCCATCGGTGTTGGCGGTTCCTTTGATGTTATGGCCGGTGTGATGCAGCGGGCACCTTTGTGGATGCAGAAGGCGAAGCTGGAATGGCTTTTCCGTGGTCTGAAGCAGCCTAGCCGTATCGGTCGCCTTATGGCACTTCCAAAGTTTGTATTTAAAGTTATGGGAAGCAAGAAATAATATATAGTAAAATGGTATATTTTCTATGGCAAAATTGGAACAATCGCGATATAATATCTCCAGTTTAAAGCCGTATCAGGAGGTGCAAATTTTGGGTAAATTCCATATTGTAAGAGAAGGATACGTTTTCATTTTCGGAGCTTTAGCTGTTGCTGTCTTTCTTGGATTTTTGCTGGGCCCATTGGGTGCAGTGGTACCAGGAATTTTGGCAGCATACTTCACATATTTTTTCAGAAATCCGGACCGTGTTATCCCCGCTGACGAAGACCTCATTGTTTCCCCAGCAGATGGAACAGTGCAGGACGTGGTGGATGTTGAGTATGACGACTTTTTAAAGGGTCCTGGGACAAAGGTAATTATCTTCTTGTCAATTTTCAGCGTTCATGTGAACCGCAGTCCTATTGCTGGTGAGGTCAAGACCCAGAAATATGTTTGCGGTCGCTTTAAGCCGGCTTACAAGGATGAGGTAGGCTTTGAGAATGAGCGCCACATGATTGGCATTGAAAATGATAGATTGAAGGTGACTGTAACTCAGATTGCAGGCATTTTGGCCCGACGTATCGTTTCCTGGGTGACCTTGGACGATAAGATGGAGAAGGGCGATGTATACGGTCTTATTAAATTTGCTTCATGTACTGAGATCGTGGTACCTAAGAACGTAGAGGTTCTTATGAAGAAGGGTGACAAGGTTCATGGAGGAGAGACCATTGTGGGGAGGATTAAGGACTAATGAGCAAATCTGTAATTCCTAATGCGTTTACTTCAGCTAATCTTGTTTTCGGAATGATTTCCATTTTGTGTACTTTCAATGGTAATTTGACCTTCGGCGCTGTTTGTATTTTGCTGGCCTTGGTGGCTGATGGCCTGGACGGCAGAACCGCCCGTGCCCTTGGGGTTAGCTCTGAAATGGGTAAGGAAATGGATTCCCTGTGCGATCTGGTTTCCTTTGGTGCGGCTCCTGCTATGCTTGCATACAAGCTCCAACTGGCAGATTTCGGTATTTTTGGCTGCGTTGCAGCAATTTTCTTTGCCCTTTGTGGTATGTGGCGCTTGGCACGCTTTAATGTCAATACTACTGTGGTTCATGGCTATTTCATGGGCCTGGCTATTCCTGCAGGTGGCTGTCTTATTGCTACATCCACACTGCTTATTAATGCTGTTGGTTACAATTTGGATGAAATATCCTACGCATATCCTGTTATTGTCATGGTGGTGGCATATCTAATGGTCAGCACCGTGCATTATCCTGATTTTAAGGGCGACGGCGAGAAGATGAATCTCGTTGCCAAGTTTGTTGCGGCAGCTGTGTTTGCCTCTATTTTGTGGATGGGCATTGATGGTATTGGTTATGCTATCCTCTTTGGCATTTTTGCGTCCTATGCGATTTTTGGTATTGTAAATCACAGTATTAATCTTATTTCCGGCAGCAATTAAGTGGGATATAGCTGTTGTCAAAAAGGAGAAAGTAGTTAATGTTTTATCCACTTGATATAATAATGATTCCACTACAGATTTTTCTGTTTTGTTTCACTATTTATTTCTTTATTATCGGTTTTTTTGGTCTGGTGGTTTTTAGAGAGAAGAAAATTACAACCCCGGAGAAGAAGTTCGCCTGTTTGATTGCGGCTCATAATGAGCAGGCAGTAGTTGGTCATCTTGTAAAGAATCTTCAGGAGCTGGATTATCCTAAAGAGCTATATGATATTTATGTAATTGCAGATAACTGCACAGATGATACTGCCAAGGTTTCCCGTGAGGCCGGAGCTATTGTCTGTGAGCGCTTTGATCCGGAAAGAAAGACCAAGGGTTATGCTCTTGACTGGATGTTTGCCAAGCTTTTTGATATGGAAAAGGACATGGAGAAGCCTTATGATGCAGTTTGTATCTTTGACGCAGATAATTTGGTTCATCCGCGATTCCTCATTGAAATGAATCATCACCTTATGAAGGGTGCCAAGATTATTCAGGGCTTTTTGGATGCCAAGAATCCTTACGATTCTTGGGTTTCTGCCACATTTGCCCTTTCCTTCTGGGTTATTGATTACCTCATTCATCAGGCCAAGACCAATTTGGGCCTGTCTGCCGTATTGGGTGGTACTGGTATGTGTATTACCACCGAGGTATTGAAGCGTCACGGCTGGCGTGCCAACTGTCTGGTAGAGGATATGGAATTTACCATGAAGTCCTTGGTGGAGGGAATTAAGACCACCTGGGCCGTGGATGCCATTATTTATGACGAAAAGCCTCTTACCTTTATGCAGTCCTGGTACCAGAGAAAGCGTTGGGCTCAGGGCCAGTTTGATGTGGCACATCGTTTTATACCTAAACTGTTGAAGGAGGGCATCAAGCAGCGCAGCATTCCTATTCTGGATGGCTGTCTGTATCTGATTCAGCCTTATTTCCTGATGTTTACAGCCTTCTTTATTCTCATGGGCTATATTCAGGTATTTTATGGTCAGCAGATTTATACCAGTATTTATTCCTTTATGCCGAACCACCTTATGACAGCCATTACGATTATTCAGTATTTGCTGCCAATGATAATCCTCATTAAAATGAGGGCCAAATGGAAGGCATGGCTTTATATACCTCTTTATCAGGTGTTTATTTATTCCTGGTTGCCCATCGTATTCTTGGGCTTCATTCACCGCAATGAGCACGAATGGGCACATACCAAGCATACCCAGGCTGTAAGCTATGACCAGTTTATTGATGGTCGCAAATGATGAAATTTACCCCTTCAGATGCGTTGGCAATGAAGGGGTTTCCCATTTATGATGGAGGATATACAAATATGTTTGAAATTCATGTAAGTGCCGAGTTTGAAGCAGCTCACAGAGTTGCTGGCTACAATGGAAAATGTGACAGACTTCATGGTCATAGCTGGACCGTGGAGGCAGCTGTTACTGGCAAAAAGCTGGATAATTTAGGTATGCTGGTGGATTTTAAGGTGGTTAAGGGCAGACTGCGTGATCTGTTGGAGACTCTGGATCATCAGTATTTAAACGAGCTGCCAGCCTTTGCTGATGGTCACAATCCTACTGCCGAGCATCTTGCACAATACATTTATGAGGAAATGGCCAAGGCGGAGTTCTTTGATGACAATGTAAAGCTAAAGCACATTCAGGTTTGGGAATCTCCTAAATCTTCCGTGATATACTCTTTGGAGTAAGGACATTAAGGTAAATAAAGTATGAATGCTAATCTAATTGAAATTTTTTCCTCTGTACAGGGGGAGGGGCGTTATGTGGGTTGCCGTCAGCTCTTTGTGCGTTTTGAGGGTTGTAATTTAAACTGTAAATACTGTGACACAGAAAATCAGGCGGGCACCCATCCTCTTTGTGGAGTGGAAACCTTCCCCGGTTCCCGCAAATTCCATGATGCCATAAATCCATTGGAAACAACAGAGGTGGCGGCATATATTAACCGTTTTGTGATGGAGCTGCCTCATCAGGCAATTAGCTTCACAGGTGGTGAGCCGTTGCTTCATACGGCATTCCTTCAGGAGCTTTTGCCTATGGTTACTACCAAGGTAATGCTGGAAACCAATGGCACTTTGCCTGATAAATTGGTCCAGGTTATTGATAGGGTAGATATTATCAGTATGGACATTAAGCTGCCTCAGGCCACCGGGGAGGAACACTGGGAGGAGCATAGACGTTTTTTGGAAATTGCCAAGGAAAAGGATGTTTATGTAAAACTGGTGGTATCCGGTGACATTAACATGGATGATTATCAGAAGGCGATTGACCTTGTGGCTGGGGTAGATCCAAATATTTTATTAATCCTGCAGCCAGTTACACCACTAAATGGGGTGGAAGCAGCATTGCCAGAGCAGATGCTTGAGCTTCAGCAGCAGGCTCTGGAAAGCCTTAAGGATGTGCGAATTATTCCCCAGACTCATCGCATGATGGATCAATTATAACGAGGAGGAGCGACAGGTGGAAAAAAACTCTTTTTCAAATAAAGCAGCTGATTTTCTGCAAAAAACAGCAGACCTTGTCCGTGAGGATTTTGGCTGGCTTATGCTTTTCTGGCTTTTAAGCTGCTCTACACAGGTTATTAAGTGGGGCATGATGGGCAAGACAGATCTGGTCATGTCCATGGCTTTTACAGGACTGTTGATGGCACTGTTTGCCACTTTTATTACGAAATGGCTGTTTGTACCCAAGGCCAGTAAAATAATACGCTATATTTTGGTGGCATTGCTTTTTGCTGCTTTCATCATTGAGGCCTTTGTACTGTATCAGTATGGTGCCCTGACAGGCGTAGGAACTATCAATTCCCTTTTTGAGACTAATCCTGAGGAATCTGCCGAGTTCCTTAATACCTTTGTGGGGGTTCAGGGCGGTCTTTTGGCTGTTGTCATAGTAGCTGTAATGTATTGCTTGGTGAAATATAAGCCATGGCACAAGCTGGAGGCAGATGCCATATCCCAGAAGGTTATTGCCGGTATCGTGGTGGTTGTGTCCTCCTCTTATGCCATATATATGTGCTTTGCTTACCCTGGAATAATGTTCGGTGGGGATAATCTTACGCCCTTGACAAGACTTATGGGAGCCACCAGCACGGCATGGAAGAATCATGTGGCTTATCAGGAGCTGCAGGCCAAGCTGGATGTGGATATACATCTTACCAAAAATGATGGGCATATTACTAATATTGTGTTTATTTTAGGTGAGTCTACCAATCGTAACCACATGCACCTCTACGGTTATCAAATGGAAAATACCCCTAATCTTGATGAGCTGTATAAAAAGGGGGAGATAGTTTTCTTTAAGGATGTGGTCAGTGCCCATTCAACTACAGTGGCTTCGCTGAGCAAGATTTTCACCTTCTGCGACCATGAATCCGATAAGCCATGGTATGAATATAATAATTTAATTGATATCATGAATGCGGCAGGATATAAGACTCATTGGTTATCTAACCAGGAGAGCTCCGGAATTTGGGGTAATGTTGCCCAGATTTATGCGGCCCATAGTGATGTCAGTCACTATACTCAAATCCGTGATTCTAAGGAGGACGAGGGCCGTGTGGATGGTGAGCTGTTCCCGTTGGTGGATAATGCCATCGCCGGTATAGGTGACAGTAAGAAGAATTTCTTTGTGGTACATCTGATGGGAGCTCATTTGGCCTATTATAATCGCTATCCTTTTGAATTTGCCAAATTCAATGAGACCAGCATAACATTACCAGGCTTTAATGATGAGCAGAAGCAGGTTATCGCCCAGTACGACAATGCCCTGTTCTATAATGACTATATTGTCAGCGGCATTATCGATAAATTCCGTGAGACAAATTCTGATACTATCGTAATATATCTTCCTGACCATGGTGAGGCGGTATATGATGAGGGTGGTGTCAACGGACATATTGAAGAAAATCCAAGCCGTCACATGATAGAAGTGCCTCTTATTATGTGGGCTTCTGAAAAGTTTAAGCAGAATCACCCGGAGAAGTGGGCTCTCATTCAGGAGGCCATTCAGAATCCGTACATGACGGATGATATGATTCACACTGTGCTGGATATAGCGGATATTCATACTGCTGATTTTGATCCAACCAAGAGTATAATCTCACGCAGCTTTAATAAGCTACGGCCACGAATCTTTGATGACAAGGATTACGACCGGGAAATTTTGGGCGCTGGCAAATAAGGATATTTAAAATTAAGAACGGATTAAAAGATTAAACTTCAGTTAGAATTACCTTCCATGTCTAAACAACTTGTTGTAATTAAGGTAAAATAAGGTACGACAGTTTTTAAAGTTCAGTCATGGGAGGTGCAGTTATGGACAAGGTACAGCATAAAAGAGAACAAGAACTGGCAACTGTGACTGAGATGATTGGCATTTTTTGCCATGATATCCATAAGACGGATGGGGAGCATCTCTGCCATGAATGTCAGGATCTTCTTGACTATGTGAAAAAAAGGGTGGCAGTTTGTCCCCGAATGGGTGAGAAAACCTTTTGCAGTGCCTGCGATACCCATTGCTATGCTCCTAATCGTCGGGAACGCATAAGAATGATAATGCGATACAGCGGTCCAAAGATGATGTTCCGTTCGCCACTTTTGGCAATTAAGCATAAGCTTACAGAATGGTTTGCAATAAAGCAAAAAATACTGTAGAATAGGTTTACAAACGGCTTAGGCTGTGTTAAAATGTCTTTAAATAGTGAGTTGATTATTAAAGAGTGGGTGCAAACCCGCTCTTTTGTCTTATGTTTAAGATTAAAAAATGAATATGCAAAGGGGGAACGTGTATGAGCAAACTTATAGAAGACACTGTGGAAAAAATTGTTGAAGAGCTTCTTGAGGGTACCAATATTGAGCTTGTGGCGGTTGAATACGTCCGCGAAAAAGACTGGTATCTGAGAGTGTTTATTGATAAAGAAGGCGGCATTGAATTAGATGATTGCCAGGAATTAAGTGGTCGTCTTGGTGATATCCTTGATGAAAAGGATGTTATCAAGGGTGCATATATGCTGGAGGTTTCGTCTCCAGGCCTTGACCGTGAGCTGAAGAAGGAAAAGGATTTCAGACGGGAACAGGGCAAAAAGGTTGATGTCAGCTTGTATGCCGCAGTGGATGGCAGCAAGGTATTAGTAGGTGTATTGAACGGCTATGATGGAGATAATATGACCATCGACGAGCAGGTAATTCCAATGGACAATGTTGCTCAGGTTCGTTTACATATAGATTTTTAGGAGGTTTTTTAGTGGCTACCAAATTGAAGAAGAGCAAGTCTGCAGCAGTGGCTGATACAGGCTTTATGGAGGCAGTTGAGGTTTTAGGAAAGGAAAAGGGCATTGCGCCGGAAATCCTGTTTGATGCAATTGACAAGGCATTGGCTTCTGCCTACAAGAAGAACTACAATAACGAGGCTAACTGCCGTGTAAGTCTTGACCGTCAGACTGGCGAATATCATGTATATGCAATTAAAGAAGTAGTGGATGAGGTTGAAAATCCTGTTACTCAGATTTCCCTGGGCATGGCTCAGCAGAAGTCAGCAGATTATGCTGTAGGTGATACTCTGGAGGAGGAGGTTACTCCTGCAAACTTCGGACGTATTGCGGCACAGAATGCAAAGCAGGTAGTTGTACAGGCTATTCGCGAGGCTGAGAGAGGTATTATCTTCAGTGAATATGTAAACCGTGCCAATGATATTATTACTGGCGTGGTACAGCGTGTAGAAAATAAGAATGTATATATTGACCTTGGTAAAACTGAGGCAATTCTCGGAGCCAGCGAGCAGATTCCACATGAGGTTTATGCTCCGAATGACCGTATTAAGGCTCTTATCATCGAGGTTAAGAACACCAACAAGGGTCCACAGGTTTTGGTATCCCGTACTCATCCAGGCCTTCTGAAGCGCCTCTTTGAGCTGGAGGTTCCTGAAATTCAGAGCGGTGATGTGGAGATTAAATCCGTTGCCCGTGAGCCTGGTATGCGTTCCAAGATTGCGGTTTATGCAGCAGACGAAAATATCGATGCTGTAGGCTCTTGCGTAGGTCCTCGCGGAACTCGCGTTCAGTCCATCGTCGAAGAACTGAGAAACGAAAAAATCGATATTGTTAAGTGGAGTGAAGATCCAGTACAGCTGATAGCCAATGCACTTAGCCCTGCAAAGGTTGTATCCGTAGCTATCAACGAGGAGGAAAAGCTCTCCCGCGTAATCGTTCCTGATTACCAGCTTTCCCTGGCTATCGGCAAGGAAGGACAGAACGCCCGCCTTGCAGCTAAGCTTACTGGCTGGAAAATCGATATTAAGAGTGAATCCCAGGCGGAGGAATTCGGCTTTGATGATGAGGAAAGCACTGAGGAGCTTAACCTTGATGTTTTCGCAGATGATGAGTTTGAGTCTGAAGAAGAGTAAGAAAAGTAAGGGTGACAGATATGGCAACAGTAAAGAAAATTCCAACCAGACTTTGCATAGGCTGTCAGGAGCAGCATCCCAAGAAGGAGCTGGTACGTATTGTACGCAGCCCGGAGGGGGATTTTTCCGTGGACCTTACCGGAAAGAAGGCAGGCCGGGGAGCATATATCTGCAATAATAAAGAATGCTTTGACAAGGCCGTAAAGGAACATCGTTTTGACCGTTCATTTAAGTGTACGGTAGATAAAAACATTTTTGATGAGCTGAGTGAGCAGCTTTTTAAATAAATTATGAATAAGACGAAAATACTGAATTTGCTTAGTATGGCACAGCGGGCCAATAAAGTGGTTTCCGGTGATTTTGCCGTAACGAAGGCAGTACAAGGACGAAAAGCCTTGCTGATGATTGTGGCGGAGGATGCCTCTGAGGAAACGAAGAAAAAATATCAGCGTATGGCGGATGATGCAGAAATAAACGTATATTATCTATTTGACAGAGAAGAACTTGGCCACTGTATAGGAAAGGATTTCCGGGCGGTGGCTGCCATAATGGATAAGGGCTTTGCGGATGCTTTATCCAAACTCTTTGAAGACAGATAGTCATTCGGGGGTGGATTGATGAGAATACATGAATTTGCAAAAGAAATAAATACAGAAAACAAGAAGATTATTGAGATATTAGAGCGAAATAACATTGCCGGAAAAAAACATTCCAGTTCCATCAGTGATAGTGAAAAGAAGCTGGTGCTTGATGCATTAAAGGGGGCTTCTACAGCGAAAAAGACTGAGGCTCCTAAAAAGACCGAGGCTCCTAAAAAGGCTGAAGCGCCTAAGAAGCCTGAAGCACCAAAGAAGCCACAGCAGGCGGAAAAGGCAAAGGCTCCTGAACAGAAGCATGAACATAAGCCGGAGCAAAGAGCTGAGCATAAGCCAGAGCAGAAAAAGTCCCATGACTCCAAGCATGGCGAGGCTCCAGCCAAGAAAAACAGCGGTTTCAGTGCTCCACGTCCAGTAAACAATAACGGCAGCCACAACAACCGCAATTTTGACCGCAACCGCAACAACGGTGAGCGCAAGAATTACGGTGGACAGGGTGGCTTTGAGCGTAACCGTAATGAGGGCGGCTATGATAACCGTCCACAGCAAGGCAGGAAGTCTGGTAGCCATATGAGCAAGCAGATGCCTGTAATGAACGAGGGCGGCCGTAATGATCGCAATGATCGTAATGATCGTAATGACCGCAACAGAAATGATAGAAATAATCGTATGGAGCGTAATGACCGTATGGAGCATAATGACCATATCCGCAATGGTAAGGATCGCAACAAGAACAACAGAAATAATAACTTTAAGAATGGCGGCGGCTTTAACAATAACAACAACCGCAATGGCAAGAATTTCCGCGGTAACAAGAACAACCGCAACAACAAGAATCAGCAGCCAGCTCCTAAGATGGAGATTGCCCGTCCTAAGAATATCAAGGTAGGAGAGACCATTGTTGTAAAGGACCTCGCCAGCAAGATTAGCTGTACTGCCGCTGATATCATCAAGAAGCTGATGTTGATGGGTGTTATGGCTACCATTAATCAGGATATTGATTTTGATACAGCTACTTTGGTGGCTGCTGAGTTCGGCGTAAATGTAGAAGAGCTTCCACCAGAGGTAGATCTTACTGAGATTCCTGAAATTGAGGATGATCCAAAGAGCCTTGTGCTCCGTCCACCTGTTGTTACAGTAATGGGCCACGTTGACCATGGTAAGACCTCCCTGTTGGATTGCATCCGTAGTTCCGCTGTTACCTCCACTGAGGCTGGCGGTATTACTCAGCATATTGGTGCATATCAGGTTATGTGCCAGGGCAAGAAAATCGTATTTTTGGATACCCCAGGCCATGAGGCATTTACTGCCATGCGTGCCCGTGGTGCCCAGGTTACCGATATTGCTATTCTGGTAGTTGCAGCAGATGATGGCGTAATGCCTCAGACCATTGAGGCAATTAACCATGCCAAGTCCGCTGAGGTGCCAATTATCGTTGCTATCAACAAGATTGATAAGCCAGGTGCTGATCCGATGCGCGTTAAGAATGAGCTCATGGAGCATGGTCTGGTTTCCGAGGATTACGGCGGAGATACCATTATGGTTGAGGTATCTGCCAAGAAGCGCATGAACATTGATGGGCTGCTGGAGATGGTCCTGCTGGTTGCAGAAATTCAGGAGCTGAAGGCCAACCCTAAGCGTGATGCCCGTGGTATTATCATCGAGGCACAGCTGGATAAGGGCCGTGGTCCTGTGGCAACTGTATTGGTTCAGAATGGTACTCTCCATATCGGTGATTCCATTATTGCCGGCACCTGCTATGGTAAGGTTCGTGCCATGGTGAACGATCGCGGTGAGAATGTGAAGAAGGCTGGCCCTTCCGTTCCTGTTGAGGTGCTTGGTTTTAATGATGTTCCATCTGCTGGTGATGAGCTGGCAGTTCTGGAAGAAAAGCTCTGCCGTACTATTGCCGAGAAGCGTATTGAAAAGCATCGTACTGAGCTTATTAGTAAAAGAAAGGTGTCCCTTGATGATCTGTTCAACCAGATTCAGGAGGGTCAGCTGAAGGATCTTAACATTTTGGTTAAGGCCGATGTTCAGGGCTCTGTTGAGGCATTGAACAGCTCCTTGCTGAGCCTTAACAAGAACGATGAGGTTCGCGTAAATATTATTCATTCCGGCGTAGGTGCAGTTAATGAGTCTGATGTTATGCTGGCTTCAGCTTCCAATGCCCTCATTATCGCCTTCAATGTCCGCCCTGATGCCAATGCCCGCCGCATTGCTGAAAGCGAGGATATTGATATCCGCACCTACCGTGTAATCTACGATGCACTTAACGATGTTAAGGACGCTATGTCCGGTATGTTGGCTCCTAAGTTCAAGGAAGTTATCCAGGGTGAGGTAGAAATCCGTCAGGTAATGGTATTCAACAAGACCTTGAAGGTAGCCGGTTCTTATGTCCTTGAGGGTAAGATTACCAACAAGTCCAAGATTCGTATTGTCCGTGATAACATTGAGGTCTTCGATGGTGAGCTGGAAGATCTGCGCCGTTTCAAGGATGCAGTAAAGGAAGTTACTGCCGGCTATGAGTGCGGTATCACTATTAAGGATTACAGCGACTTCCGTGAAGGCGATATTATTGAGGCCTACACCATGGAAGAAATTGAGACCAACATCAATGATGTGAACAAGGACTAATAGAGGAGGGCAAGTTTTATATGAGCCAGCTTCGTATTGAAAAGATTCAGGAGCTCATGAAGCAGGAAATCTCCCAGATTATTCTGCAGGAGCTGAAGGATCCCCGTATCGGCTTTGTGACTGTTACTCAGGTGGAGGTTACCAGAGACCTTAGCATTGCCAAGGTATTTGTCAGCATCATGGGCAACGATAAGCAGATAGAGGATACATGGAATGGTTTAAACAGCTCTCTGGGCTTTATCCGCCGTGAGGTGGGTCATCGCATCAGATTGCGGGTAACTCCTGAACTTAAATTTGTTCTGGACAAATCATTGGATTATAGTGACCATATTCAGAAGCTGCTCTTGCAGATTGAAAAAGAGCAGGAGCAGGGATAATGCTATGATAATATCTTTAAAGGAAACAGCAGACAAACTGATGGCAGCCAACAGCCTGATATTGACAGCCCATGTCAATCCAGATGGTGATGCCATCGGCTCCTGTCTGGGGTTAAAATTTATGCTGGAAAAGCTGGGGAAGAAGGTAAGAGTTCTTATTGATGATGACCTGCCTAAGTTCCTCAGTGTCCTTCCGGGTATAGATACTATTGAGAAGCCAGAAAATGAAAGCTATGAGGCCGATTATCTGGTTATTTTGGATGCCAGTCTTGATAGGGTTGGCAGTGTAATTGAAAAGTGCAAGGCTCCAAGATTAAATATTGATCATCATCGTACTAATGACAAAAAGGCAGATTTCCTCTACCTTGATGCCAAGCGTGCCGCTACTTGTGAGATTATTTATGAATTGGGCAAGGAAATGGGGGTAGAGTTTGATATAAACTCTGCCACCTCTATTTATACGGGTTTGGCCACGGATTCCGGCTATTTTAGATATTCCAATACCACCCCTCACACCATGAGGGCAGCAGCGGAGCTGATGGAAACCGGCATCAGACCTGAAAAAATTTCTGAGGCTATTGAAACCAAGGATTTTGATGTGGTACAGGGCATGGCAAAGGCGCTACAGACCATTGAGCTTCATGCTGATGGTAGAGTGGCTGGGCTGTTCCTAGACCATGAGCTGACAGAATCCTTAGACACCACCGAGGGGTTCATAGATCAGGTAAGGGTTATTGATGGTGTGGATGTGGCAATACTTTTAAAGGCCGTTGAGCCTGAGGTTTGTCGTGTAAGCATGCGTTCCAAAAAAACTGATGTGGCAAAAATAGCAGAATCCCTTGGAGGCGGCGGTCATATAAGGGCAGCCGGCTGCACTATTGAAAAGCCATTTAGTCGGGCCAAGACTGATATTTTGAAAGTAATTGAAGAATCATTGGCAGAATAAGGATGTTGCAACGAATGGAAGGTTTTATTAATTTCCTTAAACCACCGGGAATGACATCACATGATGCTGTGGGATTGGTACGCCGTGTGCTCCATGAAAAGCATGTGGGCCATGCGGGTACCCTTGATCCCGGAGCAGCTGGGGTATTGCCTATAGCAGTAGGCAAAGCTGCCCGTTTGATAGAATACCTTGATAACGTAAGCAAGTCCTATAGAGCAGAAATGCTCTTAGGTGTGGAAACCGATAGCGGCGATGATACGGGCAAGGTGACAGAATGGGCAGAAGATTTTGAGATGCCAGACATACAGAAGGTGGAAAGTGTATTTAGGGATTTCACCGGGAATATTGCTCAGGTGCCTCCAGCTCATTCCGCTATAAAGATAAATGGCCGTCGGGCCTGTGATTTGCTCCGTCAGGGAATTAAGGTAGATATTCCGTCAAGACGGGTGGAGATTCATAGTCTGCGCCTTCTTGAAAAGGATGATACAAAAAGAACATTGCTTTTTGATGTAGATTGCTCCAAGGGGACTTATATCCGCTCCCTGTGTCAGGACATGGGGCAGGCCTTGGGAATACCATCAACAATGTCTTTTTTGGTACGGACAGCAGTAGGGAAATTCCAGCTTTCTGAGGCAGTATCTGTAGAAGAGCTTAAGGAGCTGGGAGAGGGTGTGTTACTTAATCCTGAGGAATATATTGGCCACATTAGGCGCTATAACATTAATCCTAAGCGCAGAAACGCTTTTTGTAATGGCCTTTCCTCTGATGACAGAAGCTTTGATGGTGGTTCCTGTTCTCAGGACAAAATAATTCTTAGGGTTTATGCCCAGAATGAATTTCTTGGTATTGGACATTACGACAGAAAAAATAAGACTATAGTCCCAGATAAAGTTTTGGCTGTAAATAGCTAATTAATGTACGTTTATAATTATAAGCCTGTGACCCCTTGAATTATATATTGTACTTACATTAATAGTTTTGTATAATTAAAGGTAGTGTAGTATAAAGGGGTGGTATACCATGGATAAGGACAATAATCCAAATACAGTGAAGCTCCGTTCAGAAATGGAGCTCAGTTATAAGATTATTGATGCTTTATGCTACAGCTATCAAGGGGTGTACTACGTGAATCTCTCCACGGGGCAGGTGCGGAGTTACCGCATGGCCAGATTCGTCCGTGATAAATTTGGTGACCAGTTTGCCACTGGGGATTATGAAACCCATATATACAATTTCGTTCGAAATGCGGTATATAGAGAGGATCAAAGGCTTTTTGAACCAATCCTTACTATATCAAATCTCAAGAAGATATTTTCTCGTCAGATGTCCTATGGCTTTGGCTATCGAACCTATACCAATGAGGAAATACACTATGGCCAGTGTGAGGTTTTGAAGGTTCTGGATTCCAATGATGAGCTTGTTATGGCCTTCAAGAGTATGGACAAGCAGCATCAGCAGGAAGAGAAACTATATGAAGAAGAACGAAAAATTGTAGAGGCCATGGGACAGCAATTAAATGATGTTGCCCGTGGGCCCTTGCTTAATATCATAGAGCAGTCCAAGGCAGCCAGGGAAGCCGCTGTTCGACATGAGGATATCAGCGAGTATATGGATACTATTCATCAGGATGGTGAAAGGCTTCTTGGCATTTTAAATCTCATTTTCTCCAAGGAAAATACCGATAGAGAAAAGATAGAGGAGACCATTATGCAGTTAGGCTCCCTGCGAGAGAAATGATGTTTGATTCAATTATTTTTTGCAGGTAATTCCAAGGATGTGATTTCTTGTTTGCGACTAAAAAAATCGAGAAAAGAGAATCATACACCTCAGCTCCCTCAACGTCATGGTGCAGCCTTATAGCTATAGGGTCATCTACTGGTGGTACGGAAGCATTGTCTGAAATTTTGTCAAAGCTGAAGCCACCTCTGCCACCTGTTATGGTGGTGCAGCACATTAGTGCTACTTTTTCCAAGCTTTTTGCTGCCCGTTTGGACAGGGAGTGTGAGCTGACAGTAAAGGAAGCGGTGGAGGGTGAATACGCCAAGCCAAATACAATTTATATAGCTCCTGGTGACAAGCATATGTCCATTACCGGTTCGCCGGGATCTATCTGTATTCACTGCAAAGCTGGTGAACGTATTCACGGTGTATTATCATCGGCAGATGTGCTTTTTGAATCTGTTGCCAAAGTTATTGGTAATAAAGCGGTGGGGGTTATTCTCACTGGGATGGGTGTTGATGGAGCAGCCAAGCTATTGGAGATGCGCCAGGCCGGTGCCCGTACCTTGGGACAGGATGAGGCCTCCTGTGTTGTATATGGTATGCCTAAGGCAGCCTTTAATATGGGGGCTGTGGAACGACAGGTCAGCTTGCAAAACATGGCCAACGAAATAACTAAATTAGTATATTCTAGCAGATAAGACACGACTGAGAAGGTTAGTATTGCTTTTCAGTCGTGTTTTTTTTGTTGCAAAAAAAGTCGAAGTTTACTAAATTTTCATACAAAGTTCAATTTTTCTGACAATTGTATAATATTTTGGCTTGTTTACTATTATTGCTGACTATAAAATATGTGTAAAGATACCAAATAATAGATAATACGAATGGAGGAGAGGGCAATGAGTGTTGCCATCACGGCAGATAAAGTGGTTAAGCGTTATGGTGATCTGACAATTATACCCCAGCTGACCCAGAACATTAAAAACGGGGAGTTCTTCACCTTGTTGGGGCCTTCGGGCTGTGGCAAGACTACGCTTTTGCGTATGATTGCAGGATTTAATAGTATTGAGGGCGGCCAGATTCGCTTTAATGATCAGGTAATTAATGACATTCCGGCCCATAAGAGAAATATTGGTATGGTATTCCAAAGCTATGCAATATTCCCACATCTCACTGTGCGGGAAAATGTGGAATACGGTTTAAAGCTTCGCAATATGCCAAAGGATGAGATGAAGACCAAGGTGGACAAGATTCTCGATGTGGTACAGATTACGGAGTATCAGGACAGACTTCCAGAGCGACTGTCCGGCGGTCAGCAGCAGCGTGTGGCACTTGCCCGTGCCATCGTTATTCATCCAAGTGTACTGCTGATGGATGAGCCTCTGTCCAATCTGGATGCCAAGCTGCGTGTGGAGATGCGCTCGGCTATCCGGGAGGTACAGAAACAGGTTGGCATTACCACTGTTTATGTAACCCATGACCAGGAAGAAGCTCTGGCAATTTCTGATAGAATCGCTGTCATGAAGAAGGGTGTTATTCAACAGACGGGCACACCACATACTATATATACCCGTCCATACAACGTGTTTGTAGCAACCTTTATCGGTCATTCCAATCTCTTTAAGGGACGCATTGAGGAAGCTAACGGCGGCAAAGCAGTAGTTTTTGCAGATGGCTTCGTCCTTCCAATGAGTACCATTGGGGAAGAGGGAAAAATCGGCGATGATGTTACCATTGCAGTACGTCCGGAAGAATTTTCCATCTGTGGAGAAGGTCATGGTATTAAGTGTAAAATTAAAACCAAGGTTTTCTTGGGCAAATATATTACTTATGGACTTGATTTTCCAGATGATATGCTGGTTCCTGACCAGCCTGCTATTGAGTATAGCCAGGATTTGGGACATGCAGAAAAGGTTCTGGAAATCGGAGATACGGTATATCTGAAGCCTAATGCCGCCAAGATTAATGTATTCCGTGCAGATGGCAGCAAGAGCCTTATGGAAGGTGTGGTGGAAAATGAATAAGAAATTCCAATGGGACTTCTGGGCTTGGATAACCCTGCTTTCCATAGTTATCTTTGGACTATTTCTGATTTATCCGCTGTTCTCCCTGTTCCTCAGTGCATTTCAGGATGCCACTACCGGGGCTTTCACCATGGAGAACTTCACCCACTTCTTTGAAAGGAAGTATTACTACCAGTCCATGATTAACAGCTTCAGCGTTACCGCCTGTGTGACGGTGCTGGCGGTAGTTGTGGGCACGGCCTTGGCTTATTTTATGACTCTGTTCAAGGTTCGGGGCAAGGGAATTGTGGAAATCTGCATTATCATTTCTTTGCTTTCACCGCCATTTATCGGTGCTTACTCCTGGATTTTAATCGGTGGTCGCAGCGGTATTTTGACCCAGTGGCTGGCCGGTATGGGTATAGAATTCCCGTCTATCTACGGTTTTGCCGGGATATTGCTGGTTCTGACCTTGAAGCTATATCCGTTCATCTACCTCTATGTGGCCGGAGCCATGAAAAATATTGACTCAGCCTTGATTGAAGCAGCAGAGAGCTTGGGATGCAGCGGTATCAAAAAAGTGGTTACCATTATGTTGCCACTGATTACGCCAACCATACTTGCCGGAGCCTTAATGGTATTTATGAATGCTATGGCAGATTTTGGTACACCAATGTTGATTGGTGAGGGCTTCAACGTTATGCCGGTTATGATTTATTCTGAGTTCATCAACGAGGTTGGTGATCAGGCTAACTTTGCAGCGGCTATGGCAGCTATTATGGTATTGATTACCTCCACCATCTTTATGCTGCAGAAATATGTAGTAAATAAGAAATCCTTCACCATGAGTTCCCTGCGGCCTTTGCCTGTGGGAGAGATGAAGGGTATCAAGAATGTGGTTATGCATCTGTGTATCTATCTGCTGGTGGCTTTATCCATGATTCCTCAGCTGGTAGTTATCTACACTTCTTTCCTTAAAACTAACGGTGCCATTTTCGTGGATGGTTATTCCTTGGACAGCTACCGCACGATATTTGGTTCCTTGGGAACAGCTATCAGTAACACTTACATTTTTAGTACCGCAGCCATGGCTGTAATTGTGTTCCTGGGCATGACGGTGGCATATCTGACAACCCGCAAGAAGAGCTGGCTGACTGATATCATTGATACCTTGACTATGTTCCCTTATATCATTCCAGGCTCCGTACTTGGTATTACCCTGCTCCTGGCCTTCAATGATGACCCTATGCTTCTGTCAGGCACAGCGCTTATTATCATCATTTCACTGGTTATCCGACGTTTGCCATACACCCTCCGTTCCAGCTCAGCTATCCTTTATCAGCTGAGTCCGAGTCTGGAGGAGGCATCCATAAGCTTGGGGGCATCACCGCTTAAAACCTTCTTCAAGGTTACGGCAGTGATGATGTTGCCAGGTGTAATGAGTGGAGCTATTATTTCCTGGATTACGGCTATTAACGAATTGAGTTCCTCGGTTATCCTCTTTACTGGAGCCACTAAAACCATGTCGGTTGCCATTTATACCGAGGTTATTCGTGCCAGCTACGGCACAGCAGCGGCTCTGTCTACTATACTTACGATAACGACCATCACGGCCATGGTTATCTTCTTTAAGGTGTCCGGCCGCCGGGATGTTACGTTATAAACGCTTTAGGCGTTATAGTACTATAACTTTTTTTAAGGAGGTTTCATTATGAAGCTGAAAAAACTTATTGCCGGACTTTTAGGTGCGGCAATGCTCACCGTCGGTCTCGCTGGTTGCGGCGGTGGCGGTGACAAGGATGCGGCTAAGCCTGCAGGTAACGACGAGAACAAAGTCGTAATTTACTGTCCGCATCCACTGGCCTTTATCAATCCATTGGTAGAGGAGTTTGAGAAGGAAAGCGGCGTAAAGGTTGAGGTAGTAGCCGCTGGTACTGGTGAGCTTTTGAAACGTGTGGAATCGGAAAAAGCAAACCCATTGGCCGATATCTTCTGGGGTGGCTCTCTTTCCACTGTAAAGCCTAAGGCTGCACTCTTTGAGGAATATCGTTCCATTAATGAAGACCATATTCAGAAGGATTTCAAGAATGTGGAAGGCTCCATTACCCGCTTCACCGATATTCCAAGTGTTATCATGATTAACACTAACCTGATTGGTGATGTTAAGGTAGAAGGCTATGAGGATTTGTTGAATCCTGCGCTCAAGGGTAGAATCGCTTTTGCTGATCCATCTAAATCTTCTTCTTCCTATGAGCATCTGATTAACATGCTCTATGCTATGGGCAATGGCAATCCTGACAATGGTTGGGATTATGTAACTAAGCTGTCCAAGAATCTCGATGGCAAGCTGCTGTCCGGTTCTTCTGCTGTATACAAAGGCGTTGCTGACGGTGAATATGCTGTAGGTCTTACCTTCGAAGAAGGTGGCGCAAAATATGTTGCTGACGGTGCGCCTGTTAAGCTGGTTTACATGAAGGAAGGCGTTATTTCCAAACCAGATGGTATCTATATCATCAAGAATGCTAAGCACATGGAAAACGCTAAGAAGTTCATCGATTTCATTACCAGCAAGAAGGCTCAGACTCTGATTACTCAGAAGCTGCATCGCCGTAGTGTTCGCGATGACGTAGATGCACCTGTAGGTCTCCTGCCAAAGGCTGAGATTAAGTCCATCACTGATGACGAGGAAGTAGTAAACAAGAATAAGAAGGCATGGCTGGATAAGTTCAGAGATATCTTCACCAGCGTGCAGTAATTTGAACGTGTAGTAATTAGACCCATCATATAGCGTGGAAAGCCAAAGTATGTTCTGTTTAGGCAATTGGCTTTTCACGCTATTTTGTTTCATTTATATAATTGGAAGATTATTCTTTTCTTCTAAAGAAGAAAAAATTGAACAATGGCGTTATAATATAGTTGTAACATTTTACGAAAGGAGCGGCCCGTCATGCACCGTTATTTTGAATCCCGTCTGCAGCGGACGTTGGCCTGGTATGCTTTAGTACCAGTGTTGATAATGGTATTTCTGGGGTCGTTGTTAATGCTGGATAGCTGGCGGTATGCAGTTATACAGGTTAACCACGAAGCACGGGAGCTGGCGGCAGATGTCCTTTCTAATATCAGCAAGGAATTTTTGCATCGTTCTGAGGTAGAAGCAGAATTTCTGGGGACTGTGCCGGCTCTTTCCCTTTGGGAGAGTGATAAGGCTTTACGGGCGGAGGCTTTTGCCAGACTCTATTCTGATACCAGTTATCGTGGAGTGGAGTTTTACTTGTTGGATACCAAGGGAAGGATCATTCTGGGGAGCAAGGATAAATTGCCAACTAATTTATTCCCAGTGGAACGTGATTGGGGTATATGGTCGCGGTTGGCTGATCAGCCTGGGCTTCCAAAGCATGAATTTTTGCTGCAGCCAGATGGACAGGATTTAGTCTGTGGTCAGGCAGTTTGTATCAAGGGGCAGGTAGCAGGCTATTTGATTTATATTTTGCCGGCTAGTTATTTGCAGCAATTGGTTGGGGATGGCCGCTCAGGTATTATTCTGTCCGATAAGCTGGATAATGCCCGGTTGGTAAAAGCAGCTGATGAGGTGGTAGATCATCGTAAGGTTCTAGGGGATTTTGCCCAAAAGCAAAATGGTCTTGTGTCTACCAACAAGGGAATTTACTATGTTTCACAACAGGATATAGATTTTGGCGGTGAAAGCTATCGACTCCAGTCCATATCGAGAGTTTCAGACCTGCTAATGCGTTATGCCATTGGGGCGGGGGCAATTTTACTGGCTGTATTGTTCATGGTGCCTTTGATTTTGCGCAGTATTGCCCAGGAAACCAAGATGACCAGTCAGGCCATAGACCATCTTACTGTCATTGCGGAATTGCGGGAGTTGGAATCACAGTTCAACCCTCATTTTCTTTTTAATACCCTGGAAAATATTAAATTCATGGTGCGCTTGGATCCTGGGGCGGCTACCGAGATGATTATGGCCCTGTCGACCTTATTGCGATATAGTATTACCAGTAGCGGTCAGCAGGTGGAGCTTCAGGAGGATATAAAATATCTGGAAAGCTACATAAAAATCCAACAGTATCGCTTTGGCAGTCGGTTGGAATTTGATGCCCATATTGAACAGGCAGCCCGTTCAGCCGCTATTCCAAAGCTGCTCTTTCAGCCGCTATTGGAAAATGCCATCAAATATGGTGAGGATGAATGTGGCAAGCTAAAGATTAGTTTTCAGGTGGGGATTTCAGACGGGCAGCTACATGTATTGGTAAAGGATGCTGGTCGTGGTATAGAAGATGAGAAATTGGCCCAGCTGCGAAAACTTTTGGAAAGCAGTGAAAATGATACGGGACATTGGGGACTATTCAATGTGCAGCGGCGTTTGCAGCTGATTTATGGCACGGATTATGGTTTAACAATTAGCTGTCCCCATGATGGCGGCACGGAAATTCGCCTGAGTTTGCCTCTGGCGAAGAAGGAGCGGAAAGATGCTTAATTTGGTTATTGTGGAAGATGAAGAAATAATACGTCGTGGGCTGGTGTGTACCATTGACTGGCTGAAAATGGGGGCCAAGGTGGTGGGAGAAGCTGCTAACGGCAAGGAGGCCTTGGAGGTCATTGCAGCTACTAAACCGGACGTTGTACTAACGGATATAAAGATGCCGGTGATGGATGGTATTGCCATGACAGAAGCGTTAAAGGCTGCGGACAATCCTGCCAAAATAATTTATCTCACCAGCTATGCAGATTTTTCGTATGCCCAGCGGGCATTACAGCTGGATGTTACTGACTACCTGCTTAAACCCGTTAATGAGACGGATTTAACAAATGCTTTGGCGAAAATTGACGGACACAGGGAAGTCAAGAAAAGTGAGGAATTATCTTGGGATGAGGGCCTGCGGGCGGCATATCATACAGGGAACCCTTATGTTCAAAAGGTTCTGAAACGCATTGAAGAGGGCTTTCAGGGGCGTCTGAGCGGTGAGGCTATAGCTGAAGAGCTGGGAGTTTCTTTTAGTTATCTTTCGAGGAAGCTAAAGGAGGAAACGGGACTGACCTTTGGTGGCCTTTTAACCCAGTATCGGTTACAGCAGGCCATAGAAATGCTCCAGGCGGGTACATGGAGGGTCTATGAGGTGGCAGAGCAGACGGGCTTTGGCGACTATAAAAATTTCACCCAGGCATTTAAGAAGTACCTTCATACTACACCTAAGGCGTTTATGCAGGAAATAACTGTGGGTATTAAGCTGTGAGGAGTTGTGATTATGGGAAAATATACAGGAAAAATGATTATTTCTGATTTGGATGGTACCCTAATTCCCCGTGATGGTGTGATTTCACCAGAAAATAAGGCTGCCATTGAAGAATTTGTTAAAGGTGGTGGACACTTTGCCATCGCCACCGGCCGCACACCGGAAGCGGCGGCAGGTTATGTCAAGGGCTTGCCAATTAATGCTCCTTCGGTGTTCTTTAATGGTGCCATGCTTTATGATTGGGAGCAGAAAAAAGTCATTAAAACCTTGCCACTGACCGCTGTTGACAGCAAAAAGCTGTGGCCACAGTTTGCCCAGCAGGCCTTGATAGAATTTCCTGAAGCCTGCTTGGAGGTTTATACTGCTGAAAACTGTCATATTATTACACCAGAGGCCAATGATGATCCACGCTTGCCTAATGAGTTTTATAGCTATGGCCATACGGATTTGTCACAGCTTACAGATACGGTGAAGACACCATGGCTGAAATTTTTTGCCTGTGACAAGCATGAGCATTTGGAGAAATATGTGGCTTTGGCGGAAAGAATGGGAGTAGCAGAACTGGCCAATGGCTTTTACTCTGAGGATAATTACTATGAATTTGTAGCCAAGAATGTCTCCAAAGGCTCTATGCTATCCTTTATCAGAGAAGAGCTGCCGGGGGTTGAGATTATTGCTTGTGGTGATTATCTTAACGATAATGAAATGCTGGCCGCCGCTGATATTGGCGTAGCTCCGGCCAACGCCCATGAGGATACAAAAAAAATAGCACAGCATATTGGCTGTGCTGTGGAAGACCATTTGCTGGCCTGGATTATAAAAAATATTGCTTAAATCGACAAAAGGCCCCCATGTGATTTCATGTTGGCAAAAATGCGATTAGAAGAGGGTATATAGAATTGGAGGAAGACTATGGAAAAAGCATTCGCAATCCCAATATCCAGGCGTGACTTCATGAAACTGGCGGGACTTACGGCGGCGGGAACATTGCTCGGCGTCCAGGATAACGTCCCAAAGGCGGAGGCTTCCGCCGCTCCAGCGCATAGGGTTGATTTTGAAAAGGCTGCTATTCCAACGCTTTTTAACGTCGATGTCTGCGTGGTTGGTGGCGGCTCGGCGGGTACTGCGGCTGCTGTTACCGCTGCGCAAAAAGGAGCGAAAGTTGTCCTTGTGGAGCGGGGCATTTCCCTTGGAGGACTGGCGACCCAAGGTTGTGTGTATCCTTGTATGCCTACTTTTATAGATGGTAGTGATACCCCCTATATCAAAGATTTGAATAGACGCATGGAAAAGCAAGGGATATCGCCATTTTACGAAGTAATAGATACCGATACCTTTTACGGAGGCGGCAGAGCGCGATATATACCGGAATATCTTTCACTCGTCTACGATGAAATGTGTGAAGAAGCGGGAGTCCGTATTCTTTATAGCACTTCCCTAGTGGGAGTTGTGACGACTGGAAGGCGAATCGTCTCCGCTGTTGTCCAAACCGTAGAAGGACTGGCAAAGATACAAGCAAAGGTTTTCATCGATGCCACGGGAGATGCGTTGCTTTCGCGGCTGTCGGGGGTTCCAACGGAAAAAGGTTCGGAAAAAACGGGACATAACCAGCCCATGAGTCTGCGTTTTGAAATGGGCGGTGTCGATTTGGGCAAGGTCTACAATTTTTCTTTACACCTTTTGAAAGACTATAAAAAAGGAATTTTCGATGAAATGACGGAAAAAGCTTTGAAGGAACATAGGCCCCCATTCATCGAGTTCGAAAAATGGAAAAATAATGAGTATTTCTTCCAGAATGCCGTTTCCCGAGGGGATTTGACACAGGATGATGTCGTATACATTCAAGCCTTTTCGATTCCCGGTAAGCCCAATGTAATGTCCATGAACTGTCCGGAGCTGCCGCTCCTGTCCTTCAGTTCCACGGATGCGGTTTCTAAGAGCGAGGCAATCAGTTTTGGCCGCAAAATGATGCGGCGTTTGGCAACTTTTTTCATTCATAATGTATCCGGGTTTGAGCACGCATATATCAGCCGCGAAGCCAGCATGGTGGGAGTGAGGGAATCCTGGCGGATTCGGGGGAAATACTACATGGAGGCCGACGACTATCTAAAGGCTCATCATTTCCCCGATGCTGTCTGCCGTACGGCATATCCCATCGATATTCATGATGTGAAGCTGGCGGTCTTTGAAAAGCTGAAGAAGGGACAATACTACGAAATCCCCTATCGCGCCTTGGTGACAAACGAGATTTCCAACCTTTTGGTAGCTGGACGCTGCGCCAGCGGCAGTTTCGCAGCTCAAGCATCCTTCCGAATCCAACCAACCTGCATGAGCATGGGAGAAGCGGCGGGAATCGCGGCTGCTTGGGGGATTTCTCACGGAATAGATGCTAACGCCCTGAGCTGGGAAGATATTCCTGCAGAAGAGCGAAGCTATGTGAGCGAAGGGTAAGGAGACTTTGTGATATTTTACATTGAAGAATATGAAAAGTATGAATAGAGGGCACCTGCCAGCAGGATACTCATGGAAAAGAAGCCTGCAATAAGGGTAAGAAAAATATGTTTTTTAGGGTTAAAAAATCCGAAGAAGCTCTCCATTTTGGAGCTGTAGGTGTTATTAACCATCACATAAGGTACATTCTCAAAAACTGGTTCTGCATCTATTGTTTGACCATTACCATAGCTGCCTTCACCCCGATAACCAGGCGCATTGGATTCACCATTGTAACCATGCTCCCCGTGGTAAGAAAGATTATTTTCCACAATCCCATCAGGATTGGAGCGGATATATCCGTTTACGTGTTCAATTTCGCCTGTAGGGGAGATGCGTTCATAGGCATTTACATGGTGATAGCCACTAGGGGCCTTGACATAGCCGTCGTGTCCGGCATATCCTTCATTACTTATGTATCCATCATGGCTCATATAACTATCTTGGGCAATGGCTGTATCATGAACAACATCACCCTCCGGTGCAAAATCTCCTTGATGCATGTAATCTCCGCCAGCACCATCAGCAATTATACCATCAGCTGATACCAGTTTCAGAAAGGGCAAAATCAAAGCGATAATAACCAGAGGAATACTTCCCATAATATTTAATGCTCCGGTTGCAGTATATCCATTTCGGTACTGCCAATAGAGCAGAAACTGGAAAAAAAAGGCGATTACGCAGGCGGTAAAGGTAAGCTGAAAGCAGGTGTAAAACAAATCAAGCTGAAGACCTCCAAGCCATGTGGTAGGGACAGAGGTTATAAGGTATCCGCCAGCCTTATATATGGGGTCAAGTAAAACAAAAATCTTCTCATCATATATGGCATAGGCAAGACCATAGACCAAAAGGCCGGAAATAACAGCCCGCCAGTTTTTCAGTACAAAGCCAATTCTTGCAAAAAATAATCCCAGCATAATAATAAATGCCACTGGTGCCAAAAAGGGCAACAGAGAAACAATGCCAAAGGCTATAATGGAAAAGACCAGCATCATGGCCAGCATACGCCAGGCAGTGGCCAAAAAGAAAAGGACAAAGAAAATAACTACAATGGTTGGGTTGAAATCAAATACTAACAAATATGTCAGAAAGCCCAAAAGCGACAAAACACTGGAAATATTTTGCCATGATTTAAGTTGCTTTATTACCCATTCAGATCGTGTCATAAGAAAAAACTCCTAACTTTACTTAATTGCACAAAGGAAAGTATAGCATAGGAGTTTATATATGTCGAATTGTTTTGGGACTTATCGTCTACAAAGTAATCTGCTTTTTAGCAGGATAATTGTCATGCTTTGGCGAATAGAGAAGGAGCAGATTTTGTGTAAAGGCTGATGAAAGATGTATTGAAGGAGAGTTTTGACATGAAAGTTCTTATCATTAATGGAAGTCCTCGAATTGGCGGTAATACGACTGTGGCAGTAAATGAGCTGGTGAAAACCCTTAAAGGAGAGGGGGTAGAATCAGAGGTTGTGCAGATTGGCAAAAAGGCAATACGAGGCTGTATAGGCTGTTATTCCTGTGCAGAGAACAAAAAATGTGTTTTTGATGATGAGGTAAACCAACTGGCTCCGAGGTTTGAGGAAGCTGATGGACTTGTGGTGGCAACACCTGTGTATTATGCTTCACCTAACGGTACGGTGCTTTCATTTTTGGACCGTTTGTTCATGAGCTGTAAATTTGATAAGACAATGAAAGTGGGGGCCGGAATAGCTGTGGCACGTCGGGGCGGCTGCTCGGCAACCTTTGATGCTCTTAACAAATATTTTACTATTTGTGGAATGCCTGTAGTTTCCAGCCAATATTGGAACAGTGTCCATGGTGCAGGAAAGGGAGAGGCTGAGCAGGATGGTGAGGGGTTGCAGACCATGCGTACCTTGGGGAAAAATATGGCATTTTTGATGAAAAGTATTGCTCTTGGCAAGGAGAAATTTGGCTTGCCGGAACAGGAAGCATGGCAGCCGACAAACTTCATCAGATGATAACAAACGAAAATTTTCGACTATAGCATATAGCAACACAAAAGCAGAGCTGGAAGGCTCTGCTTTTTAAATACCCTGATATTAATATTGATTCAATCGGAACGATGTTCCGGAGCAATTCGTCTGTAGTAGCACCAAATGGCAAGGCTATAGCCTGTTATCATAATTATAGTCATGGGTAGGGGGGTATCATCACCTGCTATACCCACCAGAGGCATTATTGCTCCACCAAGGAGCAATTGGGAAAAGCCTAAAAACGCCGAGGCACTGCCGGCGTTATGGTCCTGCTTGGCAAGGGCCATAGAAAAGCTTGAGGCTCCAATTACAGAAAGTGGCACAATAGTTACAAACAAGACCGGATAGATTATAAATATTGACCCATCTGCAAGAAACAGGATAAGCAGCAGGATACTGCCCAGAAAAGAGATATGCGTGGCGTATTTTAATAGCTTTATATCGGATATACGTCCAGCAAGCCTGGCTGCAAGGCTGCCCATTAACATTAATCCTAAACCGATTCCACCGAAAATAAGGCTATATGTTTGGGGTGATACTCCGCAAATGTTCTGAAACAGGAAAGCTGAACCCGCAATATAGGAAAAAAATGCACCGAAAATAAAGCATTGAAGCAGACAATGACTGAAAAAATAGCGGTCGTGCAGAAGCTCAGGATATTTTCGGAATGCAGAGTAAATGTGTTTAATTCGCTTTTGGGCAGGTAGGGTTTCTGTGAAGAAAAATGTCGAGATAGCCAGCATAATGCCGATGAAAAACAGCAACACAAAAACATCCCGCCAGGTTCCAAAGTATAGTATTTGTCCACCAATAATTGGAGAGATAATCGGTGCAAGTCCGTTTAGCATGATTAATATTGCAACGAAACGGGTTAATTCTGCTCCCTCATAAATATCACGGGCAATGGCCATGGCAATAACAATGCCACTGGCTCCGCTTAATCCCAACAAAAAGCGGCAAAGCAAAAATAACCATATATTTTCAGCGTAGATACAGCCTAGTGACGCCAGACAAAAAAATATCATGCCAAGGAGCAGGGGGGAGCGACGTCCCATATAATCACTGATGGGCCCTGCGACAATTTGTCCAAAAGCAATACCTACTGTTGTCATGGTCAGTGTTAGCTGCACCAATGAAGTGGAAATGGAAAAATGAGAGTGCAGCATTGGCAAAGCAGGTAAATACATATCATTGGCCAGTGGCGCAAGGGCAGTGAGTAATGCAAGAAATAATGCCAGACGAAGCTGTTTTATTTTTATACGTTCCATAAAAAACCTTTTCAGCGATGAATAATCTAGGGTAAAGACACAATACTCAAGTTTTACATAGCATAGTGCAGGAATAAATCCTTTTTGTGTCGAAGAACAAAGGACAGTTTAATTTTATCATATATGGAGGTCAAAAATGCTACAAATCGAAGAATATGATGATAATCACAATTATAGAAGATTGGTCAATGATTCACAAATATTTCATAACGCCCTGCAGTATGTGCTGAGAGGTGAAACAAGATTTCACGTACAAAATGAGGGTTCAAAGGATTTTGACCTTGTATATATCGATAATGATAAAAAGGCAAAAAGTGATGTCAGCTTTCCTGACAGTGATTTTTACCGGGATGAAATCATATATCCACCATATTATTTTTACGACGAAAAGGATTTGGAGAAAATCAATCTCTATTTACTGGATGGCTTTGAAGAGATTTTCTTTGAAGATGCCAATGAATATACCATTTCAGTTGCCATGTTGGCAATCAAGCATACTTCTCTGACCGTTCGTTTTAAGGATATCAACGTGCTGCTGTTTCCATGGCTAAAATCTCAGGTAACAATTGGTGATAAGCCGTTGTCAGATAAAACTATTTATGTTCAGAAAAACTATTATTCTGATCTCACAAAGACGGACCATTTCTCATCATTAAGCCTTTTTCATTGCCTGTTTTTATTTCAGTGGTTAACAGATCTGCCTAAAAAGCAGATTAAATATTTGGAGTTGTCCATTAGGCGAACAGAGGGAATAGGCAGCATTTTGTCATCCTACAACAAGGCAAGGCAGGCATTACAAAGACATAATATAAAAGTCGTTTTGGAGCCGAATAGTACCCGATACAGGCAGTCTACGCTCAGCAAATATTTTTCCGTTGAAGAAGCTCCGGCAGATATGGATGATACCAATACCATATACGTAAAATGCTTTAATTGTTTTATTCTGACATCATTTATTGATCGGCATGAGGCTAATATCGATCTTACCACCTTGAATCCTGTTTTTTTACAACAGATGAAGGAATATGCAGATGCGATCATAGAAAGTAAAAAAATACTTGGGGTTCTTCTTAGGGGAACTGACGTTATATTGGCAAATTACGTGGGGCTTTATCGTCCTGTGAATATTGATGCTTGCATCAGAATTATTGATGAGAGGCTAAAGCAATATAATTATGATAAGATTTTCCTGGCTACGGAAGACAGCTATTATCTTAAACGCATGCGTGATGCCTTCCCGCATAAAATCATAGCCATAGCTCAGGAGCGTCACTCCAGAGATGAGTTTAAAAATGTAAAGTATATATCTGACCTGGAGAAATGCAAAAGTAGCGGTGGCAATTATTATAATAGAGTAGAGGATAATTTGGTTAATTATATTTATGCAATGTATATGTTGGCCAGATGTGAGAGCCTGATAGCAAATTGTATGTGTAGTGGGGTAAATATTGCAACAGCATTCAATGGGGGAAAATATGTCCGCAAAGAGATAGCAAGTGCTATGCTCAGATAGTATTACAATAAGGCTGGAAATTTAGTATAGCAGCAGCATCACCAGCCCACCGGAGGCTGACATGGCTACCATAAAGAATTTTAATATTGGGCGGGGTGCCAGACGGGTGAGTTTTGCACCTAGATAGGCACCTACTGCCTGTCCTACAAGGGTCTGGATGAATATCCACAAATCCAGCTGGCCATTTAAGAAGTAGCCCAAGCCTCCTGCAATGGATATGGGGAGAATTACCATCATGCAGGTTCCAATGGCGTAAAGAACGGGAACGCCAAATATTATCATAAGAGTCAGCTGTATAAAAGCAGCTGCACCGATACCAAAGGCACCGGATATAAGGCCGTTCACACAGCCGGCTATACTTCCGTAGATGTAGAGCTTATGACCGTCGAGAAGTCCTGCCCTGGGAGGAAAGTGCTTATTAAGCCACTGTGGCTGATAAACCTTTGTGTAAAGAAGAACGGCGGACAGTACCATGATGGAGCCGGACATTTTTCCCAATATATCAGAAGGAATAATATTGGATATATTGGCTCCCATAAAGGCACCTACCATACCGCTGATACCCAGCACAGCACCTGTTTTGGGAATAACATTACCCTCCTTGAAGTGGCTGAGCGCCCCTGACATGGTGGTAAATACCATGGCGGAAAGGGCCACCGCCAGGGCAGTGTGTATAGGCACCCCAAAGCCCACAGCCAAAAGGGCAATGGTAATACCAGCCCCGCCAATTCCAATAAAGCCAATTATCATACCCATTATTAGCATGGAAACAAATAACATAATTATTACCTTCTATCTGATTTTTTACAGTATATGAAAGTATATCATAGGGGTATGTTGTTGTCTAATGTAAAATGGAGTAGTTTAAAATGAAAAAGATTCGTATTACGGTTATGAGGAAGGCCTGTTATCAGGATCTGATGGAAAAATATGAAAATCCTATAGAGCATGCCTGTGATATGGAGGAGGGGCAGGTCTTTATTGCCAATGGGTGGCAGCGGCCGAAAGGTCTTTGCGAAAGTGCCTGGGAAAGCATGTCTCCCTTCGTTATGACACTTGCCCACGGGGGAGAGAATATCTATGACGGCTGGATGAAAAATCCCCGCTCTGCCATGATATCCTGCAATGATGGCTTTCGCCCCGTCAGCTTTTTCATTGAAACCTTAGAGGAAGAATGAGGTAGGTCATAGCATTAAAGATTGCATCGGTATAATTTTTTCTATATTAAAATTGGGTGAAAATTCAAAATAGTTTCATAGTTCTATTGTGGGAATATGAACAATTGTATATAATGAGGTGAAGATATCACCTCATTGAAACGCTGATAGGAAGATTTTTCTTTTGGAAAAGAAAAATCTTGAACAATGGCGTTATAATGTGTGTATATGGAATTCGGGGGCAGAGGAGCAAATGGCGTCTCTGCCATGTTGAATTGGAAAAATGAATAGCAACCTGGTAATATGTAAAGCTCATTTTTCAAAAGTTTTGCAAGCAAATCCTTAAATTAGCGTGCACTTAACAGGCCCCTGGACAGTAAACCTAAAATCCAGAAGGCTTGTTCGTAAAATATTAAGATTGGCCTACTCTGTTTTCGGAGTAGAGCTGATTCTTGGCCAGCAATCCAAAAATCAACTTTATTGCTTTACGAGCTGTGAGAGCGAGTGCACGTTTATGCTGATGGGTTTTAACCTCAGCGTATTTCTTGTAGTAAAACTCACTGTATTCTTGGCAGTGT
>NZ_FQYW01000008.1 GCF_900141865.1 Anaerovibrio lipolyticus DSM 3074 | reverse complement strand
CCATTCACCATCGGTCGAAAAAACTGGGTATTTTCCGGCTCTCCGACTGGTGCCGAGGCCAGTGCCGCAGCATACAGTTTAATAGAGACATGCATAGCCAACAAAGTTGATACCAAAGAATATCTGGAATACATCTTTACAAACATGTCCCAGGAAGAATCCTTAAAGGACGATTCAGTTTTGGAAAAGTATCTCCCGTGGAATGTGAACCTGCCAACTGAAGATTCATAACACTATACTATGACGCAGCCTACGGGCTGCTTTTTATTTGTTGTTGAGGCATACTATATTTTGACGCTTACTTTGCAAATCTTGATGGAACACGAAAAGCAAAGGACTATCTGCAGTATTTGATGGAGTCGTATGGGCTGCCTAACATCAAATCAGTAAGGCGAATAGTACAGAGGGATATGTTCTCAGTAGCCATGTTGGGTGAAATTGGCAAAATTGTTAGTGACCCTAACCACATCCTGGCTATATACAGGTATGTTGATAAGGTTGTGACAAGGGTGTTGCCACAGTGGAGTTTCTATTCAGTATCAGCGGCAGAACTGATAAGACGGATACAAGTAACCACAGAAGGCAGGAGCGGAGCCGAAATACGAAGGTTCCTTAAGTACATTGGGACTGATAACCTCGCAGAGCTAAGAGATATTGAGTCCATGTATTTGATGGTTCCCAAAGAGGTGCAGGAAGAATCCAAGAAGGTAAAGCTGAAAGACTTGCATAACTGGTTGGTTGAGCAGAGAGCCTTAATGCGAGAAAGAGGTTTTGAGCTTAAAGTGCCACAGCATATTGTGAGAAGACTGACAATGCAGCTTGATAGCGTGAAGTTTTACCTGCCACATCACAGTAAGGAGCTTGTAACTGGCAGTAATGCTTTCCACAATTGCGTGAAAACATACGCAGATAGGGTGTTAGGCGGTGAGTGTCAGATAGCTTATATGACGGATGACAAGGGAAAACTGGTTGCATGTTTGGAGGTAAAGAAGAACAGACTGGTACAGGCGAAGTTGAAGTTTAATAAGCCAGTTAAACAGGACAGAGTGGTTAATGCTTCTATCGTTGAATGGTGCGAGAAGGCGAAACTGGAAATATGTACCTGTGATATAGATCCGACATTGATAAAAGTGGATTTAGTATTAGAGCAAAAGGGAGCATAATTTAAGCGTTTTTAATAATAGAAAGGATGTTTAGACATGAAGATTATTTTTGAGTCAATGGATATTGCAAATGCAAACGAGAAGGATATGCAGACTTTGTTGAGTGTTATGCGGAGCATTGCATCCACAAGAATGGAGAAAACTGCGGAAGAACCTGTGAAGGTGGAAACCCCTAAGAAGGAAGCACCAAAGCAGGAGGAAAAGAAGCCACAGCCTGCACCTAAGAAGGCAGAGGAGCCAAAGAAGGTTGAAGAACCTGCCAAGAAGGTTGAGCCTAAGAAAGAAGAAGCCAAGAAGGAAACTCCAGTAAAGGTGGAGGAGAAAAAGGAAGTGAAGTCTGTTGAACCTGCAAAGGTTGAGGAAAAGAAAGCTGAGAAGCCAGTAGAGCCAGTGAAGACAGATGACAAAAAGCCCATCCAAGGAACAGTGGCTGAAGTCAAGGCAACAAACACAGGAAAGCCTGACGAAACTAAATCAACAGATAATGGAAGGCCTGACGAAACTAAATCAGCAGATAATGGAAATATGGCAAAGGGCGTTGCTCCCGAAAAGGCAGTAGACAAGGTTGAGGTTACTAAGAAGGATGAGGTCAAAGAACAGAAGGAAGAAACTCCGAAGGATAAGGTATCCGAACCTGTACAGCAGGAAAATGTCACACCAAAGGTTACAAGGGATGAGGTGCTTACTTTAGGTCGACAACTCATGGCAAGCGGTAAGGGTGAGCAGGTATCTATTATCATGAAAAGCAAGTATAACGCAACAAAATTCAGTGAGATAAGGGACAGCCAGTTAGAGGAAGTATATGCAACTTTCAAGAGGTTAATGGCATGATGAAAATTGGTAAAGGAGAAGGTTTATGGTAGTATGTAATGATTATATGAATCTGACAAAGGACTACTTGCGGAATATTCCGTACTACAAGGTAGCTGTGAACAACATGGTTGATGACATTAGGGACATGGAGGAGAGTCTTAAGGATGTGTCAGTAAAGATAGCTCCGTATGATGCAATGCCGGGCGGTCACAGTGACATGAATGAAACTGAGATAAAGGCGGCAAGTCGTGAAAAGAAGCTGAGTCAGTATAAAAAAAGGCGCATGATGTGAGAAAGCTACAGCTTAAAATTGATAAAATTGAGCGGTGTATTGATAACCTGCCTGATGAGGAAAAGGAAGCCATTATCTTGTACTATATCGAGAAGAAGAAGTATGAGAGAATTTCGCAGGACATGAATATCAGCTACAGCACAATTAGGAGAAGGGTAGTAACTGGCACAAGGGCTATTGCGGTTATGCTTTTCGGTGAGATAGCTGCAAGGAAGATTCATTTTATCAACTAGTCGTGACTAAATTTTGAACAAATTTTGAACAAAAATTGACTAAAAATTGAACACCTTTTTTGGAAATCCGTGGTATACTATTAGTGTCAATCCTCCACATTATAGCGTGGAGCTGTTGGTGAAGGGGCGCCCTATGATGAGGGGGAGCCCCTACCAACACATAAAAATGCAACACATAGTAAGCCACGGAATGGCAAAGGAAATTAATTAATCACTTTACAAATAAGTGGCAAAATACTATAATAAAAGAAAGGCGTTATGCTTTTTCGGGAGGATTAGAATGATATATGTCAGCAGGTATGCAAACCCCGAACTTAGGAAGGGACTTTATACTCCAGTAAGAATCTCAATAGGAACCCCAAAGTGGCCTCTTGGCTATATACTGGCAGGAGAGATAAAAGAACTCATGCCATTTGGTTTGAAGGATATAGGAGATATCGAAGAATTTAAGCAGAGATATTTCAACAGGTTGGACCGATATGGGGTAGACCTAATCCAAAACAGACTGGACTGTTTCACCCAGTATGGCAGGGATGTTGTTCTCCTGTGTTATGAGGATATAAGAAAGGGTCCCGCTGACTGGTGTCACAGAACCATGTTTGCTGAGTGGTGGAAACTCAGAACAGGAGAGCTTATCGGAGAGCTGAAGGACGAATCAAAATTCAAGAAGGCACAGCCCAAAGAGAGTAACTGGGTAGAGTTGCCGTTGTTTTAAATGCGAATCTAGTTTAAAGTAAAACACCTGGTGTCCAGTCAGGAGATTGTGGGTCACTCCATGGGTTCGCTCCAAAAAATAATTAAGGGTTATGGCTGAAGCCATAGCCCTTTTTGTATGCAGTAGATGGACAAAATAAGACCTGCGTAAAAGCCGTATAAGAGGTTTTATTTTGAACCCAATATATTTATACCTTTGATTTTAGGGGACAACGAAAACCCAATAAAATCAATACTTAGAACGACTGAGGATAGAAGCGGATAAAAAATATGAGAGCGTACAGAGAGCGTATGAGATTGGAAGTGTTTTAGGTGTTTATAGGGTCGATAAATCAGGATATGAGAGCCATTGTGAGTGAGATGTGTTCTCAATGGAAAGACATCCCAGTATATGTGGGGTGCAGTGGAAACTTCACAGTAGAGCGAATTTTGGCAAAAAAAGGACTGACCAACATCCACAGCAATGATGTGTCTTTGTATTCGTGTGCGGTAGGTAATTATCTTGTGGGCAAGCCTACAAGAATTGAGGTAGCTGATGAGCGGTTTGCTTGGCTAAATGATTATCTGACAACGGGAGAGGATGTAATTGCGACACTGCTTATGTGCAGTGAGTATTTTAAGTATGTTGACAGGGAGTTGCCATACTACAAGAGAATTGCCGAAGCGTACCGAGATCAGTTTGACAGGATGCAGAAGGAAACCGTTGAGGTTGTTAAGCGGGCCTTGGAAGATGTCTATATAGCAGGGTTCCATCCACAGGATGTTATTGATTATATGCGTGAAGCACCTGAGGAGTGTGTGGCAATTAGCTTTCCACCAACTTACAAGGGTGGGTATGAGAAGCTGTATGCGAAAATCAATGAGGTATTTGACTGGGATGTTCCTGAGTATGTGGTTTTTGATGATGAGCGGTTTACTGAGTTCAATGAGTTAATCATGGGCAAGAAATACTGGGTTACTCTTAGGGACTACGATGTTGAGGACTTAAGGCCATTCCTTAGGGGTGTTGTTCAGACCAGTGCAAGAAGCAAGCCTGTATATGTTTACAGCAATTGTGAGAGCAAGTGCAGAATCACAATGCCACATCAGAAGACAGAAAAGGTAAACATAAAAAGAGCAACTGGTGAACTTAAAGGTGATTTGAGATTTGTGAAAATCACACAGGCTCAGCTGAACACACTGCGGAGTGAGTACCTGGCAAAAAGTATTATTCCGGCAACAGCAACAGCCAGTTATGGAGTGCTTGTTGGTGATGAGCTTATTGGTGCCATTGCCATGAGCAGGAGCAGTTATTTGGGAGGCTGGGTAGATGCCTATATGATGAGTGATTTTTGTATTAGGCCATCCATACACAAGAGATTGGCGAAGTTAGTGTTGGTAGCAGCATTGTCAACGGAAATGAGGGACACACTGGAGCAGGCACTGGCCATGAAGGTAAATACCATAGGGACAACAGTATTCACAAAGAAAAATGTCAGCATGAAGTACCGTGGGATGTTTGAGGTGTACTCGAAGAAGGATGGTGCGATAAATTATGTTGCAAAGGCAGGAAGATGGACATTGAAGGAGGGCTATGAATGGTGGAGGAAAAATCACAGCTTGAAGTGGTAAATGACAAATTAAAGGATTTTCCATACAAGCTGGATGTGATTGACACTAAGGATTTGGAGTTTCTTGATAAGAATGCAAGGTATATGACAAATGAAATGTTCAGAAATCTTGTGGACAATATCAAGAAGGATGGGCAGTTATCATCCGTTCCTCTTTGTTGGAAGCATGGTGATAAGTACAGGGTGCTGTCAGGCAACCACAGGTGCCAGGCTGCCATTGAGGCAGGTATCACAGAGGTATTAGTGCTTTATACTGACAAGGAGCTGTCAAAGCAGGAACAGATCGCCATAGAGATTAGTCATAATGCCATTGATGGTAAGGATGATATGACTATTCTCAAAGAGCTGTGGGATGAGATAGATGATGTTGGTCTGAAATATTACGCAGGTCTTGATGATAAGACACTGGAGGAAATGGAAAAGGCGGCGATATCGGCACTGGCAGAGGTAAAGCTGGACTATAGGACGCTAACCTTTATGTTCTTGCCTAATGAGTTGGATAAACTTGACAAGGCATTTGAACACGCCATAGAGCATGGTGGAATACAGGACACTGTGTATATAAACAGACTGGAGGACTTCAAGCGGTTATTGGATGCCCAGTCAAAAACACAGGCTGCCTATGACATAAAGAACAGTGCGACATCCCTTATGATGATTCTTGATATTTTCAGAAGCCATGAAGAAGATTTATACAATGGCTATGCTGATGAAGAAGGAGAGCTTAAACACAAGGGCAGTGTGCCAGTATCAAGTGTACTGGGTAAGGATTACATACCTGCAGAAACAGCAGTTCTGTTAAAGAAGGCCGTAGACAGAATGTGTGATAAAGGTGAGATAGATGGCAAGCAGAAGACAGACTTCTTGAAGGTTATGGCGGAAAGATATCTGAGTGGTGAGTCAAATGGCTCGTAAAGGACAGTACCACGAATGGATAGAAGGAAAAGGACTGGAGAACATATGCAAGTGGGCAAAACTGGGTTTAACAGACATACAGATATGCCACAATATGGGAATAGCAGTTCAGACTTATTATGAATGGCAAAGGCGCTTTCCTTCATTCGCAGAGGCCATAAAAGAGGCCAAGGCTATACCTGACTTAGAGGTTGAAAACAGCTTGTTTAATCAAGCGACAGGAAATGTGTATGTCGAAGAAACGAAGTCCATACTAGACCCGAACACTGGAAAGGTAATAAGGATTGAGAGGACTAAAAAACAACAGGCCCCGAGTGCAACGGCGACTATCTTTTGGTTAAAGAACAGGATGCCCGATAAGTACAGAGAGAGAAACAGGCTGGATGATGAGAAAGATTCGGAGTCAAATGTACATATTTATCTGCCGGATAATGGGAGAAATGAAGAATGATACTAAAACCACAGAGCGGACCTCAGGAGAAGTTTTTGAGCAGTCCTGCTGACATAGTGATATATGGAGGAGCCGCAGGTGGTGGTAAGACTTACAGCCTGTTATTGGAATGTTTAAGGCATGTAGACAACCAAGGATTCGGTGCGGTGATATTCCGTAGGCAGTCTAATCAGATAACCAATGAAGGTGGTCTTTGGGATACTGCCGTAGATATGTATGTGTCTGTAGGAGCAACCCCGAAGGTTAGTCCGCATCCACAAGCAGTGTTTAGTTCGGGAGCCAAGGTGTCATTCAACCACCTACAGATGGAAAGGGATGTGTATGGATGGCAGGGTGCTCAGATACCGTTAATAGCATTTGATGAGCTGACTCACTTCACGGAGAGCCAGTTTTTTTATATGTTGTCCCGTAATCGTAGTACCTGTGGGGTAAAGCCGTACATCAGAGCAACCACGAACCCTGATGCGGATTCATGGGTAGCAGAGTTTATTTCATGGTGGATTGACCAAGAAACAGGTTATCCTATTCCCGAAAGGTCGGGAGTAATCAGATATTTTTACAGGCTTGATGGTGAGATTCTTTGGGGTGACTCCCTAGAGGAACTGGCAGAGAAGTATGCGGCTGACCCGATGTTATGTAAGTCGGTAACCTTTATTGCTTCAAGTGTGTATGATAACAAGATTCTACTGGATGCAGACCCAAGCTATTTGGCAAATTTGAATGGTCTAAATGTGGTAGAAAAGGAAAGACTGCTGAGAGGTAACTGGAAAATCAGACCGTCAGCAGGTCTGTATTTCAAACGAGAGAACATCCGTATTGTTCACAGTATTCCTGACAAGATAGTGAGCATTTGCAGGTCTTGGGACTTGGCAGCAACGGAAATTACACTGGATAACAAGAACCCCGACAGGACAGCAGGTGTGCTTATGGCAAGGCTGAAAAATGGCTCGTTCATTGTATTGGATGTAATCAGAAGGGCAGAAAACGCCGCTGATGTAAAGAGGACAATACAGCAGACAGCCATGATGGATAAGGCTGAGTATGGCATGCACGCTATAACAATTCCGCAGGACCCAGGACAGGCAGGTAAAGACCAAGCGGCTGCTTATATAAGAGCACTTGCCGGGTACAATGTGAAGTCGGGGCCAGTAACAGGTGACAAGGTGGTAAGAGCGGTTCCGTTCTCATCACAGTGGCAAGGGAAGAATGTCATGCTGTTAGCAGGTGAATGGAATAAAGAATACCTGCAGGAGTTAGAAGGATTCCCTGATGCGGTGCATGATGATATGGTGGATGCAAGCTCAGATGCTTTTAAGCAGGTTTCCACCGCAACTGACTGGACCGAGTTAGCAAGGTAAGAGGTGAAATGATGATAAGGCAGGATGGTTATCTAAATGCCGTTCTAGGCCACGGCAGTAGACGGTTTGACCCGTTTGCATCATATGTATTTAAGAACAGTCGGCCTATGTCATGGGCAGAGTGTGACACACTGTTCACATACAATGGAATAGCGGCGAAGGTTATTGAAGCTCCTGCCAACGAGGCTGTAAAAGAGGGCTTTGAGCTAAAGGATGGACAAGAGGTAATAGATCAGAATGATGATGTGCAGTCTATCTTGGAGGATTTGAAAGCCAAGTCGGTATTCTCAGAAGCACTAAGTTGGGACAGACTGTATGGTGGGTGTGTAATCCTCATGTTGGCTGATGATGGGTTCACGCTCGAAGACCCTTTGAACCTAAAAGGAATAAAAAAGATTGAGCAGTTATTGGTGTATGACCCGCAGGACATTTCCGTGGTGGATACTTACTACTACACAGACCCACGGGACCCAAGATATGGTGAACCTCAGTGGTACACGATAACTGGCTATAATGGTGGCTCATTCTTGGTACACGAGTCACGCATTATAAAGTTTGAGGGTGGAGTGGTAAGCAACCGCATCCGTAAAGGCCGTAATGGATGGGGTGGTAAGGTTTTTGACAGGATAGCCAATGACCTTATGAGATTTGACAGCAGTCTGTCTTTAGGGCTTATGGCATTGTCAAGGATGTCACAAGGTATCTTAAAACTGGAAGGACTGACTAACACCTTATCCGCTGATGGTGGAGAGGAAATGGTGCAGAAAAGGTTGCATCTTATCGACATGGGGCGGCATTTAATGAACACAATAGCCATTGATGGTACAGATGATTATGACCAAAAGAACATCACCCTAAGTGGTGTTAAGGAAATCATCCAAGAGTTTGAGCAGGCCCTGTCAACGGTAACGGATATTCCGGTAACAATTCTCTTTGGTCGCTCACCTGCTGGGCAGAACGCAACAGGAGAAGCAGACTTTGAGAGTTACTACAATATGGTAAGTCGTATTCAGCAGAGAAAGTTAAAGCCAAAACTTACACGATTATTAGAGGTCATTTCCTCATGTTCTGATTATGGGCTGAATCTTCCTGCTGAATACACTATTGAGTTTAAGCCACTGTGGAACGCTTCGGAGAAGGAAGTTGCAGAGACCGAGAAGCTAAAGGCAGAAGCAAGGGCCAGTGAAGCAAATGCTATGAACACACTGGTACAAATGCAAGCCTTGGATGCTTCGGAAGTCCGTAACACCTTGAAGGAAAATGGTGGGTATGAGATAGATGACAGCTTGGATGGGCAGGTAGGTAACGATGAAGGTAATACCGAAACGGACTTGGAAATATCCGGCAGCCTTGGAGCGGGAGTACAGCAAGTACCTGGTCAAATTCGTTAAAGAGAATATGAAAATCGTAGAGCAGTTCATTCCGCAAATGGAAGAACTGCTTTTAATTTACGGTTTAAACATGGATGCTGAGAGTCCTGCACTGACTCAGTTGGATATTCTGTTAGACCGCATCCACATGGCAATGAAAAATCCGAGTCAGATGTTGCCAGTAATCAACAGTATGGCAATTAAGGTTGACCGCTATAACAGGTTGGAACTGGAGGCCATCACAAAGAGTGTTCTTGGGGTACCATTGCGGGAGATTCCTTTTGACAGGATTATGAAACAGGATGCAACGGCTGATGATACCCTAAGGGAAATGTGGGTAGCAGAGAACCTTGATTATCTGAAAAATGTGGATGAACAGACCATGCAGAAAATCAAGCTGATGCTGACTGGCAAAATAACTGGAACTGTTAACCGCAGAGAACTGACAAGGGATTTGGTTAAGGAGATAGAGGATATAACAGGCTTTGAGAAAAACAGAGCTATCCTCATAGCCCGTGACCAAGTAGGGAAGCTAAACGGACAGTTGACCGAGTACAGACAGCGACACGCAGGAATAACCCAGTATAAATGGAGTACCAGTAAGGACAGCAGGGTAAGACCTGCACATAAGGAATTAGAAGGCAAGATATTTGACTGGGATAATCCACCGCCTGAGGGTAACCCAGGCATGCCGATAAGGTGCCGTTGTGTTGCTATCCCTGTAATTGACTTGGATAAGATCGTCACACAGCCAGTAAAAGGAAGCTATAAAGGGTTGAGTAGTGGTAAAGTTACAAGTGCAGATGAAGATAAGACCACTATTGTTGAGACCATGCCAATAGACTTTAATGATGATAAGGCTGTTCAAGCAATGTTCAAGCAATTCACAGATAATGTGGTTGCGAATGCAAAAAAGGAATATGCTATTGTAGTGTCTAAGTCTAACCGCTCTTTTTGGCTAGAAGGTGGAAATAGCACTGTCGATATCACTAGAGCAGGAAAGGAACTTTATGGAGCAAAGGTAATACACAACCATCCCGATTATCTTGGTCTGCCTGCAGACAGCTTTAGCATTGATGATGTTGAGTATTTAATAGAGTACAATTTAGAATATTTAGAAGTGGCTACTAATTTAGGTAGATTTAGGGTAAGATATGTAGGAAAGCCTATAACTGTTCAAGATATGTATCTTGCATATAAAGAGGCCTATAACCAAGTGATGAATAGGTGTAGAGTTAGTCATACGGTGAGTGAGTATAATCAGCTTGACACCATGAGGCAGTTACCTAAGGTGTTAGAGGGCGTTATTTTTGAGGAGCTATAGAGGATGGATAATAACAGTGATTATGTTAAAGAAATAAATAAATTGGTTGACGAGGTTGAAGAAAAAGCGGAGAAACTGTTTGAGAAGTATGAGAAAGTCCCTTCTCATGGTTTAGATAAGCCGGGCATGAATAATGAGTTTGTTATATTGCATAGGGATTTCGCAAACAGAAAAAGAGACCTTATGAAAAAGTATGGTATTAAAGAGGAAAAATAAATTATTAAGCACTTTGCAGAAATGTGAGGTGTTTTTTTATTGCCTTGAAAGGGGGTGAGAAAGTGGCTGTTAGATACGACACATTCCATATAAAAGCTGAAAAGACGGACGAGGGGTTTATTCGGGATTCTCCTGTTATTGGCAGGACTGGGATACTGAAATACAGAAACCCTGACGGAACGACAAGAAATGAGTACAGACCGCCTGAGGAGGCCTTTAATGCTGATTCGTTGGCAACCCTTAACGGCAAGCCTATCACAGTCGGGCATCATGGCATGGTGAACGACAAGAACTGGAATAGGTCAGCACCTGTTGGAACTGTTATGGGAGCAGGAAAAGAGGATGGGAATAACATCCGAGCTGATGTGGTGATTTATAACCTGCCTACCAACGCAAGGGAGCTGTCATGTGGTTATACCTGTGATTTGGATATGACATCCGGCACAACGCCTGACGGACAGCATTATGACGCAATTCAGCGGAATATCAAGTACAACCATTTAGCTATCGTAAACCGAGCCAGGGCAGGTTCAGTGGCCCGCCTAAATATGGACGGTGACGAAATATTCGAAACAGAAAAGGAGAATAACAACATGGCGAAGATCAGACTTGACAGCGGTATCGAATACGAAGCCGCACCCGAGGTCATTGTAGCCTATGAAAAGGCACAGACAGACCTCAAAGAAAATCAGACCAAGATGGACAGCTTGCAGGCTAAGTATGATACACTGCTTGCTGATTCTGAAAAGGCCAAGAAGGAACATGAGGACGAGCTGGAAAAGGCAAAGGAAACCTTTGATGAAGCTGTTAAGTCCCGTGTTGAAATGCTGGCAACTGCCAAGAAATTCGACATTGAGAAGGCAGATGAAATGTCTGATAAGGACATCAAGACTGCTATTATCAAGAAGGTGCATGGTGACAGTCTGAACCTTGAAGGCAAGAGTGATGAGTACATCAATGCTTGCTTTGACATGGCGAAGGACAAGGAAATCAAGCACGAGGATTCCATGGCAGAGCAGAGAAAGACCATCCATAAAGAGGATGAGAGTGATAAGAAGGAAGAAAAGCAGTTGAGTGTTCGAGAACTCGAAGAAAAACTTCGGGCTGACGAAGCAGAGCTGTGGATGAAGGAGGTAAAGTAATATGGCACAGGACAAGGTTTTTGATTGGTATGGTGGTAACGCCCCTGCCCTTGAAGGTATGAAGGCTGATTCCACTGTTGACACCGTGGACAGCTATGCTGCAGAGGGCAATATTGATGCAGGTGACCCAGTAATTTTGGGTACCAACCCTGCAGAGCAGGTAAAGAAGGCGGCACAGGCTTCTGATGCGTCTACTGTTATCGGTGTGGCACTGCATGAGCATGTGGACCCTAAGGACGGTCACACTTACCCTGACGGTAAGGCTGTTTCCGTTATGACTAGCGGTGATGTATATGTAAAGACCGCAGAGGATGTAACTGCCGGGGATGCTGTAGGTTTGGGCGCAGTAGAGGGAACATTGAGTTATATCAAGTCCCCGTCTACTCTGACCACTGCGGTATCTATTCCAAATGCGAAGTTCCTTGGAAGCGGTGTTGCGGGCGACATTGTGAGTATCCGTATCCGCAATTAATGAGAAGGAGGACTAAGAATTATGCCTAATAAAGAAATGCACTATGACGAGAATGAGGCACGCTATTTACAGACTGTAGCCAAGATGGACGAAGCAACTTCCATTTTCCTGGCCCGTCAGCTTGAATATGTGCGTGCCCGTACCCTTGAAGTAAAGAAGGCACCATTGGAGGCCTTCTCTGTATTCCCTGTTCAGACTGACATCCCTGTTGGTGCTGAGAGTGCAGTAACTCGTACCTATGACTCTGTAGGCACAGCGAAGATTATCAGCAACTACGCAGACGACCTTCCTCGTGTAGATGTTGCTGCAACCGAGGACTCTGTAAAGGTTCACAGCCTTGGTGATTCCTATGGTTACAATTTCCGTGAGATTCAGAATGCCCAGTTTGCGAATACAAATCTCTCCACTCGTAAGGCTGAGATGGCACGTAGAGCTATTGATATCGAACTGAACCGTATTGCATGGAGTGGTGACACTAGCCACAAGATTACAGGATTTATTGGCAACCCTAACATTAGCGAGTATACGGTTCCTACCAATGCTGCGGGCACTACTAAGATTGAGGATATGACTGCAGATGAGTTAATCGACTTCTTTAATGAATTCTTGGAGGCTGTATCAGATGCAACTAATGGTGTTGAGTCTGTCAACACTGTGTTGCTCTATCCTGAGGCATATAACCGACTGACCAAGACAAGGATTCCGAATACTACCGATTCTGTTATGAAATATCTGCAGGAAGTTAATCCGCAGATTCTTCGTTGGATTAAGGTTTACCGTCTTAAGGGTGCCGGAGACAGCGGTAAGGACTTGCTGTATGCAGGATATTTTGACCCGAACTATGTACGCCTTGAAATTCCTGAGAGATTCCACCAGCACGAGGTAGAGAAGCGCAACCTTGAATATGTTGTGGACTGTACTGCATCCACTGTAGGTGTTACTGTTGACATCCCATACGCCTTTATTAAGGCTCAGTGCTAACGGGAGGTAATGGACATGAAATTGCTCAATAAGACAGCTAGAGTGATTTTTGCAGGGGGCTACATGTTAGTCCCTTCACGTCCTGCCGAAGTACGCAATTATGACGACCTTGTAAAAGTCTTTCCTCGTATTGCTGAAATGGTGAAAAGTGGCGAAATCGTGAAAATCTCCGAAGCAAAGGCCAAGGAAATTGAGCGTAATTTCGAGAAAGAAAACCTCGATACACTCAAAAAGGCGGCAAAGGAGAAGGGACTTGATACAAGCAAGGCCCGTACAAAGCAGGATTATATTAACCTTTTGAAAGGTTGATGTGGTATGACTATCCTAGAAATATTCCGTGTGATAGCCCCTGAGTTCAAGGATGTGCCTGATGCAACAGTACAGGCCAATATTGACATATACGCCGATATGATAAGTCGTGCTAATTTTGGCAAGTATTATGAGAGGGCGGTTGCATTTTATACCGCCCACAACATGGCACTGTCAAATATCATGACAGCATCCGGCTCCAGTTCGACTGATGTAACTGGTGGTGCCATTATCCGTGAAAAGGAAGGCGACTTGGAACATCAATTTGCAGAGGGTAGGACTTCCAGTGATCTGCTGAATAAAACAGTCTACGGAAAGCAGTATCTTGACCTTATGAGGTTGTGCATTGTGCCAGTAACCATTAGGAAAAGAGGGTGTTTCTGATGGCTGTAAATGTGTCTATCACTGAAAAGGGTGTAAGTCTGCAGGACCTTAAGCGGTTCACAGAGCGACTGTCAGACAAGGAGCTTGCTGCAGGAGTTCTCCGTACCGCAGGAAAGGAAAAGAAAACAGGTGCAGACCTTGTTGATGTGGCTACATGGAATGAATATGGAACAAAGAATATCCCTAAGAGACCATTTATGCGGAAGGCCGCAAGCAAGAATGGTAAGAAATGGGGAGAACTCTCAGAAGCTGTTGCCGAAAGAGTCATTGATGGCATGGGTGTTGAACAGGCGGTGGAGGTTCTTGGAAATCAGATGGTTGGTGACATCCAAAATGTTATCGGTGATAGGACCCTGTTGAGAGCTAATGCCCCTAGCACAATAAGGCAGAAGGGTTCAGATGCTCCGTTAATCGACACAGGACTGCTGAGAGGGTCCATAGACTTTGAGGTGAGATGATGGGATTCAGACATTTACAGACAATTTATCGGGCAGAAGGTGACAGTGAAATTGTGGATGGAATGGTTGTCAATCCGTCATACAAAACACTGGAAATTATGGCATCAGTACAGCCATTGAACAACAGTGAGGCTGCCCAATACACCAAGGCAAATGGTAATGGCGAGTTTACTGCCAGTATAGTGAAGCTGTACACGGATGAACCTCTGCTCACATCAAAGCAGGTGACTGAACAGGGCAACGCCTGTTGGCCAGATTATGTATGGTGGCAGGGCAGGTACTGGAAAGTCATTATGTGCAGTGCTTATCAGTCGGGAGTTATTTCACACTACAAATCTATAGCACAGGAGGTGGATTTTGATGGCGGTATCGGACCTGAGGAAGTTCCTGCTGAACCTAATACAGACGGAACTGGGAGTGACAGTGATATGGGCGAATCAGAATCTGCCGAAACTTAAAAGACCATTTGCAACCCTGTGGCTGTATGGCTCCAGGGAAGAAGCATACACGGAGTCAAGACCGTCAGCTAATCCGCAGGATTTGAACAGGATTTTGGTGACACCAACAGAAGCAGTGCTTGAAGTACAGCTTTTCGGTGAAAAGGGCACATTTCCTTATGACGACTTGGAGCATCTTGTGGGTAGACTGGCGGTTGATTCTGTGGTCAATAAGTGCTATTTGGCAGGAGTGTCATTTTTCGACTCAGAAGCTGTGCAGGACATAAGCGGTCTGCTAGATGATAGACAGACCTATGAATGTAGAGCGGCAGTAGACCTTCATGTTAGATTTATGAAGGTTATTGCTGATGATAATACCATTATTGAGCAGGTTGAGGGTATAACGATACCTGCAAGTGGAAATGGTGATGGTACTGGTGGAGATAATATTGATGGTGTTGTTACTGTAGGCCAGTTAATCTATGGAAAAATCGGTGAGGATGGAACCATTGAAGATGGTGGGTACAGCATTCCAGTAAATATCTCAACTGAATTTAAAGGAACTTAAATCAGGAAGTGAAATGATTTGAGTTCCTTTTTAGTTTTAAAGAATTTAAAGGAGGAATGAAAACATGGCAAATTTAGACCGTGTTGTTAATGTTCAGATAGCACTTAATACCACTGGTATTACCGCTGCTGGATTTTCGACAATGATAGTAATCGGCCCACATATTCACAGCCTGTCCCGTGTACTTTCATACACCGATGCTGATGAAATGATTGCCGATGGCTTTTCTACTGACGACCCGCTGTATTTGGCAGTGGCTGACGGTTTCAGTCAGATACCTAGACCATCTGTTATCAAGGTAGGTCGCAGACTGGCAGATTCTGTTGGCGTGAGCGTGAAGAAGGTACTGCCTACTGGTACCTACAAACTGACGGTCAAGACCAAAAACTCCTCAGGTGAGGTGCATACAGACGAGTACAGCTATACCAATTCAAGCGGTACAGCTTCTGCAATTCTGACAGGCCTTGCAACGGCTATCAGTGATGATATCGGTGCTGTGGTTACCGGTACAGTATCAGGCGAGGTGCTTACTATTGCGCCAAGCAGTGGGCAGGACTTCTCCTTGGAAGTAACAAGCAATCTTTCTATGGCAACTGCCGTATCTACGGAAACTGTTGCCGATATGATGACAGCCATTACCAAGGCTGATAATGACTTCTATGGTATCTGCTTCACTTCCCGTGCAGATGCCGACGTACTGGCCATGGCGGAATGGGTTGAGGCTCATACTAAGTTGTATGGTATGTCCACCGCTGCAGCTGGGGCGAAGGACCAGGATGTGTCTACGGACATTTTGAGTCAGCTTATGGACAATAATTACTATCGTTCCTTTGGTTTTTACCATGAAAAGGCGGCTACTGACTTCCCTGAGTGTGCTGTCATGGCCCGCTGTTTTGCCATTGAGCCAGGCGGTGAGACCTGGGCATTGAAGAAGCTGGCAGGAGTTACCACTGATGGCCTTACTGAAACTGAATACAATGCCATTACAAAGAAGAATGGTAATACTTTTGAGCGTTTTCGCAATGTAAGCATCACTCAGAACGGCAAGGTTGCTGCTGGTGAATGGATTGACGTTATCCGTTTCCGTGACTGGTTACAGGAAGAAATTACCCTCAACGTATTCAATGCCCTTATTAATACCGATAAAGTACCTTATACTGACGGCGGTATCGCTCTTATTGAGTCCAAGATTCGTGCAGCTCTTACCCTCGGTCAGCGCAGGGGCGGAATTGCACCTGATGAATACACTGAGGACGGTGAAACCAATCTTGGCTTTACTGTTTCAGTTCCTAATGCTGCAACCATTTCAGCAAACACCAAGGCAAGCCGAATTTTGCAGGATGTGAAATTCACGGCCCGTCTTGCAGGTGCTATTCATGTTGTAATAATCAAGGGTTCCCTTACTTACGAGAACCTTATTGAAGCATAAGGAGGTAATTTTAGATGCTTACTTATGACCCTAAAAAAGTAATCATCATCTTTGGGAATAAACAGCTTACTGGCATGGCAGAGGATGACATGGTAACAGTGAAGCCTTTGGGTGATGGTGCTACTCAGTATGTAGGTGCTGATGGTGAAGTGGCCCGCTCTATGGACCCTAATCAGACCTATGAGGTAACTGTAAACCTTGCAAGCACATCCAAGTCTAATGACTATCTGAGTAAGATTTATAATCTTGATCGTGTGACTGGGAAGGGTTGTCTGCCACTCATGGTAAAGGATTTGTCGGGTACACTTTTGCTAAGTGCGGCAGAAGCGTATATCCAAAATCTCCCCGAAACTGGCAGAAACCGTCAGATTAGTTCCCAGTCTTGGGTGTTTAACACTGGCAAAGTAGACAATGTGGTTATTGGAGGTAATAACTGATGAACAAGCCAGCGGAGTATCGACAGGGAGAATCACTGTTTTTGATTAGACAGTTTGAGCCTTTTGAATCTTTATCTATCTTGGCAGACTTGCAGAAAATTCTCGGTCCTGTTATCAGCGGTGCGGCAAAGGCCGTTGAGGAAAGAAACCTCGACAGAGAAATCAATATGGTATTTATGGCGAAGTTGTTTGGTGGTATTTTCGAGGAATTGCCTTCCAAACTCAATGGTGAACAGTTTGAACATATTGCGAGGACTTTACTGAAAGCCGATTATATTAGCTTTTCGCATGATGGGGCTGAGAAAAATCTTGTTAAGTTTACTGAAACAGTAATTGATGAGTATTACACAGGTCGCCCGCTTGACCTTATAGCCCTTATGATACAGGTAGCAAAGGTTAATTATTTGGATTTTACAAAGCTCTCGGCAATCCCGGCTGGTTGGCGAGAGATATTGGAAGGCCTCGGATTGATATACCAGGCGAAATGACGGAGCAGTTTAAGGCTGAACTGTTTATTTATCAAGTTATAGACAGTGGCATGGTATCTTATCTTGATGTGAAGAATGGTGCTGTGTCACTGGCTGAACTTCTGAATATGTTGTGGTATTTAGAAATGAAAAGTGATGTTGAATATACAGCTATAAAGAAAGCTGAGAAAGGGGGTAAGTAATGGGTACTGTAAGAGAGTTAATCACCAAAATAGTTTGGAGAGCTGACACAAGCGGAATTAAGCAGGCACAGAAGGCAGAAGAAAATTTTGGAAGCAGTGCCAGGAAGGCGGGTAATACTGCACAGCAGTCAATGAGTAACGCTACACGGTCACAAAACAATTTAAAGAGGGCTGTGTCTAATACATCCAGTAGTATGGCAAAATTGTCAGCTACAAGTGCGATGACTGGTGCGAATATCCAACGGTCAATGAGTGGAGCCACGAATTCCATTTCGTTGCTTACATCCAAACTTGGTGCTATGGCAGCAGCCATGACAGCCGCCTTTTCTGTAGGGAAAGTTAAGAGCATGGCTGATGAAGTTATGGGCTTAGATAATAGATTAAGGACCATTGAGGCAGATGCTGACAAGCGGAAAGCACTCCGTGGGCAACTGTTTGATATGTCCCAAAATGCTAGAACTGATTATATGGCGGCTAGTGACCTGTTCTTTGGTATTAACCGTGGTATAAAGAACGACCCTGAGTTTACAAGAGAGGATGCAATAAGGGCAACAGAAATTGTTTCAAAGGCACTCACATTGGAGGGAGCTAGTGAAGCACAGGCCCAGGGAGCTATCCTACAGTTAAAACAAGGTTTAGGTTCGGGTGTTTTGCAGGGTGACGAATTGCACTCACTGAATGAGAGCGCTTCTCTGTTAATGCAGGAAATGGCAAGGTCCATGGGTGTAGAACAGGGACAGCTCAAAGAAATGGGCGCAAAAGGGTTGCTTACTAGAAGCACTGTATTGAGGGCTATATTGGCATCAGGAAAGACCATAGATGAACAGTTTGGAATGTCCACTCAGACCATTGGGCAGAGCATGCAGAAAATCAGCAATTCTTTTTATAAAGGAGTAGAGGGAATCGAAGAAAGGACTCATGTTTTTGCGAGGATAGCCCAGTTTATTGAGGACACCTTTAATGGAATAACCAAGATCGTATCAGATGCGGTGGCAATTTGGGATGGCGACACTGAGAAAATGGCTGAGAACCCAAAATTAACGAGGTTTATTAAGTATCTGAAGAAAATTGAAAAGACTTTTGATGACATACGCACTGGTTTTAAGGTTGATTTCGATTTTGGCAAGTTTGACTTTAGTCCATTGGAAATGCTAATGGACTTATTGGAAAAAGGGCAACAAATTAATGCTGCCTTTTGGAAAGGCCTTGAACAAGGATGGCTTCTTGTCCAAGAGTTTATGGGTGACGGCTTAGATGACCTTGCAGAAGCATGGGAAAATATTATGAATGCGATAGAGCCGTTTATGCCACTTTTGGAAAAACTTGCAGAGTGGCTTGGAACAGGAATTATGACAGTTGGCGTGTTGGCGTTCAGAACTATTGCATGGAATATCAAAAAGGCCAGCGAGGTACTTGAAGCAATGGGTAATATCGTCCGTGATGTTGCAGGTGAGTTGTCAAAGCTGATTAATCTGACAATAGACGCATTGACTTGGCTTGGCTTAGTTGAAAAAAGAAGTTCAGGCTTCTCAAATGCAGGCTGGGAAAGAGCCATGCAGAGCATGGGAGTCAGCCAGCCAGGTATCAGTTATGGTGATAGAATACAGACCAATACCTTTAATGTAGGCAATCCTATGGATGCGTATAAGATACAGCAGAATAATAATTCCTTCTTTGCTTATAATGGTGGGTGATACAGATGGAAGAAAAGTCTAAAATAGGTGACCTTGAGGTGGACGCTATTATTGAGCGGACAACGAACCTTAACAGTGATGTGACAGAATATCCTGTTGAGGACGGTTTTCCGGTATCTGAACACGTCACAAGACAGCCTATAACCCTGTCAATGACGGTAGTCTGTACACCAACCCCGGTAAAGGCGGGAGATGCTGATTCTGACAAGTCACAGCCTTGGACAGAAGACGAAGTAAACGCCTTGCAAGGGACAGCAGACAAGCTCCATGAAATCTACAAGAAGGGTGAGCCTATAGAAATAACCACGCCTGACGCTATTTATAAGGACATGGTTATGGTGCAGGCTCCACTTCCAAGGAGTGTACAGGACGGTGTCTGCTACAAAATGGCCCTTGAATTTAAGCATGTCCGCATTGTGAAAGAAAAGACAGAAGATGTGTCAGACGAAGCCAAGGAGTCGGCAGGAGAAACTGAAAAAGATGCAGGCTCAGCTTCACAGACTGAGATCGGTACAGGCATGGAAACAAAGGATAATCAGTCAGTTATCAAGGTACAGACCGATACAGCTGGTTATGAAGCCTCAGGTGTTGAAAACACCGGCTCAGAAATAACAGCTTCAAATGCCGCTGTAAGTTTAAACCAGTCCTTTAAAGGAGGTGATTAGGTGCTGAAAATTGGTATGTACGATGCAAATGATTTTATCGAGTCCGTAAACCTTGAAGGTGAGCGGTACGACCTTCATTTTGCATGGAACCAAAACAACAAGACATGGACAATGGATATCCGAACTTCGCAGAAAGAGGATATCGTCCGTGGTATTGCCATGGTGCCTAATTTTCCTCTCCTTAATCAGCACAGAAGGACGACAGGACTTCCAGCGGGCGAGATCATGGCGGTCGTGAATAATCCTACAGCAGGGCAGACCATTGGAAGATATGATTTTCTCAATGGCAAGTTTTCGCTGGTTTATATCCCTGGAGGTGAACTGAGTGCCATTTTGGAAGCGTCAATACAAGATAACATTTCCTGACCTAGATTATACTTTGGAAGATACGTTGCAGGTGGAATTTGACATACAGAAGGATATGACAGAGGAAACCAACAAGAGTCAGGTATCTATTCTCAACATGACCAAGGAACACAGGGATCAGGTTTCAAAGCCCGATACGAAGGTTGAGATTTACGCAGGATATGAAGGCAACGGCGGGCCAGTGTGTATCTTTAAGGGTACCGTAATACAGGCCAACACCACATACGAGGAACACGATATAAAAACGCAGCTTAAACTGTCTGACGGGCAAGTTGCTGTCCGTGACTCTTATGTGTCGCTTTCCTATCCTGCAGGTACTCCGATAAGTACGGCCTTGAAATCACTGGCTAATAATATGGGGCTGGCCCTTGAATATGGTGATGGTGTGGAGTTTGGTTCGTTCCCGGCTGGTGGGTATGCCTATGTCGGCAATGCGTGGCAGGGTATCTTAAATCTCTGTTATGGTTCGGGTGTTACAGCTTCAATACAAAATAACATCATACAGCTTATTCTTGACGGCGGTACTTTTACCAAGCGTGGTTTTGTCTTTGGTGCTGACAGCGGTTTAATAGGCTATCCTGAAAGAATAAACCAGGCTAACCCTTATGCTGACAAAAAGACACCAAAGAAAGAGCGAAAGCAGAAGCAGAAAAAAGAAAAGAACGAAAAGAAAGCAGGCTGGAAGATAAAAGTTCTGCTCAGCCCTACAATTAACCCAGGTGATGCTATTAAGGTGAAATCCAAGGTTATTGAAGGGTGGTTCCGTGTTGAGTCCCTTCACCACAGAGGTTCATACATTGGTGGCGACTGGGTTTCTGAAATGGATATCGTGGAAGGTGTTGAATAATGGAACAGTCCAATAATGAAATCAAGAGTGTCATAAAAGGTTGGATAGATGGCAAGAACGCTCAGATTCATACAGCCCTTCCAGGGGTGGTGGTGAATTATAACGCAGGAAGCAATAAGGCACAAGTAAGGCCAGTAGGTAGTTACAAGACAGACGACGGGCGGAGCTTTAACTTCCCTATTATCCATGACGTGCCTGTAGTTTTCCCTATGGGTATGGGTGGGAGAGCAGGTATTACTTTTCCTGTTGTAACAGGTGACGGCTGTCTGCTGGTTTTTTCAGAAGACCAAATGGATGATTATTTAAATCCCGGTTACGACAGTGACGACAAGCGGAAACATGACATGAGGGACGCAATATGTATCCCAGGTCTTTATGCTCCGCAGAAATCGGCCTCAGGCGCATCACAATCCTCTGTGAATATCTTCATAGGCGGGACCATGATAACAGTATCTGACGGAACTGTAGCCATCACAGGAGCCAACCTTACTGTTGACGGAAGTATTACAGCGGTTGATGATGTTGTCGGCAGAGGTGTTTCACTTGATGAGCATACTCATACCGGGGTACATGGTGAAACATCAGATGCACATTAGATATCAGATATGGCATTAGATGTGGCACTCAATGTAGCAAATCATATCTAATCGCATGACATATTCGATATGAGATAGCTTATCAGATACATTTTCGAATAGCTTCTAAGCCTTGGTACTACTGGGCTGAGTGGTGATGTATCTGAAAAGGTGTCAAAAAATGGTGCAAACTTTTGTAGATGTTACAGCTATTATGTATCTACTAAAAATAAAAAATGCGTAAACTTTTGTGTGGGTTGCAGTACTCGTTTTTTATTAACGGCTTCCTGTACTCGCATATATTTTTACCCTATTTTTTATACATATATTAGATACATATACTATAAAGCCTTATGTATCAAGGGCTAAGGCGTATCTAGTAATGTATTCGAAAATACATGACATATCAGATATAACTAGATACATTTATGTAAAACCCTTGTATATCAAGGCTTCAGTCGTATTCGATTTTCATATCTGCTTTAGATACGGAGGACTGTATGTATGACTTAGCAATGAATATAAATACCAATGACCTGATTTTGCAGGACAGGGATTTAATGGTTATAGACAATGCGGAGAGGGTGGCGCAGCAGATAGTCATCCAGCTCCGCTTTTTTTATGGTGAGTGGTTCCTTGATACATCAGACGGAGTGCCATATTTTGAGTATGTCCTTGTGAAAAATCCGAACCTTAATCATGTTAGGCAGGTTATCCGTGAAGCCATTGAGAAGGTTCCCGAGGTATCAAAGATAAACTACATCAAACTGAATTTTGACAAGGTAAACCGTGTCCTCTATGTTTCATACGAGGTAGAAACGGAATACGGATTAATTACAAGGAAGGAGGTCTTGGGATATGGCAGAGGTTAGATATGGGCTGTCTGAAAAGGGTTTCAAGCGGAAGCGTCTGCCCGAAATAATCCAGTCACTGAATGACAGGGTGGCAGACAAGCTGGGTATTCAGATTCAGACAGGTCCTAACTCTGTATTCGGACAGATTCATGGCGTGTACGCTTACGAGCTGGCTGATATTTGGGCGTTAGCAGAAGGTACCTATAATTCCATGTATCCATCTACTGCATACGGCGACAGCCTGTCTGACGCTGCAGGCCTGGCAGGTATCAGTCTTATCGGTGCAGAAAAGACCACTCTGATAGCTACATGCTACGGACAGGAAGGTGCTGAGATTCCGTATAATGCACAGATTAGTGATGGGGTAAATACCTTTTCGTGTACTGATGTGTATAACACAATATCAGCAGATAGGGCTTCATATATCGCCCTTGGAATTGATACTGAGCCAGTATCGGGAACAGTGTACAGTCTAACCATTGACGAGGTTACTCACACATACACGGCCTCATCAGGAGAAAGCATAGCCAATATTTTGGTTGAGCTGTATGCCCAGTTCAGTTTCACGGACAGGACAGGAGCCGTGAACAATGATGTGCTGACAATTTATATGAATGACGAAACGGAGACCATGAAGGTTGCTGTGAATAATATTACAGTAAATCAAATAGGTTCTCCGTTTAATTTTGCCTGTGACAAGGCAGGAGCAGTTGAACCGACTCTTGGCAAGGTAAATCAGATACCTCTTTCCTACACAGGATGGGAGGCCGTTGAGAACAATGTTCCTGCTGTTGTGGGCCGTGAAGCTGAAACGGATATAGAACTCCGTCAGCGATGGAACAGTTCAGTATACAGCAGGGCACAGGCAATGACAGAAGCCATACAGGCGGCTATCTATCAGAATGTGGATGGTGTCACTGTTGCCAAGGTGTACGAAAATGACACAGACTCCACGGACTCAGCGGGTAGACCACCTCACAGTGTGGAATGTGTTGTGGCAGGTGGTAGCAAGGTGGACATAGCCAAGCAGATATGGGAAAGAAAGGCCCCCGGTATCTCTACCTATGGCAGTGTGTCGCAGGACATATACGACTCGCAGGGCGTGGTTCACACAATGCACTTTAACAGGCCTGAGGAAATCAAGGTATGGCTTAAGGTGATTATTGCTGAAAATCCCGAAGTGGAATTACCTGCAGCGGCCCCAGGTGCTGTCAAAAAGGCATTACTGGAAAAGGGTGCAGAGCAGAAGGTTGGCGAGGATGTTATCTTACAGAAGTATTTTGCATCCATATTCAACGCAACTCCGGGTATAGGGTATATTAATCTGACAGCATGTTATGGTGACACAGAAAGCACCTACACCACGGATAATATTGAGATATCCGCTAGACAGGTTGCGGTGTTTGATGCAAGCCGTATTACAGTAACAGTTCAGACTTAAGGGGGTGACAATGTTGAGTGAAGGAATGATTAGGATGTATTCAGATAACCCCACAAGAGGACTGACTGACGGGGTTGAAATCTCTGAAAGCACGCAGGAATTTCCGTTGTCTGTTATCGTGAATACGAAAGAAGCGAATCATACAATTGTCAAGGTGGCTCTTAGGTGTGACAGCGGTTTTAGGACGACAGGGAATACCGAAATATCAATTAGCGGTTTAAATGCCGGGAAATGGACGGTGGCTGATGATGACCATTATTTATCAGAAGAAAACGCAGACCAACTGGCAACCTTTACCTCAGGGCTTACGATATCCGACAGTATCGGAGACACCAACCACATTGTATGGTTTAAGGTATCTACTGATGGTGAGGAACCTGCGCAGGTCGATACCACCGTAAAAATCCATGTCTACGGAAACACTGTACCGTCATAAGGGGGCATAGCAATGGATAATAATATGTTCTTGGGCTTTGATGGACAGCTTACGGCTATGGCCTTTGAAGATGGGCGGCTCCGTGATTATGGCGAGAGTTACCATGTGTACGACACGGAGAGAAATGTGGCCCATAAAACGGAATATGATGTGGGGACAAGAAGAATTGTACTTGTGGCTGATGAAGAACCTGCTCCGCTCCCTGACCGCATTGAGAATATGCGTAACCACCTTATTGCGGAGTTCCAGTGGGAAGGTGAAGACAAGCCTGTGCTTAGAGCCATAATTGAAGCCCTTGGTGAGGAATTAAATGAACTTCAGCAGGTACTGTATGACCTTAACAAAGAACGAACCAAGGAAAGAGCTGTGGGAAAACAGCTTGACGGCATAGGTGAAATCGTTGGGATAGGAAGAACTATTGATGAGGCTATTGCCATAAAGTTTTTTGGATTCAGCGGACAGCCAAATGTAGGGACTTTTGACGAAGCCCGATTCCGTGATATGGATGAGGAAAATCTGACATCCTACACCATGGTAGACCCCGAGTACAGGATGATAATTGACCAAAAGATTATCAAGAATACCAGTAAAGGCACAACCGAGGACACAATAAGGAGTTTAAAGGCGGCGTTTAATGCACCGCTTGTGGTCCTTGAAGAACTTGGTAATGCTAATATCGGTATAGGAATAGGCAGAAAGCTGACAGACAATGAGATGATGTTGGTGAATGCCGCAAACCTCATAGTACGGCCTGGCGGTGTGGGGCTTAAATACAAGGTAAGCTATAATGCCAATAATTATTTTGGATTCCTAGATCAGCCCTATGCACTGGGATTTGATGAAGGCAAATTTGTAGATATTTTCTAAAGGAGGAATGTATAAATGAGCAGTCCTGATTATAGCAAGGTGTGGTCGAGCGGTTCCAGTTTGACCCCCTATGAGTTTTCAGATGCTGATTATCTGAAAGGGTGGGAAGTAGCAGGTAGTATCCCACCGGCAAGAACACAGTTTGACGCTTTACAGCGGAACAATGATTTAAAGACCAAGGATTTGAACAGCCGTGTGGCATCTATCGAACAGTATGGTGACGCCAGTTTTATGTTGCGTCAGCCATCCACAGCTTACGCATTAGGCACCGTGGTATACCTCCCGTCAATAGGAGCTGCGTTGTACCTGGAATGTACCATCCCAGGAACCACAGACAGCGGTGACTTGGTAATAAGTACTCCAACGCCAAATACTACAGTAAGCGACGGAACTGTGGTGTGGACTATTAAGAAAGTGGGCACAGACCCTAACGCATTAACAAGAGAAATCACGCCAGCTTTCAATACCCGTGACATCATCACAACAAGCGGAACATATACCGCTCCAGTTACGGGCTGGTACAAAATCACCCTTAAAGGCGGTGGCGGTGGCGGTGCAGGTGGCCGTCGTACATCATATCCAGAGAGCAGTGGTGGTGGTGGCGGAGGCGAAGGCGGAACCACCACCGCGTATGTACAAATGACCGCAGGAGATACGGCTACTGTTGTGATAGGTGCAGGTGGCACAGGTGGTGGACAAGCCACAAGCGGAATTGCAGGCGGAAGTACAAACGTAACCATTGCTGGCAACACATATACCGCAGGTGGAGGTGGCGCGGGTTCTTTCAACGCAGGAGGTACTGGTGGGACTGGTGACATCATTGGCTCTGCTGGTGACGGTGGTGACGTAAACACAGGAAGTGGCGCTACCGCGGGCGGTACAGGTGGTGGCGCAGGTGGTGGTTACTGCCAGCGTGATAATAACGGAACCAACGGAACCGCAGGTGGAGGTGGCGCAGGTGGTGCTGGTTCTGTTACTAACTATAATGGTGGTGCAGGTGGCGATGGTTATGTGTGGTTCGAGTATTTCGCCACAATTTAAGGAGGGATAAAAATGCCTAAATATTATAGCCCAGATGGAAACATCGAAGTATGGGAGCAGAAGCCCGAAGGTTATTATACAGTAGAGGAATGGCAGGAATTACATCCTGCCCCTGCTCCACCCGAACCAAGCATCGATGAACAGCTTGCAGAGCTTGACGCACGTTATAACACAAAGAAAACGGAGTACACTACAGCCTATACGGCAGCTGTCATGAGGGGCGACACTGAGACCGCCGAGGCAATAAAAGACTATTTGGATACGCTTGATGATGATTATGACGCAGAGTATGACAGAATTGTCGGAGAGGAGGAAGAATAATGGAGACCTTAGCAATTCTACCAACACTGTGCAACCGCTGTGGCCATGTGATGTGGTACGACGAAATCAAAAAGAAATGGTACTGCACGAACCCAAAATGCAAAAAGTACAAAGAGCCACCTGTAACCCAGGAGACAAGCGACAATGACGGTGAGTAAGCAGGCAATTCATTGTATCAGGAGGCGGGTGTATGGGTGAGTCACAAATGGAGAAGATAATGAGCAAGTTGACAGATATTGGTGAGCGGTTGGTCAAGGTTGAAACCCTTCTGAAAGAGAGAACAGCCGACACCAATATTATTTTTGAGAATCTCCGACAACACGAAAGCCGTATTATTGAGCTTGAGAAGCATAGAACCCAGGTGGTCAATATAAAGGACATTCTGACTTGGGGAGCCATGTTTGCTATAGCGGTATTAGGGGTGATTAAATAATGTTACATGATTTTATTAAGACTGAAAATCTTGTTGCGATAGGGCTTGTGGTAGCGTTGATTATATCGTTATTTACAGGCCCTTATGAGTTATCAATGTCAATAGCCAGTGGCCTTATTGGGTACATAGGCCGTGGCGAAATCAAGAAGTTCAGTGGTGACGGCAAATGATGTCGGGCAGGAAATGGAGCATATTGGCAGATAAGACATTGGCTTTTATCTCGATAGCCACAGAATACGGTTTTTGTCTTGATATGCTTCACGAAATAAGAAGACGGCTCTTTCGTGAGTCGCCTTTTAAAGTACATAAAAAAGGAGGAAAAGGAAATGGTTAAGGTTGTTGAGACGGACCTTGATTTTAGTAGTCTGTCAGAACGGTCTGTTACGGATATGGTGGTCATCCACCATACAGGCTGCAATGATATTGATGCAAGTGCTGAACAGATTCACGGGTGGCATAAAGGCCAGGGTTGGGCTGGTATTGGGTATCATTATGTCATTCGTAAAGACGGTACTATTGAGCGTGGTCGTCCCGAGTGGGCTATTGGTTCCCATGCCTATGGAGAAAACTCACATACTATCGGTATTCATGTCAGCGGAGATTTTGAACAGGCTGAGCCTACAGTAGAACAGGTTGAAAACTGTGCAGAACTTATTGCTGACATCTGTACAAGGTACGGTATCCCTATTGACAGGGCACATATTGTCGGTCATGGTGAACTTATGGCCACCAGCTGTCCGGGAACCAACCTGCAGATGTTGCTTGATAACGGCATAATTACGGGCAAAGCAAATTATTATGCAAATCCATCCGAGGTTAAGCCAGTGGACGGAGCCCAGCAGGAAGGAAACAGACTGACAGAGCGTTTTAATTCATTGGCTTCTGTGCCTGAGTGGGCATATGATACCGTCAAAAAGATGGTTGATAAGGGCTTGCTGACAGGTGGTGGACTGAAAGACGCCGGTGGCTACCCTGCTGACCTTGATTTGTCACTGGATATGCTGAGAATTTTCGTTATTAATGACCGTGCAGGTCTTTATGATTAAGGAGGAAAAATTATGAGTAAATGGACAGAAGTGCGTGACAGTTTGGTTGAAGCTATGAAGTTAGAGGATATCGGCAAGAACCTCAAGGCTGATTTTGTTACTTGGCTCAGTGGCGAAGGCCTTGACTTCGCACAGGAAGTAGTTGACAAGATTATCGAAGAATGCAAGAAAGACGCTCCAACTGAAACAGGTTGGTGCAGAATCCGTGATACTTTCGTGGTGCCGGTAGCCTTGAACATTGTTATGTATGTACTGAGAACGGTACTTGTAAAAGCAGCAGAGGAGAGTAAATAATTGGTAAGTTTGAATGGGCAGGGACTAAGGTTCCTGCCTTTTTTTGTTGGGGGAGTATAAATGAGAGAAGATTTGAAGCAGGCAAGAAATTATTTGAGAGATTGCTTGCGGTCTGAATTTGAAAAAGCTGTATATGAAGCCAAGCTGACTCCAATACAGGAGAAGGTGATCCGTGAGCATATACTGAATGACAAGTCAGTGGTTGCAATAGGTATGGAGCTTAACTGCTCAGATACTGGCATAAGAAGGTCGTTGTCCACGGGTTACATCCGTATAGCAAGGTATTTACATAGAAAGCACTCCTAAGTTATAATATATAAAGAGTTCTTTTATGATTCTGAGATTTGGAGCGTCAACTACATTCTCAGGACAAGCCACCTTCTTTTTGAGGGTGGCTTTTTTATGTTCTTTTATGACCGTTTTTTGGCCTATTTGTGGGCGTTTCCATGTGCTTTTTTCTGCCACAATATAGGTAGATATGAGCGGAAAGGAGCGTTTTGGAAATGTTCGTACATTATCAGCCGAACCTTGACAACGACAGGGCAAGTGATTGCGTTATAAGGGCAATTACAAAAGTCCTCGATATCGACTGGGACACTGCATACCTTGGTGTTGCTATGACAGGATTCACCATGAAGGATATGCCCTCTGTGAATGAGGTGTGGGAAAGATACCTTATCAGCAAGGGTTTTAAGAAACATGCACTGCCTGATGAGTGCCCAAACTGTTATACCATTAAAAAATTTGCCAAGGACCACCCGAAAGGGCAGTACATTGTGGCAACTGGTACTCATGTGGTAGCCGTTGAAAACGGAGATTATTTTGACAATGGTGACAGCGGTGAGGAAATTCCTATCTATTATTTTGTAAGGAGTGACGAAGCATGGCAGGATTCCCAGGTAATTTCGGAGGATACCAAGGAGCAGGACAGCAAGTAAATCAGAGCTCCATGGTAGTGTTTATTAATGATGACAACATAGCGGTAAATTATCCAGTTGCGCCGGGAATGACGGTAGCACTCATAAATCCGTATGACCCCGACAATGGAAAAATGTATATCAAGTCCACTGCGGTAAATGGTATGCCTAACCCCACAAGGGTATTTGAGCTTAGAGAGGTCTTACAGCAGAAACAGGTAAATGATTCTGTATCAAGACAGGAGTTTGAAGCATTTAGCCAGTCTTTGGGACAGCAGATACAAGGTCTGCAAAAGGCCTTGGCGGGTCTGCAGGTGCAGCCTGTTCAGCAGGTGACATCCACCCCACACATGGGCAAAGGGGGTAAAAATAAATGAGTATGATGAACCCACAGCAGATAATTCAGCAAATGATGACTTTTCGTAATCAGATGTTGCAACAAAATCCGAATGCCAACCCACAACAGATGGTTAATCAGTTATTGCAGAGCGGAAAGATTAATCAGCAACAATTCGAGCGTGCTAGGGGTATGCTAGGGATGTTTGGCTTCAAGTTGTAATCAACTTTGCGCAAGGTTGAAATAAAATATTGAAAGGAGTGCTTTGATATGGCACTTGACAACGGCTCCATGAGTCCTGCTGATATGGCGGCAGTCATGGGCAACAACAACGGCTTCGGAAATGATTGTTTCGGGGGCTGGTGGATGATGTGGTTCCTGCTTATCTTGATGATTGGCGGTGGTTGGAACAACTGGGGCGGTGGCTTCGGTGGTAATGGTAATGGTTTCCTTCCATACATGGGTGCTACATCCGATGTGCAGAGAGGCTTTGACCAGTCTGCGATTATTAATGCGATTAACGGCGTGTCCTCTCAGATTGGTAATGGCTTTGCTGATAATGCAGTGGCTCAGTGCCAGGGAAATGCTACTACAGTGGCTGCCATCACAAATGGTCAGTATGCAACAGCAAATGCTATCAATGGTGCGAAGGACAGTATTACCGGCACACTGTATACTAATCAGCTTGCTAATACACAGGCCATGAATGGTATTGCTATGGGCTTGCAGAATAGCTTGGCATCCACACAGGCAGGTTTGGCTGATGTGAAGTATACAGTTGCAACAGAGAATTGTGCAGACCGTCAGGCATTGAGCACTGGTATTCAGAGCCTGCTTGCACAGGGCAACAACAACACCAATGGGATTGTAAATGCTATTACTCAGGGTGTTCAGTCTATTAAAGATGACCTGTGTGCTGACAGAATTGCAGCGAAGGATGCTCAGATTCAGAACCTTCAGAGCCAGTTGAATATGGCTAATCTTGCGGCTTCTCAGACAGCGCAGACAGCACAGCTTCTGACTTATGGCAGTCAGCAGGCACAAAATATTGTAAATACCTGTTGCCCAAAGCCAGTACCTGCGTATGTAGTGTCTAACCCTTCTTGTGGGTGTAATGGCGGATTTGTTGGCTAAGAGGGAGGCGGTTTAAATGGCTGAATACAGCAATGTCAGTCAGCAGACTGTAAACCCTGGCGAGTCCGTTGTTTTTACCAATTCGCCAGTTCCCTGCAACAGAGGTTTGGTAAGACACCGTGACGACACGGGAAGTTTCCTTCTTACAGGATATGTTCCATCCAGTTTTGGTTGTTCATGCAATCGGAGTAATTCGGCTAATTATCTTGTGGATTTTGGTGCTAATATTGGTATTCCCGAAGGTGGTACAGTAGGTGCCATTTCCGTGGCTATTGCCATTGACGGGACAACACTCCCTGCATCCACAATGGAAGTAACACCTGCGGCAGTAGATCAGTTTTTCAATGTGAGTCGGGCGATTAATGCTCCGATTTATCGTGGTTGCTGTCAGACTGTAACTGTCCGCAATACCAGTGACCAGCCAATTTTGGTGGAGAACGCAAATATTATTTTCAGCCGCCCTGACTTGGCGGTAACACGCTAAAGGGTGGTGAGAAAATGGACAGAAAACTTATTGAGAAGGCATCTGACAGCCTGCATGATGCACTGGAAGAAATCATGCTTAAGGGCATTAAGACTGCCAGTGATATTGAGTGTACTAAAAATGCACTGTCGGGTATCAAGAAAGCTGATGAGCTTCTTGAAAATGACTATGACAAGGGTCGGTCAGGAAGGGTTTATCCTCATTATGGCTATGAAGGTAATTTCAGGAGCTATGATAATAGCGGTCGTATGAGCCGTGGCTATGATCGCAGATATAGCGGTCATACCATGAAGGAGCGTATGATGGAAATGATGGATGAAGCAACCCCAACTGAGCGGAGAGCTATCGAAGAAGCCCTTGGCAAGATGGAGAGATAAGACTTTTGAGAGTCGGTAGAGATACCGGCTCTCTTTTTTTGTGGGTAGGGATGCTTTTTGAAAAAACGGGTCCGCTAAATGTCGTGTATTAAGCGTAAAGCATATAACGGATACATTCATATTCGACCTTTTTAATTTGAAGCTATGAGAACGCAGTAAGTCGTGTGATGAAAACGGGATTTTTGATGTTTTTTTCGACCAGGTGGTAAAAAATACCTGCTATTTTTTAAGTAAAATACTTTACAAATAATTAAATTTATGATAGGCTATACATAAAGATAAACCAATAAACACATTACGAAAGGGGCGGTACCCATGAAAGGCATTGAAGACATGAGCCATGAGGAGTTCACCAACTGGTTCTTTGGGACTGTTAAAGAGCTTTACATCAAACATTTTGGGCAGGATGACTGGGATGGTCTTTCACCCCACCAACAGCATGAATTGATTATGAGCTTGGCAAAAGATTTATTGTATGCGAAAACAAGGAGGTAATTGACATGAGAAAGTATGTAAGCTATGACGAACTGAGAAGTGCAATGTTTAAGGCAAATGAGGAAGGCAAGGAGATTTCCGGTGGAATCACCTTCACAGAAGACAGCTTCAATAAGCCGTATGACGAAAGGGGCAGGACTTACCTGTTCACCAGTGACAATAAGGCGTTTCAGCATGGTAAGATTAGCAATTCGATTTGGGCGAACTGCGAGGACGGAACAGATGATGGCGTGAAGTTGAGCAATTATCTGTATGACTGGAAAATTGAAAAGTGTTTCATTGAGAGCTAAAAGGAGGAGTAAAAATGAAAAGACGGAAGAATATTCAACGGTTTGAGGTTCTTAGTTTAAAGTGGCTGGTAAGAATGACTGGAAAGTATTTTTTGAAGTAGTATGTTAGGGGTCTTCGGGCCCCTCTTTTAAAAGGAGCGAGAAAATGACAAGGAATGAAGCATTAGAACTGATTAAAGAGGAACTTGAGGAACTGAAAGCAAAGAGGAGAAAACCTAATAATACTCCATGGGATGACGGACGAATTGTAGGCGAAATTTCCGTATACAAAGCATTTGAGAAGATTATTAAGGAGATGGAACTGTCATGATTAAAGAGATTTATGCAAAAAGCGAAGACATCACCTTTATCATGGTGGAATCAGAACAGCGGCTGCCAAACGGCATGATGGAGCTTAGACAGTCATTGGTTGGATGGTATTATGGCTTTCCGAATGAAGCAAATACTAGGGCTTTCATGGGGAAGTTTGAAGCTGTTTGTGAGTATGAGCTTGAAGATGAGGAGTGAGTATCATGGCAAAAATGAATGAACTGGTAAGGATTTTCATGGAACGGGATAAGATGACCAAGCAGGAAGCAGTGGAATATGTAAAGGATATGCGCAAAAGGGTATGGGAAGGAGAAGACCCTGAGGAAGTTTTGTACGAGGAAGGGCTAGAGCCTGATTATGTTTTTGACTTGATTTAGTGGGTTCGTAGGAGGGTTGACAATGAAGACTTTGAAAGGTTGGCATGAGTCGGATACAAGGACACTAGAAGATTATCTGCAGGTAGGTGATGAGGTGGATGTGGATATGGTTAATTACTTTAGGGACATCCTTCCGCCTAGATCAGATTTGAGTAATTATCTGCAGGTTGGCGAGCCTTATTCCATAGCACAGGCAAAGGACGGGAATTGCTACAGCACATGGACTACATTCCATAGTGAAAGTGGTAAGTGGTATTACAAGGGACATTGTTTTGTGGGTGAGACCACTAATAGAGAAGACTGGGAGTGGATTAAAAATGGCTGAGAAAGAAACCTATAAGCAGATGAAGGACAGACACAGGAAAGAAATTAGTGAGTTCCCTTGCTTTTTTGCCTTCACTCAGAAGCAGTTTGAAAAGGGTATGAAGGAGCTTGGAGTTGAGAACAAAGATGAGTTGCGTGGCGGTTTTTGTGGCATGGTTTATCGTGCATCAGACGAAGATAGACTGGTTGCCATGCTGACAGGACATGCAAAGGAAGTTAAGGACGGATATAAGGATGATGATTTCCTGTATAGTGCTTTTAGGTATGAAATGGAGAATCATGAGTTTTGTATCACCCATGAGCCCGAGGACACCTTGGATGCACTGGGGTTAAGCAGGAGCGAGGTAGAGAGAAGCAAGAGAATGGTTCGTATTTGGAATAAAGCAGAGAAGGCATATTTGGACAGTGTGATTTGGTAATGGAAGGTGGTTTTGAAAATGGGCGATTACGCTTACAGAAAATGTGACGGTCAGGAGATAAAAATTGGCACCTGCGGTGTGAATTATTATCTGACATTTGACCAGTGGGTAAATGGCGAAGTTTGGGGCAAGGATGCACGGCTTATGAATAAAAATTTGGAGCGTCAGTCTTTTAGGTTGCCAATAGAGGAAGAAAAAGACATCCTACCTGGTGACTTTGATTTCCATGGGTTTGACGGTGCGGACCCTGTAAGGGTTTTCTTTAGGAAAGAATATGTTGATGAGGGAAACAGGGACTACCGATATACGCCATTTGTGAAGGAAATAAGGAAGTATTGTTTTGAGAACAAGGGGCAACTGGCTATGACCAAGAAATTAGGCAAATATCGTTTTGGTGACTTTGAAGAAGGAACTGGAATATATGCATATGCTCCATGCTATCATGGTTTTGTTGCAGACAAAGATGAGTTTAAGGGCAAGAATTTTGGATACAACGGGTTTAATCCGCATGTGCTGTGCATAACCAGTGTAGGGTTTAGCAGTACCATGGAGGCGGTTGCAACAGTATCTTGTTATGCTTGTGAAAAACATATATGCATGGTTGGTGTGGATGAAATGTATCAGTTCAGACCGCTTACCAGTAATTATGAGCAGGATTTTTGGAACACTGTAAACCTTTTGCATAGGATGAACAGATGGGCAGTGGAAACAGGAAGGAAAAGACAGGAGGTGTAGGATATGTTGGCGGATAAGGTTGCTGAGTGTGGTGTTGGGTATGGTATGGGTATTTATTCTGATGCAGAATTGTTATCACTGATGACAGGGTTAGACGAAGCTACGGCATCACAGATAGATTTTGGTGATATACTGGCAAGCGGTAACATCCCAGGAGTGGGACCGAAAACTGTAATGAAAATAATGGCGGTTCGTGAGTATGCAGAAAGGATAGCCAAGGTGCCAGTAAAAAAGGTGGATATTATCAGAGGCCCTGATGATGCGTATGACATGGTAAAAACAAGGTTCCTATTTGAACATAGGGAAGTTTTCTGTATCCTTTTAATGAATATTAAAGGCCATGTAATAGGGCTTAAGGATATCTCAATAGGTTCAATGACTGGTTCTGTAGTACATCCAAGGGAGGTATTTTTTGAAGCAATAAAGTTACATGCGGCTGCCATGATTTTGGTGCATAATCATCCGTCAGGAGATCCGACACCGAGCAAGGAAGATATCAAAATAACAAGGCAGTTAGTTGAATGTGGAAAAATTATGGATATTCCAGTTCGGGACCACATTATTGTTGGCAACGAGAAGTATATCAGCTTTATGGAAGAAGGGTTCATGGCATCTTGACTATGAACAGGTGGACAAGTAAAATGTAAAGTAAAAAACTAGGTGGTGATTTTATGCCGGGAAAAGCAACAAGACCCGATGATGGTAGACATAATAACAAAGGTGGTGGCGGTGGCAAAGGCGGTCGCCCAGTAGGTTCTGTGAGTGCCCGTGGACAGCGTGGCATCCATCAGATAAGAGCCTATGATGAGGAATGGGAAGTTATCAAGGATTTTATGAAGCTGACGAGAATTGATGTGGATAAGTGCAGACTGGCTGTGAGAATGATGCAGTCAGAAATTAAATAGTGAGTGCCATTTTGAGCGGTGTGTCCGCTCATTTTTTTTGCAAAAATTTGTGATATTTTAAGTAAAACACTTTACAAATAATTAAAAATATGATAGGATATATATAAAGATAAACAAATAAAAACTTTACAGAAAGGGGGCGGAGAGTATGAAAAAGACAGTTGCGGATTATATCAGTGAGTATGGTATCGATATCAACAATATGGGAATTTATGATGAGTCAATTGGTGATGAGATTTGGAGACCATGGGAAATACGGGAATACTTCAATTCGGTAGTGGTTGATGTTTATGAAAAAGATGGTGTTGGCGGCTTAGTAGTAGCTTGTAAGGAATAAGGAGGGTTAGATATGACTAAAATCACCGAGACGAGACATTGGGACTGGGGTGCAGTAAGAGCGATGTGCGTTAGGCATAGGTTTTACGAGGTGGGCACGATTGATGACTATGATGCGTTGGCAAATGTGGTTAGGTGTAATGCACCTGATGATCTGATGGAGATTTATGGGGTTGCGGAAGACATTTGGGCTCACAGTGGCTGTGCTGAGAGTGTTGAGGACATTATGAGCCTGTTGTGCAAGGAAGCGATTACTTCCTGTTTTAAGGTTGAGGAGGGTTGATTATGAAGACTAGGATGGTTGAGATGGATGGACAGCTTGAAGCCATTATTATGCGTGAATGGGTTGGAAGCATAAAGCTGTTGTGTTTAGCCAGTACGGACCATGAGAAGGAAGTAGCCATGAACAGACTGGACGCGGCTTTCAACATCCTGTCTATGTTGGTTACGGTAGGTACACTGGAAAACGCATTGAAGGCGACTACCAAGAAGTATGGTAAGAGCTATAGCATGGCAGATATTCTCAGTGTTGGATAAAAGGAGGTATATCATGAAGTACGAAGTACCTGTTGAAATTGCCATGATCCGAACCTTCACTGTGGAGGCTGAGTCAGAAGCAGAAGCGGTTAGAAAAGGTGAAAAAGAGGCATTGGATTCATTAGAGCCTATGTGGGCTATGGAGTATTCAGAGGAAACCTGTAGTGTTACTGTTCAAAAAGAAAATGTTAAGGGGGTTATCTAAATGACTATTGAGGAGAAATTGTTGGACGTTTTGGCGGATGCCACATATGCCTGTTCCTACTGGGCAGGGCGTTTGGACTATGAGAAGGAAAAGCTGACTAAGGGCAAGTATGAGTATTTCGAGGAGAGATTAGTAGATTGCCTCATGAATGGTGGTAAGGTTACTTACTACGATATTGAGGATAACGAGCCATACGTTTTAACCCTTGATAAGTTTAAGGAGGGTATAGCTAAACTGGAGAAGGAGCATGACTGGGAATACTGGGAGGACTATTCTGACGAAGTGTTACAGGTTTGCTTGTTTGGTAAGGTAGTTTTTGGATAATGAAGGAGGAAAAATTATGTCAAAGGAGTTTGAATTTTCTATTGAGGTTGTTGGTGCAAAGCTGGGTGAGACAACTGCGAAGGGATGGACTACTGAGATTAATAAGGTGTCATTTTGTGGGCGGCCTGCAAAGTGGGATATCCGTTCCTGGAACGAGGACCATACGAAGATGGGCAAAGGTGTTACCTTGACTGACGGTGAAATGAAGGCCCTTTATCAGTTCTTGGCGATGCCTTGATATTGTCTGCGGTTTGTCTGCATTAAATTTAGGTGCGTGGTGATAAGTCAGAATAAAGTGTTTGCTTTTTGGTAAAAAACCTCGAGTTTTTGTGGTTGTGAAATTACCCTGAGTTAAAGTGGGTGAATGTGCGACAACTTTACCCCAAGGTAAATGGCGTTTTCAAATATAAAAATAATTTTTTGAAAATTTTTATTAAACCTATTGACATAGTAGGCATATAGGTTTAATATATAGACATGGAAATTGAGCAACAAAGATTGAAGATTTAAGAAAGGAGATGAATGTTATGTATGGAGTAAACAACACTTGTAAGACTGCAGCATGGGTATGTCGAATGTGTAACTCCCGGGCAAGTAAGTATGGCCAGGTGCATTCGTCTTCTTTGACATGCGGCTGATTGTGTTGCCATTTGCCCGGGAGCTTGGATAAAGCCCCGGTTTTTTATTAGCTCAGATTTCATTTCATTAAATTTAATAAGAAATTATATCAACATATTTTATAGAAAAAGGAGAAATTATTATGAGCAACTACAAATTTGAAACCCTTCAGCTTCATGTAGGTCAGGAGAACCCAGATCCAGCATCCGATGCAAGAGCAGTGCCAATTTACGCAACTACCTCTTATGTATTCCGTAATTCCCAGCACGCAGCTGACCGCTTTGGTCTTGCTGATGCGGGAAATATATATGGCCGTCTTACCAATTCCACCCAGGGCGTTTTTGAGGAAAGAATCGCAGCACTTGAGGGCGGTGTGGCTGGTCTGGCTCTGGCTTCTGGCGCAGCAGCTATTACCTATACTATTCAGGCTTTGGCAAAGGCCGGTGAACACATTGTAGCCCAGAAGACCATTTATGGCGGTTCTGCAAACCTGTTGGCCCATACTCTGCCACTTTACGGTATTGAGACCACCTTTGTGGATGCTCATAATTTAAAGGAAATTGAGGGCGCTATCCAGGATAATACCAAGGCCATCTACATTGAGACCCTGGGCAATCCAAACTCTGATATTCCAGATATTGATGCCATTGCCAAGCTGGCTCACAAGCATGGGCTGCCTTTGGTAATTGATAACACCTTCGGCACTCCATACCTTATCCGCCCTATTGAGCATGGCGCAGATATTGTTGTTCATTCTGCGACCAAGTTTATTGGCGGTCATGGTACAACTCTTGGCGGTGTTATCGTGGACAGCGGTAACTTTGACTGGGCAAAGAGTGGTAAGTATCCTTGGATTTCCGAGGCAAATCCTAGCTACCACGGCGTAAAGTTTACTGAGGCTGCCGGCAAGGCTGCATTTGCTATCTACATTCGTGCTATTTTGCTCCGTGATCAGGGTGCGACTATTTCTCCTTTTGCGGCCTTCCTGCTGTTGCAGGGCACTGAGACCCTGTCCCTCCGCCTGGAGCGTCACGCAGAAAACACCAAAAAGGTTATTGCTTACCTCGTAAAAAATCCAAAGGTTACCAAGGTTAATCATCCAAGTCTGCCAGAGCATCCGAATCATGCTCTCTATCAGAAGTATTTCCCTAATGGCGGCGGCTCTATCTTCACATTTGAGATTAAGGGCGGTCAGGAGGAGGCCTTCAGGTTCATTGATAATCTGAAGATTTTCTCCCTCCTTGCAAATGTGGCGGATGTGAAGTCCCTGGTCATTCATCCAGCAACCACCACCCATTCCCAGCTTACCGATGAGGAGCTGGCTGATGTAGGTATCAGCCGCAGCACCATTCGCCTCTCCATCGGTACTGAGCATATTGATGACATTATTGCTGATCTGGCTCAGGCCTTTGCAGCAGTGTAATTTCACACAAAGAAAAGCCGTCGGGTCTCATTTGCCCGACGGTTTTTTCGTCGTTATGCCAACTTGCCATAAAACAGTCGGCCAAATCACCGAAAAAAGTTGACAAAGCCTTGTACAATCTATAGTTTATAGGTGGATAGAATTAGTTTGGAACTCATGGAGGTACTGTAATGTCAACAGATGATGAACTTAGAAAAATGGAAGACACAGGCAACTGCTTTGCCTGCGGTCAGAATAATCCTATCGGAATGAAGCTGGATTTTAAGATTATTTCCAATCAATATATCGCTAAAACCACGGTGGACAAGAATTACCAGAGCTTTGGTGGGGTAGTTCATGGCGGCATTGTTTCCACCATGCTGGATGAGGCCATGGGTGGTTATCTTTTTAGGACTGGTGAGCCGGCCTTTACGGGAAAGCTGGAAGTCCGTTATCGCAAGCCTACACCTGTGGGAATGCCTATCACTATCCGTGGCTGGGTGGAAAACCGCAAGCGCAACGTGGTGGAAATGAAGTCGGAGATTATTCTTGAGGATGGCACCATCAGCGCTGAGGGATATGCAAAAATGGTTGTTGTGAAGACGGTGGAAGGATAGGAACAGCGAATCATTATCAGAATACTCAGAAATTTGACTTATTGACTTTTTATGTAGGCTATATTATCATAGGTGAAGATGTGATTGCTTCAAACTACTATTTTGAGAGAGGTGCAATAGATGAAAATTGCTGTAACCTATGATAATGGCAACGTTTTCCAGCATTTTGGCAAAACAGAGAGCTTTAAGGTTTTTGAGGTTGAGGATAATAAGGTAGTATCCAGTGAAATTATTGGGTCAAACGGTAGTGGCCATGGTGCTTTGGCGGGCCTTTTGGCTGATAAATCCATTGATGTGCTTATTTGTGGTGGTATTGGTGGCGGTGCCCAGCAGGCATTGGCTAATGCAGGTATTGAGCTGTGTGCCGGAGCGTTCGGGGACGTTGATTCTGTTGTAGAGGCATATCTTGCTGGCGAGCTGGTAAATTCCGGCGTAAATTGTGACCACCATCATGGTGAAGGGCATGACTGCGGCCATCATGAGGAAGGCGGCTGTGGCGGTCACGAGGGCTGCGGTGGCTGTGGTTCCCATACTGTTCTTGGTATCGAAGGGCCAAATGTGGGCAAGAAGGTTCGTGTTCATTACAAAGGTACTCTTAATGATGGTACTCAGTTTGATTCTTCCTATGATCGTGGCGAACCACTGGAATTTGTCTGCGGTGCCGGCATGATGATTCGTGGTTTTGATGTGGCTGTGGCTGATATGAAGGTGGGGGAGATTAAAGATACCCACATGGAGCCAAAGGATGCCTATGGGGAAACAGACCCTAATGCCATCATGACCGTGGAAATTGACCAGGTTCCAGGAGCTGAGAATCTGGAAATGGGTCAGCGGGTTTACCTTACAAACCCAATGGGCCAGCCTTTCCCTGTTACTGTTACCGAAAAGACAGATACTGAAATTACCTTTGACGCTAATCACGAATTAGCCGGTAAGGAATTAAATTTCCAGATTGAATTAGTGGAAATCCTGTAAATCTTGTAAATTCTGCAAATAAAAAGTCCTCATCTCTTTTACGGGATGAGGATTTTTTTGCCTAACTGGCCCCAAAAATTATATCTTTATAACAATATTCTTACAATTCATTACCTCTGCCAGTATCACAAAGGTCAGGTCCCATAGCAGAGTGTAGGTAAAGGTTGATGTGAATGGCGAGTTATCTGCGAAGAAATAGGTGTGGTATAGCCAGAGGTATAGTGGCTCCCCACTATGTGGGATAGCAAATAGCAGGGCAAGGCCCCACTCTGATAAAAGATAGACGAAAATTGGGTTTTGCCCCAAGACTCTTAATGGATGAAGGATGAATTTGAAAAAGATACTATGGGAGAGACCTTCCAATAGGGACAGAGATATCATGCCAATACCTGCCATGGAAAGAACATAAGGAGCAGTCCAAAGTGGCTTGCTGATGATTTCCCACTGGGCCCAGCCCCAGGATATGAGAAGCAAAACAATGCCGTAGGAAAACAGCGCCTTGGTATTCTTGTTGTCGGCAAAACTGAGGCCCTGCCGGGAGTTTAGTGTTTGCCCCGCAAAACACCCCAGGAGCATTGTGGCAATGGCATTGATGGTGCCATAAAGCCCCTCCGGATCGTATGGAGCCTGCATATAATTGTGGGATATTCCTTGAATATGCTGGTCTATATATAGGCTGATATTATTTGCCTCGCTGTAGGGCTCTGCTGGGTTATAAAGGTAATACCCCAAAGAGGAAATACTCATCAGAAACAGGGAAATGGGAAAAAGTGACCAAGGTCGGGATGCTCCCTGAAAAATAATTGTTCCCACCAAATACACCAGAGCAATGCGCTGCAGCACCCCAAAGGGCCGGAAGGAAGCAAGAAAATCGTTGCCAGCCTGGACAAAGGTATAATCAGAGGAAAAAAGAGCAGTGAACACCAACGGCAGATGATTCACCAGCAGCCCCAATACAAACAGAATAATGGTGCGCTTTACCACCTTTCCCAGCCAGTCGGTGTATTTTAATGAATTGGCGAAAACAGTGGACACACCCATGATAAAGATAAAGCCAGGGAAGGCAAAATCAATGATATTAACCCCTGTCCAGCCACTGTGAAGCAGGGTTGGATAGGTGTACCGGGAATCTGGCGATAAATTTCCCAGAATCATTATAAAAATGGTCAGTCCCCGAAAAATATCTATGGAAATAATTCGTTTGTTGTTCATAAATAGCGACTCCTTCACTACTGGATAAACTAATATTAGCAAGTGAATAACCTTAGCACAAGGATGAAAATAATGTGAAATGGTATTAGTTTTTGCATTTTAGGCAGGATTTTTGGTAAAATGGTAGAAAACATAAGCAGTAAAGACAAAGTACTTATCTGGAGGTGATGAGGATGCGCATAGAAAAGAGCTTTACCAGCAATCACAGACTTCGTGAATGGCTGGAGTCAAAATCCTGGGAATTTGGATCCACAGAAATGTTCTATGTATGGCTGGAGCATTTTTTTGAGGATGGTAACCGCGTGTCCGTAAAGGGAGCAGCCTGTGATTATCATGATTGTATAGATGTTTTTGAAGCAGGAAACGATGAGTAAGTAAAGCTGTCGGCTGAAGGGTCGGCAGTTTTTTGTGTATACTTTTTTGTATGGCAGGAAAAAAAGGCGCATTTGTCGTATATACTCCACATATATGTGGTGATGAATAGGAGAATAAATTATTAATGTGAAAGGGAGTGCGCCTATGAAAAAAAGGGCAAAATATGGTCGTGCCTTAGCTTTGGCAGTAGCCTTGGCTGTTTCGGGAACCTTCATGACATCAGTTATAGGTGAGGCAGCTGAGGGACCAAAGGAAGCATCCAGCTATACGATTCAAGCGAACAATGAGGTTTATAACAAGCTGGATTTTAATGATGAGCAGGAACGGGAATTCGCATCCCGTGGCTTGATTGCTGCCCCTGAAAAGCTGGAAATAAAAAATGCCCAGGGTAAGGTGGTATGGAGCCAGGCAGCCTATGCTTTTCTCGATAAGAGGGCTCCGGATACCGCCAATCCAAGTCTTTGGCGTAATGCCCAGCTGAATCACTATTATGGACTTTTCAAAGTTACTGATGACATTTATCAGGTTCGTGGCTATGATATGTCAAATATTACCTTTGTAAAGGGCAACACCGGATGGATTATCTTCGATCCATTGATGTCAGTGGAATGCAGTAAGGCAGCTAAACAGCTCGTGGATGAGCAGCTGGGAGTATTCCCCGTTAAGGCTATAATTTACAGTCATTCTCATATTGACCATTATGGCGGTGTTCGTGGTATTCTGGACATGGAGAATCCTGAACAGTTTATAAAGGATAATGGCATTTCTATCATTGCTCCGGAGGGCTTTGAGGAAAACGTAGTTTCAGAAAATGTGTATGCAGGTCCTGCTATGGCCCGTCGTGCGGCTTATCAGTACGGTGTATTGTTGGAGCCAGGAGAGAAGGGCCGCCTTTCCATCGGTATTGGTATGGGACAGTCCACAGGGCATACTTCTTATATTTCACCAACAGACATTATTACCACCACTGGTGAAAAACGTATTATTGATGGTGTGACAATGGAATTCCAGATGACGCCTGGCACTGAAGCACCATCGGAGATGAACACATGGTTCCCTGATAAAAAAGCCCTTTGGGTGGCTGAGAACTGCACCGGAACCCTTCATAATCTTTATACCCTGCGCGGAGCACAGGTGAGAGACGGCAATAAATGGGCATATTATATTATGGAGGCCCAGTCCCGTTATGGAAAGGATGCCGAAGTAACCTTCCAGGCCCATAACTGGCCGCATTGGGGAAATAAGGTTATCAAGGAATATATGACCAATACCGCATTGGCCTATAAGTATATTAACGACCAGACCTTGTTCTACATGAATCAGGGCTTGACTCAAAATGAAGTGGCCTACAAGATTAAATTGCCGGATGCCCTGCAGAAGGTTTGGTATACCCGTCAGTATTATGGTACTGTGGCGCATAATTCCAAAGCTGTATATGAAAAGTTTATGGGCTGGTATGATGCAAATCCTGTAAACCTCAATAAATTGCCACCTGTGGATACTGCCAAGAAGACTGTAGAATACATGGGAGGCAGTAAGGCCATTTTAGAAAGGGCAAAGAAGGATTATGAAGCAGGCAAGTACCAGTGGGTAGCAGAGGTTACCAATCAGATTGTCTTTGCTGAGCCTAAGAATCAGGAGGCCCGTAATCTGTGTGCAGATGCCATGGATCAGCTGGCATATCAGGCTGAATCCGGAACCTGGCGTAATGCATACCTTTGTGCTGCTAAGGAGCTGAGAAATGGTTCTGTTCCATTTATTAACAGTGGTGGTGGTGAGGATGTTCGTAAGAAGATGGGCTCTGAGCTTATGCTGGATTATATTGGCATCAGCCTTAACAGCGATGAGGCTCAGGATCTGAATTTCACAGCAAATCTGAATTTGACAGATACCGGTGAAAAGTATCTACTTACAGTTAAATCCGGTATTCTGGTTTATCAGAAGGGAGTCGAATCCCCTGAGGCTGACGCAACCTGGACTATGCCAAAGGAAGGACTGTTTACTATTCTGTCAAAGAACAAGGAAATGCAACAGAAATTCCATCAGGATGGTAATAAGGAGCTTTTAGGAAAGCTGACAGATAAGGTAGTTATCTTTACACCGTTCTTCCCAATAATTGAGCCATAAAAGTAATAAAGCTGTCCTCTGATTTTATTATCAGAGGGCAGTTTTTTAGTTGGGCATAATTATTCTCGTAAAGCAGGAATGACACCTCAAACGTGGAATATTACCATAAAATAGCTGAATAATATGGGGCCGTGGTGCAGTGTCCCATGGGGAGGTGTAGTATGATGAAAAAAGTACAACCTGCAGTTAAAAAGGAAATAGTATTATTTGATTTTGGGCAAACCATCACTGTGCAGGCAATTATCCAAGGCTTGGAGAATATGGGCTATACTGTAAATTCGGCAGTAGCCGGCTCTTGGAATATGTATCAGTATATAAATGACTCGTCGGTGTTTGTGCTCCATTTGGGGGAAGGCGTGCTGTTCAGCGAACGTAAACAGGAGGAATTGGTAAATATCATTAAAAACCTGCGGGCAAAGAGGCGTAAAATTATTATTGTCGGTGAGGTAAGCTTTCATCATGATGTGGTGGAATTCCTGCCTGAGCTGGGCTTTTATCCATGGTTTGATAAGCCGGTTAATATGGATAAATTTGAAAAGGTCGTAGATGCCTTTGAAGAACAAAAAAATGTAAAGGAAAAGATATTGGTGGTGGATGATGACCCGGCGTTTTGCAAGATGATTCGCAGCCATTTGATGGGAATCTTTCAGGTGAGTGTTGTAACCTCGGGGAAACAGGCGATTACGTTTTTACAGCAAAATAAAGTGGATCTTGTGCTGCTTGATTATAATATGCCGGAGATGCCGGGACCGGAGGTCCTAAAGGCATTGCGCTCCAATGAGGAAACCAAAAAAATTCCAGTGGCCTTCCTTACCGGAATAGATAACAAGGAATCCATTAATCAGGTGCTTGCTCTTAAGCCTCAGGGCTATATTTTGAAGTCGGCAACCAAAGAGGCTTTGGTAAATAAAATTGACGACGTATTAAGGGCTAATCCTTCTCAGGCGTGATATGGGGTGATATTATGCCATATTTGACCATTGTGGCGTGTGTGCTGGTTATTGCGGCTATTATTGCTGTATCCTATGTGGCTATAAGGCATAGTAAACGCAAGGATCAGGTATCAAGACAGCTATATCATCAGCTTAGTGCCACCACCAAGCTGTATGTTTTCGTGCAGGAATTTGATATTATCAACGATACCTACATTGATATTGAAGTGGATGAAGAAAATGCCAGTGACACGAAGGTAACTGAGCATAGTGGTGCCCAGGCGGCCTTGATTTTTCGCATGAAGGAGCATCTTGACCCTTCCTGGGAAAATCAGGTAATGGATTTTTTAAATTTTTCCACCTTGGCTGAACGTTTAGGGGATCGCAATGCTATCACTATGGAGTTTTTAAACAATGAAGGTATTTGGTGCCGCTGCAGATTCATCGTTTCCCAGCGTACTTCATTGGGGAAGGTTTCCAGAGTTTTGTGGCTGGTGGAGGAAATTGACGAGGAAAGAAAAGCCAGAGAGGCTCTGCGGGATATTTCCGATCGGGCAATGGCGGCAAGTGAGGCCAAGTCAGCATTTTTGTCTAACATGTCCCATGAGATAAGAACGCCAATTAACGCCATGCTGGGCATGAATGAAATGATTTTGCGGGAATGCGGTCAGGACAGTCCTATTCTTTCCTATGCGGAAAATATTGATGCTGCAGGCCACACCCTGTTGGCCCTTGTGAATGATATTCTTGATTTTTCCAAGATTGAAGCAGGAAAAATGGAAATCATCACGGCAGAATATGATTTGTCCATGGTAATAAACGATTTGGTGCATATGATTTCCTATCGTGCCGAAGGAAAGGGACTGGAGTTTTCTTTGGAAATTGACCCGGAGACTCCGAAGCACCTGAGGGGAGATGACATCCGCCTTAAGCAGATTATTACTAATTTGCTTACCAATGCGGTGAAATACACCAAGGAGGGCAGCGTTGTTTTCAGCATTGATTTTGAAAAGGGCGATGACAGCCATGTACTGCTTAATGTGGCTGTTAAGGACACGGGCAGCGGCATTAAGAAGGAAGACATGGACAAGCTGTTTTCCAAGTTTGATCGAATTGGCGAGGAGAAAAACCGTCATATCGAGGGCACTGGACTGGGGCTCTCCATTACCACCCGCCTGCTGACTATGATGGGGTCAAAGCTGGAAGTAGGCAGTATTTACGGGGTGGGGTCCCGATTCTACTTTACTTTGGAGCAGGAGGTAGTGGATTGGGAGCCATTGGGGAATATGGATGAAGTCCTTGTTGCCCCTACATCCTCCGCTCATCAGTATCACGAGCAGTTTACAGCCCCTGAGGCAGAGGTGCTGGTGGTGGATGATACGGCCATGAATCTGGTGGTATTCAAGAATCTGCTGAAGAAAACAAAGGTGAAGATTGATGCGGCTGAAAGCGGTGACGAAGCCCTGACCTTGACGGATAAGAAAAAGTACGATTTGATTTTCCTCGACCATATGATGCCGGGGAAGAACGGTATTGAAACCCTTCATGAGATTAAGGCTCAGAAATCGGCGATTAATACGGGCACTCCAGTGGTTTGCTTCACTGCCAATGCTGTATCCGGAGCCTGGGAGCTGTATAAAAATGAAGGCTTTGACGATTATTTGACCAAGCCTATAGACTTTATTAAGCTGGAGCAAATGGTGATGAAATTCCTCCCACCTGAAAAGGTTCATCAAATGAGAATTTGAGGCAGAAGGGACGGGGATGGCTATGCATTTCATGGATAATAACAGAACAGCATTTACCGGGGTAATAATTTGTGTTGTGCTGGTTGCCTTGATTTCCGTATGGAGCTTAAATGTCATGCTTACGGATAATATTAAGGTGATTGTCCTTAACCTTGGCCTGTGTTTTGTAATAATAATGGCTATATTTTTCATATTGTTAAAAATACTGGACAAATATAGAGCCAATGAAATGAAGTCCCGCAACCTTAATGAGCGTATGGCTGCAGCGGCGCAGATTTACTATGAATTCAAAGAAGTGGATATTATCAACAACACTATCAGATCTGTCATTGACCGGGAGGATGATGAAGGGGAATTAAAGGATGCTGACGGCACTGAGGCCCAGCAGCATTTCTACGATTATGTAAATAATGAGGTGGAAGAACACTTTAAATTACAAATGAAGGAATTTGTGGATTTTTCCATTTTGGGGGTTCTTTTGGAATACCGGGTGGCAGCTACCACAACCTTTTTAACTAAGGAAGGCAAGTGGCTTCGGGCCCGTGTTGTCCGCTGTCAGCAGACGCAGGCGGGAAAAGTGGCCACCTTTCTTTGGATTTTGGAGGATATTTCCGAGGAAAGACAGCAGCGGGATGCGCTTATTGATGTTTCCAACAGAGTGGTGGCGGCCAGCAAGGCCAAGACAGCATTTTTGTCCACCATTTCCAATGAGCTTCGGGCCCCAATAGATGCGGTTTTAGGCATAAATGATATGATTTTGTCGGAAACCAGTGAGCCCCAGATTGTGCGGTATTCGGAAAGCATTCGGGATGCCAGTGTTGATTTGCTGGGGATGATAAATGATATTCTGGACTTTTCCATTATTGAGGCCGGGAAAATGGAAATTGTGTCCAAGAAATATAATCTTCTTGAATTAATCAATGATTTGGTGCAGACCATAAAGCCTCAGGCTGAGGACAAGGGACTTTCCTTTATTTTGGATATTGATGCCAATACCCCAAAGGATCTTTATGGTGATGGCCTTCGTGTTAAACAGATTATACTCAATCTCCTGACCAATGCGGTGAAATACACAATCAAGGGCCGGATAATACTGACTGTAGCCAGCGAGAAGCTGGATGAACGGCATGTGGGACTGCATGTGTCGGTAAAGGATACGGGCCAGGGAATAAAGGATGAGGACAAATCCAGGCTCTTTGTGGAATTTGAACGGATTGAAGAGGGCAGAAGCTCCACTGTGGGGGGCACGGGCTTAGGGGTAACCATTACCCAGCGGTTGCTGGAGCTGATGGGTTCCAATTTGGAGGTGGAGAGCGTCTATAAGCTGGGGTCAAACTTCTATTTTGTCCTTGAACAGATGGTAGTACACTGGGAACCTATAGGGGATACAGTTATGCCTTCTATCCCTGTTCCGGAGAATGATTCAGTTCTGCCTCATTTTATCTCTGAATTGCCAGAGGTAAATATGGAAAATGGTATTAAAAATAATGGCGATGAGGAATCCTATTTGGAGGCCTTGAAGGTTTATGCCTCCAGTGTAGGTAAATACATTGAGGAAATCACCGAATTTTTGAAGGCTGATGATCTGGAAAATGCTACCATAAAAATTCATGCCCTAAAGAGTACCTCCCGTATTATCGGGGCAGAAAGTATCGGCGAGCTGGCCCTGGCACTGGAAAATGCCGGCAAGGCCGGAGACAAGGAAAAGGTGGAAAATGAAGTGGGGGGCCTTTTGGAGCGTTGCAAGGCTCTGGGACAGCAGCTTCGTCCTTTATTGGAGCCTACTGCTTCCAAGGAAGATGCTGGGGATACTGGCAAGCCTGCCATAAGTGATGAAAAGTTGACTGAGGCCTATGCCAAATTACGGGAATGTGCTGCTGCCTGTGACAGCTTTGGCATTGAAGAGGTGCTGGCGGAGTTGGGAAACTACCAATTGACGGAACCTCAGCAGGGAAAAATGACGGACTTGTCCCAGGCCATAGATAATTTTGATTTTGAGAAGGTATCGGAAATTTTGAAGGAAGAAAAATAACGAGCTTATGCTATGAATGCAAAAACACCGCCTGCCAGTAATGACAGACGGTGTTTTAAGTTACGCTACTTTTTAGATTTAGTTTAGAAGCTGATCATGCCGGAGGATTTCAGGAACAGGATGAACAGCAGTACAGGAGCAATGAACTTAATCATTGCAATGTAGATGTACTTACGGCTAAAGGTTTCGCCATTCTTTTCCATTTCGTCAATAATAACCTGTGGACCAACAACCCAGCCAATCATGATACAGGTACCGATGGAAATGATTGGCATGAAGATACTGTTGGAAATGTAATCCATTACATCCAGGACCTGGCCGGTGCTGCCGGTTGGCAATGGAAGCTCAAAGTAGAATACATTGTAGCCAAGACATACGATAGTACCAAATACCAGTGCAATTGCAAACTCAGCAAGAGCAGCCTTTACACGGGTAATGTGGAAGTAGTCCATAAAGCTGGATACAACTGCTTCCATAATTGACACAGCAGAGGTTACCGCTGCGAAAAGAACCATCAGGAAGAACATAATGCCCACGATAATACCGGCGGTGCCCATGCTTTCAAAAACCTTTGGCAGGGATATGAACATGAGGCCCGGGCCGGAAGCAGATAAGCCCTCGCTGCCCATGAAGGTAAATACAGCAGGGATAATCAACATACCTGCAAGGAAGGATACCAGGGTATCAAAGAACTCAATGCGGTTTACGGAAGCGACGGCATCAGCCTTATCACTAACGTAGGAGCCGTAGGCAACCATAATACCCATTGCAACAGACAGGGAGAAGAACAGCTGGCCCATGGCATCCACCAATACACTCATAAAATGGCTGAAGGTAAGACCCTCAAAGTTTGGAATAAGATAAATCAGCAGACCATCCATACCGCTTCTGGTAACACCATTGGCATCAGTATGGGTGATGGCCAGAGAATAAATAGCGATGGCGATAATAAGTATAATCAAGGCTGGCATAATAATCTTTGAGGATGCCTCAATACCCTTGTTTACGCCTAAAAGAATAATTGCTGTACAAGCCATCAAAAACAGGAACATATAAACCAGTGGCTCATGCTGGGCAGTAATAAAGCCTACAAAATAACCATCCTGAGCTGCTTCCACGTAGCTTCCGGTGGTAAACGCCAGGAAATATTTGATTACCCAGCCTCCAATAGCACTGTAGTAAGGCATGATGATGGCTGGAATTAAGCAGGCTAAAAGACCAAGCCAGCGCCATTTCTTGCAGATACGGGAGTATGCTGTGAGAGGACCCTGCTTTGTCTTTCGACCAATGGCAATTTCTGTGGTCAGCAACGCAAAACCGAAGGTCAGCAGCAAAATAAGATAAATAAGCAGGAACAGTCCGCCACCGTCCTTGGCAGCAAGATAAGGGAATCTCCAGATATTTCCAAGGCCTACAGCAGATCCGGCGGCAGCCAGAACAAAACCAAAGGATCCACCAAAGGATTTTCTTGATTCCATAATGAAAACCTCTTTTCTTTTTAGTATACGAGCGTAATTATAGCACATAAAAAATAAAAAGGAAAGACATTTTACTATAAAAATGTGTAAACTTGTAACATGAATTAAAACAGCAAACAATTTTAAAAGAGCTAGTATTCATCGGTTCTTTATGAATTAAGTTAGGATAAAAATAAAAAAGATGGAACAAAAATGTATATGTTCCATCTTAACGTATACTGCGATTTGTGGACATTAGATTAATACGAATAGACATTTAGCCTTTAATTATTTTATGTATCCCTGGTTTTCCAAATGTGCTCTCAAGTTTTCAGCAAAGTCAGGAATAGAGGTGGGGCGCAGGTGAATATTGTAGCCTACATACATTGGCGGGGTGGCAAATCTTGGCATAATTTTAACCCGCATCTTTTTTTCAACATTATAAAAAAAAAGGTTATAGCTGAAATTTGGTCGTTTAAAGTACCCCTTCATAAAGGTAACAGTTTCTTTTATTAGGTCAGCCAACAAATTAAGGCTATCATCCTTGGGCATAAGGGCCACAGAAGCAGTAGTGTCCTTATCAGTGTAAGCTTCATCATGAAGCACCAGATTGTACTCGGAAAAGCCAATACGCGGATTCGTAGAGGTGTTCAGCTCCACACCCTTGTCTTCAAAGATTTTCAACCCCTCAAATTCCACAGGGTCAAACATCAGGTCCGGGTCAAGCTCCGGGTAACCCACCAGCTGCATGTGGGGATGCTGAATTGTGCCTCCCGACATGGGACCAAAATTTTTAAAGAAAATAACGGAGCGGTATTTACCGCAGTTCAGCATTTTTATCCAGTGTTTTACGCCCATGTGTATAACACGTCGCATCTGCTCCCTTGAGTAATCAGGGATGTCTGATTTACATTGGTCTGTTTCAATAAGTACCAGCTGGTCTGAGGGTTCCATCACATTATATTTATTCTTCAATAATATAATGTTGTCATCTGTTTCGATAATACCCACCAGATGCTCTACATCACAGAAAGGGCAGTTACTGGTATTGGCCATACCCTGAATGGTCCGCGGTTTTTTAACCCCTATGGTTGTGTTGAAATTTACGATATTTATCTCCATGTTATAGACTCCTCGCGTGCTTGCAGTCTATGACTGTAAGTGATATAATTTTTTAGCATGGCTTATTATGCCATCACATAAGAATTAAACAGCTACACCTAATATTAAAGCATAATTTTAGGGTGGCGTACAACTATTTTATAACCTATGAGGGTGTGAGCAAGATTAGTAATCAGGAAGCTTCTGAAAACAATAAAAATAATAAAGGCGAATCTTTGCTTAAGGGTACCTTGATTTTGACTGTTGCCGGCATTGTGGTAAAGGTCATTGGTTCCCTTAACTGGATTTTTGTTTCCCGAATTTTGGGCGGTGAAGGTATCGGACTTTATCAGATGGCCTTCCCAATTTATTTTTTCGCCTTAAGTGTATCCACAGCCGGTGTTCCGGTGGCTATTTCAATCATTACAGCTGAAAGAGTAGCTCTAAAGGATATATTGGGGGCCAAGCGGGTATTTAAGGTATCCATGTCCTTGATGTTCATGACGGGTATTATATTTTCGTTGCTGACGTATTTCGGCGCCCAGTGGCTCATTGATTTCCATTTTATTCGTGATGCCCGTGCCTACTGGTCAGTTGTGGCACTGGCTCCTGCTATTTTCTTCGTAACCCTGTTGGCCAGCTCCCGTGGTTATTTACAGGGTTGGCAGCGTATGACGCCAACAGCTGTGTCCCAGATTGTGGAGCAGATATTCCGCGTAGTTACCATGATAATGTTTGCCAGCCTGTTCCTGCCTTATGGTCTGGATTATGCAGCGGCTGGTGCCAGTCTGGGTGCCTTTGCCGGTGCTGTGACGGGACTTATTGTGCTGGTATATTTCCACTGGAAGCTGGAAAAGGATATTGTAAGTGAATTTGGCCATGAGCTGAAGCCACTTCCGGATACTGAAAAAACCTCCAACTGGGGAATCATCAAGCGTATTTTCGCACTGTCCTTGCCTGTATCTGCCGCCAGCATCATGCTGCCTGTAGTGTCCAATCTGGATCTGGCCATTGTGCCACAGCGACTTGAGGTGGCAGGCTACAGTGTCAATGAAGCCACCGAGCTGTTCGGTTATCTCACTGGTATGGCGGTGCCGCTTGTTAATTTGGCTACTATTATCACAGCTTCTCTGGCAGTAAGTCTTGTGCCGGCCATTTCCAAGGCAAGAGCCCTCCAGGATGCCAAGCTGGTATTTAGTCAGACTGCATCTGGTATCCGTATTTCCAATGCGGTTTGTTTCCCTGCCTTTGTGGTGGTATTTGTTTTGGCTACCCCAATTGCTTCATTAATTTATAATGCACCAAATGCGGGGCCTGCCATTATGGTTTCTGCTGTAAGCATTGTTTTGCTGGGACTCCATCAGGTGTCCACTGCGGTGCTTCAGGGCTTGGGGCATCCTTCTATTCCTATGGTTAATATGATTGTGGCGGCTGTGGCCAAGGTTATTCTTAACTGGACACTTGTTGCCAAGCCTTGGCTGGGAATTATGGGTGCAGCCTGGGCAACTGCTGCCGACATGGGTGTGGCGGCTGTTATAAATATGTTCTTTATATATAAATACATAGGCTATCGTATGGAAATTCCTCAGCTTTTAAAGACCATTGTGGCCTCTGTGTTTATGGCGGCTTCTGTGTGGTATTTCTACGATTATACCCTGGCGGCCTGGGGCAGCAATGTTATTTCCACCTTTGGTGCTTGTTTGCTGGGTTGTGTGGTTTATTTGGCGGTATTGCTCCTTATTGGCGGTATGATGGAGGAGGATATGGCCCGTATTCCGATGATTGGCCGTTTTGGCATCAAGGCCATGCACAAGCTGGGTGTATATAAGGGCTGATTAATTTGACGAATTTTTGTTTTGAATAGAAAGGCCGAGTTTAAGATAATGAAAAAACTGGTTTTGGTATATAATCCGGTTTCCGGCAAGGCCGTTTTCAAGAAGCGCCTTGATGAAATAATATATAAGCTCCAGAGCCGTGGCTGTATGGTGATTCCTTACAGAACCACCCCGGAAAATGCAGATTTAGTTGATTTTATAAGGCTTGCGGCGCCAGATGGTATTATTGCTGCCGGTGGAGATGGTACTGTTCACGAGATTGTGAACCTCATAATGAGGGAGAAGCTGAACATTCCTATGGGAATTATCGGCACGGGTACCTCCAACGATTTTGCCACCTTCCTGCACCTTGACACAGATGAATACTTTGACCGTATTGCTTCCGGGCAGACCATGAAAATAGATCTGGGCAAGGTGGGAGATACTTACTTTATTAATGTAGCCAGTGCGGGTATGGTTACTTCCATTGCCCATGAGGTGGATACACGATTGAAAAATGCCTTTGGTAAAATGGCCTATTATGTGCATGGGTTGAAAACTCTGCCTCAGTTTAGGGCCTTTGACCTTACTGTGCGCATGGAAAAGGAAGAAATTCACGAGAAGGCCTTTCTCTTTTTGGTAGTTAATTCCAGCGTGGTGGCCAGCTTCAAAAAAGTGGCGGTTCAGGCCAGTGTTCAGGATGGTGTGCTGGACCTTATCATTATGAAGCAGTGCAATGTGGCAGATTTGATGATTGTTACCACAGAGCTTTTGGCGGGAAAGGACATTTCCCAGCGCAAGGAGGTTATTTATCGTCAGGCCTCTACCTTTGAGGTGGAGTGCTCTGAGGAGCTTACCAGCGATATTGATGGTGAGGTGGGGCCTAAGCTGCCTTTGAAAATTGAAACTGTACCTCAGGTTCTGGATATTTTTTATTAAGCATTTGACCAGAACTAAATAGTCTAGCTTTTTACATCGGAAGGAGAGTTATCGATGGGTGGATTTTTTGGTGTAGTGTCCCATAGGGATTGTGTGGTGGACCTTTTCTTTGGTCTGGATTATCATTCGCATTTGGGTACAAAATGTGGTGGTATGTTAATTCACGATGCCGTTAAGGGCTTCCAGCGTCAGATTCATTCCATTGACAAGACTCCTTTTAGAACCAAATTTGAAAAGGAGCTTTTCTCCTTTAATGGCACCAGCGGTATTGGCTGCATAAGTGATACGGATCCCCAGCCGCTTTTGGTGCGCTCTCACATGGGCCTTTATGGTATAACCACTGTAGGTATTATTAATAATACGGATGCTATTTTGAAGCATTATTTCAAGGACAAGAATCACCAGTTTATGGCCATGAGCTCCGGCGAGATTAATTCCACCGAGTTGGTGGCGGCCCTTATTAATGAAAAGGATGATATTGTATCCGGCATTCTTCATGCCCAGGATATTATTGAGGGCTCCATAACCATATTGATTCTCACTGAGGATGGTGAGATTATTGCTGCCCGTGACAAGGTGGGGCGTCTGCCAGTTATTTTGGGCAAGAACAATGATGGCTATTGCGTGTCCTTTGAGGATTTTGCCTTCCAGAAAATGGGCTATGACAAGTTCTATGAGCTGGGGCCAAGGGAAATCGTTCGCATGAATTCCTGTGGTATTGGCACCATTTCGCCTGCATCCAAGGATATGAAGGTTTGTGCCTTCCTATGGACCTATTATGGCTATCCTACTTCCTCCTATGAGGGCAAGAACGTTGAGGTTATGCGTGTCAATAATGGCAAAATTATGGCCCGTGAGGAAAGAAAGCGGGGCGATTTGCCAGAGCTTGATTATGTGGCTGGCGTTCCAGATTCTGGTATTCCCCATGCCATTGGCTATGCCAACGAAAGTGGCAATGAATTTGCCCGCCCGTTTATCAAGTACACTCCTACCTGGTCCCGTTCCTTCATGCCAACTACCCAGAAGATTCGCAACCAGGTGGCCAAGATGAAGCAGATTCCTGTTCCGGAGCTTATTAAGGGAAAGAAGCTGCTCTTTGTGGATGATTCCATTGTGCGGGGAACCCAGCTTCGGGAAACTGTAGATTTCCTCTACAAAAGCGGAGCCAAGGAGGTACACATGCGCAGTGCCTGCCCACCAATTATGTACGGTTGTAAGTATCTTAACTTCTCCTCCAGCAAGGGTGAGCATGAGCTGTTGGCCCGCCGGGTTATTCAGGATCTGGAGGGGGATGAGGGGGTTAAGCATATTGATGAATATGCGGATGCCACCACAGAGCGAGGGCAGTGTATGCTGAAGCGTATCTGTGAAATGTTCAAGTTTGATTCTCTGGGCTATCAGTCACTGGAGGGTACTCTTGAAGCCATCGGCATTGATAAAGACAAGGTCTGCACCTATTGCTGGACTGGTAAGGAATAAAAATAAAAGGGACTGCTTAGGCAGTCCCTTTAGTGTAGATAAATAAAATTGCGATTGGATTATGCTGTTGGCAAATCCTTTACCCAGCCCTTGAAGGCCCTGATGATGTTGCCGGCAGGCATAGCAGCCAGCTGCTCATCGGTGAGGTCAGCAGGGATAAGTGGAGCCAGAGTAGCCGCGGTAGCCATGAATTCCTCCATGGTCATGCCGTCCAACAGGCCCTTTACGATTTCATAAGCCTCCTGAGGGCTCTTTGCTTCGCTGAGCTTCTGGAGCATCTCAGGGTTCTGCATAATTGCAGCACCAATCTGCATAAACTTTTCAGGTATCATTATTAATCACATTCCTTTTTATCATATTCCGTCGTATGTATTCGTTCACAACGGTACATATCCTTTCACATTATAACCCAACTGGTGAAAATATGCTATAGGCAAAATTTTTCTGATGGGCTTTTCCAATGGAGCAAGATTATGAAAAAAATTCTTTGGCTGGCATTCAATGCCAAATTTTCCCACACCTCCCTGTCAGTTCGGTATCTGCGTCAGGCGGTCGCCAAGCTTAATATTGAGTCGGAGCTTTTGGAGCTTACCATAAATAATTATGTGCCGGATATTCTCAGTGAAATATATGGTCACAAGCCGGATATAATTGGTGTTTCCTGCTATATATGGAACATTGAACTAATAAAACATACTCTCCCACTGGTGAGGAAGGTTTTGCCTAATACACTTATAATTTGCGGTGGGCCGGAGGTTTCCTATGAAGTGACTGATTTTATGAGGACCAATCCTGCCGTGGACTTCGTGGTTTGTGGTGAGGGTGAGGAAGCTATTATGGAGCTTCTGGACCTTATTATTAATCATGGGGCTATTAATAATGAAAGAAAGCTCACAGTTGAACCCCAAAATCCTGGAATTGCCTGGCGGGGAGGGGCATTGGAGGCTACAGCCGAGGATGTAATTTACCCAGGTCAGGCTGTAACGGTTATGAATAGGCTGGAGCCTTCCAAATTGGAGCTGCCATTTCCTTATATTGATGAGGAAATGGAGGATATTAAGGAGAAGATTCTCTATTATGAAACCTCCCGTGGATGTCCCTTTTCCTGTGCCTACTGTCTTTCCTGTGCCACCGCCGGGGTTCGTTACCGTCCCTTGGATGAGGTATTTAAGGAGCTGAATTTCTTTGTTTCTCATAATGTGCGTCAGGTAAAATTTGTGGACCGTACATTTAACGCTAAAAAATCCCATTTTTTGCCAATAATTGAATATATCAGGGATTTGCCAGCGACTTGCCGCACCAATTTTCATTTTGAGGTGGCAGTGGATTATCTTGATGGGGAAACCGTAGAGGTACTGCAATCCATGCCAAAGGGCAGGGTTCAGCTGGAAATCGGGGTTCAGACCACCAATAAAGAGGTTTTAAAGCGAATTTCCCGGGTAAATCATTGGGAGGATATCTGCAAAAATATAAAGGCACTGCAAAAAAACCATAATATCCATATCCACACGGATTTGATTATTGGCCTACCTGGAGAGGATTTGGACTCCTTTGGCCAGTCCTTTAATGATTTGTACGCTCTCCATACCGATATGCTGCAGCTGGGCTTTTTGAAATTCTTAAAGGGTTCTGCCATGATGGATATGGTGGAGGAGTACCATTATGAATACATGGATATTGGCCCCTATGAGGTATTGTCCAATGATGTGATGGACTATGGTGAGATTCGCTGGCTCCATATTTTTGAGCAGGTGTTTGAGCTTTATCACAACGCTGGACGTTGTCTGAAGTCCATGGAATATATGATAGAAAACTTTTTTGGTGGTAACGCCTTTAAGTTTTATTCCTGCTTTACTGACTACTGGGAAAAGCTGGGAAATCACAGACGGGCCATCAGTGCCAAAAATCTCTATGGATACTTGTGGGATTTCTTTAAAATGGTTTTAAATGCCAATGTGGACAATGGTCCAAGGGATGATGTAATGGATAGGTCGGCAGAGAATCACCGCCTCATTATGGATAATTTGATGCGCTATGATGCCCTTACTGCGGATAGTGGCCAGAACAGGCCTGAATTTCTTAATTGGAACAAGGAAAAGTATCAGGAGCAGACAGCGGCCTTTTGGCGGGATAGGCTTCCAAAGGGGCAGGGGGCATCTGCTGTTATTGATGGGTTCAAATTCACCAACTGGCGTGAGCTCAATAAAAAGTATCACATAGAGGTCTTTGATGTGACAGTGGTGAATGCCATACTTCTTCCACAGCCACAGACCCTGTTGTTTGCTTATGAGAACAGGAATTTCGATAGGGTTGTGGAAGTGAATATCAGGTTGAAATGATACACTGTAATATATAAAATTCCTTTGGAGAGAAAATAACCTATGACTAACTCAGTATACAATACATTTTCGGAATATTTGATAAATCGCTATGGGGAGAAGACCTACAAGCTGCCTGTTGCACTTCCGGTCAGCTGCCCAAACAGGGATGGTTCTTGTGGAATAGATGGCTGTACATTTTGTGGGGAAATTGGTACTGGCTATGAGAATTTGCCGGCTGATATGACCATAACAGAGCAGATTGTGGCCAACAAGGCCCATATCGTTCCCAAGTACAAGGCCACAAAATTTATTCCCTACCTTCAGAATTTCAGCAACACCTATATGCCCTTGGACAGATTTACAGCCTATCTTGAAGAAGCGGCTAAGGCTGAGGGGGTAGTGGCGGTATATATTGCCACCCGACCGGACTGTATTCGGGATGATTATTTGCATTCCATGCAGGATATAGCCAAAAAATATCGTATAGATATTTGTGTGGAACTGGGACTTCAGACAGTGAATTACCATACTTTGGATAAAATTAATCGTGGCCATAGTCTGGCAGAATTTATTGACGCTATTTTAAGGGTAAAAAAATATGGGCTCCAAACCTGTGCCCATTTGATTTTAAATCTACCTTGGGATACGGACAGGGATGCCATTGAGGCGGCCCATATAATGTCTGTTCTCCAGCTGGATCAGGTGAAGCTCCATGCCCTTTATATTGTAAAGGGTACAGTCATGGCGGAGCAGTACGAAAAGGGGGAACTGGAGCTTATTGGCAGGGATGAATACCAAAAGCGGGTAATTCTATTTTTACGTCATTTATCCCCGAATATTGTTTTACAGCGTGTAATAGGCCGTGCTCCGGCAGAAAATACCCTATTCAGCAACTGGTCTACGGGCTGGTTCAAAATCCGTGACGGCATTATCCGGCAGATGGAGGAGCAGGGCTTTAGGCAGGGGGATTGCTGTGATTATCTCAACGGTGCGGCATTGAAGAAATTTTAAAGATTAGATATTTTTATTGGCAGATATATTTACTGTCAATACATTGATGGGAGGGGTATATGTGTCCGAGGACGTTGTAAAGTATGAAAAGAGTGATGGGGTAGCAATTTTAACCTTAAATCGCCCCAAAAGCCTGAACTCCATGAGCTTGGAGCTTATTAACGGGTGGCTTGCGAAGCTGCATTTTGCTGAGCATGACCCAGATGTACGGGTGGTGGTAATCACAGGTGAAGGGCGAGGCTTCTGTGCCGGCGGTGATTTGCCATCCCTTGATAATTTAAAGACCACTGAGGAGCGGCGTAATTTCGTGGCCCAGGCCGGAATGGTGGTTAAGCTCATCAGCAGTATGTCAAAGCCTGTTATAGCTATGGTTAATGGTGTAGCTGCAGGGGCCGGGTTCAATATTGCTATTGCCTGTGATTTGTGTTATGCGGTTCAGGGGGTAAAATTTATTCAGAGCTTTGCCAATATAGGACTGGCTCCGGATTGTGGCGGTTATTATTTTCTGGCTAAAACTGTGGGACTGGCAAAGGCAAAGGAATTGATGTTTACGGCCCGTCCATTGTTGGCTGATGAAGCCCATTCTCTGGGATTGGTTAATGATGTATTTCCTCCGGAGAAATTACGTGAAAAAACCATGGCTGTAGCCAAGCAGATTGCAGGTGCAGCCCCATTAGCTCTGGCCATGATGAAAAAGGAAATAAACAACTATGGAGCGACTCTGGACGAAACACTGACCTACGAAGCCATGGCCATGGCAATGCTGCTGGGGACAGAGGATTTCCAGGAGGGTATAAAGGCCTTCTCGGAAAAACGGGCCCCGGTGTTTAAGGGGAAATAAAGGGAATATCAGCTCTTAAAAATGGATGCCGACCATTAGCGTGGTCGGCTTTGTTTTTAGTAAAAATGTAATTATTCTAATAAGTTGGTTATTCTACCATAAATTTCAAGTATTTCTCATAATATGCCTTTGCTACTGAAAGAGAAAACTCCTGACAGGCGTGTCCGGCCTCGGGATTGAATTTTTCATCGTGGAGCTCTGTATTTGATAAAACCCGAAGTCCTATAAATGGTACACCATAGCTTCGGCAAATCTGAGCTACGGCATGGGTTTCCATGTCCTCACACAATGAGCCATATTCCTTATTAAGAAAAAGTATTCTTTCCTTTTGGCGGTTCCAGTTATTGGATGTGGCAATAGTGCCCACGGCAGTGTTGCCTTTATGATAGTCTTTGGACATATCCTTCGCCACCATCAACAAATTGGCATCGGCTGAAATCCTATAACTATCGGTTAAATAATAATCATCCTTAACGGCGTAAAAGCGTATATGCCGCCAGTCAGCATCATTTTTTTCGATTTTACTGATCCAGGCACTTGCATCAAAGGAATCAGCTCCAATCACCAGATCAAAGGTATGCATGGATGGGGCGTGACCACCACCGGTTCCCTGATTAATAACTGCAGCGGGATTAAAATGCTCAATGCCTACAGCAGTTGCAGCGGCAGCATAGCTAACACCTGCATGGGTAACGGCGACTATCAGGGGGACCCCTTGATAGTCACCAGTGATAAATCGCCAAGAACCAATCTTCTTCTCTTTTGGATTTCTAAGGGAAGAAATCATTTTATCGGTTTCGCAGGCCATGGCCCCTTGGAGCATAACAGAGGCGGAAGCCTTCACTGTAGTTGGAAACATAAACCATAATAGCAAAACAACACAGAAAAATATTTCCACATTCAAACTATCCACCTCCATGACAAATCTTAACAGCTTACCAGTTTTCAAGCATATAACTTACCAGCCGTGATGAATTCATTGTGGCTTTTTATGGTTTGGCACTTAGCTCTTTAATCAGATGCTGTATAAATTCCTTGCATTTGCCGCAGGAGGTGCCAAAGCGGAGCTTCTCCTGAATGTCGTTATAGCTTGTGCAGCCGTCCTTTATAGCATCCTCAATCATGCCATAGGTCACATTTTTACAATGACAGGCTTCCTTGTTTCTGTTCATGGGGGACACCTCACTTATAATATTTTTTAAAAGAAAAACCTCGAGATCTTTATTACTAAAGGTTTCGAGGTTTTTTTATTACTGTATTAATCCCTGTACGATAATAACAAAGAGCATAATTGGCAGAATCCACTGGAAATAGCCCTTTACCCAGGTAGGGAACTTCATACCGTCACCGGTGTTCACCTCTTCAAAGAAGTTCTTGAAGCCCCAACCGTATTTGGTAACGCAGAACAGCAGGAAGATAAGGGAACCGATTGGCAGAATCAGATTACTTACTAGGAAGTCCTCAGTATCCAGCACACCACGGTTGCCTATAATAGTGATGTTCTCCCATACGTTAAAGCCCAAAGCACAAGGGATGCTCAAAAGGCCTACCATGAAACCGTTGATAACAGCAGCCTTTTTACGGCCCCATTTGAAGGTGTCCATACAGAAGGAAATAATATTTTCACAAACTGCCAGTACAGTGGAGAAGCTGGCAAAGGTCATAAACAGGAAGAACAGGGCTCCCCAGATAAGACCACCGGTCATATCCATAAATACATTAGGCAGGGTGATAAATAAAAGGGAAGGTCCCGCATCTGGACGAAGACCGTATGCAAAACAGGCAGGGAAGATAATCATTCCGGCCATAATAGCCACGATGGTATCCAAAGCCGCAATACGAACGGATTCCCCAGGCAGGGAATGATGCTTGTCAATGTAGCTGCCGAAAATTTCCATAGAACCCATACCAACGCTAAGGGTGAAGAAAGCCTGATTCATGGCGGCAGAGATAACGGTCCACCAACCATGCTGATTAACACCGTCAAGGCTTGGCAGAAGCAGGAAGGAAAGACCTTCCATGCCACCAGGCAACACCAAGCTGTGGAGTCCCAGAACGATAATAAGAATCAGCAGGGCACCCATCATAATCTTGGTTACCTTTTCAAGACCGCTCTGAATGCCGGCACTTAAGATTATAAAGCAGAGGGCAACCTCAAGGAGCATCCAAAATACCAGCTCCACAGGATCGGCCAGCATATTGCCAAACACATTGCCAATCTGTTCAGTATTCATACCTGGTGTAAATTCACCACGGATGAATTTAAAGAAGTAGTCCAGCATCCAGCCGGAAACTACGGTATAAAACATCATCAGGATATAGTTGCCCACGATACTGGTAAGACCGTGAATATGCCATTTGGTGCCCTCAGGCTCCAGCTTCTTAAAACCAAGGTATGCAGACTTCTGACTTGCACGTCCTACGGACAGCTCCATAGCCAGCACAGGCACACCCATAATTAACAAGAATAATAAGTAGATAAGTACAAACAATCCACCACCGTACTCACCACAGATGTATGGAAAACGCCATACATTACCAATGCCGATAGCGCAGCCAGCACTTACCAGCAGGAATCCCAGTCTGGACTGGAAGGATTCTCTCTCCATTAGTCAAAGACCCCCTACAAAAATTCAATCATACTCGAATATTTTAACACATAGGTATACAAGTTTACAAATACAATTTTTGCAGGAAAAAAGGGCCCTCGTGTCGAAGTTATACCACACTAAGGAAGATAGGAAAGAATAGTAGAGAAAGGCAACCCGTACACACAGAATTGAGGGATTATTATGGTTGCTAAATCAAAGATGGTAACGACCAAGAATGTTAAAAAGGTTTCATTAAAGGAGCTGTTGTCTGAGGATACCATGGGTAAGCAAGAGCTGGTGGCAAAGATGCTTTCCAGTCTTTTCGTGCACAACAAGGTGGATGCCGAATTTCAGCAAGTCTTTCGTACTAGCTTAAAGGATGCTATGCGCTCTGTAGCGGAGGACTGTTTTTCTATGGGCTATAACAGTGGCTATGACGAGGGGCTGAAGGATGGCAATGTCATTGGACGCAAGGAATTTAAGGCAGAAGAGGAAAAGGCCATGGCAGAATTCCAAAACAAGCTGGAGGAGGAACTGGTTAAGGAAATCCTCATGAACGTAAAGCCAGAGGGATTACTGCAATGATAAAGGTGATAGAAATGATGAAACGCTTTCTTTTTATATGTGTTTTTTTGCTGTTGAGCGTTTTCACCGGTTGTAGTCCTCAGCCAGTAGAAGTTTCTCCGACAGATATGGACAGTGGCGCACCTTTAACCGGCAAGGTGGTAAAGGTGGGTTACTTTAGTGATGGCAATTTTATGGGTGGTGCATCACAGGGCGCAGTAAAATCAGGCTATGGCTATGAATACCTTCAGGCGGTGGCTAATTACACGGGATGGCGCTATGAGTATGTTTATGGTAGCTGGTCAGAGCTGTATAAAAAGCTACTGTCCGGTGAGATAGATCTGATGACGGATGTTTCCTACACCCCGGAACGGGCAGGATTAATCAATTATCCTAAAGATGGTATGGGGCGTGAAATCTATTATATTGCTGTAAAAACAGACAATAATCAAATAGATAGTATGGATTTAAGCACTTTTAATGGAAAGAAAATCGGTGTGGAGGAAAAATCTGTTCAGATAAAGTATCTGGAGGATTGGATTGAAAAAAATAATATTGACTGTGAGATTGTCCCTATGGGTAGCGGAACTGACAACAAAATCAAGGCTTTGATGGAGGGCAAGATAGATGCTCTTGTCAGAACACATTTCCGGGGAAAAGTAAATGGAATATCAAATATTGTATTGCTGGGTGATTCCGATTATTATCTTGTCACTGCCCCAAAACGCACTGACCTATTGGAGGAGCTTAATCTTGCTCAACCTAAAATTATGGCGTCTCATCCTTACTTCTGGAATGATATGGAATATAAACATTTCAAGGATGCCATGATGGATTCAAGGCTTTCTCCTGATGACAGGGAATGGCTAAATAACAAGAAGTACTTACGTATCGGATATTTTAGTAGACATTTGCCATTATGTGCTAGAGGCACCAACGGTGATGCTCCGCAGGGTGTTATTACCACCGTAATGAATGACATTTGCAAGAATATTGAAGTGGATCCTTCCATCATTACTTATGTACCCTTTGATGACAGTGATAGTCTCAAAAATGCTGTGATTTGGGGAGATGTGGATGCTGCCTTCGGCTTCTATAAAGATTTGTGGTGGGCAGAAAAGGTGGGCTTGTCCCAGACCAATGACATTTTTACCATTGGCCTTAGATTAATAATACGGGAGGATTTTGATGTCAATGATATTAAACGTATAGCTATTGCCAAGAATAAACCAAGTCCAACCTCCATTATGTTGGCGGGTATTTTTAATGGAGACTACGAATATGTATATTATGAATCTGAAGCCGACTGTTATGAAGCGGTAAAAAGAGGAAAAGTAGATGCTACTATATCCAATGAATATTTGGCCAGAAAATTTCTTCAGAAGAATAATGCTTACAGAGGTCTAAAAGAGGTGGATACCTTTTCCGATGCAGGGGTATGCTTGTCTGTAAATCGGAATAATAGCCACTTGCTGTCAATTTTTGAGCGGGGCATTGTCAACCTTGATCAGCAGAAAATAGACAAAGAAATTTCAGCCAATGTTTTTTCTCTCGTTCGTTCCAATTTGCATGATTTATTGCTGGATTATTGGTGGATTTTGGTTATTCTGGGGGTTGTATTCCTGCTGATTCTGGTTAATATGTATATTTTGAACAGAAGCCGCCAGCGCATCTCCAAGGTTAATCAGGTGTTAAGAGAGCAGACGAATCAGTTGAAGGTGGCCAATGATGAGCTGATAATGGCAAATGAACATCAGGTGTATGCCAATGAGGAGCTGTTGGCAAAAAATGATGAGGTAAAGGAGCTGTTGGATAAACAACATAAGGCCATTACAATTATTGAAAATAACCATGAGGCATTAAAATCCGCCAACTGGATAATTGAATTTGACCCAGTGGGTAATGTGGATAATGTGAACTGGAGTGATGGCTTGCGCCACATCTTAGGATATACGGATACTAATGATTTTCCTGATACTTTGGAAGCAGTGGTTGGTCTCATTCATCCAGAAGACCGTCTGGAGGGTGGTAAATATATATGGGAAATTTTGCGTGTTAATGATGAAAATATTAATATTGTTGACCATGAAATACGGATAAAGACAACTGACAGGGATTATGTATGGTTCCGGGCCTATGCCCGTCTTAATAGGCGAAGTGATGGTACACCTTTGAGACTGTATGGAGTATTGCAGGATATTAGCGACTACAAAAATATGATAGCTCAGAAGGATGAGGCACTTTTAAAGGCCCAGCAGGCAAATCAGGCCAAGAGTATATTCCTCAATAATATGTCCCACGATATTCGCACTCCAATGAATGGTATTATGGGGTATACAGCTTTGGCTGAGGAAAATCTCAGTAATTCGGCCGAAGTGAAAACATATCTGGAGAAAATCAAGCTGGTAAGCAAGCATCTCCTTAGTCTTATAAATGACGTTTTGGATATGAGCCGCATTGAAAGTGGACGTATTGAGCTGGAGCCACAGCCTACCAATCTGATTTCTCTCGTTGATGAGCTGAAATCTATTCTTCAGTCTGATGTTGAAGCAAAAAAGCTGCAATTTCAGGTAGATACTAATGGTATTATGGACGATACTGTGCTTTGTGATCGTCTCCGCCTGAAGCAGGTTCTCCTTAATCTTCTCAGTAATGCGGTGAAATTCACCCCGGTAGGTGGTTTGGTTTCCATTAAGCTGTTCCAAAAGCCTGCCAGTGATGCTAACCGATCAACCTTTGAGTTCCATGTTGAGGATACAGGCATTGGCATTGAAAAGGAATTTATTGACAAGCTCTTTGTTCCATTTGAAAGGGCCCGTAATACAACAGTAAGCGGTATTCAGGGAACTGGCCTGGGCATGTCTATTACCAAGAGTATTGTGGACATTATGGGCGGTACGATTACTGTTGATAGTGAGCCTAATAAAGGAACCAAATTTATAGTTTCTGTAGAGTTTAAGACTATTATGCATCAGGATGCTGATGTCACTGTCAGAACCAAGGATAAATATGACTTTACAGGCAAATCGGTGCTTCTGGTAGAGGATAACATGATAAATCAGGAAATTGCCAACGCTCTGCTGGAAGGAGTCAACTTCAAGGTGGATGTGGCAGGCAATGGCTCCGAGGCATTGGAAAAGATGAAGAAAGCCAGGGATGGCCAATATGATGTTATCCTTATGGATATTCAGATGCCGGTAATGGATGGTTATGAGGCTACTGAGGCAATAAGGGCTCTTGATAGTGATTATTGCAAAAAGGTGCCTATTATAGCTATGACGGCAAATGTATTTGCAGAGGATAAACTAAAAGCCATGAATGCAGGCATGAACGGACATGTGGGCAAGCCTATTGATACCCGTGAATTGTTCAGTACCTTAAAATCCATGCTTACTAATTAATCAGACTTAAGTATTACCAACAGAAAAGGCATATACCCCATTTGATGAAGGGTATATGCCTTTATTTTTGTTGAGTAATCTACTCAATTATGTCGGTTATGTCAACAACATATACAAAGCATACGACTTCTTCGCCGTTGTAGGCTCTGCAGCCAATAGAATCCAGATGACGGGTTTCCCCGTCCCGACGGGTAATGCTGAATTTGAAGGAACCGATATAGGAGGAGCTGGCGTTTAAGTCCTCAACTGTGCTGGCTACATCATCCCGTTCCTTCACGATAACGATATTCTTAATGGAGCCATCGGAGAAGGCTGTGAAGCTATCAAAGGTGTCACAGCCAAGAATATCCAAAACTTTTTCGTCAGCGTATAGGGTTTCAGCCTTTTTACTTGGTCGGAAGATATAGTAACCACATTCCAGACCTATGCGTTTATACTTTTCCTTAAAGTTGTCCATTATGTCACTGCGGATGTAATAATCCTTATGCTCCATTACCATTTCAATGGTGCTAAAAAGCTTATGAATATCGAAAGGCTTTGGAATATGAGCATTCATTCCAGCCAATAGTGCAGCGCGTTTATCCTCTTCAAAGGCGTTGGCCGTCATGGCAATAATAGGGATACTGGAATGGGCAGGCTCCTGCATACCGCGAATGGTGATGGTGGCCTTGTAGCCGTCCATTTGTGGCATTTGTACATCCATCAGGACTAAATTATAATACCCAGGATCAGAATTAGCCAGCATATCTACTGCTTCAACGCCATTTTGGGCATGTTCAACCTTAAAGCCCTGTGCCTCCAAAACAGTTTGGGCAATTTCTGCATTAAGCTCGTTATCCTCAGCCAACAGTATACGCATACCCTGGAATTTGGAGGTATCAATATCATTTTTCTTCTCCTCCAGACTATGCTGCAAGTGTTCCGGAGCAATTTTGTTTGGCATGAGGAGAGTAAAGCGGGTTCCCTTTCCCGGCTCACTTTCTACTGTAATATTGCCTCCCAATAGATCCACTAATTTTTTTACAATATGCATACCAAGCCCGGTACCGATAATACCACTTTGAGTGGTATTTTTTTCTCGGGTAAAGGCATCAAATATGGTATCCAGGAAGTCCTTTGGCATACCAATACCAGTATCGGCAACAACAACCTTAAAGATGGTGGTGCCAGGGGTGTCACATGGCTCCTCAGTAACATCGTAGGATACACTGCCACCGGGTGGGGTATATTTCAGGGAATTGCTGATAAGATTCAAGAGAATTTCCCTTACCTTGGTGGCATCCATCATTATATGGTTGTGTTCCACATTAAGTGAGTAGGTGAAATGCAGTCCCTTTTCCTTCATCTGTGCCTCAAAAACAGCACAAACCTCCGGCACTATTTTTTCCAGATTAACGCAGGATTCTTCTACTGTTGCCTTGCCACTTTCAATACGGGCCATTTCCAGCACATTATTTATTAGGGAAAGCAGGAATTTATTGGAGGACTGGATTTTTTCAATATAACTAAGGGCGAGCTCCTTATTATCGATATTTTTTTCCAGCAGGGTGGTAAAACCGATAATGGCGTTCATAGGTGTTCTTATGTCGTGGGACATATTGAAAAGGAAGGATGTTTTGGCTTTATCGGCCTTTTTCACATCTACAAGAGATTGAGTAAGCTTTCCCTGATATTCCTTCAGGGCAGTATTTTGCTCATCAATAAGCTGATTCTTTGCCTTAAGTCGACGATTGGTAATGGTCATAAAGAGGACAATCATGATTACTGATATTACTACTACCAAGCCAAAAATGCAACTTACCAGATTGTTGGAAATAAATTTATTAATAGAAAATGGGGCCATAGGCTGGTGTGCCGCTATCATGGCATCAATCTCACCACTATTTATCAACCCCCGTCCTTTGTCAATCATGGAAATTAATGAAACATTTTCCTTGGAGGTAGCAAAGCAAAGTGGAACAGTTTCCATCATAGGAGTGTACTCCAAGTCAGGATATGCCTGGGAATAAATGGCCAATGTAGAGCCTAAGCCAATGGCACCGGTGGCCTTACCACTATGGACTGCTTCCATACATTCAAGAAGGGTATTACAAGGTATATAATTATTAATGTTTTTGTTGGTTATGGTATAGTTTTTGACATTAAATTTTTCAAGATAGGCAAGACTTTCAAAGGCATCAGTGTAGGATGTACCGGCCTTTCGGACCAGACCAAGCTGTGCGTCATATATATCGGTGGAAATTATTACATTGTCCCGGGCGGCCCTATCATAATCAAAGAAATACTGGATAAGGTCAATTTCCTTATTGCGCAAGGCTTTCAGCATATCCTCCCGGCTGTCGAACATGGAAAATTCCAATTGTACGTCATCGATATATAGAACCTTAAATATGCGGTTCATAGTATCAATAGAAGCACCTTTTAATTCATTGGTTTTAGGATCGCGGTAAATGAATGGAGGGTCATCAGCTAGGCAACCAACATGAATAACCGGATGTTGACTAAGCCACTGGAGCTCCGGAGTAGAGAGGCTCTTTCTGATGGAAGCATAGGCAAAGTGCCGCTTGCTGATGTCAGTAATAAAATACGGATTTATTGACATCATCAGGCGGTGGGCATCATTAAGCTCCTTCAAAATATCAGGACGGGCTTTATTGACTACAAGGTAAAAATTGTCTTCACCAATACTTCCGAAGGCAATAAAGTGGGGCTTGTTGTATCTGTTGGCTATGAGATTCAGGTCGACATCACCGGCCCAAAGAGCGGCCCGACGTGCAGCACTGTTTTCATATTCCACAATTTCCGCATCCACATTATTTTTTGTCAGCCATTCCCTTAAAATGCCAATCTGCTTTGTACCCTTGGAAACACCTATTTTCTTGTGCTGGAGTGTATCAAGATTTCCGGAAATGATTTCCTTATTATGATCCAAGAAATACAGGTAGTAATTTTCAACTCCCATTGCTTCATTAGGAAAAGCTAAATATTTGGCCCTTTCTTCAGTATAGCTGACATCATAGGCCAGATCAGCTTCGCCATTTTTCACGGCATTGATACAGTCCGTAAAGCCAGGGTATATCTTATATTCCAAATCCCAGCCGGAATATCTGGCAATAGTTTCAATATATTCGTAGGCATAGCCGTTTTTCCTGTTGTTACCATCATTTAATACGAAAATTTCATCAGCATCGTAGGCCGCAACCCTGACGGTCTTACGCTGGTTATCATCTTCTCCCTGGTTGGCATAAGCAGACATCATCCAATAGGAAAGCAGCTGCATAGCCACCAAAAGAAGGCTTGTTATAATGAGAAATGATTTTCTTATATATCTGAAATTATTGAATTTCATATATGACCACTCCCTGTGAAAAACAGAAAGATAATTCTCGTCAAACAACTTATTTATAGGCAAATAATTCCTTCTTGTGATTATTCGACCTTGATATATGTTTTTCCTGCATTGTGGAGTAGGCTATTATTTTGATTTTTACTTCCGATAACTAAAATTTATCGGAAGTAAAATTTTTGCAATATATTTTGTGGGTATATATGGCTCATTTACTTCGTTTTGGGGCTATAATATTGGTTGCCCGTTTGCTAAGTGTTGGGTTGTCCTCCATAAATTTCATAGCGGAAATAATGTTTTGCTGTCTGAGGGTTTGCTGCACCAGCTTAATATCATTGGTGGCTTTAAAAAGATTTGTTCCGCAGCTATTTCGTAAAAGGTTGGCTGAAGCTCCGGAAACCTTTAATCCGGCCTTATCAAGCGCATTATTTATGATAAGTCGCATTCCGTTTCTGGAAAGCCTGCCGGCAAAATTATTTTTGGAATTGGAAATAATTAAGGGCGCCAGCTTGCCAATTAGCTCATCAATGATTGGCCCGGGAATACTGTTGATATAGTCCACAAGTACATTTATGGTTTCCTGGCAGGGATAAATTTGCTGCGTCTGGGTCACATCACTAACATCAGATGCGCTAATTTCGATTGTATAATTTTCCCAATTTATGTTCTGCATGTTAAGCCTGAATATATCAACAGGGCGCAGTCCCTCTACGCTGAAAAGATATAATATTAATGTGTTACGATTTCGTACAAAGTCATCCGGTTCATCATTATAGGCATTACATACCACCTGCAGCTGGTTCATATCCAGATAGTAACGCAGGGTTGGCGGATTTCCACCCTGGGTTTGTATGCTGCTGCATGGATTATCAAATATGAGGTGTTGATAAATGGCAGCACGATAAAGAGCCTTTAGGGCTGAGATCTTTATATGAATGGTCAAAGGCTTGTAGCCCTTGTCCAGCAATTCCTGATAATAAATCCTAATTTGCTGCTCTGTCATTTTCAAGGGCTGGCGGTTATTTTTATGGCACCATTTTAAAAAAATTCGTATATGCTTCATATAGGATTCCAGTGTATCAGGGCTGGGATTTCCTTTGGCAATACAGGGAATGATATATTGCTCTATGTTTTGGATGAATTCTGCTTCAGTTATCATGGTGAGATCTCCTAGTGTGTATGTAATGTAGTAATGGTGATATATTTCGAGTAGGTAGTTATTTTAACTGTAGGTAATTATAATTACCTACAGTTAAAGTATAACATCTCAACCTATATGTACACAATAACCTATTTTTACAAAAAATGGCAGGTAACTGCACTATACAACAGTTACCTGCCATTTATATATATTAATAATAAATCCGATGGTCTTCCCGGGACATCTTTCTAACCTTGAAAAAAGCATGGGCATACAGGGCCAAAATAAAGATAAAGAACACCACTACCATCATATCATCCTCAGTAAGCAGGCAGAAATCGTAGAAACCATGCAACACTGTTGGAATAAACAGGGCCAGCTTCAGGCTCCTGTCCTTTACCTTCCTATCCATGCGATGAAGATATTCCTTGGCCTGCCCATAGTAAATACCCATGAATATGGCAAATACTCCGTGCCCCGGAATAGATGTAAAAGCACGTCCAACGGCAGTTTCAATGCCCCCATCCAGCACATACATAATATTTTCCAAAATAGCAAAGCCCATGCTGACACATACAGAATATAAAATAGCATCAAACCGATAGTTAAACTTTGGATGGGTCCATGTCAATTTTTTCAGTACAAATAGCTTGCAGCCCTCCTCCATAAGGGCCACCCCCAGCAGAGCTTCGAAAAAGGCATACTCTACAGTACCGGAATAAAGAAACTGGTCTAATATACCTCCTGCAATAAACTCCAATAATACAGCAGGAAAACAGCAAATAGCACCAAAGCCAACGAGCTTCATTAGAAGCTCCGGTGGTTCCTTCTCTATCTTATCCAGAGTATAAATATAGTACAAGAATGCCAATCCAGGCACTATGGCCAGATTTACTAATAAATCGTACATATAGTATTAATCCTCCTGCTCCGGCAATGCTTCCACATCACGGAATTTTCGCATAAGCACGTTAGTACGGGTGTTAACAAGAGCCTCAAATTTATTGCTAACCTGTCCAAACTGCTTGTAAATAGCCTCCATGGCCTCATTATATTTTATTAGCTCGCTTTTGACCTCTCCCAGTGTTTTCCATACCTCGTTGGAACGCTTCTGAATTGCCAAGGTCCTAAAGCCCATCTGCAGGCTGTTCAGCAGGGCCGCCATAGTGCTAGGACCAGCAATATTAACCTTGTATTTATGCTGAAGTCCCTCCACCATACCGCTATCCACTGCATGAGCATACAGCCCCTCTGTTGGCAGGAACATAATGGCAAAGCTGGTAGTATAAGGTGGCTTCAGATATTTGGTTGCAATATCCTTGGCCTCACTGTCCAAACGTTTTTCCAGCTCCCGCTGTGCCTGTTCAATAAGCGCCTTATCGCCGGAGGCTTGCGCATCCAGCAAATGGTTGTAGGAATCCATGGGAAACTTTGCATCAATTGGAAGATATATCGTATCCCCATCCATCCCCGGCATCTTAATAGCAAATTCTACACGTTTCCCACTTTCAGGTACCGTCTCCACATTTTCATCAAACTGATCAGCTGTTAAAATATCCACCAGAATATTTTTCAGCTGGTACTCTCCCAGCACGCCACGGGTTTTCACTCCACTGAGAACCTGCTTCAGACTACCTACATCATTGGCCAGAGCCTGCATTTCCCCCAGCCCCTTATACACCTGCTCCAGCTGGGAACTTACAGCCTTAAAGGAAGCCGTAATGCGCTTTTCCAAAGCGGTCTGTAGCTGCTCATCCACTGCCCCTTTTATTTCCTTTAGATTTTTATCCAGCTCTCCTCGCAGCTCAGCAATACCCTTTTCCGTTTCATGACGAACCGATACCAGCCCTTGATTCACACTATCCTTTATTTCCTTCAGGCTTTGGCTGTTGGCATTGTCCATCTGCATAATATTGCGGCAAATGTCATCCTTGGTCATCTGCTGGCCATCTCCAAGAGCCTTCTGCATATTCCACAATACCTGTTCAGCCCTGGAATTATCAGGCTTTTTCATAATTAATACTGCCAACATAGCAATAATAATAACCAAAAGCACTATTATAATATATGAATTCTCCATAAATTTCTACCTCAAAATCCCCACATAAAAGGCTCCCCGCAGGGAGCCATGTGTCACATTGTTTTCTTTGGATATACCCCAATAGTTCCCTTATTAATAAATGGTAAAATATCACCAAGCCGGCGCATAACAACAGCCACCACCAAGGTCACCAGAACCACTCCAAAATACATGATTATGGCAGGCACCGCGTTAATCTTGAGATTAATTTTCTCATAAAATAGTGAAATATAGGTGATAGCCACAGGATGGGCCAGATACATAAAATAGGAATGCTTGCCCAAAAGGGAAAGCACAGGCTTTAATTTATCCGGCAATTTCCAGATGGTGAAAATCGTAAAGAAAAACAGGCAGGCTCCCAAAGTATAAATTATTCCCGTTGGACAAAGCTGATGGGCTGTATTTACGCCCTCCAATGGGGTATAGCCCTTGCTGTACAGCAAATAATAATAGTAGCTTAAATGAGCCGCCAATGTCAGCCAGAAAAAGGCCACAATAGAGCTGCGGTACTTAACCATAAAGCCCATGAATTTATCCATATTTACTGCCAGATATCCACCCAAAAGGAATATAAAGACATAATGAATCACCCAATAATTCAGGTGGTACATGGCAAATGGCTTAAGATAAGGATTATCAACAGCCCAGGCATTCCACATAAAGCACAGATAATAGTTAACGGCTATCTGGAATACCAGCAGTAAAGCCAGCTTCGAGATATTCAACCGCTTAACTGCCCACACCCAAAGAGGCATCAGCAAATAGAACCAGATCAGTAGAACCATGAAATACAGCTGATAATTGGCAAGGCCAAAAAACAAATCATACAGAATTGTAATTGGCTTTAGCGGGCTGTAATCCTTCCACAAAACACAGTAATGAAGGATATAAAACAGGGACCATACCACATAAGGTACCACCACAGCCTTGTAGCGGCGCTTTAAGAAGTCCTTATATACAAAAGGCTTGGTAATGTCCATGTTATAAAACAGCCCAAAGGCAGAAATAAAGAAGAAAATAGGTACACTGAATCTGGTAAATATTTCCAGCAATGCCACCAAATGGGCATTGCCCGGTGCTTCCGGTGTCAGGTGCTGTCCCAAATAAGCTGAGCCAATATGGATACCGATAACTCCCAGCATGGAGATACCCCGAATAAATTCTATGGCCTCTAAACGTGGCTTTTTCATCAAAAAACTCCCAAATCATTATTTATTCTACAATATAATCTACATGAACAGTGGCGCTGACATCTATGGTACCTGCCTCCAAAGGAGCAACCATTGCACTGATGGCCACCATATCCATAGCATTTTTTCCCAGTCTGGTATTATCTCTGGAAGTAACAGAACCGACATTTTCCGTTACCAGCTTAATACCGGTAATACGCACCCCAAGGGCTCCAGCAAGAATATCAGCCTTGTTTCTGGCATCCCTTACAGCATCCTTTAAGGCTGCCCGGCGCAGGGACTCAGGCTCCTTCACATCAAAGCTGAGGCTATCAATGCGATTGGCACCATTATTTAACGCTGCTTCAATAACATTGCCTGCCTTAACCACCTCATCTACCCGTACTGCTATATAGTTGGTGGCGGTACAGCCTACCATCTCAGCAGGTTTTCCCTCAGGATAATTATATATTGGAGTTAAGTCAAAAAAGGCTGTCTTAATATCACTTTCCTTTACCCCCAACTCCTTTATAGCTGCCAGTACAGAGGACATTTTATTGCCGTTTTCCATTTGAGCTGCCTTGGCATCCCGGGCTGTAGTTTCAATACCTATACGAATATCTACCACATCTGGGCTGGTGACAACCTTTCCTTGACCACTTACAGAAATAACAGAAGGCTCGGCATACTGTCCGCCCGGAGCAGCACTGGCCATAGCTGCAATCCCCAGACACAGCATAAAGCACAGCATCAAGGTGTAAAGCTTCTTATTCAGCATAAAAATACCTCCTCTGAAAAAAACATTTTAACACGTCAAACATTATACCATATATAGATATTATCTTCATTAAATGTGTATAAGAAAACCCTATGCCGTGTTGATATTTAATAACCAGCAGCATAGGGCTCAATATGTCTAAAAATTCCAAATTTAACCAATGTACTGTTAGTTAAATATTGGAGCAGTATCCGTTATCCAATATATATTTTACAAAATTCTCCTCTTTCATGGGCTCTGAGAAATAATATCCCTGAATCATATCAGCACCATATTTTCTGATAACATCCACCTGTTCCTTAGATTCAACTCCCTCAACCACGGTATTTAAATCAAGACTGTTGGCAAGATTGATACAACCATGAAGGATACTGCTACGTTTCTTGTCACTGATTTCATTCATAAATGACTTGTCCAACTTAATAATATCAAGTGGTAAATCACCTAAAATATTAAGTGACGAGTAGCCGGAGCCAAAATCGTCAAGCTCAATCTTAAAGCCAGAATCCTGGCACTGTTGCAGAATATGTCGCATCTCCATGAGCCTTGATTCGAATATATTTTCCGTAACCTCCAGATGTAGCAGGGAACGATCTACTCTGTATTTATCAGTTATGCTTAATATTTTTTTGACAAAATCAGGCTGGCGGAAATTCAGTCGGGAAAAATTTACCGATATAGGGAAAGGCTGTATGCCCAGAGCTTCCCAACGCTTGATGCACTTGCAGGTCTCCTCCCACACATACATATCTACTTCCACAATAAAACCGCTGTCCTCCATAATTGGAATAAACTCAGATGGATAAAGGTTTCCGAGCTCTGAATGATTCCAGCGAAGAAGAGTTTCTGCTCCTTCCAGCTCCCCAGTAAAGGCATTATGCTTAGGCTGGAAAACCAGATAAAATTCACCTGTACGGAGAGACTCACGCATATCATTTTCCATACGACGATAACGCTCCAGCTCCTCCAGCATCTTATCCTCATAGAAAGCGTAGAGCTTACCATACTTATGCTTAATAGGCTGAAGGGCCATAATAGCACGGTCACAGGCAATGGCAGCTGAAATGGAGCTGTCAATATTTTCATAAATACCCAACCGGAAAACCAAATCCTTCATGGAAATAACTTCCCTGGCAGACTGGTGAACATAGCGAATAAAATCATCAGTAAGAATACCTGTATGCTCCATAAGGGTTACAAACTGATCTCCACCATAACGTCCAATAAGGAAATCACTTCCTGTACTGCACTGCAACCACTCACTTATCTCAGTAATAATCTTATCACCAGTCTCATAGCCAAAATGCTCATTAACCAGCTTAAAGTCCACCACGTCAGACACTACAATATCGTATTTTTTGTCTGGATTGGCCGCCATAATCTGGTCAGCCTTTTCACAAAAAGCGCGACGGTTCAAAAGACCTGTCAGACGATCAATTTGGGAATCATCAGCATTCATCCTCTCCTCTATTGGCTCCAGAGTATTGCTCTGACCAATGGAAGAATTGGCTACAAAAGAACGCACTGTAACAAACCCTGAAAAAAGATCATCCGCATCAGGGAAGAATTCCATAATAGCTGGCTGATAATTTCCCTCCCTGCCAATCAGGCGAAGGTAAACAATCTGCACCGAGCCATTTTCACATCTTTTACAAAGCTTTTTTAAATTAGAAGGATTGGCAAAATCCACGAATCGCTGGCGAACGCTTTCGTGACACATTCCACTGTTTACGAAATCATTAAACCATTCACTTAATGTTGCTTTTTTTAGGTCAATTGTCGTATATTCACGCTCAAAATCATCAAGCTTTATAATATGAAAACTATCTTTTCGCAAATTAACATGTACGACCTTATTATAACAGCTCCCCAGAATTCTCTTTACAAAGAGTTGACGCATCTCCTGTGCATCATGCATACCCTTTTCCCTCCACAGATATGTACACATGTATATTAGTCTTTTATCGACAACGATATTTTATCAAAAATCATTGTTAATTAACACAATATAATCTAGTCTTATAGTCCTAAATTCAAGTTTAATAAAAAATACACCAGGGAAAGCCTGGTGTATCAATCCCGTATAAAATTCCCCATTAAGGCAGTGTTTTCCAAGCGGATAACGGCCAGAATACCAGCATTGCCTTCCCCTTCAATAGCTCGTATGGCACAAAGCCCACATCTGGGAAGCGACTATCCTCGGAATTGTTACGATTATCTCCCATAACAAAGACATGTCCCTCTGGGATAGTAGTCTTAGGATAATCCATACGGCTCTTAGCCAGAATGTAATCCTCATTCTGCAGCTCACCGTTTACATAAACATTGTGATCCTTAATCTCAATGGTATCGCCAGGAACAGCAATAACACGCTTGATAAAGTCACGGCTTTTATCTCTAGGATATTGGAATATAAGTATCTCACCACGCTCAGGAGCACGCATCTTGTAAATGAATTTATTTACTACAAGGCGCTGCTGATGCTCCAGAGTTGGCATCATTGACGGACCATCCACAAGATACAATTCCACCACAAATGTACGAATAAACATAGCCAATGCCACGGCAACAGCTATGGAAATAACCCAATCTCTAATTTCAGTACCCAACTGACCCATGATAAATCACCTCTCATTAGTTCTCTACTGGGAGAAGAAAAAAAGGGACTGAAAAAACAGTCCCTTTTTAATTCTTGCATTAGCGCTTCTCGCGGATACGAGCAGCCTTACCAGTGAGGTTACGGAGATAGTACAGCTTAGCGCGACGAACAACACCGCGACGCTTAACTTCGATCTTATCGAGTCTTGGGGAGTGTACTGGGAATGTACGCTCTACACCAACACCGCTAGCGATACGACGAACGGTGAAAGTCTCACGAACGCCAGAACCGGAACGTGCAATAACAACGCCCTCGAATACCTGGATACGCTCACGGGAACCCTCGACAACCTTTACATGGCAACGTACAGTGTCACCCTGCTGGAATGCTGGGATGTCATTTCTGAGCTGTTCTTTCTCTAATTCCTGAATAATGTTCATTGTATATCCTCCTCTATTCAAGTGTTCTTGGCAAGTGTTGAATTCTAATATAGCCTTGTCCAGAGGACCACTCAGATACCCGAATATAATATCATGTTATTTTTCAAAAAGCAAGGAAAAAATAACGAGCTTTAAAATTTCCCCTTCCTCTTTAGGTGGGGGAAAACAAACTACAACTGCTGGTGAGCATATCTCCCAGCTCGTTGAAACGCTAATTGGAAGATTTTTCTTCTAAAGAAGAAAAATTTGAACAATGGCGTTATAACACTTTTTTATGCCAAACAATACTTCATGGCATTTTTCACATCTTCCTCAGAAACCTCTTTGGAAATTCTGACTTTGCCGATTTCCCCATCCATCAAAACCCATTTAACTTGACCGTTAACAGTTTTTTTATCGTGGAAAATGGCTTCATATAATGTATCTATGTCACAGCCCTGGGCTCTAACCGGAAGCTGCATTATTCTAATTAAATTTTCTACTTCAGCAAAGGCTTCCTCATCTACAAGCCCCATGGCTCTGCTAATATGAGCCGCACAAACCATGCCGATAGCCACTGCCTCACCATGATTATAACGGGTGTAGCCAGTATTCTTTTCAATGGCATGGGCCATGGTGTGGCCGAAATTTAAAATAGCCCGCAGACCAGATTCCTTTTCATCCTCGCTTACCACCGCTGCCTTAATTTCACAGGAACGGGCAATCATATAAGCTGTCTCCTCATCCTTTAAATTGAGGATATCATTGGTATTTTCTTTGAGGTATTTAAAAAATCCCCTATCATATATAATTCCATATTTAATGATTTCTCCAAGGCCGGTATAAATCTCCCGCTTTGGAAGAGTCCTGAGCCAGTCAAGGTCCATAAATACCGCCTTTGGCTGATAAAAGGCACCAATGAGGTTCTTGCCCAACGGGTGATTAACGGCGACCTTGCCCCCTACGCTGGAATCCACCTGCGCCAAAAGACTGGTAGGAACCTGTACAAATGGGACCCCCCGCATATATGAGGCTGCTGCAAAGCCTGCCAAATCACCTACCACACCGCCACCCAGGGCAAATATAGGAGATTTTCTGTCAAGGCCCAGCTCTATACAACGGGTCATAATTGCCTCAAATTGCTTTAAGGATTTGGAGCTTTCACCAGCAGGAATCTCGTATATTTCAGCTTCCAGACCGCCTTCAGCCAGCATATCCTTTAATTTCCCGCCATAAATCGGACCTACATTGGTATCGGTAATAATTAACCCCAGACGGGAAAAGCTGCTTTTTTTGCAAAACTCCACAAGCTCTGAATGTAAATCATTACCTATATAAATTTCGTAGCTATTTTCTCCTAATTCAACGGTCACAATACGCATAAACTTACAAACTCCCAACATAAAACTTGCTCAGACTTACTTACTCACTTTTTTCGTCTGTAATAAGTCCCAGATTTCTCATGGCTTCCTCCACCTTTTCAGTATCTACAGGCTTGGAAGCATACGCATCACAGCCAAGACGGAAGGCTTCATCCACATAGCCGATATCAGCCAGGGCTGTCATCATTATAATCTTGATTTTCTTGTCAGAAGCCTTTTCATTCTGATTTTCCAGCTGACGAATTACCTTCAGCACCTTAAGGCCATCTACCTTTGGCATCATAATATCCAGGCAAAGAAGATCAAAAGGCTTGCCCTCCTTGATAGCATCCATGTAAATGTCAATGGCATCCATACCGTCCACGGCAACTTCAACCTCACCATAGGTAACCATGAATTTCTGTAAAAAAGAACGACTGATTCTGTCATCTTCCGCAATTAATATCCTCATATATATACCCCCCTAGTCATTCAATTTATCTTCACAGTATTTAAGAAGCTCGCTGATATCGTCTTCATCATCATCGCCCAGCCCCGGCAGTAAAGCTTCTTCTTCATTTTCCTTACCGTCCTTGGTCGTTGATGGTGAATAAGGATTCATAAACACTGTTTGATTTTTTAACTCAATATCAGCCTTTTCAGCCAATACCAGCGGAATTAGCACCGTAAACCGGCTTCCGTTGTTTTGTCTTGAGCTGACACCGATTTCGCCTCCCATACTGGACACGAGCTCCTTTACTATCATCAGCCCCAGGCCAGTACCACCAAACCGGCGTGTAGTGGAACCATCCACCTGGCTGAAAGGCTTAAACAGCTTAGCCTGTTCCTCCATGGTCATGCCAATGCCCGTATCCTCAACATAAAATTCCAAATATGGCTGTTGCCCTCTGTCATAAACATAGGCCCCCAGTGTAATGCCGCCTTCCATGGTAAACTTCAAGGCGTTGGTAAGCAAATTATGGAGTATCTGCCGTATGCGGAGAGGATCTCCCCTGACAAATCTCGGCAAGCCAGCAATATTTGGTCGGGTAAAGGTAAGTCCCTTATTTTCTGCTGTCTGCCCATGGAGATTACTTACCCTGTCAAGAAGCTCGTGCAAATCCAAATCAATATTTTCCAGACGCATCCTGCCATTTTCCAATTTGGCATAATCCAGAATATCGTTGATAATCCTCAAAAGATCCTCGGAGCATTGCTTGGCGGCAGTAAGATTCTCCCGCTGCTCATCAGTGAGAGATGTCTTTAGGGTAAGATCTATCATACCGGACATACCATTTATCGGAGTTCGGATCTCATGGCTCATATTGGCCAGGAATTGAGTTTTGGTAGTGCTGGCCACCTCCGCGTGTCGGCGGGCCTCCTGAAGCTCGTGCTCCTTCTGCTTCCGCTTGGAAATATTCAGCATTGTAAGCACTATCTGCTTTTGTTTGCCGTTCCATAGCTGGGTAATAAACATCTGAAGCCATACTGGCTCCTTGACGTCCTTAATCTGAACAGCCACCACAAAATTCACCGTAAACGTGTCATCCAAAATAGCCGACTCAATGTTATTGCGGACAACACAAAACTTGCAGTTATCCGATTTACCACAGCCATTTTCGATGCTGTTGATACAATGAATGGCATCTCCGAAATTTTTTCCCATTATATCTATATAATCTTCATTGAGGGTTTCCAGAGCAGGGTCGTTAACGTCCATGATTTCTCCCCGGACATTAAGTGTAATAATACCTATTTTGGCGGCCTCGAATACAGACCGCATATAATAATGGTCCGTTTCCACCTTGCGCTCCAGAGTACGGATTCTGGTAACATCGCGAACAATAGCCGTACAGCCCTTTACAGCACCATTGCTGTCCAAAATTGGTGAACAGGTAGCAGACAAGTACACTGCACCATCTGAACGGGTAAAGCCGATATTTTTGGAAAGGCCCATGGTCTTTTTAGAACGCATTGCCCGAATAACAGGGCTTATAATTTTTTCCCTGGTGTCGACATTTTCCAGTCTCATCACATCGCTGACGCTGACAGGCTCATCGCTGTTATAGCTGTATTCAAAAAGCTCCTCCGCGGCCTTGTTCATAAATATGATCATACCTTTTACATCAGTCATAATCACACTGTCACCAAGACCACCAAGCAAATTCTGGAGAGAGCCATAATCGATTACCATATCTGATTTTTCCATAATGGTCTCCCTCCTTACTTATAATTAGCTACAGCTGTTATCATCATGGCCATGCCGTTTAATGGCACCTGCTGCATAACAGCACCCTTTTCAAAGGCTACCCTTGGCATACCGTAAACCACACTGCTGGCCTCGTCCTGCCCCAATGTCACACAGCCCGCTTCGCGCATTTTCACCATGTATTCGGCACCATCCTCACCCATACCGGTGAGAATAACTCCCATGGCCCTGTCACCAACATTTTCGGCAACGGACTTGAACAGAACATTAACTGCAGGACAATGACCACCGTATTTTGGTCCCGGATTGACATCCAAAGACATCAAGCCTCCCACATTCTTTACCCGCATCTGCCTGTTGCCTGGGGCAACATAGGCAGAATTAGGCTCCAGTCTGTCCCCATCCTCTGCTTCCTTTACATTAATGACACACTCATTATTAAGTCGGTCAGAAAACATCTTGGAAAACATCGGTGGAATGTGCTGTACAATAACTATAGGCGGAAGGGGTGGCTTTAAATCCCTTAATATTTTGGACAATGCCTCCGTTCCTCCAGTAGAAGCGCCGATGGCAATAAGCTCCACCTTCCTTGGTGGCACAGGCGTCTTAAGTGAACTAAGCGGTACCGATTGAGGCTCCGGCTTGTCACTTTTCAGCTGCTGGGCAATTGCCTTCATGGCGTTCATATTGGATACGACCCTACTAAGGTGCTGTGAAACCTGTTCATGACTGCCATAGCTTTTGAATGAAGACCCTGGCTTAGCTCCAGACTGCACCGATGATGGCGGAGCAGCAGTAAATGACTGCGCTGGCTGTGGCTTTGGTGGTGGCGGAGCAGCAACAGCAGTTTGCTGAACCGAAGGTCTTGGTGGCTCCGGGGATGGAGGAATAACCTCCCTGCTTTCCGCAATTAGCCTATCCCCATGGGCTTTGGCGCGATAAACCTCCTCAGCCACCTTTTTCATAAAATCACCGCTCCCCAGAGTCATGGAAGGCTTTTCAATAAAGGAAAAGGCTCCCGCCTCCAAGGCAAGATTCTTATAAGCCGGCCTTGAGCTCAATACCACCGTAGGCAGTGCATATTGCACAATAAGACGCCGCAGAAATTCAATGCCGTTCATCTTTGGCATTTCCACATCAAGTATCATAACATCCGGGTCAAAGGACAAAATCTTGTCCCTTGCCTCAAATGGATTTTCAGCTCTTTCCACCTCTATGGTGCCTGAAATATTTGATGCCAGGCCCCTTGCCAGTGCTTCCCTAAAAAACAGGGAATCATCCACAATCAGAATTTTTAAGTCACTCATGTGAACGCTCCCTTCTTTCTATAAATTGATGGCATAACATAATCAAAATCACTTTTATGTCTGTCAATAACTTCGGAATGACCAATAAAGAGATATCCCCCCGGCTCCAAAAATTCAGCGAATTTCCTTACCAGATTATCCCTTGTTGTATTATCAAAATATATCATAACATTTCTGCAAAAGATTACATGAAAAGGCCTTTTGAAAGGAAAAACAGGCGTCATGAGATTAAACCGACGAAACAGTACCTTGTGTCGCAGCCTGTCCACCACCTGATATTTGCCATCAAAAGTGCGATGGAAATAACTGTTCTGCCACAAAGCGGGCAGAGTCTTCACTGATTCGGCAGAATAAACACCGTTCTTTCCGATTTCCAGCACGTCCTTTGATAAATCAGTAGCCAACAAGGTAGTCTCCCAGCCCGGCATGGACCCGAAATGATCCTCCAGCATCATGGCCAGAGTATAAGCCTCCTCTCCTGTGGAAGAAGCGGCACACCAAGTCCTCATATCACCATCACGAATAGACTTCTCCAGATAAGGAAGAACCTCCTTCTCGTAGAAAGAGAAATGGTCGGCCTCCCGCATGAAGAATGTATGATGGGTGGTAATGGCCTCTGCCAGCATGGCCAGTCCCTTGCTGGTTTTATCCTCCCGTATATATTTCAGAAAGGCCTCATCACTGGCCAGCTCCGGTCTGCCCATGTTATCATTTTTCAGTTTAAATAATCGGCTCTCCAAAAGGGCCTTTTTCTCCGGTGGCAGCTGAATACCAAAATTCTGTGTCACCAAAGCCGCAAACTGCTGAAACAAGGACTGGTTCATATCGTGGTCTTCTCCAAATTATCCAATGAGTTAGTATTTTCCGAAGCCTTCGTCATCTGTAAGGGCAATAGTCTTTGGCTTTACGCCAGGAGCCGCCGGCTTAACCATTGGCCTTACTTCAGCTCTCTGGACACTGCTCTGTACCTCTGTCTCGGCTGGCTTATCAGGGTATACAGGTACAGCCTTTGGCATATCTGTAATCCTGAAGTTTACCACAGATGAGCTGAGCTTGAAATGTCTTACCCTCTCTCTCATGCGGTCAGCCTGGGCACTGAGCTGCTGACTGGCAGATGCAGCTTCCTCAGATGTGGCAGAATTGGACTGAACCACCTGAGAAACCTGATTAACGCCTTGATTTATCTGGTCAATGGCCAGCTTTTGTTCGTTGGATGCCTTGGCAATACCCTCTACGATATCAGCCACATCAGCCACATTGCCCACAATGGCACCAAGGACCTCGGCTGTCTTGTTGGCAATGGTACGGCCCACATTAACCTTTTCAATCGAGCCCTCAATCATATCAGTGGTTTCCTTGGCAGCCTTGGCACTGCGGGCAGCCAAATTGCGAACCTCTTCAGCCACAACGGCAAAGCCCTTGCCGTGCTGACCTGCCCGGGCAGCTTCAACGGCAGCATTAAGAGCCAAAATATTTGTTTGGAAGGCTATTTCATCAATAACCTTGATAATCTTGGAAATATTGTTGGAAGAATTATTGATTTCCTCCATGGCATCCAGCATAGCCTTCATATCCTCATTACCCTGCTCGGCATGACTGCGGCAATTACGGGTAAGAGCATTGGCCCGCTCAGCATTCTCAGCATTGCTGGCTGTCTGGGAAGCAATCTCACTGATGGAGGCAGACAATTCCTCCACAGAAGCCGCCTGTTCAGTAGCCCCCTGGGAAAGTCCCATGCTGGCATCGGAAACATTCTTGGCACCTGCAGCCACCTGATCTGCCACATTATGGATATCCGAAACGGATTCATGAACCCGCTGACGCATAATCTCGAAGCTGGCCGCTGCATCCCCCAGCTCATCACCGGTACTTGTCTTCACCTCGGTAACCAGATCACCATCGGCAATACGCGCTGCGGCAGCCCCCAGCTCCTTCAGGCGGGCTGACAAATCTCTGGAAAAATAAACACCTGCTGCCAGAGAAATAATTATCAGAATAGCAGCCACCACAATATTGGCAAAAATGCCACTTCTATTTTCATCGGCAATTCGCGCCACTTCCCGATCTGCAGCTCCTTCACCCATATCAGCAATAGCCTTTATATCAGCATACAGCTTCTCCGCAAGCTTTGACTGCTTGATCATGTCGCTGTTCAGGGCTTCTTCATCAATGGTTGCTGAATTATCCAGCTTTTTCTTTATAATAGTAGCCGTTACAGTCTTATAATCATCATAATCCTTCTGAACGGCAGCCATTTTCTGTTTTCCCTCAGGACTTTCGGCCATGGCACTCAACTCAACCATGTCCTTGTCACAGTCAGCAAGGGCCTGTTTCATTGTAGCATAGGAAGCCTCTATTGCGCTATTGTCCGTTTTACCCAATGTAATAAGATAATTAATGCGGGCAGCATTCAGATGCATTCCCAAAGAATTTGCACATACTGCCGCCTTGGAATCCATCTTAATAACGTTGTTATACTGTTCAGCTGTACTCACAGTATTGGAAATACCATGCCAGGATACAGCAACGATCATCAGTTCAAGGACAACCACCAACGTTATTAGTTTAGCACCTATTGTGAGATTTTTGAAAAACATCATATCAAGTTGCCTCCTCGCTTGCTTCCTCTGCACTCATATCATCAAACAGACTCTGATCATCCTCACTAAAGAGCTTCATCCAGTCAAGGAGCAACACCACGCCCTCACCGATTTTGCCAATGCTGCGGATATACTTGTTTTGGGATGCCTTCAGCTCTGGAGGCGGTACTACATTCTTTTCCGGAATTGTGAGCACCTCGGAAACCCCATCCACAATAAGACCAATCAACACATCATTAACGTCAATGACAATAACACAGGTTCTGTCACTATATTCCTTCCCCGGGCGTTTAAATCTAAGATGCATATCCACCACCGGGATAATCTTTCCTCTGAGATTTATGATACCCTTAACGTATTCCGGCACTTCTGGCACCACGGTAATCTTCTGAATACCAATAATCTCAATAACTACCTTTATATCGATGCCATAAACTTCATTTCCCAGAGTAAAAGTGAGGTATTTATCCTTTTGGGTATCCTCGTCTTCCATTAACAGCTTATCATCTTCCACGATTATCCCTCCCGGTTAGTCAAAAATAATATTATGCACCTGCTGCGGATCAATAATCAGGCTGATACTGCCATCACCCAGCAAGGTACATCCACTGATGCCGGTAGTTTTCATCATGCGACTGATGTACTTTGGAACAGGCTTAACCACAATCTCCTGCACCCCAAGCAGCTCATCTGCCAGCACCCCGAACCGGGCATCACCAGCCTCCAGAAGCAGCAATATACCCTCTGTTGGCTCGTGAATTGCATCAGGGATATCATACATATCATACAGTCTTATCACAGGGCAGCATGTGCCCTGCACCATTATCATTTCGGAACCATCCGGATCCCTGAAAATGGCCCCCTCATCCGGACGGAAGGATCGACTGATATAATTTATTGGAATCGTAAAACGGGAACCGCCAACAGAAACCGACATACCCTCAATAATAGCAAGTGTTAACGGAATTTTAATTGTGGTGGTGCTGCCAAGTCCCGGCTCACTGTCCACTATAACCTTGCCACCCAATGATTTTATGTTGGAAACCACCACGTCCATACCTACACCACGGCCAGAAAACTCTGTAACCGCTTCCTTGGTGGAAAATCCCGGCGCGAATATAAAGGAATAAATTTCTCTATCTGTAAGCTCTGACTCCGGCTTTGTAAGAATGCCGTTTTTGCGGGCTCTATCAAGAATTTTCTCCTTGTTAAGGCCGCCACCGTCGTCCTTGATTTTAATAACTACCTCACCACCGGCATTTTCTGCGGAAAGGATAACTGTCCCCGTTTCTTCCTTCCCCGCCTCCACTCTCACCTCTGGCATCTCAATACCGTGGTCGACAGAGTTTCTGACTATATGCATAAGGGGATCGGAAATATGCTCGTTGATGTTCTTGTCCACCTCTGTGGACTCTCCCACCAGCACCAGACGTGCCTTCTTCCCCAGCTTCTTGGTCATATCACGAACAATACGGTTCATCTTCTTGAAGGTGCCCTCCAAAGGAACCATCCTAAGGGCCATTACACTGTCCTGAAGCTCTCCGTTAATCTTATGAAGCTGACGGGCAGCCTTGGCAAAATTGTCCAGCTCCATGCCCTTTAAATCCGGATTCTGGGTAACCATGGCTTCGGCTATGACCATTTCACCCACCAGATCCATCAGCTTATCCAGCTTGTCAACACGAACCGTAATCATCTGCGCCCCATCACCGCCCTTGGCAGGAGCCGGCTTTCTGGCAGCAGGTGTCAAATCCCGCTGTACTGGTGGCATGGCAGGCTTTATAGGCTCGGAATTTTCCAGTGCTGTGATAGCAATAGTTTCCTGAGAAGGCCAATACTCCAATTCAGCTACACTGGCCACTTCCTTTATCTCCAGGCGATCAAGGAATATGGTCTGATCCAGCTCTGCCTTTGCCTCATCAAAATTCATCTCCGTTGTAAAGAAAAGGCGAAAGCCCATATTACGAATGGTATCCGTTGCTGATTCATCCTCCAGAATCTTTTCTGGCAGATAGTGAAGCTCCTTAACCTTTTCCTTCAAGCTATTTACAACGCCAAAGGCACGTACCTCTTCCATTTCACAGCCCTGCTGGAAGAAAACAGTTGCCTCAAATATATGCTGTCCGCCGCTGGTGGCTCCCGTAGCCGCTGGTGCAGGTGTCGCAGGCTTTGCTGCACCGATGTAGTATTGCTTTTTTTCTGGCTCTGGAGCCGGTGCTGCAGCATCTCCCCCTGCTTCTCCGGCTTTCTTGGCATTCTTTGCCTTACGCAAATCGATATCAGGATCATGGCCGTTATCCAGCTTCATATTCCTGAGAAAATCCTTGGTATAATTACGAAGCTCCTCAGAGCTCATATCTGGGGTGCCACCAGCATCCAGCTTGTCCATTTCAATGCGCATGAAATCCACGGCATTGAGCACAATGTCGGTAATGGCAGTGGCATCCACTTTCGCCGGCTTAAGCTCTCTTATGTAAAAGAAAATATCCTCTACTGAATGGGCCAGTGTCGATACCTGATCGAACATCATCATGGCCGCTGAGCCTTTAATTGTATGCATGGCACGGAAGATTTCGTTGACGTCTTCCTCGCTGAAACCGCCCTGCTCTTCACTGCCAAGAGCAATTTGTTCCAGCTGTTCCAGGAACTGCCTGGTCTCAAATATGAAGACCTCAACCATAGGTTCTGCCATACACATCACTCCTATCTATAGATTATTGCAGTTAATATATTACGTAGATAAGCTCAAACGGGACACACTCCCAGCATGTTTCTATTATTCACTACGAACACCTATAATTCCTGCCTATAGATATATTTTTTGGAAAATTTGGACAATAGCTGTATAATTTTCATTGGAATGAATACCCCAGATGGAGAAGGAGGATATTTTGCCCTATGAAGAAGATTTTACTTATTGCAACCGGTGGTACCATTGCTTCCGTACAAACTGTAGATGGCATGATGCCAGGACTTGATGGAAAAGGTCTTATTGAGCGGGTACCAGCCCTTAAAGAAATTTGTGAAATTGATACCATGGAGCTGATGCAGCTGGACAGCACCAACATCCAGCCAGAGCATTGGAAAAGCATGGCCTGCACTGTGGAATCCCAATATGATAAATACGACGGCTTCGTTATCAGTCACGGAACTGACACTATGGCCTATACATCTTCAGCCCTCTACTACATGCTGGAGAATTTAAAGAAGCCGGTTATAATAACCGGCTCACAGTTGTCACTGACTGAGGAAGGCTCTGATGCCCCTGATAATCTCATTACTGCTTTTACTGCTGCCGCCCAGGGACGTCCTGGTGTATATTTGGCATTTTACGGCAGACTTATACAGGGAAACACTGCAAAAAAACTTCATACAGAGGAGTTCTACGCCTTTAAGAGCATAAATGCCCCTGAAGCTGCAGTTCTAAAAAATGGAAAATTGGAATTTAATCCTGAGTACGACAAATATTTGGCAGATAATCCACACCCGGCTACAGGGCAAGCGTTAAAGGTCCGGGATAAAATGGATACCAGAGTTGTCATTGTGGACCTGGTTCCCGGCTACAAGCAGGAATATCTCAAAGCCCTTGTGGATGCAGGCTGTCGTGGTATAGTGTTAAATCTCTTTGGTTCTGGTGGAATCCCAGGAGAAAAATCCCCTGGCAATCTTCTGCCAGCCATTGATTATGCCATCTCCAAGGGGGTAAAAATCATCGGTGCCACCCAATGTATAAACGATGGCGTTCACATGGACCGCTATGAGGTAGGCATCACTGCCCTAAAACACGGCGTAGTTTCCGGTGGTATGCTCACCAGCGAGGCTATGGTTACCAAAATGATGCTTGAGCTGGGAGATGAATAAGGATATCAACCCCGTCAGTAAAACAAAAAACCTCGAAGCCCTTATCACTAAAGGTTTCGAGGTTATTCTTCTTATGGTGGAGACGAGGGGGCTTGAACCCCTGACCCCATGCCTGCCAGGCATGTGCTCTCCCAGCTGAGCTACGCCCCCATAGGAAATCAAACAAGATGTATTATACAATATAAAATTAATTAATTCAACACATTTTTTGAAAAATCCTTTATTAAGTATTGTTGCATTCTATAGGGCCAATCCCCTTGACATCAGACAAATATTTGTATAATATGTTTTCTGCAAATTATCAAAAACTTGTAAATGAAGCATTTTTTGATATAATTAACATCAATTACAGAAATTAAATAATGACAGTGATTAATGAAAGGATTGGTTTTCTCCAATGGACGCAAGGAAAGTCGCGGACTACATTGTAAATAAGTACTATATTAATAACAATAAACTGCAAAATGTTTTGTATTTCATACAGGCAAAATACTTGTTGGAGCTCAACAAACCGTGCTTTGAACAGACCATGGAGGTTGCAAGCTCCGGCGTAATAGTTACAGATGTCTACAATGAATATAAAGAATATGAAGGCGGACTTATCCCACATGATGGAGAGGAGATTCCTGACATTGGCGATAGTTCCCTGATCGATGAAGTTGTAAAGCAGTGCAACAGGAAGTCCTTGGCTCAGTTAAGAGATATTATTACCAGACAGGATCCTTGGAAGCAGGCTAATGAAAAATACCAATCCGAAATCACATTGGAATCCATGAAGGAATACTTTGTAAATTAATCTACTTGAAGGAAACAGCACCTTGCAAATAAATGCAAAGTGCTGTTTTTTACTGTGCATATACATTTTATTTACTTACATAGCTGCGGTGACTGGCTGGGATTTCTTCCCATTTTATGTCATTAGCAGCTATATTGTTCTGTATACCCCAAGCAGCTGCAACGCCGGCAGCCTCGCCAATACTCATGCAGGTAAGCTGTATCCTCATTGAAGCCTGTAATATAAAGCTGGCACTTATACAACGACCGGCCATGATAAGGTTGGAAATTTCATTCGCTACAAGGGACCGATAAGGGATTTCATAATAAGCCCCCTTAGGTAGCTTCTCACTTACCTTCTCCCCATGGGCATCAATAAACCAAGCAGTTCGGGCCACCGCATCCTTAAATCTGCTTTGGTTGTGGTAATCATCCTCAACAAGATAGTATTTACCCTTAATTCTCCAGGATTCCCTTGCCCCCAGCATGGATGCCTCCTTGGCCAGATAAGCCTTTTCAAATCCCGGCATGTGTTTAATGAAATACTGGCTAATACGATGTATCATCTGGCGGCCTGCCATAACGCCGCGACTGTAAGATAAAGGATCTGATGCACTATACTGCAACGGCAGCTCAGGACAGTTCATGGATATAGTACCAGGTTTTCCCACAATAGCAAAGGCCTGCATATACTCTGCATCCTCCTCGGTAAGTTCCCCGGAGGCTATGCCGTCCACCATGAATTTTTCCAGCACATATTGCCTGGTACGATGACGGGCTTCTGCAAATTCATAATGAGGTGGCTTGGTAGGACAGAAATCATCCCCCAGCTCCACCGTTACATACTGATAAACCTTGTCCAAATCTATGCCGCCCATTTCAAAGCGAAAACTCATCGGCTGATTTTTACCGGTTTTTTCAAAGCCATGCTCACTTGGGACACCGGCAGTACGGGCCAAAATAGCATCACCGGAGCAATCAATAAAGGTTTTGGCTTTTATAGCCTTCAAGCCGTCTATGGTCTGTACAATCAAATGGGTAATACTATGACCCTTTTTTAAAACATCGACAAACGTGGTGTTGTACAGAACCTCCACATTGGCCTCCAGACACATTTCATCGTAAATGTAGCTGAGGGCTTCAGGATTGGTCCATATTCCTACTTCACTTTTTTCGTTATGGTCATCATAATCTATGCCATACTTTTCCAAATGCTTTTTCAAATCTGTCACAAAAGAGGTATCACTGTTCGGGGCCCAGGTGGTCATACAAGGTATAACATTGCCCATGGTCTGGAGTCCCCCCAAGGTTATTCCCTTTTCCACCAGCAAAGCCTCTGCGCCTTTTTTTCCGGCACTTACAGCAGCTGCCACTCCGGATGGACCGCCTCCCAGTACACAGACATCAGCTTCATAAAGCAATGGAATATCCCGTCCCCCATAGGAACAGGAGCCCGTTACAGCTGCCTTGGCATGGGCAACACTTTTATTAGGTATATTGGAAAGCATAATGCCTGTGGTAGCAACACCAGCCATTTTTAGAAAATTTCGCCTTGAGATTTTAAACTTCATAGACTTATCCATCAAAAGCACCCCTTAATAATTTTAACTTCACCTGAAAATATTCGTCATTCATCACCTTACCATGTTCGACAAATAATATTCTTTTTCCTGCTTTTCAGCTCTCAAGCTCCTATTTTGACATCTTGTGGAAATAACATTATTATTGACGTATGCTTTAACGCATATTGCGACATGAAAGGAAAGATGCGTTCATGAATAAAAAATATCTTTACGTTTTATCAGCTGGCCATTTTAGCTGTGACATAAATACAGGTGCGCTGCCAGGACTATTGCCTTTTTTCGTTACCCTATATGGTATGGACTACAAGCTGGCCGCTGGCCTTATGTTTGCCTCCAGCTTCCTGTCTTCCATAATTCAACCTCTCATAGGTTACATTTCGGACAAAAAATCCTATTCCTATCTGATGCCCCTGGGGATTCTTCTCAGCGGGCTGTCCTTAGGCTCTGTGGCCTTTATCCATGACTATACCCTTATTTTTGTAGCCGTAACCCTTATGGGAATAGGTAATGCCATTTTCCACCCTGAAGCAGCCAGAATGGTAAATGGCCTGTCAGAGGGAAACAAGGCCCTAAGCATGAGTATTTTCTCCACTGGAGGTAGTGCGGGCTTTTGTATCGGCCCTATACTAGGTGCCTCTTTAGCAACCATTTGGGGAATGGATGCCCTTATTTTCTTCGGTGGCTTCTGCATTATTATGAGCTCAATAATAGCTTTACTGATGCCAAAAATGAGACGCATGGTAAAGCATATTGCCAAAAAACAAGCCAATGATGACTCTGAAAATAAGGAAAATGACTGGAACGCCTTTAGCCGACTTACTGTTTTTGTAATTGTAAGGGCTGCCCTTTACACCTCCCTTACCACCTTTTTGCCGCTGTATTGTGTTAACATTCTTAACCAAAGTGAAGCGGTGGGCAGTGTTACCATTACTGTTTTGGCCATGGTGGGTATCTTTACAAACTGGATGGGAGGCTATGCCGCAGACAAGTGGGGCAACAGCTTTGTTCTGAGAATCGGCATGCTTGTTATGGGGCTGGCACTGTTGGCCTTCAATTTCAACCAAAATCTGGCCCTGCTCTATATTATTGTAGGCTGCGCCGGCTTCGCACTATACGCCTGTGTGGGGCCAATGGTGGTATTGGGTCAGACCTACCTAAAGAAAAATATTGGTATGGCCTCAGGAGTAACACTGGGTATAGGCTTCAGTGCCGGCGGTGTCATTGCCCCAATGCTGGGCTGGGTAGCAGATACTCATGGGTTAGAATATGTCTTCTATATCCTGCCTCTATTTGCCCTTACAGGACTGCTTACCACCTTCTTCCTTAAGGAAGCAAAATAAATCAATACGTGTCTTTGTTGTAAATACAACATACAAATTTGATTTACCATATTACAATATTAGCTAAAATTAATATATTTAAATTTAGGAGACGTTAGTTTTATGAAGAAAATTGCTATTTTGCGCTGTCTTAAAACCTCTGCCGCCTGTGCAGGTACAGGATGTCTTCGGGCCTTCAATGAAAAAAGTGAAGGCTTCAGAAAATATGAGGGTGAGGACATTCAGCTAATCGGTATGTGGACCTGCAACGGCTGCGGAAAAAGTATGCTGGAAAATCAGGAAGGCATTGAAAAGAAGATTGCCCGTATGGCAGACAAGGGAGTTGATGCAGTACACATTTCCCATTGCACTGCCAAGAAAAATGATGATGGCATTCCAGTGCGCTGCCCTACCATTATTAATATCTGCAAAAAGCTCAATGAGCAGGGTGTAAAGGTGGCAGACGGCACCCATGGCTCCAATGCCACCGGTGAAATTATTACCTTTGACTAAATTTATGCAACCAAAAACACCTATTAAGGATTTCTTGTCCCTAGTAGGTGTTTTTTAGTTTGAATTTTGAATTCTTATTTCTTATTTTCCAGTTCCAGCAGTTTTTCTGCTGCTTCATGCAAATATATATCCTCTACTGTTTCAATCTGTCCTGCATCGCATTTTGCAGCCAGCTCAGGCTTCATTGGAATACGGCCTAAAATATCAAGGTTGTACTCCTTGGCGATATTGTCCAAATGGCTTTCGCCAAAAATATGGTGATGCTTGCCACAGTCAGGACATTCAAAATAGCTCATATTTTCCACAAGGCCCAAAATAGGAACCTTCATGGTGGAAGCCATCTTCACTGCCTTGGAAACAATCATGGAAACAAGCTCCTGAGGACTGGTGACAATAATAATACCATCCAGCTTTATGGACTGCATTACCGTCAAAGGAACATCTCCAGTTCCCGGTGGCATATCAATAAAGAGAAAATCCACGTCATTCCAGATAATATCGGACCAGAATTGCTTTACAACGCCACTGATAACAGGGCCACGCCATACTACAGGATCTGTATTACTTTCAAGGAAAAGATTCATGCTGACCACATCAATTCCCCCGGCAGAAGCCACTGGAAATGCTCCGGCCTGACTGCCACGAACCTCACCTGTAACCCCAAACATTTTAGGAATGGATGGACCGGTAATATCTGCATCCATGATACCAACATGACGGCCCTTTCTGGCCATGGCAACGGAAAGCAGACCAGTAACCATGGATTTACCAACGCCACCCTTGCCGCTGACTACAGCGATGGTATGACGAATAGTGCTAAGGTCATTTGGCTTTTCAAACATATCCCCTGACTTACGGGTATCCTCCCCGCAGGTTGTACCGCAGGAGCTACAATCGTGATTACATGTTTCTGACATAAAGATAATCCCCCTAAATATTTATAATACACTATTAATATGTTAAATATTATTGCTTTGGCAACATGTTTAATTATACGCCCCATTATCCGTATAAGTAAAGGAATAAACAAAGCAAATAGAACAAAACAGGAGCAATGACAAAGCAAAAATTGTTTTGAATACAGTACTATTCTTTTTGTTAGCTGCGTGTTATATTAATTTTTATGAAATAACCTTAGAGCAAGTATAAGGAGTTTTTTATGTATGTAAAAAAGATTGAAGAAGAAATTCGCTGTCCCCTTGAATTTGGTCTTAAAGTGTTTGGCGGGTGATGGATATGACAAACAGAAACAAAGGGCTGCTCATGGTGAGCTTTGGTGCCTCCATGTGGGGTGGTAGCGGTGTAGCCGGACAGTATCTGCTGCAGGACTGCGGATTTTCAACGGAATGGCTGGTGGTATCCCGCATGATTTTAGCAGGATTAATACTCCTTTTGGCAGATAGAATTATGTATAAAGAAAGCATCCTTTCCATCTGGCATGACAAAAAAGACGCTTTGGAGGTACTGTTATTTGCTGTATTTGGTATGCTGGCGGTGCAATATACTTATTTCGCCTGTATAAAATATGGTAACGCGGCAGCGGCCACTGTGCTGCAATACTTAATGCCTATATTTATCATTGTGTATATAACCTTGAACACCCGAAAGCTCCCCAGATTAATAGAAATCATCTGTGTAATCATGGCCGTGGCAGGAACCTTTCTGCTGGTGACTCACGGCAGACTGGACTACTTGTCAATTTCCCCTACCGCTCTGGTTTGGGGTCTGCTATCGGCAGTTGCTGCCGCTTTTTATACAGTACAGCCCAAAAGGCTTATCCGAAAATGGCGGGCTACCCTTATAATTGGCTGGGGCATGCTTATTGGTGGTATTGTACTAATGCCAATTAATCCCCCATGGCAGTTTGTGGGGACATGGAACATTATGACCGGGCTCATCTACGCTTATATTATTATTTTTGGCACAGTGCTGGCCTTTGGCTGCTACCTGGGCAGCATAAAGCACATCCAGCCATCAGAGGCCAGTATATTAGGCTCCATCGAGCCACTATCCGCTATAATTCTGTCCATATTGTTCCTAAATACCAGTTTTGGTCTGATTGATATGATTGGCACCGCACTTATTATCGGGACTGTATTTTTGCTTGCAAGAAAATAAACGAAATCATATCATCATTGACATTGAAAATTTATTGTAATAGTATAACTTACGATGATTTAAAAGTTTTCGGTTTCTACGAGGTGATTTATCTATGACACCAAAGCAACTGCCGCTGGACCGGCTCAAGGCCAAAGGCTACAAAATAACACCACAACGGCGCGCTGTTCTACAGGCATTAGCAGTCTGCCCCCCCTTCACCACGGCACAACAAATTCGCGATGAAGTGCAAAAGCAGCAGCCTGATGTATCTCTGGACACCGTATACAGAAACCTTGCCCTGCTAACAGAGCTGGATATAGTACACGAAATATTCCGCAGCTCAGGAAATGTCTATGAGCTGGTGGACGCCGATCACCATCACCATCATCTGGTGTGTACGGAATGTGGTCACACAGAATGTATCGACATATGTCCCATGATCAATTCATATCAGCAGGAAGCAGACAAAAAGGGCTTCAAAATTACTGGTCACGTTTTCGAGCTGTATGGACTATGCAGCGAATGCCAAAAGAAAAAATCCCAAAAATAATAACCATAAAAGACAAATGTGATAATAATTATTGTATTACTCACTCTTGTCTTTTTTCTTTATCGTGGTATAATCGTAAATAGTAATATTACTATTTACATATTTTCTTTGTAGGAGGTAATCATTTTGAATATCAAATCGCTCTTATTATGTCTGACAGCAGTCCTTTGTTTCATGCTTACAGGCTGTGGCTCCAACACTTCATCAGATAAATCCGACACCAAGGATGGCTCTGTACACATTGTCACTACATTCTATCCAATGTATATAGACGCCATCAACATTACAAAAGGGATTGATGGTGTTACTGTAACTAACATGACCAAGCCTCAAACCGGTTGTCTTCACGACTATCAGCTGACTACTGAAGACATGAAGACTCTGGAAAAGGCTGATATTCTAATCGCCAACGGCGCCGGAATGGAGAGCTTTTTGGACAAGGTTATCAAAGAGCAGAAAAAGCTCACCGTAATTGATGCGTCCAAGGACATGGAGCTGTTGGAAACTGACGGTGAAAAGAATCCACATCTTTGGCTTAGTGTCACTGCCGACATTCAGCAGGTAAAAAACATCACTGAACAGCTGAAAAAAGCTGATCCAAAGCATGCTGATGCTTATCAGTCCAATGCTGATGCTTATATTCAGAAGCTGGAGGCCCTGAAAAAGGAAATGCACGATACTCTTGATAAGGTTCCACACAAGGATATTGTCACCTTCCACGAGGCTTTCCCTTACTTTGCCAAGGAATTTGGACTGAATATTATTGCCGTTGTGGAACGTGAACCAGGCAGTGAGCCAACACCAAGCGAGCTGCAGGAGGTGATTAAGCAGATAAAGCCACTGGCCTCCAAGGTTCTGTTCACAGAGCCACAGTATTCCCCAAGTGCAGCCCAGACCATTGCCCGTGAAACCGGAGCAAAAATTTTCACCCTTGACCCTGTGGTAACCGGAGAAGCCAATCCAGATGCCATGGACGCTTATCTGGTAACCATGCGCAAGAATATGAATACATTGAAGGAAGCCCTTCAGTAATATTTAGTATTATTAAAACATTAAAATAACACCTATCATCACACTTATATGATGGTAGGTGTTATTTTTATTTGTCTAAACTTTTTAAAATCAACAAACGGATTACAAGATCCCCACCACATATTGGACGGCAAGAGACATACAGGCCACAGCCACCCAGCAGCAAAATCCTAGGAAAATTGGACGCACGCCGTTACGCAAAAGTTCCATTATTTTTGTATTGAGGCCTATGGCACACATAGCCAGCACAATACAGAATTTTCCCACAGTCCCTAAGGCGCGGGAGAGAGCTTCAGGCAATATGCCGGTGGTATTTACTATGGAAGCAACCACAAACCACATAATGAAAAAAGGAAAAATCTTAGCCAATTTGAATCCTTGTCCCTGACTGTTACTTTCACGGGCAGTGAGCCATGCAAAAATGAGGCACACCGGCACTATCATTAATGCCCTTGTAAGTTTAACGATGGTGGCAAATGCCCCCGCCTCTTCACTAAATGAATACCCCGCCGCCACCACAGAAGAAGTATCATTAACTGCCGTTCCGGCCCACATTCCAAAACCAAAATCCGACATATTCATAACATGACCCAAAAATGGGAAAATGAATACTGCCACAACATTGAAAAGAAAAATTGTAGAAATAGAAAAAGCAATATCCTTATCTTTGGCACCAATAACAGGAGCCACCGCTGCAATAGCTGATCCCCCGCAAATAGCTGTACCGGCACCAATAAGGGTAGTTGTATTCTTCTCCAGCTTCAGCATTTTTCCTGCCCCCCAGGCCACAACAAAAGCGGTAAGCAGTGTAAAAATCATAACAGATACTGACCTGGAGCCCACACTAAGTACGTGAAAAAGATTCATTTCAAATCCAAGAAGTATTATGGAATATTGAAGAATTTTCTTCCCAGTAAAGGCTATGCCCAGTTCCACCGATTTTGGGCGACTAAATGATGCCAAAAGCATTCCAAAAAGTATTCCAAACACCGGTCCCCCCACTATAGGAAACGCTTGCCCCAAAAACCAGGCTGGTATGGCGAAAATCAAAGCAAATAAAATACCCTTAATGTGTTCTTGTTTCATACAACTATCCTCCACAAAATAAGTTCTTAAATGACAAGAATTATATTATCATTAAGAGCATTATATTAAAAATACTATTTTTTTATTATTTCTATATAGTTTTACCTATGCATTTGCTTTCCAGCCAGGCAGCCCCCTTCTTGCAAAGCTTGCAAGATGCAAGTAAAATCATTTTTGGGCAGTTCTCCTGGCTCAGTTTCATCGTTCGATTCGCCTTCCCAGCTACAAATAGCCAGTGACATCATGAAAGGAACTCCACATTACAGTGACAGGATCGCAACGGTTTTTCACCGTTTTCTCTGTTAGGCTCTCGCGAGCACCCAAAAACATATGTAATTGTATTTTTAATTGACAACCAAAATTCTAACCACTAAATTAAAAGATGTAAAATACTATTATTTAACGATTTGCATAGGCATATACCTATAGATGGAGGTTTTTTCCATGACGCTAAGACATTTTCTTATATTTCTAAATGTTTGTGATGAGGAAGGAATGACCAAAGCTGCTGAAAAGCTGCATATTTCACAACCTTCGGTGAGCCAGGCCATCAAAGAACTTGAGGAACATTACCAAGTTAAATTGTTTGAAAGACTGGGAAAAAGATTGTTTATTACTCCAGCCGGACAGGAGCTTATGCACTATGCCCGCCATGTACTTAGTCTGACTAATAAGGCAGAATCAACACTACGTGGTTTTTCCAGTCATTCCCCGCTCCGCATTGGTGCCACCCTGTCAGTTGGCGAAAGCGTTTTCGTTCCCCTGCTGTGCCATTTTAAAGCAAAACTGCCGGAGCAGGTAATTTTTTCCCGTATTCACAATACCACCACTTTGGAGCAATACCTGTTTCAGGATGAGCTAGATATTGCACTGGTGGAGGGAACCCTTGAATCAGAATATCTGCGTGAAATTCCTTTTATGGAAGATGAGCTGGTATTCGTAGCTTCACCTAACAGCAAGCAAACTATGTCCAAGAAAGAAATAGCGAAATGCTCCTTTATTGTACGGGAGGAGGGCAGCGGTACCCGCAATCTTTTTGAACAGATTATGAGAGAACATAATATAACCCCGCGTATCTCCGGTGTTTATAACAATTCTTCCACCATCAAGCAAGCAGTTATGGCTGGTCTTGGTATAACCGTTCTTTCCAAAAAAATTGTGGAAAAGGAAATAATTGACGGATCTCTTATTGAGATTACCGTCCCTCATATTCATTTCCGTCGAAATTTCCGCATTGTTCATCACGTAAATAAATATATTACATCTACTTTAGAGCTTTTTATTAACACCTGCCACGAGATGTACAGCTAAACTATATCATTTTCCAAGTCTCTTATTTTTTTTGCCGGAATCCCGCCTACTAAAGTATTATCCGGTACATCATTAGTCACCACGGCACCTGCAGCAACAACCACATTATTGCCTATTGTGACTCCTGGCAGAATAGTTACATTTCCGCCAATCCAGACATCATTGCCAATTTTTACTGGCTGAATAAGGCTTAAATGCTGCCTGCGTCCCATAGGGGTAAGAGGATGATTAACTGTACTGATAAGGGTATTGGGACCAATCATTACATTATCTCCAATATGCACTTCGTCCACATCAAGAATCGTCACATTGTAGTTGGCGAGAAAATCATCACCCACATGGATATTCCTGCCATTATCGCAGTTAAATACAGGAAGTACATTTGGATTTTTCCCTACGCTGCCGAAAAGTTCCCTAATAGCCTTTTCCCTGGCTGCCGCTTCCGTCACTGAAATACTGTTTAGCTTCTGGCAACCTTTTACGGCATGAAGCTTCAATGCATCCACTTCATTATCAGTGAAATCAAAGGACATGTGTGCTTTGAGTTTTTCCAGTTCCGTCATAAGATGTACCTCCCGTAATCACGCTTAGAAATCTACTGTATCTGCATCTAGGCCTGAGCCTCCAAAATTATCCAGTGCATCTATCTTCAGCATATCTTCTTCACTAATGTTAAAATCGAAAATCTCTATATTTTCTTTTATCCTTGAGGCCGTTACGGATTTTGGAAGTGGTAAGACCTCATGTTGTTGGCACCAACGAATGCAGATTTGTGCAACAGACTTCCCATATTTTTCTGCAATTTCCATAAGAACAGGATTTGAAAGCATTCTTCCTGTCCCCAGTGGTGACCAGGCCTCCACAATGATTCCGTTTTCATGGCAATATTTTACTATTTCTTCCTGCAACAAACCCGGATGGAATTCAATCTGATTAACCGTTGGTTTTACTTCTGTTTCCATCAAGGCTCTAAGATGATGAGGTTTAAAATTAGAAACACCAATGGCCTTGATTTTTCCGGCTTTGTAAAGCTCAGTCATTGCTTTCCATGTGGCAAGGTTGATTTTTTCCCAATCGTCAAACATGTGCCCAGCAGCTGGCCAATGAATCAGGTATAAATCCAAATACGAAAGGCCCAGATCCTGCAATGTTTTTTCGAATGCAGCCAGCGTTTTCTCGTAACCACGCTCCGTATTCCATACCTTGCTGGTAATAAACAGTTTATCTCTTGGAACGCCACACTCAGCAATTCCCTTGCCCACACTCACTTCGTTTCCATAAACTGCTGCCGCATCAATATGCCTATATCCGCAGGAAATAGCCGTCTTGACGCCAGTTACAGTTATGTCGCTGTCCGGGGACTGCCATGTTCCATATCCGATTGAAGGTATCTCTATACCATTCATGAGCTTCATTGTCTGCATAATTTTCCACTCCCAATCCTTTCCATAAATTACTTTCGAATATTTTACGTGGTCTATTTTTCCGTCTCAGCCAACCATTCATTATATGGCACTACCAGAGGTGCGCCTGCAATATAAGAGAGCTGAGGAATATCTTTTCTCTTTTCCTGCAATACCTTGTAAGCATCTACAGATACAATGCCTCCACCACAATGCAGGATAACAGGCTTACCGAAAGGAATTTCCCCATAACGCTTTTCCATTTCATCATGGGGAATATGCATCGCACCACGAAAGCCGTTCTTAAGTTTCCAGTAATCAGTGTTCACCTCCACAATTACCAGTCCCTCTTTATGATGTTCTTTCATATAGGCCAGAGCATCCTCTGGTGCAAGACCACCAAGCCAGTTCATCGTATTGTCCGTCATATTGCCCTCCTTCACATCAGCATCTTTAGCATGAACCACATGTTCAGTAATAGGCGACTTCATCTCCTGATTTGTCCCATTCGCCACCGAATCCGTACAAGCTACTGACAATAGGCATATTGCCAGTAGCATAATAGCGCCGAAAATTTTCATTCGTATCCCTCTTTACTGATATTATACAGCTACAGCACACAAATTATTTGTAGGCTGCTTCGAAAATAGCCAGATAATCCTCATCGCTTAGTCTCACAGGATCTGCATCGTTGTTTCCCCCCAGCACTTCATGAACACGCTGCGGGTATTTTTTTATTTCTTCACGGGTAATGCCGAAATTGCTCATCTTGAGGTCAGCGCAGCCCACATCAGCAATGAGCTTATCAAGTGCCTTGATAAAGTCCTTGCCGGATTCCGGATTCTCTACTCCCATGGCCCTTGCCATCTTCTTCATTGGTTCTTCGGCTGCCTTTCTCTCTGCAAAGAAATCAAAATACGCATGGGAAATCATAATGAGTCCGGCACCATGCGGAAGATCTTTATGATAGCCGCCCATTACATGCTCCATTGTATGCTGGGAAGTGCAAAGCATATAGTAGCCGGCCAGGGAATTGGCCAGAGCAACATAGGCACGGGCTTCCTTATTGTTGCCATCCTTATAAGCAACAGGGAGATACTTTGCCAAAAGCTCTATGGCCTTCAGAGCAAACATTTCGCCCATTGGATGTTCCGTTGTATTAATAACGCTCTCGGCGGCATGATAGAAAGCATCCATACCCTGATATGCCGTAAATTTCGGTGGAACACTCATCATAAGGTCGCTGTCAACAATGGAAAGATAAGGGAACATTGTTTCATCAAAAACCCCTGTCTTTTCTTCCGTCTCATCGTTAGATATAACTGAGAACATGTCTACCTCAGAGCCAGTCCCGGCCGAAGTAGTGATTGCAACCAGCGGCATGGAAGGATTTGGAAAGTTCTTCTTTCCGCCATTCACACTGAAGCTGTAATCCCAGATATCACCTTCATTAACCGCCATCAAGGCAATGCACTTACTGCAATCCATAACCGAGCCGCCGCCCAAGGCAACCACGAACTCACATTTATTCTCCCTGACAGCTCTGGCACCATCCATAACATTGGTGGTAGTAGGATTTGGACGAACCTGATCAAAGAGTACATAATCTATGCCTGCTTTGTTCAGCTCCTCCTCCACCCGCTTAAGAGAGCCATTTTTCTTTACGGAAGTGCCGTTGGAGGTAACGATGAGTGCCCTTTTGCCTGGAAGATTTTCCTTATGCAATTCCCCCAGTTTACCAGGACCAAACAGAACCTTTGTAGGCATATAAAAATTAAAATTATACATTCAAATTCCTCCTTTATTAATATGTGCTTTAAATATGGATTCATTATATTGACTAATCTTTCTCCCTTCACTATCTTTTTCTAACAAATATACTGGCAATTTCTAAGATATTTGCTATACTGTAAAAAATACCTTTTAGAGGAGACAAACAATGGATAGACAGAAAAAACTGGAAATGTCCATAGATAAGCTGAGCAGAGAATTTTCCCAGCTGGATCTCACTTTTCATAAAATGGAAGAAGGTAACGCCGATGATATAACTTCCTATTGGCCTGGACAGGAAGATGAGGATATCATGGTCTGTGTATTTAAAGGAAATAAAATCCACGAACCCTTCCACCGGCAGGATTTCTTCTTTATAAATTTCGCTTACCAAAACAGTTATGAGGCTCTTTCAGCCAAATATGACCGTCTGATTACGATACATGAAGGAGATACCTATATTGGTCAACCATACAGCGGTTATGCTTTACGAGGGAAAAATGATAAAACTATTATCATAATTGGTGTTTTGATTCGGCGTGATTCCTTCTTTAGGAATTTTCTGCCTATTATCTACGCGGACACCTCTCTATTCCATTTCTTTATTGAACCAGCGTCCAACCGTTTCTCAGATGAATATATTCATCTGACCACTGTAAACCGACATGTAATACGCATTCTGTTTGAACTAATGATTATTGAATATGCAGACCGCAAGGAAGATACACAACGCTTTTTGAAGTCTCTGCTTCAAACGCTAATGCTGGAAATTGCCCGTGAATATGCCAATGAAAAAATGACTGTATCTAGTCGCTCTATTTCCGAGCAAATTCTGGATTACATGGACAGTCACTCAAATGTTGTAACCCTAAAAGATATCTCCGCACATTTTTCCTATCACCCAAACTATATTTCCACTGTTCTCCACAAGGAAACCGGGAGAAAATTTACAGATATTTTATTAGAAAAAAGAATGGAGAGAGCAAAACTCCTTATCAGGAATACTACTCTCTCCATTGAGGAAATCTCCAATATGGTTGGTTATAGTAACTTTAGTAATTTTTATAAATCGTACAAAAAATACTTTGGACATACACCACGATTACAAAATCCCCGCCTTTCTTTTTAATAAGATCTCAAATTCAAAACACCTATTGAGGATTTCCTTTTCCCCAATAGGTGTTCTTTTTGTGGGCTATTTATTTTTAGCAAGATGCTCTAATATCTCGTGGGCGGCGACATTGCCCTCACCTATGGCCTTGGCTATCTGGTACGGTCTTCCTGTGTTGTCCCCTGCCGCAAAACAGCCCTCTATATTAGTGTGAAGCTGACGGTTCACGGCAACATGAGGGCCATCCAGCTCCAGCCCTGGCAGAAGCTCCTCTGGTGGAATGGCGTTGCGCAAAATAAACACACCATCAACGGTAATTTGATCGCCATTACTCAGTTCTACTATCTCTACTCGTTTCTCTCCCAATATTTTCGCCAGTCTTCCGTCAACCAGCTCCACATTATTTTCCGGTGCTTTCAATTTGCCATCGGTGGAAAACAGATACACCTTTTCAGCTATATTGGCAAGGTAAGAAACCTCAGGAATAAAGCTTTTGTCGCCACAATATACTGCCAGAGTCTTTCCCTTGTAAAACATACCGTCACATGTGGCGCAGTAGCTTACGCCTCTTCCCAGATATTCCTTTTCCCCATCAAAGCCTTTTGCCACAGCAATGCCAGCAGCCAGGAGCACAGTCTTGGCCTCATACATCTCATTATCTGCCAATAAGGTAAAATGACCACCAAAATCAGATATCTTTGAGACAAATTTATTGGTAATCTCAAGATCCAACTCCTTGATATGCTTACGAAAATGCTCATTTAGCTCATGCCCGGTGATAATACCCAGTCCGGGATAATTGGAGATTTTCTCAGCCTTTTCAATTTTGGAGCTCATTTCTTCAGGGCCAAACCATATTATATTCTTTCCTCTTGCCTTTAGCACAGTAGCCGCCGACAACCCCGCCGGCCCGCTTCCAACGATTGCTGCATCATATATCATATCTCCCGGACCTCCTTTAAAGCGCAAATTCTTCCATTTCTTCTATTGCTTTTTAGATTCTTTACTTTCAGTTATACCATTGCCTCTAACTTGCTGACAAGTCTGGATTTTGGAACTGAACCCGTTATATCATCACAGAGATTGCCTTCTTTAATAAATGCGAAATACGGAATACTCCTTACGCCGTACTTACTGGCAAGCTCCGGCTGCTGATCCACATTGACCTTGCCAATCTTTACCTTGCCGTCATACTCTGAGGCCAGCTCCTTCACCACCGGTCCCATCATCTGACAAGGGCCGCACCAATCTGCATAAAAATCAATGAGCACTGGTACATCGCTGTTCAATACCTCTGCGTCAAAGTTATCCTTAGTAAACTTGTATTCCATAATATTCACCACTTCATCCTGCTGGATGCCTTTCATCATAATAAATTATTAGTTATCTTTAACTCTAATTATGTTGCATTTATCAGCTGATAGTTATATTATATGTGGTATAAAAAATATATCAAGTACGCAGTTTTTATTTATCTAGTAAGGAAAATGATACCATGAAGAAAAACGAAAACAGAGAACCATTATGTGACGATATTGCCGGAAAAGATTGCGGTCTGAAGCGGGTTATTGACACCGTGGGGGGCAAATGGAAAATAATGATACTTTGCGTTATTGACCGAAATGAAATCGTGCGCTATGGGGAGCTCAGACGCTCCATTCACGGCATTACCAACACCATGCTTGCCAATTCCCTGAAAGAGCTGGAGGCCGACGGTCTGGTGGAAAGAAAGCAGTACGATGAAATGCCTGTAAGGGTTGAATATAATCTTACAGAAAAAACGAAAACCCTCATCCCCATTCTTCTTGAATTGAAAAAATGGGGAGAGGGTAATTTGTAAAATATCCAGTTTATATAATCACGATTATTATAATCTTGATTATATTTTAATTATCCAAATTTACAGAACTTTGACGCCATCTACATAAAGGCTGTGCCCATTAGTGGTTATCTGGCTAAGATTCCCTGTGAAGCTGGAAATATTTGTATCATCTGTCAGAATCCACTTACTGGTGTTATCCAAAGAAACTGCCACATTTCCCACATTAGTGGAAACCGTTTCGCCCTTAACATTGGTAATATTACCACTTATTGCGCCGGTAAATATAGAATTATCCTTAATATTTAAGGTCAGCTTAGAATTTTCACCAACCAAAATATTTCCATCCAGCTTCTGATTGGCAGCATTCACAGTTGCAATATTTGAGCCACCGCTCCAACCATCATCACATACGGACATAAGAACATTATTTTCATCCTGGTTTATAATCTTAACTCCATCAAGATTTATAACCCCATTGGTATTTGTAACATGGAATACATGACCATTTTTGTTGGTCAGACTACCACCATTTACATTAAAGAATGAAGTACCGCTGTCCGCATCCCCGGAGAATGACTGATAAATCATAATCATATCATTAAAGGTTGCATTGGCATTACAGCCCCTATTGTTGGCAGTCATATCACAATTATTCAAAGTGATGGAATTTAACCCCTCAATACATACTCCCTCAGACATGGTGGACTCCAGAGTTGCATTGGACACGGTAATATCCGCAGTGGAATAAATAGTAGGTGAACCCATGCCATGGGATACATAGGTACCACCATCAACTAGAACCTTTCCGCCTCCTCTATCACTTCTGATTGGGGCAGAAGATTGACCATTGGTAATGATATGAAGATTGTAGGCTTCTGTAATACCGCCTCCTGTAGTCATAATACCGCCAGACCCACCACCAGAAGTAGTTATTTTTGTATCCCTGATAATAACCTTGGTGCCGTCGCCTTCTGCACTATTTTGTCCACCGTTACCACCATAGGAAAATACTCCATTGGCACCGGAAGCATTGGAGGTGATGGTACCACCAGTAATGGTGGTAGTAGAGCCACCTTTTACCAGCACAGTGGCATTCTGTCCATAAAAACTACAGTTATCCCGTCCATCGGAATCACCGGCTTTTGTTATTGTAGGATTAGTAATATTTACATTATCAGCAGTGCTTATGATTAAAGCACTCTTCTCCGCTGTATCACTTGAATAGGTTTTATCGTTTTGGCTAGTGGCAGAGGTAATTTCTGTAGAAGCTGAATACTTCACTTCTGACATACTGCCGGGGCCACCAAATCCCCCTGGCATTCCATTAGGTGGAGCTCCATTTGGCGGTGCCCCGTGAGGGACAAAACCTGTAGGTGGCGGCCCCATAGGTGGTTTCCCATCAGGTGGTGGACCAGCCGGTCTGTCCTGATCTGAAGCCAAGATAACCTGTGTATTATCAGCATTTGCCGCATAAGCAGAATTAATAGTTCCGTAACCGCCAATGGCTATTGTGGTGACCAACATACAGGCCAATATTTTTGATTTCTTCATAATAATATGCCTCCTTTGATTTTCATGAACACATAATAGAGCATAAATCTAAATATACATTAAACAAAGAAGGCATAATGTTAAACTTTTCTTAAAATGGAGAATGTCAATATCAACTATTTATCATTTCTTAATTTCCAGTTTATAAAAAATTTATATTTAGCCAATATAATGAGCCCATTAAATTTAGATTAGAAAAAGATGGGAGCAAAAAAATGAGTATTGGCAATGTAATGAGTGTAATCAATTCCTCTTTAAATGATTTAAACCGGGCCCAAAGCTCACAGGCAGAAAGCATAAAACGAATTGCAACAGGAACAAAATATTATAGCCCAGCCAATGGTGCTTCAGAATACGCCATTGTGCAACGGATATATAACAATATTGGCAGTGTAACACAGTCCAACAGCAATACCCAAACGACCAATGCCATGCTAAATGTGGCTGCCGGGGCTGTAAACAACACCATAAATTCCCTGTCATCTCTAAAGCAGACACTGATAAGTGCCGCCAATGGTACCAACAGCAATTCTGATGTTGCCGCCCTGCAGGAATCAGTAAATCAAACCCTTTCCCAGATTGATTCCAACGCCCAGATTACCTATAACGGGCAAAGCCTTCTGGACGGCAGTCAGTCTATTCAGGTGTCCAGTGACAATGGCTATGAAACCATTAATCTTGGCGATATGAGTACCGCCGGCCTTGGGCTTACAGACAGTGAAGGTAACAGCAACATCACACTAGGAGATTTGTCTGATTTAGGCACCGCAATTGATACAGTTGACACTGCTTTAAACACTGCCCTTGACCAGGCTACCAGCATTGGTGCCGCCCAAAAGGGTCTGGAATATCAATCTGCCAACTACACCACCATGGAAGAAAATCTCTATGAGGCGGTATCTACCCTTGATGATACCGACATTGCCGCTGAATCCGTAAACAACGCCAGCGCCAATGCCCAAAGCCAGGTTGCCCTCTGGGCCGTAAAACAGGGTATGCAAGCCCTCAGTAAAGAAGTAGGTTCCCTGGGTGAGCTGTACACGCATAACCCTAACGCTGCCTACAATTTGCTTAGTTAATTTGTAAAGTGACTAATTGGCGTACACACATTCAAAATTATCCAAACCACAGAGAAGATTGGTCATAACACCGCCAATCTTCTCTGTGGTTTTTCTTTTCTATAAATGTTGTAATTACAACATACAGGTTAGATTTACTATGTTATATTAAACACACAAAAGCAAATCAAACAATATGAAAACTATTATGTGTGTATTAATAAGGGGGATTATAATTATGAGCAATGAAATGTTTTGTTTTCAGTGTGAGCAGACCGCAGGATGTATCGGTTGCACTGGAAAATCTGGCGTATGCGGCAAGAAATCTGATACAGCAAAGCTACAGGATGAGCTGACTGGTGCCCTGATTGGCTTGGCCAGAGCCGTTGACAGCAATGGTGAGGGCACCCAAGAGGTTTACAATACTATAATTGAGGGACTGTTTACCACAATTACCAATGTGAGCTTTGACAACGAATCACTTGAAAAAATGATTGCCAAGGTTCGCAAGCTTGAGCAGACTCTCGCCCCAGATTGTGGCAGCTGTGCATCACCATGCGGCAAGAACAGTGAATTCAACATGGATGATCTGTGGACTGCCAATGAAGATATCCGCTCTCTGAAGTCCCTGATTTTATTTGGTATTCGTGGCATGGCAGCCTACGCTTATCATGCCAATGTGCTGGGATACACTGATGAAGAAGTAAATAAGTTCTTCTGCGAGGCTCTCTTTATGATTGGCTACGGCGAAGATCAGGATACTCTGCTGCCAGTTGTTTTAAAGGTTGGTGAAATTAACTTTAAGTGTATGGCCCTTCTCGATAAAGCCAACACTGAAACCTATGGTTCACCAGAGCCTACCACTGTTTCACTTACAGTGGAAAAGGGGCCTTTCATCGTGGTTACAGGCCATGATTTAAAGGATTTGCAGCTTTTATTGGAGCAGACTGATGGCAAGGGCATTAATATATACACCCATGGTGAAATGCTGCCAGCCCATGCCTATCCACAGCTTAAAAAGTTCTCTCATCTCAAGGGCAACTTCGGTACCGCATGGCAGAACCAGCAGAAGGAATTTGATAACCTCCCTGCACCTATTCTTTACACCACCAACTGCCTTATGCCACCTAGAAAGAGCTATGAGGACAGGGTATTTACCACCGAGGTGGTTGCATTCCCTGGGGCAGTTCATATTGATGATAACAAGGATTTTAGCCCTGTAATAAAAAAAGCATTGGCTCTGGGCGGCTTTGCTAACGATACCGAATTCACTGGCATAAATGGTGGAACAGAGGTAACCACTGGCTTTGGCCATGCTGCAATTCTTTCCCACGCAGGTACTGTGGTAGAGGCCGTAAAATCCGGCGCCCTTAAGCATTTCTTCCTTGTGGCTGGCTGTGATGGTGCCAAGCCTGGCAGAAATTACTACACTGAATTTGTCAAGCAGACTCCAAAGAACAGCATTGTTTTAACCTTGGCCTGCGGCAAATATCGCTTCAATGACCTGAACCTCGGTGAAATTGGAGGACTTCCACGCCTTATGGATATGGGCCAGTGCAACGATGCCTACGGAGCCATTCAGGTGGCTGTTGCCCTTGCAAAAGCCTTTAACTGCAGTGTAAACGAATTGCCACTCTCCTTCGTCCTTTCTTGGTACGAGCAGAAAGCAGTATGCATTCTCCTTACCCTGCTCCACCTTGGCATCAAGAATATCAAGCTGGGCCCTTCCCTTCCAGCCTTTGTTTCCCCTAATATTCTTAATTTCTTGGTAGAAAATTATGGTATTGCACCAATTACCACTCCTGAACAGGATTTGGCAGATCTGCTAGGTAAATAAAAACAAGGACAGCCGTCTCTTATTTGAGATTGCTGTCCTTTTTAATTGCACATTCTATAATAATCGCTGCAATATCTCAGCAATATCACCATCAATACAAATGCTTCGCTCAGAAATTGACTCCGGGCAAAAGGCTTCACCATAATTTACGCAGGCATATACGGCATTTTTATTGGCTGCGGTCATTTCCCAAAATGGGAACTTAATAATTCCCGGGGTGTTAGCCCCCACTCCCAATTCCCAATACAGAACATGTTTATTTTCATGTACTTTTATGTATTGATTGTAGGCAATAGCCGCCCTATGCCAGCCTGCATCCTCCACAAAGGTGTCATCGGAACGCAAATTCATTACAACAGGCGACCCATCATCCGGGCATTTTGGTATTAACTCAGAAGGAAGTCGCATGGAAATCTTGCCTTCAACAGGAATCTGGAAAAATCCTTTGGAATCCTTCACAAACCCCTGGGCCTCCATGGCAGTCATAACCCACTCTTCATTATCGTAAGTATTTTCATCAGAGGGATTTGTACTCTGAAAAAGGCCATAGTCTCCCTGGGTATAAAAAAGTCTGCTCTTGTCAAAACCCGCCCGCTGAAACTGGTGATCCACATTGGTGGTCAGCACGAAATAGTCCTGATTCTCCACCAAAGACAGTAAATCCTTGTACACAGACTTTGGCGGGTCTACGTAGCGATTAAAATAGATATGCCGTGCCCACCAGGCCCATTTGATTTCCTCTGACGGAAAAGGGTAAAATCCCCCTGCATAAATATTATTGATACCATATTGTTTCGCAAAATCGCAAAAATATTTCTCAAAGCGCTCTCCGCTGTAAGTAAGCCCAGCTGCCGTGGATAATCCAGCTCCTGCGCCTATTACTATGGCCTGAGTGTTTTTTATTTCCGTTTTCAATCGCTCAATTTTCTCAGGAAGCGTCCAAGATTTCTTCATAATATCTCCTGTCCTCATCCTTAAATACATTGAAAATAACTCTTTCCATACGATAGTTATTCTCAAAAAACCATTTATTTATAGTTGCAACAGCTATTTCTGCCGCCCGCTTGTTCGGAAAATGAAATACACCGGTAGATATACAACAAAAGGCCACACTCTTTAACCCATTTTCCCTGCACATTTCCAGTGTGTTCCAATAACAGGAAGCCAAATCCGTCTCCAAAGCTGGATTAAGATTCTCCTGCACGATGGGTCCCACAATATGTATTACTTTTTTAGCTGGAAGATTGTAGGCTTCTGTCAACATAGGCACTGCCGTGGGTTGTTCGTAATCCTTGCCATACTTCTTTCTCAACTGAATCATTTTATTGTGACATTCCCACCTGAGCTGGACTCCCGCAAAGGTATGAATGCAGTTATCAATACAGGTGTGCATAGGTATAAAGCACCCCAGCATCTGAGAATTGGCCGCATTGACAATGGCATCCACTGCTAAACGGGTTATATCACCCTGCCAAATGGAAATATTATCCTTAATAATAGGGATATCTGCCAGTCGTACCACGCCGTTGGCCTCGATGCGTGACTGTAAATAGGAATCTTGCACAACCTGCACTTTATCATTCATTTTCCCCGGTATGCGGATATTCATGAGGGAGCGCAAGATACGCCGCTTTTCTGGTAAACTTTCAGGGATTTGAGCACCATGATATTCTCCACTTTCTTCCAGAAAACTACTAATCAAAAAATCAAGCTGCTGCTCCTGCGACATATTATCATCCATGTACTGCTCCTTATTAAAACTAAAAAAATTCCATCCCACTAATAACATGTGTTGCAACCATTCGCCAACTATGCTCCGTTATCCTGCAAAAAATTTCTAAAAAATTTTTGTTGTAACTATTGACATTACAACAAGCCGATGTTAATATATCATTGTAATCAAGTTAGTTACAACATTAGTTGAACTTTAGGAGGAAAACAAAATGAAAATCAAGAAAATTATTATTCCCGCTCTGTTAGCCCTGTCCCTTCCATTTATCACCGGACCAGTGTCCGGCACTGTGGCAGAAGCTGCCGCTGTAGTAACAGTAAATAACATTCAAGCACCGTCGGCATCTACACTTAAATTAACCAAAGGCGAAGTAACCGTTTATAATTTTGGTTCTGCTAAGCTCCATGCTTATAAAACAAATGATGTGCTGAGCGATGAGTGCTATGTTTTAGAAAGTAAAGAAGGGCTGGTTCTCCTGGAATCCACTGCCTTCAAGGAAAACGTACAGGAACTCAATAACTACATCCATTCTCTCAATAAACCTTTAAAGGGCATGTTCCTCTCCTATCACTCCAATGGCTATAACACCTATCCTGATGTTCCTATTTATGCCACTGAGAAAGCCTTGGCCAGCTGGGGCGAAAAGGGTGGTGTTAAGGCACTGACTGATAATTTTGTTCAGGCTTTTGGCGACAGCGTTGATACTAACCTCCCTAACAATGCGACTATTGTTAAGACTGGAGATTCTGTGAATGTAGCTGGTATAGAATTTAACATTTTGCCAACGGCTGATGAAGATTATAGCGTGGAAATCCCTGCTCTGGGAATAGTATATCGCCACATGCTGGGTGCCAAGGTGCACAATATTCTGCCAAGCATAGATTATATTGATGCTGAGCTTAACGACATGAAGCGGTATCAGGCAGCAAATTACCAGATGATTCTTACTAGCCATCATACCCCTGAGGGACAGGATGCTGTAGCTACAAAAATTAAGTATCTCCTCAAAGTAAAAGATTTGGCTGTTCAATGCAAGGACAAGGATGATTTTATCCAGCAAGTGAAAAATACCTTCCCTGATTATGAGGGAGTAAATTATTTGGAAATGAGTGCAGGTTTTCTGTTTCAGTAAGCATAATTGACAATAAAGACTCATTGTAATACCATGAATTACAATGAGTCTTTATCTTTAAGGAGAATTATTATGCAGTTTTCATTTCGTATGCCTGTGGCAGCACAAATATTGTTATGTATCGCAAAGTTTGATGGTGTTTTTAAAACCACTTCTAATTTTCTTGCCTCCAGTGTCAATATCAACCCGGTTATTATCCGCAAAACCCTGGGACAGCTGAAATCTGCGGGATTAGTGGAAGTAGCAGCAGGCGTGGGCGGGGCAAAGCTTGTAAAGGATCCTGAAAAAATAACACTACAGGAAATATTTAATGCTGTTGAAGATGATGAAGATTTATTTCATATTCAGGATAATCCAAATCCCCAATGTCCTGTGGGCCGCAATATTCAGCAGGTGCTGGGGCGCAGATTATCCACGGTGAAGGAGCACATGCTGGAGGATTTTTCCAGAATTACGCTGGCAGATTTGCTGAATGATATAAATAATGCGGAACAAAACAGGCAATAGATGCCCTGGCCCTTCTGCCAAACCTCTTTGGTCTTGACGGTGTACTGACCTCACAGCTTGCCACCGATATGATAACTGTAGCCATTGGAGTAGGCATCTACCGCAACCGTGGCTTCCCTGTTAAGGAAAAGCTGGTACTGCCAGGACAACTGAATATGTAAAAACAAGCTGAATACATAAAAATAGGGACAGCCGTCTCATATTTGAGATTGCTGTCCTCTTTATTTTCATATTAAAATTTTTTACTTGTTCATTTCAGCAGCAAGACGCTTCAAAGCATCTACTGTACGCACACCTGGCGTAATCTCCGACAGACGAACCTTTATAAAGTGATTCTCCTTAACGGCCTTAACATCTTTCAGTTGAGGATTATTGCGGATTGTTGCGACCTTCTCCTTGAAATCATCCTCATTACGAACACCACTACTGTAATCGCAAATAATAATGTATTCCGGATCACCTGCTACAACAGATTCCCAGCTGGCTGCGGCCCAGGTCTTGTCAACACCTGCGTTTTCCATAATATTTTCTGCACCAATCAGCTTCAGGATATTGGTGGTGTAGCCCTTGTAGGCTGTAAACGGCTTGCCATCAGAAGCGTCATATACAAATACACGTTTTTTCGGCTGTTTGCCCAGTTCCTTCTGAACCTGCTCCAATTCCTTCTTCTGGGAGTCCACCCATGCTTTGGCCTTGTCCTGAACACCAAAAATGTCGCCCAGCTTCAGCATATCTGCAAAAACTGTTTCCAGATCTGCATCAGTCTTCTGCATGGAAGAAGGGATATAAATAGGTACTCCCTGAGAAGTAATGGAATCTGACGGAATGCCGCGCTTGGTGAAAGCAACCTCCCAGCCAGTTGCAAAATCTGGTTTCTCTGCCATAAAGGCCTCATAGGAAGGCCATTTTTCTGACAAAACCTTCACCTTGCCGTAGGCATCTGCTACAGGACCAAAAACCTCTTCCTCCTTCATGGCTGTTCCAACCATGCGGTCCTCCAGCCCCAGTGTCAACAGCATTTCACTGGTGGCCTGGGACATGGAAATAACACGGGCCGGTGCCTTATCAACAGACACCTTGGTCTCCTGTCCATTCAAGGTTTCTGTCCAGGATACAGGATACTCTGAGGAGGATGCCGCCTGTTCATTTTTTTGATTGCCACATCCGGCCACACTCAACAAAGCGGCCATCAGCATACCAGCAACTGCACCTTTTTTCAGCCAATGCTTCATCTTCAAATCAATCTCTCCCTTCAGTAATTCAAATAAATTTTTCCATCTTGCTCAAAACGTAAAAACGGCACTTCAAATATTTCTTCTAAAATTTCTGGCTTTAAAACCTCCTCTGTTTTGCCTTTGGCATAGACTTTACCGCCTTTCATAGCGACAACATAATCCGTATACTGTGCCACCAATGATAAATCATGAAGCACAGCTACAACTGTCTTGTCACACCCCCGCAAAAGGTGCATTAGGGCCAGCTTATGCTTTACATCAAGATGATTTGTAGGCTCATCAAGGAACAGCAAATCTGTATCCTGGGCCAGCGTTCTGGCAATCATGACACGCTGCAGCTCCCCTCCTGAAAGTCCCCCTGCCTTGCGAAGGGCCAGATGGGATACCCCCGCCTTTTCCATGGCAATACGAACCTTTTCACGATCTTCGGCTGTATAATCCTGAAATTTTTCCTTAAATGGAAAACGTCCCATCAGCACAATATCTTCAACATAAAAATCCAGAATGGTGTGATGAAATTGTGGTAGCACCGCAGCCAGTCTGGCAAAGCTTTGGGAGCTCATATCTGACAAGGGATTTCCGCAGAAAAGCACCTCACCATCGGTTCCATTAGTCTCCCCAACCACACGCTTTCTGGTGAGAAAGGACAGCAGGGTACTCTTGCCGGAGCCATTCGGACCAATGATGGCAGTAATCTGATTTTCAAAAAAATGGGCTGAAACCTCACATAATACATTTTTGTCCCCGATATTAAGGGACAATTTCCTTGTCTCAAGCAACATATCCTTATCGTGCATACTGCCTCCATATAATCCACAAGAAAACCGGTGCTCCCAAAAAAGAGGTGAGAATACCTATAGGTAATTCCTCCGGACGGAAAAGGCTCCGCGCTAATGCGTCTGCCACTACCATCACCAGTGCTCCCAACAAAACAGTGACCCAAAGCATGGAGGCATGGTCCGGACGGCCAATACGTCGCGCCATGTGGGGTACTATAAGACCAACAAATCCGATAACACCTGCAATAGATGTCACCACAGCAGCTGATACAGAGGCCATAATAACTGACATACGCTGCAACCGCTGATACGACATCCCCAGTGAACGGGCTTCCTCACTGCCCAGCAGCATAATATCCAGCTCATGGCGGTAAAGCCAGCAAAAAAGAATTAAAACCGTCAGGGATATCATCATTACAGGAACAACCTTCCATTGAATCCCTGTCAAACTACCTAACAACCAAAACATGGCGCTACGGACCTGGGCCTCGTCCTTTGCCGCATATATGGCAAACATGGTCAATGCTGAAAAAATAGCTGACACACCGATACCCATAAGCACCAAACGTAGCGGATTATCATTTCTTCCAGAAAGCAACAGCACCGAAGCCGTAGCTAAAGCTGCCCCCACAAAGGCTCCAATATAAACTCCATAACCCAGCAGCATTGTCGATAAACCAGTGACTATACAAATTACAGCACCGGCACCGGCACCTGAAGAAACGCCCAAAATATATGGATCTGCCAAGTCATTTTGGGATATGGTCTGCATCAATAATCCCGTCAATCCCAGTGACGCCCCAGCCATAGCAGCAAACAAGCTACGTGGCAATCGGATATCAAATAAAATTCGGGACACTTGGACATTTTCACCTGTGAATCCTGTTATAACCTGCTGCCAAACCACATCAGATGGAATCATGACAGAACCGGCCCCCAAGGATAAAAGCAATGTGATGCATAATAAAACCAACAATATGGCAGCTATACCAAAAACAGATTTCCGCAAAATGCACCTCCATAAAAAACAAAAGCTCTTGACCACGTAGATCAAGAGCGCAGAATTATCCTGTCAAAGCGAAAATCCCCTCCCCATCTCTCGTAGGTCTAACGGTGATTATAAATCAGGCAGTTCTCCTGGCTCTGGCTCATAGCTGCATTGCGCCTTCCCAAAGAGGCTTTTCCCCCTTCAGTGGCAAAATTACAAATTAGCTCCCCAATACAGTGGCGGGACCGCGCCGGCTTTTTTCCGGCTTCTCTATCAAGTCTAACGACACCTGATTTTATGTATTATTCTATTAAAAACTTATCGAAAAAATATTTTACATAATTATACTACACTTCATATTATTAGTATAGAAAAATTTAACTTTATTATCATATCGCCTTTAAATTAAGATTAAGTAACACAACGCAAAATGCCCTTGGCAAGGCGTATATCAGGATCTTTAAAATGATTTCCGGGATTCATTTCAAACACTGTATCTACCCCAAGACCTCTGTAGCTGTCCACAATTTCCCGGGTCTTTTCCTCGACGGAACTTAGCATGGGATTTCTTGTTTTTGCCTCCTTATCACCAAGGGAAAAATACGCCCTATCTGGCTTTTTGCAAAACGCATGTGTAGCTGTATATTCCTTGAATCCAGGAAACCACATGGAGCCTGATGCACTTATTGCCCTGCTAAACATATCAGTCTTGTATAAGCTATAAACGGCAAACAGTCCAGCCAAGGAATATCCCCCAATTACTATCTCTTCAGGTTCACTGGCCATTTTACACTTTATAGCTGGCACAATGCTCCGGATCAGAACAGTCAGATATTTATCTGCTCCACCTGTGCATGGTGCTTCCCCCTTGCCAACAGGTGGACATGCCCATGGAGACATTTCATCAGCCCAATTTATATCACTGACAACCCCCAGACATATTTCCTTATCTGTCATACCTTGTATGGACGAATAAATTCCGCTGCCATCCCCCTGAAAGGTATTTATAATAACCAAGGTTTTTGAACCTGTTTTTTCGCCATATATGTAAATATGCTTTCCTTCAACTACCATTGTAATTATTATCCTCTCTGCCCATATAGATATCATTATGCTAACACAAATAGCAGCTTATTCTCTACTCTTTCATAGTAAAAGTAAATACAATTGACAACCAACACTCATTGTAATACTATGATTTGCAATAAGTCCATTAGCTTAAGAAAATTACTATATAGTTTTCATTTCGAATACTAATGCTGAACCAAACAGGCAGTAAATCACCACCAACGATGCTCCGGCTCTCAAAACTGCCGATGTGGGTGTTGCAATGGGAGCAATGGGCAGTGACATTGCCGTAGATGCTGCCGATGTAGCTCTGATGGATGACAACACCTCCAAGCTGCCATATTTAAAGTGGCTAAGCAATACAACCATCAAAACTATAAAAACCGCAATTACTCTTTCCATGTGCATAAACTTCGTTGCTGTTACACTATCTGTACTTGGTATATTAAATCCAACTACCGGAGCCCTTGTCCATAATGCTGGTTCCTGCTTTGTGGTACTACTGGCAGCTCTGCTTTATGACCGAAAATACGAATACTCTTAAAATAGATTGTACAAAATTAAATTTTATTCTTGACATTGTTTCCTCCATCGGTTATTATTAACCCATCAGATAAATTGTACACAATTAAATTTAAATCAAGGAGATGTATATTATGAGTATTTTCGGAAAAACTAAAGGTACTGAGATGGAGCAGGTTATTGAGTATATGGCAAAGGCTGAGAGCGATGGTGCAATGATGTATCAGTTCCTTGCCCGTATGGCCAGAGAACAGGGCTTGCCTGAAGTAGCAAAAAAGTTTTACAATATTGCTATGCAGGAGTCTATTCATTCCGGTTTCTTCTCTGCATTAAACGGAAAATATGACCAGAATTTCTGGCCATTGGTGGCTGAAATCCAGAAGCTGGAGGCCTCCGCTGATGAGAAGATGCCTGAGATGATCGAAGGTCTCCGCAAACTGGGCGTTCATGAAGCAGCTGATGAGCTTGATACCTTCATGGCCCAGGAAATGAATCACGGCAAGATTCTGGCAGAGCTTTTGGCAGAGCATGCTCCTGAGCTTTGCAAATAAATTTTAGGAAAATCAATCACCCCAAGGAGATAATAACGTGGCAAACTACGAACAGCTTAGATTACGCAATCAGCTATGCTTCCCATTATATGTGTGTTCCAAAGAGGTTGTACGCAAGTACAAGCCCCTTTTGGATGAACTGGACCTTACCTATACCCAATACATTACAATGATGGCTATGTGGGAGCACCGGCAGCTTTCTGCCAAGGAGCTGGGCACTATCCTCTATTTGGATTCCGGTACCCTGACCCCTGTGCTGAAGACTCTGGAAAAAAAGGGCTTCGTAGAACGCCAGCGTTCCAAGGAGGATGAACGCAGTCTGATCATTTCCCTCACCCCAGAGGGAAATGAATTGCAGGACAAGGCTGCTCACATTCCAGCGGCTATGGGAAAATGTATTGACATGGATTTAGAAGATTTACAGACCCTTCACAGACTTCTCCATAAATTCATGGATACCTCAATAAAATGAGAAAAGCAATACGCAATCTTGCCGCCGGTCATCCCATGCCATATCGGGGAGTAACCTATTCCCTGGAAATAAGAAAAACACTGGATAAGCCACAAGTAAAAATAGATGGGGACAGACTTAAAGTTAATTTTTACAAGGATCACCCTGAAGTGCCTGTACAGGTGCCTTTAGTGAAATGGTATCGCCGCAGGGCGCAGCATTACATCATAAGCCGCACCGCCTACTGGTCTGAGGAAATGGGGGTATCCTTCAATAAGATTTTTATCAAGGATCAGGATTCCCGCTGGGGAAGCTGCTCGTCACTTAGAAATCTTAATTTTAACTGGCGCATTATTATGGCACCGGATGAGGTGATAGATTATCTTCTTATCCACGAGCTGGCACATTTAAAAGAAATGAACCACTCCGCCGCCTTTTGGAAGCTGGTTTCCCAATACGACCCTAAATACAAATTGCACCGCCAGTGGCTAAAGGATAACGGCAAGGCAATTTTCCTATTGCTTCCAAAGCTGCCTGTATCGCTGCTGGATTCCATATTTTTCCATGTGGATTAGATTTATAACACAAAAGGACAGCTTTCTCTAATTTGAGATTGCTGTCCTTTTGGTTTACATATCCTTCAATATTTCCCCAATAAACCTGTCAATGGTATAGGCTCCGTCCACTGCCGTATCCTTGTTATCAAACACCATGAAATACTTGAATTTCTTCCCGGCGTTCTCCTGCCACTTGCGGCCAAGCTTCAACTTTTCTTTGCTTTCCTCATTATTCAGATGGTCCCCCTTGGCCTCAATCAGAAGGAGCTTCCCCGATGTGGTCATTACCATAAAATCAGGATAATGGTTAATGAAGCCGTTTAACTTCATCTCGTTGCGGTTGCGGTCAATAATCCTGTGCCACCACCGCACATTGTCCAGGCTCACCATGGCATCCAGCAGCCGCAGCTCAAAATTGTTCATATCCTCCTTTTCCCCTTCATAAAGGGATTTCGGAATAGAGGAAATGGCTTTGTCCGGGGCTATCACCTTAGGCAGCACATAGCCTGCCTTGCAGACAATTCTGTCACTGTCCAGCCATTTGAAGAACTGTTTTTCCTGATAGCTCTTTTTTAAAGTCTTTATTTTCCTGTTGATGGTATCAGCATAAACGGGAATAGAGGTCTCCAAGGCGGCCACCTCATCCGCCGTCATGCCCTCCACCACACGCTTTACATAGGCCAAAATCTCCTGGTCGGTGGTGCCGTCATCCCGCTTGGCAATAATGGCCGCAATACTCTCTGCACATTTTTCCGTACGCTTGGCTGGAGGAAGGGTTGCCAGATATTCCCGGAAATACTGGCTGTCCCTTTGGCTCAGTTGTTTATATTTCGGTACAGCCTCCCCTTTTTCCGCCAAATTCACCTCATAAATCTCCCCGGTGGACAGCTGGAAATTTATATCCGTATCCTGCCCTTGGAGCTTGAAACCCTTGCTAAGATTGTCTGGCTCCAACATTTCCTCACTTTCCCCAAAGAGGTTGCTGGTTCCCACTTCCACGAAAAATTGCGGTATTTTCAGTTCCATAGCCTCCTGGGCAAATTCTTCCACCATTTTATACTGCTTTTGCATTTCTCCCAGCTCCCCTGTGGCAAGGCCAGTACGCTCCGCCATTTCCGCATTGGTGATATATACCTCGGCTTCCTCCGTTGCCTGTCTTAACATACTATCTATTTTAAGGGAGGTAGTGGACGCCTCCGTCTCTGCCACCGTCATGGCAAAGCCATCGCTAGTTATATCCCCAAAATCGTCATTATCTGGCTCAACTGTATTTTCCTCCGCTGTCCCAGCATCTGCCGTGTCTGATTGTTGCAATGTCTGCTCCAGCTCCTTTTCCTCAAACAAGGATGGCTGTTCCTGGGTATCGGTGCCAGTTTCAGTCCCAATAATACTGTCAGTATCCACGGCACGGAAATCTTTTTCGGAAAATCCCGCATTATTAAGCCCGGCCACCACATTTTTCAATATAGCGTGGAAATCGCTGGAACAAGTCAGCACGTAGGACATATTTAATTCCTTTTTTTCATGCTGACGGGTATATGGCTGACGCAAAACCCGGCCAAGTATCTGCTCCACATCAACTTGGGAGGTTTTATTGGCAAGGGTAGCCAAAATATAGGCAAATGGACAGTCCCAGCCCTCTTTCAGGGCATTTACTGTAATAATATAACGAATTGGACAGGCACGGCTCATCAGGTCAATTCCAGCCAAATCATTTACTTCGCTGGTTTTTACTGCTATCTGTTCTTTTGGAATGCCCCGCTCCACCAGCTTTTCCTTAATCTTCTCAAAGGTATCCTTGTTTTTGGCAATCTTTGGCTCCGCCTGAAACAGCACAATTGGGCGAATGTAACTGCCACTCTCTTTTTCCTCTGCCAAAGCCGCACTCTCCAACCGGGAACGAAGCAATAAAGCATCATTCATCACATCCCGCCGTTCCTGACGGTTGTACACAATCACCGGCAGCTTCACCATATTTTCCTTTTGCAGCTCACGGGCATCCACATAGGAAATAATATTGCTGTCCTTCCTTGGGGTAGCCGTAAGATTAAGGATAAAGGACGGATTAAGATTTTCCAGCATTTCCGTACTCAGATTGGACTGGACGTTATGGCTTTCATCCACCACCACAACAGGGTGCAGTGCCCTAAGAGTCTGTATCAGGGCATCCTCAGGAGTATCGGGCAACATATCCTCATCCTTCAATATGCTTTTAAATGACATCAGATTACCATTTTCCTGATAAACCTTTCGCACGTCCTTCTTTCGGCTGTCAATGCGCAGGGAAGCAAAGCTCATTACACAAATAGTGAGCTGTTCTCTCACAATATCCAAGGAAAAGCCCTGACCAGATAATAACTGCTCCTTATTTAACACCGCCACCTTGCCCTGATTGTCCTGCATAAGACGTTGATGATAGGAGTGCTCAGGATTGGACAATGCCCCCAATGTCTGGGCAAGAATGGAGTCCGAAGGCACCAGCCATACCACCATACGGGGATTTCCATTTTTATAGCCAATACCGTGAAAAATCTCCCCAATGGAGCTGCAGGCCAATATGGTCTTGCCGCCCCCGGTGGGCACCTTCATACAGATATTTGGTACTCCTCCAATATTGTTTTTATAGACAGGAATGCCACCATTACCCACGGAAAAATCCTTATCTCCCCAGTATTTTTCCCAGGCTTTATTGAGGTCAAGAGTATTATTCAAAGCGTCCAAATAATCCCGCAAATCATTCAGTACGCCCTTTTGATAATTTTTGAGTTCCATAACTCTGTATCTCCTTAGATTTTGGTAATATCCCGCGGAATTTTTCTAAAGGTAATGTTGTACTTTTGGAGCTGGCTGTCAGACAAGGCACAATTATCCGCATAAATAACATAGGCATCCGCCCTGGTTTTCACTGCCTCATTTAGCAATTCAAAATCCATCGTAACGGCATTTTCCTTATCATAACAGAAATAATACGCCGTACCAAAATTTGTACCCAGATAACATGGTTCCTCAGCTCTGGCCGGCTCCAATCTTTGGTGGGTTTCTGTAAAGTAGATGTATTCCCGCAATTTATCAATGGCAACATTTTCGTTTATAAGGCCATCAATCAGGAGTGGTTCTCCCAGCTCGTAGTAGCTAAAGTCTCCCCCGGTGCCTTCCACTGCCTTTTTGCCCTCACCATAGCCCTTTATCACCCGGCGCACCCGTTCCGCCGTAATATCCTCCGCATAATCCATCATCTCAATAAGGATAAATTTCCGGTTGCCACCATCGGCTTTGTTAAGGTTTAGCACTGCATGGGCGGTGGTGCCGCTGCCAGCAAAGGAGTCAAGGATAATGGAATCCTTGTCTACTGCCTGTTGAAGTATATATTCTATTAATCCTGTGGGTTTTGATGTCTCAAATATTCCTTTGCCAAGGATAGATTTTACCTCTAATGTTCCTGTTTCAGCAGAAAATTCCGTACCCAGCCAAAAAGATTTTGGTTTAACTCTTTTTACACCATCCTGTGGGAGATAGTCTTTTTGAAAAACATCATATTCATCACGTCCCCTTACTTTTTGTACCGTTAGTTCGGTTATACGAGCACGAGATGTATCTATTCCCCAACGCCATCGTCCGTCACTACCATCAGATAAATGTGGATATATCTCTATAAAACCATTTTTCCTTTCAACGGATAGTTCATCCGTTTCTACAGAATAATAAAACGGATAAAACATATTGGGTCTGTCTTCTCTGCGTGCTCCAGAACCTCGTTTTCGTAATCCCTGCAATCGGTATCTACAACCTTGCTCATCAGTTAATCTATAATCTCTGTCATACTCCTCTGGCATGTCAACACCATTAGTTTCAAAATTTCCTTTTTGATATATTAACAATCCCTCATGAGCGGTGGCTATATACTTGTCATCACTACGTCCTTTTAAATTATTAATGACGGCAATATCAGAGATAAAATTACCACTACCAAATATTTCATCACATAACAATTTAAGAATGTGTTTTTCGTTATCATCAATACTGATAAAAATAGCCCCATCATCACTTAGGAGCCGGTGCAACAGCTTTAGCCTTGGGTACATCATGCACAGCCACTTATCATGCCGGGATAAGTCCTCTCCCTCTTTGCCTACCACTTCCCCCAGCCATTTTCTTATCCGTGGGTCATTTACATTGTCGTTGTACACCCAGCCCTCATTGCCGGTATTGTAGGGCGGGTCGATGTAAATACACTTGATTTTCCCTTCATACTCCGGCAAAAGGGACTTCAAGGCCAAAAGATTATCCCCATGAATTATCTTATTGTCGCTGGCCGCCCCTTCCGTTACATTCTTTTCACCATCAAAGGTATATTGCTTGTTAAGCACATGAAAAGGCACATCCAAATGGTGATTGACCACCTTGCTTTTCCCTATCCATTCCAAAACCGGCATATCTATCTTCCTATCTGTAGTTATTGTTAGTTTACTTGATATTTTCTACCTATTATCTTACTCAAAATACACTTTCATTACAACATTGGAGCTTGTTATATCGCTTCAAAAAATACACGCCAAAGAAAAACAGACATAAAAAAAAGAGCTAATGCACTTAGCTCTAAATTATTAAATATATTGACAGCTACTTCTTATTATTTTAAACTATAATTGAGGTGCTACCATAACGGTAGGCGGTCAATCTTGCCCCGGTTGGGGGGGATGCTTATGACAGTGTATGATTTTTTAACAATCGTATTTCTTGTCACTTTGTGTGTTCTCGCAATTAAGGCATAGAAAAACCGCCACAGCTCGCAAGTAGACGGTTTTTCTAAATCAATCTATTGGGGCTGGCCGCTTATCGGCAGCACCTTTTCTTGTCTTAATTATAGCAAATATCATCTAAACAATCCAGCATTTCCTACAAAGAGGTCGTCGCCCCCCTCCAGCAGCACCCCGGCCTTATTGGCAAAGAAATCAGCCAGATTTTCTACCCCGGAGGCCATCAGTATTAAGGGCATTTGTATTCTGCCGATCCACAATTTCATCAAAATCGAATTTCATCTTTCCTCACTCCTGAATGCTTTAACACTAATAAAATATTGAATGTCTTTTCAAACCAATTTATATATTCGTCAATTATTCCCATTATCCTGCGAATAAAAAAATATTTATGCGGCAATATCCACATTTGCTCCCCGATACTTCACGGCATCGGTTTGCTTTAAATCCTTCTGATAAGGATTGTCCTCATTATAATACTTAATCTGAGTATTGGTCTCCCCACCAGAAATATAGGAGCGGCCACATTCCGGGCAAATATCCGTCTTCAGGCGAACCGTAGCCCTTTCCACATGGCCATTGTTATTTCTGGCCTTATTATAGGCATTGGAAACATGCTCCTGCTCATGGCCCAACACCACCGCTGCCGCATTGTTAGGATCAATGTGACCAGGTGCCTTAAAGGACACCATTTCATCGGAGCCATCAGTATATTTGCGGTTTTTACAGGTCTGACACTCTGCCGGAGATGACTTCTTGCCAGGCTTTATCTGATGCTCAGGACCAACGCCCTTTCCATCAGTCGCCTGAGGCCCCTGGGCAGCATAAGAGTTAGACATATATCCGTTAATTCCACCGATTTCCACCTTCATGCACCTCCTTTAATACCTGTCCATTATGATAAAGACATAGGCCATTTCACCAAAAGTAACCGTGTTTACAGCCTTGATACCCATTGTTATCAGTCTTAGATTACCATTTTTCATGGTAAGCCTAAGCTCCACCGTATTTATACCGCTGGCCCTATGTTTAACCACGTTAACCCCGGCTCTAAGCAGATTATAATCATCTGGATGAACTACATTTTTAATATTGTTGTTCACCATCTGGCGCATTTCCTTTGAAGACTTGTAGCCCAGCATGTTCACTATATCCTTGTTATAGTGAATCAACTCACCGGTATCCAGGCGGAAGGCCAAAAAACCACCAGGCAAAAATTCCGTCATGGCTCCTGCCAGCCGCAGCATATCACTGTTGAGGATTTTTCTGAAGAATTTATTATGGTCTGCCCGTTCCTCATAGTATTTGGTCTTTTCCTCATACATATTCCTGTCAGCAGCAGCCACACCTGCCTCAATATTTTCCATGCCCTTAGTAAACACCATGCCCAAAGATGCGGAAACATTCTCTGTCCAGCAGGTCTTTAATTTCATCACCTTTTTCCCAAGGGAGCTTTCACTTTCATCAAAGGAGAGTATGATAAATTCATCTCCACCCATACGATAAATCTCTGCATCATAAAAAACCTGTTTGGCGGTTTCCACCACATTCTTAATGAGGAGATCACCAGCAGTGTGGTCCTCCTCGTCATTTACCTCCTTGAGTCCATTAATATCCATATACACAATACCAACTGTCCTGCTGGAGGCATCAGGCAAAGCGGCAAAGCTCTCAACATCTTCGTAATAGCCCTTTCGGTTTTTCACCCCTGTAAGAGCATCCGTAGTAGAATCCACTACGGACTTTTCACTTTCCAAAAGACGAATAATATTATTGATACGGGTAAGAATCAGCTTTGGAATATACGGCTTGGCAATAAAATCAAATACTCCCATATCAAGACAATGGATTTCCTCGTTAATAGAGCTGTGTACCGTGGTTACCACAATAGGTATCTTGGATAACCTTATATCATCCTTCACTGCCTCAATGAACTCATAGCCGTTCATAACCGGCATATTAATATCCAAAATAACGACGGAAATTTCCTTGTAATGCTCCCGCATAAAATTAAGACCGTCCAAACCATTGGAAGCCGTGATTATATTAAAGCTCTCCTCCAAAATATTACAGAGTATCTCCCTATTTACAATATTGTCCTCTACTACTAACAGAGTATGTTTATATTCAGCTGTGTCCTGCACAGGTACCACCGTCCTTAAAGAACATTATTCTCTCATAATACAATTCGACAACAGGTAGGAAAGTCCTGCAAAAAATACAAAACAAAAACCCCTGATATTAATCAGGGGTTTCACGGCAAATGCCATGTTTACAGTGTAGTAAAGAAATTACTTGTTAACTGCGTCCTTCAGAGCCTTACCAGCCTTGAAAGCAGGAACCTTTGCGGCAGCAATCTTGATTTCCTCACCAGTCTGAGGATTGCGGCCGGTACGAGCAGCACGCTCATTTACCTTGAAGGTACCAAAGCCTACCATCTGTACAGCGTCGCCAGCAACGAGAGCTTCCTGGATAGCTTCCATGGTAGCCTTTAATGCAGCGCCTGCATCCTTCTGAGTTAACTCTGCCTTTTCTGCAATCTTTGCAACTAATTCTGCTTTTGTCATAGTGTTCATTCTCCTCTCAGTTACTTACACTGCTAGTATAATAGCATAGTGAAGTTCTTTTGTCCAATTAAGACTAAATATTTATCAAAAAAATGGGAAAAAATGTCCATTTATGGTACAATCCCACTTCTGATACGGAATTATGGGCTATTGTGTCTCCGAATAAAGTCCATAAATTCATAAACAGGCAAAGGCTTGGAAAAATAGAAGCCCTGAATGGAGTCTACACCACACTTACGCATGTTGTCAAATTCTTCCTTGGTTTCTACGCCCTCTGCCACAACACTAAGCCCCATTTCATGAGCCATACGCTCCACAGCCTGTATAACATGGCGAGCCCGTTCACTTACCTGATATGACTTAATAAGATTCATATCCAGCTTTAAAATATCAAATGGCATATCTGCCAAATAGGTGAAGTTGGACTGACCGCTGCCAAAATCATCCAGTGCAAATCGGATACCAATATTTCTAAAGCTCTCCATATTGCTGAGAATCAGCTTCTTGGAACGGATAGAGGCTGTTTCCGTAACCTCCATACAGAGGTAATTAGGCTCAATGCCGTGGCGGGCAATGACTGCCAGCACATCCTCCAGCAAATCAGGCTGTTCACACTGCAAAATGGAAAGGTTAATCTCAACAGTTTTCAAGCCCAGGGCCACCGCCTTGCCATCTGCCAGGAAGGAGCAGGTCTTATCCACCACCCGTTTCCCCAGCTCAATAATCATGCCGTTGGCCTCAGCAACCGGTATAAACGCGCTTGGCATAAGGTATTCACCATTTTGCTTTCTGATGCGCACCAAGACCTCAGCCGCCGAATATTTACCAGTCTTAATATCATAAATGGGCTGAAGGAAAATCTCCACCCGGTCCTCAACCAAAGCCGTAATAATCTCGGATTTCATTCCATCAATAAGATGAAACTCCTTTACGTCCTTTTCCGTGACAAAAAGTACATTATTGCTGATAGACATACTCTTCTGGTTGCGGCAATAGCTAAAGAGCTTTAACAGGTCATCCACAGAATTAATCTGATTACCCCTTGGCATTATACTAATCATGGATTCCATGCCTCCAGGGGACATGCCGGAGAAATATTTGACATAATCCTTTAAAAGCCTTCTTATCGCATTAATATCCTTTGCAATAAGAATAATATTCATATCCAGATTATTAAACACCAGCACATCAGGGTTCTTTGCAAGGACCTTGTTGCCCAGCCTACGGATTTTTGCAATATCTGCGCTTTTGTTTTTCAGAATGCTTACATTGTCCAGAGAAATATCACAAATAACAAATTGTTCTCCCCGCTCAAGAAGCTGGTTCAAATACTCAGACAAGGCAGTTCCATTAAAGCATCCATACTGACGGTCCAGCTGCAGCTCCGGATTTTCCAGGCTCACGAACAATACAATTATACCCAAAGATGTGGCAAACCCCACCACCAGCAGATTGTTATAGACAAACTGAATAATGGCCGCCACCACCAGGGCCGTAATCCAATATCGTAGCCCGGTACAGCGATTCCGGTTCATCCTCTTTTTATAAATAAATGTACAGAGTATAATTGCCGGCAGCATAATGAGGGCATAAAAATACGTCACATACACCGCAGGTCCATAGGTATATACCACACCCTGTTCATCATAAATCCCGATATTCTGAAGCATAGCTACTGCCCCAAAGACCAGAGTTGCAGCGAAAAGTCTGCGGCAAAATCTCCTATGCTGTCTCTCCGTCATCAAATCACAGGTGGTGTAGCACATAGCCATCCAGGTTTCCAGCATAAGCACCAAAAGATAAGCTTTACATACCAGCTCCGTAACTGGCAAGGTAAAATAATCCCTGTAATGTATACATAACAGAGAAAATATATCCAGCGACAGATTTACTATGGAAATCAGCAGCACGCCAACAAAAAGCTGTCCCTTATACAGCTGCAGCCGTCTATTCTTGAAGTAAAGTGCAGACAGCAGCAATACAACAATAAGACTGCATATTTGGATTTCTACATTCAATGTGTTCAGGTTCCCTCCCAATTATTGATTAAGGTACCATTTGATAATCGCCTGAGTGCCGTTATCATCCATCCCCTTTTGGGAAAGAATATCATAAAGCTCCTTGGTCTTCAAAAGTCCCGGCAGCTCAAGTCCAGCCTCCTCAGCCGACTCAATGGCAATACGCATATCTTTAAGAAAATGCTTGATATAAAATCCCGGAGCGTAATCCTCCTTAAGCATACGGCGGCCAAGATTGGACAAGGACCAGGAACCAGCGGCCCCAGTTTCAATGGTTTCCAGTACTTTCTGTGGATCCAAGCCCATTTTCTTTGCATAGAAAAGTGCCTCAGCCACTCCCAGCATACCAGAAGCAATAGCTATCTGATTGGCCATTTTGGTATATTGACCGGAGCCAGCAGGGCCAAAGAAATTAATGGTCTTTCCCATAGCCTCAAATACAGGCTTGGCAGCATTAAATGCATCCTCATCGCCACCAACCATAATGGCAAGGGTACCATTCTTAGCCCCCAAATCACCGCCTGATACAGGTGCATCAAGGGAGCTGACCCCCTTGGCCTTGGCGGCTTCATATATTTTCTTGGCCAGTGCAGGACTGGAGGTAGTCATATCAATGACAATGCCTCCCTCCTTTGTGGAAAGAATACCCTTATCCCCAAGGAATACTTCTTCCACATCCTTTGGGTATCCAACTATGGAAATAACCACATCAGCATCTTTTGCGGCCTCTGCCGGTGTATCACACCATTTCATGCCTTCATCAATAAGAGGCTGGGCCTTTGCCTTGGTTCTGTTATACACTGAAACATCAAAACCGGCATTTTTCAGATGACGGGCCATAGAGCTGCCCATTACCCCGGTACCAATAAAGCTAATTTTCTTAATTTCCATATTTAGGTCCCCCAATCTTGCAAAAAATAAATACAATTTTGAATTCTCTATAAAGACCTATTATTCCTGCATTTTTATTAAAGAAAAAGAAAACCCGACAGATTTCCCTCCATCGGGCCACATTTTCTGTTTTTTTGATATTTTTGCAATATTGTCTGCAAATGATATCATTCTTTGGATGAAGAGGCTTTTTCAGTACCCTGAGCAGATTTTCTGCGGGTAATAGTACCTGTACGACGGGTACCACGGCGCTGATAAGTGCGGCGTGGACGTACTGTTTTCTCCTCGTTTTTTGTATGTGCCTCAGTCTGCTCACCGGCAGGCTTTACTTCCCGCTTTTGCGCAGAATTTCTGGTTGCCCGCGGGCGACGATATGTCCGTTTTGGTCTGGCTGAAGGCTCAGCCAATTTATCTGCCCCTTCAATCCCCTGTTCTTCTGTTTGGCTCTGCTGTCCCTTGGATGCCAGCATCACAGCCGACACGATAGCAGCCGCCTCTGCCTCCACATCCTCACCAGCCAAGGCTTCCTCAGACAGGGCCTCCATGACGATTTCCATCATGGTCTGCTGGGAATCAATGCCCTCCAGATTTATCTCACGGACAGCAGGCTCCTTCTCAATGGCTGCCGCCATGGCCTCGGGAGTTGCCGCTGCCATTTCCGCTGCAGCCACAGAGGCCTTGTATATGCCACGGAGAGTTTTATAAATGGCCTTTATCTTCTGATAAAGCTCACTGCCCTCCTTGCGTCCCATGATACTATTCAGTCTGCGATAAAACTCCATCTTCGTAGAGGTCTGCTTCAAGGCCTTATAAACCTGCTCTGCCTGATGATAGTTAAGGGGAACCTTATGGTTAATCTTGATAGTATTTAAAATCTTTGTACAAATAGACTGATAGGAGCGCTTATCCTTTTCCTCCGCAGAAATTTCAGGCTTAATCTCATCAGTAGTTTCAGCAGGTTTCAATTTATTATCCGCTGCTTCCACCTCTTGGGAATTATTATCCGCCCCATTTACATTCTCGCCGTAATCATTGTCCGAAAGGAGCTCCTCCACGGTCTGGATAATTTCAATCTCATCAGTGATTTCTGTAATTACCTCAGGATCACTTTCATCAATAGCCTCGTTATTCATGTGCTTCAAAGCCCAGTTAATGTCCTTGCAGCGGAAAATTTCCTTACGGTCACGCTGCTGCGCCATATTAATGGCCGCATCATAGCCCTTATCCCTGGAAATAATGTAATAATTGTTATCTGCGGAATAATCGCACATAAGGGCTGTAATAAGCTGGAAATCCAAGGCATTTTCCACACCGTTTTCTATTTTCATAAAACGGATATTGCCCTGGGTAGCCAGCAATTTTTGCACCACATCAATTTTAAGGGTATCTGCTTTGTCACTGTAAAACAGATAAATGGTGTCATCAGGGGTGAGTCTTTCCACACCCTTCAGTCCTTCATTATGAACATTTTCATAATCAATGTAAAAATTTGCCACGTTCTTACCTACCTATATTAAACTTCTTTTCTGTCAACAGGCACAGTATGAAGCTCCAAATCAGGGTTGTTATCGGTAATCCAGCCCAGAGCCCACTCATTGCTTACCAGAAGCACCGGATTTTCACGGCGGTCATATACGAACATGCCACGATCTGCTCCGCGAAGGCTGGCAGGAGTAACCTCCCGGTCGTCCTCATAGGTCATCCAGCGGGCCACCTCATAAGGCTGCATATTCATTTCAATATCAACGCCGTACTCGTTCTTCAGACGATATTCCAATACCTCGAACTGCAGAGTACCTACAGTACCTACAATAAAGGAGTCCATACCAGCTCCGGCCTGTCTGAAGAGCTGAATAGCCCCCTCCTGAGTCAGCTGTTCAATACCCTTTACAAACTGCTTGCGCTTCATGGTATCCTTGGCGCTTACACGAGCAAACTTCTCCGGTGGGAACACTGGGAATGCTTCATACTCAAACTTCCTGGAGTTGTCGCAGAGGGTATCGCCGATACCGAAAATGCCCGGGTCAAAGAGGCCCACAATATCCCCAGGATATGCCTCCTCCACAATCTGACGGTCCTGGGCCATGAACTGCTGTGGCTGAGCCAATTTAATGGCCTTGCCACTGCGCTTGTGATAAACGCTCATACCGCGCTCAAATTTGCCGGAGCAAATGCGGATAAAGGCCAAACGGTCACGGTGGGCAGGATTCATATTGGCCTGAATCTTGAACACAAAGGCAGAGAACTTATCATCCTCAGGGGAAATGAGGCCATCAGAGGACTGTCTTGCCTGTGGTTCAGGAGCCAGCTTTAAATACTCCTCAAGGAAATTCTGCACGCCAAAGTTGGTCATGGCAGAACCGAAGAACATAGGAGTCAGCTCACCACGGGCCACCTTCTCCAAATCGAAATCCTCACCAGCCATATCCAAAAGCTCAATATCATCCATGAGAGTCTGATGAGCTTCTGCCCCCAGCATCTTGGCAAACTCAGGATCATCCAGTGAACCGGTAACAGATGCACGGGTATTCTGGCCATGGGTAGTATCGTCCTCGAAAAGCTCAATCTGCTTCTTCTGACGGTCATAAACGCCGAAATACTTGCCATCAGTGCCGATTGGCCAGTTCATAGGATAGGAACGTATACCCAGCACATTCTCCAGCTCATCCATCAAATCAATAGGAGCCTTGCCGAAACGGTCCAGCTTGTTTACAAAGGTAAAAATTGGAATACCACGCTGCTTGCAGACCTTAAAGAGCTTCTTGGTCTGTGCCTCTACGCCCTTTGCCACGTCGATAATCATTACGGCACTGTCCACGGCCATAAGGGTACGATATGTATCCTCAGAAAAGTCCTGATGGCCTGGGGTATCAAGGATATTGATACAATAATCGCCATAATTAAACTGCAATACGGATGAAGTAACGGAAATACCACGCTGCTTCTCGATTTCCATCCAGTCAGATACTGCATGATGGGCAGTCTTTCTGGACTTTACGGAGCCTGCCAGATGAATGGCACCTCCATATAAAAGCAGCTTCTCTGTAAGGGTAGTTTTACCTGCATCCGGATGGGAAATTATGGCGAAGGTCCGCCGTCTCTTTATTTCATCAGTCAACTGTGACAAAGTCTATTCCTCCACTGTCTTAAAAATCTCGTCATTAAAAATATACCCGTATATTATATAGGAAACACGGGTAAAACACAATTATTTAATACGCAAAATAAAAGCTCCATCAAATCACTTTCCATGACTTGATGGAGCTTTACATTTTAACAGAATATATTAGGCATAAATGTTGCCCTGGCCGTCATCCTTGGTGGTAAGGCCAATAATGCCCTCTACCAATGCCAGAATGGAAGGAATCCCAGTCCAGCAAAGCAGAATATAAATTATTCCCCACAAAGTTTTACCTGCATAAAACTTATGAATTCCAATACCGCCCAACAGAATTGCCAAAACGCCATAGGCAACCTTGCTGACCAGCTTTTTGTCATCCCCTAAGCCCCAGGCTGTACCAGCCTCGCCCATAGGCTGCTGATAAGGATTATTTTGCTGATAACCATCGTTGCTGTTTACATTCGTAGATGGAACAGTGTCCTGAACACTAGCGCCACAATTTGGGCAAAAAGCGCTGTTATCATCCACGGTCTGCCCACAGTTTTTACAAATTCTTGACATATTTTACCTCCATAGCATAAATAACCAATTATTTCCAAATTATATCATCAAGGGAACATAAGCGGATCGTCACCATACTGGTTAGGTCCCTCAGTACCCTTAAAGAACAGCAGATAGATACCTACTAATAGGTTTACAACCGGAATAAAAGTAGAAATTGCCAACCAACCAGTTTTATCCAGGTCATGACAACGCTTCATGGTATTCATATAAGAAAGAACAAATACCGGCAGGCAAACAATATAACCAAACCCTTCTGCAGCATCCTCGGTAAAATCCATAGCAAGTGCTATCATAGCACCTATCATTGCCAAAACAAAGGCGGCAAGTCCAAAGGCAAGACCACGAAGGAAATATCTCTGTCGATTCAAACGACCAGTATAGGTGGTCCACTTAAAGGCCTGAATGATGTTATCTGGCTTTGGACCCGCATTATAGCCGCCATACTGAGGCTGCTGATATCCACCCTGCTGTCCATAAGGATTGTAGCCGTTAGGCTGTCCCTGATTGTAGCCGTTCATTGGCTGCTGTGGCTGGGCAGGCTGGTATGGATTCTGCTGCATAGGCTGCTGTGGCTGTACCACTGGCTGTGGCTGAGCTGCAGGCTGGCTCTGAGTATTTAAATTCTGTCCACATTCAGGACAGAACACTGCTGTATCCTCCACTTTCTCTCCACAATTTGGGCAAAATTTCGACATATTATCATCTCCATACTACAAAATAACTCTTTAATTATACACTTTATTCATCAAGACTTCTCTTGATAATTAGTCCCATTCTAGGAGCCGCCAAATTCAGCTTGGCACGGATAATCCGTCTGAGGGACTCATTTATCCGCTCCTCTGATATTTTACCGCTTCTGACTGCAGACAGCAAGGCTTCAGCCGTCTCCTTCTGATTTTCATATATATGACAGGACATCACCACGTCCGCACCGGCCATTACAGAGGCCACTGCCGCATCCCCCGGCTTGTAGTGTCTGGAAACTGCTCCCATTCCCATGTCATCCGTAATAATAATTCCTTTATAGCCCAGCCTCTCCCTTAACAGCTTTGTCATAATTTCAGGCGACAAGCTGGCAGGAATCTGACCACTGACCTTCGAATATACCACGTGGGAAACCATAATCATCTGCTTATCGTTGGTATTTCTGTTTATCACCCTTACAAATGGGGCAACATCCGCGTCGTTCAGCTGCTCCAGTGTAGCATCCACCACCACAGTATCCTTGTGGGTATCAGTCTTTCCACGGCCAATACCCGGAAAATGCTTCAATGAATACAGCATACCACTTTCCTCATATCCAATAGCCGCCTGCTCAACAAAATCAGCAGCTATTTTGGGATTATTGCTGTAATGGCGGTCCTTAAAGGAACCCAAATCCGCCACAGGAGCAAAATTAGTATTAAAGCCCAGCTCCTTTAGCTTAGGCGAAATCTTCATAGCCCATTCCTTGGCCAGTTCAGGCTTCCCGGACTGAGCAATTGACAACTGTGATGGTGGTGGCGTCAAGGCATGTCGCATTCGGGCCACCTGCCCCCCTTCCTCGTCTATAGCAATAAAAAGGGGTAGCTTCTCACCGCCTACCTTCTGAAGCTGCTCATTGAGAGACTGCACCTGGGGAATCGTTTCCATATTGAAATCAAATTCCACCACGCCACCAAAGTGATACCTGTCAAAAAGCCCCTGGGCTGTGGGATCCAGCTCCTTGCCGGTCACTCCGGCAAGTATCATCTGTCCCACCTTTTCCTCCAGACTCATGCCAGACAGTATTTCCTCCACTTTCTGGGGCGGGGTCATACTGCCGTCAGCAGCTATTGTCTTAAAATCTCTGGGCTGATTGGCTTTGCACCCGGTAAGGGCTAGTACCAAAAAAAGCACAGTCAACAGACAAATGCCTGAAAAAAACCTATGTTTTCTATTAATATTCGTCTTCACCATCGTCGAAGTCATCATCAAAATCGTCCTCATAATAGCGGCGCCTGAATTCTGCCTTTACCAGCTTTTCCAGCTCTGGCTCAATATCAAAAAGCAGCACCGCATCCGCTAGATTATCAAAAACTATATCCGGCACCTTGTCCATAATGCCCCTGCTGCTCGCATATTTTATAAATTCCTCTGCAGCACTCTGGTCCTCCACCAAGCTATCTGCAATGGAAGCCAGCATTTCTGCCCGATTATTCTCTTTTTTACGCTTTGAAGGCACAGAATCGGGATCATCAAAGACCTTGCCCAGCTCCTGATTTATCTCTTCCTCTGTAAACCCCTGGCCCTCCATCCACTGGGCATGAATATCACAACGGAAATCATCCAGCTCCGGAATTGACTCCCGACGGTCCAGCTTTATGTGCAGCTTGCTGCAAAGGCCCTTAAACATAGCCTCTGTGGCATCGTTACGAACTCTGACGGTCATAGGACAGCCCATATCAATAATGGTGTTCATCAGGCACTTGGCAATATTCCCATAAATATCCCTATCAGATGTACTGGTTTCCATGAAAAGCAGCTCTCCGCTGGCCTCGTCAAATACCGCCATCATCTCTGGAAAATACGGAGCCTTTATGGCCTCACCATACTCATTCATCTGAGCATCCTCGTTAATTAGCGCCTCTGGTAACGGCCCCTGATCCGCCACCCAAATAGCACCAGTTTTCTTTGCCTTCTTCATGCGGGCCACCTGCAAATCATTCCACCTTGGCTGGTAGTATTTAGGCTTGTTACCAACAGTAAAGTCCACCACTTCGCGGGAAAGCTCCTGCCCATTGAAGGATACAGCAGGAATGGATAAATGCTTATCATGGGTATGCAGCCGCAAATCCAGCACATACTTATCTATTTCCTCTCCGGACTTTATGTGCTCCAAGAGCTTCATAATAATCTGCAGACAAGCCAAGGTATTATCAGCTTCCGCCTTGTCTCGATACATCCAGGTCCTATGACGGGACGTGGTGACGCGGAACACAGGATAAAAGCCACTGCCGCTTGGCTTCAGCTCCCTCATTTTCAGATATTTCTGCATGGTCTCAAGCTCAGATGGTGCCATAGCGGCCTTATTTTCAAAGGTAAGGATATAAGCCTCCTGCTCCACCAGATAATCTACCTTGCTATAAAAATTTACCTGCTTTGAATGTACCATCCGCAAATACGCCTGTACACTCTGTTCACTGTTATGAATCCATAATGCGGGCTTTCCGGAAGACCCACCAAAGACCTGACAAAAACGTGGTTTGCCGTCGGATAAAATAACAGCAAAGAACTGAGCCGGATGAAGCATCTTCCACGGCTTTGCAGACTTAAACTCAAAAGCCAGATCAAATAATTTATCTGGTATCATTACCATAGTACACTCCTCGTTGACATTAATCTCCCCTATACACACTCATCCTCATTGGGAAATGATAATTAATATATTCTGTTAATTATACCACAAAATTCACTGTAATGGCTTTTAAATGTAATAATATACAGTCATTAAGTCAACTGAAATTATTATCGATAATATTACATAAGGTAAGAAAGGATGGTGCACTATGGCTTTTATTAATAATAATATGGATATAATGATGCAGCTGCATGGTCTTCTGGCCAACAGCAAAATGGGCAGCATCACCAAAAGCTCAAAACGTACCTCTACGGAAGAAACCGATGAATCCAAATCTTTTGCAAATATTTGGAGCAAAATTCAAAAAGAGCAGCAGGAATTTCAGGACATTATGGATAAAATAGATATAGCCCAATATAAGCTCTCTTTGCAGGACGCTTTCTGGTCAGATCAGGCCGATGCAATGAAGCATCTGAGGAACTACACCCAGCGCCATCAGCGGGCCTACACCCAGGAAGCCATAGGCGCCATAACCACCGGCGTACTGAAGCTGAATCTGCTCAACAACCCACTTTACAGCTACAACGTGGATCCGAAGCTCTCCCAGGAGCTGAGCAAGCAGCTTCAAACTGCACTGACAGAGGTTATGATGAGCAATATCCAAAGTACTGGCGCTTGGATGTTTTATTGATATAATATAACTAAATAAGACTAAAATTTCATAGCACAGGAGAAAAACTATGAACAAGAAAAAGAATAGTGCCAACACCTCCTTCATCTTCAACATTGCCCACAAAATGCTGACTCCACTGAACGCCATGACAGAGTTCACTAATATGCTGGAAAACAACCTGGAAGATGAACAACAGGCACGGGACTGTATCAAAAAAATTAAGGCTTCCCATGAATTCATGCGGACCCTCATCAACAACATTCTGGAAACCGCCCGTCTGGAAAGCGGTATCGCCACGGTGGAAGAGGCCTACGGCAATGTCCATATCCTGATGAAAGTGGTGGCAAAAGAATTCCAGGGGTTGATGAAGAAAAAAAATATCCAGTTCTCTACCAATATTGACGTAAAGCACCCGGATATTATGGTGGATTTTACCAAGGTCAAAGGAATACTATTAAATCTTATCAGCAATGCCCACAAATACACTCCTGAGGGAGGGCAAATAACAGTCACTATAAAGGAACTGGACTATGATAAGCCAGATTATGCCCTGTATCAGACCACTATTTCAGATACAGGCAGTGGCATTTCCCAAGATGTTCTGCCATTTATTTTTGATGCCTTCGCCACCAGTGGTTCAGCACCACAGGGGGGAGTATTTAGCACCGGGCTTGGCATGCACATCGTTAAAGAGCTGGTAACTGTTTTAAATGGTACTATCGATATAAAAACCCGTGACGGCCAGGGAACGGATTTTATCCTCACCATCCCTCACCGCATAAATACCCAGATTACCAAGGATATGCGTATTCTTTTGGCAGAGGATAATGAGCTGAACGCCGATATTGCCATTGCCCTTTTGGAGGACAGGGGCTTTACTGTGGAAAGGGCTTCTGACGGAAAGCAGTGTGTGGAAATGATACAGGATTCTGAGCCTGGCTATTATAGCATTGTTCTCATGGATGTGGAGATGCCTTATGTGAACGGCCACCAGGCCACCAAAATCATTCGCAAACTGAGAAACCCGGCACACAGCACCATCCCTATCATTGCCATGACAGCCAATGCCTCAGATGAAGATAAGCGGAAAACTCTCCTTGTCGGCATGAATGCACATGTGGCAAAGCCATTTGATGTGGACAAGCTCTATGCCACTATTTTCAACGTGCTGGCCCATAAAAATTATTACATTCAGACAGACGGGCTGGAAACCTTCAGGAAGAAATACACCAACCTGGGCTGCAAAGTTGGCTTCTTCATTTACCATGTGGACTGGGATGAGAAAATCACCTACGCAGATCAGGGTACCGCAGAAATATTTGGCTGCGCCAATGAAGCAGAATTTCTGCAGCTGGTGGGAGGTACCTTCAAAACACTGGTTCACGCCAATGATATTGAACAGGTACAAAACGCCATCAATCAGCAGCAGGAATCCTCCTCACTGAATCTTGACCTGGTGGACTATGACATAATTAGAAAGGACGGCACCATTCGCCATCTGGCAGATATCGGCTACAAGGTATTTGACGGCGAGCGTCTGGTTTACTTTGTTTACATCGCAGATATTACCGATATCAACCAAAAGCAATAAATCACATTTGCATAACATACACAACTGCAAACTAAAACGCTGGAATCCATTTTGGTTCCAGCGTTTTTTAATGTTTATATACCTGTATTAAATTCCTGTGTCTATGGTGATTTCACTGCCGTTTTTAGTTTTTGCCACATGAATTTGCTGAGGAATATTCTCCACCAGCTCCTCCCGATGGCTGATAACACCTACCAGCTTATTGGTCCCGGATAGATTAACCAAAATATCCATGGCGCTCTCTATGGATTTACGGTCCAAAGTGCCAAAGCCTTCATCAATAAACAAAGCATCCATCTGAATACCACCGAGATTAGAGGAAACTGTATCAGAAAGGCCCAGAGCCAGACTCATGGAAGCCTTAAAGCTCTCACCGCCGGAAAGATTTCCCACAGGGCGCCGGTGTCCAGTAGAGTTATCCAGCACCTCCAGATCAAGGAAATTATTGCTTTTCTTTCCCAGAGTATCCTCCTGGCGATACAATTCGAACTGACCATCACTCATTGGAATCAGGCGCCGATTCGCTGCAGCAATAATTCCATCAAATCCAGCGGCCTGAATATACTGCTCTAGGGTAATCTTGCCGTTACCAGTGGTACCCCGCACCAATTTGTACAGTCTATCACAAATGCTGTACTCCTTTTGGGTTCTTTCCAGCTCACCCCTTCTGGCAAGAATGCTTGCCCTCTTATCAAGATTGGTACCCAAACGATTTGAAACAGCATTTTCCTGCTTTCTGATGGAATCAACCTCAAGCTGCTGCTGGTGACAAAGCTCCTGTAAGGCTGCCACATCAACGAGCTCTTTCCCCTTGGCATCGGCTCTGGCCTGAGTCAGCTGAGTTTCATTGGTAGCCATGGCCTGTATATATCCATTGATTTCCCTTTCTCTACGAGAGAGTTCATCCTCTGATACCACCAGCTCATTCATAGCGGAAATGTCCTTAAACCTATTCTCTGCCATTTTTTTATCCAGAGCTTCCTTTAAGGAATTTTCCGCTGTTTTTTGGCTTTCAAGGCTTTCTGAAAGGGTCTTTAGCTCAGCCGCTATGGCAGTCACTCCTTTGTCGGCTGCTTCCCTTGCACGGGTCACGCTGTCCAGCAATTGATTTAACTCACCGATACGCTTCAATGTATTATCCAGCTCCACAGAAGCCTGCTTCCAATCTGTAAAACTCAGCTCCTCAAGGCCGGCCAAGGTTGCCATGGCTCCGGCCAATCCAGCCTCCGTTTTCTGTTTATCGGATAATACTTTTTCCCGCTTGGCTGTCAGCTCTTCACTATCATGACCAGTGGCTTTTTCCAAATCCTTCTCTGAATGCGATAAGAGTTTACATTTCCCGACCAAAGCCTTCTGCTGCTGGCTATTCAACTGTATCTCATCCTTTAAGTGGCTGTAACCCTCCCGAATATCAGAAATCAGCTCATCCAGCTCCTTGCCCTCAGGCTTACCTCCCAGCTCCTCATTTTCCAGACAAGCAAGAAGTGCGCCTCTCATCTGGTTTTCATACTCCATAAGGGAAATTTTAGCTGTTTCCGCAGCTGTACTTGCCTTGGATTTTTTGGACTGAAGCTCCTCCTCTTTCTTTCGCAGTAACTCAAATTCATCCTCACTAATGGATGCCTTTGGCAAAATAGCCAGCTCAGGATGGTGGGTGGAACCGCATACCGGGCACTTTCTTCCTTCTTCCAGCCCCTTGGCCAAAATACCAGCCCTACAGCCATCAAGAATTCTTTCAGCCTCTATTCTGGCGGCATTGGCTTTTTCATATTCCTCAAAGGATTTTGTATAGGCCTTCTGCTTGCTTGACAAATCCTCCTGGCGACGGGCTCTTTCCTCCAGCTGATTCTCCAAAATATCATTAATAGAATTTTCTAAATCAGATAGTTTTTTGCCCTTTTGCTGGATTTTAAGAAGCTCATTAGGGCTTTCCTTCAGGTCAGCTACAGTCTCCTTTAATGTAGCAATTTTCCTTTTCAGCTCAATATCCAACTCAGTAAGAGCAGCCTCTTCCTCAGCAAGCTGAAGCCGCTGTTTCTCCAGAACTGCCTTTTTCCAGTTCACTTCATCCCGCTTCTTGTATTTCGGCTCATCCTCTTTCAGTTTATTGGCACTAATAGTGAGTTTTTCCAGCTCAGGCTTGCTTTTTTCCGCCTCTGCCATTTTTTTAGCCGCCTGAACAGCTATCTTCTGCGCCTGCTCCTGCTCAGTCTTTTTTGCGATAATCAGCTTTTCCGTGTAGGAAACCTCTTTATGCTTTTTCGTCCAGGCTTCATAGGCAGGATAAACCCCATGAGTAGCCGCCTTTTGACGTTCCAGCAAGGCATTCAGCTCGTTAATACGTGGCTCCTGCTCCTTCAACTTGGCCCTTTCCTGCTCAAGCTGACCTACTCTCCTAATAAATTGATTATTGGTTTCCGCCGTTGCCAAAGCCGTCTTATTACCATTTAGCACTGCCTCAGCCTTTTGAAGCTGCTCTTTTATATTTGCCGCCCTTTTATTATCCGAGTCGATTATCCTGTCAATAATCTGTAATATCTCATCCAGATTCCACACACTGTCAGCCTTTTCAGCCCTTGACCTAAGCTCCTGTAATTCCGTAAAATTCTCGTCCTCCTCAGAGGCCGCTACATCATTAAAATGCTGCAGAATGCTCCTTTTCCCCTCTGTGAGACCTGCCCTGACAGAATCCAGCCTGTCCTTTAGCTTAAACTCGATATTTTTGTATCCATCGGTCATAAAAATCGTACGAAGAATTTCTGTGCGCTGGTCTGTTTTGGCATTAAGCAGAGCCCAAAACTCCCCCTGTGCTATCATGGCTATCTGCTTAAACTGCTTGTCATCAATTTTCAGCAAATCCCTGACAGCACCATTAACCCGGGTAAGGCCCTCCACAAGTGGCTCCCCGTCCTTATACAGAACAGCTTGCTCCTTCACGGTAGCATACCCTTCTCCACGTAGCTTTTTCCGTTGATACGAAGGATTTCTCTTAATATGGTAGTTGCTCCCCTGATGGGAAAAATAAAAATCCACATAGCTTTCCACGTCATCCCTGGCATATTCGCTGCGAAGATTTTGGGTATCCCGATAGCTGCCGCTGGTGGTTCCGTACAAAGCAAAGCTGATAGCATCAAAAATAGTGGTTTTCCCGGCACCAGTATCACCGGAAATCAGAAATAAGCCTTTATCCTCAAACTGCTCAAAGCTTATTTCAGGCATGGTAGAAGCATAAGGTCCAAATGCACTTATTATTAACTTAATTGGCTTCATTCAGCACACCTGCCTCTCTGGCTGCCATTCGCATAACATCCATTTCCTCATCACTTATTTCACAATTATACATAAGTCTGTAAAACTCGCTTATCAGTTCACCAAAGGACTTGTTACGGGCTATTTGGGAAATGTCCACCTGTTCCACGGCCCTTGTCCGTGAATTATCATAATCAATCTTTACCGTATTGGGATAAATCTGCTGAAATATCCCCATGGCATCGTTAACTATATCCTCATCTGTCAAGGTAGCATATATAAAATCTTCCTTGGAAAAATCAGCAGATGCCTTTAACAGCTCCGCCATATTACCCCTTATATGTCTCATTTCCCGCAATGGTGTTAATGGAAAAAGCTGAACGTCAATATCCTTTACCCCATTAACGGAAATAATAGGAACAGATTTCTTGTTATTGACTTCACTTAAGGAATATTTCAGAGGTGAACCGGCATAACGTACTGTTTCCCTGCCGATTTTCTGAGGAGAATGTATATGCCCCAGAGCTACATAATCAAACTTATCAAAGAGATCAAAGCCTATCTTTTCCACCAGACCAACGCTTTGAGTCCCTGCCCCCTCTGAGCCTCCCAGAGAAGGATCCCCGCTCTTTCCTGCCACAAACTGGTGAGCCACCAATATATTTGTCTGTGTATCATCAATTTCTGTATTTTCCAAAATGGTCCGTACTGCATCTTCGTAATTTTCTATACCAGCATCAGGGAAATAATGCTTCACCTGAGAAGCCTTTACAAATGGCAGGGCATAAACATTTACCTTAGTTTTCCCGTCATCAGCCACCCATCTGTCCAGTAGTCCGCTATACTTGGCTGAAATAAAAACGTGGCTATGCTTAAAAAGAGAGCTGCCAAAATTCAGTCTGTCATCAGAATCATGATTACCACTTATCATAATGGTTGTTACCTTCCGAGTAGCCATCTCCCCAAGGAAATAATCCAGCAACCTGGTGGCAGCCTCACTGGGAACGGATTTGTCGTAAACATCACCAGCAATCAGCACCGCACTAACAGATTCCCTTTCAATAATCTCAATAACCTGATTTAAAATAAATTCCTGGTCCTTAATCAAATCAAAATCCAACAAGGATTTGCCCAGATGCAAATCACCCAAATGTAAAATCTTCATACATACCCTCCAAAAATAATAGCAGCCAGCTTCGCAACACCAGCGACTCATTTACTGTTGAGTTAATAATAGTATAACACATGAGTTTTTCCAACAAAGTGCTGTTCATTTTTTTACCCACTTAACCCCTATCCGGTGACTTATTGAGGGAATATAGACAAAAATAGTATTAAAGAGTTATATTACACATATAATTTAATTAAATTAGTGAAATGGGGGGAATATTTTTGATTACTTTCCTATGTGCAATAGCAACATTATTATTAGGTTATATTATATATGGTGGTTTTGTTGAAAGAATATTCAAACCAACTAATGCCACTACTCCGGCTGTATTACATAATGATGGGGTGGATTACATCCCCCTACCTAAATGGAAGAATTTTTTGATACAGGTACTGAATATCGCCGGTCCCGGTCCTATTTTTGGTGCCCTTGCCGGAGCTATCTGGGGACCGGTTGTATATGTATGGATTGTATTAGGAACCATTTTTGCCGGTGGTGTCCATGATTATCTTTCAGGAATGATTTCTATTCGCGAGGACGGTAAAAGCATTGCTGAAATCGTAGGTCATCACCTGGGAAAAACCATGCTGCTTATCATGCGTATTTTTTCAGTTGTACTCCTTATATTGGTTGGTACCGTTGCTATGACAGGGCCTGCAGGACTGCTAGCCAAGCTGTTAGGCGATGCTACGACAATTATTCTGCCGTGTATATTGCTATATTATTTCCTGGCCACCTTATTACCGATTGATACATTGATTGCCCGTTTTTATCCTATACTGGGTGCCTGCCTAATTATTATGGCCATGGGCATCATGTCGGGAATGCTATTGGGTGTAGGTGGACATACCATGCCTGAAATACAATTTGTCAATCTTCACCCGAAAGGTGATGCCATGCCAATTTGGCCACTTATGTTTATTACCGTGGCCTGTGGAGCCATTTCCGGATTTCATTCCACCCAATCACCGATTATTGCCCGTTGTCTAAAAAACGAACACTGGGGGCGTCCAATATTTTACGGTGCCATGGTGACTGAGGGTTTCATTGCTCTTATTTGGGCTGCAGCCGGTGTAACCTTCTATGACAATACCCTCAACTTAGCTACAGCTATGTCTGAAAACGGTCCCGCCGGTGTAGTATATGACATTTGTGTCGGTTTTATGGGAGGCCATGATAATGCAATCGGATATGTGGCATCAACAATAGCTATGCTGGGAGCTATTGCATGTCCTATAACCTCTGGTGACACAGCTTTTCGCAGTGCCCGTCTAACCTTGGCTGACTGGTTCAATATTAATCAATCTAAATTTAGCAATCGCATTATATTTGCCGTTCCTTTACTGACTATAGGGGCCATTTTTTCCCAAATAAATTTTGATATTATTTGGCGCTATTTCTCCTGGGTAAACCAGACCTTGGCCATGATTGTACTGTGGACGTCTGCCACCTATCTTTTCCAAATGGAAAAGGGCCGTAAGGTCTGGCTTATTGCGGCTATTCCGGCCACCTTTATGTCAGCTGTAACCTTTACCTACATTCTGCAGGCCAAAGAAGGATTCCAGCTAGGAATCGATATCTGCTATCCGGCGGGCATAATCTTTGCCATAGTATGTGCTGGTCTATTTCTCCGAAAGGTATACTTGGAAAAATCAGACTAATCTGTCCATCAAAATAAAATGTGAACAATCAGCCGCAAACTTCCAATACTAGCCAATTAGGCCGCTATATTATTTACCAAAAAGCTCCCACCATAAAAACCATTTGTTCCAATATAAAAAAGCCTACCAGAGTGTGGTTCAAAATCACACGTCCCAGTAGACCATCAAATCATTTACCTATACAAAAGCATAACAGCAGTCCGGCTAAGTGTAAAAATCATATATTCACGATACGCTATACTCATTTATGCTCATGTTTTACCAAAAGCAGACTCACCAACAAAGCTAAAGACAATATGGCAACCAGGAAAAATACTATCCCCGGCCAACCAAAAAGGCTAAGGAAATAGCCGCCTCCAGATCCTATAATACTAACATAAGCTTCATAGACGCCAGCTGGATACTGGGAATTTTTTCATATAGGGCTTCATTACCTGCCACATTTTATAGGTAAAAGCATTGTCCTTAACCCGGCCTTTAAAGCACCAACCAAAAACCTTGTCATTAAAATCATAGACTACACGATTCGTTTTCTTATCCAAGTAAAAACGACGTTGATTTACCTTCGGAGAGGTACGGCCATCGTTATAAATAACACTGGCATAAAGGTAATTGTTGCTGAATTGGAGGCTAGCAGGATCAAGATGATGCCATCCCATTATCCATGTGGGCTCGTCCTTGGCCATAGCTGGCGAAGAATATGTAAGTAAAAAAATGGCTATCAATGAACATAAAATTGCGACTGATTTTTTCATAAAGCGAGCCTCCCCCACAATATATGTATGTCGTATCATTCTATATATCGGTGGCTATTTCCTGCTATTACTTTTAGCATATATTTCCTTATCCAACTTATCATTCAGACGGGCCATAACAAAGGCTGAGGAAATATCACCAGCCACGTTGCCGGCAGTTCTGATACCATCCAAAATTGGATCGATACCAATAAAAAGTATTACCATGGAGGCCGGAACTCCAGCCATTCCAAAAACAGAGGCCATTACAATTATCATAGCTCCCGGTATACTTGGAAAGGTGAAGGTGAGTAAAAGGCTTCCCACAAAGAAGGATACAAGGAACTCAATATCCACCGGTAAACCACAGGACAAGCGCATAATCAATGCTATCATTATCAGATAGGCACCGCTGCCAGTCATGTTAAACTGGGCTCCAACCGGAATGGCAAACATTGTCAGTTTTTCATCAACTCCCAGCTTCTCCCGACAAAATTTCATGGTTTCCGGCATACAGGCACTGGAATTACAAATGGAGAAGGGAACCACCAAATATGGCAGAATTTTTCTGATAAATGGTATGGGAGATATCCGCCCCACCACACCTACAAATATAGTTAAAATCAGCATTATCAGCGGGAAGGCCAAATAACCCGCAAGTATAATTTTGCCGTAAACAAATAGCATGGAAAAATCAGTATGAAGCATCATTTTAGCCATAGATACAGCTACCACAAAGGGCATGATTGGCATCAGGACCCCCATAGCATCCATGGTGAATCGATTGCAAAACTCCACCACTTCCTTGGCATGGGCTGCTCTGTCCCCTGCCTTGGCCAGAAGAATGCCAAAAAACAGGGCGATGAATAAAATTTGCAGCATATTATTGGAGGCGAAAGGAATAATCACATTTTTCGGCACAATACCCACAATTAGCTCGATTAGATTAATGGCTTTTATATTTTCATCGTTTCCTTGCTGCATTATGTCAACCATTTCCGGTATAGCGCCCACCCATAAGCCTAACGCAATCCCCAGCAACAAGACCACAGCCAGCTTTATTATGGATATTCCCAGGAGCTTGCCCCCCATTTTCCCGGTATCAGCTGCATTGGACATACCAGTTATACCAGACATTACGGAAAAGAAAATAAGAGGCCCTGCCAACATCATCAGTGCCTGAATAAACATACTTTGAATTGGGGTAAGAATTATTGAGTCCACCCAATTTATTCCACCATCGCTTAAAACCATTTTCAGCACAGCACCCAATAAAATACCTGTCACCAGACCGGCCATAATACGAAATGCCTGTTTACTGCTGGAGGTATGGACCCGGATGGAAATAATATTTTCCCCATTACGTCTATTATAGCTTAGGGAATCCTTGTGGGACTTTAAAATGGCAAATACATACATTTCCTCCTCATCATCAGAGACTTCTTCCATAGACACAAATGGATTAAAGGCCTCCCCCCGGGCTGAAACGCTAATGCTGATATCTCCAAACCGCTTTCTGATGGTTATCTTACCCTCAAAAGTCCCTGGATCAGCAGAGGCACTCACCATGCGAAAAAAAGATTCCTCCAATAAAAGCTCCCCTTTAAGGATTTCCTTTTTGGTAGCTCCCATTTCTGTAAGGTTTTCTTCAAGCCACACAATAGTTGTTCTATAATTATCTTTTGAAATTTGACGAGTTTTCAAACTCATATAATCACCCTCAAAACCATAAAAATATATGCTCCTTTGCCTAATCTGTAACAATTATTTTCCAGATTAAGTCATTTTTTTGTTATGCTACTCGTCATAGAAATTCAAGCTAAACTATATATTAATTACTTCGACAAATATTAGACAACACCTTTTGTGAACTGGAAAATTATTCGTTATTACATAGTAAAAACCTCTTTTGACCACATAAAAAAAGGCCATCCTCTGATTTGAGAACAGCCCTGTGATTTTATTTACGAATATATTGTTATGATTGGACAATATTTATTTTCCCATTACGGCAATGTCTAATGAAAAATCACTCAGCTACATAAATAGCGATTTCACTTATTACACCGTTCTTTACAGTAAAACATAATGATACACATTCGTTAGCATTATATGTATATATTGTTTTATTAATCCTATCTTGTCTTTTTTTATTGTCTGCTGCAGAAAGTTTAGGTGCTGTATCTATTACCGTATGGATACTGTCAGCAGTACCATAAACCTTTGTTAATACATCTTCAGACATCCCCGGTTTTACTCCGTCAATGGTTGTTGCTCCTAACTGTTATTGTTAAATTCTTCTTTGTTATTCGACACAATAGATAAAAAATCCTTTAAAGGCACATTTATCTATTTATGGCAACCCTATCTTTTAAAAGTGCAAAGGCAATATAGAAAGCTAAAATATTTACTGCTGATTCTATCAATAATCCCGGAGCAGATGATAGGCCTGCCTCTAGGCTATCGTATAAAATGGCACCGAAAATGGTATAGCCTGCTGTCATTATGGTGGTAGCTATTACCAGGGCTATAAAGGTACGAGAAGATTTAAGCACATTTTCTTCGCTCACTTTTTCCACAAAGATAGCAAAGGACAGGGCCATGATAAATTTTATCAGAATAGTAGGACCGATCCATAAAGGGAAGCCTCCTAATAAATCAGCAAAAGCAGAACCTATACAGCCTGCCCAAACTCCTTGGCGGCGGCCTGCCAACAAAACTATAAGAAATATTGCTGCATCACCTAGATGGGCATATCCCAACGGAATAGGAATCTTCGGTACAAAGGTGGCTACAAATACCACAGCTGACATAACTGCCACAAGACAAATTTCCCGTGCTGTCCATCTTTGATGATTAATTGGTGAAATACTCATATAAAACTCCTCCTTACATTGCCTACTAAAGCTATAGGTTATATGATTAGCCCTTATTATATACCCTAAGGATATTTTGTCAATAAAAAAATGCCCTCCCCAAAAGGAGGACCATCCTGTTATCAATGCAATTTATCTTGAAAGTTTGGTTTTCTCTTATCCATATAATGGGATCAACATTGCATACGGAGCAGTAAATATTGCCAGTATCCAACACAATTTATTTATAATTCTATCGTCCAAATCAGTATTTACAAATGCAAATCTTCTATTAAAAAAGAAAATGCTCACCGCCGACAGCAAGACCCCAGGAACGGCTATTAAAGTTGCACCAGGAAAATAAAATGTATTCCATTCAGGACAAATTTTATCAACCAGCAAAGCAACTGCCAAAATCAGTAGGGCCCCCAAAATATCGCTTATAAATCCAATGACCCAAATCCTAAAAATACAGCGCTTCCAAAGTTTTACCAAATCCTTAATATGCAAATATCTACCACCAAAATATAATACCAGACTATCTATAAGAAAATTCGCTGGCAAGATAATCAGCCATACACCGGTGGGCAGAAGGTAAAATAACCACATGGGGAAAAGAATATTGTAAAGCCGTTTTTGCATTATATCTTCTCCCCCCAAACATTAAATTTATCCACGCAATATTTCTTTAATTTTTTCTGTCATTGGCTTATCCGCTGGCAGCCAATTCACAGTATCTATTGTTTCTGCCGTAAGCCACTTCATAGCTTCATGTTCTAGTAGGGTGACATCCTCAGAAACCAGAGAACACATAAAGCATCGCATATTTAGATGAAAATTTGGATAGTCATATTCCACTACTCCCAAATCCTCACCTACAGAAATAGCAGCCTTCAATTCTTCTTTAATTTCTCTCTTTAAGGCCTCCTCTGGTCTTTCCCCAGGCTCAATCTTTCCCCCCGGAAACTCCCAGCCGTCCTTAAATTCACCATATCCCCGCTGGGTTGCCAGTATCTTATCGCCCTTACGAATCACTGCTGCTACTACATTTATAGTTTTCATTAAATCCTCCAAAAATTAGCCCATAACGTTGCTTTTTAGTTTCATAGAATCTTTTGCCAAAAGCTTCCGCTCCAATTTCCAAGTAATATTCATTGGACGGCTACCCGTATGAGTTACATAATTTACTGGACCAACAAAAATATATGGTGCAGTTCCCATACTATTCTTTTTGAAATCTCTGACAAAAAGCAATACTGTATTTCCCATATTCTTATGATTAATGTATCGTTGCCCCGTAGGCGCCGTTTCAGATGTGGTACTCTGACTTTGCCAATGAAATAATTCGTCACTAATAAAATAATCATCATACATTGTTGTAGGAGAATAATCTTTATCAGATTTATTAATAGTCACAAAAAATAAATCTGTCTTTTTGTCGTTGACATATAAAACTCCCTGACGCATAGAAGACAATTTAAGATAATCCATAGCTATTAAAATTTGATCTTTAGTATAAGAACAATGTAAATCCATTGGGCACTCATATTCTAATAATAATGGCTTATACAGAATATCTGTCTTATCAAGATTATATTCCAATATTTCTATTATTTCATTAAGAATCATTGGGCTATCCGATAGTTTATTTAAATTATCCTGAATTTCCGGGCTTGCAGGATCAAAAGTCTGTACATTCCAAACAGTAACATAGAACATCCACAATAAATGTTTTTCGTACCCTGATAAACTACCAATATCAGTCGTCTTAATATTAGGCAAATATCTCAGTAAAAATTTAATCCAACGCCTAGAATTAATGGAAACAATTTTAGGGAATGCCTTTTTTATAAACAATTCAGTCATCGGTTCATTATATTTCTCAATGGCTCCGGCTGACATGCAAAGATCGTAAAAACCGTAATTTTTATAAATAGCAGAAATAGGCTGATGATAATATTTTAAGAATTCGCTCAATGTAGGGATTCGTTTAGTTTCATCTACAAAATCATTTATCCGTTTAACAATACTTGCCTTATTATTAAATGCTTGACTAATATTATCAAGTACATATTCTTTCGCCTTTTTCTCCAGCTGAACAAAACACCCTCTAGGAACTGATGGAAAACCCTTATCCATTTCTGTTTTCACACTGTGCCTAGTATTGGAAAGTAATGCTGCAAATTTTTCTTCGTAATTATATTTCTTATTTGCCTGACCAACGAAATCTAAAACTGTTAGACAATCCTTCCCTTCAAATAATCTTAAGCCTCGGCCCAACTGCTGTAAAAATACAGTTAATGATTCTGTAGGACGCAAAAACAGTACCGTATCTATTGCTGGTATATCTACACCTTCATTGTAAAGATCAACAACACAAATGATTTTAATTTCGCCAGCTAATAATCGTTTCTTAGCCTTATTTCGATCATCATTCGGTGTATCTGAACTCAGTGCTATAGAACTCAACCCACGCTTATTAAAAAAATCTGACATAAACATAGCATGCTGTATTGATACGCAAAAGGCAATACACTTCATAGTTGATGCATTAGTAACATAATAACTGATGGAATCAACAATATGTCCCGCTCTTTTTTCTGCAACATATCTGTCAATAGTATAAATATTGCTAAGCTCTGTTTTATCATAGCCACCATTAGTCCATTTAACGCTGCTTAAATCCACATCATCGGATACGCCAAAATATTGAAACGGACACAATAGCTTTCTGTTTATTGCTTCAGGAAGTCTTATTTCCGCCGCAATACGTCCATCAAAATAATTTAAAACGTCTTTCTCATCATTTCGCTCCGGGGTAGCTGTTAACCCCAAAAATATTTTTGGAGTAAAATAATTTAAAATATTTTGATACGTTTTTGCCGCAGCATGATGAAACTCATCTACAATAATAAAGTCATAATAATCTGCCGCAACATTTTCGTATAGTTTGCGTGACTCCGCTGTTTGTATTGAAACAAATAAATGTTCAGCACTAGACGGTTTATTATAAGAACCGACAAATAGCTCACCAAAATTTGGTTCCTTCAACACACTGCGAAACACTTCTACATTTTGCTTTAAAATTTCTTCCCTATGTGCTATAAATAACAATCGTGCAGAGCCATTATCACGCCTAAAACGTCTATAATCAAAAGCTGAGATGAGTGTTTTACCAGTACCTGTAGCTGCTACTATTAAATTTTTATAGTGTCCTTTTTCTTCGCGCTCCACTTGCAAGCGATCTAATATTTCTTGCTGATAGGAATAAGGATTTATATCCAAAACATACTCCCGCTCCTCCATGTTCCCGATGTGTCTTTCATCAGCAATAGCTTTAATTAACCGGTTTTTTTCTGTAAAAGAATATGATTCAAATTCAGGCGTACACCAATATGTCTCAAAGGTTGCTTCTATCTTTTTAATATTATTAGGCTGATCTTGTTTAGTAAGCTTTACATTCCATTCCAATCCGCTGGACATGGCAGCATTTGATAAATTGGATGAGCCAACATAAGCCGTAGTAAAACCTGTATCACGATAAAAGATATATGCTTTAGCATGAAGCCTTGTTCTTTTTGTGTCATATGAAATCTTGATTTTTGTATTAGGCAATTTTGCCAATTCATCAACAGCTTTTACATCTGTTGCCCCCATATATGAAGTTGTAATTATCCTAAGCTGACCACCATTACCAGTAAATTCCTTCAACGGTTCCAGTATTAGGCGCAAGCCTGTCCATTTAATAAAGGAAACTAACATATCAACTCGATTTGCAGTTTTCAATTCTTTATTAATCTCTGAAAACATGGTTGGTTCATTAGGCGCACCTGTAAAAAGGCTGCTGGAAGAAACAGATGTCTCCGGCCGTTCAATTATTTGCTCAACCTTTTTACCAATCGCCAAATTTGGGTTATTTGCCTCTATTAATCCTAATAACTGTTCCCCTTTCCCATTGATTGATTTATCCCCGTAATAATCATCACTCGTATAATTTCTGACAAGCTCAATAATATTATTAGCAAGTTGAACCTGCTGTTCAATTCCTTTATCACGGTCAAACAAATTATCAAGACCAGACTTAATAACATCACCTGTATATTTTGAAATAATTTCTGAGGCTTCTTTCTTATCTATGTCCTTAATATTTTTACATTGATCTGGCCACTCAGCCAATTCCTTAGACATTGCTTTGTTTATTACAGCTTCATAAATACCTGATTTCATACTGTCACCCCTGAATGTTAAACCAGTTAATAAAAAATAACACTATATCACAATCAGTATAGCAGCATACAATAGCTGAAACAATAAAAGACATATAATAATTAACATATATAACATTAAAAAATAAGCCCCTCCAAACTGAAGGGACTCACATTCCACTTTTCACACTATTCGTGACAATCTACAATATAAATAAAATCATCATCATTCAATCCACAAAGTAAACCATCATTTATTGATTCATTGGATAAATCAGTATTAAAGTCACCATACTTTGAGAAATAACCATAAACCTTCGATAAAATCTCTTGTTGAGCTTTAATGGTCTTTACTTCATAACGTTCCAAAGATTCTTCATCTACATAGTCGAACATGTCCGGAACATACTCATAAAGTTCATTGATGGCAGCACAATCACATGTTTTAATGGCCTTATCTCCTCTCTCAATAGCAACTGCAACATATACATGGGCCATAGCAAATAATCCTCCTTGTCTTTTCCGGCACTCTCCACCTATGTTGTATAGTACACAGCTTATCCCAGCCATAAACTGCAATAGCAATAACATTTATAATGGCCAAGTACCATACAATAAATTCATGTATATTCATATTCAATACCTTCCGTTCAAATCTGTACGTCTGCTAAGCTTCAGGCTACTTCTCCCGATCCACTTCACTCATAAACATATCAAGCGGTCTGGCATAAATCCCATTATTGCCATACATGGCCTGATACACCACCATCTTTTCATCCGTTTCAGTGTGCATAGCGATGGCAATAATCTTATATATGGCTTTGAACGTTTAACTCAACGAGTTCTTCGTGAATGTGGCTTCTCTCAGGTTGAAGTCACTAAAAAATCTGGTGATGGTGGCATCGATGGGACTGGAAAACTTAAAATCAATGGCATCTTCAGCTTTAACGTTGCCTTCCAATGTAAACGCTACAAAGGTGTTGTCGGAGCACCGGATATCAGAGATTTCCGTGGCTCACTTACTACCAACATAGAAAAAGGACTTTTCATAACAACTGGCACTTTTTCAAAAGCGGCGCGTGAAGAGGCTTGCAGCCCTGGTAAGCAACAGATTGATCTTTTGGATGGCGAAGAATTCATCAAAAAAATCACCGAATAAGAGATCGGTGTGCATCCAATAACCATATATGAAATCGATGAGGATTTTTTCAATAAAATATGAAACTACGTATCTTTTATCGCACAAAGACCAAATCCCCCGAAAGCAGCAGTAATGCTGATTCCGGGGGATGAATTTTTATGCCTCCGATAAGGAATACTTATTTGGAGTCTATATTTATCTCAAATTTGCATAATTAATGTATTATTCAGATTGAAGCTGTGGCTCCATATGCCCTCTAGTTCTAGTCAAAAATGTAACTAAGGCTGGGCACAGGATTGCTGTTACAATAATTGCCGCTGAAACCTGGGCTGTTGCTACATCACTAACTTGTGTACTGATAATGCCTGCAGCGGCGAGTGCTGCTGGAGTAGCTGCTGCATTGCCTGCCGTTGTACCAATAGCTGCACCAAGAGCTGGATTTTCCATACGAAGTACTTTGTAAATAATGTAACCAGCAAAACCTGTTATTATAGTACAAAGTACACCTAAGAGAATTCCAGGAAGGCCAGCTGCAACAAATGATGAAAGAGTAAGTCCAGCACCAAGAGGGAATGCAAAAAATGGAATCAGCATAGAAGCACCTGGCTTACAAAAATCTCTGATATCAGTGTCGAGGTTACCTAAAATTACACCTGCCAAAATAGGGATAAGACAACCTATTAAGGTATTAATAGGGACATCATAACCAACTGCACCAAGAGCTAACATTGTAAAAAAAGGTCCATCATTTATAGCTAATATAGACACAGCTCCAACATCTGTTGCCTTTCCATATTCGCCCGCAAGAGCAGCATAAATACCACCATTTGAATTTGCGAGTGCAGCAATGATAGCTATAGGTGCTACACCCATGACACCAGCTTCACCAAAGAATGCTGCGACCGCCAATCCACAGAGCATGCCGACAATTACTTTGACAGCTGTTAATACGCATCCTTTATAAACAGTAACTCCTGCTTCTTTAAAGTTTATAGTAGTTCCATTGCAGAATAAGAATACTGCTAATATTGGCATGGCACCTGTTTTCCATAGATGTGTTGTAAATGTACCATTAAAGTATGTAAAAAATTCAGGGAAAAATGTATTGAAAATACAGCCCAATAATAATGGTACAATCATCAAACCTCCGGGTATTTTTTTTACACTTTTCATAATAGACATAACTTTTACCTCCTTATTGTTCAGTTATTACTTAGTGATGCTAAGCGATTCATACATCAAAGGGAATATACTCTTTTCTCCAAATCCTCCAGATTTAGATATTACCAATACATTTTGATCTTTCCATTTCATAAGAGACAGAACTGCACCTTTTCCAATTTCAGCTAAAGGCGTTAACTCGGTGCAAGCTGCTGCTCGCATCAATCCCATTAAGGTATCTCCTCCAGTCAAAGAAAAAGTAACATTCAATCCACGCTTAATCATATCAAGTGCTATTTTTCCTAATGTATTACTAATCTGAAATCGGCATTCATCTAAAGTCATGTTGTGAGATGTCATATAATCGGCAACAGTCTCTTCACCAGGCACATCGAGAGTATCCAAAATATACTTGTCGTTCTCTTGCATAATTTTATACAAATTATTCAAAAAATTTTGTCCTTCAGTTGAGGTAAGATAGTTTTTGTTTAGTTTTTGGAAGGATTTAAGATTACCTCGTTGAAATCCTGAATTCTCTGCATAATCTAATTGTTCAACTGTAATTTGATTTACACTGCCGCACAAGACAAGTAATCCATCGGTTTTAGGAATATCCGGGAGAGTACCTTTTTCAAAGTCCAGCAAAAAATCATAACTGCTAGCAAAACCTGCACATCCAGCACATAAATGAAATGCATCACCAGATTTCATTTTTTTTGCTATTTTAGTGAAATCTGTTGAATCTTCAGCATCAAATAGATATACTGCTTGTTCCTGTTCACCCCATTCTACAGAATCATAATCATTTTGCTTTATTTTTTTAATGTTGAGGTCGCATTGTGAATGAATAATTTCTGCTATGTCTGAATATTTGACTGGTTCATATGGGTCATTACCAAAGACACTTTCTTTGACAGGTACACCATCGATTAATGCGATGCCATTTTTAGTGATTCGATTTAAGCTAGGCAGGGCAGGTATGAAATTTAAGAAGCGACTACCTGTACCATCAATGATTGCTTTCAATTCTATTCCAATATTGCCACGTAGACCAGAATCTGTTTTTTTATAAAAATTCTTAAATCCTGCGGCAACAGCCTTTTTAGTAACATTAAATACACGAGTGTATGCTTCTTCAGGAGGGAGAGGACGCGAATCTGTATTAATTACCAACAGAGAAATTGATGGGTCAAGATTATTAAAATCATAATTATATTCTGTTACAACTTTGGACTTTACCCCTTTTTTACAAAATTGTATCCCCGTATCAAGTGCTCCAGTAAAATCATCAGCAATTATTAATAACCTATCCATTAATTCATTCCCCCTTATTATGACGATTAGAAGAAAGTTTTGCGCCATATTCAATCGCATTGACCAAGCTTAATTCATTTGCATCACCTTTTCCAGCGTGGTCATAAGCTGTGCCATGGTCAACTGAAACACGAACAATTGGTAATCCTAATGTTATATTTACACCAGCAACAGAATTCCATTGTTGTTTTTCTCGATTATAGACAAATCCTTGTACTTTTGTTGGAATATGGCCCTGATCATGATACATACATACAACTATATCGTACCAACCACCTATTGCTTGGGAGAATACGGTATCTGGCGGGCATGGCCCGATTGCATTAATGCCAAGTTCCTTTGCTGCTTCTATTGCGGGAATAATTTCATCTATTTCTTCATTCCCAAACAAGCCATGTTCCCCGCAGTGCGGATTCAAACCTGCTACGGCCACCTTCGGTTGCTTGATATCAACCGCAAGACAAGCCTGATTAGCAAGCCCAATGACTTCTAGAACACGATCTTTCTTGCATAGATCACACGCTTCTCGCAAAGAAACATGAGTTGAGACATGTGCGACGCGAAAATCATTATGTGCCAACATCATGCAATATTTTTTTGTGTGGGTGTATTCGGCATAAATTTCTGTATGACCGGAATAATGGTGTCCAGCTAAATTTATTGCTTCTTTGCTTATGGCGTTGGTAATCGTACCATCTACTATATTCCTCATAGCAAGATCTATTGCTGTTATTACATAATTAAATGCAGCTTCGCCGGCAATAGCATTTATTGTGCCTACACCTATAGAATTATAGTCCCTAATCAGTCCGATATCGTATACATCAATAACATTAGGCGCAAATTGTGCTTCAGATATATCATGTATTGTATTTATTTGGAGTTTATCTTCTGCACCTACAAAATTAATTGCTTGTTTCAATACACACGTATCACCAATGACCAATGGTCGACAAATATTATGGATATTGCCATTGAGAAATGCTTTTATCGTAATTTCTGGGCCCGAACCAGCTGGATCACCAGAGGTTATGGCCAAAATTGGCAATTTAGACATAAAAGTATCACATTCCTTCCTTTTTGGGATTAGTTATTTCTTACATAGAGAGTACCATTTGATTTTTGTGTAATAAATATGATATAAAATTTTTATTGATTTATATTGAAACAATAGTGGAATTCGTCTAAACTTTTAAGCAAAATATGTTTCATAATAAAACACATAAAAATGGTAAGGAGAATATATATATGGATAGGACTGTATCATTGCTAATCATATCGCCATATAAACAACTGAGTGAAATGATAAAAGAGATAGTTGCAGTACGTTCAGATATTACAGCTGATATATACGTAGGAAATCTTGAGGAAGCGTTGGCCATCACCCGTAATTTAGATTTAAGTTGCTATGATGGTATTGTTTCTAGAGGCGGAACGGCTTTACAATTAAAAAAAAATACCCAATTACCAGTGTATGATATTGGGCTATCTGGAATGGATGTCTTGCGTTCCTTAAGATTAGCGCAAGGCTTTAATGATAAGATTGCTGTAGTTGGCTTTGAGACAATTACAAACCCAGCTAAGAAGGTTTGTGAGATATTGCAATATAATACCCCAATCTACACGGTTACAAGCGGTGATGAATCTTTTCAATGTTTGGAGTCATTGAAGTCTGAAGGGGTTAACGTGGTGGTATGTGATGTTATAACGGCTCATCACGCAATTTTGTTTAATATGAACCCCATTCTAATAACGTCAGGTTATGATACTATACAAAACACACTAGATGAAGCAGTATATTATTCTCTTATAACGAAAGATGATAGATTAAAGAAAAATACATTATTTAAACTACAACAGAAAAATCCATACCCATGTATGGTATTTGATGATAAAGGCGATATATTTTTTTCAAGTTTTTCGGATAAACAAAATTATATAAATTTGTATCTTCAGGCGCATTACGACGAGTTAAAAATGATGAATGAATCGTCTTTTGAAAGAATCATAAAAAATAAGCTTGTCATCATCTCAGTCAAACATAATAACAACTATATGTTTGTTTACGCTAGAATTAGTGATAACGTAAATCTTAGACGAATAAATGCTATACACATAATAAGTTCTGAACATATAGAAAATACACAAGATGAATATTATTGTTCCCATACTATTGGTTCAACAATAAATATCTTAAAAAAATATAGTGACACATCAGCATCTATAATTATCAGAGGTGAAGTTGGAACAGGTAAAGACAAAGCGGCCTTGATGCTGCATCGACAAGGGAAATATAGCAAAAACCTATTTTATCAAATCGATTGTGCAAATATGACAAATAAAGATTGGGGATATCTACTTCGGCATCATGATTCACCATTGTCACATAACAAAAGGACCATATACTTTAGGAACATTAATTCGATTGATAATAGCATTTTCATAAAGTTATTGGCGACAATAATCGACACTAATTTAAATGTTCGGAATCAATTAATATTTTCCGTCATAAGTACTAAGTCAGCGGAAGAAGATGATAACAAGTATATCTCTGAATTACTAGATAATATTTCCTGTGTGAGTATATATTTACCATCGTTAAAAGAGCGCAGTGAAGATATTCCAATTTTGACATCATTTTATATCAACCGATTTAACCTCTCATTGGGTAAACAGATTATCGGATTTGAGCCTAAAGCGTTACAAGTGCTAACTAAATTTCCGTGGGAAAGGAATCTGTCTCAATTGCAACGTATTGTGAGAGAACTTATGTTGTTGACTGATACTTCATATATATCTTATGAGAATACAATGACTATACTTCATAAAGAGACCGCCGTGTGGAATGACACAACTACTGGTTATGGTGGGAACTTGGATTTAAATCAAACATTATCTAAAATAACTTATGATGTAATTCGATTGGTCTTAAAAGAAGAACATAATAATCATACTAATACAGCATATCGTTTGGGAATTAGTCGTAGTACTTTATGGAGAATTCTAAAGGCACATCAAACTGAAGACTGAGAAAACAAGCGTGTACTACCTATCCTGACACTCCCATTCACATATTCACTACCATGGCAAACAAAAAGTGCCTGACGACCACTTAATATAAGGCATTCAGACACTTTCTATTTATTTATGACTCAAGTTAAACAAAAAATCGTAATTTTTTGACTTTACTCAAACTCCGCTGTCAATTTTCCTCTAAATTCTCTCGTGTCCTCATCATTAGGCTCACCGTAATAGAAGCCAACCACTGAGGTTGTATTCTCCTTATCTTCCATTATAAAGGTGATGTCACCTTCCTGAGAATAAAGCGTATACACCTCCACTGCTTCCCTAGTACCACAATCAGGACAGATCTCAGTACGGTTATCTTTTCTTGACAATGCCGGATAATCTTAATACTCCTTGCCGCAAATTGGACATAGTCTCATTACTTCACCACCTCGATATCATCCCCACCCAGAACCACATTTAATCCCGAGCCGTTATCCCATGCCACCATAACCGAACCGATGTCATCCACACCTCTTACCGTTCCCTCGGTGCCTATCGGCGGTGCCTGGATATGGCAAACTCATCACAATATTTAAGTTCACGTTCCAACGATGCTAATACTTTTCTACCTTTACGGAAGTCATTGAACACGAACTGTGGACGAAATTCCATATCAGAATGACTATCCTTGTTTTCAAATGCAGTGCGCAAACCCTGTCGTATTTTATCTGTAATAATCTGATTATCCACTGCAATTCCTCCTATGCACTTTAGCTTAAATTTATTAATATTATTATAACATAAAAAAATAAGCCCCTACAAAATGAAGGGACTTACATTCCAATTAATAGTACTATTCATGACAATCTACAATATAAATAAAATCATCATCCGTAGAAGTGACATTAGAAGTGACATTTTGTCACTACAAAAATGTCACTTCTAATGTCACTTCTAAATCTATGAAACCCAGTTTTGTTTTTTCAACCACCATAACACAGGAAAAGGCTTCACTATTCCTCGCCTTTTTTCCAGTCTTCGCCAACGGTGCCCGATTCCCTCATTTCCGTGGCTGCCTCGCTCATACGTGCGAAGGATTGTCTTACGCCAGCAGAATCATGAGCAAAGTTTACTGCATGGTCGGCTGAAATACCAATAGAAGCCGCCTCAGAGACAGAATCCATATTTGCGCCCATGAAAATAAAATTCCACTTGTACTCCTGAGTGGCCTTTTCTATCATGGCCTTTACATCTGCTTTGGTATACTCCCTGCTGTGATTTTCCTTGCCATCGGTCATAATGAGAAACAGCACACGGCGCTTGGCAGGGCAAATGCCGTCACGATTCATTCTGCCAAATGTGTCTGTAACCGTTCTGCCCACTGCATCCAAAAGGGCAGTCATCCCTCTTGCGTAGTATTCTTTGTCGGTTAGCTCAGGCACCTTCTTTATATCTTCAGCGTCTACAAGCTTTTCATACTTGTCGTCAAAAAGAACCGTGGTAACCTCAGCACTTCCCTTTTCTTGCCGTTGCTTATCCAAGAAAGAGTTATAACCGCCTATAGTATCTCCCACTAAATGTCTCATTGAACCGGAACGGTCCAAAATGCATACAATCTGCACTGGCTCAGCTGATGTAAGCTGGCATTCTGGAGTATGCTCATGTGGCAATAAATCCGTTTGTTGAGCAAAGCATATACCTGTACTAAAAACCAGCATCGATACTAACATTAATAAGCTTCTGTACATTTAATCATCTCCTCCTAATGGGCCTTCACTTGTGAAGGCAGTACTGTTGGAAAAATTATATACTCGCAATCTGACCCACAGCATACAGCGGCAGATTTATCAGCCACTCCTCTTTCTTGTAGTCTGCCATAGATGTGCGAACACAAATCTCTGGAGAGAATTTCTCTCTATATGTTTTTAAACTCTTGGCACGAAGATTTACCTCTGCCTTTACTTCCACCGGAACTACTTGATTACCAGTATCGATAACAAAATCAATTTCACAGGAGCCTCTGTCATTGGTGTAATAGTACACCGCTATATCATCAATAGTTTTTAACTGCTGACAAACATACTGCTCCGTCAATGCACCCTTAAATTCTGTAAAAAGGCTATTGCCATCCAGTAAGGTTCGATGGCTAAGGCCAGCCATACACCCAAGAAGACCAACATCTACCAAAAACAACTTAAACGCTTTTAGGTCATCATAACCCTTCAATGGAATACCAACTGAATTAACCCGGCTAACCTTATGAATCAGTCCACAGTCACTAAGCCACATGATAGCGGTTTCATAATCCTTCGCCCGGGCACCTTCACGAACGAGCCCATACACAAATTTTTTGTTCTCCTTTGCCAGTTGGGAAGGAATACTATTCCATAACACCCTAATTCTCGGAACGATTTCATTTGGAGCATGCTTGGAAAAATCCTGCTCATAAGCATATAATATTCGCTTTTGTATTTCCCGAACTTCCCCGAAATCTTTATTATCAGTAAAGTTTTGCACTGCCTCAGGCATGCCACCAACATAATAATATTGCTTCAGGGCATCAATGTAAGTTTGTTTGAAGCTGGTAATCATCTGAAAATCCTGACGGTCCAACAACTCAGCAAACTGTTTCTTGGCAGTTGCCATTAAAAATTCATTGAAGGAAAGAGGATAAAGCTTCAAAAAATCCACTTTTCCCACAGGAAATGAAGTCCCTGGATGCAGAGCTATACCCAGCAAGGATCCAGCACATACGATGTGGTATTGTGGTGCCCTTTCACAGAAATACTTAAGAGAAGCCAATGCTCTTGGGACCTCCTGTATTTCATCAAAAATCAGCAAAGAATTATCTGGATCTATCTTGCGTCCTGCATATAACTCCAAGCCCATTATTAAACGATCAACATCCAGATTATAGGCAAACAGCTCTGCCATATTTGGATTAGAATCAAAATTTATATATATTGTATCGGCATACTCTTGCTTGCCAAATTCCTGCATCAGCCATGTTTTGCCGACCTGGCGTGCTCCCTCAATAATTAAAGGTTTGCGGTATTTACTTTTTTTCCACTTTAAGAGCTTTTCAATAGCAGTTCTGTACATACCAACACCTCCACCATCTATTTAAGTACAGTATGACATTTCGTCACAAAAAATGCAACGAACTTTTGTAGTATCACTACACTTTTTACGCCGAACTTTTGTAGCATAGCTACACTTTTTGCAACGAACTTTTGTAAGCCAGCTCCATTGTCCTTTTTTTCACCCACACATCTATTGCCAATAAATTTCGCGTAGTATAGTATTAAATAAAACATCGGAAAATACAAAGGGCTGTAGTTACTTGAGGGGAGGGAGAAATATGGGAATTGAAGACACCCATCTATGGAAAGACTACTACGACGGATGTGAAGAAGAGGGCTGGCAGGATGCGGATCCTTTTGACAAGGACAGCCAGGACGCTTATGATGCCATCTGGGATGATTGCAGTATGGACCGTGATGAATTTGAAGAAGATAATTACGATTCAGATTTTTTTGATGAACGCGATAACGATAATGTAAAGGTGGATAATCCTCCAGCTGCCACTCCCAGAACAAGAAATATCTACATTCCTATTATTGATAATCCCCGTAAGCCCCGTTATTACTGCCCCAAGTGTCACAGTAATGGCGCGATACGACTAAAATATATTACCCCGCCGCCACAGCTGGATTCCAGCCAAGCTGTTCACTACTTTTATTTGCTCATTTCCCTGATATTCCTTTTGCCAGCCCTGCGCAGCGTTGCGGATATAGTGTTGGAGTCGGTCGAAATTAGCCACTCCAGGTCGGTCAAAATTAGCCGATTTTAGTCAACATAAAATAGCCATTCCTTTTTTCATTCGTTTCCTCTAAACTGGATAGTGACCAATCAACCCAGCTGGAAGGAGACAATGTGAATGATATAAAAAGTAATGGCTTAGTGCCAATTATAGCACAAGCCTTAGAAGTAATGGAAGCCAAGACAGGCCACAATATACCTTTGGATAAGGTAAATCTTGCAGAGCTTGGCAGATTAACTGGATTATCTCGCAGCAAGCTGCGTACTCTCAAGAAGAATAACTTTCAAGACGGCATCAGAACTAAA
>NZ_FQYW01000035.1 GCF_900141865.1 Anaerovibrio lipolyticus DSM 3074 | reverse complement strand
TCAGCTCTGCCACAGCCGAATGAAACATGTCAAATCCCGCCATAGAATTGGAGAACGGGATAGGCTTTCTGGTGAATTCGATCCCCCTCCAGTTGAAAGCCCTGAAGTAGTGTTTTTCACTGCCGACATCGATGCCGACGATCATAGATGTTTCTTTTACTTGCTCGATCTTCTTGTTTTGTGTAGACTTCATTTTGTAGATACCTCTCTTTTCTGTTTATTACTAACTTCTCAGGGTCAGTAATGACAGTTTAGCTGAGGTATCTCTTTTTGTTAAGTTTGACTTATCTGTTGTCTACACTTTGAATTATACAGGAAGCTATTTATTTAGCGGAAAAAGTTGCCTGTCTGAGCGCAGCGAGTTGCAACTTTTTTCGCTATTGTTAATGGTAAGGAAAAGTTTTAGCAATATGACCGTGTGAAAGACACTGTCCCAGTCTATTTTAGTATTATCCTCTAATATCCAAAAATTGCATCTTTCCATGGATTTTAACGGTTACAGAATCTGCTGGGAAGAAAATGCAATCTCCCCTAAACACCTTAATAAATTCTGTTTCATTAATAAATAAAGTACCGCACCCATTGGTACACAAAAGCACCCTAAAGGAAGCTTCGTCTGCCCGGTATTCCACCAACTGACGCACCCGCTCTGTGTTTATAAGCATCCGATTGACCTCAAAATATTTACAACGGCACAAAAGCTCTGTGGCACAGCCCTGACTATATTTCAAGGAATGAATTGGCTGTTTTGGTTTGACAGCGCCTTTAAGATCAGCCACTGCCAACGCTTTGTCTATATGGAGCTGACGCTTGTTGCCCTGTTTATCAACCCTGTCATAATCATAAAGGCGATAAGTAAGATTGGAGCTTTCCTGAATCTCCGCAACCAGAGCCCCCGCCCCAATGGCATGAATAGTTCCTGCCTTAATAAAGAACACATCATCAGGCTTTATGGGCACCTTCTGCAAATGCTTTTCAAATGTGCCATTCTCGATACTGTGACGTATAGTGTCCGCCTCCATATCATAGTTGAGGCCATAAACAAGATGACTGTCGGATCTGGCATCCAGCACATACCACATCTCCGACTTGCCCATCTGACCATTTTCATGCTTTTGGGCATATTCATCATCAGGATGAACCTGCACCGAAAGATTTTTTTTTGCATCAATAAATTTTATCAAGATAGGAAGCTCACCCTTAGTCTTTGGGTGAGTACCCAAAAAATCAGGGTGCTCCTTTAATATCTCACTAAGGCTTTTGCCATCATATATGCCGCCATAAGCAAAGGAAGGGCCATCTGGATGGGTGGAGCATTCCCAAGTCTCCGCCAGAGGGCTCATATCTATATTCTTTGAAAAATCATCATTCAGGCGACTGCCGCCCCAAATATAATCCTTCCCCGTAGGCTTCATCAAAAAAGGCTTTCTGTTCATAACTCACCTCACCGGAGGTTTTTCACCCCATTCATTTTTAATCTACCCGTTTATTATAACGCCACCGGTCAAATTTTTCTTCTTTTAGAAAAAAATCTCACCATTTTGCCAGCCACATTTTCGCCATCAAAACAGCAAAAAGGACCAGCCTACGCCAGTCCTTTAATACTTTCAGTCACTTATTATATTAAGTTGAAACATTAAGCCTTCCAGAGGCCATGGAGATTGCAATACTCGTAGGTTGCCACCAAGGTTTCACCCTCAACCAGCAGGAAGGTAGCCTCTGGCTTATCCTGTGGAGTCAGCTTCTTCATCTGACAGCCCTTGTTGGTCTCAATGGCAATCCACTGAATGTAATGAGCATCAGTCATAGGGTGCTCAACGCTACCAACCTTAACAGAAACCTTGTTACCCTCAACAGTAACAGCAGGCACATGCTTCTCCTGGGCTGCATCAGTAGTACCCGGAATAAGCTCGGTCATCCCCTGACCACAGCAGGACAATGGGCCCTTAATCTCACTAACAGCAGTAGTAATGTTACCACACAAATCACACTTAAAAAATCTCATTTCGATTCACTCCCATCAATACACACAATATTAACAAGCAAGATGAGATCATATGGGATCTCATCGCCCTTACACGAAATCTAAAGCTCATCTTCATCTTTCAGATTCGATTCGCTAAGATTTCCTAGTAAAAGCACTCAAAACGGATATTTAAGGTAATTATATAATAGGTATCTGAAAAATAAAAGGAAAATATTTATGAAGAGGTCTATAAATGAAACAGAATAAAATTATTATATTGCAATAATCAGAAATCCTTTTCAGCTTTCATGAAATCCATAATATTAGCATGGATTATGCCATTGCGCTTCTGCAGTAGTTTATCTGTGGTCAGTACATAGCGAGGATAATTGTCATGTTTTATCATTTCAAGCGGCCTGTATTCACGATTTTCGGTATCCTCACTATCCATAATAGTGTAGGCAACCTGTAAATACGCATAATCCATATCCTTATTTCTCAAGATAAAATCACACTCAAACTTGCCAAAACGCCCAATGCTGACCTTGTAGCCGCGGGTCAGGGCATAATTATGAACTATATTTTCCAGCACCGGACCATAGTTAATTCGCTTATCTGTATTCATAGCAAAATAAAAAGACAAATCAGCCAAATAATATTTTTTATCCCCCATAAGAGCTCTTCGTGATTTCATATCAAAACGATCACATCTTATGAGAATTTTGGCATTTTCCAGTGCTTCCACATATTTATTGGCAGTTTCAATTTTAAGTTTAATTCCTCGCTTGTTCAAATCGCCTACAATATTGGTTATATTAGTAGAAGCACCAAAATTAGAAATGAAATAATTCATAATAGCCTCAAAAGCTACTTTATTTCGGATACGTATTCTGGAATGAATATCCTTCTGGTATATTTCCTCAATGAGATTTTCAACATATTCCCTTCTAGCTGGGAGTGTTCTCAATTTTAATGAATAAGGGAATCCCCCATCGTAAACAAAATTTGTTAATTCCTGTAGATCATCCGCAAGAGGAATTTGCAGGAATTTTTTCATGCCAAGATACTCCTCGAAGGTTAAGGGATACATATCAATTTCTATGTAACGGCCAGTCAGTTTAGTGGATAGTTCACCGCTTAGCAGATAGGAATTGGAGCCAGTAATGAAAATGGAAAAATCTCCTTCTTCCCGCCAGGCATTAATGACTGATTCAAAATTATTTATGTTTTGAATCTCATCAATAAAAAGATATTTTTTACCATCAACATTGGCATTTTCTTTAATCAGAGCATTTAATTCCACAGCGGTGGTAATATCAAAGTACGGGCGTTTATCAAGATTGAAAAAAATAATATTATCTTCACTAATTCCGTCAGACAGTAATTCCTTGATAATCATCTGGATAAGAGAACTTTTTCCGCACCTTCTTACACCTGTTATAACTTTAATAAGCTCCGTATCGTGGTAAAAATCTCTGATCTTTTTAAGGTATTTTTCACGAAAATACAAATCCGGCTGCAGTGTAATATTCATACCCTACCAGCTCCTTTTACACAAGAATAACAAAAATACACCGTTATTTCAAGTTAACGGTGTATTTTTGCGATTAAAACTTAAAACACTACTGTAAAACAGTATAATGAGGTATTAATATCAGTGTATACAAACTTTTATGTGTATCACAATTTATATCTTCTCAAGTACATCCCCGTACCTGCCATTTACAGCATTTTCCACCCCAGTTCAAATTGAATAAAAAATTTATCTATGATGCCACTTATAATAAATTCATTTTCAAGGTCCTGTTCAGAGCCTTTTCCAGAACATGAAGATGTGTACAATAGTTTTCATATTTTTTCATAAATAACTACCCCATCTCTTTGAATCTCATCCCTTAATTCTTCAGACACATTGCCATCCATATCGACAATATCAAACTTCAATAAAGTCCAAACTTCATCCTCTACGTCTAAGGAAAACCTGGCGAAATCTCTACATCCATATACTGCTATATCCACATCACTTTTATTCGTATTATCACCACGCGCGCGGGAACCGAACAATGTAATTTTCGATATATTATATTTTTCTGCCATTAAAGCCAGCTCAGTCTCGATGCGCTTTGGCAGATTATAGTGTACAGAACTCATAGCCACTCCCTGTATTTTCAGAACCATTCCTGCAAGTCTCCAAGCACCCTACTGCCGAAGAATGTACTACTGGACATCCAGCCTCAAAATAGACTTCCAATTCCGCTTGCCATAAAGAAATCTAACTATATTCACTAAATTAGCAGCTTCATCAATTCTGTAGAAAACAAGATAACTATTGATACTAAAAATCCTGATTCCCCATGCTTTCAGCACTGGTTCATCAACTATCCCAAACTTTACCGGCATAACAGATAGATTTTCTATCTCCTCCGTTACTTTATCAAGCAAATCATCGGCAGCCTTCGGATTATGCAGAATAAACTCAATATAATCAGCCGCCTCAATAATATCTTTCTCGGCTTTTTGTGAAATGATAATGCTGTAACTCATCTCTTGCGTCTCGCTTTTATGTCAGACATTGCATCAGAAAAAGTCCGCACTTTTCCCGCATCAATATCTTCAATTCCTTCATGTATGAGATTATAAAGCTCAAATCGCCCCATCAGCGCTTCATAAGCTTCAACACTCATAACCGCCAGGTCCCCTTTACCATTTTTAGTAATGAAAACCGGCTCGTTATATTTATGACATAAATTGGATATTTCGTTGTAACTATTACGCAAATCTGCACTGGATCTAATGTTAGGCATCATCATCGCCCCCTCATTCAATAATACAAGCCATTTCATAAAACTTTTGCATCAAATCACAATACTTATTAAAATTTGACACGTAAAACTCATCAACTTGCCCACCACTATGATGGGCTCCGATTTCATATTTTAAATACTTATTGCCAGTAGCATTACACCAAAATGCTCCCACTGCAGCTAAAAATTTAGGTCTATTATTGGGCAATTCAACGGTACACAAATCACCATGTCCAGCTACGCTTACATGAGTAGCATTCATATTTTGGATAATCCGCTCCCATAACTCACTAAATAACAAATTATTATTCTCAGTATTTTCCTTTGCATTTGTCACTCTGAAAAAACCGTGTAACATTTTTTCTACAGTAGCATTGGGTCCACTACCCAAAGGTCCATTAATTTTAGGCGGTTTCGTATACCGCCAATAAATCATCACCAAAATGAGAAGTTCCGCGGTCAATATCTCCAAGGGTAATTTTCTATCATTTTGATGAAAAACATCCGCTGTAAAAACCAAATTATGAATCAAAAACTGCTTATCCCACAATTTTTCAACCGTACGTGGATCACATTCTGAAAACAAATCTGATAATGTAGCCATAAAATCCTTTTGTTTGGAAAAAATAGCCACATCTTCAAACGGTTCAAGATTCTTAGAATATTTCTGAAAACAATTTTTAGATATTGTTCCCAAAGGAAGTGCAATATGGAAATCCATATACTTCTTTAAAAATGCTCTCACACGATTGACATCATTAACACCAGCACCACCAAACATCTGGATGACAGTCTGTCGCAACTGTTCCGGATTCAAGCCATAAATAGTAATAAACTTTTGGTCCATTGTTATATGATGAATGCGTTCCAATACTTTTATTTGGTATGACGGCAAACAGCGATCAATTTCATCAACAATCAAAACCAATTGTTTTTCTTCAGATATCTTTTTTAATATCGCGCGTATAATCGCGATACTTTTGCGTAAGTCAGATGATTTATCAAAATCGGGTAATCCCAAATCTTTTAATTCACCCTGAATACTTTGATAGGCGTCTTCACACAATTTAATAATATCCACGGTACATACTTGTTTTGATAAAGCGCCACCCAGTTTCGTCATACCGTCCACTGCCATATACTTTGCAGCCTTTATCAAAATGCAACTAAGTTTTTTAGATTTATTGTCAATCTGTGTAAGCTGGTCAGTAATAGAAGCAATCATGGCCATCAAAGGCTCTTCATAATAATTATATTCCCAGCAATCATAGTGCAAAACCACAATATCATCGCTATCCTTTAACCGACTTTCCAATTCATTAAGTACAAATGTCTTTCCATATCCCCATCCAGCTGAAACAGAAAAAGCAATCCCATTCTCCTGCTTTTTAGAAGCATCGACAATATCCAATACCTGCTCTACAAATTTCGTACGATCAAATGTGTCAACTGTGTTATTCATATGTGTATATTTTCCTCGTCCCAAAGATTACTCCGTATATTTTTTATAGCCTTCCCTTTAAATACTATATCATCATGAAGAAGCATTAGTCTCCCCGCTCAAATAAGTCAGGCATTCGCCAGTTTTTTTACCATTCTGAGATTTTGTATTAAATAAAATACAGTTTTAATGTGGAGGCTCTTCCTTTAATAGGTCAAAATCTTGCAAAACATCGCTGCCCAAACTATGGATATTTCCTATGAATGCAGATACTTCATCTGTAAGGACAGTAGAGTCACATTCTGGAGTTTTGCGTTCCCAGGGAACCGCTGCACCTTTGCAATATTTAGCCACAGTATTGTGGGATATTCCAAGGGATTTGGCAATACTACGCTGACTTTCACCTGCGAGGTAACGCTTTCGAATTTGTTAGTAGGCGTTCACTGTAATAACCAGCTAATATCACCTCTAAAATCTTTATGTTGATTTCAGCTTATTATGTAAGTGGCTCAAATTCAAGCGAGCGTTTTTACCCTCAGTGGCTCACTTTTAGATTAGCAGTCATACCTATGATTGATATTTAGACTTTAATAACGATTCTTTTTATTATCATACTATTTATATTAAAATCAAACTCTCTGCCTTTACTTAATTTAAATGCCTCTTGAATTAAAGTTCTCTCTACATTTGAATATATTTCTTTACCTTTCCTACGTGCATCACGCTCAGGTATACCTTGTTCGTAAATCATATCCTTAATTATTTTTTGTTCAATGTAGATATCAGCCACTCTGGTAAGATTAACTTCGGGATGTTCTTCTAAAGTTTTTAACAATAATTTTCTTAAATCATTTTCTTTAATAATATTCACCATTATTGCCCCCCAAAAAATCATCCCTCATTCTTAAAAGCAATTCCATGCCCATCAAATATGCCACATATGACACAAATAGTGTTTCCGTCACATTTGTCTCACTATATATCCCCCAGCCTACCGCAACAACATTCATCATTATTAATTGTAAAGTGGTTACAGTAATACAAGGTGTGTATTTATACAACGGTTTCATTCTATCTGTTATTACGTGTACAAAATGCGATGGATGTAGTATTTCTTTAAATAAATTAAATGAAGTGTCAAAATATATAAAACGTCCTAAGGTAAATGTTAAAAGTTGGTCTTATGTCAATAAAGTGGACACCGAAAGTGCGACTTTACGCCGCACATTCTGCATGAACTGCAGCTGGTGTCTTGTAGTCTAAGCTACTATGAGTCCGCTGGTGATAGTACCAGGACTCAATATATTCAAAGATGCTATCATAAGCTTCTTTTGAATCTTTGTAAACATGCCTATAGATTTCCTCCTTTTTAATTAAAGAATGAAATGACTCTATACAGGCATTATCATATGGACATCCTTTACGGCTGTATGAATGACGTATTTTTTTACCAGCCAGAAATCTTTCAAAGATGTCGCTGGTGTATTGTGTCCCCAAATCACTCTGAAGAACAATCCCTTCAGGATTAGAGACATTTAAGCAAGCATTTTTCACAGCCTTAATTGCAAGCTCAGCAGACATATTTATGTCATAAGCCCAACCAATGATTTTTCGGCTGTATAAATCCATCACAGATGCCAGGTATGTCCATCCATCTTTCTGAGTGTGAATGTAGGTGATATCTGTGCACCATTTTTGATTGATTCCAGAGGCTGTAAAGTCCTGATTCAATATATTATCTTTTTCAGTAACTCGTTTGTTACTGGAATAGTGGCGATATTTTTTGATCACAATTGAATGAATGCCAAGCTCAGCCATTCGTCTTTGTACTCTTTTTAGGCTAATATTCCAACCTTGATTGAGCAGTTCGTGATGGATTTTGGGAGCTCCATAGCGTCTCTTAGTGGCAAAGTAAATCGCCAAAATATCTGCATCAAGCTTTTGATTTTCAATAGTTCGAGCAGAATCTACCTTATTAGCAACCTTGTAGTAAGTACTCCTGTTAATTCCGAGTACTTTACACATGAGCTTAATAGGGCATATAGTTTGATATTTTGTTATAAAGGCAACGATTTCAATTATTGTTTTCTGGCGAATATGGCTGTAGCTTTTTTTAAGATTTCATTTTCCATCTCAAGTTCACGCATCTTCGTATAATAAGTTTTGCTAGCAAGAAATCCGCCTTGTCTACAAAGCTTATTTTTCTTTTACAACTGAATATTCTTTACTAAACTGGATTTCCTG
>NZ_FQYW01000004.1 GCF_900141865.1 Anaerovibrio lipolyticus DSM 3074 | reverse complement strand
GGCGTGCCAACTGATATTTCTGTCTTCACAGAATTCAGCTACCGTCATGCCGGATTCCTTGCACTCTTTAATTATTGACTGCCATTGAGCCATGCGGACCCTGGTTCGTATTTCTAACGAATTATCCGCCAAAGAAAACACCTCCAATTTGAAGTTTTCCCGAAACACGAAGACATTCGGCAAAACTTTAATTTGTTAGTGTTATTATCCCACGAGAATGGGCTGGCGGGAAGACGACTTAAACTTTGACGCTTACCAAGTAGTAAATCCCATGTCTGTAAAAAAAATGAAATATGATTATATAGCTATTGCCAGCAAGTATTACAATGAAATGAAGCAACAACTTTTGGGAATGGAAGTGGATAGCACCCAAATAATATCATTAGAAAAATGTTGTGGCCTCAAAAACAAAGGAATTCTTAAATTAAATATAGTCAAAAATGATTATAAAAAGAAACGTGTTTTAATCATATCTGTGGATATGAATTATAATGGTGCCTCTTTGGCTATTTTGTATGCTGCTAAATTAATAGATAAAGCAGTATATGAGGTAACAGTAGCGGTTCCATCAATTCAGCAAGAGTTGTTACAGACAATAAAAAGCAATAAAATAAACGTTATTGTTTGTCCTTCACTACCATATATTGATCACACTGAGTTGTATTGGATGAAAAACTATGATATTGCGATAGTGAATACGCTCCAAAACATTCAAATAGTTTGTGAGTTATGTAATAGTATTCCTGTTTTGTGGTGGGTACATGAATTCGGGAAGAAATATAAGTGGATATACGATTATACAAAAACTTATTTTGACGAATATAATGATGTGAAAAAATTTTCAAAAGCTCATATTGCAGCAGTGTCTCAGTGGGCTGCTGATGTGTTTGACTATTATTATCCTCAACGGGTAAATACGATATTACCATTAGGTATACCGGATGAAGCGGTATCTGATTCTAAAAAAGGCATTGATGGAACGATAAATTTTGCAGTTGTTGGTGATGTGAATGAATTAAAAGCTCAGGACTTATTAATTGAAGCAATTCAGATGTTGCCTGGTGATATAAGGATTAAGGCTACATTCTTTATAATTGGTTCGTGTGATGAAAAAAATAAATACGTGGCTAGCGTAAAAGAAAAGGCCGTGTGCTTATCTAATGTGGTGTTTACAGGTGTTCTTGAGCGAAAAGCAATACGAGAGAGGTTTGGCGAAATAGATGTTATTGTGTGTCCATCACGAGAAGAAACCTTATCAATTGCTATAATTGAAGGTATGATGAACAGTAAAATATGTATAACAACTGATGCGACAGGAGTTGCAGAGTTTATTAAAGATGGTGTAAGTGGTTTTGTAGTACATTCTGATGATTGTAAAGCATTATCTGAGAAAATCAAATATGTTATTAATAATTATTCAACACTAGATGACATGAAAAAAGCTGCTCGAGAGGTTTATGAGAAAAATTTTAGCATGAAATCCTTTGCTGATAGAATAAATTTGAAAATTCAAGAAACTATAGATGAATATCGGTGATGAATAAAGTTGCAATTTTTATTATAATTTTTCTATATTATATAATTTGAGGGCGGTGTCTGTTTTATGCCAATGATATCTGTGGTAATGCCGGTTTATAATGAAAAAGATAACCTAAAAAAATCAATAGAAAGTATTTTGAATCAGACTTATACGGACTTTGAATTTTTAATAGTAAATGAGATTGATTCTAGTGACGGCTCAGGGGATATTATAAAATCTTATGAGTTAACTGATAATAGGGTAAAACTTATACAGAGAACTTCAGGGAAAAAAGGGGTTGCCAGTTCATTGAATTTAGGAATTCAGTATGCAACTGGTAAATATATAGCAAGAATGGATGCCGATGATTATTCATATCCAGAAAGATTTGAAAAACAAATTGCTTATATGGAAAAAAATCCTGATATTATGCTTTGTGGTACAAATTACCGAATAGTAGCGCCAGATAGACAGACAGTTATAGAGGTGGAAACTGATCCGGAGCGCATAAAAACATTATTTATATTTAGGGATGTGATTGCACATCCAACTGTTATGTTTAGGAGAGAAGAATTTTTAAATAATGGACTCATATATAATGAGAACGAGCCTGCTGAAGATTATGAGTTGTGGTGCAAAGCTGTAAACTATGGAAAATTCACGAATATACCGGAAGTATTGTTAGATTACAAGTTTGGCTATGGGACAAATCTTGCCCCGAAAATGGTTAAATATGCAATAGAAGTTTGTAAACGCAATTTAAAGGAAATGTTGGACTTTCCCTTGGAGAAATTTCCTGAAGAAATATATGCTTTCACCTTTAGGCAAGTTGATAAAGGTGGACAATATTTAGAGGCATATTTGAACTTTTTGACTGAAATTGAAATGCGTAATTGCGAACGAGAGGTGTACCCAAAAGATATATTGGCAGAAATTTTGGCTGGACAGTGGAACGATTTTTTGCGGGGGTATATTGGTTTTGTGAAGTTGCCAGTTTATAAAAGATTTCTTTTGGAGTGTAAAAATGGATTTAGTAAACAAATTGAGGAAGAATATTCAGGTTTAAACAACATGCTGGCCCAATTAAAAGAAATAAGTGACAAGTTAAGAGAGGAAATAAACATAAGGAGGAAGGTATTTATATTTGGTGCGGGAATTGTGGGCAAATTGTTTTACAATTGGCATAGGGATATTTTGGAAAAACGTATGCTTGGCTGGATTGACAATAACATAGGTATGCAGGGGAAAGTTGTGGAAGGAAAAAAAGTTTTTTCATTTGAGACTGCGATGGATTGTTGTCCTGATGCTATATTTATTGCAAATAGTAAACATACTGAGGAAATATATAATCAAATAAAGGAATATGACAAATGCAGTAGTGTAGGTGTCTATTCAATAGAATGTCTTAATTTATAAATATATTTTCCATGGACGGAGTAGAAAAGAGTTTATTTTACACGTAGGGACGAGACGATTATGAAAGTGGTAATAGCAGCAGGTGGAAAGGGAACACGCATACAATCTGTTAATTCACAGGTTCCAAAACCACTCATTCCAATATGTGGTAAGCCTGTTCTTCAAAGAGAAATAGAGTCATTAAGGGATCAAGGCTATACAGATATAATAATAACAGTCTCTTATAAGGCGGAACAAATAAGGGATTATTTTGGTGATGGTAAAAAGTTTGGCGTGAATATTGAGTACTTTGTTGAAGATATTCCGTTAGGAAACGTTGGAGCACTGTTTAAGTTGGATCTTAAAGAGGATTTTATGTTCCTTCTTGCAGATGCTTTATTCGATATAGATTTTAATCGGTTCGTTAATTTTCATAGAGCAAAAGGGGGACTAGTTACTTTATTTACACATCCTAACAGTCATCCCTACGATTCAAGCATTATCATAAGCAATAATGACAGTAGCGTTGAGGCGTGGCTCACCAAGGAAGATGAAAAGCCAAAATATTATCAAAACAGGGTAAATGCTGGCTTGCATATAATAAGTCCCAAAGTACTGGATATTTGTGGAATTAAAAGAGACGAAGTAGGTTCAGTAGGCGTAGACGGAAATATTATAAAAGTTGATCTTGATAGGCAATTACTTAAGCCATTATGTGGTACTGGAAAAATGTTTTGTTACGATAGCCCAGAATATTGCAAAGATATGGGGACCCCGGAGAGGCTTGAGTCTGCAATCAGAGATTTACAGATGGGGATAGTACAAGAAAAAAATTTAAGGTGTACGCAAAAAGCATTTTTTATTGATAGGGATGGAACTATTAACAAGCATATTGGTTTTTTGCGTTCAGTAGATGAATTTGAATTACTCCCAGGAGTTCAGGAGGCAATTAAGAAAATAAATTCATCTGGGTATCTAGCAATTGTAATCACTAACCAGCCAGTGATTGCCAGAGGCGAAGTAACAGTTGACGGACTGCGGGAAATACACAATAAAATGGAAACGGTGCTTGGTGCTTTCGGTGCCTATATAGATGCTATATATTATTGTCCGCACCATCCTCATAAAGGATACGATGGCGAAGTCGTTGAATTGAAGATTATTTGTGAGTGCCGTAAGCCAAGACCAGGATTATTATTGCAGGCAGCAAGTGATTTCAATGTAGATTTAACAGCATCTTGGATGGTAGGTGATAGCAAAAACGACATTGGGGCTGGGAAAAATGCGGGGTGTAAAACTGCTTTTATAGGACGAGAAAATATGGGACAGGATATATCTGGGGGTTCATTGTTAGATATTGTTAATAAAATTTTAACTGATTAAAATAATATGTTTTTTATACGAAGATAATATAAAAAGGGTGAACATCTTATGATTATTACAAGAGCACCATTTAGAGTCAGTTTTTGTGGTGGGGGAAGCGATCTACCAAGCTTTTATGAAAAAAATGGTGGTTGTGTGTTAAGTACAACTATAAGAAAATACATGTATCTTGCCATTCATAAAGCTTTTGAGAGGGACCAGATAGTATTGAAATATTCACAAACTGAAATAGTAAATAGGTTTGATGATATTAAACATAGAATTTTTAAACAATGCTTAAAAGATTTTAATATTAAGGGCGTGGAGCTATCAAGTATGGCTGATATTCCTGCCGGAACGGGACTGGGATCATCCAGTACATTTACGGTGGCTCTGCTACATCTTCTTCACACTTATAAAGGAGAATTCGTTTCGAAATATAAGCTGGCAAAGGATGCATGTGAGGTAGAAATTGTTAAGCTAGGAGAACCAATCGGGAAACAAGATCAGTTTGCAGCTGCATTTGGTGGGCTAAAGTATTATGAGTTTATGCCAAATGGATTTGTAAATGTTGAGCCGATTATTATGGCTCCGGAAAGTTATACAAAACTTGAAAAGAACATATTGATGTTTTATGTGGGTGGTAGCCACTCGGCTTCTGAAATATTAAGAAAGCAGTCCAAGAGTATTACAGAGACTGATAAATTAGATGCTCAAAAGAAAATGTGTGATTTAACACGTCAATTAAAAGAGAAACTACAGAGTAACAATGTTGATGCAATGGGAAACCTGCTTCATCAGAATTGGCTTCTAAAGAGATCACTGGTATCTGGTATAAGTAATTCATTTATTGATGATGTATACGAGCGGGCTATGAATTCAGGTGCTGCTGGTGGTAAGTTGTTAGGTGCCGGAGGAGCTGGATTTATGATTTTTTATGTTCCTGAAAAGAAACATGGAAATGTAAGAAGAGCTTTGCACGATTTACGGGAAATGGAGTTTGAACTGGATAATTCCGGTTCGACAATTGTAATGACGGATAAAGATTTTATTTAATGGGAGATTAATATATGAATATTTTGGTAGCTGGTGGTGCAGGTTTTATAGGCAGTCATCTTTGCGATGCATTAATTGCCAAAGGGGATAAAGTAGTTGTGGCCGATAAGCTCATTATGGGCAAAAAAAATATTGAGCATCTTATGGACAACGCGAATTTTGAGTTTTATGAAATTGAATTGGCCAATCAAGCTGATATAGACAAATTATTTACTGAAAATAAATTTGATATTGTATATCATATGGCTGCTAATTCGGATATACAAAAGGGTGGCAACGAACCTTCCATCGACTTTAACGATACTTTACTGACAACCAGGGCAATTCTTGAGGGAATGAGAAAAGCAAAGGTCAAGAATATATTTTTTGCCTCCACATCAGCCGTTTACGGGGAAATGCCAGATGTTATGCTACGTGAGGAAACTGGTGGGCTTAAGCCTGTTTCATATTATGGCGGGGCTAAACTTGCTTCCGAAGCCTTAATATCATCTTATGTATCTATGTGTGACATAAATGCAGTAATCTTCAGGTTTCCCAATGTTATTGGCCCTAGATTAACCCATGGGGTTATTTTTGATTTTATTAGAAAATTGCGTAGAAATCCTAAGGAATTAGAAATTTTAGGCGATGGGAAACAGTGTAAGCCATATATATATGTCATTGATTTAATAGATGCCATTGTTAGATTAACCAGTGATATAAAAAGGGACCAAGAAATCTATAATATCAGTGTTGAGAGTGCTGGAACCACAGTTACCCATATTGCTGAAATAATAGTGGATGTATTGGGGCTTAAGGAAGTTAAGTTCAACTATACTGGTGGTGACAGGGGCTGGAAAGGTGATGTGCCGCGGTTTAAATATGATATATCAAAGGTATTGTCGACAGGGTGGAAGCCTAAATATACTTCTGATGAAGCTGTTGAACAAACCGTCAAAGATGCCCTTGATAATGGCTGTGATGAAAGTAGGGAAAGTTATGGACTTTAAACAAGATATTAGTGATTATGTAGCATTGGAAATAGAAACGTTGAAAAAATTGGACGTTAATGCAGTTAACGAGGCATTAAATCTTTTGTTGGACACTGCTAAAAAGCATAAGAGAGTGTATGTTTTTGGTAATGGTGGCAGCTCAGCAACGGCTTCACATATTGTTAATGATTTCGGCAAAGGTGTCTCTGAATATGTGGAAGATAAATTTAGATTTCAATGTCTTAATGATAATGTTCCTACTGTAATGGCAATAGCAAATGATATAGGATTTGATGAGATATTTAGGTTTCAGTTAAGAGGTGTAATTGAACCTGGTGATGTTGTAATTGCTATTTCCGGCAGCGGCAATTCAAAAAATGTTATTAATGCAGTAGAATATGCAAAATCACATGGCAATAAGATTATTGGCTTGACTGGATTTGACGGTGGTAAACTGCGTAAGCTAAGTGATATATCCTTGCATGTACCAATCAACAGTATGCAAATAACTGAAGATATTCATATGATATATGACCATTTGATGATGAGCATGTTCTATTGTCATTTGTGTGGTAAAAATCATTTGGTAAAATGACTATGAGGAGCTGGGGGCATGTGGAAATATCTGTTTCCTTTTGGAAAAATTACACAAGGAAGTAATATTGTAATATATGGTGCGGGGGTTATTGGAAACCAGTATATTGAACAATTGAGAGCCACAAATTATGCCAACATTGTTGCTGTAGCTGATCGGGAATGGCAAAAGTTCGAAGTACATGATATAAAAATGGTGGCTCCTGAGAAACTAATAGATTTATCATTTGATAAAGTAATGATTGCTATAAAAAATGATTCTATTCGTAATAAAGTTGCCACTGATTTGGTCCAAACGTATTGTGTTCCTAATTCGAAAATTGTGTCTGATTCACCAATTTTTTCTGAAAAAAGTGCAATTTTAAGCGTATATAACAAAGCACCTGTTGGGGCATCGTGTTTTAGCAATGCCATTTCATTGGCAGTTCTTTTGGGAAAAGGGCTGGGGGATGCGATTATTTCCAAGCGGTTTATCCATGAACTGATTAAAGAGTTTGGTAATGCCATATCTTTGGATTTATATGTAGATGGATCTATTTACGATTTTATAAAGGTCCTTTTTTCAGACGAGGAAGGTATTAACCAAATAAACTCCAATGAAACTGTTCCATTCACTGGCACTTGTTATAATTACGATTTAGCCTTTTATCCTGGCTATATATTACAGATGTATCATGTCAACCATGAATCTATACAAAAGAAAAATAGCAGATTTGCAAGTAAAATTAATCAGCTTTTAACGATAATAAATGATGAATATCTTGATAATACGCGAGTTATTGAAAACAATGTTTTATTTTCAAGATGTAAAAAGAAGGGGATAAATGCCTATACTTCATATGCTTTTGATGGCTTATTTCCTATCAATGACACGAAGGTGCACATTCCATTATGTGAGGAATATAAGGAAAAATTTCAGAAATTAAAACTACCTGACAGGTACATTACTATTAATTTTGGTTGGGGATATAATGGGCATGAGGATGATAATAAATATATACCTAATAAAATATGGCCTATTAAACGATATGAAGAATTTTTAAGTCTGTTTAAGCTTGAGAATCCTAATATATCCGTTGTTCAGTTAGGCATGAAAGAAAGTTATCACATAAAGGGCGCAGACAGATATGTATTTGGAGAAAATATTGAGACGGTTAAGTATATTCTTCAGGATTCATCATTGCACTTAGATTGTGAAGGCGGGTTGGTACATATTGCCACACAGCTAGGAACTAGATGTGCAGTTTTGTTTGGGCCTACCCCAGTTCACTTTTTTGGTTATCCGCAAAATATAAATATAGTATCAAAGGTTTGTAGTGAGTGCTATTATCTGGATACTGATTTTTCTGTATGCTATCGTAGGTTAGACCGTCCGGAATGTATGTGGGGAATTACCGCGGAGCAGGTTATGGAAGCAATAAAAGATCAATTTATTTCTTGAGAGGAAGTATTAGGGTGAAAGAGTTTAATTATGCATTGTGTCATATGTTTCCGTTTTCCAGTATACCCAAGAATGCCTCTGTTGTTATTTGGGGTACAGGTAATGTGGGAAGCCAATATTACGCAGAATTAGTAGCTGCAAATTATACTGGTGATATAAAATGGGTAGATTCTAATTCAGTTGCAGATTTAAATAAATTTGTTGAGCATAATAAAAATTCATATATAGTTGTTGCCATGCTATCAGAGGGTGATAGGTTTGATGTGGCAAATAAGTTGATTGCGGCTGGAATGGATAGCACTTATATCATTTCTGATTGTCCAAATGGGATGGTATTAACACCAACGAATGTTACCAGAGTTGTAGATTTGAGTCTCAATTATTTTAATGATGATTTACGAAAAAATATTCAACGATTTCACGAATTACTGTCAATAATGAATGTCAATGACTGCGGTTTTATTCGCATTGGGGACGTCAATGATGGCGGTTATGTTATGGTAGATGATTTACCTGGAGGGGTAGCATATTCAATAGGGATTTGTAATGATGTTTCCTGGGATTTGGCAATGTCAAAATATGGATATGATATCTACATGTATGACCATACTATTGAAGACATTCCAGAAAGAAATGAAAAATTTCATTTTACAAAACAAGGAATAACTGGTTATGAGGAAACTGAAAGGTTAAAAAGGTTGGCAACTTTTTTGAAAATAAATCATCATGAAAAAATGAATAATATGATATTAAAGATGGATGTTGAAGGTGCGGAGTGGGGCGTTTTTGAATCAATGCCTGAAAAAATGTTAAGCCAATTTGCCCAAATTGTGGTTGAATTTCATGGTATGCTCAAGTTTGATAAACTGTTGAGGTACAATTCAATACTAGAAAAAATAAATAGTACACATCAAGTAGTCCACTATCACATTAACAATTGTGGTAAGGTGTTATACATTAATGGACAACCATATGCAAATACAATTGAGGTTACATTTGTTAGAAAGCAGAGTTACTCATTTGAAGAAGTAGATATCAATTTGCCACGCAATGAAGATGCTCCGAACTGGAAGGAGTTTCCTGAGATTGAAATTGGTCTATGGAATCGGAAAGATTATTACGGAGCGTAATATTATTGATGGGTGAGTAGGATGATGAATCAACAGTGGAGTCAATTCTATAAAGATGCAGGGTCAAAGCAGGTAATACTTTTTGGAATGGGAAAAATGTGCGAATGGTTTCTTAATTATGGCACCAATGTTAATATTAAAGCCCTTATAGATAATTCTCCTAGTAAGGTTAATCGTAACATTTTTAGCATTTATCCTAATTTGAAGGAACAACACGTTCAAGATCCAATAATTCATTCATTCGAGGATGTTACTAGCTCTGCAGATACATCCCAGTTTATTTTACTCATTACAACGAGATACGATGATGAAATATTAAAGGGAATTGATATTGATAGTTTTTACAATGTATATTCACTCCCTAAGATGAACAATGATTTAGTGACTAAAAGAGAACAGTATGACAAACTTCCATTAGTTGATAAAAAAGTCGTTGTTTTTGCTGATGTTTATGGAGAGCATGGTAAGGCTATAACTCAAAAGTTGTTACAAATGGATGATACAGTTGATGTAGTTTGGATTGTTAATAAACGACCTTCTGATTGTTCGCGAAAGGTTAGATTGGTATATCGATATGATTTTGAGTCATATTACTATGAGATTTCTACAGCCAAAATATGGATTGTAGATTTGTCTGTAGATGCTGATATTAAGAAAAAAAGTGGTCAGATATATTTTCAGGTTAAACATTGGTCCAGTATAACATTAAAAAAATTCAGCTGTGAGGATATGAAATGGGCATCTATGCCCGGAGCGGTGGAGTTTCAGAAAAAAGAGGCTGCAAGGACGGATTATATTCTTTCAGGAAGCCAGTTTGATGAGGATTCGTGTAGAAGAGGATTTATGTATAACGGTCCCTTTGTTAGGGTGGGTTCACCTCGTAGTGATATTATTTTTCAACCAGAGATTAAAAATGTTGTTAGAAATAAGTTGGGAATATCTGAATATAAAAAAGTGTTACTATATGCACCGACTTTTCGTGTGTCTAAGGATGAGTCATTTGCTCATCAGCATACGGAACAGGGTATTGATTTTGAATTATTGCGTGACAGCTTAACAAATAAGTTTAATGGAGAATGGATTATTCTTCTGCGTTTACATCCGTCTGTTGCAAGTAGTGCGGATGGTATTAAATTGCCGGATTATGTTAAGAATGTATCTAAGTATGATGATAGCCAGGAATTGGTTGCCTGTTGTGATGCACTGATTTCTGATTATTCAAGTATTATTTTTGAAGCTGCTTATGTATATAAGCCCATTTTTTTGTTTACACCAGATCTGGACGAGTATTTAAAACATGAGCGTCAGTTACTGTTGGATTATCGTGAGCTGCCATTCCCAATTTCTGTAAGCAATGGTGAGTTAAAGCGAAATATTGAAGCTTTTGATGAAGTAAAATATCGTAAATGTGTTGAAAACTTATTTAATAAATATCAAGTTCATGAGGATGGTCATGCCAGTGAAAGGGCAGCAGAGTTTATTTTGGGGCTAATGAATTTTAAGGGGAAACTTTAAGATGGCTAAAGTATCTGTTATTGTTCCAGTTTACAATGTTGAAAAATATTTAAGAAGATGTTTGGATAGTATCCTTGCACAAACTTATGAGAATTTAGAGATTTTATTGCTTGATGATGGTTCATCGGATAACAGCTATGAAATAATGTCTGAATATGCGCAGAAAGATAGCCGGATTAAAATCTTTAAGTGTGAACATAAAGGCATAGCAACTGTACGAAAGAATGGTATAGAGTGGGCAACTGGAGATTACGTAGGATTTGTTGATAGTGATGACTGGATAGAGCCTGATATGTACAGTTCGTTATACAATATTATGGTAGATAATGACTGCGACTTGGTATCATCGGATGTTTCGGTTCATGGTGTAGATGGTAATGAATGGATTGACTATGATAACTATAAAGCAGGGCTATACACTGATTTGGAAAGGGATATATTTCCGACTCTAATTCATGACTTTTCTGTTGGTATGAAAGGCATGCGCTGTTATTTGGTTTCTAAATTGTTTAGAACATCAAAATTGAAAAAGGTCATAGAAAAAATAGATCCCCGTGTATTTTACTGTGAAGATGAAATGATTCTTTACAGATATTGTTTGGAGTGCCAAAGCATTTACATAATGCGTGAATATTTTTATCACTATGTTAAACGCACTGGTTCTGCAGAGTTGAAGCCCAATGAAAATGAACCGGAAAATATGTATCGATTGTTTTCTAATTTGAAAGAAGCATTTGAAGCGTCGCCTTATCGAAATGTTTTAATGCCACAGCTATATCAAAATGCCGTCTATCTGAATAATAGGATTCTTCGTGGATTGTATGATATAGATTTGGGACAAAAAAGTTCATGGTATTTTTCAGAAATCGAAAAACTATATAGACATAGAATTGTGATTTACGGAGCGGGGGCCTGCGGTCAGGCATTATACAAGGAATTATGGTTGCATGGACATGGTGACGATATAGTTGCATTAGTAGATAAGAATTATGATAAGGCCAAGAAAAGTGATGGGAAAACAGCTAGTGAATTTCTTGATAGTCTAAAATATGAAGTAAAACCTGTTTCTTTCGTAAATGATATAGATTATGACCACCTTGTTGTAGCAATATATAATGAATCCACTGCAAAAGAGGCTATAAAAGAGCTTAAAGAGATTTGGAATATTCCAGAGGAAAAGATAATATGGATGAATTCATGTAAAAGAGATATTGCTTCAATATTATCATTAGCGTATTTGTGATGGGGGATATATAATGCCTAAAATTTCAGTAGTAGTTCCAATTTACAATGTTGCAAAATATCTTCCACAATGTTTGGAGAGCTTGATTGCCCAGACACTGGAAGATATTGAGATTATATGCGTTAACGATGGATCTACAGACAATTCTCTGGATATTATAAATGAATATGCTGATAGAGATTCTCGCATTAGAGTCATCAGTACGGAAAATTTCGGATATGGACATGCTATGAATACTGGCTTTTATGCAGCCGAGGGAGACTATATTGGTATTCTGGAAAGCGATGATTTTACTGCCGGCAATATGTTTGAAGAGTTATATCAGGTTGCTGTAGCGAGTGATGCAGATATAGTAAAGTCAAATTATTGGAATTACAGAAATGGTAACAAGGAATTCTCCGATGCCTTAAAGAATGGGCCTTTCGATAAGGTTTTTAAACCTCGACATACTGCCTTGGAAGTTTTTTCCTATAACCCGTCCATATGGTCCGCTATTTATAAAAGAGAGTTTATTGTAAAAAATAATATAAAGTTTAATGAGACTCCAGGGGCATCATATCAGGACACTTCATTTAATTTTATTGCTTTTGCTTGTGCAGAGCGAGTGGTTTTGAAGGAGGATGCGTATATTTGCTATCGCCGGGATAATGAGGCTTCTTCTGTAAATTCTGGAAAAAAAGTTTATTGTGTTTTTGACGAATACCATTTCATTGAAGAATATTTATCATCCAAGCCCCAACTTCATTCGGAAGTGGAGTCTTTACTGCCAGCTATGGCTTGGAGCACCTATAGATGGAACTATGGCCGCATAGCAATGGAGTTCAAATATGAATTTTTGGTGAAGATGATAGAGTATTTTTATAAAGCATGGAATGAGGGGAAAATAAATCCTGCCTATTGGGTGAATAAAGACCATCTTAGGGAAGCTATGCACATATTGGCTGATAAAAATAATTTTTTGTACAAAGTATATGCGGAAATACAAAAAAGAGAGGCATTATTGAGCTTTTTGAAATGTAAGGTGCAAAACAGTGATAAAGTATTCCTTTATGGAGCTGGCAAGGTCGGTTGTGAGATAGCAACAATGTTGAGTAACCAAAACTTGAACTTTGACGGATTTGTTGTTACAAGTGGTGTTAGTAATTTTGATGAGGTAATGGGCAAGAAGGTTATGCCGTTGTCCGACATTGAAAACAATGGCGTAAGAGAAAAATCTTTATTTTTATTGTCGGTGAAAGAAGCTGGTCAGCCAGAAATAATGTTAATGTTGCGTGAGAAAGGTTATATAAATGTTATCCCTATGACCAATGATTTGCGTAAATATCTGGTGAATTTTGAGCATTATGATATAGGGACATTAGTGAGAGAGTTAATTCTTTAAGAGTTAAAGCAGGGGGAGAGACTTTGGATAGCGGGAACAAAACTGAGCAACAGATACGAAAAATGGCAACTGGGCTGTTAGCTTGGTATGATTTTTCACCAAATTCAAGAGCCTTGTTCATTGGTGATGCTGGTCATGCTTTGTTAGATATGCTTAAGGAACGACAGCTTGAGATAGTTCAGTGCTGTCTTGAAGATTTGGATAATGCTGCTTGGCGTGATTCAAATAGGGGAAGCTTTGATTATATAATTTCGATAAAGGAACTGGAAAAAACATCGTGCCCAGTTGAGGTGTTGAAAACATTATTCTGTGTACTTAATGATAAAGGAAAAATCTTGCTGGGCATGAATAATCGGTTGGGCATCCGTTATTTTTGCGGTGATAGGGACTGTTATACAGGGCGTAATTTTGACGGTGTTGAAGACTATCGGGGTAAGGTGGAAGAACAATTTATTGGGCGGATGTATAGCCATCAAGAAATGGTATCTATGTTGAAGGAAGCTGGTTTTACTAAAAATCAGTTTTTTTCTGTGTGGCCAGATTTATCCATCCCATCCCATTTATTTGAAGAGCATATAATCCCTAGGGAAGATATGTCTACTCGTTTGTTTCCGTTTTATTATTATCCAGAAACGGTTTTTTTGGAAGAAAATGGACTTTACAGCAGTATGGTAGATAACGGCCTGTGGTTTTCAATGGCCAATGGTTACTTGATTGAGTGTGTCAAACATGGTGTGTTATCTGATGTCAATAGCGTGACATGTTCCTTGGATCGTGACGATGTTGATGCTTTTATGACTATAATTCATGCAAATGATAGGGTGGAGAAAAGAGCTGCATATCCAGTAGGACAGCAACGTTTGGAAAAATTGCGGGAGCATAGTGAGGTTTTGACAGCTCATGGTGTTTCCAATATTATGGGGGAGGTGAAGGGGAATTCCTATTGGATGCCTTTTGTTGATGCACCCCTGGGGCAGGTTTACCTTCGCCAGTTGTTAGCCAGTGATGTGGATGGCTTTTTACAGGCCATGGACAAATTCCGTGCTATAATATTGCAATCTTCTGAGCATGTGTCGGAGGATAGCGGCGATGGACGGGGAGTTGTCCTTAAAAGAGGCTATTATGATATGATACCTCTAAATAGCTTTTATATAGATGGCACCTTTAAGTTTTTTGATCAGGAGTTTTGTATAGAGAATTATCCTGCCAATGTTATAATAATGCGCATGATTGTATCATTTTATACAGGTAATATTGAGTTGGAAAGACTGTATCCATCTGAAAAGCTTATGGCACGGTATAATCTGCTGAAATATCGTAATGAATGGCAAAAAAAAGCAAAAGATTTTTTGGACAACCTGCTTAATAGGGATGTTTTGCAGGAATTTTATTCAAAACATCGCCGGAATGCGGAGTTGGTTAGTTCTAATCGTCATCGGATGAATTATTCAGCAGATAAATACCAAAAGCTTTTCGTGGACGTTTTTCATAATGCTGATTCCCGCAAACTGCTTTTGTTTGGTTCTGGAAAGTTTGCCGAGAAATTTATGGCTTATTATGGTGTTGACTATCCTGTATACAAGATAATTGATAATAACGACAGGCGTTGGGGCGAAAAGATAAATGATGTTGAAATTGTATCACCTGAGATATTGAAAGAGTTGGGACAGGGTGAGTACAAGGTGATTATTTGTATAAAAAACTATGCCCCAGTTATGAAGCAGCTGGAGGAAATGGGTGTTACAGAATATAGCATTTATGAGGCAAATCGTATGTATCCGCATAGGACGAAGCCTGTTATACAATCCGTAACAGATACTAAGGTCAAGCCTAAAAAATACCATGTAGGCTACATCGCAGGTGTTTTTGATTTGTTTCACTATGGTCATTTGAATCTTCTTCGCAAGGCAAAGGAGCAGTGCGATTATCTTATCGTGGGGGTCGTTTCTGACAGACAAGTGCGTGAAGGCAAAAAGGTAGAACCTTTTGTGCCATTTGAGGAGCGTTTGGAGATAGTACGCTCCTGCCGATATGTGGATGAGGCTCATGTAATTCCTATAGAAAACCCTGGTACGGAAATGGCTTGGAAGCTGTATCATTTTGATGTGCAATTTTCTGGTAGTGATTATGAGCACGACCCAGTATGGCTGAGAAAAAAAGAATGGCTGGAGGAGCGGGGGAGTACCATGGTGTTCTTCCCATATACCCAGAGTACGTCATCAACTAAATTGAAGAAGCTTATAACAGAGCGGCTGATATAGGTTTTAGAACTTAGATTTTTCTGGGGGCACTGGAAATGAAATTTAATATATTGGGTAGTTGTGTATCGCGGGTCTCCATGCTGAACGGCAACAGGGACATGCACGGCGTATATGGTGAAGGGATGGAGCTGGGATATTTTCTCGATAAGGAAAATATTGTTTGTGCAATGTTGCCCTCGCCTTTTTCCACTGAGGAAGTTGCTTCAGTGAGAAAAGAAGAATTATGGAATAAAAAGGCTATTCACGCATTAAAGCAGTGCATGGATAAATCAACGGTTCAGTTGTTGATGGAGTCGGATGCTGATTTTCTGGTCATTGATTTATATGATTTCCAGAATGATTTTGTCATACGGGGACAGGAGATATTTTCAAGCTGCGCGGCTGAGTTTATGAATACCAAGGTGTTCAGGGATACTGCCCAGGAATATCGGTTGGCCAATTTCTTCAACCTGCCGTCAGCTCTTTGGCGTCCGTACATTGATGCCTTTTTTGCCCAAATTATGGAGAAGTATGATGCAGATCATATAATTTTGAACCGTTTTCGTTCAGGGACCTATTATTTTGGGAAAAACGGGTTGGTTAATTTATTGCCAGATAATTTGAAAAACTGGTATCAATGTTCTGATAAATATAATGTGCAGCTTCGGGAGCTTGAAGAATATATTATTCAGCTGATTGATCCTTATGTGATAGATTTGAGCAGATATTTTTTCTGTGATGAAAATTTCTGGGGAGCTCCCCACGGTGCCCATGCAGAACGGGAATTTTACAGGGAAAGCTACAGGCACATTATAGAAATTTCTGAGGGGAAGTCTGAGAAGCGTTGTATAGATGTTCCCGATTTTATTGCTGGTGAAATCAGCGAGGAATACAGCAGAGAAATTCGCCAGCATCCTTTGGATATTGATAGCACGCTGAAATTATTGCATGAGCTAAAAGCTCAGGATGATGTTTTGTGGATGAATCTGTTTTATCGATTGAGTTTATGCTATCCAAATGATGCAAGGATTGAACAAATGATTCAAGAGATATAGTTAGGTGGCAGGTGTTGTTATGAAAATAGTTTGCTCTGCAGGGGGCATTGCGGAGGTTAAACGCCCAAGAAATGGATTTAATAAATTTCGTCAGGCAGGATTTGATGAAATCGTGCTTGATTTTAATATGTTTACCGGCGGTATTGCCTTGCCTAAAAAGCGGGATGAGGTGCTGGAGCATTGGCGTGAGTGGATGAAAAATTACATGGCAGAAGCTCAGCGTCAGGGCTTGAAAAGCAGAATGGCTTTTGCTCCTAACTTTGTAAAAGAGCAAAAAATACCAGATATGGAAGCAATTAAATCCGATTTAGTGAAGGAATGTATTGAATACGCAGGCGAATATGGCTGTAAATATATTATAGTGCACCCCTTTGAAGGTGACAGTCTTGAGGACAGTATATCCATAAATCGTGACTTTTATTTGTCCTTGGCGGAGTGTGCCCAAAAAGCAGATATAACTATTTTGGTTGTGAATGGTTTGCGTAATCTTAATGGGCATTTTGTAAGGGGATTTTGTAGTGAGCCGGTTCAGGCGGTTTCTTTCGTTGATGAACTCAACAATAAGGTTGGTTCGGAGATATTTGGCTTCTGCCTTGATGCGGGACTATGCAATTTGGTGGGACAGAATATGTATGATTTCGTGACTACCTTGGGGGCTCACTTAAAGTCACTATATCTATATGAAAATGATGGTGTTCACCATAATAGAATGATGCCTTTCTTTGCTGCCAATGGAGCTGGTTCACAGTTTGATTGGCTTAATTTGATTCGCGGGTTGCGGGCAATCAGGTTTGATGGACCAGCTATTATGAATTTTTCCACAACCTTGGCGGCCATACCAACATTGCTTCGGCCATCGGTATGGGAGTTTGCCCATAAAGTGGCTAAGTATCTGGAATGGCAGGTGGACATGGAGGCTTTCCTTGATAAATATTCCTCCAGAGTTCTGTTTGGGGCAGGCAATATGTGTCGTGCCTATATGAAGTGTTATGGTGAAAAATATCCGCCATTATATACCTGTGACAATAATTCCAATGTGTGGGGAAATGAGTTTTGTGGTCTTACAATTCATAATCCGGAGGATTTAAAAGCATTACCGGCAGACTGTGCAGTTTTTATATGTAACACATATTATGACGAGATTGAGCAGCTGCTGCGGGATATGGGAATAAAAAATCCTATCGAGAGATTTAATGATGAATTTATGCCATCGTTCCATTTCACCCGTTTGGAATCAGATGCATGGAAGGGGCAGGTGAAATAAATGGCAATTCGTGGTATCGGCGTTCAGACAAAAGAGGCTATTGATGATGCTTGCCCGGAGGATGGGTTTCGTATCTTAAAGGAAGCAGGTTTTTCTCATGTGGATTTTAGTCTGAACAAGTACATGATTAATAAAGACATATACCAGATGAAGAACAGTCACTTCTTTGATAAGTCTATTGAGGCTTTGAAGGAATATTTTCGTCCTCATAAGGAAGCGGCCGCTAAATATGGTATAACTATCGGTCAGATGCATATGCCCTACCCCGCCTATGTTCCCCAGGGCAAGGCTGAGCTGAATGATTACCTGTGGAATGAGATGGCGCCTAAAAGTATGCAGATGTGTCATTATCTGGAGTGTCCCTATATTGTTATTCATGGCTTCAAGCTGGTGTATTTTTTAGGCTCGGAGGATGCCGAGTGGGAGGAGACCGAGCGTTTTATTCATTATCTGGCCCCCATGGCTAAGGAGATGGGGATAACCATTTGCATCGAAAATCTCTATGACAGTATCAATGGTCATCTGGTGGAAGGACCATGCTGTAATGTGGATAAGGTTGTTAAACGGATTGACCGGATTAATGAACAATACAGAGCAGAGGTGTTGGGATTCTGTTTTGATACAGGCCATGCTAATCTCATTGGAATAGATTTTGAATACTTTTTGACCCGCCTCGGTCATCGGCTAAAGATGCTTCATATCCATGATAATGATGGTGTAATGGATTTGCATCAGATTCCTTTTACATTTGCCAAGACACGTGAGAATAAGTCGTCCACTGATTGGGAGGGCTTTATAAACGGACTGCGTGCCATTAAATATGATGGAGTTCTGAATTTTGAAACTGCACCGGTGCTGACTTCATTTCCTGATGAGATGAAGGCGGAGACATTGGCATTTATTGCCAAAATAGGAAGATATTTTGCCGGAAAAATAGCTGAATGAAAACACGGCCATTGGCTATAAAATATTTTTTTAACTTAGACTTTAGTCCTTCATATTGTTTTACGATAAATATGATAAGAGTTGTTGTTTTTGATTTAAAGATATGGGTGATTATTATGGCAATGGTTATCAATAATAACATAGCGGCAATGACCATCTTGGGTGAAACAAATAAAAATAGCAAGGCCATGAAGAAAGGTCTGGAAAAGCTTTCTTCTGGAATGAAAATTAATAGTGCCGGAGATGGTGCGTCTGAATACAGTATTTCGGAAAAGATGCGGGCGCAGATTCGCAGTCTGGATCAGGACAGCCAGAATGCCCAGAATGCCCGGAGCCTGTTGAAGGTCGCAGACGGCGTATTATCCAATTCAGTGGCTATCATGCGTACCATGAAGGAAAAGGCTATTGATGCGGCCAATGACACCAATACTGATTCTGATAGGGCGATTATACAAAAGGATATTGACCAGCAGATTGACCAGCTTAATGACAATTCATTGGTTACCTTTAATGGAAAATATTTGTTTGATGGCTCGGCTGACCATACCTACAGCAAGGAGCAGACCATTATGGCGGCTCTTAATACTGAGTGGATTGGAAACAGCCTTGATTTGATTGCCCGTTCTACAGGTCTTGGTTTTGATAAGGGCAATACCAGTGTTAATGAGATGGATGTGGTTTTTAAAGAGGAAGACAACAATGCTTTGGCCTATGTGTCCTATACTTACATGGATGGGGTTACTAACAAATTAACCATGACGGTCAATATGAAATATTATAAGAATTTGGTTGATGGAGATGTAAATGGCTCTACCACGGATCCTACAGCTGGGTATCTCGACCGGACTATTGCTCATGAAATGACCCATGCTGTTATGGCTGCGTCTATTGAAGGCTTTAGCGATCTTTATGAGTGTATTACGGAAGGTGCGGCTGAGGTGGTTCACGGTATAGATGATGATCGAGGGCCTACTATTCAGTCCTTGGCAAATAGCCAGTCTATAGCATCTACCCTTAGTGCCAGCTCTGGTACTGGTAATGTAAATCAGTATGCAGCTGGGTATGTAATGTTCAGGTATATGGCGGCTCAGTGCGGTTTTACAGCGGAGCATTCTCTGAGTAATTTTATGCAGTCCTTGGCCAGTGGCAAGGGTGCTATGACATCTGAACGTATTGATGCAGCCATTAGTTCTGCGACGCAGGGGAAATTTAAATCTTTTACTGATTTGAAAACGAAGATGGCGGCTGATGAGGCAAAGGCTGGCGACGGCACTAAGTTTTTGAAGGCATATTGCGATATTATCCTGCCAAACGAGGATACTGGTGCTATTACCGGCCGTGATGCCGGGGTTAGCCGCATCGACAAGACAGATGAGTCTGTTGTCCCGGAGGGTGGTTCGGTGAAATTCTGGACTAATCCGGATAGCGATTCAACCTTTATAAATGGTCTTGAAGTTAAATGGCCAATGGAATATATGGACATTAGGGGCGGCTTGTTCTTCCAGGTTGGCACCAAGGCGGCTCAAAACATACATGCAGTATTTTCCAACGCTGATGCGCAATCCCTTGGCCTTCAGGACAAGGATGGCAAGAACCTTAGTGTTCAGACTCAGGGCGCAGCAGAAAATGCCATTGCTCAGCTGGACAAGTCCATTGAGCGGGCACTAAATCAGCTTACCAAGATTGGTGCCCTCAGTAGTCGTCTTGAATATACCGATGCGAATATTATTACTGCTTCGGAGAATGTCACTTCGGCTGAAAGCGTAATAAGGGATAGTGATATGGCCAAGGAAATGACGGCCTACACCAAAAATAATGTTCTGTTACAGGCTGCTCAGTCCATGCTTAGCCAGGCAAATCAAAATTCATCAGCGGTACTTAGTCTACTACAATAATATTTAGCAAGGCGTTATTGGAGTAAGATTTCTGTTTTCGGGGGGGACTCAAGATGGGAATTGTAAACAATATTTCGTCAAATATGATTCTTGGAGAACTGCACAAGAATACAAAAAAGAAGGATAAGGCATCAGCTCAGCTGGCTTTGGGGGAGAAAATCCGTAATGCCGGGGATGATGCCTCCGGATTTGCTATTTCGGAGAAGATGCGGGTGCGCATAAGGGCTCTTGGTCAGGATGAAGACAACGTAAAGAAGGGGGCCTCCATGCTGAAAACAGCTGAAGGGGCCATACAGAGTCAGATTAATCTTCTCCGTACCATAAAAGAGAAGGTTATTGACGCACATAATGATACCAATACGGATACTGACAGACAGATTATTCAGAAGGAAATTACCCATTATTATGAAGAAATAAATGACATAGCAGCGGAGACTACTTTCAATAAGAAGCTGCTGTTGTTGGGTAATACGGTGCAGGAGACTGTAAAAAGCTGGAATGTGTTGGATCATGCCGAGCTGGTGGAGGGCAGTGACAGTCTGAATTTGATTCCTGATACTCAAGGAGATTTGGATGGTGAGCTTGGCCCATTTGATACCTTTGGCAGTGCATCAGATAGTGTACCCTATGATGGCTACACATTGAAAAATATTAGTGCAACTACTATAACTGGTTATGATACTGCAGCAAATACTAATGTTAATCAATCCAAGCTTCATGGTGGGACGGAAAATACACCGAATACTATTGAAATAAATTTGGCTGGCTTGAATAATGCTGGACTAAACAATACGGCGTTTACGGTCACATACCCTAATAGTAATAACATTACTTATGTTTTAACCACAGACACAAGCAAGAATTACAGAAATAGTGGCAATTCTTATGAAATCAATATTTCTGGTATGAATAACAGTCAGGTTGCTACGGCAATAGCTAACAAGATAACTTCAAATCTAGGGAGTTATTATAGTGTTGCGGTCAGTGGTGAAAAGGTAACCCTTACTACTAAAGCACCTTCCAGTGGCTACGATAATAAGACTGCGTATAATAATACCAACTATTACAATGTAAAGGGTGTAGCCTTGGCAGGCGGAGCTTATAATGCCGGTGTGGATCGCACAGCGGCACAGGCAACTGGCTTGGGGAATTTTAGTCTAAGTGGTGGTAAGGCAGAAGAGGGACATTATGAGCCAAGACATGACCCGGCAACTGATCAGACTGTTCAGGTATATGTTAAGGATAAAGATGCAGTAAAGGCAACAGCCACTAAAAGTATAAGTAGCGTACCAGTGGGTTCAGGTATTACCTTGACGGGATACACTGACTATGGCACCTCCAGTACGGCGTATCTCGTGTTTAAGAATGATAGCAGTGAGCTGTCTTATGATAGGAGCAATGGTTATTATACTGTTGGTAAAAATTATAATGGTAGCTTTAGCATTGCCAATATGACGATAAAACTGTCTGGTGGAACCATGACTTTAACGGCTAATTATGCAGGTACTGCAGGCAACAGCAATGGCGCGTCAGATGGAGTATCGGCTTCTTCAGCTACCACTACACCGGATTATTACACTGCAGCAACGGCTCTTTCAGGGATTACTAATAATCGTAATGCGGCTGATGGCGCTGTAGCTCATTGGGATTGGGATTTGTCTGGGTATAATATTTCCGATGCTGATAAGGCGGAGGAATTAATAGACAGCATGGTGGGCAAAGCCTTCTATCGAAGTTATAATTCCACCAATTATGAATTTATTGATTCAGGCAAAGCTCCTGCCCTGGAAAGCATAAACAAGATAAATGGAGCTACTACGATTGATTTAAATTCTATAAGAACCAGTGTAGAGTCCGGAAAAACTGTGTCGGAGGCGTTTGCCAATCTGATAACCGCAAAGCTTGGTTCCTATGCTTCACCGATAAAGAACAGCTCCGATGAAATAACCGGGGTGCAGATTAATGCAAGCCAGCCAGGTACTGTGGGCAATGACCAATATATGGTATTTAGGGAAGGCGGCCTGAGGGATTATACCATTGACTTTGCCAGTGCTTTTTCCTCTCAGGGGGTAGCAGATAGTGATATTCCTTCGGCATTAAATGGTAAGGGCATAAGATTTTATTGTGCTACAGATTCATCTCAGTGGGTTAACCTGCAGTTCGTAAACGGTATAAGTCCAGATGACGATGATCGTCCAACCAGTGGTACTGAGGCGTTGGATATAAAAACCTTTGTGGTGGATGTGTCTGATGTAACAGATGTTAAATCTTTGGTTAAGACGATTTATGAGGGGGATGGCAATAAAAATCCACATGGCTTACAGGATTGGCTGACCAACGAATACAGGCACTTTTTCCAGTTGGCGGCGGACTATGAAAATGGCAGCATAACCATTTATGACAGCCGTCGTTATACAGTGTTGAACGATAGCAGATATTTGGACCGGCAGGAAAAGGGAGCCAAAATTGCCGACGGTGTTTTGGATAACGTAGTACAGGATGTGCGATATGTCTATGTCAATGATTTGGTAATTCATCACACTGACCGCTCCAGTGCCAATATTCATGTGCGGATTCCACAGACTACTATGGACCATGTTTTCGGCTACAAGGTAGGAGCTTATTCCTTGGATGATTATAGCGTGCTTACCAGCGAAAAGCGGGAGAAGCTGCTGGGGCAGGAAGGCCCTCCAAAGATAGAGGGCACCTTGGACAAGGGGCTGCAATACCTTATTGACGCCAACACCTTAATCGGTGCCCAGATAGTTCACATGGAGCATGCGGAAGCAAATATCATAACTGACCAGGAAAGCACCACCTCTGCGGAGTCTGTTATCCGTGATGCAGATATGGCCAAGAGCTCCTTGGAGCTGGCGACAGCTCAAATTTTGGCCCAATCCGGCCAGACCATGCTTAGTCAATCCAACCAAAACAGTAGCAATGTATTAAGTCTGTTGCAATAAGTCGGAAAAATTTAAAACTGCTGTGGACGTGATATGCTCATATCCACGGCAGTTTTTGTTGTTATCAAAATCCCAGTATATAGACCGGATACGTCCATGCTTCCTTATTTATGGGGCGGATTTTGTCACAGGTATCAATTACAAGACCAGGCTGGATGTCCTGGTCATATTTTTTTAGTACAGAGGAATTTTTTGTCGGTTTATTTGGGGCAACGCCCTTTTTTATTTCGATAGGGTATATTTTTCCTTGTTCAGCGTAAATGAGGTCCACTTCTTTTTGATCAATGTCCCGGTAGTAGAATAAAAAGGAGTGTGGATCTAAATTATGGGCATAAGCATTTTTTATCATTTCACTCACAACGAAGGTTTCAAAAAATGCACCGCTCATGGCACAGTTTTCTAGCATTTCTGCATTGGGCCATTTGCATAAGTACGAGCAAAGACCTGTATCCAAGAAATATATTTTTGGTGCTTTGATGATTCGTTTGGATATTTTTGCCATATAAGGCTGTAGAAGATATATGATGCCAGAGGTTTCCAGCACGGAAATCCATTTTTTACAGGTGCGGGTGTCAATTCCAACTGCATTTACGATTAAATCAACATTGGGGTGCATAAATAATCGTAAAAAGCAAGCGTTAATGTTTGATGTAGTGGACTTGGATGAGTCTTGCAATGAGGACTTGCTGGAATCTATAAATGTGCGGCAGTTTTCTTTAAGTCGAATAATTTTTCTTAAAATATTGCGTAAAATAGTCACGAATGATACTATTAAAGAAAAAATAGAGGGTGTGAGTATATGGCTAATATCAGTCCGGTTTCAGATTTGCGCAATTATAATACAATATTGGATAAAGTCTCTGTTGGCTCTCCGGTACACTTGACCGTAAATGGTCGGGGGAGATATACAATTCGCGATATAGCAGAAGATGAAGAATTCGAAAAAACCAAGGCCATGCTAAGGCTCATGTGTGAATTAAATGAAGGACGATGCTCTGGAGAGGAAGAAGGATATATTTCCTCTGAAGATGTACGAGCATATTTTCGTGGTAAGCGTCCATGAAATATGTTATAAAATATTCACCAACGGCGCTACGCGATCTCGACCGTGTATGGAGAGAGGTGCTTGACGCATCAAATGATTTTGAGATAACTCAAAAATATATGAATGAATTAATAGAAAAAATTGAAGCTAAGGCGGATTATCCAAGGCCTGGCTCCCCACTATATTATGAAAATGGCTTTACGGGATATTATTTTCTTACATATAAGGTCTACATTGCATTTTACCGCTTAGATAAAAATGAAATACTTGTTGATAGAGTCCTTTATGGTGTAAGCGACTATATGCGAAAATTGAATTTTAGAGCGGAAGAATAAGTCGATAGTTAAAGGAATAGTCTTAGTGCTGCTGTACAAATGTGCGGCAGTTTTCTTTTGCCCCAAATTTGGCGCAGCCGGAAAGAAATATCTTGTTTTTGCAGGATTACGCTGTGGGATAATAGAATTGTATAGGACAAGGTATAATTGAGCAGACATTAGATAATCATATAATAATTATGAAAGACTGAGAAAACCGGAGTGTTAAAGAGATGTCGCAAGATTACATGAGGAGGATTTTATTATGAAAAGGAAAAACTTTGTGGCAATATGGCTTTGTGCTTTATTGCTGGCAATGAGTACGCTGTGGATAAGCGATGCTATAGCTGCGCAAGCTGAACAGCCAGCAGGTATTTCGACGGCTGTAGGGCGGTCAAAGGCTTCCACAAGCTTCAGGGAGGTAATGATTAACAATCCTGATATACAAATCTTGGTGGAAAAGTCTATTAAACAGGCATCAATTATCAATCCGGACAGGACAACCAATCCGGTGCAATCTTTGGATGAGCTCTATGGTTTCCTGGACTATACAGTAACCTGTATGCCTTGGAATATCATGCCAGAGGAACGATACGGAAACTTTTCCACAAAATGTGATCAGAGCATCCTCTATGTGTATTGGCTTTTGGATCAACCACTGGAAGAGCTTAAGGATAAAGAGCTGTTCTATCCGTCTGTAGAGTACCTTGAACCAATATATACGTGGTTGACAGAGTACAACAATACATGGCGGGATTTCCTGGATTCAGAAGCATCGTGGAAACAGGAATACTTGGATATGCTTCTTCGTGATCCATCCTGGAATCTTGATAAGGGGTGGTATGAATCACCGGATAACTGGCATTCATTCAACGAATTTTTCTCCAGAAAGCTGTCAAATGGAAATGCCCGTCCGATTGCCGAACCTAACGACGATAGGGTTGTTGTTTCACCTGCGGATTCCCTTCCCCAGGGCGTGTGGAATATCGATGAATCCGGAAGGTTCTACGCCGATCCTATTAAAAGGGAAGACGGTGTAATAATTAAGGATTCCACTTTTGTGTCTGTTGAGCAGCTGCTGGGGGAGCCGGGAGCTGAGTACGCGAAATTATTTCACAACGGAATATTGACACATACCTATCTAAATTATGATGATTATCACAGATATCATTTCCCTGTGTCCGGAGTCGTTGAAGCAGTATATAAAATTCCCTATGCCAATGCGGTTGGAGGAATTGTTTATTGGGACAAGGATAAAGAGTTGTATGTTTTGGAATCAAATTCCCTTTCATGGCAAAGTGTGGAAACAAGAGGCTGTGTTCTTATAAAGACAGACTATGGAATGGTGGCCGTTATTCCAGTGGGGATGGGGCAGGTTTCCAGTGTTAATTTTATTGAAACGATAAAGCCTGGGGCAAAAGTGAAAAAAGGGGACGAGCTGGGCTATTTCTTATTCGGCGGTTCCGACTGTGTAATGCTGTTTGAAGGCAAATCCGGTTTTAAACTGTCTGTAGGTAAAGGTGAAAAAGGCGGTTATTCCGCAGGTTATCGTCATGTACTCTGTAGGGAAGAATATGGGAGATTTTTGGGTAAATAACCGGTCAAGGTCTAACTGGTGGCTTATTGAAACAGCGGGGGGGCATCCATGCCCTCCGCTGTTTGTGGTGCGCCCAGCATGGGCGCACTAAAAGTCGTTTTAAAGAGTCGCAATATTATCATAAAAGTCTCTTGAAAAAGTCTTGTCGCTTTATTAGGATAAAATAGAGTTATTTTTGAGATTTTACTTGCTGATTTCTTTGGAAAAATGGGCCGTAAGCTATATTATTTCCATAAATCGGTATAACGAGCTTTAAGATGTCCCCTTCCTCTTTAGGTGGGGGAAAACAAACTACAACAGCTGGTGAGCATATCTCCCAGCTCGTTGCGACGCGTAGCTAGTGCCTGTGGCAAAACGCTAATTGGAAGATTTTTCTTCTAAAGAAGAAAAATTTGAACAATGGCGTTATAATTGAAAAAAGATCCAGATATAATGGAGCTAGACAGTGTATAGTGAACTGGATGAAAGGAAAAATATATGTTTGAAGAAAAGCAAATGGTTGATTTGCAACCAGATATTCATAAAAAAGTGTGTAATTTCCTTAAAGCATTGGATAATTTAAAAACAATTGAAGGAAAAACACCACCCTATGATGCCATTACTGAGGCTGGAATGGTGTCTTTGTTCGAAATTTGTTTTGAACAGGCATGGAAGGCTATGAAGGAGCGTCTGGAATTTAATGGTTATGGAGAACGGAAATTAGGTTCACCTAATGCCATAATTAAGCTTGCCTTTCAGGCTGAAATGATTGATGATGAAGAGCTTTGGAGCGCGGCGTTAAGGGCACGAAATAATGTGGTGCATTCCTATAGTGATGAAATAGCCTTGTCCATAATAAAAGACACCCAGAGCAAATTTATAGTTATGTTTGAAAAACTACGTCAAGAGTTGATTGAAAATTGGTTGTGAGGTGCCGGCAATGAATTTGCCTGAAAAGGTTAAGGATAAGATAATAGAGCTTGCCAGGAAATGTGGAGTAAAAAAGGTGATTTTATTTGGCAGTCGCGCCCGTGGTGATAATTGGGAGCGCAGCGATATTGATTTGGCCATATCCGGCGGAGATAGAGTCCGCTTTACTCTGGATGTTGATGAATCTGACATAGTCCCTACGTTATTGATGTTTGATGTGGTGGACTTGGATGAGCCATGTAATGAGGACTTACTGGAGTCGATAAAGAGGGACGGAGTTGTGCTATACGAAGAATGATAATCTATTCGGCAAGATATTATGATATTGAATTGTCTGAAGCAAAGATAATTGTTGCTGATATGTTTAGGGTAGTTAAAGAAAATTGGCGCGAATTAGCTAAAAAATGGATTGAGTCGAAATGCAATAGAAAAGATGTGGCCAGCATTTAGAATGGCTGAGAGTTGGATAGTTGATTAAATTTTAAGGGGAAAAATTTATGAAATACGATTATTTAATGGTAGGCTCTGGCCTTTTTGGGGCTGTGTTTGCCCAGCAGGCCAGGGCAGCAGGGAAAAGGGTATTGGTTATCGATCGGCGGGATCATATTGGTGGCAACGTTTACACGGAAAAGGTGGAGGGTATCAATGTCCATAAGTACGGTGCCCATATTTTCCATACTAATGACAAAAAGGTTTGGCAGTATATAACAAAATTTGGGGAGTTTAACCGCTTCACCAATTCTCCGGTGGCTAACTACAAGGGGGAGATTTATTCTCTGCCTTTTAATATGTACACCTTCAATAAAATGTGGGGAGTGGTGACTCCTGAGGAAGCGGCGGCAAAAATTGCTGAGCAGCGTCAGGAGATAAAGGGTGAGCCTAAGAATCTGGAGGAACAGGCCATTTCTCTGGTGGGCCGTGATATTTTTGAAAAGCTTATTAAAGGCTACACGGAAAAGCAGTGGGGGCGGGATTGTAAGGATTTGCCTGCTTTTATAATTAAGCGCCTTCCAGTGCGCTACACCTATGACAATAATTATTTCAATGCCCTTTATCAGGGAATTCCTATGGGAGGCTATACCAAGGTCATAGAAAATCTTCTTGATGGAATTGAGGTGCGTCTTGGAGTGGATTATCTGAAGTATCGTTCTGAGTATGAGCAGGTGGCTGAAAAGATTATTTACACGGGTCCAATAGATGAATTTTTCGATTACAAGCTGGGGACCTTGGAATATCGTTCTGTTCGTTTTGAAAATGAGCTGCTTAATAAGCCGAGCTTTCAGGGCAATGCGGCGGTGAATTACACCGATAGGGAGACCCCCTGGACCAGAATTATTGAGCACAAGTGGTTCGAGTTTGGCAAGGATGAAAATGGCAATGATTTGCCAAAAACCGTTATTTCACGGGAATATTCCTCTGAATGGAAAAAGGGTGATGAGCCTTATTATCCTGTTAATGATGAGAAGAACAGTGTATTATACGCCCGTTATAAGGAAGAGGCAGCTAAGCTGACTAATGTAGTATTTGGCGGACGCCTGGGTACATATTCCTATTATGATATGGATGTGACTATCGCCAAGGCGTTGGAAAAAGCAGAGACAGAGCTAGTTAAGAAAAAGTAAATGATACCATTATTTAAGTCGAGGTATTAATGACAAAATTTATTTTTGATTTGGATGGTACGATTACCAAGGAAGAAACCTTGCCGCTTATAGCAAGGCATTTTAAGGTTGAGGAAAAAATAGAAGAATTGACCCGGGCCACAGTGGCTGGTGAGGTGCCTTTTATTGAATCCTTTATTCAACGAGTAAATATTTTGGGCAAGCTGCCTGTCAGTAAAATAAATCAGTTGCTGAGCCAGGTGGAAATTTATGGTGAGCTGGTGAGATTTATTCAAAATAATGTGGATATGTGCAGTATTGCCACAGGGAATCTGAACTGCTGGATAGAAGATTTGGCTAAGAAAATTGGCTGTGAATGCTTTTGTTCCTTGGGAGAAACGGAAAATAATCAGGTTGCAAGGATTGTTGAAATTTTAAAGAAGGAAGATTTGGTGCAGCGGTACAAAGCAGATGGTCATAGGGTCGTTTTTGTCGGGGATGGCAACAATGACGTAGAAGCTATGCGAGAGGCTGATGTGGCAATTGCTTCCGGACTTACCCATAGTCCGGCTCCGGCTGCTGTGTCTGTGGCAGATTATGTGGTATTTGAGGAAAAGGAATTGTGTGTGTTGCTTAGGCAGTTATGTAAATGCTGATCATAATTAAAGGCTAATTGGAAGATTTTTATAAAGAAGAAAAGTTTGAATAATGGCATTATAAATGTCTTAACATGTTTTAAATTTATTAGTGAACAGATAGGAATTTTGGCGGAGTGTGGAGAAGAAAGTAAATATGTATGTTTTTGCCTGCGGAAAGCTGGTGGCTTCGGTTTAGTTTTGAAATCATTTTGTGATGGGTGAATTTTATGGCAGAAATGAGCAAGGAATGTTGGAAACTTTATATCAAGATTCATGACCTATGGAAAATGGGGCGGTTCCAGGAGGCGGATAATGCCATGGGGGCTCTGCTGGATGCAGGGGGCTCCCAGGTTTCCAAGGCACAGCTTTTGGGGGCGTATATCAAGCGCTCCCTTGAGGATGTGCTGGGGGAGCTGTCCATATTGGAGCAGCTGGAGAAAAGTGGCTGTGAGGATGAGCCGGACTTAAGGGGGACGGTGTACAGCTTGCTGGGACAGGCCTACAATACCGTCGGCCGGGCAGATAAGGCTGTGGAGAGCTTTCTGCAATCGGTGGAGACGGAAACAGATTGGCGCCAGCGGCTGGTGGAATATAGTAATGCCATCTTTGCAGCGGCATCCCTGCCAAATACTGACAGGGAGTTTTGGCGTGTCCTTTACTCCGGCTATGATGCATTGCTGTCCGAGGGTAATGTGGGCTCTGTTTCTGAAAAGCGTTGGAACCATCATCGCATCCGCATAGGCTATCTTTCCAGTGATTATCAGCAGCATCCTGTGTCATCATTGCTGTGGCCCTTGGTGGATAAGGCCAATGGCAAGGATTTCCAGATTTTCTGCTACTGCGGAAATAAGGGTGAGGATTCAGTGACCAAGGCCTTCCGTGAAAAGGCTGACGTGTGGCGCCAGGTGTATGGCTGGAGTCATGATAAAATCGCCCGTCAGATTTATATTGATGAAATAGACATATTGGTGGATTTGGGGGGACATACCTCCAATAATATGTTGCCGGTTCTGGCCTACAAGCCGGCTAAAATTCAGCTGTCAGCCATTGGCTGGGTGGGCAGTACCGGTATGAAGTCCGTGGATTACGTGCTGGGGGATGAGTATTGCTGCATCTCTGAAAAACAGGATGCCTATGTGGAACGGCTTTTGGCTGTGAAGGGAAGTCATTTTTGCTTCCATTTATTTAAAAAAATGCCAGAGGTTGTGGAGACTCCGTGGAAGAAAAATGGCTTTATAACCTTTGGCTGCTTTAATAATTTCAGCAAGGTTACTGATGATATGCTTCGGCTTTGGGGAGAGATTTTGAACAAAGTACCCAACAGCCGGCTTCTTTTGAAGCATAAGCTGTTTGACAGTGAAAGTGGCCGTGAATATATGGAAAAGCGGCTGGAAAAATGTGGTATTTCACCTGAGCGGGTGGAGCTTCGTCCTTTTAGTCAGGACTATCTTAACCAATATGGGGACATGGATATAGCTTTGGATACCTTCCCTTATACTGGAGGAATGACCACCTTTGAAGCCATGTACATGGGGGTTCCTGTGGTAAGCCTATACGGTGACAGTCGGGGTCAGCGCTTTGGCTATAGTATGCTGATGAACGTGGGCCTTGGGGATATGGCTACGGATAATGCCGAGGAGTATGTGAAAATTGCTGCGGCTTTGGGGAATAATCCTGATATATTGTGCGATTTGCGGTTTCAGCTGCGGGATATGGTGAAGGGCTCCCCTTTAATGGATGAACAGGGATATGCTGCCCAGGTGGAGAAGTTATACCACCGCTTAATGGAATAGGAAGAAAAATGACTGAAGAAAAGGCCCTTTGCTTACTTAACTTTATACATGAGACGGAGGAACCTCTGAAGGTACTCCTCATTGAAAATGTGGAATACATTCATAAGCTTCGCTCGCTGATGCCACGGGCGGAGCTTTTTGTGGTGGCAGCAGATGATGACCTGCCCCAGGATGAAGAATTTCAGGATATGGAAATTCGTTGGGTTACGGTGAATTACCTCGGTGAGAAGCTGCCTCTGGAGGAAGAATATTTCGATATTATTTTAGGTGAGGAGCTGTTTTTGGAGGCCTGGAATCCTCAGGATATTGCTTCGGGGCTGGGACTTTACTTAAAGGACACGGGACGTCTTTTGACCTCCTTTACCAATGCCCGCTATTGGAAAAATATCCGCGATTTAATGGGGGGGCATTTTTATCACGTATGCACCCATGTATTTACCAGGGACGAAATGCTGTCCCTTTTGGCGGCCTCATTTTATAAGGATGCCTCTTTCTTGCCGGCTGATGACGGCTCTAAGGTGGATGTGGATTTTATAGGCAGACTGGAAAATATGGGGTTTGAAAATCATTCCAACGATTTAGGGGTGCGGACATGGCTGGTACAGGCCACTAAATCCATTGGGGAGATTATTGCCCTGAAAAAGCTCTATACCAAGGAAATTCGTCGGGAACTGTCTAATCGCCTTCGTCGCATTGAGTATGGCATTGATGTGGCGGAAAATACGGAAAGGCTGTGGCAGCTCTTTGAGAAAAATATGATTTTCCCGGAATATGTGGCAGATTTTGTAAAGCAGGCTATTATTCATAGAACGGCTTTTGCAGAAAACTTTGTTTTTCAGCTTCAGCGTATGGGTCATGGGGAATGGGCAGATACCTTTGTAAGAGCCCTGGAGGTGCTGTATATTCCTCATAGTGAAGAATGCTTAGCGGAAAAGCCAGTGGGAGCTTCAACGGAAAAGTCAGTTGAGTGTTCAGCAGTACGGAATAAGGCACCGATAACAGAGTCTTCCGCTATGGCGGATATTTCTCCTGAACAAAAGATTGCCTTTATTACCTGTGTAAACAAAGAAGATTGGTACGATGAGTGCCAGCTGTATATTAAAAATTTAAAGGTGCCTGAAGGAATGAAGGTGGAGCTTATACCTGTACGGGGTGCTAAGTCCATGTGCCATGGCTACAACATGGGGATGAAGCAGACGGATGCCAAATACAAGGTTTATATCCATCAGGATACCTTTATTGCCAACAAGAATTTTATTGGTGATTTGCTCAATATATTTAAGGATAAAGCTATTGGGGCCCTGGGGGTTATTGGGGCCCGTAAGCTGCCTAAAACCGGTATATGGTGGGATGGCCTGCGTACCGTGGGGCGGGTGCTTCACGCCTGTGAGGCTGAAAGCGTGGTGGACAGCACCTGTCGGGATATTGACGGAGCTTATGTGGATGTGGATGCTGTGGATGGATTGCTCTTTGCCACCCAGGTGGATTTGCCGTGGCGGGAGGATTTGTTTAATGGCTGGCATTTTTATGAAATTGCCCAATCTATGGAAATGTGGCGTCACGGCTATAGGGTGGTGGTACCACAGCAGGAGGATGATTTTTGGTGTATTCATTGTCCAAAGGAGAAGCCTCTGGATCCATCATATAAAAAATACCAGAAAATATTCTTGAAGGAGTACGGTGGTGAGTTAAATCCTGAAATTTGAAGAATATAGTATAATGGATAAAGGATTTCATTTGTTTTTAGCGAATAATATTTTTAGTGAATAAAAATTTTGATGACAATATTCTTATGAAAATGTTGTTTTAGTGCATTATTTGGATGGTGTAGAACTTGGGCATGAATGAAAAGGATTTTTCCTGGTCCAGGCAGGCAGAGAATTTTTTGGAGGAAGGTAATTTTTCCAACATGAGGGCCTGTGGCCGGGAGCTTTTGGATGCAAATCTGAATAATCCTGAAGGCTGGGCTTTGGTAGCAGAGGCTTCAGTTTATATGGAGGACTTTGATACCGCCGAAGCGGCACTGAACCAGCTGTGGCACCTTGATTCTCAGCAAAATGCCCTTAGGGCGAATCTGAGAGGCCTTTTTGCCACAGCGGCCTTTTATGGTGCCCAATTTATTCTGGACAAGGCCATGGAGGCCTACGAGCAGCTCTTTAAGCGGTTTAATGTCAGTGTAGGCAAGGGAATATGGGGAGAAATCAGCAATAGGATAATTGAAAGAGGCTATGCTTTTTATGCCGACACCTGTTTGCTGGCGGGCTATGCGGATAAGGCGGCAGCAGCTACCTTTAATGCCAGCCGTACGGTGTCAGATATTAAGAAAAAGGCTATGTATCACAGTAAGGCCCTGTTTTTGACAAACTATCGGGACAGTGGAAGCAAGCAGCAGCTTGAGCAGCATAAACAGTTTGAGCATCTTCTGAGAACGGAAGTTAAGTTTCCTCATGATCGGGAGAAACGGCGGAAAAATCATTCCCTGAGGATAGGGTATATTTCTCCGGACTTTCGTCAGCATGCGGCGGCATATTTTTTTACGCCCCTTTTAAGGGATGCCAACCGCAATGACTTTAAAATATACGCATATTCCACCGGCAAGGCTGATCATATTACGCAGCGGTTTAAAAAAATGCCGGATGTTTGGCGTGATATGCATGGCAAGAGCAGTCGCCATGTGGCAAAGCAGATTTTTGATGACCGAATTGATATTTTGGTAGATTTGTCCGGTCACAGTCAGAATAATTGCCTGCCTGTTTTGGGATATCGTCCTGCTCCTGTGCAGATTTCCGGCATTGGGTACATTAATACCACCGGCCTTAGTGCTGTAGATTATTTTCTCACGGATACCACCTGTTGTCCCGATGTGGCGGATCAGCTTAATTTTAGGGAAAAGCTGCTGAAACTGGATGGGTGTCACCTGTGCTTTGCTCCTGAGATATTGCGGAGCATAAAGGCAGAGGGCTGTGATGCCCCAGTTAAAACCAATGGCTATGTGACTTATGGCTGTTTCAATAATTTTGCCAAGGTTACCGATGATATACTGCTGATGTGGCGCAATATATTGGAGAGTGTTCCCTCCAAGCTGGTAATCAAGAACAAGACCTGCAGTGTGGAATCTGGACAGAATATTATTCGTGAACGGTTCCGTCGCATTGGGGGAAATCCGGAAAAGCTGGAGCTGCGGCCCTTTAGTCCGGACTATCTGGCCCAGTATCGGGATATAGACATTGCGTTGGATACTTCTCCTTATTGCGGGGGCCTTACTACTTGTGATGCCCTGTATATGGGAGTGCCGGTTATTTCCCTTAAGGGACACAGCCATGGCTCCAGATACGGAGAAACCATTCTTAAGGCCGCCGGGTTGCCGGAGCTTATAAGCGATGGACAGAGGGCTTATGTCAGCAAGGCGGTGCAGTTGGGGCGGCAGGCGGACAAATTGAATGAATTGCACAATGATTTGCCAAAAATGATACGAATATCGCCTCTAATGGACAATAAGTCGTATATGGCGGATATGGAGAATAAATTTAAGCAAATTTGGGATTGCTATTGTAAAGTTTAGCTTGCTTTTTTTCTTTTTTACATATATACTTGACGGGTAAGGATGTCTCTTTGACCACCTGAAATTAGGTAAGTAGTAAGAGTACAGTGGGATGTCAAATCAGAATTATGGGGGATTTTTTTAATGGCTTTTGTAGACGAGACTTTAACATGTAAGGACTGTGGCAAGGAGTTCATCTTTAGCGCAGGGGAACAGGAATTTTATGCAGAGAAGGGCTTTGAGAACAAGCCTGTACGTTGCCGCGATTGCCGCGACAAGAGACGTCGCAGCCGTGATGGCGAGGGCGCCAGAGAGCAGCGTCAGATGTTCACTGTAGTATGCGCTGAGTGCGGTAAGGAGACTGAGGTTCCATTCGAGCCAAAGAACGACCGTCCAGTATATTGCCGTGACTGCTTCCAGGCAAAAAAGAATGCTTAATCTTTAACTGAATTTGTTATGGCGAAGAAGCCCGGGAATATATTTCTTCGGGCTTCTCTTGTACATAAAATGTTTAACTTTGATTCACAAGGAGGAAATTTAAACATGTCAAAGAAAATTTTAGTGCTTTGCATGGCTGCCTTGATGGCTGTTATGGCTATGGTAGCAGGTTGCGGCAGTGAAAAAAAGGCTGCAGAAGGTGAGAAGGTTCTGAAGGTTGGCACCAACGCTGACTTTGCTCCATTTGAGTTCCAGGGCGCTGATCCTAGTGCCTATGAGGGCTTCGATATGGATCTTATCCGTGCTATCGGTGAGGAAATGGGCTACAAGGTTGAGATTAACAATGTAGCATTCGATGGTCTGATTCCATCCCTGGAGGCAGGCAACATTGATGTTATCATTTCTGGTATGACCATCAACGATGAGCGTAAGCAGAAGGTTCTTTTCTCCGATCCTTATTATAAATCCGGTCTTTCCATTATGGTTGCCAAGAGTGATGATTCCATCAAGGGCTTCCAGGATTTGAAGGGCAAGAAGATTGCAGTTCAGATTGGTACCACCTCCGCTACTGAGGCCAAGAAGCTGGGCAGTGCTGAGGTCAAGGAGTTGAACTCCTCTGCTGATACCTTTATTGAGCTGAATGCCAAGGGCGTTGATGCAGTTATCAATGACCGCCCTGTAAACGACAGATATATTGTTGAGTCCAAGAATGACAATGTAAAGGTTCTTTCCGAGCTTTTAACCTCTGAGGATTATGGTATGGCTATCAACAAGAATAATGCTGAGCTCCAGACCAAGATTAACGAGGCTTTGAAGAAGCTGAAGGATAACGGCAAGTACGACCAGATTTACGCTAAGTGGTTTGGCAACAAAAAATAATTAAATATTTACAGAGGCTGTTGCGTATGGCGTGCATATCATATGCGGCAGCCTTTTTCTTTGATATGATTAAGTGAAAATATTTTTTGACCAAGTATGGAAAAATATTCATAAACAATGTATAATTATTTTATGATTTTGCAAAAATACATTTTTAGATTGGTCGGGTGAATTAACATGAGTTTTAATTTTGACTTGGTAATACAATCCTTCCCACTGCTTTTGCTGGGTGCGGGTATTACTATTAAGATTACAGCCCTGTCAGTGGGACTGGGTATGATTATCGGTATGTTTGTGGGTATTGCCCGCATTTCCCATGTGACTCCTCTCCGTATGCTGGCAGCAGTGTATATTGACTTTTTACGGGGCACACCTCTTTTGGTGCAAATTTTCCTGATTTATTTTGCCCTGCCTTTAATGCTGGATCAGCGTGTGGACCCATTTGTGGCAGCCATAACTGCCTGTGGTATTAACTCCGGCGCTTATGTGGCAGAAATCTTCCGTGCTGGTATTCAGGCCATTGACAAGGGGCAGATGGAAGCCGGGCGTTCCTTGGGTATGACCTGGGTTCAAACCATGCGCTATATCATTGTGCCTCAGGCCTTCAAGAATATTGTTCCACCTCTTGGCAATGAATTTATTGCCTTGCTGAAGGATTCCTCTCTGGTTTCCGTTATCGGCTTTGAGGAGCTCACCCGTCGCGGTCAGCTCATTATTGCCAGAACTTACGGTTCCCTGGAGATCTGGCTTAGCGTAGCCGTTATTTATTTGGTAATGACTCTGGCAATTTCCCGTCTGGTGGCATATATGGAGAAGAGGTTGAAGACATCATGATAGATATTAAAGATTTGCGGAAATCCTTTGAGGATCACGAAGTATTAAAAGGAATAAATTTGCATATTAATCCAAAGGAAGTTGTGGTTATTATCGGCCCATCAGGCTCCGGTAAAAGTACCCTTCTTCGGTGCATGAACATGTTGGAGGAGCCAACCTCCGGCAAGGTGGTTGTGGACGGTATCGAGCTGAATGGTGAGGCAAATATTAACAAGGCCCGTGAGGAAATCGGCATGGTTTTCCAGCGCTTTAATCTGTTTCCCCACATGACGGTTTTGCAGAATATTACCCTTGCACCGATGAAGGTTCGCAAGATTTCCAAGGAAGAGGCAGAAAAGACTGCCATGGAGCTGCTAAATCAGGTCGGCCTTGCTGATAAGGCTGGGGCTTATCCACCACAGCTTTCCGGCGGTCAGCAGCAGCGTGTGGCCATTGCCAGAGCCTTGGCCATGAAGCCTAAGGTAATGCTGTTTGATGAGCCAACCTCAGCCCTTGATCCTGAAATGGTAAAAGAGGTACTTGATGTTATGAAGTCATTGGCAGATAAGGGCATGACCATGGCTATTGTCACTCATGAGATGGGCTTTGCCCGGGAGGTGGGGGACAGACTCCTATTTGTGGATGAGGGGCAGATTATTGAGCAGGGACCTCCAAAGGAAGTCTTTGATAATCCAAAGGAAGAAAGAACCAGATTATTCTTCTCAAAAATTTTGTGAGAATTTTGCAAAAATTTTTGCAGAACCATATAAAAAATTTAAAATTAATGGCTAAGCCTATATTAATTATATAATATTGATTAGCCATTAATTTTTTTTTGCAAAAAGAGTATTCGGGGGTTAAATTCTTCTTGCTAAAATAGTTGCGTCTGCCAACTATAGATGATATATTGAAAGGGTAAGTTTTAACGGTTTTTAACCGTGGATTTCTAGGAGGTTTCAAAAATGACAGGTAAGGTTAAGTGGTTTAGTGCTGAAAAGGGTTATGGATTTATCGAGCGCGAGGGTGGCGACGATATCTTCGTACATTTCTCCGCAATTGTAGATGAAGGCTTCAAGACTCTCAACGAGGGTCAGGCTGTGGAATTCGAGATCGTTGAGGGTGCTCGTGGTCCTCAGGCAGCTAATGTCGTTAAGCAGGCCTAATTCTTATATACTGCAAATCACAAGGTGTTCTGGAAGTGATTCCGGGACACCTTTTAAAGTGGAAAAAATATAGTTAATTGAATTTTGAAATTAAATAAAAGGGTTTTTCCTTATAATGGCGAATAATATAATCATAGAAAATGGAAAGGGGATGTTAGTATGACAACATTCACTATCAGAGGTAAAAATGTAGAGATTACCCCAGCCCTGAGAGATTATGTGGAAAAGAGAATCGGTAAGATTACCAGATACTTCGATTCGGTTGGCGAAATTTCTGTATTACTCAGCGTCTTAAAGGACCGTCATCTCGTTGAGGTTACCGTTCCTGTTCAGGGCGTACTCCTCCGGGGCGAGGAAGCCTCCCATGACATGTATGCCTCCATTGACTTGGTCATTGAAAAGCTGGAACGCCAGATACATAAGCATAAGACCAAGATGCAGCGCCGCTTCCGTGATGGCACTCTGCTGGATGAAGCATTCGCTGCAAATGCTGCTCAGGCTCGTGTAGAGGATGAGGAAGACGATTATCCAATCGTTAAGCGCAAGAAGTTTATTGTAAAGCCTATGGATGTACAAGAGGCTATAATGCAGATGAACCTTTTGAACCATGACTTCTTTGTATTCCGTGACGCTGATACTGAGGAAGTCAACGTAGTTTATCGTCGTTCCGATGGTAAGTATGGCTTGATCGAGTCCGATAACAGATAGAGAATAGCGGACAAGAGCTTAACAAAGATTTTTGCCGGTTGTAGGATCGGTAAATCATAGAAGGGGCCGTTGCTCGTAGGTCATGCGGGCAGCGGCCTTTTTACTGCTATGTGTTTTCTTACATATATAAAATATAATCCTTTCTTTTGACTTATATAGGATAGTTTGATAAACTGTTAAAAGGTGTTTTTGCGCACATATCCAATTTGTTAGGAGTGAGTTTTGTTGTTAGGCATCTTTAAAAGATTTTTAGGCGACAATAATGAAAAAGAAATAAAACGAATGAGAGCAATCGTGGACCAGATTAATTCTTATGAAGAAGAATTGACCGAGCTTAGCGACTCCTCCCTTGTTAAACATACAGAGAAATTTAAGGAGCGTCTTGCCAATGGCGAGACCCTGGATGATATTCTTCCTGAGGCATTTGCCGTAGTTCGTGAGGCCTCCCGCCGTGTGCTGGGCATGAGACATTTTGATGTTCAGATGATTGGTGGTATCTGCCTTCATGAGGGCAAAATTGCAGAGATGCGTACCGGTGAAGGTAAGACACTGGTGGCAACTTTGCCAGTATACCTTAATGCACTTACCGGCAAGGGCGTTCACATGGTTACCGTCAACGACTATCTGGCAAAGCGCGATAGTGAGTGGATGGGACGTCTTTATAACTTCCTGGGCCTTAGTGTAGGTCTTATCAAGCATGATATGGACTTCCCTGAGCGTAAATTTGCATATAGCTGTGATATTACCTTTGGTACCAACAATGAGTACGGTTTTGATTACCTCCGTGATAACATGGTGGTGGATATTAATCAGATGGTACAGCGTGAGCTGAACTTTGCCATCGTGGATGAGGTGGATAGTATCCTTATCGATGAGGCCAGAACCCCGCTGATTATTTCCGGTGCCGGTACCAAGTCTACTGATATGTATACCCGTATGGCCAAGGCTGTTGAAATTCTGAAGGCCGGTGAGGATTACACCGTGGATGAGAAGCAGAAGACTGTTGCTCCATCTGAGGGTGCAGTTTCCAAGGTGGAGAAGTTCCTGGGCGTAAATAATATGTACGATTCCGAGAACATTGAAATGTCCCACTGCTTCACTGCTGCTCTTCGTGCCAAGGCTCTTATGAAGCGTGACCGTGATTATGTGGTTAAGGATGACGAAATCGTTATCGTTGATGAATTCACAGGCCGTCTTATGGAGGGCCGCCGTTATTCCGATGGCCTGCATCAGGCTATTGAGGCAAAGGAAGGCCTGGAGGTTCGCCGTCAGTCCCAGACTCTGGCTTCCATCACCTTCCAGAACTATTTCCGTATGTACAAGAAGCTGGGTGGCATGACCGGTACTGCCAAGACTGAGGAAGACGAGTTTATCAAGATTTATAACCTTCCTGTAGTGGTTGTTCCTACCAATATGCCAGTTAAGCGCGTGGATTTCCCGGATGTTATTTACAAGACCCGTCGTGCCAAGCTGAAGGCTGTGGCCAATGATGTGGAGAAGATTCATTCCACTGGTCAGCCAATTCTCATTGGTACTACTTCCATTGCCCAGTCTGAGGAAATCAGTGCTATACTGAGAAAACGTGGAATTTCCCACAACGTACTGAATGCAAAGTTCCATGAGAAGGAAGCAGAAATAATCGCTGACGCTGGTCAGAAGAATGCTGTTACCATTGCCTCCAATATGGCTGGTCGTGGTACTGATATTAAGCTGGGGGAAGGTGTACCGGAGCTTGGTGGTCTCTTTATCGTAGGTACTGAGCGCCACGAGTCCCGTCGTATTGATAATCAGCTCCGCGGTCGTGCCGGCCGTCAGGGTGACCCTGGTAATTCCAGATTCTATCTGTCCTTGGAGGATGACCTCCTCCGTCTTTTCGGTGCCAAGAATATTTCCTCTATTATGGACCGTCTTGGCATGGGTGAGGATGACCCTATTGAGCACAAGATGATTACCAAATCCATCGAGAATGCCCAGAAGAAGGTTGAAGGACGTAACTTCGATATGCGTAAGCATGTCCTTGAATATGATGATGTTATGAACCAGCAGCGCGAGGTTATCTACAAGGAGCGCAAGCAGGTGCTGAAGGGTGAGGACCTGAAGGAGCACATCATGCACATGATTGGCCAGATTATTGAGTCCGAAATGGACCAGTATGCCAATGCCAAGCTGTATCCTGAGCAGTGGACCCTTGGGGACCTCATTAAGGATGCAGAGCAGATTTATGCCCCAGCCGGCAGACTGAAGCTGGAGGAGCTGGAGGAAATGAGCCGCGATGAGGTTCAGGAGACTCTGATGAATTTGGCTACTGAGGCCTATGAGCTTCGTGAGAAGATGTTTGGCGAGACTAATATGCGTGAGCTGGAGCGCATAGTTATGCTTCGTGTTATTGATAATCATTGGATGGAGCACCTTGATGATATGGATATGCTCCGTGAGGGTATTGGCCTCCTGTCCTATGGTCAGCGCAACCCACTGGTTGAGTACAAAATCAAGGGTCATGATATGTTCCAGTCCATGATTGACGCCATTCAGACTGATATTGCCACCATGATGTATCGCGTAAACATCATAACTCCAGAGCAGCAGCGTGCCATGGAGGAGCAGGCAAAGCAGCGTCTGGCCCAGGCCAAGAGCTCCCATTCCTCAGGGGAAGGGGACCAGGAGCCAGCCAAAAAGCAGCCTGTTGTAAAGGGCGAGAAGATTGGCCGTAACGACCCATGCCCATGTGGCAGCGGGAAAAAGTACAAAAATTGCTGCGGTCGTGATAAATAACCTCATCCGTCAACTTCGTTGACACCTTCCCCAGCGGGGAAGGCAATTGATGCAGCTCAACTAGCTACAGGCCTTCTCCCTTGGGGAAGGTCCCTCCGCAGGAGGGGGATGAGGTCCATTAATTAATATGAATTTAAATAGGATGTGAGAACATGCTGGAGGATTTGAAGCCAGGTATTGCGGCACTCCAGGAGCGACTGAACGAGATGGAAAAGGCTCTGGATGTGGCTCATAAAGAAGAAAAAATTGCAGAATTGGAATATAAAATGGGTGAGCCTACTTTTTGGGATGATCCTGAAAGTGCCCAGAAAATCAACCAGGAGCTTAATGATGTTAAGATTAGTGTTGATAAATATAAGGCCCTTGTAGCCAAGTACGATGATGTGCAGGTAATGTGGGAAATTGGCATGGATGACAAGGATGAAAGCGTGGAGGAGGATATCAAGGCCGATATGGCTGAGATTGACAAGGCGTTGGAGGAGCTTCAGCTGGAGGTTATGCTTTCCGGCAAGTATGATGCCAACAATGCAATTCTGACCCTTCATGCAGGTGCCGGCGGCACTGAGGCTCAGGACTGGACCAGCATGCTCCTTAGAATGTATGGCCGTTATGCTGAGCGTCATGGCTTTACTGTGGAAACTGCCGACTTCCTCCCAGGTGATGAGGCCGGCGTTAAGTCTGTTACTCTCTTTATCAAGGGACACAACGCTTATGGCTTTTTGAAGTCCGAAAAGGGCGTACATCGTCTGGTACGTATTTCTCCATTCGATTCCGCAGCCCGTCGTCATACCTCCTTCTGTGCTTGTGATATTATGCCGGAGCTGGATGACACTGAAGAGGTTAAGATTAATATGGATGAAGTTCGTGTTGATACCTACCGCGCATCCGGTGCCGGTGGTCAGCACATCAATAAGACTTCCTCCGCTGTTCGTATGACCCATGAGCCTACAGGAATTGTGGTTCAGTGCCAAAATGAGCGCTCCCAGCTCCAGAACCGCGAGCAGTGTCTGAAGATGCTTCGGGCCAAGCTCTTTGAGCTGGAGGAGGAAAAGAAGGAAAAGGAAATCGCTGCTCTTGAGGGTGATCAGCAGAAGATCGAGTGGGGCAGCCAGATTCGTTCCTATGTATTCCATCCATACAACATGGTTAAGGATCATCGTACCAATGCTGAAACTGGTAACACCGGTGCAGTTATGGACGGTGAAATCGATATGTTCATTGAGGCCTTCCTTCGGGCCAAGGCTAACCATCAGATATAAATGCGCATGATGGTGTGCCAGGAGATGCATTGGGGAACGCTCTCGCTCACTAGTTTGCGTAGCGGTACTAAGTTCATCCTACGCTAAAAGCTTGGATTCACTAAGTACCAACGCAAAATACGTCCCCAACTGCATCTCCCGGTACCTCCTCAGCCGATTACTGAGTATTGGATTTTTAGGAGATAACTGTGAATAAGGCATTAAAATTTGGTATGGCCATAATAGTGGTGTTGCTGGTGTTCTGCCAGCTGATTCTGCCCTTTGTGGTGCAGGGCTCCATTGCCCACAGTATTGAGGATGCCACCAAGGCGGATAATGTAAATGTGAAGGTTTCCAGCATGGCGGGATTTATGCTTTTGGCAGGCCACATGGACAGTATTCATATTGATGCTGATAATGCCATGGTGGGACAGGTCCGCGTTGATAAGCTGACCCTTGACGGGGAAAATGTCAACGGTGACCTTACCAAGCTGGATGCCCGGGATGGTTCTGCAGTAAGGTCTGCAGACAAGCTGGAAATGACTGGCATTATTTCCCAGGAATCCCTTCAGATGCTTTTGCAGGACAAGCTGGAAAAGGTTGATAATATTACTGCCACCATGAACAAGGAAAAGCTGTCTGCCACCGGCACCGTAAAGCTGCTGGGGCGCACGGCAGACCTTACCCTGGAAGGGACTGTATTCGAGGAAAATGGTGGTGTTTATTTTCACATGACCCATTTAGATATCAAAAATGCCGTATTTGGAAAGGCCGTGGTGGGCAATTTCTTTGGGGATATTCTTCTCTTTGATTTGCAGAAAATGCCTGTACGGGCCGAGGTGGATGATGTGGAGATGCAGGACGGTCGGGTTATTATTAAGGCCAGCCGTCACACAACTGGTAAATAAGGAGTTAAATTGCGATGAAGCAGTTTGCGTATAATAAATTATTAATAGTGCTGATAATTATCGGCCTTTTTGCTTCACTGTTTATTAATATTCAGCGTCATCAGGTGGAGGTTCGCAATAATTCCATAGAGCTTATTGTGGACTACGAAGACCTTGTGGCCTTGGCTGAATGCGATGGCGTGCCTGTGGAAGAGGTCATGAAGCAGGCCAAGGACGCTGGCATCACTTCTCTGGCGGTTTATGAAACCACCTTCAAGAAGCTGAATGTAAATGGCAAAACTACTGCTGTTAATGGCAGTGATGTTCTCACCAGCTATTATACTGGTGCTATGACAGATCCTAACTGGCGTAAGCTGGTGGAGGACGGCACCATTAAGGGCACTGAGATTTATGTTACCGGGCATCATGACCAGACCTTCAAGGAGGTTCATGAGGATTTGGTGCGCCGTCTGGGCAAGGACCGGGTTACTGCTCTTAATGTAGGTGGCTCCACAGTGCTGGCAGTAAAGGCCCAGTTCGAGTCCTTTGAGAAGATGGATTTGGGTATGCCTACTGATGAGATGGAGGCTGTAAATAAGGGGGGCTTCTATGTTTTGGCCCGTCCTACCAATTACAACAAATGTACCGAAGACGATGTGGATGCTTTCTTCAAGCGCATCGATAACTACAAGGTTTCCGGTATTGTATTTTCCGGTTCCCAGACCTTGGGAGCTCCGGATTATTCCGAATATACTGCCAAAAAAATGGCAGAGCGTGACCTCACTCTTGGTATGATTGAGGGGGTAACTCAGCTTCAGTTCTTCCATCAGGATGGCATGCTGGATATTGCCAAGGCCAATGATTATCATTCTGCCCGCCTCTATTCCATTCCTAAGGATGAGCAGAAGAAGATGAAAATCGGCGAGTGTGTGGAGCGCTGGGCAAATACAGATGCTGAGCGTAACATCCGTTACAATCTCTTGAAGATATTTGACAAGCCGGCTCCTGGCATGACCCTGCTGGAAACTAATATGACATATTTTTCAGCTGTAAGGGATAAGCTGGAGGCTCAGGGCTACACCATCGGCAAGGCTGGTGTGTTTGACCATTTTTATCCAGCCAGCTGGCTTCGTGCTCTGGTAATGATAGGTGTGGCTGCTGCCTGTGTATTGTATCTTTGCCTGGTAATTCCAGGGCTTAAGAAAAAGTACATTTATGGATTGCTGATAATTGGCATTATTGCTGCTGCGGGGCCTGTTATCATGGGCCACGGCAATAAAATTCGCGTGGTGGCTGCTCTCTTAAGTGCCAACGTATTCCCAGTTATTGCAGTAATCTGGCAGATGGACCGCTTCCGGGCCAAGAGTGCCGATGAAAAGGCATCCTTGCCAAAGATGATTGCCACTGGCGTGATTGCCCTCTTTACTTGTGGTATCATGTCCTATGTGGGTGCCTCCTACCTTTCCGGTTCCCTTGCAGATACGGAGTATCTGTTGGAGGTTAATATCTTCCGTGGCATTAAGCTCACCTTTGTGTTGCCAATTATTTTGGTGGCCATTGCCTTCCTGCAGCGTTTCGATGTATTCGATGGCAAGATGGACGACACCGAGGGCTTTATGGACCAGTTCCGCAAGATGCTGGATATGCCTGTGAAGGTTAAGTCTCTTTTGATACTGTTTTTGGTTTTGGTTGCTGGCGTTATCTTTGTGGCCCGTTCCGGTCATACCATGGGTATGCCTGTTTCTGCCACTGAGCTTAAGTTCAGGGCATTTTTGGAGCAGGCCATGTATGCCCGTCCTCGTTCCAAGGAGCTTCTCATTGGTCATCCGGCATTTATGCTGGCTGTAATGGGCTGGTTCCGTAAGTGGCCGACTATGGTTCTCTTTGCTCTGGTGCTGGTGGCTACCATCGGTCAGGGCTCCATGGTTGAGACCTTCGCTCACATGCGCTCTCCTGTATTTATGTCCTTTGCCCGTGGCATTGGTGGCATTGTATTGGGTGCCGGCGTGGGTGCTATCTGTATGATTCTCATTCAGCTCTGGAGCAAATTTGTTGCCCCAAAGTTGAGTTGTAAAAATAAGTAAAGATAAGGAATGACAACAGACATGAGTAATGTTGTAATTTCCGGGTATTACGGTTCCAGAAATGCCGGCGATGAAGCAATGCTGGCAGCTATGGTAGAAGTATTGTCGGATTTGGATCCAAATTTAAATATTACGGTTATTTCCGCTGATCCTGCTGACACCAGGGAACGCCATCAGGTGAATTCCATTGGTTGGCTGGATATTGGAAGTATTATAGGTGCCCTGTACAAGGCAGACCTCCTTATAAGTGGTGGTGGCAGTCTTTTGCAGAATGTTACCTCCCGTCGCAGCCTTTATTATTATCTCATGATAATTGTGCTGGCAGAGCTTCTTCGGACCCCTGTTATGCTGTATGCTCAGGGTATAGGTCCAATTCAGGGGCGCATGGCCCGCTGGATTATGCGTATAGTTGGTAATGGCATTAAGCAGATTACGGTTCGCGATAAGGGCTCATTAGGGGAATTGGCACAGATGAAGATTCGCCATCCTGCCATTGAGTGTACCTCTGACCCGGTTCACGCCATTCATCCTGTGGACAGAAATATCGGCAGGACTATTTTGAAGGAAAACAATGCCTATGGTGCCAAGCCATTGGTGGGCATTTCCGTTCGAGAGTGGCAGGACTGGACCCATTACAAGGCAGTAATTGCCAGGGCCGCAGACCAGATAGCCCAGGAATTTGATGCCCGCATTGTATTTTTACCAATGCAATATCCAGAGGATGTACATTGCGCTGAAATGGTGGCATCCATGACAAGCTGTAATGCGGTGGTGCTTCATAAGGAATACACCACCAAGGAGTTGTTATCCATTGTGGGCAACATGGATCTTCTTATTGGCGTCCGTCTCCATGCATTGATTTTTGCAGCGGTTATGGGCGTGCCGATGATAGGCGTTTCCTATGATCCTAAGATTGACAGATTCCTGGAGTCTGTAGGGGAAAGCCCTGTTGGGGATCTGGAAAATGTCAAGTATGATGAGCTGGTAAGCAAGGTTCGTGCCAAGTGGAATGATAAAGCAGGCTTTAGCAAGAAAAACGAGCAGCTTTTCGCTGAGCTTCGTCGTCTGGCCATGCACAATGCTGAGCTGGCCATTGAGCTCATTGATAAAAAGAAAAAAGAAAAAAAGTAATACAATCAAAAACACTGGAAAGTGAGTAAATCATTTTCCAGTGTTTTTTTGTGCTATATCAAAAATTAATAAAATTTTCTATTGACATACCATTATGGTATGTTGTAATATCTATTTCAACATAACCATAAACATACCAAACAAGTATGTTATAGATGTAATATGATGAATTGTGAGCAGGAGGTAGACAGCTATGGAAAAGGAAGAATTATTAAGACAAATAGCCGATGCTGTAGTGGAAATGGAAGAGGATACTGTGGAGGAGTTGGCTCAACAATCCCTTACCGCTGGTATTGATGCCTATGAAACTATAGACTTGGGGCTGGCCAAGGGAATGGAACGGGCCGGTCAGTTATTTGATGAAGAAGAATATTTTGTTCCAGAGCTGTTGATGTGTTCTGACGCTATGAATGTGGGGATTGATGTATTAAAGCCCCATTTAAAGAGTGAAAACGTGTCCAAGAAGGGCAAGGTTGTCATTGGTGTGGTTGAGGGCGATACCCATGATATCGGCAAAAATCTGGTTCGGCTGATGATGGAAACTGGTGGCTTTGAGGTGCTGGATCTGGGCCGGGATATTCCTCCAGCTGAATTTGTAAGTAAAGCAGAGGAATACGGAGCAGATATTATTGGTATTGCCACTCTTATGACTACTACCATGCCGGGGATGAAGGAAGTGGTAGATATCCTCGCTGATAAGGGAATTCGTGATAAATTTAAGGTTATTGTGGGTGGCGGCCCAATTTCTCCAGCCTTTGCCAAAAAGATTGGTGCTGACGGATATGCCAGGAATGCTGCTGATGCCGTAAAAGTGGCGGAAAAGCTGCTGAGTAATACCGATTTGGCGTTAGGAGCGTGAGAATATGGATGTGTTATCTCCCAAGGAGCGGTTGCTACGTTCTCTGAAGGGCGAAGCAGTTGACAGGGCTCCAGTGATTTGTCCCGGGGGCATGATGAATTCAGCTATTGTTGATGTAATGAAAAATCATGGAAATGTATTACCCGATGGACATCGTGATTCTAAGATGATGGCAGACTTGGCCTTGGATGTGCAGGCGGATACGGGCTTTGAAAATGTGGGTATTCCCTTTTGCATGACCGTGGAGGCTGAAGCGCTGGGCAGTGATATCGACTTTGGTACCCTAAAATGTGAACCAAAGATTGCCAAGGAAATATTTCCTTCGTTAAAGGATGTAATTTATAAGGCTGATGATGCCCTAGTGAAGAGCCCTAGAGCGGGTACAGTTTTTCAGGCAATATATAATGCTGCCGGCCACTCTCCTGACATACCGGTTATAGGCAGCATAACTGGTCCATTGAGTACCGCCGCTTCGGTGGTGGATCCAATGAATTTCCTGAAGGAGCTGCGTAAGGTCAAGGATGAATCCCACAGATTTGTGGATTATGTAACCAATCAGCTGATTGGCTATGCCCGATACATGGTGGATAATGGCGCCAGCGTAATTTCCATTGCTGACCCAACAGCCACCGGTGAAATATTAGGTCCAAGGATGTTCGGCGATTATGCAGTGGTTTATATAAATAAGCTGGTGGATGCCATTCATGAAATGGGGGTACCAGTAATCGTTCATATATGTGGTCGCATGCAGGCTGTGACGCATCATATAGCCAATCTCCATGCAGATGCAATAAGTGTGGATGCTTTGGTAAGTCTTAAAAAGCTGAAGGAAGCGTACCCTCAGCTTACGACTATGGGAAATCTCAGTACCTTTCTGTTGGAATTTGGGGAAGAACCAAATATACAGCGCGGTACTGAGCAGCTTATTCAGGATGAGATTAATATATTGGCACCAGCCTGTGGGTTGAGCACCTCAACGCCACTAAGCAATATCCAAACCTTTACTGGTGCCGCCAAAGCCGTGTAAGGGGGCGTATAAATGAGCAAATATCAGATTGTATTTCAGCCCTCTGGTCGGCGCGGTGAAGTAGAGGAAGGAGCAACTATTTTACAAGCTGCCCAAAGCCTGGGGGTTGGTATTGAAGCGGCCTGTGGTGGGGCTATGGTCTGTGGAAAATGTAAGATTATTCCGGAATTTGGAACCTTCGATAAATTGGGTCTGAGCTCAGCCAAGGAGCATATTTCTCCCCTAAGTACGGTGGAAGAGAAAATTCTGACTGCGGAAGAAATTCATAAGGGCGTGCGTTTAGCTTGCTGTGTCCACATAAAGGGTGATTTGGTGGTCAGCGTTCCCAAGAAGAGCCAAAGTGCCAAGCAGGTGGTTCTGGAGGCAGGCAGTTCCAGACAAATTGCCATAAAGCCGGCAGTAAAATCCTATTTTTTAAGACTTACGCCACCAACCTTGGAGGACCCTATGGATGATCAGCAACGACTTCTACGGGCTTTATATGAGTCGACGGGATTAGGAGATATAACACTTGATTATACGGTTTTATGCAAGCTGTCCCAGGTGCTTAGGGAAAACAACTGGGAGGTTACCGTAACCTTGCGGGAGGACAAGCAGGAAATAGTTAGGGTGCGGGGTGGTGATTACAGCCGTAAGCTGGGGATTGCCATTGATATTGGTACCACCACATTGGCGGCCTATCTCTGTGATTTAGATACGGGGGAGCTGCTGCAAAAGGCCTCCCGTATGAATTCCCAGATTGGTTATGGTGAGGATATTTTATCGAGAGTATCCTATGCCACCAGTAACCCCGATGGGCTTCAGACCTTGCATGACATTATCATAAATGATGTCAATGAGCTGGCCACGGAGCTGACGGCTGGTATCGGTGGTACCCCGGAGGATGTGGATGAAATGGTGCTGGTCTACAATACTGTAATGCATCATTTGGCCCTAAAGCTGTACCCTGGTTATGTGGGGCGCTCCCCCTTTGCGCCAGTGGCAGCCCATGCCTTAGACATAAAGGCCAGGGATTTGGGCATAAATATAAATCCCGCTGGCTGGGTACATTCATTACCTATTGAGGCTGGCTTTGTAGGGGCAGATAATATGGCGGTGGTCATAGCCGAGGAACCATATAACAGCGATAAGATAAAGCTGATTATCGATATTGGTACCAACGGGGAGATTGACCTGGGAAACCGGGACAGACTGCTGTGTACCTCCTGTGCCACTGGCCCAGCATTGGAAGGGGCTCAGATAAAATTTGGTATGCGGGCTGCTCCTGGTGCCATTGAAGGAGTGAAGATTGCCAAGGAAACCCTGGAACCATCCTACAAGGTTATCGGCAATGATACCTGGTATCCGGAGCTGGAGGTTACTGGAGCCTTAGGCATCTGTGGTTCAGGGATAATCGATGTATTTGCCGCCCTTTATGAGGCGGGAATTGTGGGAAAGAGTGGCCGCATTAATAATAAATTGGACACTCCCCGCATTAGAAGGGATGAAAATGGCAAATGGGAATATGTGCTGGCCTATGCCAAGGAAACAGGGATAGGACAGGACATAGTAGTTACCCAGGCCGATATTCGGGCCATTCAGCTGGCCAAGGGCGCTATCTATGTGGGGGCTGAGTACTTATTGAATAAATATGGAATTGACCATGTGGATGAGGTAATTCTGGCTGGGGCCTTCGGCAGCTATATAAATAAGCGCAGTGCTTTGGTAATGGGCATGTTCCCGGATTGCGATCTTGATAATATTCATGCTGTGGGCAACGCTGCAGGCGATGGTGCCCGTATTGCCTTATTAAATATCGATAAACGCCATGAGGCGGATGAAATTGCCAGAAAGGTGGAATTTGTGGAGACGGCGGCGGAGCCTGATTTTCAGGAGCATTTTATGGAAGCTATTGCCATTCCCCACGCCAAAGCAAGGTTTCATCATGTGACGAAGCAATGAAAATGTTGAGCAAGAAAGGCAGATGAATTTCATGACGGAATGGAAGGATGAGATGACGGCCATTGAGCGTATGACAGCCTACGCCAAGGGCGAAGACATAGATCGGCTGCCATGTGTACCAGTTGTAGGAAATACCGCTGCCCGGGTAATCGGGGTAAAGGTATCGGATTTCCGAGGCAATGGAGAGCTGATAGCCAAGGCCCATATTGCGGCCTATAAATTGTTTCATTATGACAATATTCGGGTGTTTACCGACCTATATACTCAAGCTGAGGCTATGGGGTCCGAGGTAATATACCCCGAGGATGAAACAGCATATCTCGGTCAACCGGTAATAAAGCTGGATCCACGATTGTCCAATTTGGATGAGATCGATAAGCTGCGTCCAGCGGATCCCTATAAGGACGGCAATTTGCCTGAGCATTTAAAGGCCATGAGGATAGTGGTGGATGCAGTAGGCAAGGAAGTCCCAGTGGGTGGTGCAGTCACCGGACCATTTACCAACTCATCTTTTTTGGTGGGAGCAGAAAATCTGGTGCGTTTAACCTTGAAGAATCCGGAAGCTGTTCATAAGCTATGTCAGGTGTCATTGGAGAGTAATCTTCGTTATGTGGATGCAGTAATTGATGCGGGAGTTACCCCAAGTCTTACAGACGCCATGTCATCAAGCACAGTTATAAGCCCAAGATTGTTCCGTAAATTCTCCTTGCCATATTTGAAAAAGCTAATTGACCATATTCACAATAAGGGTAAGAAGGTAACCCTGCACATTTGCGGGAAAACTGATGGTATTTGGGAGGATATGGTAAAGGCCGGGGCGGACTGCCTGAGTATTGACAATGATGCGGATATCCTAAAGGCCAAGGAGCTGGTAGGGGACAGGGTAATGCTTATGGGCAATGTACGGCCATCGGAAACCATGCTGGAGGGCACGGTGGATGATGTGCGTAAAGCCACGGTGGAAGTTGTCCGCAAGGTTTACGATTCACCAAAGGGTTTTATTGTAGCCTCTGGGTGTAGCCTGCCAACGGAAACCCCATTTGAAAATATTCACGAAATGTTAAATACGGTACGTCGTATCGGCAATCCGTTTGCGATTAAGGATGCCACCTCCATTGTGGCATGAAAGAGGGATGATAGGGTATGAAGAAGATATTAGCAGCATTATTAATTGTAATTGCTATGATTACAACAGCCTGCGGTGGTTCTGAAAAGTCCGCAGGAACAGATAAAAAGACGGATTTTAAGATTGGTTATCTGGCTTCCACTGGACATATTTTATATTTTATTGCCCAGGAGAAGGGATATTTTGCTGAAGAAGGGTTAAATTCAGAGTTGGTATTATTTAATAATTCCGGTGAGGGCATTACCGCTGTGGCCAATGGTAAGCTGGATGTGGGAGCCTTTGGCAGCTCGGCACCAATGGTGTATATGTCCAAGGGAAGCCCAATAACGATTTTTGCCGGGCAGATGTCCATGGGCCATGCTCTGGTGGCAAAGCCGGAGAAGGCTGCTGAATTAGCTGATTTAAAGAATCTTAAGGGAAAGACTGTGGCCACTATTCGTTTGGCCACCGGTGATATTGTATTCCGTGAGGCAGCTATTAAGCAGGGCCTAAAAATTGGCGAGGATGTAACCTTTAAGGAAATGGAATCAGCTTCTGCGGCTATGGAGGCAGTGAAGAATGGTGCAGCAGATGCTTCTGTTGTATGGACTCCATTCCGTAAAATGGCAGAACAGCAGGGCTTAAAGATTGTTAAGTACAGTCCGGAGGTGCCTGGCTTTGAAAATCATCCATGCTGCCGTCAAATTGCCTCTACCGCCAATATCCAGAAGCATCCAGAAAAATATGAGGCGTTTCTCCGGGCCATGATTAAGGCGTATCGATTCTACAAGACGAATAAGGATGAATCCATAGAGATATTATCCAAATATGTGAATATTGATAAGGACACACTGTATGAGGAGACCTATGGTAAATATGTGGAATCCAATCCAGATCCAAATCGTAATGCCGTAATTGACTTTTATAAGTACATGAAGGAAGTGGGTTATATTGAAAAGGACTTTGACATTGCAGAGCACATCAATATCCAGCTCTATCAGAAGGCCCTGGACAAGCTTCTTGAAGCTGAGCCGCAGGATAGCATTTACAAGCAGCTTAAAGCAGATTTTGAGAAAAATGATTTATAAATTCAATTTTACTAAGTCGGCCAAGACTCAACAGGTGGTGGATGTTACAGCTATTTTTCTGGGGATTCTGGTGGTGTGGGAAGTGCTGACAGTGCAGCTGGAGGTATTGGATGCCTTCTTGTTCCCATCTCCTCAGCAGGTACTGGAGCTGTTTATCGGTGACCTGCCAACCATATTCCGTGGTTTGGGCAGCTCCCTGGTATTATTGTCAGCGGCCTATGCCCTGGCACTGGCCACGGCCATCCCTTTAGGCTTATTTGTGGGCTGGCGACGCAGATTGTTTAATGCTGTTCATCCCATTTCAAAGATTATGAGTGCAGTGCCACCAATTGTGTATATACCCTACGCCATTGCTATTTTACCAACCTTTCAGTTGGCTTCTGTTTTGGTAATTTTTGTGGGGGCCTTTTGGCCAATATTCGTGAGTACGCTAAATGCTACGGTGCAGATAGATAAAACCTTGATTGATTCGGCCCGAATGCTCCGCATCAAGGAACGGCGCTTGCTCTTTGAGATTATCCTGCCGGCTATTATGCCCCAGGTACTGACTGGATGCAGTGTGGGATTGATTTTCTCCTTTATCCTGCTGGCATCGGCTGAAATGATTGGAGCCACCTCAGGTATAGGCTGGTATGTAAAGTATTATTCAGATTTTGGCGATTATGGCAAGGTTATTGTGGGTATTCTGTTTATTGGTCTGGTGGTAACTGCTGTAATGGCTGTTTTTGACAGGATACAGCGTCATCTGCTGCGGTGGCAGGCCAAGTATTCGGCGGATTAAGGGAGGGACAATTATGCTGGAAGTGAAACATGTTAGTAAGTCCTTCTCCAAGGATGGACAGCCCCAGCTGGTACTGTCAGATCTTAATCTGGAGGTAGGGGCTAGAGAGTTTGTTTGCCTTTTGGGCCCATCTGGATGTGGTAAAAGTACCCTTCTTAGAATTATGGCCGGCCTGGACATTGCTGAATCTGGTGGTGTATATCTGGATGACAAGCTGGTGAAGGAGCCTCAGCCCAAGTGCGCCTTTGTATTTCAGGACTATGCTCTGTTTCCTTGGAAAACCGTATTGGAAAATGTGGTTTATGGCATGGATGTTCAAGATATGTATGATAAGAAAACCCGGGTAGAGAAGGCTAAGGAATACTTGAAGCTAATGCATTTGGAAAAATATGAGAATTCATATATCCATGAATTGTCCGGTGGTATGCGGCAGCGGACAGCTATTGCCAGGAGCTTGGCCTTGGAGCCGGAAATATTATTCATGGATGAGCCCTTTGGGGCCTTGGACAACTTTACCCGCATGGAGCTGCAGGAGCTGCTGCTGGATATTTACAGTAAAAACAAGCTGAGTGTGGTATTTGTAACCCATGACATCAGTGAAGCAATCTATCTGGGGGATCGGGTGGTGGTAATGAACGCCCACCCTGGAACGGTTCATTCAATTTTGGATATTAATAAGGGCTTGGTGCGGGATCGTACCAGTGAGGATTTCCATCTGTATGAGGATAAAATCATGCAGGCCTTCCAGCTGGTGCGTAAGCAGGAAGTGGAATACTATATTTAAATCGTTTTAGAGTAAACTGGGAAAGGTGGTGGCAATATGGCGAAGGGCTTCATGGAACATTTTAAATGCGGTGGTGAACCGGAGCGGCATATTGCCACTGAATTGTGTCAGCGGGCTGGTGTGGAGGTCAGTGATGTATATTGCCACAGTGAGGCCATGGCTGCCATGGCCCATACTATCTGTCAGCTGGAAGGGGATATGCTGTGTAAGCTACCCTTTGCAACCATGGCTGAGGCCGAACAGCTGGGAGCTAAGTGGAATTTCATCTCAGATAAGTCACAACAACCGATGCCAGGAGCCTTGCCCTATGAGAAGCTGATTGAGGTGAAAATACCGACCTTTTCCTTTGACTATGGCCTTATGCAGGAGAATTTACAGGCAATACGCCTGCTGAAGCACAAGGGAGAACGGGTCAGCTTTAATATTGAAGGACCCTTTACCCTGCTGAGTTTATTGGTACCATCCAAGGAAATTTACAAAGGGATGCGGGCTCAACCAGAGCTTCTTAGAAGGCTGTGCGAGCAACTTATAGATAATATTGTGCTGGAGGCTGCCTATGTGGCTGAGGCGGGGGCGGATGTGATTTCCTATGCCGATCCGCTGATTTCCTGTAATATGGTATCTCCAAAAGTTTATACAACGCTGTGTGGTGATATTATTCGTGAGGCCCTGCAGCGGATTATGGTTGCTGTACCAGAGGTGACAGTTCATGTATGTAGTGCCACCTCAGCCGCCTTTCAACGGGCTGGCTTTTGTCAATGTCGTCCTTTCGTTGTGCCTAAGGAAATGTGCTATGGTGAGGCCCTGTGCTTTGCCCGTCATCAGGCGGGTGTCCAGCTGGTGGGCCATGGTTGCTTACAGCATTCCTGCTGCAAAATGGTCAAGCCAGTGGTATATGAACTGAAGCTATGCTAAGGATGAACGATATAGAAGGGAGTGTGTGAACAATGTTGGGGGATTGCGCTAATTGCAATGCTAATCATATGTGTTTTATGAAGGGGAAAAGCTGTGTTCCTGTGGAGCAGAGCGAGGTATTGGCCCTATATGATAAAGAGGAAAGACGTATAATGAAGGCGGCCGCCTATGTGGAAGGCACCTTTTATATGAAATATACCCGTTTGCAGGAAACTGCTGAGTTTGCCAGAAAAATGGGCTATAAGACCATTGGCATCGGGTTTTGCATGGGTATTCGGAATGAAGCAAAGCTATTTGCCAAGTTTTTTACTGATCAGGGCTTTGAAGTAGTTTCCGTTTGCTGTAAGAATTGCAGTATTCCCAAGGATGTGCTGAAGTTAAAGAAGGTAAATCCAAAGAGTGCAGTAGAGCCAATGTGTAATCCAAAGGCTCAGGCCAAGTACCTTAATGAGCATGGTGTGGAGCTTTTTGTGTCTGCTGGGCTATGTGTGGGACATGATGCTCTCTTTTCCAAGGCCTGTGATGGTCCGGTTACTACCTTGGTGGTTAAGGATCGGGTGCTGGGGAACAATCCAATGGCGGTGGTATATTCCGGTTATTGGAAGAAAAAACTGGGCCTGGCGGCACAGGATTTGTAAAAGTCATATTATATATTGTAGTGAAAAAGGCTGGAGCCGATGGTGCGTATCATCGGTATCCAGCCTTACGTGTCTTAGCGATATATGGAAGGTCAAAGGTAATATTATTTTATCCTTCTTTGGGGAAAATATGTTATTGATAATATATTATATCCAGAAATTCTATGGGCTCCTGACTAGAGTTTCTAAATTTATGGGGCTTGGTGCAATCAAAGCATATAGCATCCCCTGGCTTCAGATAGTAGGTCTCATTATCTAATATGGCTTCTAAAGGGCCCTGTTGTGCCAATACGTATTCCTGGGTTTTAGGGGAGTGACCATCGGAAAAATGCTCGCCTCCCGGGGCAATTTTTACCACAAAGACGTCAAAGCGCCTTGATGAGGTGGCTGGAAAATAGCAAAGAGCCTGGAAAACGCCACCGTCATCCTCCTGGGGAGGAAGCTCATCTCCGCGTATTACCTGTACCTTGGCCTCTGGCTGTACAATTAGCTGGGAATAGTCTACCCCCAATCCGTTGGCCACCTTCCAGATCGTGTTGATGGTTGGATTGCCTTCCCCCTTTTCTATCTGGGACAGCATGACCTTGCTGACTCCAGACCGTTCTGCCAATTGTCCGAAACTCAAATTTTTATCTTCCCTTAGCCTGCTCATATTTATAGCAATAATTTCATTTATAGTCACTTGTAATCACTCCCTTGATACAATATATTTTACTATATGTAAAATATATTGTAAATAATCCTTGACTTTTCATGGCGGGTTATTTATACTCATTACATTAAATCTTACATTCTGTAAAATATATTTTAGGGAGGTTGATATATATGTTATCGTTAGCTTTACCATCCATGGGCAAACTGACCACGGAAGCTGCCCGTTGGCAAATGCTTTTCTCCATGGCAATCTTTGGTACCTTGGGCTTTTTCAGCCGTTATACTGAGGCTATTACTTCAGCGGAATTATCCCTGTATCGCTCAGCTTGTGCAGTGGTTATTATTGGTGCTATGTTTATGGTTCAAAGGAAAAAGCTGTCCTTGAAGAAAATGAAGGGCGAAGGGGTATTGATGCTGCTATCTGGTATAGCATTGGCCATAAACTGGGTATTTATGTTTGAGGCCTTTCGCAATACATCAATAGCGCTGGCCACCATCAGCTACTATTTTGCACCGGTTTTGGTAACTATCATATCACCTTTCCTTTTCAAGGAGAAATTAACCAAGCAGCAAATTTTTTGCTTTGTAATGTCCACCCTGGGCTTGGCCCTTATCGTGAATGTTTTTGATTCATCCTTGGGAAGTGATGATACCCTTGGTATAATCTATGGTTTGTTAGGAGCGGTCTTTTATGCTACCTTTATTATTCTCAATAAGTACATCAAAAGCGTAGGCAGTATGGAACGGTCCTTTTATCAGTTTGGCATTGCAGCTCTGGTAATGCTTCCTTACACCGCATCAGTCGATGGTTTTCATCTGTTGGATTTAAATGGTGTCGGTTGGTTAAGCTTGGCAGTAATCTGTCTTGTTCATACGGTTATCATGCACTATGCCTATTTTGAATCCCTGGGGAAGCTCACAGGGCAAGAAGTGGCCATCTTGGGATATATTGATCCGTTAGTGGCTGTGTTAATCTCATACTTCGTTTTCCATGAGAGTCTGACCATTACCCAAGGGATAGGCGGAGTGATGATTTTGGGCTTTGCGCTATGGAATGAAGTCAGCCATTCGGCAGGTAGTTAATTATCAATAGTTGTGTGGGCTGGCTTACTGCTTTTCTAACGTTCATATTGTCATTAATCTTGGATAATATATTATCCAAAAATTGTGTAAATACTGCAAAATAGATAAAATATTAGTATGGTAAACATTGAAGTTGACCAGGGATATGTACAATGAAAGAAAGTAGAGAGATGGAGGGCCTCACATGAAATTTTGCATATTTGGTGCCGGGGGAACCGGCGGAACATTGGCGGCCTATTTGGCCATGGTTGGCAATGATGTGACCTTGATAGCCCGTGGGAAGCATTTGGAGGCTATACAGGAAAAAGGACTGGTGCTTCATACCAATCATCGTGGCACTGTTACGGTTGACAATATAAGAGCCGTTACGGCAGCTGAGTATATGGATACACCGGATGTGCTCTTTGTCTGCGTGAAATATTACAACCTTGATGACGCTGTAGCATTTGTCCGTGAAAAGGCGGGAAAGGATACTTTGATAGTACCGATTCTGAATGTCTTTGGCACTGGCGGTGTAATGCAGGAACAGCTACCGGACAATACCTGTCTTGATGGCTGTATTTATGTTATGAGCGAAATTGAGGCTCCAGGCGTAATATACCAGTCCAATAAAATTTTGCGGGTTATTTTTGGCTATCGGCCAAAGCAGAAGAAAAAGCTTATAGACAAGGCAGGGCAGCTGGAGCAGATTTTGCGTGATGCAGAAATCAAAGCCCATTTCAGCGATAATATTATTCGTGATGCCCTGCAGAAATTTGCCTTTGTCTCCCCGGCGGCCGCAGCAGGGTCCTATTTTGATGTAACCTGTGAAAAATTCCAGCATCCAGGGGAGGAACGGGATACCTTCACTGGTCTTATAAAGGAAGTAGTGGCTCTTGGCAAGGCCATGGAAGTGGAATTTGAGCAGGATTTGGTGGAAGTGGGGCTGAAGATGATGGACAATTTAAAGCCAGATTCCACCATGTCCATGCAACGGGATATTCAGCGGGGCCGTCAGTCAGAATTCAGCGGTCTGGTAACCAGAGTGGTGAATCTGGGCAAGGAATATGGTGTTTCTGTGCCACTTTATGAGAAGATAAATGACTGGGGAACTGCTAATGGGATAAAATGATTAAAAACTGGCATATTTTTCCTGATACGCTGTGAAAAAATTCTAAAATGTTGTTTTTACAACATAATATTTAGGATGATTCCTATATAATCATGCCATGAAGTTAAGGTGTGTGAACAATAGGAGGCAATAAATATGCTTAGACAGATTATTCATATTGATGAGGAAAAATGTAACGGCTGTGGCCTGTGTGCCCAGGCTTGTCACGAGGGAGCCATAGATATTGTAGACGGTAAGGCCAAGCTGATGCGGGAGCATTTTTGTGACGGGCTTGGTGACTGCTTGCCGGGCTGTCCTACAGGGGCTATTACTTTTGAGAAGCGGGAAGCTCCTGCCTATGATGAGGCAGCGGTAAAGGCGGCCCAAAGTGCCAAGAAGGCGGCTTCTGCGACCATGATGCCACCAATGGGCATGGGATGCCCAGGCTCCAGGGCCATGCAGCTTAAAAAGTCAGAGGTGACGGAGTCACAGGCGGATAATCAGCCAATGACTTCTGCCCGTTCAGTGTCCCAGCTTAATCAGTGGCCATGTCAGATAAAGCTGCTCCCAACTCAGGCACCATTTTATGACGGGGCCAAGCTGCTGATTGCAGCGGATTGTACCGCCTACGCCTATGCCAATGTCCATGAGGATTTCATGAAAGGGAAAATAACCCTGATTGGCTGTCCAAAGCTGGATGAGGGAGATTACAGTGAGAAGCTGACGGAAATCATCAGTAAGAATGATATAAAGAGCGTAACTATTCTCCGTATGGAGGTGCCATGCTGCGGTGGCCTCCAAAGAGCCGCAGAAACAGCCCTGAAAAACAGCGGCAAATTCCTCCCTTGGCAGGTGATAACCATCTCCCGTGATGGCAGGATATTGGAATAAATATTGATGTAAGATGCCCTTGGTACACTCAGTTGTGTACTAAGGGTATTTTTTGTACATGAAAAATGAGGGAATGAAATTATGAAATATAAGGGAATGAAATTGTGAAATGTGAGGGAATGAGCCATAACATATTTCTTTTAGCTTGCCCGCTTTTGTGATAGAATAAAAGACAGTGTAGAAATGGAGGTTTCTCGATGATTCATATGAATGATGTTATGAAGGTATATGACAACGGTGCCATTGCCCTCAATCATATCAATGTTGATATTAAGAAGGGTGAGTTTGTGTTTTTGGTGGGCCCTAGTGGCGCCGGCAAATCCACCTTTATTAAGATGCTGTTCCGTGAAGTGTTGCCATCCTCTGGCATTCTCACTGTAAACGGCCGTGATATTATCCATATGTCCAATAAGGATGTGCCTTATTTGCGCCGTTCCCTGGGGGTTATATTCCAGGATTACCGTCTGCTGCCGGACAAGACAGTGTATGAAAACATTGCCTTTGCCATGCAGGTTATCGAAGCACCACGGCGCATGATGCAGCGCAATGTTAATAATGTGCTGGATATTGTAGGACTTCGTGATAAGTACAAATGCTTCCCAAATCAGCTCTCTGGTGGTGAGCAGCAGCGTGTGGCCATTGCCCGTGCTATTGTAAACAATCCTGCCATCGTTATTGCTGACGAGCCTACAGGTAATCTTGACCCGGAGACTTCATGGGGGATTATGGATATTTTCAAAAACATTAACGCCTCCGGCACCACCATCGTAATGGCAACCCATGACAAAACCATTGTGGATGCCATGCAGAAGCGGGTTATTGCCATTGAGCATGGAGAAATAGTCCGTGATGAGGCACGAGGAGGTTACGGCTATGAGCATTAATACTGTGGAGTATTTTATTCGGGAGGTTATTCACTCCTTAAGGCGTAACAACTGGATGTCAGTCGCTTCCATCGGTACAGTTGCGGTATCACTGTTCATTTTCGGTATGTTTCTTATGCTGGTTATGAATATGAACAAAATGGTGGATGCCATGGAATCCCAGGTGCAGATCAAGGTTTATCTGGAGGATGATTTTTCCCGTGATGATGCCCGTGATCTGGAGGTGGATTTGAAGAAAATGCAGGGGGTAGAAAAGGTTACCTTCGTGCCAAAGGAAGAGGCCATGGAGAAATTCAAGGAGCGTTTGGGGGACCAAAAGACTCTGCTGGATGCTTTGGACGAAACCAATCCTTTGCCGGATTCCTTTGAGGTTATGGTGCTACAGCCGGAAATGGTTAAAACCGCCGCTGAAAACATCGAAAAGTTCGAGGGCGTGGACAGTGCCAAGTACGGTCAGGATGTTATGGAGCATCTCTTTGATATTACCCGACTGATTCGTATTTTCGGCTTTGCCTTGATGATGGTGCTGGCCTTGGCCACTCTCTTTATTATTTCCAATACCATTCGCCTTACGGTGTTTGCCCGCCGCAAGGAGATTGCCATTATGAAATACGTTGGTGCCACTGACTGGTTTATTCGCTGGCCATTTGTGCTGGAGGGTATAGTGATGGGCTTTTTGGGAAGTCTGATTGCTTCCGTTGTCCTGCGACTCACCTATTCCGGTATTACTGCCAAGATTTATGACACCTTGGCCTTCTTCCCACTGATTCCGGAGGAGCCTTTCCTCAATTATGTTACAATGATTGTGGTTATTGGCGGCATGATTATGGGTGCCATTGGCAGTACAGTTTCCATTAAGCGTTTCCTGAAGGTCTGAGGTGCTGTTATGAGTTTTTTTACTACCAAGCACAAGACGGCTAGTCTTATAATGGCGGCTCTCATGTCCCTTTCTGTGGCAGGAACTGCTTTGGCTGATGACCTTGAGGAACAGCTTCAGGATCTGCAGGAAAAGGCGGCCCAGCAGCAGGAGATTACCAACGAGGCCCAGGCCCGGGTGGAGAATTTGTCCGAAAAGCTGCGGGTTTTGCAGGAAGAGGTGGATGCTGCCACTTCCGAGTACAATGATGTAAAGGGCAGATTGGATAAGGTTCAGTCTGATATATACGAGAATACCGAGCTCCTCAATAAAACAGAGAAGGAGCTGCAGGTAAAGAACAAGAAGCTGGCCAAGCGTGTAAGGGATATTTACATTAATGGTCAGATCAGCTATGTGGATGTGCTTTTCGGGGCCAAGGATTTCTCGGATTTCCTTACCCGTATGGACATTCTGAAGCGAATTATCAAGCATGATTACGACCTTATTATGAAGGTGAAGGCTGATCGCGAGATTGTTATGAACACCAAGGCCAAGCTGGAAAAGGATAAGGCGGATGTGGAGCTTCTGGTGGCTGATGCAGAAATCAAGCAGAAAAATATGCTTGATAAGAAGCAGGCCCAGCAGGTGCTTTTGGATAAGGCGGAGTATGACAGAGATGTTTCCCAGCAGGCCTATGAGGAAATTATGGCGGCATCCCAGGAGATTACCCGCATGATTCAGCGCAGTCAGATGGTTGGCGGCAGCTATGTGGCCGGCGGTTCTGGTGCCATGATATGGCCACTGAATGGTCCTATCACCTCTGAGTTTGGTTGGCGTACCCATCCTATTTTTGGCACCCAGCGTTATCACAGTGGCCTTGATATTGGCGGTGATTACGGTCTGCCTATTGTTGCAGCGGCCAGCGGAACTGTTATTCATGCAGGCTGGATTAGTGGTTATGGCTACACTGTCATTATTGACCATGGTGGCGGAATCACTACCCTGTATGGCCATAATGAGTCGCTTTTGGTGGGTGAGGGTGAGTCCGTATCCCAGGGACAGACTATTGCCATGTGCGGTTCTACTGGTAATTCCACCGGTCCTCATTGCCATTTCGAGGTTCGTGAAAACGGTGAGCCGGTAAGTCCATATAGTTATTTGTAAGTTGCTTAAACACGTGCTCTTTTGCCTGCCCGTAGTGGCAGGTGAAAGGGCTCTAATTTGATTTGGGGTTATTTTGGAAATGATTGGAGAATGTTCATGAGTCAGACTAAGAAAAATATTCTTCTTGTAATCAGCACCGTACTGGTTACTTTGGTAGTGACAGGCTGTGCCGCCCTTTATCTTATGGGTGGAAATTTGTCGAAGGCAGGAGATATGATCCGCTTTATTGCCACGGTGCGCTTTGTGGAAAATCACTTTGACGGTGAGGTGGATCAGACAGCACTTATTAATGGCTCCATCGATGGCATGATGAAATCCTTGGGAGATAAGTATTCCATTTATCTTGATGAGGATAAATTTCGCCAGCTTAATAATATAAACAATGGTACCTTTGGTGGCATCGGTGTGGTTATGAGCTTTGCTGAGCCGGGCCACTGCAAGATTATGTCAGTAATGGAAAATACTCCTGGCCAGGATGCCGGGCTTCAGGCCGGTGATGAAGTAATCGCCGTAGAGGGGACTCCAGTTTCCGAGCTTCAGCCAGAGGAAGTGGTGGGAAAAATTCGTGGCGTTGAGGGAACTCAGGTGGTAATCACCATTCGTCGCCAGGGGGAAGCGGACAAGGACTATACTCTTACCCGCTCCGTTATTGCCATGACCACAGCAGCGGGAGATATGATTCCGGATACTGACATTGGATATATTCGCATTGCTTCCTTCAGCGAAAACACTGGAAGGGAATTTAAGGATGCCCTGGAAAAGGAAAGGTCACAGAATGCCAAGGGGCTTATCATCGATTTGAGGGCAAATCCAGGTGGACTGGTTACTTCTTGTATGGAAATCGCCAATATGGTGGTGCCGGAGGGAGAAGTGGTGTCTCTCATTGACAAGTCCGGTGATAAGCAGGTGTTTACTTCCAGTCTGACAGGTGCAAGCATGCCTATTGTGGTACTTATAGACGGCAATAGTGCCAGCGCTTCTGAGATTTTGGCGGGAGCATTAAAGGACAGAGGGGCGGCTACACTGGTGGGGATGAAATCCTACGGCAAGGGCTCTGTACAGACTATTTTGCCGTTGTTCCGTGGAGATGGTATAAAGCTTACTGTGGCCAAGTATTATACTCCATCAGGTACCAGCATTGACGGCATCGGAATTCAGCCCGATGTGGAAATAGCCATGCCGGAAAATCCTGTTGAGGACGTTCAGCTTTTGAAAGCAATAGAGGTAATGAAGGGAAAAATCCAGTAACCCTACCAAACTAATGGTATTTTAATGATTAGTTTATAGAATGTTTATATTCAGGTCATACAATGTTACAAGAAATTAAGGCACAGCTATGTGCATTTAGATGATTTCCTCCTGCTGAAGGGCAGGACCTTTGAAAGGATGTTTGTTATGAGAAAGAGATTTTTAATAGGAGCCATATTGCTGGCTGCCAGTGGCTTTTTGACAGGGCCCACGGCTGGTCAGTGTGCATCGCTGTCATTGGAGGAAGCTATACAGACGGCTCTGGTTAATAATCCTGACGTGAATATAACCAGATTGGCTGAAGATACTGCCCAGGCCAAGCTGAGCCAGGCCCGGGGAAGTAACAGCATCTCTGTAAAGGCTGGCACTAATTTCGGTAAGTCCGAAAAGAATGACATGGGGTGGGACAATAATAACGCCACAACTATTTCTGCTTCAATGCCATTGTTTAACGGAAACATAACTGGCCGAAATATTGAAAGTGCGGAAATAGGAGTGGATATTGCCAAGCTACAGACCCAGCGCAAGTGGGAAACCACCAAGCTGTCAGTTATCAAGGCCTACTATGACGTATTACAGGCCAAGAAGCAGACGGCAGTTTATCAGGATGCCGTTGACAAGTATCAGCTGCATCTGACTAATGTGGAGCAGCTGTACAACGCCGGCAGCAAGGCCAAAATTGATGTGCTCCGTTCTCAGGTGGAGCTGGCTAATGCCCGTCAGAGCCTGATTAAGGGGCAAAATGCTTATGAGAACAGTAAAAGTATTTTGAAAAATCTTCTGTATATGGATCAGAATGAGCCGGTGGAGCTTACGGATGATTTCGTATACGAACCCTTCAATGATGATGTTAATACCTGCGTCTCCTATGCTTTGGAAAATCGCAAGGATTTAATAGTGGATACCTATCAGGTGAAGCAAAAGGAGCTGGCACTGAAAAATGCCTTGGCTGGATATATGCCAACGGTGGATCTTAGTGTAAGCACCGGCTGGAATAAGCAGGTGACGCCAAGCCGTGAGAATCACAGCGTTTCGGGAACCATTGGTGTAAACTGGAACATTTGGGACAGCGGTGTTACCAAGGGAAAGGTGAATGCCGCCAAGGTGGAGCTGGAGACGGCAAAGCTGACCCTTAATAAGGATAAAAGCACTGTGGATATGAATGTCCGCACAGATTATAACAGTATGCGCGAAGCAGAAAAGCGCTTTGAATCCACCAAGGAAGCCGTGAGAGAGGCCCAGGAGGATTACTTTATTGCCAATGAGAAATACAAGGCTGGCGAGGGTATCATGCTGGATATTATTGATGCCCAGAATGCTCTGGAAACGGCCCAGCATAATTTCTTAAGTGCCCAGTACGACTATGCAAGACATAGGGCAGCGGTGGAAAGCGATATGGGGCTGGATGTTCATCCTTCCACCTCCACAGTTTCCAATGCGCCATCAGAAAAGTGATGGGCTATTCTGAAGTGAGAAAAGAGGCAAAGATATGAGAAAGAAAAAACTTTCACTATAGCTGTCATCCTAATCGCAATTTTGGTGGTAATATTTGGCGGGTACATGTATTTCAGCAGCTCCAATGCAGAAAAAAACGCTGCCTCCACTGAAATGGCCCAGGTTCAGCGTATGAAGATAAAATCCACTGTGTCTGCCACGGGAACAATTCGCCCAGTGGATTCCGTAGAGGTTAGCTCCAAGATTACAGCCCGTATAAAGTCGGTGCTGGTAAAGGAAAATGACCATGTAACAGCAGGGCAGACTGTGGCTATTTTGGATGGCAAGGACTATGAGGCCTCCAATGATCAGGCAGAATATAAGCTGATTAATGCCAAGTCCAAGTACAATCGTGTGTCCTACCTTAATTCTATTGGTGCCAAGTCCCAGGAGGAGATGGAGGACGCCCAGCTCACCTATGATACAGCTGCCAGTAATCTGGAGAAAACCCAGTCTGATTTAAGCGAGACTGTTATTGTGGCTCCTATGGATGGCATTGTGGTGGGTGAGCCTAAGAGTGCCGGAACCATGGCGGTACAGGGCAATAGCAATCCTACCGTTATTATGACCATTGCGAATATGAGTACAAAGCAGATTCTGGCCAAGGTGGATGAAACCGATATTGGCAGCGTGAAGGTGGGGCAGAACGCCACCTTTACCGTTGATACCTATACGGGAAAGACCTTTACAGCAAAGGTTTCCAAGATTTCCCAGACAGACGTTACCAATAGCTGGAACACCAATTCCAGCAACAGCTCAGCTTCCACATCTTCCACAGCCAGTGTTATTTACTATTATGTGGTGCTGGATGTGGATGATCCTGATAATCTGTTGCTGCCGGCTATGACAGCTCGCGTGGACATTGTTACCTCTGAGAAGGAGAATGCCCTGGTGGTTCCAATCTCTGCCCTGAAGACGGATACCAAGGGCTCCTATGTTCAACTTAGTCTGCCGGATGGCACTACTGAAAAGCGCTATGTATCCACCGGAATATATAGCGATGAATATGTGGAAATTGAGGATGGCCTCTCCGATGGTGATACTGTAGCCATTACCTACAAGGCCAAGAGCAGCACTGCAACCACTTCCAAAAACTCCAGAGGCGGCGGCCCAGGCGGACCTCCAATTTAAGAGCGGAGGTTGATAACTAATGAGTAATATCGAAAAAATTACTATTAGCCTTAGGGGGATAAAAAAGCTGTACAAGGTGGGGGATCAGGAGGTGGCGGCTCTCAATGGCATAGATCTGGATATTAAAGAGGGAGAATTTGCCGCTCTTATGGGGCCGTCTGGCTCTGGTAAGTCCACCCTTATGAATATTTTAGGATGTCTTGATCGCCCAAGCGTGGGTTCCTACAAGCTGGATGGCCAGGAGGTGGCTCACCTTAGCGATGATATGCTGGCCAGAACCAGAAATCAGAAAATCGGCTTTGTTTTTCAGAACTTTAATCTTTTGTCCAGAATTTCTGCTCTGGAGAATGTGGCATTGCCCTTGGTTTATGCCGGAGTCGACTCTGATGAGCGTGAGGAACGGGCCATGTATTTTCTGGAGCAGGTGGGGCTGGCAGACAGGGCAGACCATCAGCCCAATGAGCTGTCAGGTGGTCAGCGGCAGCGTGTGGCCATTGCCCGGGCCTTGGTAAATGATCCCCAGATTATTATGGCGGATGAGCCAACAGGCAACCTTGATACCAAGTCCACCAAGGAAATAATGGAAATATTCCAGTCCATGCACGAAAAGGGGCGTACCATTATTTTGGTAACCCATGAGCCGGATATAGCGGTTTGTGCCAGCCGTCAGCTGCTGGTCCGTGATGGTGTTATTACCAGAGATGAAGGGAAGGGCGTGGTTTTGGATGTTGTTTAAGGAAAGCTTTTCCATGGCCTTTACTGCCCTTTTGGCCAATAAAATGCGGTCCCTTCTCACAATGCTGGGCATAATCATCGGCGTTGGTGCCGTTATTGCCATGGTTTCTGTGGGTATGGGTGTAAAAAGCGATGTAGTAAACAGCATTTCTTCCCTGGGAAGTAATATGCTAATTGTATCTCCTGGCTCCACCAACAGGGGCGGTGTCCGTGGAGCAGCTGGCTCCCGTACCAATCTGAAATACGATGATGCTAAGGCCATTAAGGAAAAAATAAAGAATATTGATTTCGTATCACCATCTGTATCCCGGTCTTACCAGATTGTTTACGGCAACCAGAACTGGAATTCCTCGGTAATGGGTGTGACTCCTGAGTATATGTCCATCCGTTCCCTGGAGGTCAGCACCGGCTCCTTTGTCAGTGAGAGTGACAATAATAAGAGAAATCGTGTGGCCGTTATTGGAAGCACTGTAGCCACAAACCTTTTTGGTACAACTAATCCTGTGGGGCAGAATATCCGCGTTAATAATCAGCCCTTCAAGGTTATTGGCGTACTGGAAAGCAAGGGGCAGTCCTCCATGGGACAGGATCAGGATGATGTGGTTATTGTGCCGCTCACTACAGCCATGGAACGCCTTATGGCCATGGATTATGTATCCTCTGTTAATATTCAGGTATCTGATGCCAATAAGATGGATCAGGTTCAGGAGGATATTGAGGTGCTGCTGCGTCAGCGTCATAAGATAATCGGTGGCAAGGAGGACGACTTTAATGTTCGTAATATGACCAGTCTTATGGAAACAATGAGTCAGACCACTACCATGCTCACCATACTTTTGGGAAGTATCGCTGGTATATCTTTGGTGGTAGGTGGCATCGGCATTATGAATATAATGATGGTGTCAGTTACGGAGCGTACCCGCGAGATAGGTATCCGCAAAGCACTGGGGGCCACCTTCCAGAATATCATGATGCAGTTTCTGATAGAGTCTGTAGTCATCGGTGTTATTGGCGGTATTATAGGCATTGGCATGGGCTGCGGTTTGTCCATGCTGGTGGGCAAGTTTGGCAATTTCACCACGGTTATTACACCTTTGCCAGTGCTTGTGTCCTTCAGCTTCTCTGTGGGCATTGGCCTGTTCTTTGGAATTTATCCAGCCAGAAAGGCTGCCAAGCTGGACCCTATTGAAGCATTACGTTATGAATAAAATAGGAACACCTTCCCCAGAGGGAGAGAATGACATCAAAAAACCTGTTGCGTTGCTGCAACAGGTTTTTTTACGTCATGATTAAAGCTTTATTTTGCGTTGTATTCTACTATCTTAATACCACGGTGCTCATTCAAGTCAATGATATTATCCTGGTCAATCTTAATGAGCGGATGAATAGCCAGGTCATCAGGATAGCGGAGAATAGTACCGGTGAGACCATTGTTGAGAACTACAGTGGAGCCCAGGAAGGCATCCTTGATTCTCTTGAGGATTACAACGCAGATTTCAGGATCCAGCTTGCTGTACATCAGCTCAGTAATTTTGGCAATGGCCGCAAACGGAGTCTGACGTACAAAGCCCTCACGTTCTGTTGTGATGTTATCATAAAGATCTGCAATGGCAATAATACGGGAGAACTGATGAATCTTGTCACCACTAAGACCATCAGGAATACCACTGCCGTCCAATGCTTCGTGATGCTGCAGGGCAGCCAGCTTTATTCCCTCAGACAGCTCCGGACTGGTGGCCAGAATCTTGTAGCCATCATAGGTATGCTGTAAATATGTTTCGAAATCCTCACCCTTTAAAGTCTCCACCTGACGATTCTGCAATCGTTCTGGGAAATGAACCTTACCAATATCATGGAGGAAACCGGCAGTGATAAGGTCAGTAACCTGTCTTGATGGCATAAGCAGCCATTTCCCAATTACACCTGCCAAAATGGAAACACGGATGGAGTGGTTATATACGTCGTCAGCCATATGGTTGAGCTCGTAAAGGTAATCGATGGCACCGCTTTGCTTGGACATGGGCATCAGGTCTTCCTTTACCAGTTCCTTTGTCTTTTCCGCTGGCACCTTGTCATCCTTCAGAGTGGATGTAAAAATGTCATTTACCTCGTGCACTACCTCACGGTATTGGGCCGCAAACGCATTGCTGCGGTTAAACATGGCCATGACATTCTGGTAGTTTGGACTAAGTTCATATTCATCTTTAACATATACATAAGGAACATTAAGGAATTCCAGTCTGGTGATGTGGGCCTTTGTCAGCAAGGTATTTTCTGACAGTACCACCACCATATCGTCGTTGAGTATTGTACGAGCAAGCTCCATCCCCGGTTCTAACTCATCTATTGTTAATTCTTTCATACATAGCCCCTCCAATTCACTATTTACCATTGTAACATTCTATATGATACTGTAAAAATCCTACCATTAAGTAAAAAAAATATGGAAAAAATATAGAAAAAGGACAAAAGTCTGATAAGAAAAATGTAAATTTTAATATTTTACCATTTTTCTCTTGCAATACATTAACTAACTAAAGTATAATATGCGTATTGAAATTGCAATAACTTATTCAAAAGGAGTGTATAGTTCTATGAAGAAGATTTTGGCTGTTTGTATGATGCTGGTTTTGGCTGTGGCAGCTCTGGCTGGCTGTGGCAATGATACAGCGAAGAAGGATGCTGCACAGAAAATAGTGGTAGGTCTGGATGATAATTTCCCACCTATGGGCTTTAAGGATGAAAAGAATGAAATCGTAGGCTTTGATATTGATTTGGCCAAGGAGGCCTCCAAGCGTTTAGGCTGTGAGGTGGAGTTTAAAGCAATCGACTGGAACTCCAAGGAGGCTGAGCTGAAGAGCGGCCGCGTAGACGTTCTCTGGAATGGTCTGGATATTACCGAAAAGCGTAAGGAGAATATGCTGTTCTCTGATCCATATATGAACAATCGCCAGATTGTATTTGTTGCTTCCGATAAGGGTGTGAAAATCGCCTCCGAGGCTGATCTTGCCGGTAAGGTAATCGGTACCCAGAGCGGTGGCACCTCCGAGGAATATTTTGAGAGCAAGAAGGATCTGAAGGCTTCCATGAAGGAAGTAAAGTATTATCCTGATTTCATTAATGCATTTATGGATCTGGAAAATGGCCGTATTGATGCAGTTGTAGGCGATGAGATTATTGGCCGTTACTACATCAGCAAGCACCCTGAAAAGATTACTGCTATTGACACTGTAATCGGTGATGTAAGCCAGTTCGGCTTTGCCTTCCGCAAGGAAGATCAGGCTCTCCGTGACAAGGTACAGAAGGTATTTGATGAAATGATCAAGGATGGCACTGTAGCAAAGATTTCCGAAAAGTGGTTCGCAAAGGATATCACCCTTAAAAAGTAAAATAGTTATGAGGTGAGGTGCAGTTAGATTGAGCAATTAGGGCACGGTTCGTTAAGAAACTTTTTGTTGCGTACTTTAATATTAGTGGAAAAAATCATTTGTTTGAGCGAAGCGAGTTATGATTTTTTACACTATATAAATGCAAGAAAAAGTTTTAGAACCGGGACTGTCGCGAAAGCTAACTGCACCTCACCTAAGTTACTTTATGGACTGTTGCATCGTTTGCAATAGTCCTTTTTTTGATGTAAAATATATAGGCTTAGTGCTTTGCTATGGTAAAGCAGAAAAATGATAAAATGTTTACAGAAGGGGATTACTACTTATATGGATAGCTTATTGCATACAGTTGTCCTGATGCTGGAAGGCACCCAGGTCACATTGCAGATATTCTTTATTACGTTGATTTTTTCATTGCCATTGGGTCTGCTGGCTGCCTTTGGCCGCCTGTCTTCCCTGAAGCTGGTAAGCCGTTTCATGGAATTTTACATCTGGCTTATGCGTGGCACGCCTTTGATGCTGCAGCTGCTCTTCGTTTATTTTGCCCTGCCAATGGTGGGTATTATGCTGCCTGATCTGGTGGCGGCCCTGTTGGCATTTACATTAAACTATGCTGCATATTTCGCCGAGATTTTCCGTGCGGGCATTCAGTCAATTTCCCGTGGTCAGTATGAGGCCGCCAAAACCCTTGGCATGACCCACAAGCAGACCATGCGCCGCATTATTATACCTCAGATGATTCGCTACGTTTTGCCACCGGTAAGTAATGAGACTATTAATCTTGTAAAGGATACTTCCCTTATTTATATACTTGCCATGAATGACCTGCTGAGAGTGGCCCGTACCATCGTACAGCGTGAGTTTGATATGACACCATTTGTGGTGGCAGCCGTTTTTTACTTAATTATGACAGCCGTACTTACATGGGGCTTCAAGAAGCTGGAGGCATATTATGGAAAATATGACCAATAATCAAGTAATGCTGCGTTTGACGCAGATTCATAAAAAATTCGATGAGCTTGAGGTTTTGCGGGGCATTGACCTGGATTTGAAAAAAGGTGAGACCAAGGCAATTATTGGCCCATCCGGTTCCGGCAAGAGTACCCTGCTCCGTTGTATTAATCGTTTGGAAATAATCGATTCCGGAAAAATAGAAATTAAGGGGCGTGCCTTGGCCCAAAATAATAGTGAAAATGTGGCAGAATACGTTTCGGAAAAGGAGGCCAGAGATATTTTATCCTGCACTGGTATGGTGTTTCAGCAGTTTAATCTTTTTCCCCACATGACTGTGATGCAGAATTTGCTGGAGGCCCCGGTTCAGGTGCAGAAGCGCAAAAAGGAGGATGTAATTCCAGAGGCAGAGGAGCTGTTGCGCAAGGTAGGCCTTTTTGAGAAAAGGGATAATTATCCCTCCCGTCTTTCCGGTGGTCAGCAGCAGCGGGTAGCTATTGCCAGAGCTCTTTGCATGAAGCCGGATATTATGCTTTTTGATGAGCCAACGTCTGCCTTGGATCCAGAGCTTACCGGCGAGGTATTGAAAACCATGCGGGAGCTGGCTGCGGAGCACATGACCATGCTGGTGGTTACCCATGAAATGGCCTTTGCCAGGGAGGCTGCCAATCAGGTGGTATTTATGGCTGATGGGGTTATTGTGGAACAGGGGCCTGCCCAGCAGGTTATTGATCATCCACAGGAAGAGCGAACCCAGGCCTTCCTCAAGAACATGCTTTAATTTTTCATAATTATATGATAGAATTTCTACTTAGAAATTTATTCTTTACATAATTTGGTAGAAATTGAATTTTTAAAGCTATTTCTATGGGGTTAAAAGCCCGTTTTTTGGGGGAATATATATATGTACTTTCATAAAGCTAAGGCCATTTATTTGCATTTTGCGGGTATAATGCTGCTTTTGGCTGGTTTTCTTATGTTTTGGTCCACCCAGGAGGCTCAGGCAGCTACCTTTGCCCAGCGTATGGCAAATATGGCGGAGATTACCGCCGTAAGGGTGAGCTCTGATAAGGACAAGGCCCGTATCGTATTGGATACCACCAAGGATGTTGCAATTAAAACCAGTGTTTTAAGTAATCCATCACGGGTTGTGGTGGATATTCAGGGGGCCTGGATAAGTCCTGAGGCCAAAAAGACAATTAACATAGGCAGCCAGTTTGCCAAATCCGTGCGTCTGGCTCAGTTTGACCCGAATACGGTGCGTGTAGTTATTGAAAGCACCATGAATGAGAGTAACCGTTATTTTTTCACATTGGCCGGTGGTAATACTGGTCATCGTCTGGTTTTGGATTTTGGTAATGTGGGTCAGGGCTCCGGGGGAGCAGCTATAGATTTTGGCAAGACTGGCTCCAGCTCTGGCAATACTGAAAAGCCACAGCCATCCACTGATGAACAGACCAGCACCCCTGTCACCACCTCTGAGGGTGATTCTGATAAGAAGGATGAGGCTACCCCAGTGGTTGAGCCTGAATTTACTCCTGGCATTAAGGGGAAAAAGATTACCATTGATGCCGGTCATGGTGGCAGCGATGTGGGTGCCATTGGCCCAACAGGTGTTACGGAGAAAAGCATAACCCTTCGTATAGCCATGGAGCTGCAGCGTCTTCTGACTGCTGAAGGGGCTGAGGTCATTATGACCCGCAACAAGGATACTGAGGTTTCTCCAAAGAAGGCCAATGCAACAGATATTGAGGAGCTTCAGGCCCGTTGTGATATAGCCAATAGAAATGATTCGGATATCTTTATTTCTATTCACATGGATTCCTTCACCAGCAGCAGTCCAAGCGGTACCACGGGCTATTACTACGGAAAGGGTACCAAGGCTTCTGTCCGTTTGGCCCAGTATGTTTCTGATGGGGTTGTATCGGCCCTGTCTACAGGCCATAGAGGCGTTAAGAGCTGTAATTTCTATGTTGTCAGACATACAAATATGCCGGCAATTCTTTTGGAAACGGCCTTTATTTCCAACGAGAAGGAGGAGCGGCTGCTGAATTCTGAAGCTGGCATCAAAAAGGCGGCTTCTGGTATTTTGAAGGGAATAAAGAAATTCTTTGGTTGATGGAAAAATAGTATTTTGACAATAAATTGAATATGAAAATATGTGAGGTTGAGTGATTTGGAATTTAGTTTTTCTGATGAACAGTTTAATAAAGTAATTGCAGAGCAAAAGGCGGAGCGCATGAAGAGCCTTCGTCGTCATAAGCTGCCGGAAAAGCTCACCTTGGAGGAGGCACTTAATGCCCTTACAAAGACAGAGCTGGAGGATATTCAGTACAATCTGAATCTTCCTGTTGCCACTAACATTAATCGTGTCAAGAAGGCGGAAATGGTGGAGGCAGTGTTGCCGGAGGTTATTAAATTCTCCCAGCGCTGGTTTGTCAGTGCCTTTGAGGATCAGAAGGACATCTTTGACTATGCTTGCAAGCACAAGGGCATGGCCGGTGATTTGCAGCTTGATGATGGCCGTCTGGACTATCTCCGTGGTATTGGTATCATGTATTGCGGCCTTTCTGATGGCAAGCTGGTTTGGTATATGCCAAAGGAAATTCAGAAGGAATACGGCAAAATTAACAATGCTGCCTTCCAGCAGGCCACTGCACTAAATACTGAGGTTATCCGTCTGGCCTCCGGTCTGGTATTCTATTATGGTGTAATGGATTATGACCAGCTCTATGCCAAGGTCAGTGAATATATTGACGATGAACTGGAATTTGCTGATTTTATCGGCATTATTCTTAATGGTGGCTGCTGGTATGACAATATTCAGGCCGGCAAGCATGAGCTGATGTATTCTGAGCTTATGAATGTTGATGCTCTTCAGGCAGAGCAGATGAAGAATACCTCTATTGATTACGCTGATTTGCCATATGATAAGGTGTGGGACGCTGGACAGGAATCCTATGTGGAGTCAACCGGTGCCTACAGGGCATTGGCCCAGTTCCTGATGAACAAGTGCAATCTGGATGTTCTTCAGGCGGCAGAAGCTGTTCGTTCCATTAATATTATTATCCAGAATGGCTATGGTATGAAGGAAATCGTGGGTTTCTTGAAGGACCAGAAGCTGGTACTGCCTAAGATGGAGGAGACCCAGGAGCTGTACGGTCTTATTGGACGCTACAACAATACCCTGCCTAAATGGGTATTAAAGGGCCACACCGAGGATGAGCTGGCTAATATGCCTCGTCAGTCCGTAGTAAGGGTTGGCAAGAAGATTGGCCGTAATGATCCATGCCCTTGTGGCAGTGGCAAAAAGTACAAGAATTGCTGCCTCGATAAAAATTACTAAAAAATTTTAAAAAATGCTTGCATTTTATTTTGAAATGCAGTATTATATTACTTGTCGACATCACCGACACAAATGATTCCTCGATAGTTCAGCCGGTAGAACGACGGACTGTTAATCCGTATGTCGCAGGTTCGAGTCCTGCTCGAGGAGCCAATGGCGCGTTGGTCAAGTGGTTAAGACACCGCCCTTTCACGGCGGCTTCACGGGTTCGAATCCCGTACGCGTCACCATTTAGAAAAATAGGGAATTAACAAATTCCCTTTTATACGGGCGCTTAGCTCAGCTGGGAGAGCGTCTGCCTTACAAGCAGAATGTCAGCGGTTCGATTCCGTTAGCGCCCACCATATGAAATTTGAGACTACTAAGTTTTTAGTAGTCTTTTTTGTTTGTTCATTTGCTTTTTTTCTACAGCTCTAATACAATGAAGGAAGGAGGGGGGAGTTTTTATGGACACTCAGGAACGTCGGGACCTGCTGCTGGAAGCACTAAAGCGGTCCAAGTGTCCTCTTACGGGAGGATATCTTTCAAAAAAATTTAATGTAAGTCGCCAGATTATCGTTGGGGACATAAGCGTAATTAGAGCCGGTGGTGTTACTGTATATGCTACCCCAAGGGGCTATGTGCTGCCGGAGGATGAGGAGATTCACGGTATTGTGGGGATAATTGCCTGCAAGCATGGTTCGGATATGATGCGCCGTGAGCTGGAAATCATCGTAGACAATGGTGGCTATGTCCGGGATGTAATTGTTGAGCATCCCCTTTATGGTGAAATAAGAGCTGATCTGATGCTGAGGAACCGCCATGACGTTGAGGTTTTTGACAACCGCATGAAGGAATGTGACGGAATGCCTCTTTCCATTGTGACCCAGGGGGTACATCTCCACACCATTGAGGTGCCGGATCAAGATTCTCTGGACCGAATCAAAAAAAAGCTGCGGGAAGAAGGCATCTGTGCCAACCTTTCAGCTAATAATCAGAAGTGATTGCTACAATATGCAAGGGGGAATGGGACGGCGTGAAAGACACCAGCCCTTGTCACCCTGATAGATAAGGAGGGATAAAAATGTCCTTTTGGAGCGACTTATGGCACAGCTTTGTGCTGAAGGACCAGACCTCAACAGAAAAGGGCTATGTCAGTGCCGTTGAAAAGCCGGAGCTGGTGGGCTGTAAGGGCATTGTGTCCCGCGAGCTTAGGCCGGCAGGTACTGTCATTATCAACGGTGAGCCTGTGGATGTGGTATCCGAGGGGGATTACATCCCCAAGGGACAGGAGGTTAAAGTTATTGCTGTCAATGGCAACCATGTGGTTGTTAGATAATAAATGTTGAAAGGGTGTATTTGATGGATGAAATTTTAGAGTTTTTTATGGATTTCAGTGGCCTATGGATATTTTTGGCCATAGTATTTCTCTTTGTATTTTTGCACTTTGTGCCCCTTCGCCTGTGGATTGCAGCCAAGGCCGCCAATGTGCCAGTGGGAATATTTACTCTGGTAGGTATGCGCCTTCGCCAGGTTATTCCTTCCCGTATCGTATATCCGCTTATTAAGGCAAACAAGGCTGGTCTTAGCGTGGAGGTTAATCAGCTGGAGGCCCATTTTCTGGCTGGAGGTAATGTGGATAAGGTAGTAGATGCACTTATCGCTGCCCACAGAGCCCAGATTCCACTTCCTTTTGAGCGCTCTGCCGCCATTGATTTGGCAGGCCGTGATGTACTGGAAGCTGTACAGATGAGCGTTAATCCAAAGGTTATTGAGACTCCTGTGGTTTCCGCTGTGGCCAAGAATGGTATTGAGCTGCGTATTAAGGCCAGAGTAACTGTTCGTGCCAACATTGACCGTCTGGTGGGTGGTGCCGGTGAGCCAACAATTATTGCCCGTGTAGGTGAGGGTATTGTTACCACTGTAGGTTCCTCTGTAAGCCACACCGATGTGCTGGCAAATCCGGATGACATTTCCAAAACAGTATTGGGTAAGGGCCTGGATGCAGGTACAGCCTTTGAAATCCTCTCCATTGATATTGCAGACGTTGATGTAGGCAGAAACATCGGTGCCGAGCTCTTAACCGACCAGGCCGAGGCAGATAAGCGTATTGCCCAGGCCAAGGCTGAGGAACGCCGTGCTATGGCCGTTGCCAAGGAGCAGGAGATGAAGGCATATACTCAGGAGATGGAGGCTAAGGTAGTTGAGGCACAGGCCGAGGTGCCTCATGCTATGGCTGAAGCCCTGAAGAATGGTAATTTAGGGGTAATGGATTATTACAACCTGAACAATGTAAAGGCTGATACTGATATGCGTGACAGCATCAGCCGCAGTGCTGATGACAGCCCTCTCACTCCACCGCCTATTAAGTAAGGCAGGTGAAAAGCTATGGATTATGTTATTCCAATAGTGGTATTTGCTTTGATGGTGATACTGGGCAATGTGCTGGACAAAAAGAAGCCACCAGCTCAGCCTATTCCAAAGGACTGGACACCGCCGGATATTAGGGGGCCACAGGAACCATCACCTCCTCAGCACAGGCCTCATCATCCAGATGAGTATGCACAGGTTCATAATCCCTATCAGGAGTATCTTACCCGTCATACGGATGATTATGAGGAAAAGCATGAGGAGCCGCCACAGGATCCGTCCTATACCACTGAGCATAAAAGAAAGCCCTTGAGTGGTCTGGCCCAGGCTGTCATCTGGGCAGAGATTTTGGGCAAGCCAAAGGCAAGACGCAACAGACTGCGGTAAATAAAGGAAAATTAAAAGCGGGACTGCAAACGCAGTCCCGTATTTTTGCGCCCGTTTTTATTTTTTGCCAAAGGCGAATAGCTTTACCAAAAGAAAAGTTACCGGAATACCTAAAATCGCTGCTATCAGGTAGCTTACTATTGGAGGATACCCCAGCCAGTTGTAGAATATAATAACGATAATATTTTGAATGATATAGTTTGGAATATATGATACAAAGAATTTTATAAAGCGGCTCACAGACAATGTATCGTGGAATACAAAGCGGCTGTTCATCCAGCAGGCGCAGAGATTTGCCAGAATGTAGCCAATGTTGAAGGTGAGATTGGCATCTGCTATAAAGAAGGAACAGAGCCAGGCCATAAAGGTGCAGTTAAAGGTGTTGATACAGCCAATAACCAAAAATAGGAAGAATTCCTTAGTTAAGAAGTGATGTTTAGTTTTTTCTATTAAATTCATTATGTTCCCCTTTGGAATTTAGTATTGAGAAAAAATTCCCCAACGCGTATAATATTATAGTATTTTACATTGGATAAAATTTTGAGAAAAGAGATAACCATGAAGATTATATCAGTTGTTGTTCCTGTATACAATGAAGAAGAAAATATAGAGCATTTTTATAAGTCCATCGTTGAAGTTTTTGACAAGCTGGACTATGAGTTTGAGCTGGATTTTGTGGATGACGGCTCCAAGGACCGCAGCCGTGAAATACTGCGGGAACTGGAGGAAAAGGATTCCAGGGTTCAGTCTATTTTTCTTGCAAAAAATTCTGGCCATCAGCTGGCTCTCACCTGTGGTCTTGACCATGCAGATGGAGATGCGGTAATAATGATGGACGGGGATATGCAGCATCCACCGGAGCTGATTCCTACCCTCATTTCCAAATGGGAGGAAGGCTATGAGGTGGTTCATACCATACGCAAGAACACTGAAGGCGTTTCGGCCTTTAAGAAGCTCACTTCAGCCTATTATTATAAGATCTTAAATACATTGTCCACCGTTCATATTCAGGAGGGTGGAGCTGATTTCCGGCTGATGGATCAGAAGGTGGTAAAGGCCTTCCGTCGGTATCGTGAACATGCCCGGTTTATTCGTGGTATGATAGGTTCCATGGGCTTTAAGCAGACCTACATTGAGTTTGTGGCGCCAAAGCGGTTCGCAGGAGTTTCAAAATTCTCTCCGCGGAAGATGCTTCATCTGGCAGTAGATGGGGTAATGGCCTTCTCAACCTTGCCTCTCCGCATGGGATTATACATCGGTGTATGCTGTGGCTTCCTGAGCTTTCTGTTATTCCTCCATGTGCTGGTTTCTAAGTATGTGTTCAATGATGCAGTGGCCGGCTGGGCTACCATAACCGCCTGTATACTGTTTTTTGGTGGTGTGCAGCTCACGGTGCTGGGTATCATGGGAGAATATATTTCCCGTATTTATGAGGAGGTTAAAAATAGGCCGCTATATCTCATAGGCCGTGGCCGCCCTAAGGATGAGCCTGAGAACAATTAAATTTTATTATAATATGATGTCGGGGGCAGTCCCCTGTAGCACGTCACACGTCGCTAAAGTTTTTCTCGCTGCTAATTACAGATCAAAAAATTGTTTTAGCACCGGAACCGAGCGAAAGGCAACTGTTCCTGCTCTGTTTTGCTTTGTTATTTGCACTAGAAAAGGGATTCCCTGTCCTCCGGGAATCCCTTTTCTAGTGTGTGTGTATTATATTTAGGAGAGTTACGCTTTTTTCAAAGCTTGAATATAATATAGCATAACTGAAAATGATTTTCAATACCTAAATGAGAAAAATTTTCAATTTTTTTTGACCTCATCCGACGAGCAAAGCTCGCCACCTTCTCCAGAGGAGAAGGCTATTAAATATCAGAGTTCTGTACGGAATCAAACATATCTGTAATTTCCTTATCTGGTTCCTTGTCCAAAAGGCTCACAACATAAATTGCCAGCAGGGAGAACAGGAAGCCCGGAATGATTTCATAAAGACCAAAGAAAGCAAACTGCTTCCAGATAAGAACTGTAAGACCTCCCACCACAATACCTGCCAGCGCACCATTTCTGGTGGCCCTTCTCCAGAATAAGGACATAATAAGGGCAGGACCAAAGGCAGCACCAAAGCCAGCCCAGGCGTAGGAAACCATATCAAGAATAAAGCTGTTAGGATTCATGGCCAAGCCGATGGCCATAGCGGAAATAACCAATACTGCAGTTCGGCTTACCCATATCAGCTCATTCTGCCCCGCATTCTTGCGGAAAACAGAGTGGTAAAAATCCTGGGAGAAGGCAGAAGCAGCCACCAACAGCTGGGCTGATGCGGTACTCATTATTGCAGCCAATACAGCTGACATTATAAGACCGCTTACAAATGGAGTGAATAGCTCCCCGGTCATCACCAAAAATACGGTTTCCACCTTTGGCCCCATAAGAGTTTCGGTGAGGTAAACGCTGCCCACAATACCAACAGCAACTGCAGCAGCCAGGGAAATGGCAACCCATACCATGGCAATGTGCATGGCATGGCTCAGCTCCTTGGAGGATTTGATGGCCATGAAGCGAATCAGAATGTGAGGCTGACCAAAGTAGCCCAGGCCCCAGCCCATAAGGGAAATGAACTCAATAGCGGAAATGGTGGAGCCATCAGGTCCTAAGAATGGATTAAAGAAGGTAGGATTCACAATATCCACAGCAGTGACAGTGTTGGAAACACCGCCGAGGGCATAAACAGCTACAGCAGGCACCATAATAATGGCAAAGAACATCATGACACCCTGAATAAAATCAGTCCAGCATACAGCCATAAAACCACCGGTAAGGGTATAGAATACCACCACGAAGGCTCCCAAAAGAACAGCTGTGGTATAGTCCAGCCCAAAGAGGGTACTGAACAGCTTGCCACCGCTGACAAAGCCGGAGGAGGTATAAATTACGAAGAAAATGATGATGAAAATGGCCGGAGCAACCCGTAAAATGTTGCTGCCGTCATTGTAACGGTTCTGTAAAAAATCCGGCAGGGTAAGGGAATTGTTGGCAATTTCCGTAAATTTTCTCAGTCTTGCCGCAATAAACTTCCAGTTGGCATAGGTACCCAAGGCAAGCCCCACTGCAATCCAGCCAGCGTTCAGTCCGGCCAGATAAGCAGCCCCTGGAAGTCCCATCAGCATCCAGCCACTCATATCAGAGGCCTCAGCACTGAGGGAGGTAACCCAGGCCCCCAGCTTTCTGTTGCCAATGATGTAATCATCCATGTTGTTTGTCTTCCTATAATAATACAGTCCGATAAACATCATCAGGCCCAAATAAATAACAAAGGCCGAAATAATCAATATATTATCCAAATGTTATTCCTCCTATATCAAAGCATAATACTTAAACATTATACAAAGAAGGATGGAATTTTGGCAAATGGGAAATTGAATCCCGTAAAATAAAATTAAAATTAAGAAGGATTTTTGTCATTTTTAAAGAACTTTATTAGTTAGTAACCCTTCGAAGGATAGGGCGTCTGGGACGTTTTTCCTTGAATTGCTCTACCGATTTTTGTATACTAGAAGAAACACATATAGTTTTTTCGTATTTTTAGAAGGATTTTCACTTTTTTGGCGAATATTTATAGTGAAGGAAAAATACACGAAAAGCGCAGGTGATTGTTTGTGGAAAAAGTCAAGGTTATGGTGGTTGATGATTCGAGAATTAGCCGTATGATGGTTAGCTCCATGCTGGCCAAGACTAATTTTGAAGTTTGCGCAATGGCTGAGAATTCTGCTGAGGCAGTGGCTCTTTATGCTAAGACTAAACCGGATGTTGTAACCATGGACATGAATTTGCCGGATGCAGATGGTATTGAGTGCACCCGTCGTATTCATGCGATAGATCCAAAGGCAAAGATTGTTATGATCAGTGCCATGAAGGATGCCAAGCTGATTATGCAGGGCCGTATGGCCGGTATTGGCTCCTTCTTGCAGAAGCCTGTCAGCACCAATGAGCTTATTGATACGCTGATGATTATGTGCAATGAAAATGTTGGTGCAGTAGCTGTTTACAGGGAGTCCTATGTGACTACCTTTGCCAAGGTACTCCAGCAGAGTCTGGTGTCCATTTTTGGTATCCAGAGTGAAATTGAGATTTCTCAAAACGAGGAGTCTGTTCTTCATGTTGACGGCGTGGCAGCTGTGATTGGTATCGTCGGTGAGCCTAAGGGGCGCGTTGCGCTTTATATGGATTCTGAAACCATGTATAGTCTCAGTAAGGCCATGCTGGGAATGGATCCACAGGATGATTTGTCTGCTGATGAGGCGGAGGCTGCCATAGAGGAGGCAGGTAATATTATTACTGGTCGTGCTGTTTCCCGTATCAATGATGTGTTCAAGGACAAGGAAATGCGTATTACGCCTCCGGGGACAGTTATTGGTTCAGATATAATTTTGTCCAATCCTGAGCTAATTTCTTTTAATGTTGTAGCCAAGACCTCTTACGGGAATGTATTCATGAATGTAGGGTTTGCGAGGGGAGTATAACTTATGGATGTAAAACTGGTTAATCCGTTTATAGATGCATTTACGACTGTACTTCCCCAGATGGGCTTTCCAACACCACAGCGTACAGGTATGACTGTAAATAATCAAAATGCAGTAAGTCAGGGCGTAGCTGTTATCGTTGGTTTTACCAAGGAGATAAGGGGAAACGTCGTTTATAATATGAGTGAAGACACCGCAAAGTTCATTGCATCCACCATGATGATGGGGATGCCGGTGGAGAATTTTGATGAAATGGCCCAGAGTGCTATTTCTGAGATGTCCAATATGCTGACTGCTAATGCCGCCACCAATCTCACAGCTCTTGGGCTGGAGGTGGATATTTCCACCCCATCGCTGACTGTGGGATCCGACTTCCAGATTAAGATCAGCAACGAGCAGTATCTGTGCGTTGTTATGGATATCAGCGGTCATCAGGTGGAGATTGATATTGCAGTTCAGCAGTAACTTCATCAAATAAAGTGATTTAAGGGATTGCCTCGGCAGTCCCTTTTCAATTTTTATTAATTATTTTGTTGGCAATAATCTATTTTTGGGTTATACTATACACAGTTTTGTTTAAATACAGAACCAAATAAATGTTCGATAAAAAATAGGGAAGAAAAGGACCATTATGTACAAGGTTAAAGTGGTTACTTCAGGCTTTCAGAAGGATCTGAAGGGCAAGCGTGAAAAGGTTGCCCATTTGGCTGAGGGCCAGTATCATTTCCGTAATAACAAGCATTATGTAAAATATAATGACAGTGACCTAGACAAGGAAAATGTTATTGCTACCACCATCAAAACCGACGGAGGGAAGCTGACAATTTTCCGTCGTGGAGCCGTTGATACGGAAATGATTTTTTTGCATGGGGAAATGACCCATACCAGCTATCATACTCCTTATGGGCCTATGGAGCTGGAAATAAATACCAGACAGCTGGAAATAAATATGGATGAAGTCGGGGGCCAGGGGGAAATTGATCTATTTTACGATTTGGCCGTTAATGGATCTCCTGTGGGTGAGTATGAGCTTCATATAAAAATCAGCAATGCTGGGAAATAGATATTGTTATATATGTATATATATTAAAAAGTTTGGGAGGCTATGAATTTGGATATTAAGGATACGTTATTGGCCGCTATTGAGGAGGCTGCCAAAGCTGCCATTGCCGATGGTGTTTTTCCTGAGGCGCAGTTGCCAAATATTATTCTCGAGGTTCCGCCAAAGAAGGAAATGGGCGATTTCGCCACTAACTTCGCAATGCAGTCTGCCAAGGCATTTCGCATGAATCCAAGAAAGATTGCCGAAGAGGTCACTGGCCGTATCAATGGCGATTGGCTGGAGCATGTTGAGATAGCCGGCCCAGGCTTTATTAACTTCTTTTTGAAGGCTAATGTCCTCTATGATGGTCTCAAGGCTATTATGGACCGTGGTGAGAGCTTCGGTCAGCTTCCAAAGAAGGATATGAAGCCAGTTCAGGTGGAATATGTAAGTGCCAATCCTACTGGTCCCCTTCATGTTGGCCATGGCCGTGGTGCTGCAGCAGGCAGTGCTCTGGTTAATGTAATGAGAGCTGCGGGATATCCTGTTACCTCCGAGTATTATATCAATGATGCGGGTAATCAGATTAATAATCTGGCCCTTTCCGTTGATCATCGCTATCTTGAGCTTTTGGGCAAGGCCACAGAGGATACCTTCCCTGAAAATGGCTATCATGGTGCTGATATTATTGATACTGCTCAGCGTATCATTAAGAAGGATGGCGACAAGTACCTTAATATGTCCGAGGAGGAGCGCCTGAATATTTTTAAGGAGCTGGCCCTGAAGGAAAAGCTGGCTGCCCTGAAGGAAGATTTGGCGGCCTTTAATTGTGAATTTGATGTGTGGTACAGCGAGCGTACCCTTCATCCTGACAAGGTTAAGGCAGCTATTGAGGCATTGCAGAAGAACGGCAAGATTTACGAGGAGGGCGGTGCTCTCTGGCTGAAGTCTACCGATTATGGCGATGACAAGGACCGTGTTGTAATTCGCGATAATGGTGTTCCTACCTATTTAGCTGCAGACATTGCTTATCACAAGGATAAGTTTGAGCGTGGCTTCGGTAAGCTGATTAATATTTGGGGTGCAGACCACCATGGTTATATTTGTCGTGTAAAGGCAGCCATGAGTGCTCTGGGATATAATGCTGATGATTTGGATGTATTGCTTCTCCAGATGGTTCGCCTTCTCCGTGGTGGCGAGCTGGTTAAGCTCAGCAAGCGTACTGGCCAGACTGTAACCCTGGCAGAGCTTATTGAGGAGGTTGGCACCGATGCTGCCCGCTATTTCTTCATTATGCGCTCCATGGACAGCCAGCTGGACTTTGACTTGGATTTGGCAAAATCCAAGAGTAATGAGAATCCTGTTTATTATATTCAGTATGCCCATGCCCGTATTTGCAGTATTTTCCGTCAGGCGGAGGAGACTGGACTTAAGGTTACCGATGGGGTTGAGCTTTCTCTCCTTAAGGATGAGACTGAGATTGATATTATTAACAAGCTCCAGGAGTATGAGGAAGAAATCGAGCGCGCAGCGGCAGAGTATGCACCACAGCGTATTGCCCGTTATGCTTATGAGCTGGCAGGCAAGTTCCACAGCTTCTATAATCAGTGCCGTATCTTGGGTGTTGATGATAAGCTGGCAGAGGCCCGTTTGGCGCTGGTAACCGTTACAGCTCATACCATTCGTCATGCTTTGGGAATTTTAGGAGTTTCTGCTCCGGAAAAGATGTAATGAAACAATTTTTTATACTATAATATTAATTAAGGAGACTTTAGCGTGGATTATTTAAAGAGTACTGATGTAGAAGTTGCCGCTTATATTCTTGCAGAGCACAATGCTGATCTTGGCAATGTGGTGGATTCCTCCGCTTATGAGCCAATGTATTTCAAGGATCTGATTCTTGAGGTTATCAAGAGAAAGAAGAAGCCTGTTCAGTCCTTGCCAGAGGCTATTTCTGAGATTTACACCCAGATTAACATGGACAGCCGCTTCACCTATAGAAATGATGGTATGTGGGGCCTTACTGAGTGGTACCCTGTAGAGAAGAAAAAGACTTCTCGCAGCGTTCGTACCGTATCCAAGGAAGCTGCTGCTTCTGAAAAGAAAAAGGCCAACGATACCCATAAGTTCGAGAGCATTCAGGAAAATATGTAATTATTTAGTGTATAGGAGGATTAAGACATGGCAAAGTACATTTTTGTCACCGGCGGCGTTGTTTCTTCCCTTGGTAAAGGTATCACTGCAGCTTCACTGGGCCGTCTGTTGAAGAACCGCGGTTATAACATTACCATTCAGAAGTTTGACCCATATATTAATATTGACCCTGGTACCATGAGCCCTTATCAGCATGGTGAGGTATTCGTAACTGACGATGGTGCTGAGACTGACCTGGATCTTGGTCATTATGAGCGTTTTATTGATATTAATCTGACCAAGGGCTCTAACATTACCGCTGGTAAGGTTTATTGGAACGTTCTTAACAAGGAGCGTCGTGGTGATTACCTTGGCAAGACCGTTCAGGTTATTCCTCATATCACTAACGAAATTAAGCAGCGCGTATATGATGTGGCTGCTGAAAGCAATGCTGACGTTGTTATCACTGAAATCGGCGGTACTGTGGGCGATATCGAGTCCCTTCCATTTATGGAGGCCATCCGCCAGGTGAAGAAGGAAGTGGGCAAGAACGATGTGCTTTACATCCACGTAACCCTGGTTCCTTATATCTCCGCAGCCGGCGAGCTTAAGACCAAGCCTACCCAGCACAGTGTTAAGGAGCTCCGCAGCATTGGTATCCAGCCAGATATTCTGGTATGCCGCACTGAGAAGCCTCTCACTGATGATATGAAGGCAAAGCTGGCTATGTTCTGCGACGTGGACAAGGAAGCTGTTATTGAAAACAGAACTGCATCCACCATTTATGAAGTGCCTCTTATGATGAAGTCTGAGGGTCTTGACCGCATTGCCATGGAAAAGCTGAACATGGATTATGTTCCTGTAAACATGGAAAGCTGGGAGCAGATGGTTCATAGAATCAACAACCCTAAGAAGCGTGTTAAGATTGCCGTTGTTGGTAAGTATGTTGAGCTTCCTGATGCATATATTTCCGTTACTGAGGCTCTCCACCATGCAGGCATCTACAATGAGGCCGATGTCAAGATTAATTGGGTAAATGCTGAGACTCTGGAGAACACCAAGAACCCGGACCTTGATGAGGTATTTGCTGGCTGCAAGGGCATTCTCGTACCAGGCGGCTTCGGTGATCGTGGCGTAGAAGGCAAGATTATGGCCATTCAGTATGCCCGTGAGAAGAAGCTGCCATTCCTTGGCCTGTGCCTTGGTATGCAGTGTGCAGTTATTGAGTTTGCCCGTCACGTTTGCGGCATGAGCGATGCTCATAGCTCCGAGTTCTGTCAGGAAACCACCCATCCTGTAATCGACCTTATGGAATCCCAGGTTGATGTGGAGGATAAGGGAGGCACTATGCGTCTTGGTGCATATCCTTGCAAGGTTCAGCCTGGTACCAGGACTGAGGCTGCTTATGGCACTCTGGAAATCAGCGAGCGTCATCGTCATCGTTATGAGTTCAACAACAAATATCGTCAGGAGCTTCAGGATGCTGGCCTTGTAATTGCCGGTACTCTCCCTGATGACAGCCTTGTTGAAATTGTTGAAGTTAAGGATCACCCTTGGTTCGTAGCTTCTCAGTTCCACCCAGAGCTTAAGTCCAGACCAAACAACCCACATCCATTGTTCCGCGATTTCGTAACCGCAGCTTTGGAAGTAAAATAATTATTTATTTTAAGCAAAAAAATTGGATGCAGCCAATATGACTGCATCCTTTTTTGATTAGTTGTGTTACTCCTCTGTATCGGCAGGCTGTTGTACATTGATGCCCAATTTCTCAAAGAGCTCGTTAAAGCGCTTTGTGATTTCATCATGGGTATCATGGGTAATCTGTGGCATTTCATCCTGTCCGATGGCTTCCTTCCAGGTGATTCCAGCCTGGCGGAATCCTTCTTCCACAGCTTCCTGCATCATCTTTAATTTTTCCGGGTCATTGCCTGCGATGGAGGTTGCCATATCCATGATACGTGTTGCCACCGCATCAACGGAATACTCGCCACCCTCGCCTACAGCCTTGGCTGCTTCCTCAGGGGTGGTTGCCACTTCCGGTAGCACAAATTTGTCAAGACCGATTTCTACGCCGTCAAAGTCAAATTTGAAAAGACCCTGGTCAAGGTAGCCCTGCAAAGTGGCGTTTTGCTCAGTCAGGGTCTTAATCATTAACATATAGCTTCTGTCAATACCCTCCTGTAAGGCGTCAACCTGTTCAGGTGTGAGCTTACCAAGTGCAGTGGAGGCTTTTTTTACTTCCGTGGAAATATCCAGGGAAAAAGCCTCAGTGGTGGTGGTTTCATTTGTCGCTTCATTGGTGGTGGTAGTTTTTGTCATACTGGCCTTCACCGTTGCTGTTTGTTGCGACAAAGAAGAAATCATATTAACATCCATGTTCATCTTCCTCCTTCATCCTTAAAAGAAAAATTAAATACAAAGACAGAACACCTAATCCTATCTAACCATATATCGTAAAATCCGGTATGCCAGATTAAATAAAATAAAATGTATACAATATATTTTAATAGTACAAAAGTTGCATGCCAGCCTGGTAGGTGCTACACTAATCTATGTGCTGAATATTACAAGGAGTGGAAATAATGCAGGATCATGGAAAGAAAATATTTCTGATTTCAATAGGGGTGGTTGTAGCTGTGATAGTGGCCTTTTTCGGCTATCAGGGTTACAAGGCTAAAATGGAAGAAAAGCGTCATGCTGAGATTCATCAATCCGGGCATAGTAGTGCTGTGGAGTATCTTAAGGCAGGAAAATGGGGAAATGCCATGGACACCTTAAATGGGTTGGGTGATGATCGTTGTGATGACTGTGAGACATTGTTGACTTATTCTTATGCAATGATGAAATACAAAGATGGTAAAGCAAGTGACGGCGGTATTACTACTGCCCATAACAGCTTTGAAGAGATTGGTGAAGATTATTGTGGGGATTTGGCGGATAATGTCCGTCGTGACCGTGAACGGGTCAATGCTGATTATGAAAAAGTGAAGGCCCGCCAGGCTGAGGCAAAACGTCAGGAGGAGGCTGCCAAGGCTGCCAAAAAAGCGGCAGAGGAAGCAGAACGGGCCAATAATGTATATATAGGCGACTCTGAGGAAAAGGTACGGAGACTTTTCGGTACCCCTGACCATGTAGGCCGCGCCGTGGTGGGAGACACTGAAACAAAGCAGTTTGTATACTACGCCCCAGGCCATGATATCATCATTTACCTGCAAAACGGCAAAGTGGCAGGATTTATGGACTAAATGGTGAATGTTTATAGTTGAATAAAAAAGGAAACCGTGGATTTTTTACTGCAAGAAGGTTGCAATAAAGTCCACGGTTTTTTTATTCGTCTTCAATTCGTTCAATCATGGTTCGGCGTATGATTTCAGATAAGTTGCTGTTATTGGCTCTAGCGAAGTCTTTAATAATATTTAATTCATAATCTGGTATATGTATTTTGATGGTTGCCATATACACTTCCTTTGAATTGTATGTGTATGACCCCAAAACTTATGGTGGCTTATTCTTTGCAATCTGTGATGATGTACATGATATGGAAATGTCAGATGACATCGGTCACTTATGAACCTTTTCATGAAAACCATCAATGGCTATGGAACTTAGAATACGGAAAACATTAAAAGCAAAGTAAAAAAATGGATTGCCAGCCAGAGTAGGTCTACCAGGTATTATTTCAGTATTTATGCAGGTAAAGTTGAGTGTTTTACAAAGATACTCACTTTTAACATTATTATTCACCTACATGTAGAAAATAAAAGTTGTTTAATGAAATAATGCACACTTGTCTTTACGGGGGGGACAAATGTGCTATACTTGACCACGGAAAATGATAACAAGTTAGGTGATGAATGTGAGAAGAAAATTTATTATTAGTTGCCCGAGATGTGGTGACAATAATGCGTACCTTTTATTTTCTGCTAAAGAAGATACAGCTGCAGTAAAGTGTAGTAATTGTAGTGTATTTCCTATGCCAATAAACTTGAATCAAGTGGAAGATGTGTTCCCACAAGCCAAAGAGATTGCGAAGTAGACTAAGGTATTAATATTTAGCTATTACCAAAATAAGAGTATGTTGTAAATTGTAAAGGAGAATTAAAATGGGATTGTTTGAAAATTTTAAGGAATTTCTAGATAATAATAACTATAACTATGAAGTGGGTCCAAGCGATGAAGATTATAACCGTATCATTCTGACTGATGAAATTCGTAATGTAGGTAGGATAGCTATATATTGTCGTTTGGATGTAGAGGAAAAATATATTCTAGTAGATATATATAATATTGCTAAAATAACAAGTCCCTTGAAAAGAGATGAATTATTAAGATTGATAAATACACTTAATGGAAGCACTATATTTGGAAAATATATTGTAACTGAAGATGGTGACGTCATATTGCGATATAGCATGATTGATCCCGATAGATTGAATTATGATCATTTTATGGCACTTTTGGGAGCTTTACTAACAGGTTTAAAAGAGGATCATATAAGTAAATTTATGAAACTTCAATGGGCTTGACCAAATGTGTAAGAGGTTCTTGCATAATTTTTCCCGCTACAAACAGCAATTGTAGGTAAGAAACCAAAATGATAAAATCAAACTAACTAAGAGAAGGAAACAATGTATTTGTAGTTTGGGGGATGCCATGATTTACCCATTTATGACTTTAGAAGATGATACTGTGATTACCCACACTGAAATGCGGGATGATGGTACTGTGAAAGTTTATATCGAAACTCCTGATGAGCAGGATTGTTTTCATAGTATGGAGTGCTTTTTGCCATCATATAAGGTTGAAAATATAAAAGGATACACCAAGGAAGAAGTAGACTACTATTTAGCATTTATTAAAGAGGCGGCAAATCTGATTATTGAATTCTCACAGGAAGGTGGCTTTGATCATGCCGCAGCTATTTAAAATTGGTAGTTATTGGTTGTTCTTCTGGTCAGATGAAGGGTTGCCTACAGAACCAGTCCATGTTCAATTTGTGAATTCTAACTGGTAAATACAATATTTTTTATGGCAAAAAATATATACATGAGTTATAATGGACACAAGAAAAGGGTGCCGTCTAGCGGTCGCCCTCAGATTGTTATAAGTTTTACTTTATAAACCGCCTAAGTTTGAACGGCTAGGGCGGTTTATTTCTTTGTTTCCACGATTATTAGCAATATTAGCAGTAAAACTACTATAATACTATCGCTCATGGGCATCACCCCTTGTGAGGGCAAATATTCCGCCAAACAACACCCATTGATATTATATAATACATAGAGTCGATAATCAATTTTGAGTATTATTTTGGTACAAAAATGCAACGATAATATTTTCGTTGCTTTTTTGTTTTGCTTATTATATGATTATTGCAACATAAACGAGGGGGGAGAAAGATGAAAGAAGGACGGAACCTGGAATTTAAGCAGGAAGTGACTAATACTTTTCTAAAGACGGTAAGTGCCTTTGCCAATTTTGGAATGGGGAAAATATTATTTGGTGTGGATGATAACGGAAATAGTGTTGGTATTGACGATGTGGACAATGCTTGTTTGGTGATAGAGAACAAAATTAATGATAGTATTAGGCCTAAGCCAGAATATTCTATTTCAATAAATAATAAAACAAAAATTATTACTCTTGATGTTTTTGAAGGTAAAGATAAGCCTTATTTCTACAAGGGGAAGGCATATCGTCGTAGTGATACAGCTACTATTGAAACAGACCACGTTGAACTAAAGCGTTTGGTTTTGGAAGGTTCAAATTTGCATTTTGAAGAACTGGCTTGTGGAAGCAATCAGCTCACCTTTGATTATTTGGAGAAAAAGCTGAAGGAAATATTGGGAGTATCAAAGCTCACGGATGATATTTTACGGACCTTTGGCTTTTACAATGGGGAAAAACAATATAATATTGCAGCGGCATTATTTGCAGACGAAAATAAAAATAGTGGTATTGATATGGCCAGATTCGGCAATAGTATCAGTGAAATAATGGACAGAGAAACCTATTCGGGGATATCTGTGCTAAAACAATACGATATGGCTGTGGCCATGTATGAGCGTTATTATCAATACGATAAAATTGATGGGATAGAGCGAAGAAAGGTTGACATTATTCCTGAGAAGGCATTTAGGGAGGCTGTGGCCAATGCTTTGGTTCATCGAACTTGGGATAATAACCCTTATATCAGAATATCCATGTTTCCTGACAGAATAGAAATCGCTTCTCCAGGGGGATTGCCAAAGGGACTTACCAAGGAAGAATATATCAATGGTTTTATTTCCGACCTGAGAAATCCAATAGTTGCCAATGTCTTTTTTAGATTGCATCTTATTGAAATGTTTGGAACAGGCATTAAGCGGATAAAAGAGGCTTATAATGGTGCAACCAGACAGCCATCCTTTGAAGTGACTGACAATGCAGTATTTGTGGTGTTGCCGGCTTTCACCACTACCTACGAGATAACCACGGACAATAAAAAGGTAATGGAGGTGTTGGAAGATGGCATGAGGCTTTCCAGCAGTGAAATCGCCGATAAACTGGATTGGAGTAAGTCAAAAACCATTCGGGCTCTGAATACCCTCCATACTAGCGGGTACATTAAACGAAAAGGAAATGGTCGGGGAACAACATATTCTATAAACTGAAAGTATAGATTGTTGGTGACATGGTATATATTCAGTACCCTAACCAACTGTTTTGTGATATGATATATGCGGTGTTTTACAATAGTTGAATTTTATATACAAATAGAAAAGTGTAAGGTGAAGTAATGCAGAATTTGTTATCTGTCATGTTAAAGGACAGTTCAATAGAGCAAATGAGCACCTGCTATAACAGAGGAAAGGGGCAGGCCTTTGTGTACGGTTTATCCGGTACCCAAAAGCATGCCTCCTTTTGTGCTTGTTATGCGGAAAATCCAAGAACCAGTATAATCATCACCTATGATCAGGACGAGCTGGGGGCATGGAAGGAAAATCTCACGTCGTTGCTGCCTGATACTGAGGTGGTGGAGCTGCCTGTTCTTGATATGGTGGATTTTAATGCGGCGGCCAAGGGTATTGCCAGAAATTCCCGCCGTATGGAAATATTGGGAAGCCTCCTTAAGGGGGATACCAGAATTATATTGGCCACTGCCCAGGCAGCAGCCCAGAAGGGTATATCACCAAAACAGTTTAAGGCCCTGAGTCTGAAGCTGAGTGTGGGCACTGTCATCGAGCGTGATGATTTGCTGGATCAGCTGGTAAAGATGGGCTATGAACGGGTGGACCAGGTGGATATGCAGGGGGAATTCTGTGTCCGTGGTGGTATTGTGGACGTATTCCCCGTAAATAGTCATGCTCCATATCGTATGGAATTCTTTGATGATGAGGTGGATTCCATACGCTTTTTTGATGTGGAAAACCAGACCTCCATATCCAAGGTTGACAAGGCAGAAATCCTGCCCTTCGATGTATTTGATGACAAGCATCGCAAGGCCATGTTTACGGAATTTATTACCAATGAGGCGGCAGTAATTGTTGATGATCCACTGAAAGTTCGTGAAGAAATCATAAAGCTGGCCAAGGAAAATCCGGATATCAAGGGCCGTCTTTTTTCCTGGGAGGATTTTCTGGGGAAAATTAATTCCTATAATGTAATTTACATGGCCATGATGCTTCATAGCCTTCACAGTATAAATCTCGACCACCTTATCGGTGTATCCGTACAGGGGGTGGCTTCCTACCAGCGCCAGTTTGATATGTTTACCAACGATATGGAAAGCTGGCTGGGAGATAAAAATCAGGTTATTGTTACTCTGGGGGATATGGCCAAGGTGTCCTCTGTGCGGGAGATATTGGGCCGTAACCGTCTGGCCTCCGTTGAAGGGGATGTGGATACTGCCCTCAGACCGGGTGTGGCAACGGTAGTTAAGGGAAGTCTTTTAAATGGCTTTGAGCTGCCGGGGGCCAAGCTGGTTGTAATTACGGAAAAGGATATTTTTGGACGTCAGAAAAAGCGGCTTTCCCGCATTAGCAAGGAAGACCGCATACATCATTTCCGTGAAATCAACGTGGGGGATTATGTGGTTCATTCCCAGTATGGTATTGGTAAATACTGTGGGGTAAAAACCGAGGAAATCGACGGAATAAAAAGGGATTATCTCTATATACAATATGGCGGTGAGGACCGTCTTTTCGTGCCTACTGATCAGGTAAGCATGCTGCAAAAATACATCGGCAAGGAAGGTGAGGTGCCACGACTCCATAAGATTGGCAGCTCCAGCTGGACCAAGACAAAGAATAAGGTTCGTTCCTCTGTTAAGGATATTGCCAAGGAGCTCATCAACCTTTATGCCAAGAGAAAGCGGGATGAGGGATATGCCTTTTCTCCGGATACTGTATGGCAGCGTGAATTTGAGGATGCTTTCCCTTATGAGGAAACCCATGACCAGTTGACGGCCATAGCTGAGATAAAGGCGGACATGGAGCGTCAGCAGCCTATGGATCGCCTCCTTTGCGGTGATGTGGGCTTTGGCAAAACCGAGGTGGCCATACGTGCTGCCTTCAAGGCAGTTATGGATGGCAAGCAGGTGGCGGTGCTGGTGCCTACCACTGTTTTGGCCCAGCAGCATTACCAGACCTTTGCGGAAAGATTTCACAATTTCGGTCCCACTGTGGAGGTTATTAACCGCTTCAGAAGTCAAAAGGAGCAAAAGGCAGTGGTGGCCAAGGTGGAGGCCGGTCAGGTGGACATTCTCATTGGGACCCATGCTATTTTAAATGCCAAGAAGGTCAAATTCAAGGATTTGGGACTTCTCATAGTGGATGAGGAGCAGCGCTTTGGCGTTTCCCAAAAGGAAAAGATAAAGCAGATGGCCATAGGCATTGATGTGCTTACCCTAAGTGCCACCCCTATTCCAAGAACTCTCCACATGTCATTGGCAGGAGCTAGGGATATGAGCGTTATTGAAACGCCGCCTCAGGAGAGGTTCCCGGTTCAGACCTATGTGGTGGAGGAAAACGATAATATTATCCGTAACGCTATTAATAGGGAGCTGAAGCGTGGGGGACAGATTTATTTCGTTTATAATCGGGTGGATAGTATCTACTCAATGCTGGCCCGATTGGAAAAGCTGGTGCCTGATGCCAATATCCGGGTGGGCCATGGTCAGATGCCGGAGGCCCAGCTGGAGCGGGTTATGGTGGAATTTTACGAGGGACAGTTTGATATACTCCTTTCCACCACCATTATTGAAAGTGGGCTGGATGTGTCCAATGCCAATACAATTATTGTGTATGACGCGGATAAATTTGGTCTGGCCCAGCTCTATCAGATGCGGGGCAGAGTAGGTCGTTCACGGAATATTGCTTACGCCTATCTTCTGTACAAGCAGGATAAGGTGCTGTCGGAAGTGGCAGAAAAGCGACTTCAGGCCATTAAGGAATTTGCAGAATTAGGCGCCGGCTTTAAGATTGCCATGCGTGATTTGGAAATCCGCGGGGCGGGAAATCTTCTTGGCTCCCAGCAGCATGGTCATATTGCCAGTGTGGGTTTTGAAATGTATTGCCGCATGCTGGATGATGCGGTGCAGGAGCTTAAAACAGGCAAGCCAGTGGAGCGTCAGACAGACCCATTGGTAGAGATAAAGGTTCAGGCCTATATCGACAATGAATATGTGGGGGATGCCATGCACAAGATTGAGATTTATCAGCGGCTGGCAGCCCTTAGAAATAATGAGACCCTTGATAAACTCATGGATGAGCTGGTGGACCGTTTTGGTGACCCACCACAGTCCGTGATGAACCTCTTTACAGTGGCCCGTATCAGAAATGAGGCTCGGCTGGCAGGGGTTCAGCGTATCACAGAGGGAAGCCAGTATCTGGAAATCTATTTTGTCGGGGAGCCCAAATGTCCTGTGGAGAATCTTCTGGAGGTTTCCGGGATGTACGGCAACCATGTGAAATTTGACAATCAGGCCAAGGCTATGCTCATTGATTTAAGTATTGTGCCAAGGGCGACTATTCACGACTTTGTGCTGGCAATTATGGAAATATTAAACGGCAAGGCTGTGGCCGGTGCCGCTTCAAAATAATTTGTTGGCAACGGATAAATGAAATATATGTAGGAGGATTTGTATAAATGGGCAGTATTACTGTTATTGGCCTTGGTCCCGGGGATTTCGGCCTTATAACCATAGATAGCTGGGAGCGTATGAAAAATGCCCAGCACTTGTATTTCCGCACAGAAAAGCACCCGACGGTACCAATGATAAAGGAAAGGGGTATTGGCTTTACTTCCTATGACAGCTTCTATGAGGGGGCGGAGAGCTTTGAGGCCCTTTATGAGGCCATTGCCAAAGATCTGGTGAAAAAGGCTGCAACAGAGGATTTGGTATATGCAGTGCCGGGGAGCCCTATGGTGGCTGAAAAAACCGTGGTCCTTTTGCGTGAATACTGTCAGCAGGAAAATATTAAGCTGGATATCCAGCCGGGGATGAGCTTTGTGGAGGTGCTGTACAGCAAGCTGGGCATTGACCCTATTGATGGCATGACCATAATTGATGCAGAGGATTTTGATCAGCTGCCGGTGGATATGCCGACAGGACTGGTTATTACCCAGGTTTACAGCCCTCAGATTGCATCGGATACCAAATTGAGTCTTATGGAGGTATTCCCCGATGAATATCCTATTACATACATTCATAAGCTGGGAATGCCAGATGAAAGCATCCGCACAATAGAGCTTTTTGAGCTGGACCGTCAACCGGATATTGATTATCTCACCAGCTTATATGTGCCTCCATTTAAGAATAAGGAAGAATTCGATATTACTCCGTTAAAGGATATTGTGCATACTCTCCGTTCCCCTGGGGGATGCCCTTGGGATATTGCCCAGACTCACGAAAGCATTCGCACCAATCTTATAGAGGAGACCTATGAAGTGCTTGAGGCCATTGAACTTCAGGACCCTCATCTGCTGTGTGAGGAATTGGGGGACTTGCTTTTGCAGGTCGTATTCCATGCCCGCATGGCAGAGGAAACAGGGGCCTTTTCTATGCAGGAGGTCATTGATGAAGCCACGGAGAAGCTGGTTCGTCGTCATCCACATATTTTCGGTGATGTGCAGGCTTCAGATGCCGGGGCGGCAGTAATGGCATGGGAGTCCATTAAGAAAAAGGAAAAGAAGGACAGGGAGTCTGTATTGGATGGGGTACCAATGGGACTGCCAGCGCTGATGAGCGCCCAAAAGCTCCAGCACAAGGCCGCAAAGGTGGGCTTTGATTGGGATGAAATTGCACCGGTTTGGGACAAGATAAAGGAAGAAGTGGAGGAGCTGAAGGAGGCCCAGGCAGAAGGGGATCCAAAGCATATTGAGGAGGAGCTGGGAGATGTACTCTTTACAGTGGTAAATCTTGCCCGCTTCTTAAAGGTAGATTCCGAGCTGGCCCTTATGAACACAAACAGAAAATTTACCAAACGCTTCCATTATGTGGAGGAAAAGGTAAAAGAATCCGGCAAAAAGTGGTCAGATTTCACCTTAAATGAGTTGGATGAGCTGTGGAATGCGGCAAAATAGTGCTAAAATTCAAAAAAATTCAATAATTTTTTATACTTTTCTTGCAGAAACCCAGTGTTTATGGTATATTGATGACAATGAAGGGGTGAAAACCTAGTAATTATGCGGGTTTTCAGTTATACCTAAATAAGAGGAGGATGTATATGAATAAGTCTCAGTTGGTTGCAAAGGTTGCAGAAAAGGCTGGCCTTACCAAGAAGGATGCTGAAAAGGCAGTAAATGGCCTGTTTGCAAGCGTACAGGAAGCTCTGGTAGCTGGCGACAAGGTTCAGATGATTGGTTTTGGTACTTTCGAGGTTAAAGCTCGTGCCGCTCGTACCGGCCGTAACCCTCAGACTGGTGAGGAAATCAAGATTGCAGCTTCTAAGAACCCTGCATTCAAAGCTGGTAAGGCTTTGAAGGATGCTGTAAACCCTAAGAAGGGCGCAGCTCCAGCTAAAAAGGACAAGAAGGCTAAGAAGGGCAAGAAAAGATAATAAATCTTTTTAAAGTAATACAATCTGGCTGCCGCAAATTTCTGAGGCAGCCTTTTTGTTGCCTTCCGTTGGGAGGGACTGGATAAAGGAATCCTATAGTTATGAATAATAAAACAGTTTTGATTACTGGCGGTACATCGGGAATCGGTTTGGCCACCGCCATTAGATTTGCGGGAAAAGGATATAATGTGGTTTTGCTGGGACGGGATACTGACCGGGGGCTGCGGGCTGTAAAGTCTGTTATGGAAAAGGTCAGTGGTGCAAAATGCAATTATATTCCCTGTGATGTAAGAAAAATAAATGACTGTAAAAATGCTGTGGAAAAGGCAGCAGAGCTTTACGGCTCCATTGATGTGCTGGTTAATTCTGCAGGGGTTTACTTCGAACAGGCCATTGAGGACATGAGTGAGGATGATTTTGACCTCATTATGGACATCAATGTTAAGGGAACATATTTTATGACTCAGCAGGTGGTTGCGGAGATGAAGAAAAAGAGCTCCGGGGTGATAGTGAATATTTCATCTGATGCGGGGGTCCATGGTAATATGCTGTGCAGTGCCTACTGTGCATCCAAGGGGGCTGTTAATTTGTTCACCAAGGCCATGGCTTTGGAGCTGGCCCCATGGAATATTAGGGTCAACAGCGTGTGTCCTGGAGATGTTATGACCCCTCTTACAGAGAAACAGTTGGAGCAATATCCTGACAGGGAAACTGCTCTGAAGGAAATGAAGTCCGTTTATCCTTTGGGGAAAATCGGCACCCCTGAGGAAATCGCCGGGGTTATTGAATTCCTCTGCTCTGATGATGCAGCCTTTGTTAACGGTGCCATCTGGAGTGTTGACGGAGGAATTACAGCTTAGTGCAAAATGTTGATACTTTTTTGGCGGTGTGATACAATGAGCCTTATTAAGCGGGAGTTATTTAACTTCCGCTTAATTTAGTCGAATTTTTTTGCACATATTTAAGGAGGTACTGGTGCATGAAGCCAAAGGCTAAGTCCTTTCTCATTGTAACGGCGTCTGTGGGCTCAGGCCACGAAAAGGCGGCAGCGGCAGTGGCTGAAGGCATAAAAAAACAGCATCCTGATGCTGTCATAAATATTATTGATTTCATGTCCGTAAAGACCTCCTGGGTAAATGCTTTTATGAAGAGCTGCTACCTTAATATGCTGTACTTTGTGCCGAATCTTTACGAGTTTATGTACCAGTTTACCGCCGGCAAAAAGAAGGGCGGCTTTGTAAAATGGGCCATGAGCTCCGTTATTGTGTATTCCATGAAGACACTTATAAAAAAATACAGGCCGGATACCATTATCTGTACCCATCCATTCCCTGCAGATGCAGTGTCCCATCTCTTGGAACATAAAAGGGCTGACTTTGATTCCTGTGCCATAATTACAGATTATTCTGTTCATCAGATGTGGGTTTGCCCAAAGCTGAACCACTATTTTGTGGCCATTGATTCCATGCGGGAGCAGCTGGTGGAATTTGGTATCAGCAAGGATATTATTCACGTCAGTGGCATTCCCGTTTCAGAGCCATTTTGCCACAGCTATGACAAGGTATTGTGCCGTCAGGAGCTGGGCCTTGATACGGATATGCCTGTGGTCCTAATGATGGGAGGCGGTCTGGGCCTTGGTGGGATGGACGCCGCCATGGACCAGCTGGAAAAAATCAAAATGAAATTACAGCTGCTCGTCATAGCCGGCCGTAATGAAGACCTAAAGAAAAAGGTGGACGTCTTTGCTGCAAAATCCCACCACAATATTATAACCTGGGGATATACTGATAGGGTGCCGGTTATGATGGCTGCCTCTGATATCCTCATAACCAAGCCTGGCGCCCTGACCTTAACAGAGGCTATGTCCTTGGGATTGCCAATGGTGCTTCATGAGCCGATACCAGGACCGGAGACGGATAATGCCCGTTTCATGTCCGAGGGGGGCATGGCTGTGTGGCTTCATTCCGGGGACAGCCTTTCCAAGATAATTGGTGATTTGTTGGCCCATCCTGAAAAGCTGGAGCAAATGAGCCAAAATTCCTTGAAATACAGGCGTACTGATGCTGCCAAAGAAATTGCCCAGCGCATGGGCTAAGATAAAATCAAAATTTTCAGTATTTTAGATTTATTTTTCATGCTATAATAAGTGTGAAAAGCTGTCTGGAAAAATCTGGATAGTTTCTATTTTTCTCTTTTTGCTGTTTTCATTTAGTTACACTATAGAAAGTGTGTGGTGGTTAATTTGGCAGTTACCGCATTAGAAAGTGGAGAAAACGGTGCTCTTTTGTGCCCAGAGTGCAAAAGACCCTTAGTGTATAAAGATGGTGGCCAGGTACGGGTAGTGGATGGCAAGGTGGATTATGAGAATATTAAGCCTCGCCATGTGTGCTTTTATTGTCAAAAGTTCTACAGAGAAATGCTTCATTCCGGATATTATGATGTCTTTGATTTGGACGATGAACTGAAGGAAGAAGCAAAGACCTTGCATCTGGATATTCCGGGGACTGACGAGGAGTCTGGGGAAAAATCATCTAAGGATGTTGAAAATGTTGTTCGTCTTATTAAGGGGCGGGGTGGCAGCTATAATTGTCCCCGTTGCAAAAATACCCTGCGCTGCACCGAAGGTGGTGCCATAAGAGTCATAGGGGATAAGGTGGATTACGAAAGCATTAAGCCGAAGTTTATATGTGATAGTTGTAAGGTGTTTTATCGTGAGCTTCTTACCTCTGGTATGTATGATACCTTTCCATTGGAGGAAGAGGACCAGCAGGAACAGCCACAGAAGAACACCGTTACGGATATTAATCCGGTGGTGGCCCTTGCCAAGAATGGCTCCGGCCATTATCTCTGTCCTGCTTGCAATCAGGAGCTGGAATTTTCTGATGGGGGCCAGGTGCGGGTAGTCAATGGCAAGGTGGACTATGAAAATGTTAAGCCACGTTATATATGTCGTCGATGTGAGACCTTTTACCGTGAGCTGTTAAGCTCAGGCCTTTATGAGAGATTTGATTTGGAGGAGCTGACTCTGCCACCGGAAAGAAAGAAGATTATCGGAACCGGTGATTTGGAGCCTATGCAGCTCAAAAGGGACGAAAATGGCAATTGCTCCTGCCCTCGCTGCGGTGCCAATATGAGGTATCTGGAGCCGGAGGCCGTTAAGATTATTAATGGGCGTGCTGACATGAGAGATACTGTGGCCCGATTTGCCTGTGATGAGTGCAGCTCCATCTATAGGCGCATTGCCACAACGGATTATTATCAGTGGAGTGAAAATTAATTGATGATTAAGAACCAGAAAGGAGGACGTTTGTGAGCAGGACAAGATTACATAGTGCAAGGCCTCAGAGGCGTCAGATTAACTGGTTCGTTATTATAATGGCCCTTATGTTTTTGCTGGCAGCCTTTAAACTGGGTGAACAGGCTTTTACCTATCATGATCTGAGCCAGGACAAGGTTCAGGCGGAGGCAAGGCTTAAGGCGGCTCAGGAGGAAAATGAACAGCTGCAGCAGGAAAAGGAGCAGCTGGTTGATCCTTCTTATGTTGAGAAGCTGGCCAGAGAGGATTTGGGCATGACCAAGGACGGGGAAATTCCTTATATTTATCAAAAAAAGTAGGTACTCCCAGGCCTTGAAATTCTTGACACTGTAAGAAACAGGATAGTATAATAACTTGTGTTAGTGTTATATTATCTAAGGAGGAAGTATTTTGTCCATTGAAGTTGGTAGTATTGTTGAAGGCGTTGTCTCCGGCATTACTAATTTTGGTGCTTTTGTTAACCTTCCAGAGGGTAAGGTTGGCCTTGTGCACATATCTGAAGTAGCAGATGTTTATGTAAGTGATGTTAAGGAATTCCTGAAAGAGCAGGATAATGTAAAGGTCAAAGTACTTTCCGTTGATGAAAAGGGAAAGATTGCACTTTCCATAAAACGCGCTCAGGAAAAGAAACCAGAAGAGCAGCAGAGTTTCGAAAAGAAGCCTTTTGAAAAGAAGAATTTTGAATCTCGTCCTGTATCCAGCAAGCCTGCTGGTGGATTTGGCCGTAATGCCGGTGGCAGTCGTTTCAATAATGCAAATGCATCCTTTGAGGACAAGCTGTCCCGCTTCCTTAAGGACAGTGACGAACGACTCACTGATCTTAGCCGTAAGACAGATTCAAAACGCGGTGGCCGTGGCGGTGGCCGCAGAAGATAAAAACAGACTTTTTAAAAGCACCTTTAATAAGGTGCTTTTTTGCTTTATGGAGGGTAATTATGACATTGGAAAAACGCCTAACAGAATACTGGCAGTCTAATTCCCTTACAGAGCCAGGAAGCACTGTAATAGTGGCCTGCTCCGGCGGACCGGATTCTTTGGCCTTATTGGATATTTTATGGAGCTTGAAGGAAAAGCTGGCTATTAAGGTGGTAGCTGCACATTTTGAGCATGGTATAAGAGGACAGGCTTCCAAGGACGATGAGTCCTTTGTGAAGAATTACTGCCTTGAAAGGGAAATCTCCTTTTATTCAGAGTCAGCTAACATCCCAGAGCTTAGCAGGGCAAGGGGAGAGTCTCTTGAGACCTGTGCCAGACAAATGCGATATGCATTTTTGAACAGACTGGCCGTTGAATTGGGGGGAGCCCTTATTGCCACAGCCCATCATGGTGATGATCAGGCGGAAACCGTATTGATGCATCTATTACGTGGGACTGGACTTAACGGGCTTACGGGAATTTTGCCAAAGCGGGGAAATATTATTCGCCCATTATTGGACTTTACCAAGGCAGAGCTGGTGGAATATTGTCATCATCAGGGCCTTTCGCCGCGGCATGACGCCACCAACGAGGAGACTGACTGCACCCGTAACAGGCTGCGTCTTCAATTGCTGCCTTTATTAAAGAAGGAATATAACAAAAATATTACCCGTAGCTTGTGCAATCTTGCGGAAACTGCCTCGGCTGAGGAGGAGCTGCTGCATGAGCTTACCATCAAGGCAGAGGAGAGGCTGTGTCAGCTTGATGGGCGGGGAGAAAATAGCTATAAAATTAAAATTTCTGATTTTATAAAGGAGCCGCTGGCTATCAGACGGAGGCTAATTCAGCAGATGGTCAGCAAGATAAGTCACGGCACGGCCCTTTCATTTCAGCATATCGAAGCAGTGCTGGAGCTTATTGACAGAAATGCTACCGGAAGCTCACTGAATCTTCCAGACAGATGTACTGCCAAAATCAGTTATGATTTTTTTTATTTATCAAAAAAAACTGAAAAAATTTTGACAAGTCATGGTACAATAGAAGGTACACCATATAAAATTCTTAAGCTGGGGAGTTCTGTAGTCTTGCCCTATGGTGATACTATTTCTGCTTATGCAGCTGATTCTCTGGAAGGAGAGAAATCCTTTTCCAAAAATAAAATATATTGTGATGCCGCAAAGTGCGGTACAGAGCTTATAGTGCGTTACCGTCATGATGGTGACAGAATCAGATTTGAGAATGGCAACAAAAAGCTGAAGGATTTTTTTGTAGATGCAAAGGTGGAACGGAGCAGTCGGGACAGGGTGCCTTTGGTGGTCAATAGCTGTACAGGTGATATCATCTGGGTGGCTGGACTAAGGCAAACAACTGTGGCCCTGGCTGATAAGGATACAAAGCAGTATATAATACTTTCTTATGACAAAGGAGAAGAATAAAATGGAAAAAGATTTGGAAAGTGTAATGTTTGATGAAGAAACTATTGCAGCAAAGGTTGCTGAGCTTGGTCAGCAGATTGCCAAGGATTATGAGGGCAAGGATGTTGTTGTGGTAGGTATCTTAAATGGTGCAGCAGTATTCTTTACTGACCTTATCAGACAGATTAAACTGCCAATCAACATTGATTTTATCGCGGCCTCCAGTTATGGCGATGCTGCTGTGTCCAGCGGCAAGGTTAATATTAAGAAGGATTTGAACAAGGATATTGCCGGTCGTCATGTGCTTTTGGTGGAGGATATTATTGATTCCGGCATTACCATGAACAATCTTATGGCTCTCCTTCGTGAACGCAAGCCAGCCAGCGTTAAGCTGTGTGCTCTCCTTTCCAAGCCATCCCGTCGTCAGGTGGATGTAAAGATCGACTATTGCGGCTTTGAGGTTCCAGATGAGTTCCTGGTGGGCTATGGCCTGGATTATGCTGAGAAATACAGAAACTTGCCTGTAGTCGGTGTTCTTAAGAGAGAAATTTATTCATGATATTTTCATGATACTGTAAGATAATCTTTCAATGTGATATAATTATGAGTTGTGAAGATTGTAATACCATTTACCATTGGTTGAATTTTTATTTCACCAGGTTATTGCCTTTTTAGGGGGTTGAGGTTTGAATAAGTTTATCCGTAATGTGGGTTTTTACCTACTTATCATTCTGGTTGCTATATCATTAATTGATTATTTCTCTGCCAAGGGTCCTTCCAAGATGGAGATGAATTATTCATCCTTTGTACAGGAGACCAATGATGGCAAGGTAGCAAAGGTAGTTATTGTTGAAAATATCATTAAGGGTACCTTAAGTGATGGTACCGAATTTACTACCGTGTTGCCTACTTATCCTAGTGAGAACAGTGATATTATCAAGCTGCTCTCCGATAAAAATGTAGATATTAAGGCGGAAAATCCGCCAGAACCACCATGGTGGTCCACCCTGTTGTCCTCTGTATTGCCTATCCTTCTCTTGGTGGGTGTATGGTTCTTTATCATGCAGCAGAGCCAGGGGGGCGGCGGCAAGGTTATGTCCTTTGGTAAGAGCCGTGCAAAAATGAGCGGTGGCGACAAGGTTAAGGTTCGCTTTGATGACGTGGCTGGTGCTGATGAGGCGAAGCAGGAGCTGGAGGAAGTCGTAGAATTTCTGAAGCATCCGGGCAAGTTTAATCAGCTGGGAGCCAAGATTCCAAAGGGCGTACTTCTCTTTGGTCCTCCGGGTACTGGTAAAACCTTGCTGGCCAAGGCTGTTGCCGGTGAGGCGGGAGTACCTTTCTTCTCCATCAGTGGTTCCGATTTTGTGGAAATGTTCGTAGGTGTTGGTGCTTCCCGTGTTCGCGATCTTTTTGATCAGGCCAAGAAGAACTCACCTTGTATCGTATTTATTGATGAGATTGATGCCGTAGGCCGTCAGCGTGGTGCGGGCCTGGGTGGTGGCCACGATGAGCGTGAGCAGACCCTTAACCAGATGCTGGTTGAGATGGATGGCTTCGCTGCCAATGAGGGCATTATCATTATTGCGGCTACCAACCGTCCTGATATTCTGGACCCTGCCCTGTTGCGTCCAGGCCGTTTCGACCGCCAGATTGTGGTGGACAAGCCGGATGTTAAGGGCCGTGAGGCTATTCTGAAGGTTCATACCAAGGATAAGCCGGTGGACAAGGATGTTGATCTTAATGTATTGGCAAGACGGACTCCGGGCTTTACTGGAGCAGATCTTTCCAATCTTGTAAATGAGGCGGCACTTCTTTCTGCCCGCCGTGACAAGAAGACCATTGCCATGCAGGAAATGGAGGAATCCATTGAGCGTGTAATGGCTGGCCCTGAGCGTAAATCCAAGGTGATGAGCGACAAGGAAAAAAAGCTTACCGCTTATCATGAGGGTGGTCATACTTTGGTAGGTATGCTCCTTCCAAATGCTGACCCTGTCCACAAGGTTACCATTATTCCTAGAGGCAGAGCTGGTGGCTATACCCTTATGCTTCCTAAGGAGGATCGCTCCTATGCTACCAGAAGCGAGCTTCTGGATCAGCTTAAAACCCTGCTGGCAGGCCGTGTGGCTGAAGAAGTAGTGTTGAAGGAAATCAGCACTGGTGCCCAGAATGATATTCAGAGAGCATCCCAGCTTGTAAGAAGCATGATTACCCAGTATGGTATGAGTCCCACCCTTGGTCCGGTGGCTTACGGCGAAAGCCGTGACCATCAGGTGTTCTTGGGCCGTGACATAAACAATCAGAGAAATTATTCTGAGAATGTGGCCAGCGATATTGATAAGGAAGTTCGTAAGTATATTGAGGAGGCTTATGAAGCCTGTCGCGTACTTCTTACTGAAAATATCGACAAGCTCCATGTCATTGCTGAGGCACTCATTGAGAAGGAAACCTTGGAGGCTGCCGAGCTGAAGGAGCTGGTTGGCTTTGGTAATGTCACCGAAAAGGAAGAGGCTGAAAAGAAAACGGAAGAGCCTAAGGATGACGACGATGAGCCAAAGCTGATTCCTTTGGAGCCAGTGGAGCAGACCCCTGTTCAGGGCGATGCTTCTACTGAAAAGGATGAGGACGAGGTGGAGGTTCCTTATACAGAACCGGAACCAAAACTGAATAGTACCACTGAAAAATAACGAGGTTTATTATCCATAGGGGGCTGAAGCATGAAATCATTAATGCAGCAGCCCCTTTTGATGGTTTTATGGAAAAGTGAGGTTTAATTTTATGCGACAGGGGATTTTGGGGCTTTTGCGGGCTGCCGGTGACTCATATCTCTCTGGTGAGGAAATCGCAGAGAAGCTGGGAGTGTCCCGCACGGCTGTATGGAAGCATATAAATGAATTAAAGGCTGCTGGTTATAATATTGAAAGCCAGGCCAGAAACGGCTACAAGCTGGTGGGAGCCCCTGACAGGCTTCTTCCGGAGGTTATAAGCCATGGTCTGGGCAATAAAATAATTGGAAGCAATATAGTGGCCTTTGAGGATATAGCTTCAACAAATACAGAGGCCAAGAGATTGGCAGCTCAGGGGTCCCCGGATGGGACCATAGTGGTGGCGGAAAGCCAGAATACGGGAAAGGGCCGACTGGACCGTAGCTTTTTCTGTCCTAAGGGGGGCATCTGGTTTTCTGTTATATTAAAGCCGGATTTTCTTCCCCAGGAGGCACCAAAGTGTACCCTTATGGCAGCGGTGGCCATCGCTGAGGCCATGGAAAAAGTGGGGTTAAGGGCTGGAATAAAATGGCCAAATGATATATTATATCAAGGTCGGAAGCTGGTGGGGATTCTCACTGAGATGAGCGCAGAAATCGACCGTATAAATTACGTGGTAATTGGCATGGGGATTAACGCTATTATTGATCCCAAAATATTCCCCGAGGATATAAAGGATAAAGCCGGTTCCATGTCCATGTTTTTGGGAGATTTTGACAGGGTGGCCTTTTTCCAGGAGGTACTCAGACGTCTGGAAGTGCACTATCTGGATGTGAGAAGAAGGGGCTTTGCGGGCGTTCTTGACAGTTGGCGACGCCTGTCCATAACCTTGGGGGAACAAATCAATGTTTTGGGCATCAATGAAACCTTTGCCGGGGAAGCAGTGGATATTGATGAGGACGGGGCTCTGCTGGTGAAGCCTGAGGGCAGTGAGGAAATCCGCAAGGTTTACGCCGGAGATGTATCCATTCGTCCAAGAAAGTAAGTTAGTTAAATGAAAGTGTGGAGGCAAGTATGCTTTTAGTAATAGATATTGGCAACAGTAATGTGGTATTGGGAACCTACGATGGCAAGAAGCTGTATCGTCATTGGCGTGTATCTACAGAGCGTCAGAAAACCAGTGATGAGTACGGTATGGAAATCAACAACCTCTTTTTGTATCACGGTATCAAGATGGAGAATATCACAGCCGTCATTATTTCCTTAGTAGTACCTCCATTGGTGGTGCCTATGGAGAAAATGTGCGAGCGCTACTTCCATTTAAAGCCTCTTATTGTGGGTCCTGGCATTAAAACTGGCATTCGCCTGAAATATGAAAATCCTCGTGATATCGGTGCGGACCGTATTGTAAATGTGGTGGGTGCCTACGAGCAGTACGGCGGACCACTTATTGTTATTGATATTGGTACTGCCACCACCTTTGATGTGGTGGATGAAAACGGCGACTTTTTGGGCGGTGTAATTTCCACTGGCCTTGGTACCTCTGCAGAAGGCCTTTTCCAGAAGGCAACCAAGCTTCCAAGAATTGAGCTGGTAACCCCAAAGAATGTAATTTGCCGTAACACGATTACTGGCATGCAGGCCGGTATTATTTTCGGCTTTGTGGGCCAGATAGATGAAATTGTGCGCCGCATTAAGCAGGAGTATGGCAAGCCTATGAAGGTCATTGCCACCGGCGGTTATGCCAAAATGATTGCCAAGGAATCCCAGACAATTGATGCAATCGACCATTTCCTTACGCTGACGGGTCTGCGGGTTCTCTATGAAAGGAATCAGTAATTAATGAAAATTGGAAACTTTGAATTCCCTATCCCTGTATTTTTGGCTCCTATGGCAGGAGTAACGGATACTCCGTACAGAATATTGGCTCGGGAAATGGGCTGTCCTTTGGTATATTCCGAGATGGTCAGTGACAAGGGAATTAACTACCGCAACGAGCATACATTGAAAATGCTTCACACCGAGGAGGCTGAGCGGCCTATGGCCATGCAGCTTTTTGGTGCGGAGCCTGACAGTGTGGCTCGGGCGGCTGAATATATAGAATCTCTTGGTTGTGCCGATATTCTTGACTTTAATATGGGCTGTCCGGCTCCTAAAATCGTCAAGAACCATGAGGGTTCAGCCATGATGCTGGATCCGGAGCGGGCCTTTAAGGTGCTGAAAGCCCTTGTGGGAGCAGTAAGTATGCCCGTTACCGTAAAAATGCGTATTGGCTGGGATGAGAATCGCATAAATGTGTTGGAAATGGCCAAGCTGGCAGAGGAAGCGGGAGTAAAGGCTGTGGCAGTACATGGCCGTACCCGTGAGCAGTTCTATCGCGACCATGCCAACTGGAGAATTATCCGCAAGGTTAAGGAGCATCTGAACATTCCTGTAATTGCCAATGGCGATATCAGAACGGTGGATGACCTTATAAAAATAAGAGAAATAACTGGCTGTGAGGCGGTTATGGTAGGTAGGGCAGCCCAGGGCAATCCTTGGATTTTCCGTCAGCTTACCCAGTATTTAAAGACCGGGGAACGGCTTCCGGGACCAACCATGGAGGAGCGTAAGGAAATTATTCTCCGCCACCTGGATATGCTGCTGAAATTCAAGGGAGATTATGTAGGCCCAAGGGAAATGCGCAAGCATGCCACCTGGTACACCAGAGGCATAAAGGGTAATGCTGAGCTCAGAGTACTTTTCAACAAGGCCGAAACCAGAGAAGACTTCTTGCGTATTCTCGCCAAAATGAAATAAATTATATAAGGAGGATAATCATGGCTAAAGATAAGCAAAAAGACGAAAAGAAGACTCCGATTTGGAACAAATATACTGAAGCAGAAAAAAAAGCCCTGCATAAGCTCAACGAAGGCTACAAAAACTTTTTGAGCCAGTGCAAAACCGAGAGGGAAAGCGTGGTTGAGGCTGTAAGGCAGGCTGAAAAGGCAGGCTACAAAAATCTTGATGACATCATTAAATCCGGGAAGAAGCTCTCTGCAGGGGATAAGGTTTATGCAGTCTGCATGGGCAAGGCTATTGCCATGTTTAATATCGGGACTGAATCTCTGGAGGAGGGTATGGCCATTTTGGGTGCCCATATTGACACCTGCCGCCTTGATTTAAAGCAGCATCCATTATATGAATCCGATGGCATGGCTTATTTTGATACCCATTATTACGGCGGTATCAAGAAATACCAGTGGGTAACCCTGCCATTGGCCCTTCATGGTGTGGTGGCACGTCTTGATGGCAGTGTACAGGAAATCGTCATCGGCGAGGATGAGGGGGATCCTGTATTCTGCGTAACTGATCTTCTCATTCACTTATCCCAGGAGCAGATGGAAAAGAAGGCCAGCAAGGTGGTAACTGGTGAAAATCTGGACATTCTTATTGGCAGCTATCCATTAAAGGGTGAGGAAAAGGATGCAGTGAAGGCTGGTATTCTTAAGCTCCTTAAGGATAAGTACAATATTGATGAAGATGATTTTATTTCCGCTGAGCTTACCATGGTTCCTGCCGGCAAGGCAAGGGATTTGGGCCTCGATCGCAGTATGGTACTGGCCTATGGCCATGATGACAGAGTATGTGCCTATACCTCCTTGGTAGCCATGCTTGAAACCAAGAAGGTTAAGCGTACCTCCTGCTGTCTGCTGGTAGATAAGGAGGAAATTGGCTCTGTAGGTGCCACTGGAATGCAGTCCCGTTTCTTTGAAAACACCGTGGCAGAGCTGCTTCATGCTTTAGGGGGATATAATGCCATTTCCCTGCGCCGCTGTCTGGCCAACTCCTGGATGCTGTCCTCTGATGTAAGCTCCGCATACGACTCCCTTTATGCCTCTGCCTTTGACAAGAAGAATGTGGCATATCTGGGAAAGGGAATGGTATTCAATAAGTTCACCGGCCGTGGTGGCAAGTCCGGCTCCAATGATGCCAGTGCAGAATACCTTGGCAGAATCCGTGCCATTATGGAAAAGCACAAGGTTGCCTTCCAGACTGCCGAACTGGGTCGTGTTGACCTGGGTGGCGGCGGCACCATCGCTTACATTATGGCTCTTTACGGCATGAATGTAATTGACAGCGGTGTGGCGGTTCTTAGTATGCATGCTCCTTGGGAGGCCGTAAGCAAGGTCGATGTTTACGAAACCATGAAGGGATATAAGGCCTTCTTGCAGGAAATTTAAAATCGGATTTTCCAGGTGAATGGTATATGAAAATGAAATTCATATTTTTATTGGTGGTATGCTTGATTGTATTATCACAGCTCCCCATAAGTGCTCAGGCAGACAGGGGAAACAGCAAGGCAATTCCACTGCGAGGTGTGGTGGAGGGCTTTTACGGCGTGCCCTGGACCCATGAGCAACGTCTTGATATGCTTAAATTCATGTCATCCAAGGATCTCAATGCCTATATTTATGCTCCCAAGGATGATGAATATCATCGTAAATATTGGCGTCAGCCATATCCGGAGGATAAATACAAGGAATTGCAGGAGCTGACCAAAAAAGCCAAAAAGCTTAATATAGATATTATTTTTGCGGTTTCTCCAGGCAATGACATTGCCTTTTCGGGTCAGGATATGTACGAAGATCGTTATGCCATGATTAACAAGCTGCAGGCCATGTATGATATTGGTATCAGACATTTTGCCTTGTTTTTTGACGATATTCCCACCAAGGATGCCCATGGCCAGGCAGAATTCGTCAATTGGGTAAATGATAACTTCGTTAAAGCCCGTCCTGATTGCAAACAGCTTATTTTGGTGCCTACGGAATATTATCTTCGTGATATGGTCAAGACTGGTTACGTTTCAGACTATACCAGAATATTGGCTGATGAGCTGGAAAAAGATATATTGGTGCTTTATACCGGCGAGGAGGTTTGTCCTGACGGCCTTACGGAGAATACAATTCATCAGACCAATAAAATATATAGAAAGCCTATGGGAATCTGGTGGAATTATCCGGTGACAGATTATCAAAAGGAAAAGCTGGCTTTGGGGCCTCTGGATAAAATGGACAAGGCTATGGACTCAAAGGAGGTTCCCGCCTTTTTTATGAATCCTATGGAAAAGGCTGAGCTATCCAAAATTGCTATTGCCACGGGAGCAGACTTTGCCAAGAATCCCGGCAAGTACAATGAAAGCAAATCTTGGAATATGGCCCTCAAGGAGCAGTTTGGGGATTTGTATGAGCCCATGAGAATATTTGCCAGCCATTCCCAGCGGTTAGAAAATAACTGGGCCCATATTGGACGTCCGGATGCCATCAATTTGCAGGTGCTGTACAAGAACCTTTGGGGCACAGTAACAGGCAGGGATACTATTCCGAAAAGAAAAACCATGGATGCCCTGAAAAAGGACAACCGTAAAAGGGAAAGGGCACTGAAGGAGCTCCATGATGAGCTGCCCAGAAAGTACCTTAATGAATGCAAGCTTAATTTGGAGCAGCTTCAGACCCTTACTGAGGCTGAAAAATACGCTTTGATGATATTGGATAAGAAACCATCTGAACTAAAACAACCGGAGCTGTATAAAAAATTCAAGGAAGCAAAAGCCAGATATACGCAGTATGTAGCCTATGCCAGAATTTCCGATGAGGCCATCTGGAGGTTTGTAAAGGATTTTGATGCTTGGTATGTGACCAGTGTAGGGGTTGATAGTAGTGCTGACTGATGTTCTCATTAAAAGATTTGTAAAAAACAGCGAACAGATTAACGATACTACGGTGCGTACCAGCTATGGCTACCTCAGTGGTGGCGTTGGCATAATGGTGAATGTAATTCTCTGCCTGATAAAGCTGTTTATTGGTTTTGCTTCCGGCTCCATTGCCATCATTGGTGATGCCATACACAATTTGGCTGATGCGGGAGCTTCTGTTATAACCATTTTAGGCTATCGCATGTCCGCCAAGCCGGCGGATCCTGAGCATCCCTTCGGCCATGGCCGCATAGAATACATTGCGGGTCTTATAATAGCGGGGGCCATTTTGGTAATTGGTATTGAGCTGCTGCATTCCTCCGTGGAAAAGATGCTTAATCCGGAGCCAATGGACACCTCCGTAATCGTCATAGTGATTTTAGCCATGTCCCTTATGCTTCAGCTTTGGCTGGGGCTGTTTAACAGGGGACTGGGCAAGCGGATAGATTCACCTGCCATGCTGGCAGCAGCCACTGACAGCCTCAGTGACTGTGTTGCCACCTTCGTGGTTATTATCTGCCTTATTGTTGACCTCACCACAGGCCATGATTTTGATGGTATGGCCGGTATTGTAGTGGCACTCTTTATTATCCACAGCGGCTGGGGGGCAGCACGGGATACTCTGCAGCCCCTTTTGGGTGAACCGCCTGACCCTGAGTTTGTTCGGGCCATTACCCGACGCACCCTGGAGGAAAAGCAAATATTGGGAGTCCATGATGTCATAGTGCATAACTATGGACCAGGAAGAATATTCGTTTCCCTTCATGCGGAGGTTCCTTCGGATATGAGTCTTATGGAGGCTCATAACATCATAGACAGTCTGGAGGAATCCATTAGGGATGAATTCAAGGTTTCCATGACCGTTCATGTGGACCCTATGGTGGTGGGTGATCCGTTACAAAATGAAATCAAGGAGAAGCTCTATCATATTGTGGCCTGTGTGGACCCTCTGATTACTTTCCACGATTTCCGTCTTACTTCCTCCGGCAGGATACTTTTTGATCTGGCTGTGCCATACAATTGCACATTCACTGATGAGCGTATAATTGAAATGGTGGAGGAGGATATCCATAAGGAATATCCGGACAAGGAAGTAACCATACAGATTGACAGATTGTGACATATTTTGAAATAAAATGAAAAAATGTGTTATTTACTGTTGACACTTTTTACCTTAAGTGCTAGTATCATATTTGTAAGATGAATTAAATAATGATTGGAACAGGTGCCGAAAGGCCTAATAGAGAAGCTGGTTAAATGCCAGCACGGTCCCGCCACTGTATCAGGGAGCGAGTCACAATTATGTCACTGGATTTTATCTGGGAAGGCGTGATGAGCGATGATCTGGAGTCAGGAGAACTGCCTGTTTAACAATCACCGTTTGACCTGCGAGTGATGGGGATGGGGATTTAGCAACGTAGATTGTTTAAATCCTGGCTGAGTGTCAGGATTTTTTATTTGTATTGCCTAAACCTTTCGCTTTCAGGTTACTGAATAAGTCGAAAGGTTTTTTCTTGTGGTTTCAGCGCTGCAAGGAAAAGCATTGCTCATACATTTCATTTCATTCATTGGTTGCCTTGTGCAACACTAGCTTTCGGATAGGTGGAGCTATCCGAAAGCTATCTTTCTTTTAAATGTGGATAATTGAAAAAATGTAAATAATAGTTTGAACAAAAGTTTAAAAGCATAGTTATAATAACCAATGGTTATAATTAACAGCGAAACATGAAAAAAATACATAATTTCTAAAAAATTAATACCTACTGTTAAGTTTATCTTGACATTTAACTTTCAGACTGTTTTAATATAGAAGCTGACTCTAAAACAATGAGTCGTTAAATACAATTATCTAACAATTTAGGAGGAGATTTTGTAATGGACACAGCAATAATTCTTATTGCGCTTATCGGTCTTATGTACATGGCATATCGTGGTGCTTCCGTAATTTTGGTTGCTCCCCTGTTTGCCGTAGTTGCTGCACTTGGAAGTGAGCATGCAGTTTTACCAATATTCAGTGAGCTTTATATGACAAAGGCCGCTGAATATGTAAAGAATTACTATCCAATCTTTCTGTTTGGTGCTGTTTTTGCCCGTCTTATGGAAAAGGGTGGCATGGCAGCATCTGTTGCAGGCAAGATTATTGAAATTTTAGGTGAAAAGCGTGCGGTACTGGCAGTGCTTTTAGGTTGCGGTGCTTTGACCTATGGTGGTCTTTCCGTATTCGTAGTAGCATTCGTTATGTATCCCTTCGGTGCTGTAGTATTCAAGCAGGCTGATATTCCAAAGCGTCTGTTACCGGCCGCATTATGGATGGGTATCTTCTCCTTTGCAATGGTTGCTTTACCTGGTACTCCACAGATTCAGAACATTATTCCTTCTTCCTACTTCGGTACCTCCACTTGGTCCGGTGTGGGCATTGGAGTGTTCGCCTCCCTGGTTTTCCTTCTTATGGGCTGGGGCTGGATTTCCTTCCGTGCCAAGCGCCTTAAGGCTGCTGGTGAGGGCTATGGCCGTCATATTGAGTTTGGTCAGAGACGCCACAAGCTCCCTAATCCAAATTGGAAGGTTTCCTGTGTTCCACTTTTGATGGTTATTGTTCTTAACGTTATTCTTTCCAACCCATTCGGTTGGGAATGGGGCTTCCATTGGGATCAGAATTCACTGGAGTCCCTGGGGGGACTTAAGCTGTCCCTCTTGGCTCAGTCTGTAGCCAAGATTTCCGCTGGCTGGTCCATCAGTATTTCCCTGATTCTCAGCTCTATTGTGGCTGCTTTTATTGCCCGCCGTCATCTTCGCCTTCAGGATGGTATGCTCCCTACCATTAATGGTTCCGCAGTATCCTCCTGTAGTGCTGTACTGAATGTTGCTTCCGGCTATGCTTTCGGTTGCGTAGTTGTAAGCCTTGGCGGTTTCGCTGTTATCAAGGATTTCCTTTTGAATCTTGACTTCGGTGGCGGTCCACTGTTTTCCGCAGTGCTTACCACTAACGTAATGTGCGGTATCACCGGTTCCGCATCCTCAGGTTTGACCATTGCCCTTTCCATGCTGGGTGAGCAGTGGGCTCAGATGGCCACTGCAGCTGGTATTCCTCTGGAGGCTCTCCATCGTATTGTGGCAGTTGCTTCCATCGGTATTGACCCAGTTCCACATGCAGGTGCTCTCGTTACTCTGCTGGCAATCTGTGGTCTTAGCCACAAGGAATCCTATGCTGATATCATCGTACTGATGGGTATGAAGTTCCTCGTACCTTTCCTCTGTATACTGTTCTACATGATTACAGGTATTGCTTAATAGAAAAAAATGCAATATACTATACCTAGTTAAATATTTGGAACAGGTGCCAAGGCCTAGTTGCTAGGCTGGCCTAACATGAGAAACCGGTTAAAGGCCGGTACGGTCCCGCCACTGTATCAGGGAATCAGGCGTTACTATATGTCACTGGAGTATTCTGGGAAGGCAACGCCACGGTTATGATCTGGAGTCAGGAGAACTGCCTGTTGAACAATCACCGTTATTACCTGCGAGAGATAGGAAGGGGATTATTTACAGGTTCTCATGGATTTGTGAGTATTAAGCTCTTTCGCGAGTATTCGCGGAAGGGCTTTTTATTTTTTAAAATTTTATTTATAAAGAGAGGTAATTAAATCATGAAGAATTTAAAGAAAATGGTAGCATGCTCTTTGGCTTGTGCCGCATTATTCGCAGTGAACGTAAACAGCTCTGAGGCTGCTTATGCCCTGAATCCAGAGGTTACCACTGCAACTACTGCTTTGAAGAACGCTTCCCAGATTGGCGTAATGGTGAACGAGAACAAGGCACTGGCTAACAAGGCCAACAAGGATGCTATCGTAGTAATGAGCTTCGGTACTACCTACAAGGAGAATCGCGACAAGACCATTACCCAGACTGTGGCTGACATTCAGGCAGCTCATCCTGGTGTAAAGGTTGTTACTGCTTTTACTTCTCACATTATCATTGATCGTATCAAGGCCAACGAGGGCATTACCTATCCAACTCCTGAGGAGGCTCTGGAGCAGCTGAAGAAGGAAGGCTACACCCGCGTAGCTCTCACTACTTTAGATGTAATTCCTGGTATGGAGTATTCCTATGATGTTGCTGTATTCCATCAGTACAAGAACGACTTCAAGAAGATGACCATGGGTACTTCCCTCATGTACTGGATGGGCCAGGAGGAGCAGCGTGACGATATTATCGAGACCATGAACGCATTTGCTACCCAGTTCCCTAAGACTGGCAAGGAGGATGCAGTTCTGATTCTGGAGCATGGTACTCCACATCCTGCAAATGCTTACTATACTGTAATGCAGAACCGTCTGAACCAGCTGGGCTATGACAATGCTTACATCTACACCGTAGAGGGCTGGCCTTCCCTGGAGACTATCATTCCACAGCTGAAGGCAAAGGGCATCAAGAATGTAACCCTTATGCCTATGATGATGGTAGCCGGTGATCATGCCAACAACGATATGGCAGGTGACGAGCCAGATTCCCATAAGTCTATTCTGAAGGCTGAGGGCTTCAATGTTAATACCTACATCCACGGTCTCGGCGAGAATAAGGCAATCCGTGGCATCTACGTTGAAAGAGCAAATGAAGCTTGGGATGCTTTGCAGGCAAAATAATTTTGTTTAAATTTCATGATTGAAGCAGTACCCCCTTGGTTGTGATATACTAAGGGGGTAATGTTTTTTGTGCAAGGGGGATTTTTTCGTGGAACTAATAATGACTGGAATAGATTTTTTTCATAAAGGCGGCCCTGTAATGTATTTATTGCTGCTTTGCTCCATGTTTGTGGTGGCTATTGCCATTGAGCGCAGTATGTATTTTAAGGCCAAGGATCCTGGTCGCAGCTTTGCCCGTAGCTTTGCGGATATGCTCAGCCAGGGAGACAGAAACGGGGCTGCTGAGCTGGCAAGCTCAACCAAGGGCATAATTCCTTCCCTTTTGTCCAAGGGAATGGCCTTCACAGGTGATGAAAATGTGCCTCTTACCACATTTTTTGAGGTACAGTCCGGCATAGCCCTTACTCGTTTTCGCAAGCGCCTTTACTATTTAAATGTCATTGTTACCATGGCACCACTCCTTGGACTTTTAGGTACCATCAGCGGTATGATTTCTGCCTTTAGCGTGTTCAATCTGGAGTCTGGCCAGGCCGGTGCCATCACTGGCGGTGTTGGTGAGGCCCTTATTGCTACTGCCATGGGACTTTGCACCGCTATTATTGCTTTGGCTGTTCATGCCTATTTTACCCAGCGCATTGACAGCATCGTTTCCGATATGGAGCAGTGCTTCTCCCTGGTGGAGGGTATGGCAGAGGAGCGTGATTGATTATGCGCATACGTGATCGTCATGATTTTGACAAGCCTGAGGTAATGATTATACCAATGATAGATATTATGTTTTTCCTCCTGGTATTTTTCATGCTCAGCACTCTTTACATGGTTAATCTAAAGACGGTTCCCGTTAATATGCCAAAGGCCCAAAGTGCGGAAACTCAGATGAGTGTCAACTATCTTGTAACCATGAAAAGCGATGGCTCCCTGTGGCTGGAGGATAAGCTCATCGGGGAGAAGGAGCTGATTGCCAAGGCAAAGGCGGAAAATGCCAAAAATCCGCGGTTTGCAGTGGTGGTAAGGGCAGACCAGAATCTGGATTATGGTATGGTCATCGGCCTTTTGGACAAGTTTAAGGCTGCTGGTATTACTAAATTCGGTTTGGCGGCGGAGTCTGGAGGTAATTAATATGAATCCGGACAAAAATGATTCAGACGAAAAACGTGAGTACCGGGCCTGGCTGGGGTCCTTGGCTATTCACGTGGTTATATTTGCCATTGTATGCTTCACGGGACTCTTTGTTGTGGTATCACCTCCCAAGGAGCAGCCCTTGGATGTAAGTCTTTATGATGCAGACGCTGGGGGCGGCAATCGTGGTGGAGGGGCAGCTGCTGCGGCGGCCGCACCGCCACCGGCACCAACGGCCCCGGCTATTGACGATGTGGTGCTGGACAAAAAGAAGGAGGAGCTTCTGCCTAAAATAGAAGAATCCTTCACCAAGGAACCGGAAAAGCAGGAGATATTTAAAAAGGAACACAATGCTCCCACGGCTCCGGCGGTAGTCACTTCTCCAAATGGAGAGGGAAATGGCACTGGCGACAGCCTTTCCCCTAATGGTGGAAATGGCAGTGGCGGAGAAGGCAACGGCACTGGCAGTGGTCCATCGGGGAATGGCAACGGTGGCACTGGAAATGGCACTGGAGATGGCCCCGGAAACGGAGATGGTAACGGCAAGCGCCCGGCCATAGCTCCTACCCTTATAGAAGCACCTGAACCAGTGTATCCTGAAAGCCTTCGTCAGCGTAATATTAAGGGACAGGTTATCGTTCGCATTGTGGTGGGAACTGATGGTGAAGTGATGAGCGCAGATATTGAGTCCTCCTCTGGTTATGGAGAAATGGACCAGTCTGCCCTTAATGCAGCCTGGGGATATCGTTATACTGTTGCTTACAATGAATATGGTCAGGCTGTTCCTTTCCAGAAAAGGGTAAGAATTACCTTTAAATTGCGATAATATAGTATTTTTTTACGGAGTACCCATTTATGATAAAGATTCAAGGCCTTATAAAGGAATTTCAAGTAAAAAATAAAGATAAGAAAACAGTTACCAAGCGGGCAGTGGATAATCTTTCCCTTCATGTAAAGCCAGGGGAGATTTTTGGTATTTTGGGGCCAAATGGTGCCGGAAAAACCACCACTATTCGCATGCTTACTATGGAAACTAAACCTACCCTTGGAGAAATTTATTATAATGGTGAATCCATCAAAAAAAATCCGTTGGAAATAAAAAAACTCATTGGTGTGGTGCCACAGCATATTAATTTTGACAACGACCTTACTGTAGGGGAGAATATGGAGCTTCATGGACGCCTTCACCACATGAGCTCTGAAAAGCGCAAACAGCGCATTCAGGAAATGCTGGAATTTGTGGAGCTGGGGGATACCATTAATCGTATGCCCCGTTCTCTTTCCGGAGGTATGAAGCGTCGTCTTCTTATTGCCCGTTCCCTTATCCATGAGCCTAAGATTCTCTTTATGGACGAGCCTACCGTGGCCTTGGATCCCCAGGTGCGCCGTCGTATTTGGGAGCTTATCAGAGCTTTGGCGGGGAAGGGAACCACGGTTATTATTACAACCCATTACATTGAGGAGGCGGAGGCTTTATGCAATCGGGTGGCTATTGTGAACAAGGGAAAACTGATTGCCATTGATACCCCTGAGGCCTTTTGTAAAAGCCTGGGACGGATTACGGTGGAATGGGATGATGTGGATGGGCATCAGTATCAGTTCTTTGAAAGCCGTCAGGAGGCGGCAGCCTTTGCGGGAACATTGGAGCATGGGGCACATATCAGAAGAACAAATCTGGAGGATGCCTTCATTGAGCTCACCGGCAGAAAGGAGGGGGTATAATGCTGCAGGATATTTGTACCGTCTTTTGGCGTGACTGGGTGGTATTGAAACGACGTCTGCCAAAGTTTATCCTTAGCCGCATGGTGGCCCCTATGCTGTATTTGGTGGCCTTTGGCTGGGGCTTGGGGCGGAACATCCAGGTGGGCTCCGGCTCATATCTGGATTTTTTAGTACCTGGTATTATGGCCTTAAACTCCATGAATATCAGCTACAACAGCCTTACTCCTCTTTGTACTGAGCGTATTTATCACAGAAGCATTGGGGAATATATAATTGCTCCTATGCGCTTTAATGCCTTTATTATCGGCAAGATTTTGGCAGCTGTGCTGCGGGGACTTATTTCCTCCGCTATTATTATGATTTTGGCACTGGCCTTTGGGGCAAATCTCAATATTACTCCGTTGTTTGTGGGGATTCTCATATTAAATTGTGTAATATTTGCCGAGGTGGGATTTTTCGCCGCCATGAAAATGGACAGCTATGAGGAGCTGTCCCAGGTGAATACCTATGTGCTGTTGCCCATGTCCTTTTTGTGTGGTACATTTTTCAGTACGCGGACCTTGCCGGAGGTTCTTCGCTGGTTCATCGATGTGTTACCACTGACCCATACCTCCTATCTTTTAAGAGGGATTTCCACCCAGAGCCCCGTGGCTTTGGAGTCAGTTGCGGTGTTGGTGGTTTATGCTATAATAGGTTTTATATTAGGCAACAAGGCCTTTCGCGATCAGTTAAAGTAAATTGTAGGCCTATTCAGTTAGCATTCTATATTCTGACTGAATGTAGAGTAGTTTTATGTGTTAAGGAATATTGGGAGATGTACTAGTGAGCGAGAGCGTTCCCCAGTACATCTCCCAATGATTCTGTATTATAAAGCAGGAAGAATAATATGCTGAAAAGATTATTTAGGCACACTAAAGGAGAGGGCAATGACTGCTCCAAGCTGTGCTGTACCAAAATCGAAAATTTCACAGTTAAAGTAGGTAAGCTGACTATATTTGAGGATGTGAATCTTCATGTCCATTGTGGTCAGCTTACGGCTGTTATTGGACCAAATGGAGCGGGGAAAAGCACTCTTCTCAGGGCTATTTTGGGGGAGATTAGTCACACCGGAACCTTAAAATATGCCGATGCCAAGGGGAAGCATACGGGAAAGCCAATTATCGGCTACGTTCCCCAGTATCTGAAATTTGATGTAAGTGCCCCAATTACGGTGCTGGATTTGTTTTCCACCTGTCGCTCCCACCGTCCTATATGGCTTTTGCCCTCCAATATTCGCAAGGAAGTGGAGGAAAGCCTGAAACGGGTTAAGGCGGCTGATCTCATTGATCGCCGTTTGGGGGCTCTTTCCGGTGGAGAGCTTCAGAGGGTGCTTTTGGCCTTGGCCCTAAATCCAATGCCGGACATTCTCCTTTTGGATGAGCCAGTATCTGGTGTGGACCAGAATGGTCTGGAAATCTTCTATAATATTTTGGAGGATTTGCAGAACAACGAGGATATGGCCATTATCCTCATATCCCACGATCTTAATATGGTGGCCCGTCATGCTGATCAGGTGGTGCTCATGAATAAGGGCGTGGTATGCTCCGGCACCCCAGAGGAGGTTTTCCATGACAGCAGAACCCGAAGGATTTTTGGTATGCTTACAGAGGGCGGTGTCAATCACGGAGGTACCGGCTTTGTTTGGGTTGAGCATAAGAAGAAAAAGCATCAGCAGGGCTGTGGCTGTCCTGATTGTGCAGAAGCAGAGGGGGATGAGGAATAATGGAATGGCTTGAGTACGATTTTATGAAAAATGCCTTTCTGGCAGTTCTTCTCATAACCCCGCTGTTTGGCTTGCTGAGTACCATGGTGGTATCAAATCGCATGGCCTTCTTTTCGGATTCCTTGGGACATGGCGCTTTTACGGGCCTGGCCATTGGTGCGGTGGTGGGGATTATATCTCCGATGGAGTCGCTGATATTGTTTTCTGTTGTATTTGCCCTGCTTATTACCTGGATTAAAAATAAAAGCTCAGCCTCCACAGATACCATTATCGGGGTGTTTTCATCTACTGGTATTGCTCTGGGCCTTATGATGATGTCTTATGGTGGCGGCTTTAATAAATTCAGCAATTACCTTATTGGTGATGTGTTGAGCATTACTACCCAGGAGTTAGGTTCCCTGCTTTTGGTGCTGGTGCTGGTGTTTGTCATTTGGGGGCTGATGTTCAATAAGCTGCTGGTGCTAAGCATCAACCAGTCCTTTGCCCGCAGCCGTGGTATTGATGTGATGCTTACGGAGGGGATCTTTGCCGCCATGGTGGCGGTGGTGGTGGCCATCAGTATTCAGTGGGTAGGTCTTTTGATTATTAATTCCCTGCTGGTGCTTCCTGCTGCTGCTGCCCGCAACGTGTCCAACAGCGTAAAGCAGTATCACGCTGTATCCATCGGCAGTGCCATGATTTCCGGCATTTCGGGACTTATGTTGGCATACCATTTCAATATGGCTGCCGGTGCCACCATTGTGGTAATATCTGCTTTGATTTTCTTTATAACCTTGCTGTTAAAACCACGCTTTGTCCGTTAGCCTTTGCTGTGCTGACTTTCTCTTGCGGATTAAGCCACTGGATGGTATAATGTCCCTTGTGAGAATTTTCATTCCGCAATGACTTTATATTTGCGCTCGTAGTCCAGTGGATAGGACGTTAGCCTCCGGAGCTGAAAGCGTGGGTTCGACTCCCGCCGAGCGCACCAAGTTTTAGCTATTCAACTGCCTCACGGTTTGTGGGGCAGTTTTTGCTATAAATTTATTGAAATTGCGTACCTACTTCATTATGGTACAATGTAGTTTATTAATTATTGCATAATTTTGATAAAAGCATATATTAACAATTAATTTAAAATATAATTAATGATATTTGATTTTTTATTTTAAAATATTTACAATTAAGCGCAAATTCATTAAAATATATTTGAAATTAATAGCGTGATATTTTGAATGAGGTGGAACATATGCCGACACAAATTGAAGCGGTTAAGCCATTTTTAAAGTGGGCTGGCGGAAAAACTCAATTATTAGATGAAATAGATGAATACTTGCCGTTTGATGATAAAAATATTACTAAATATGCTGAACCTTTTGTGGGGGGCGGTGCAGTACTGTTTCATATATTAAATAATTATGAACTTGAAGCAATATATATTAGTGATATCAATTCTGACCTAATTGATACTTATATATCAATTAGGGATAATGTTGATTCTCTCGTAGAGAAATTGGGAGAATTAGAAGAATTATATTTGTCAGCCGATAATTATGGGCGTAAGGAAATTTTTTTAGACAAAAGGATGCGCTTTAACTATCTAAAATTACATCCTGATGAGGCGAGCATGGTTGAAAAGGCTGCGCTTATGATATTTCTTAACAGAACCTGTTTTAATGGATTATATAGAGTTAATTCAAAAGGGTTATATAACGTTCCAGCAGGGCGATATAAAAATCCTACAATTTGCGATGAAAAAAATCTTAGTGCAGTATCAAATAAATTGAAAAATGTAATTATAGTATGTGCACCATATTATGAGTCTGATAAGTTTATTGATGATCATACATTTGTCTATTTTGATCCGCCATATAGACCTATTACAGAAACAGCAGGTTTTACATCGTATACAGAAAATGGATTTGGTGATATAGAGCAGGAAAACTTGGCAAAATATTATGACAAGCTTTGTAGAAAAGGAGCGATATGTTTATTGAGTAATTCAGATCCGAAAAATGTAAATCCAGATGATGATTTTTTTGATGATTTATACATGAATTATAAGGTGAACAGAGTATATGCCAATAGAATGATCAATAGTAAAAGTTCTAAAAGAGGTAAGATAACAGAAATATTGGTAACTAATAGGGAGAAAAAATAAATGGAAATAGATGAGATAGCACAAAAATTTGAGCAAGGACTTTTAGATACCAATAGGGGCTATAATTATTATGTCGACTGGTCTAATATTACAGGATTAGATAAATACCAAGTTGAAATTCATGCAATGGATGTTTTGATACATTGTGATGAGGAATTAATTAAGAACAAATTTCGTGAATTGTTAGTTAAACTACCTTCTGTTGTGGAAGTTTTTCCTTTTTTGTTTGCACTTGCAAAGACTGAAAGGGAATCTGTAATAAAAAATGAGTCCCTAAAAATAATCGGTAATGAAATTGATGGTGATGATTTTGGTACATTTAACTTTAATGGTGATACATTTAAAGAATGTTGCAATTTCGATGTAATAGATACTTATTATGATTTTTTTGTCAAAATGGGCTTGAAGTCTTTGTTCCAAAATTTATTGGAAAAAAGCGTCTGGGACTATATTACCGGCGTATTAGTGGGTATGGATTCAAATGGCAGGAAAAATAGGGGCGGTAAAGCATTTGAATTAGCATGTGAGCCATTAATCAGTAGAGTGTGTGCTAAATATGATTTGCTACTGCTTTCACAGAAAAAGTTTAAATACTTGAAAAAGTTTGGGGTTAATATCAGTGATGATGAAGAAAATAGAAAAGCTGACTTTATCATAGTAAATAAAAAATATACAAAATGTTTGAATATTGAAGTTAATTTCTATAATGGTGGTGGTTCAAAACCTGAAGAAATAATAGATGCTTATATTAGACGACAGGATGATTTGGGAAAAATAGGAATTAAATTTGCACTGATAACAGATGGAAATTGTTGGAAAGGAACAACTAATCAACTAGCTAAAGGATTTAAATATTTGAAGTACTTAATGAATTATAATCTGGCTAAAAGTGGAATGCTGGAAGAAATGATTAAGATAGAATTTGGGGTATAATTGTGGCAGAAAAGATAATAAGAAAATGGGAGCCAGATGATTTTAATCTGGAAATGACTACCCATTGGTCCTTTCCTAAACGTGGTGATTGGGCTACTCATGATGCCAAGTGGCGTGGGAATTGGTCTCCGTATATTCCGCGAAATATAATATTACGTTATTCTACGGAAAATGATTTGATTATAGACCAGTTCACTGGTGGCGGTACTACTCTTGTTGAAGCCAAATTACTCAATAGGGATATTATTGGTGTAGATGTTAATGAGAATGCAATCACTCGTTGTAAAGAAAAGATAGCATTTGAACATGAGGGGGCTAATGGCAAAGTTTCATTATATAAAGGTGATGCCCGTAATTTAGATTTTATTGATGATGAAAGTATAGACCTCATTTGTACGCATCCCCCGTATGCGGATATTATAAAATATAGCGAAGATATACCAGAAGATCTCTCATTGTTAAAAGTCAAAGATTTTTTGGAAGAAATGAAGAAAGTAGCAGCAGAAAGCTATCGTATTCTTAAAAAGGATAAATTTTGTGCCATACTTATGGGAGATACCCGTAAAAAAGGCAATATGGTGCCAATGTCTTTTGGTGTGATGAAGATTTTTGAAGAAGCGGGGTTCAAATTGAAGGAACTAATTATCAAAGAGCAACATAATTGTCGTGCTACAGGATATTGGAAAACAAATAGTGTGAAATACAATTTTTTACTGATAGCACATGAATATTTGTTTGTATTTAGAAAATAGCATGGCTGTATTATATTTCGCGAAAAGCTACCTGTACCGCCTCGTTAACTTTCTTGACAGTGAACTGGTATTTTGCTAAAATTCCTCTTAGCGATGAAGAAGAGGAGTAGTCCTTTAGGAACTGTCACGGAATAACTCCTGTATCTTGCTTGCCTAAATATTCACTGTCTGCGTTGTCGTCCTTCGTCATAGCACCACTATGACTCACTTCTCCGCCTAGACAGTAAATATTTATTCTTCGCAATATCCTAGGATTTACTCCGTGACAGTTCCTATCAAGCGATGCAGGGGTGGTGCGAGCCTGCTGTTGGGACGAATGGCACTTTGGAGCGTAAGTAAATATCCATTGAGGCGGAATGCTTTGGCATTCAAGCAGGGTGGAACCGCGGGTTATCTCGTCCCTGTAACATTATTAACCGATGTTACAGGGGCGTTTTTTATTGTTTCTGTAACAAATCAGAAGGAGGCAGACTCTTATGAAATATCAGGAAATAATCCTGGCCCTTCAGCAGTTCTGGTCCGAACAGGGCTGTATTTTGGGCGAACCTTATGACGTAGAAAAGGGTGCCGGAACCATGAACCCATTCACTTTCCTCAGAGTTCTTGGACCTGAGCCTTGGAATGTGGCCTATGTGGAGCCTTCCCGCCGTCCGGCAGATGGCCGTTATGGTGACAATCCAAACCGTCTTTATCAGCATCATCAGTTCCAGGTTATTATGAAGCCATCCCCTGACAATATTCAGGAGCTTTATCTGGCATCTCTGGAGCGTCTTGGCATCAACCCTAAGGAGCATGATATCCGCTTTGTAGAGGATAACTGGGAATCTCCAACTCTTGGTGCCTGGGGCCTGGGCTGGGAGGTATGGCTTGATGGTATGGAAATCACCCAGTTCACCTATTTCCAGCAGGTGGGCAGTCAGGATATTAAGCCAACTGCCGTTGAAATTACCTATGGTCTGGAGCGTCTTGCCATGTACATTCAGGGCGTTGAGAATGTATATGACATTCAGTGGGTTGGCAATTACACCTATGGTGATGTATTCCATCAGAATGAGTTTGAGCAGTCCACCTATGCCTTCGATCTCTCCGACGCAGATTTGCTCTTTGAGCTTTTCGACAAGTATGAAAAAGAGGCTGTTCGCATAATCGAAAAGGGCTATGTTCATCCAGCCTATGACTATGTATTAAAGTGCTCCCATGCATTCAATATGTTGGATGCCCGTGGTGCTATTTCCGTATCTGAGCGTGCTGCCTTCATCGGCCGCGTTCGTAAGCTCGCCCGTATGTGCGCCGCATGCTACCTGAAGCAGCGTGAGGAGCTGGGTTATCCAATGATGGGAAAGGGGAATAAGGCATAATGAGCAAGACTTTATTATTAGAAATTGGTACTGAGGAAATTCCAGCCTATGCAATGCCTGGTATTATCTCTCAGCTTAAGGAAAATGCCGAGAAGACCTTTACTGACCTGCGTCTTACCTACGATAATGTAAAGACCATGGGTACTCCACGCCGTTTGGCTCTTATTGTTGAGGGACTGGCTGAAAATCAGGAGGACCTTTCCAAGGAGAACCGCGGTCCGGCAGTAAATATCGCCTTTGACGCCGATGGCAATCCTACCAAGGCAGCCCAGGGCTTTGCCAGAGGCCAGGGTATTGATGCCAAGGACCTGGTAACCAAGGATGGCTATGTATACGCTATGGTACATGAGGTGGGCGGCAAGACCGTTGACCTTCTCAGCGATACATTGAAGGGTCTGGTTGATGGCCTGAATTTCCCAAATAACATGCACTGGGCTGATTTGGACTACAAGTTCATTCGTCCGCTTCGTTGGCTGGTGGGCCTCTATGGTGAGGATGTTATTGATTTTGAAACTGCCAATGTAAAATCCGGTCGCATTTCCCGTGGCCATCGTTTCCTCTCTGATGGAGATTTTGAAATTAAGTGCGCTTGCAGCTATGAAAAGGCTTGCGAGGAGCAGTTCGTTATTGTTGACCATAACCGTCGCCGCGAGATGATTCGTCAGCAGATTGTGGAGCTGGCTGAGTCCAAGGGGGGCAAGGCTCAGATTGAGGAAGGTCTGCTGGAGGAGGTTCTCTATCTGGTGGAGTATCCAACTGCTCTCTGCGGTACCATTGATGACAAGTATCTGAAGCTCCCTGCTGAGGCTGTTATCACCCCAATGCGTGACCATCAGCGCTATTTCCCTGTATTGAAGGATGGCAAGCTGATGCCTCTCTTTATTACCATTCGCAATGGTGGCAGTGAGCATTTGGAGGTTGTACAGCATGGTAATGAGCGCGTACTTCGTGCCCGCCTTGAGGATGCCCAGTTCTTCTTCGATGAGGATCGCAAGAAGTCCCTGGAGGAGCATTGTGACAAGCTGAAGACAGTAGTATTCCAGGAAGGCCTTGGCTCTATTTACGACAAGGCTGGACGTTTGGAGAAGCTGGCAGCATATATTGCAGACCAGCTGAAGGTTTCTGATCAGGAGAAAAAGGATGCTGTTCGTGCAGCCAAGCTCTGTAAGGCTGACCTGGTAACCGGCATGGTAACTGAGTTCACTGAGCTTCAGGGTATTATGGGCCGTGAATATGCCCTTCTTGATGGTGAGAACGAAGCAGTAGCCCAGGCTATTGACGAGCATTATATGCCAAGAAGTGCATCCGATGGACAGCCTGCTTCTGTAGCTGGTCGTATTGTTTCCTTGGCTGACAAGATTGATAATCTGGTGGCAACCTTCAGCCGCGGTCTTATTCCAACTGGCTCTCAGGATCCATTTGCTCTGCGCCGTCAGGCACTTGGTATGGTAAATATGCTGGTGGAGGCCAAGTACCACATTTCTCTTTCCGGTCTAGTGGCAAAGGCTATGGAGCTCCTTGATATAACTGATGCCAAGGCTCAGGCCAAGATGCAGGATGATGTGGCTGATTTTATGAAGCTCCGTCTGAAGAATGTTCTCTCCGATGCTGAAATCCGCTATGATGTGGTAGACGCAGTATTTGTAGATGTGGATGATATTTATTCCGTAACCCTCCGTGCTCAGGCTGTAAATGAGGCAGTTAAGAAGGAAGGTATGGAAGAAACAATTCAGTCCTTTAACCGTGCCGGCAATATTTCCCGCAAGGACGAAAAAGTTGCTCCTGGCTGTGACGCTTCCCTCTTTGTGGAGGCAGCAGAGGGTGTTCTGAATGATGAGTTCAAGGTGGCTTCTGCCAAGGTTGAAGGCCTTTTGAGGAATCAGGATTATGCTGGTGCCATTTCTGAGCTTACCAAGCTGGCAGCTCCTATTGATGGCTTCTTTGATGCTGTTATGGTTATGGACAAGGATGAGAAGATTAAGAACAACCGTCTTGGCTTGTTGAAGGCTGTTGATCAGCTCATCTGCAAGGTGGCAGACTTCAGCAAGATTGTTTTAGGATAAATAATAGACGCAGAGACAGTGGCTTTCACAATGTCACGATTCTAAAACTTTTTCTTGCTGTGATATAGTGTAAAAAATCATAACTCGCTTCGCCCTAAAGGTCTAGCTATGCGTAGCTCAAACAGATGATTTTTTTCACTAATATTAAGGTAAGCAATAAAAACTTTCTTAACGCATCGCGACAAACTGTTCAAGCCATCTGTCTCTGCGTCATATATTTAACTAAATAAAAAATGCTGTTCCGAAAGGAACAGCATTTTTTTAATAGATTAAAAATTAGTCTTTTACAACCTCAGCCAAGGTAGCTGCTACAGACTTGCTCATGATGTCCAGAGCAGTATCAACAGCCTTGAGGAACATCAGACCGCCGTCAGCAACACCACGACCATTAGAAACAGCGTTCAGGTCGATATATTCATGAACTGGCAGCTTGCCGCGCTCTTCAGCAATCTTTGCTTTGAGAATTGCTTCGATAGATTCCTGAGTCATTTAAAACTCTCCCCTCTAAATCATAATAAACATAATATGCTATATTATATCATAGAAAAATACTTTTGTGTACACTGTTTTTAATGAAAGAAAACCGCAACCCTTGACAGAAGTGGGTTAAAATGATAAACCATAAAATGAGATTTCGTTTAACAGGTATAGAGATTATGCAAAAGGCGGTGTTATATATGAAGGTTAGGGAACGAACTGAGGAAAACGAATACCAGATGCTTTCTTCATTGGCAGCCAAAAGTCGCGATGCGACAAGGGAACGCCCTGAGGAGGATTGCGAATTCCGTACCAGATTTCAGCGTGACAGGGATAGAATTATCCATTCCAAGGCCTTCCGCCGCTTAAAGCACAAGACACAAGTATATATTATCTCCGGTGATCATTATCGCACCCGCATGACCCACAGCCTTGAAGTGTCACAGATAGGCCGCACCATTGCCAGAAGCCTGCGGCTTAACGAAGATCTTACTGAGGCCATTGCATTGGGGCATGATGTGGGACATACAGCCTTTGGACACGCCGGGGAAGCAGTCCTTGACCGTCTTACAGGCCACTTTGCCCACAACGAGCAAAGCCTTAGAGTGGTAAAGTATCTGGAAAAGGGTGGCAAGGGTCTTAATCTTACCAAGGAAACCATGGATGGCATTCTTAACCATAGTGGCAAGGGAAAACCTATTACTATGGAAGGAAAAATTATTCACTGGGCTGACCGTATAGCTTATCTTTGCCACGATTATGATGACAGTATGCGGGCGGATATATTAAAGCCCGATGACTTGCCGAGGATTGTCATTGAAAAAATTGGTACGGATACCTCAAAAATGATAACCGCCATGGTATCGGACATGATTCGTTCCTCAGAAAAAGCAGGAGATATTACCTTCTCCAGGGAAATGACCGAGGCCATGGGGACTTTTAGGGAATTTATGTTCAATAGTATATATCACTCAGAACGGCTGGCCAAGGAGCGGGGACAGGCAGTTTTTGTTATTGAGCAGCTTTTTAAGTATTTTATGGACAATCCTGACAAGATGCCCCATGAGTTTCAGGCTCGTCAGGACCAATGGGGTCTGGAACAGACGGTGGTGGATTATGTGGCCGGCATTACCGACAGCTATGCTGTACAGCTTTTTAATGATATTTTTATGCCGCCTGTGGGGGTAATGGTGAAGTGATTTCAAGGCTTGTCACCATTAGTTGAGATGCTAATATGATTTTGTCAAGATAAGCAAGATGAAAACATACGGGTTTTCATCAGCCCTTACACGAAATCTAAGGCTTATCTTGACAAATTTGCATAGATTCGCCAAGATTTCGTAGTAAAAAAAGGATATTTTAGATTTATATTGAATATTAATAGTGCAAGGGATTTGAGTAGGGCTAGACGAATTTTTAGTGGATTCTTGCAGGAATTTTATGTTTAGCCTCGAATTATACTGTGTATCTTTCTGATATCCAGTATAAAGGTATGACAAATCTTTGCACTGTTTTTATGCGTTGGAAAAGGATGAGTACACATGGCAACCTGGCTGACAGATGAATTCGTGGAAAGGGTTCGGTCAGAATCAGATCTTGTTTCTGTAATCTCCACTTATGTACCTCTGAAGCGCAAAGGAAAACAGTTTTGGGGCTGCTGCCCGTTTCACAATGAAAAAACGCCTTCCTTTGCAGTGACCCCGGATAAGGGATTTTTTTACTGTTTCGGTTGTCACGCAGGTGGGGATGTTTTTAAGTTTATATCTATGATAGAAAGCCTTTCCTATAGGGAGGCCATCGTATTTCAGGCGGAGAAGCTGAATATTCCCCTGCCCGAGAGACAGCGGACCCCAGAGGAAATAGCCCGGGAGGAGAAGCTGAAAAAACTCCGTGAGGCCCATGAGCTGGCTGGCAAATTCTTCCATAATTGTCTGACAATGACAAAATATGGCACCGCCGGTCTGGAATATTTCCATCATCGTGGTATAAACGACAATATAATAGAAGAGTTTAACCTTGGTTTTGCTCCAGATGCCTGGGACAAGCTCACCACCGCCTTCGCTAAGCGTGGTATTGATACTGAGCTTTTACTGGAAAGCGGGTTGGTGGTGAAAAGACAGAAGGGCCAGGGGGAATATGACAGATTCCGCAATCGGGTCATGATTCCAATTATGGATGAACGTGGTCGGGTTTGCGGTTTTGGAGGCCGTGTTATTGACAATGGCAATCCAAAGTACCTCAATTCTCCTGAAACTATTTTGTTTAACAAGCGCAGACTTCTCTTTGGACTGGACAAGGCCCATCGGGCCATTAGTCAGGAGGGATTCGCCCTTGTGGTGGAAGGGTATATGGATGTTATTTCCGTGGCGGCAGCCGGCATCAAAAATGTGGTTGCTTCTCTGGGAACGGCCTTTACCATAGACCAGTGCAAAAAGCTGCTAAGATATGCTCCTGCCATTTATTTCTGTTACGACAGCGATAATGCGGGACAGGAGGCAATAGCCAGAGCCATAGGCATAGCTGCTGGCACCTCTGCTATAGTGAAGGTGGTTCAGCTCCCGGATTGCAAGGATCCTGATGAATATATCAGAAAGCATGGGGTTGAGGATTTCAGAAAGGTTGTGAGCCAGGCCGTTTCCGTGGTGGAATTCCGCCTGAGACATGTTATGGCTCACAGTGATGTATCTGGCTTGGAGGGCAGACTCAAAGCCTTGTCGGAAATGCTTCCTATATTGGCCACCATAAAAAATGCCGCCGAGCGTTCAGCTTATGTGTCCAAGGTGGCACAATTGCTAAGTGTGTCAGAAAATGATATACTTGTAGAGTTAGGCAAAAAAAGTCGTTGGTCAGTAAACCAGCCAAGCTCAGGCAGGGCAGTAAGAAGCGTGGTGCGTCAAGTCGATGATGCAGGCCGTCGGGCTGGCAGGGTAATCATTCGCATGGTATGGGATGAGCCGGCTATTTTGGACCATTTTATAAGCCTGGTGCCTATGGAGTCTGTGCCTGACGAAATTCACAAAAGAATATTGGAAGCCCTTATGGAGAAGTATAGGGCAGGCGAGAAAATAAGCGACATAATGGGGCTGGCCCATTTAGGCGACGAGGCAGTGGAGGAATTATCCCGGGCTGTAGTCGAGGATTTAGGAGAGGAAGACCGCTCTATATTATATGAAGCTTGTGTGCGCCAATTACGAAGAAATTATCTGGTGAGTCAGTATGAAGTGCATTCAAAAAATGCCGAGGAGTTGTATCGGCAGGGTGATGCAAAGTATTTGGAGGAACTGGCCGCCAGTCAGAAAATAAAGCATGAAATGGATGAATTACAAGGTGTTAATTAACAATCAACTACCAAAATTCTGAGAAAGGAGGTTTATCAATGGCTGAGAAGAAGAAAAAGACTACCACTACTGAACAAGAAGAAAAAAAGGCAGTAGCAACCCAGACGAAGACAAAGACCACCAAGGCAGCAGAGCCTGCGGAGAAGAAGACTGGCAAGACTACCGCCAAGAAATCTACCAAAACCACAACAACCAAAACATCTACAAAAACAACAGCCAAGGCCACTAAGGCTACCACCAAAGCAGTGAAGAAGACAGTCGTCGAGGATAGCGAAACAAAGCCAGAAAAGACTGCCAAGAGTGAAAAGCCTGCAAAGGCAACAAAATCAACCAAAACTACAAAAACTGCAAAAACTGCAAAAACCACCAAAGCAACCAAGAGCACCAAAGCTGAAGAAAATGCTAAGCCAAAGGCTTTAGTTGAAGCAAATGAAGCTGTGGAAAATACCACGGAGATGGAGACAGGCAATTTAGCTGACTTAGTTGAGCGTGCCCGTGATAATGGGAATAAGATAACAGCAGGGGAGATTATGGAAGCTTTACAGAAACAGGATATATCTCCAGAAGAGTTGGATGAGATTATCGTTGACAAGTTCAGTAAGAATGGTGTGGAAGTTTCTTTTGACGATAACGACTCAGAAGATGATGTTGATAAACCTGAAGACGAAGAAGACGTCGACGTTGAGGTTGGTATTAACATACCTGACGGTGTAAATATAGATGACCCGGTTCGTATGTATCTGAAGGAGATTGGCCGTGTGCCACTTCTCACAGGCTCTGAGGAGAAGGAACTGGCAGAGCGTATGGAGGACGGCGTGTCCGCTGAAATCCGTTTGGCTGCCGATGAGGTTGTTAAGCAGGATGCTGAGGCTGGCACTGACAGTGTAAGACCACTGTCAGAGTGGACTGAGCTGCTGAAGCTGGACAACAATGATGTTACCCGTAAATATCTTCATGTGGACAATGACAGTGTAAATGCCATTGTGGAGCAGTACAAGGAGGATATTGACGGCCTGGAGGACTTTGACAGTGAGCTCTTCACCAATTATAATGAAGCATTAGGCTATGCTGAGCTTGAGGTGGAGCCGCTTTCCAAGACAGATATTATCGCCATGAATACCGCCAAGGCCTTTGGTGAGGATGCCCAGAAACGTCTGGCAGAGGCTAACCTTCGTTTGGTTGTAAGTATTGCCAAGCGTTATGTGGGGCGTGGGATGCTTTTCCTCGATTTGATTCAGGAAGGCAATCTGGGTCTTATAAAGGCTGTGGAGAAGTTTGACCATACCAAGGGGTATAAGTTCAGTACCTATGCTACCTGGTGGATTAGACAGGCTATCACCAGAGCCATTGCGGATCAGGCTAGAACCATCCGCATTCCGGTTCATATGGTGGAAACAATTAATAAGCTGATTCGGGTTACCAGACAGCTGGTTCAGGATTTAGGTCGTGATCCTAAGCCTAACGAGATTGCCAAAAAGATGGATATCAGCGTTGAGCGTGTTCGGGAAATCATGAAGATAGCCCAGGAGCCAGTTTCACTGGAAACTCCTATTGGTGAGGAGGAGGACTCCCACCTTGGAGACTTCATTGAGGACCATGACGCACCAGCACCAGCAGAGCAAGCATCCTTCATGATGCTTAAGGAGCAGCTGGCGGAGGTACTTGATACCCTCACCGAGCGTGAACGGAAGGTTTTGGTTCTGCGCTTCGGTATTGAGGACGGCCGTGCCCGCACTCTTGAGGAGGTTGGGCAGAGCTTCGGTGTAACCCGTGAGCGTATCCGTCAGATTGAGGCCAAGGCCCTGAGGAAGCTGCGTCATCCAACCCGCAGCAAAAAGCTCAAGGATTTTTTGGACTAAGAATATTTAAATATCAAGGGGACGGACATATGCCGTCCCCTTTTTATGCTTTAGAAGGGCAGGGACTGGTGGATTGAACAATTAGGTTTCGGTGCGTTAAGAAACTTTTTGTTGCTATACCTTAGTATTAGTGGAAAAAATCATCTGTTTGAGCAACGCGAGTTATGATTTTTTACACTATATAAAAGCAAGAAAAAGTTTTAGAACCGAAACCGTCGTGAAAGACACCAGTCACTGCCCATGAATAAAAATCAGAGGTGACAATATGTTAGATGACCGCTTACAGGCTGTGGCAGATTTTGTTCCACCGGCTTCCAGTGTGGCCGATATCGGTACTGACCACGGCTATCTGGCCATTGAGCTTTTAAAAATAAATAGCACCCGTAAAGTAATAGCTGCAGATTTAAATGCAGGCCCATGCCAGGCTGCTCGGCGCACTATTTCTGAGGCTGGTTTCAGTGACTCTATAGAGGTTCGTCAGGGTGACGGACTGGCTGCCCTGACTCCCGGTGAGGTGGATACTGTCTGTATCGCTGGCATGGGGGGCAAGCTGGAGGCAGATATCCTGGAGGCACAGCCTGATGTAACAGCCAAGCTGCAATGCCTGGTGCTGCAGCCACAAAATGGCTTTGAATATCTTAGGGGCTGGCTTTATGACCATAATTGGCACATAGAGGATGAGAAGCTATCCAAGGTTGATGGCAGGGTATATCAGATAATAAAGGCTGTCCAAGGGAAGGAAAAAATGCTTACAGAGCCGGAGCTTATATTGGGCCCCGTCCTTATAAAAAAACGCCCGGAGCTTTTTGCGGACCATGTTCAAAACAATATTGATCAGCTGGATAAAATCCGTAAGGGTCTTCAAAAGGGTGGCAGTAACACCAAGGACAAGCTGACAGAGATTGAAGTCAGAATGAAGCTGTTGGAGGAATATACTTTATGAAGTGTCAGACTATAATGGGGATTATGGAAAAGCTGGCTCCCAAAAAGCTGGCAGAGAACTGGGATAATCCCGGCCTTCAGCTGGGAAATCCGGAGCAGGAGATAAGTAAGCTTTTGGTGTGTCTTGATGTTAGTCAGCCAGTGGTGGACAAGGCCATTGAGATTGGGGCGGATATGATCATATCCCATCACCCGGTGATGCTCTTTAAGGGACTTCTTAGCATTAGAACCGATACCTATGATGGCGAAATGCTTCAAAAAATATTGTCCCATAACATTGCCGTGTATTCTGCCCACACTAATCTGGATATTGCCCAGGGAGGCTGTAATGATATTCTGGCACAATTATGGAATCTGGAAAAGGTAGAAGGACTTGCCCTTACAGATCCCGAAACTGGGGACAGTTTAGGACGAATTGGCTATCTCTCCAAGCCCATGTCCATAGAAGCATTTTCCAAAATGCTGTGTGATACTCTTAGATGTCATCATGTGCGTCTTGTGAAGGGCGGTAAGGATATGGTGAAAAAGGTGGCCCTTTGCAGTGGTGCCGGTGCTGAATTTATAAGCAAGGCAGTGTTTAAGGGGGCCGATGTGTATGTAACCGGCGATATTAAGTATCATGAAGCCCAACAGGCTGTAAAGCAGGGCATTAATCTTATTGACGCCGGCCACTTTGCCACTGAATTTCCCATGGTAGAGGCCGTGGCGAAATATCTTCGTCAGGAGCTGGCCTCCATGAAACAGGAGGCTGATGTGGAGGTTTGTGAGGATAATATATCCGAAGATTTCTTTAAGGTAGTTGGCGGGAAAGAAGGCTGATTATGAAAAGACAGGAAACCATGGAGCTATTTAAGAGCTTCCCTATTTACGGAATTACAGCAGAAAAAGCATCATTGGGGCGAAGCAACTATGAAGTGGTAAAGGCTATGCTGGAAGCTGGAATCCGCTTTGTACAGTATCGTGAAAAGGAAAAGAGTGGTCTGGCCCGTTACAGGGAATGTGTGGAGCTTCGAAGGCTCACCCGTGAATATGGGGCGGCATTTATTATTGATGATTTTGTGGATTTGGCCCTTGCTGTGGAAGCTGACGGAATTCATGTGGGGCAGGATGATTTGCCTGTGGAAGTTGTCAGACGAATCGTGGGGAAAGACATGGTTATCGGACTTTCGACCCATAACCCGGACCAATTAGAGGCAGCAAACCGCTTAAAAGATATGATAGATTATGTGGGAGTCGGTCCTGTCTTTGCTACTCAAACCAAGGCCACTGCTGAGCCCGTGGGCTTTTCCTACGTTGAGTATGCAGCTCAAAATTCTCTTGTGCCATTTGTAGCAATTGGTGGCATAAAAACTCAAAATATTTTTCATGTATGGGAACATGGAGCTAAAAATATGGCTGTAGTTACCGATATAACGCAGTCTGATAATATCGAACAAAAAATACATGAGTTGGTCAATAATATCAAAAGATAATCAAAACGTAACCATTATATGACCAATTTTGTCCTATGTGGTTTGACACCTTTTTTTCAGAATGATATAATTATCGTGTTATGAGCGTGAAAGACAATCGCTGACGATTTACTTCGTTTGAGGAAAGTCCGGGCTCCACAGGGCAGTGTGCTGGATAACGTCCAGCGAGGGTGACCTTAGGGAAAGTGTCATAGAAAAGGAAACCGCCTGGTTCGCCAGGTAAGGGTGGAAAGGTGCGGTAAGAGCGCACCAGCAGTCAGGTGACTGGCTGGCTTGATAAACCCCACATGGAGCAAGACCGAATAGGGAAGGGTATGAGGCGGCCCGCTGACCTTCCGGGTGTGTCGCTAGAGCTGTCAGGCAACTGGCAGTCCAGATAAATGATTGTCACCGCTTCGGCGGAACAGAACTCGGCTTATTGATCACTCATAGCATTTTTACAATCTAATATAATGGGCATATATATCTATAAAAAGCCTAATCCAGCCCATGGAGCGGGGGAACCAAATTTTTGGGGTGAATGAAAATCAGCTGTTGCAGCACGGATGCTGCACAAGTGGATCTTAAAGGGTAGTCTTTCTCAACCCTAACCCGACAGCTAACCTCGTAGGCGCATAGAGAGAGGAGTGTCTTTTTGGGTAAGTTTATGCGTATTTTCGCGCTATCCATGATGTTTGTGTGCGTTTTTTCCGTGTGCAATGCGACAGCATTTCGTATGGGAGATCAGGGAAGTGAGGTGGCAGAGATCCAGGGTCAGTTAGCTAACCTTGGATATGATGTTGCCGCTGACGGTGACTTTGGACCAGCTACTGTAGAAGCAGTTAAGATGTTCCAGAGAAACCAGGGGCTTGACGCTGATGGTCTTGTTGGCCCTTCTACTTATTCTGCTTTGATGGGTAGAGAGATGCCACAGGTAAGCCGTAGCTTTAACTCCATTTCCCGCCGTATCATTGCCAATTCAATGAACTACATTGGTGTACCTTATGTATTCGGTGGTACTTCCCCAAGTGGTTTCGATTGTTCTGGTTATGTACGCTATGTATTTGCAAATGCCGGAATTTACCTTCCACGCACTGCAGATGCACAGTATGAGGTCGGTATGCCAGTATCCCGTGGTGAGTTAATCCCAGGCGATTTGGTATTCTTCTCCACTTACGATTATGGTGCATCCCATGTTGGTATCTATCTCGGCGATGGTTCCTTCATCAATGCATCTTCCAGCCGTGGTGTTGCTGTAGATTCCCTGTACAGTGGTTACTGGGGTTCATGCTACATCGGCGCACGCAGAGTAATTTAAAACTTCTATTTGGCGGAGCTTAGTGCTCCGTCTTTTTTTGTCTTAATTCCATTTTCCTCGTTAAAAAAATAAGACGCTTAAAAGACTCAATTATCGCAATAAAAAGAACCTGCACCACGGTACAGGTCCTTTGCATATACAAAATTATTAAATCATTGTGCCTTGCGGATGACTTCGATTTCTACGCAGTCCAAGGCACCAGAGATAGGCACATACTGCTTGCGGATGGTAACCTTAACTTCAGCCACCACGTCACTGTGAGCAATCAGCTTGTCGCCAATATGTCCCCCCAGAGCCTGCAGCACATGGAACTTCTTGTTTTCTACTGCTTCCTTTACTATGGAATAAATGGCACTGGAGTTAATGGTGTCTGCCATATCATCACTATCCACAACCTTGTCGTTCTTGGTGGTTACTTCCACATCAAAGTAAAATTTCTGGCCCTGCTCACGCTCATACTCGTACTGACCGTGGAATCCATAAAACATCATATTGTTTATTCTGATTTTTGCCACATAAATCAACTCCTTTGGAATATTTTGTCGTATAGGTACTTATTCGCCAAAGGAATTTTAATTCCTGCCTAAAAGGATATAAATAAAGATATAATATTACAAATACTCTTTTTCAATTTGATGGGCAATGTCCTTTAATCCCCAGGGCTGCTCCTTGAGACGAGCTACAGCATTTCTGAGCTGGTGCAGGGTGGCGCCGATAATTACATCCGTGTGGCTGGCACTTAAATTTACCGTACCTGCGGAAACGGCTGCCTCGGCCCCCTGACTAAGCATGGTCTGCTTTAAAATGTTGGCTGCTCTGGTATCCACATCAGTTATTCTGAAGCAACGGAAAATCAGCTTTTCCTTCATTATTTCTATACCTCGTGCAGAAGCCTGGATGCTTTGCAGTTCCTTTTCAATATCATTGGAGGATAAGGGGGATAAAGTTATAATATGGCTTTCCATGGGAAAATCTCCTTATTTTTATTTGCGTTTATTAACCTTTTCATTGTATCATAATAAAGTATTAGATAACATAGGGAACTTAGGAGGCATATTTTATGACAAAGAAGCGGCTTAATCCAGAAAGCTTTGACTTTCCGGTAGACGAGATTAAGAGCGGACTGTATAGTGACATATATTTTCTCCGTACTCAGGAGATTCTCAATCATGCTGACTATCATCCAACTGTAACCATGCAGATTTTCCAGCGTGATTATGCCACCCTCTGCGGTATAGATGAGGCCATTGCCCTTATTAAGCGTTGTGCCTATCATCCGGAAAAAATCAAGCTTCGCGCTCTCCATGATGGCGATAAAATCGAGCCATGGGAGACCGTTATGACTATTGAAGGAGATTTGGCTGATTTCAGCCATTTGGAGACTGTATATCTTGGTATTATTGCCCGCCAGACCAAGGTGGCAACCAACTGTGCCAAGGCAGTGGAGGCAGCCAACGGCAAGCCTGTATTGTTCTTCCCATCCCGTTTTGACCATTATGCAGTTCAAAAGGGGGACGGCTATGCAGCTAAGATCGGTGGCATGACTAATGTTTCCACACCTGCTAACGCCATTAGTTGGGGAATTGAAGCAGCAGGCACCATTCCTCATGCTCTTATTGCAGCCTGTGAAGGAGATACCCTTAAGGCTACTGAGATGTTTGATAAATACATCGATCCTAAAATCGGTCGTGTGGCCCTGGTGGATTTCAACAATGACTGTGTAGGCACCAGCCTGAAGGTGGCTCGTGCCCTGGGTGACAAGCTCTATGGTGTGCGCCTTGATACCTCTGACAAGATGGTGGACAAGTCTCTTATCGGTCAGATGGGCCATTTCAAGCCAACCGGCGTAAACGAGCAGCTGGTAAGAAATGTTCGTGAAGCACTGGATGCTGAGGGCTTCAATCATGTGAAAATCATGGTTTCTGGTGGCTTCAATCCTGAGCGTATTCGTCTCTTTGAGACTAATAATGTTCCTGTAGATGTATATGCTGTGGGCAGCAATATTTTTGCCACTAATGCGGACTTCACCGCTGATATCGTTTTGGTTAACGGCAAGCCATGTGCAAAGGCAGGCCGGGCATATAGTGATAACCCAAGACTTGAGGATGTGGATTAATTATGGGTGATGTAATCATCTTAATATTGGTGTTCCTGATGATTCTCTACGCATATTGGGATAAGCTGTTTACAAATTAAATAATATTTTTCGGCAGACTGCAATTATTGTAGTCTGTCTTTTTTATATAAGTGGAACTATGATTTTTTCCACTAATACTAAGGTTGAGCAACAAAAAGTTTATTAACGCACCGAACCTAATTGTTCAAATCATTAGTTCCACTTTATATAACAACTAAACACTTCACAATCTATTAATTATTTTATACAATATAGATATAATTCAGAAAAAAATAAGTGGAGAGAACCATGGAAAAATATTATTTATCAGTTTTACAGAATATCCCAGGAATGACTAGTACTATATTAGCCAAACTTTTGGATAATTTTAAATCTGGTGCAGCTATCTGGCAGGCATCAGAAAAGGAGCTGGCCCATACCAACCTCTTAACAGAAAATAAACTGGAGAGCTTCCTGCAATTTCGTCGGGACAATTCCTCCTATCCGGAAACACTGCCGGATATATGCCATAAGCAGCACATTAAGCTGGTATCACAGGAGGATGAGGAGTACCCTACTTTATTGAAGGAAACCTTCGAACCACCCCACATTTTATTTTACAGAGGTCACTTAGATAATACTCAGCCCAGCATTGCCATGGTGGGCTCACGAAAAATAAGCCCATATGGCAGAGCGGTGTCTGAAAGATTTTCCTCCGGTCTTGCTTCCTTGGGAATAACCATTGTCAGTGGTGCGGCCTATGGGGTGGATACTGAAAGCCATAAAGGGGCATTATCTGTTGGGGGTATAACGGAAGCCATTCTGGGTTGTGGAGTGGATGTGGCCTATCCACGTTCCAATATAAAATTATTGGAAGAAATAACTGAGAGGGGGGCGGTTATTTCTGAATACTTACCAGGTACCCAGCCCACCAAGTATACCTTTCCAGCCCGTAACCGAATTATTGCCGGCATGTGTAGTGGCACCCTTGTTGTGGAGGCGGCCCAAAGAAGCGGTGCTCTTATCACTGCGGACTATGCCCTTAAGGAAAATCGTGATGTATTTGCCATTCCTGGTGGTATCTTTACCCAAGGAAGTATTGGCTGCAATAAGCTGATTCAGCAGGGCGCCAAGCTGGTACTTGACATTGGCGATATAATATCAGAGTACGGTGATTTTATAAAAAACAAGACTTTATCAGCAAAAAATGATAATATGGAAAAGAAATTTGCATTATCAGAGGAAGAAAGGCGTATTTACAGCCTTCTTACTCCTGACAGACCATTATCAGTTGATGAGATCATATACAATTTGCATGGCGGCGACCCTGCCAGCGTAGCCTTTTTGCTGCTCCAGTTGGAAATACGGGGGATAATAAAGAGTAATGAGGCTCATTTGTATGTAAGTAAATAAAGGGGGACATTTTGTGACTGCAACGCAAAATGAAGACGTAAAGAAAAAGAAAACAGTAGCCAAAAAAACTGCTGCCAAAAAGACCACCAAGAAAACTGCCAAAAAGACCACTGCCAAGTCCAAGAAAACCAAGGACACCAAGAACACTCTGGTATTGGTGGAGTCTCCTACCAAGGCCAAGACCATTGAGCGTTACCTTGGCAAAGGCTATGTGGTTAAGGCCTCCATGGGGCATCTCCGGGACCTGCCAAAGAGTCAGTTTGCTATAGATGTGGACAATAACTTTGAGCCAAAGTATATTAACATCCGTGGCAAAGGTGATCTGATAAAGGAATTGAAAAAAGAAGCCAAGAAGGCTGATAAAATATATCTGGCAAGCGACCCGGACCGTGAGGGCGAGGCCATTGCCTGGCATTTGGCACATATCTTTGACATCGACAGTAATTCTGACTGTCGTATTGTATTTAATGAAATAACCAAGCCAGCTATTCAGGCAGCTGTCAAGGACCCCCATTCCATCAATTTGGATATGGTGGATGCCCAGCAGGCCCGCCGCATGCTGGATCGTATAGTGGGTTACAAGCTGAGCCCACTTCTTTGGCGTAAGGTCAGAAAGGGCCTTAGTGCCGGTCGTGTACAGTCAGTTACTGTAAAGCTTATTTGCGACCGTGAAAAGGAAATAAAGGACTTCGTGTCTGTAGAGTATTGGACAATTGGCACCAAGCTGAAAAAGGGGACTTCTCCTCAGTTTGAGGCGGAGCTTTCCCAGGTTAACGGTAAAAAGCTGGAAATTAGCAAAGGGGACCAGGCCAGAGCTATTCAGGAGAAAATGGAAGCCTGCAAATGGAAGGTAAGCGACATCAAGGAACGTCAGACCTCCCGCAAGGCGGCACCACCTTTTACGACATCCAGTCTACAGCAGGATGCTGCCAGAAAGCTGGGCTTTACATCCAAGCGCACCATGATGGTGGCACAGCAGCTTTACGAAGGTATTGATTTAGGACGCAAGGGCCCTGTAGGTCTTATCACATATATGCGTACTGATTCCGTGCGTATTTCAGAGCAGGCACAGCAGGAGGCCAAGGAATATATACTTGAAAACTTCGGCGAAAAGTATTATCCCGCCAAAGCCAATGTTTACTCCGTTGGGAAGAAGGCCCAGGATGCCCATGAGGCCATTCGCCCTACCAGTGCCATGATGGTACCACAGCAGATTGAAAAATATCTCAGCAAGGACCAGTTTAAGCTGTATCAGCTCATTTGGCAGCGCTTTGTGGCCAGCCAGATGGTACCGGCTGTATTTGACAGACTTACTGTTACCATTAAAAATGACGGTAAGGCCAAGGATGTTAAGGAAGAATTTACTCTGAAGTCCACTGGCTCCAAGATGAAATTTGCCGGCTTTACAGCCGTTTATACCATGGCAGATACCAATGACAAGGATGTAATTCTGCCAGATATGACTATAGGTGATGAGATTAACCTCTTTAAGGTTAATCCTGTTCAGCACTTTACTGAGCCACCACCTCGCTATAACGATGCCTCTCTGGTTAAGACCTTGGAGGAAATGGGGATTGGCCGACCAAGCACTTATGCTCCAATTATCGAAACCATATTGGCACGTGGTTATGTACAGCGTATAAGCAAATCCTTCCAGCCAACTGAGCTGGGAGATATTGTGGTGGATATGCTGAAGGAATATTTTAAGGATATTGTAGATGCCAAATTCACCGCTGATTTGGAGGGCAAGCTGGACAGCGTTGCCGTAGGCAAGATGGACAAGACAGATCTCCTTCGCGAATTTTATGGGCCATTTGCAGAGACCCTGGAGAAGGCTGACGAGGCCATTGGCCATGTAGAGCTTCCAGTGGAGGTTTCTGATGTGCCATGTGATATTTGTGGCCGCATGATGGTGGTTAAGCAGGGGCGTTTTGGCAAGTTCCTTGCTTGTCCTGGATTCCCTGAATGCCGTAATACCAAGGCAATTTTGAAGGACACCGGCGTAAAGTGCCCTAAATGTGACGGCCATATCGTGGAGCGTAAATCCCGTCGTGGTAAGGGCTTCTATGGCTGCAACAAATATCCGGAGTGTGATTTTGTAAGCTGGGATGCACCAATTCCAGAGCCATGTCCTGAGTGCGGTTCACTGCAGCTGAAGCATTATTACAGAAATGGTCGTGGATTGGTATATTGCTATAATGCAGACTGCAAGACCAGAATTGACCATCCGATAAACAAGGAGCTTTTAAAGCAGGCCAAGAAAGCCCAAAAGGCAGAGGAGGCCCAAAAGTCAAAAGAGGAACAGAATGGATAAAATAATCGTAGTTGGCGCTGGAATGGCAGGCAGTGAAGCTGCCTGGCAGGCTGCCAGCAGAGGTATAAAGGTTGATTTATATGAGATGCGCCCGGTAAAGAATACACCGGCACACAAGACTGATCTGTTTGCGGAGCTTGTTTGTAGCAACTCCCTTCGTGGTGCTGGGCTGGAAAATGCTGTAGGTGTTCTTAAGGAGGAAATGCGTCGTTTAGGCTCCATTATCATGGAGGCTGCTGACGCCACCAAGGTTCCGGCAGGTGGGGCTTTGGCTGTGGACCGTTTGGGCTTCAGCCGTTACATTACCGAAAAGGTAACCAATCATCCATTAATCAACGTCATTCATAGGGAGCTGGAAGAAATTCCCTATGAAGATAATGCAGTTACCATTGTTGCAAGTGGCCCTCTTACAGAAGGCAAGCTGGCAGAAAAAATTGGGGAGCTTATGGGACAGGAGTATCTTTATTTCTATGATGCTGCTGCACCAATAGTTACTCTGGAGTCAATTGATATGACCAAGGCCTGGAAGGCTTCCCGCTATGGCAAGGGTGAGGCGGCTTATATTAATTGCTCCATGAATAAGGAAGAATACCATAAGTTCTGGACAGAGCTGGTTAATTCCGAGAAGGCACCTACCCATAATTTTGAAAAGGAAAAATTTTTTGAGGGCTGTATGCCAGTGGAGGAAATGGCCTCCCGTGGTGAAGACACCCTGCTTTTTGGACCATTAAAGCCCGTGGGGTTGGAAAATCCTGCAGATGGCAAGCTGCCCTATGCAGTGGTACAGCTTCGTCAGGACAATGCAGATGGTACACTTTATAATATTGTAGGCTTTCAGACACATCTGAAATGGCCGGAGCAGCGCCGCGTATTTGGAATGATTCCGGGACTTGAAAATGCAGAATTCGTCCGCTATGGGGTAATGCACAGAAATACCTTTATCAATTCCCCGGAAACTATGCGGCCTACCATGCAGTTCAAGGATAACGACCACCTTTTCTTTGCGGGGCAGATGACAGGTGTTGAGGGCTATGTGGAATCCGCGTCCTCCGGGTTAGTGGCCGGCATAAATGCAGCCCGTATTTGTAAAGGCTTGGAGCCGGTAGTATTCCCACAGGAAACTGCCCATGGTTCCCTGTGCCATTACATCACTACTGCCCCTGCAAAGCACTTCCAGCCAATGAACGTAAACTTTGGCATCATGTCCCCTATAAAGGAAAAAATCCGTGACAAGAAGCTCAAAAAACAGCGCATCGCTGAGCGGGCCTTGACGACGCTGGAAGAATTTAAACAAGGTATTTAGAGCATCATTTTGATGAATTATTGTTAAAGCTGTGATTTGCATGTGGCTATTATGTTTTTGCATTAGGCTTCGGAACGTAAAGAAAGGATTTTTTGTGTTCTTACACAGCGAGGAAATATCCATTGTTTGAGCGACACGAAGCCAGTCCTGTAAGGGTGGAGCGAGTTTGGATTTTTCTTGCTGCTAGTTATAAACAAAAAATACTTTTAGTGACGAAGCTGAGCAAAAACTAATAGCCACTGCAAAAAAGGAGAAATAAATGGAAACACAATTTCATGCGACTACCATAGTTGCAGTTAAGCATAACGGCAAAACCGCCATCGCCGGTGATGGCCAGGTTACCTTTGGTCAGAATACCATAATGAAGGCAAGTGCCAGAAAGGTGCGCCGCCTGTACCATGGCAAGGTGCTGGCTGGATTTGCCGGTTCTGTGGCTGACGCCTTTACCCTTTTTGAAAAATTTGAGGCAACCCTGGAGGCCTATAACGGAAATCTTCCAAGAGCTTCCGTAGAGCTGGCCAAGCAATGGCGCACAGACAAGGTACTTCGCAAGCCGGAGGCCCTCCTTCTGGTGGCAGACAAGGAAAACCTCTTAATGATTTCCGGTAATGGCGAGGTTATTGAGCCGGATGGTGAAGTAGGAGCCATTGGCTCTGGCGGCTTTTACGCCCTTTCCGCAGCCCGTGCCCTAGTAAAGCATACCGAGCTGTCTGCTGCGGAAATTGCCAAGGAGGCCCTTACCATTGCTGCAGATATTTGTGTATACACCAACCATAATATCAAGGTTGAAGAATTGGACTAATATTACGAATACGGAGGAATTTATAAATGAATGAACAGACTCCAAAGCAAATTGTTGAGGAATTAGATAAATATATAGTAGGGCAGAAGGCAGCCAAGCGTTCTGTGGCGATTGCTCTTAGAAATCGTTGGCGCAGCCGTCAGCTTGACAGCGAAAGCATGAAGGATGATATTATTCCAAAGAATATCCTTATGATTGGCTCCACAGGTGTGGGAAAAACTGAAATCGCCCGCCGTCTGGCCAAAATGGTAAAGGCTCCATTCATTAAGGTGGAGGCCACCAAGTTTACTGAGGTTGGTTATGTAGGCCGTGACGTGGAATCTATTATCCGCGATTTGGCTGAGACCTCCGTGCGTATGGTACGTTCTTCCCGTTTGGAGGAGGTACAGGAGAAGGCTGCGGAAATGGCAGAGGAGCGAATTCTTGATGTTATGGTGCCACAGCCAAAGAAATCTGTGGTGAATCCATTTGGTCAGCTCTTTGGCAGCTCCAATGATGAGGAAGCCGAGGGGAATTCTGATGAGGAACCAAAGCAGTACCAGGCAGGACGTGAATGGTGCCGTAAAAAGCTCCTGGCCGGTGAGTACGAAGACAAGATGATTGAAATTGATATTGAGGATAACAATAAGCCAATGGTGGGTATGTTTGCGGGTTCTTCTTTAGAGGGAATGGGTGACAATATTCAGGATATTATTGGCAGCATGATGCCAAAGAAGCACAAAAAGCGTAAGGTTACTGTGGAGGCAGCCCGTAAGCTGTTCCAGCAGGAAGAAGCCATGAAGCTTGTTGATATGGAAGAGGTTACCGAGGAAGCCGTAAAGGTGGCAGAAACCAGCGGTATCGTATTTCTTGATGAGATTGACAAGGTGGCCTCCAGCGGTGGTCATGGCAGTAATCATGACGTGGCCCGTGACGGCGTACAGCGTGATATCCTGCCAATCGTTGAAGGCTCCACTGTAATGACCAAGTATGGTCCTGTAAAGACTGACCATATACTCTTTATTGCCGCCGGTGCTTTCCACACTTCCAAGCCATCTGATTTAATTCCGGAGCTTCAGGGCCGCTTCCCAATTCGCGTGGAGCTTACTTCCTTGGACAAGGAAGATTTCAAGCGGATTCTCACTGAGCCACAGAATGCCCTTATTAAGCAGTATAAGGCTCTTATGGGGACTGAAGGTATCGATTTGGAATTTACCGATGAGGCTATTGATTGTCTGGCAAAGCTGGCCTGCGATGTAAACAACCAGAATGAAAATATAGGTGCCCGTCGCCTTCACACTATTTTGGAGAAGCTGCTGGAAAATCTTTCCTTCGATGCACCTGATCTGGAGGAAAAGCATGTGGTTGTGGATGAGGCCTATGTCAAGGAAGCACTTTCTGAGATTGTTGTTAATCAGGATGTGAGCCAGTTTATTCTCTGATAATGGGAAAAACTGGAATACGTAAGTGTATCAAAAAAGAAGAATATTTAAAATATAAATAATTAAAACAAAAATAATCACAATTTTATGTGATTATTTTTGTTTTTTGTGGTAAAATAAATTGCACTAAAAAGGAAAAAGATAAAATTAACTAGGAGGTAAAAGAGTATGGCTACTCTTTTGGAGAGAACAAGAAAAATTAACAGAGTATTGCAGCGGTTCCACAATGTAGAATACAAGGAAATTGCCACGGTGCTCAGCAATGTTATTGATGCAAATGTATATATTGTAGATACAGATGGCAGTATTTATGGCTATGCGTTTCAGGATGATTTTGAATGCGATTTGATGGTTGACAATGTAGTGGCTGTGGGAAAATTCCCACGCCATTATGTAAACTGGCTCAACAAGATTGATGAGACCTCTGCCAACCTTCGTTCCAAGTCCGGTCTCTGTGCTTTTGTGGATGACAGTGAGACCAAGTGCAAGTTCCATGGAAAGAATACCACCATTGTTCCTATTTATGGCGTAGGTGAGCGTATTGGTACCCTGGTGGTGGCACGATACAATGAGGATTTTACCAATGATGACCTTCTCCTGGCAGAGTACAGTGCAGCCGTAGTGGGTATGGAAATGCTCCATGATCGTTCCAGAAAAAATCAGGAAGAGACTCAGAAGAAGGAAAATGTCCGCATGGCTCTGGGAACTTTGTCCATATCTGAAGCACTTGCCACTATAGAAATCTTCCGTGAACTGGGAGGCAAGGATGGCGCCGTTAACGCCTCCAAGATTGCCGCTAACCTGGATATTACCCGTTCCGTAATCGTTAATGCCCTTCGCAAGCTGGAGTCTGCTGGTGTTGTTGAACCAAAGTCCCAGGGAATGAAGGGAACTCATATTAAGGTACTGAATGAGTATCTGTGGAAGGGTATTGAAGAATTGGCAAAAGAAGCTGAATGATGGCAATGGATTGTTATCATTAGTGACGATTTTAATAGCAAGGAGCTTGTTATCTTTAGGTTACAATCTCCTTGTTATTTTTTTTAGAAAAAATATAATTAAAATTAACTAAAACTAGTTATAAAGTATGGTGGACAATAGTCACATTTCCTCGTAATTTATGGAAAAAGTATGAAAAAATCTTCTTGATTCCCAATAAATATGTTAGAATAGACAAGGATTTTTTAATTATATGTAGAATTGTAGTAATATATCGAATTGTGCCTAATTGCGTTATAAGATAATTTTTTTAGGAGGATATGACCCCATGTTGGACCAGATTTTTAATACTTCTACTATGGATTATCTGTCCCGAGGTATGTCAGCAGCAAACCTCAGACATGAAGTAATCAGTAACAATATAGCCAACGTAAATACTCCTAAGTTTAAGAAAAGCGACGTTGTATTTGAAAGTCTGTTGGCCAAGGAAATGGGCCTGGATAAAAAGCTGGGTCTTGAAATGGTGCGTACCCATGACCGCCATTTGCCTATTCCTATGAGGGAGCGGGCAGAGGCTACTGTTGTTATGGACGAAAGTACCACAATGAGAACAGATAAGAATAATGTTGATATTGATAAGGAAATGGCAAATATGGCCAAGAACCAGATTTATTATAATGCCATGACCAAGGAAATGGGCAGCTTTATTCAGAAGCTGAAGACTACCATTACCAGCAAGTAAAATAGCAAATAATTAAATTCTTTCATTATATGTATTACAGAATGGAGAACAGCTTATGAGTATGTTTGGTGGCATAGATGCGGCTGCTTCTGGTTTGACAGCTGAGCGTCTCAGAATGGATGTTATATCCAACAACATTGCTAATGTTAATACTACCCGTACTGAGAATGGTACACCGTTCAAGCGTAAGTTCGTGGTATTTGAACCTAGAGAAATGCACAACAAGAATTTTGCCAGAGTTCTCTCCGGTGAAATTTCCAAGTCTGAATTTGGCAAAAAAAGTGGCGATGGCGTTCGCGCTGTGGCTATTCAGGAGGATCCAAGCCAGGGCAAGCTGGTATATGATCCGGGACATCCCGATGCAAATGCAGATGGTTATGTTGAGTTGCCAAATGTTAATATTGTAAATGAAATGGTAGATATGATTACTGCCTCCCGCGCTTATGAGGCCAATGTTACTACCATTAACGCAGCGAAGAGTATGGCTACACAGGCCTTGAGTATCAGCAAATAAATGATGTGACATGATGCAGATAGAAGCATTAAAAATGACTCCGGTTTCTATGCATGCTGAGAGTCATTTGGGTGAGACCCAGGAAGCTCCTGTAGTCAAGACCTTTGGAGAATATCTTGGGGATGCCTTGGGCAAGGTAAATTCCTTGGAACACGAATCAGAGAAGATGAATGCCCTGCTGGCAGCCGGCCAGGTAGAAGATATATCTCAGGTTGTAGTGGCAGCTGAAAAGGCTGATATTGCACTACAGCTTACCCTTCAAGTTCGTAACAGAGCTGTGGAAGCTTATCAGGAAATTATGCGTATGCAGGTATAATTACTTGATAAAATTAGGCAAAACACAGCGAAGGGATTGAGATAATGGGCGAGTGGAAAGAAAAATACCTTCAGCTTTGGGAAAAAACCACTAAAAAACAGCGTTATTTGGCCATCGGCGGTATTGTACTGCTGGTGCTTCTGATTATTGGTGCCAGCTTCATGTATGGCGGCAAGCCTGATATGGTTCCACTGTTTACAAATATGGAAACAAAGGATGCTGGCGAAGTAGCGGCAAAGCTCAAGGAAGACAAAATAGAATACGAGGTTCAGGAGACTAAGCAGGGCACCACGATTTTGGTTCCCTCTGCCAATGTTCATGAAGCCAGACTGCAACTTGCTACCGAGGGACTTCCTCATGGTAACAAGGGTTTTGAGATATTTGATGATAGCAAGCTGGGCGTTACCGAGTTCCAGAACAAGGTCAACTATCTCCAGGCGTTGCAGGGCGAGCTGACCCGTACTATTGAACAGATTGAGGCTGTAGAGAAGGCCAGAGTACATATTGTACTCCCGGAGGACAGCCTTTATAAGAAGAATGAAAAACCAGCAACAGCATCCATTATGCTGAAGCTGAAGGCAAACACTCAGTTAAACAAAAAAGAAATAAAGGGCATTGTTAACCTGGCTTCCAACAGTATCCAGGGTCTTTCGCCTGAAAATATTACTGTAGTCGACGAAACTGGTAAAATTCTCAACGATCCAGATGATGAAGAGGAAAATAACGTAAGCGTCAAGACCATGACTCAGCTGGAAATGACCCGCAAGGTTCAGGACCGTATGCAGAAGGACGTTCAGACCATGCTGGATCAGGCCTTGGGCGAGGGACGTTCCTATGTCCGTGTCAATGTGGAGCTTGACTTTGACCAGCGTCAGACTGACACTCAGACATTTACTCCTGTAGTAGATGATTCTGGTATTATTCGCAGTGAGCAGACTGTCAATGAGTCATATAATGGTACCTCCAATGCTCCAGGTGGTCCAGCTGGTACACAGTCCAACGTACCGGGGTATGTGGCTACTGAGAATAATTCCAATGCTGAGTATGCCAAAAAGGAAACCACCAAGAACTACGAAATTAACGAAGCCAAGGCAAAGACCATTGCTTCACCTGGCTCCATTAAGCGTGTAAATATTGCCGTTCTGGTAAATGACGATATTACTCCTGCCCAGCAGGAAAGCATTTCCCGTTCTGTATCCTCTGCCGTTGGTATCAATCCGGAACGTGGCGACACAGTGTCCGTTGAGCCATTGCCATTCAGCACTGAACTGGCTGATAGACGCGCAGCTGAGGAACAGGCAGAAAGGGATCGTCAGGCCAGAAATATGTATATTGCCATCGGCCTGATACTCCTGATAATTGCTCTTATCGTTGGCTTCTATATCAGAAGAAAGCGGGAAAAGGAGCGTTTGGCAAGGGAGGCTGCCGAGGAACAGGCAAGACTGGAAGAGGAAGAGAGATTGCGTTTGGAAGCAGAACGTGCTGCTGCTATTGAAGCTGGTACTGTTGAGCCGGACGAGCTCACTCCAGAGGAGCAGGAACATATCAACGAGCGCCAAGTTATCGAGGAACTCATCCGTACCAAACCTGCCGAGATTGCTTTGCTTGTTAAGACTTGGCTGTCGGAGGACTAAAGACTATGGATATGTATGGTGATAAAGAACCAGAAATGACAAATCAGCAAAAAGCTGCGATTTTGTTTATAACCCTCGGCCCAGAATATTCTGCCATGCTGTTCAAGCATATGAACGATGAAGAAATTGAAAAGCTTACATTGGAAATTGCCAATCAGAAGCAGATTTCTCCAGAACAGAAAAGAGCCGTAATCAGTGAATTTTATCAGATGGCCATGGCCAAGAGCTACTTGTCCTCCGGTGGTCTGGAATATGCACAGAGCGTACTGGAAAAAGCCCTGGGCTCCGAAAAGGCGTCTGCTATAATCAGTCGTCTTACTACCAGCCTTCAGGTGCGTCCATTTGACTTCCTGCATAAGACTGACCCAAGCCAGCTGTTAAACTTTATTCAAAATGAGCATCCTCAGACCATAGCCCTGATTATGGCCTATCTTGATCCGGATCAGGCTGCTACCATTCTGTCCTCACTTCCGGCAGAGCGGCAGGCTGAGGTTGCCAAGAGAATTGCCATCATGGACCGTACATCACCGGATGTACTCCGTGAGGTGGAAAGAGTTTTGGAGCGCAAGCTGTCTGCTCTGGTAACTCAGGACTTCACCGATGCCGGTGGTGTAAAGGCTATCGTAGAAGTGCTGAACCGTGTAGACCGTGCTACAGAGAAGGGTATCGTGGATGCCCTGGAAGTGGACAACCCAGAGCTCACCGAGGAAATCAAGAAGCTCATGTTCGTATTCGAGGACATTGTAATGATCGACGACCGTTCCCTTCAGATGGTACTCCGCGAGGTGGATACCAAGGACCTTTCCTTGGCCCTCAAGGCTACCAATTCCGATGTTCAGGGCAAGGTCTTCAAGAATATGTCCAAGCGTGCCGGCGATATGCTGCGTGAAGAAATCGAGTTCATGGGCCCTGTTAAGATTCGCGACGTTGAGGAAGCTCAGCAGCGTATCGTAAATGTCATCCGTCGTCTGGAAGAAAAGGGCGAGATTGTTATTTCCCGTGGAAAGGGTGACGAAATGATTGTCTAGGGTGCTGAAAGGTGTAGTCTGGAAGGATGATCCCCATATAGTGGAGACTCCCAAGTTTGAGCGTCCCAAGGAGCAGGCGGAAGAAGATTCTCCGGAGATGAGCGAAGAAGCTCGTGAAAATATGTTGGCCAACATCCGCCGTAAGGAGGAGGCGGCCATTCAAAAGCTCAAGGATGCTGAAATAGCCAGTGAGATCACAAGACAGGAAGCCCGGGTTGAGGCAGAGAAAATTATTTCTGAAGCTACCACCCAGGCGGATAAGATAAAAGATGAAGCTAGGGAAGCCGGAAGACAGGAAGGCATTGAAGCCGGCCGTCAGGAGGGCATGGAGCAGATCAAAGAGGAACAGCAACATATCATTGTTGATGCCAATGCCAAAGCTGAGAACACCATAAAGGTGGCCCAGCAGGAGGCTCTTGGTTATGTAACAAAGGCAGAAAATACCATTGCTGAAATGGTCATTGAAATTGCCAATAAAGTCATTCCCCAGCATTTTATTGATATACCACAGATGGTGTTGCCATTGGTGCAAAATGCCATCGAAAAGGTCAAGGACCAGCCCCAGATTACTGTCAGGGTTTGCCCTGAGGCCTATGAATTGGTGCTTATGGCCCGCTCCGATTACCTTACCACCATGGAGGGAAAGTGTGAGCTGACCATTGAATCCGATGAAACCTTGAAATTAGGTGATGTGGTTGTTGAGTCACCTAATGGAACTATAGATGCCAGGCTGAGCACTCAGCTTGAAGTAATTGAGCAGTCTATTAGGGATGTTATGAAATAATGGAAATCAACCTGAAAAAGTTTACTAACGCAGTTGAAAACAGCAAGCCTATGCGTATGATAGGCAAGGTGGTACAGATGGTTGGTCTGGTTATTGAGTGCCAGGGACCAAATGTCAGCATGGGGGAATTGTGCTATGTTAAGTCGCATTTTCCCGATGTGGAGCCAGTTCCTTCTGAAGTAGTAGGCTTTCGGGATGGTAAGGTTCTTCTCATGCCTTTGGGTGATTCCAAGGGTATCGGACCAGGCTGTGAGGTTGTATCCGCCCAAAAGGTTCTCCAAGTCAAGGTTGGCCCGGAGCTTTTGGGGAGGGTAATCGATGGCCTGGGAAATCCTATAGATGGCAAGGGTCCTATCCTTTGCAAGGAGGAATATCCCCTACAGGCTGATCCGCCGGCCCCTCTTGACAGGCCGGTTATCAAGGAGTCCCTTTATGTTGGTGTAAGGGCCATTGATGGCCTTATAACCATGGGACAGGGCCAGCGAATTGGTATTATGGCCGGCAGTGGTGTTGGTAAATCCACCCTTCTGTCCATGATAGCCCGTAATACCGAAGCCGACATCAGTGTAATATCACTGGTGGGGGAGCGTGGCCGTGAGGTAAAGGAGTTTATCGAGCGTGATTTGGGTGAAGAGGGCTTAAAGCGTTCTGTAGTAGTAGTAGCTACATCAGATAAGCCTGCACTGGTGCGCATCAAAGGTGCCATGACAGCCACTGCTATTGCGGAGTATTTCCGCGACAGAGGCCGTAAGGTTATCCTTATGATGGACTCAGTAACCCGATTTGCCATGGCACAGCGCGAGGTGGGACTTACCGTTGGTGAGCCACCAGCCACAAGAGGCTATACACCGTCAGTATTCGCCCTTCTCCCAAGACTTTTGGAGAGAGCCGGTACCAGTGAAAAGGGTTCCATAACCGGGATTTATACTGTACTGGTTGATGGTGATGATATGAATGAGCCAATAGCCGATGCGGTGCGAAGTATTCTGGATGGTCATATTGTGCTTTCAAGAAATATTGCGGCCCAGAACCACTTCCCAGCCATAGATGTATTAGCCAGCGTATCCCGTGTAATGTCAGCCGTTGTGCCGGATGAACACATGGAGGCCAACCGAAAGCTAAGGGCCCTTATGGCAGTATATAAGGATGCCGAGGATTTGATACACATTGGTGCTTACGTCAAGGGCTCCAGCCCGAAAATTGACGAAGCCATACAGAAAATAGATGCCATAAATGACTTCCTTTGTCAGGGGGTATTCGAGGTTCAGAGCTTCGATGAAACCATAGAGAGATTGGAAGCCATTTAGTATAGACGGTGGAGGCAGTGAAACATGAAAAAGTTTCGGTTCCAGTTGGAAACCCTTCTGAAGGTTACCAAAATGAATAAGGACCAGGCCCAGGTTGAACTGGCCACCGCCACCAAAAAGGTTGAAGAAGCAAGACATCACCTGGAGGAATTGCTGGAGCAGATGGCCCAGGGGCATAAGGATTACGATGCCCTTACCAGCAAGGGAACCATCACCGTGGGAACGCTGATGACCTATAACAGCTTCTTCAACTATAAGCGAGAACAGATAGAACAACAGCAGCATTACATTATGGAATGTCAGGCGGAAAGGCAGAAACGCATGGCAGAGCTGGTGAAGATAATGAATAAGCTTAAGAGCATTGAACAGCTGAAGGAAAAACGGTTCCAGCAATACATGGCTGAGGTTCTCTTTGAGGAACAGAAGGTGCTGGATGAAATCGGCGGTCAGCTCTATTTCCGAAATATGGGTTAACACATCTGTATATGTAAAGGTGATTTAATATGATGAGAATAGAAGGGCTGGAAAGCGTTGTCCAGCGCATTAATGAACTTAATGATAGATTTGGTATCAGCAAGCCTGCCTACAATGCCAATGCTTCCGGGAAAAACTCCTTTGCTGCAGAGCTGAAGGCAGCGGAGGGCAAGCTGGACCCTACCAAGGATTTTAGTGGCACCAAGGTGGAGGCCACCTCCTTTGGAGGAGATACCTCTGCACTTATAAATGAAGCTGCCTCCAAGTATCATGTTGATCCGCGTCTTGTGGCAGCCATTGCCCAGACTGAATCCGGTGGCAATCAGGAGGCCGTATCCTCTGCAGGAGCTGTTGGCATTATGCAGCTTATGCCGGACACTGCTGCAGCTTTGGGCGTTGACCCATATAACAAGCAGCAGAACATTGATGGTGGTGCCAAGTATATAAAGGAAATGCTTGATACCTTCAATGGGGATGTGAAGAAGGCCGTGGCCGCATACAATGCCGGTCCTCAGGCCGTTAAGGATTATGGTGGGGTTCCTCCGTATATTGAGACCCAAAATTATGTAAATAAGGTACTGGATATTTATCGATAATAGATATATAGGGTGGATTTAATGGACGAGAATCAGAACGGCGAAGCTGGGAAAAAGCCAAGTAAATTCAAAAAAATATTGAAGTTTCTTCTGATAGCCCTGGTGCTGTTTATAATAATCATTGCTGGCTTCTTTTTAGGCATCTATTTCAGAATCATTGACACCAATGAAGCTAATGAAAAATATGGTCTTTATGAGCTGCCGATTATAGGAGAATATTTTGTAAGACCGGTAGAAGATGGTGAGTCATCTGTGGATGAGGCGGAAAAGCGTACCGAAACCAAGAAGGATGACAAGAAGGCTGATGCTAAAACCAAGTCCAAGCCAGTGGTTCTTTCCAAGGAGGAAATAGAAAAGCAGACCAAGGAAAGACAGGCTGCAGAAAAGAAACGTGTTTCCAAGCTGGCCCGTCTCTACAACGAAATGAAGCCAGAGGAAGCTGCCAAGATATTGGAATCCATGGATGATGATATTGTTATATCCATCCTTCAGCGTATGGACGAGTCCCAGGTATCTCAGGTTCTCACCAAGTTTGATACGGACCGGGCAGCCAATATAACCAAGATTATGTATAACGGCGCACCAAAGCGTGTTATGCAGAATCCACCACAGCCTGGGCAGAATCAGAGTGGTAATCCCGAATAAGGATATAATTAATCAATTAATAATCTTTCTTAATTATGATTTAATCTTCTTTTGATAAAATAATCTTGATGGTTAAGCACTAATACGGTGCCTTCCATATATATTATTCATTTTTTTAAGGAGGTGAATTCATGGGAACAAATGTAAGTACAAATCTCTTTACCGCTGCACCCGCTGCGCCACAGGCCAATGTTCAGCAGAAAAATGTCAACACTGCCTTTGAGGGCCGCAAGGCATCCACTGGCAAGCAGGGCAAGGACTTCTCATCTGAGCTGAAGGACGTTACCAAGGACGCCACCAATGATGCTACTAAGGATGTAGCAAAGGATGACAAGCTGGCCCAGGCTGCCAAGGAGGCTGTAGAAAATCCTGCAGCCGAAAAAGCAGTGCAGAAAAGCTCTGAAAATGCTGATACCACAACAGGTGCTGATGCCAAAGAGGCAGTAGCTGAGGTGGTGGATGAGACAGCAGAGGAAATGACAGCCGAAGCAGTGGCTGCCACTGTGGTTCAGCTTCCACTAGCAGAACTGACAACTTCCACTCAGCAAGTGCAGACTGAGGCAGCTTCAGTGGCATTGGAGCAGCCGGTTCAGCAGATGGCGCAGGTGGATACCACAGCACCAGAGGTTAGCGCAGCAGCCCAGGAATTACAGCAGCCAACAGCAGCTACTCAGCTCCAGCAGCAGTCCATTCAGACTGAGGCAAAGGCTCAGGATACTGCAAAGACAAATGTGGTGGTTAATGATGCTGTAGTAACCGAGGCAGAGGCACAGCCAATGGCTCAAAGTGAAAATACTCAGCCACAGGTGAAGCAGTCAGAGATGCACCAGCCTAAGTCCATTGAGGCACTGTTAAAGCCAGTACAGCCAGTGGAAAAGGTAACCGCACCAGATGGCTCCCAGGTAATGAATTCAGGAGATATGACCAAGGAACAGCAGCTGCTGGCAGTTTTGTCCGGCAGGGTTGTAGCACAGGAAACAAAGGCTGTTGAAACGGCTCCTCAGAAAACTACTGTGGAGGATATGAACAATCTCATTGGTCAGCAGACTCAGGTGGTAGCTGGTAATGATGCCAAGCAGGGCTTAAATCCAGATGGACAGCAGTCCCAGCAGGGCTTACCACAGGCAACAGAAACAGAGACCATGGCGGTACCACAGGCTCAGCCAGCAGAAAGTGAAGAAACAACCTTCACCAACCGTATGGATGCAGCCCAAGCCGCAAATGTTTCCAATGTTCAGACCCAGACCGCTGACAATACAGCCCAGATTCCGGGTCAGCAGAACGTGAGCCAGACCAGAGCTGATTATCAGATTAATCAGCAGATTGTGGAGCAGGCTAGACTTCTCCGTAATGCTGAAAACACCGAAATGGTAATCAAGCTGAATCCAAGACATCTTGGTGATTTGACTCTGAAGGTTGCCGTAAACAGCAACGGCGGTGTAACTGCCACCTTCCACACTGATAACGCTCAAGTTAGGGCAATGCTTGAAACCTCAATGATTCAGCTACAGAAGGAGCTGAACGAGCAGGGCATCAAGGTTGACAGTGTAGAAGTACAGACCGGTCTTTCCGATGGACAGCTACCAGAGGGACAGAGCCAGGGCTATTATCAGCAGCAGCAGGAACAGCAGAATGTCAGAAGCCAGCAGATTGATCTGAAGGATTTTGAGGATGATGTGGAGAATCTTGCAGCAGAGCCGGTAAACAAGGCCACCGAGGTTATTCGCGACAGCGAGGGCAATAAGATTTCCGATGGCGTTGATTACGCAGTATAAAATTTTAGAAAGGAGAGAAATATATGGCAAATTCATTAAATACCATTACTGTAGATGGCAAGACCTATGATCTGGAAACCTACAAGTCCACCCAGGGTGTGAAGGCCTCTGAGGTTGGCAAGAAGAACGAGCTGGACAAGGACGCATTCCTTTCCCTGTTGGTAACCCAGATGCAGTATCAGGATCCCCTTTCTCCAATGGACAACACCGAATATTTGGCACAGCTGGCCCAGTATTCCTCCTTGGAGCAGATGACCAACGTAGCATCCAAGCTGGGTGATGTTTATTCTCTGGTGGAAAACATCGATTCCTCCGTATTGGTGGGGCAGCTTAGTGGCATGATTGGCAAAAATATTCAGTGGTCCGCTGATGGTAAAACCTTCTATGAGGGCAAGGTTAGCGGTGTAAGTGTTACCGATGGCAAAACCTCCGTCCTTGCAACTGTAAAGGGCCCGGATGGTACAGATATGTCCACCAAGGTCGACATAGCACATATAACTCGTGTAGGCGATGGTGTATAAAAGTATTGGAGGCAGAATATGAGTGACCCACGAATTTATTTTCCGTCACAACCCATTTTGCCAGTGGAAAATTCCAGTCTCAATAGTCGCCGAACCAATGCTGGTTCAGCAGTTAACAAGGGAGCATCCTTTGCCAGCTTGTTAAAGGAAAGCTCCAACAAGGTGATGTTTTCAAATCATGCAATTCAGAGACTCAATGACCGTAATCTGAATTTCAGTGAAGAAGACCTTGCGAAGTTGGATGACACGGTAGCCAGGATGGCTGAAAAGGGAGCTAAGGAATCCGTTATCTATATGAATGATGCCGCTTTAGTTGTCAGTGTCGCCAACAGGACTGTAATTACCGCCATGGATGGATCAAGTGCAAAGGAAAACATTTTTACGAATATTGACAGTGCGGCCATATTGTAAGCTTGGACCTATATGGAGAGCTTAAAGGACGGAATGACAGATGTCCTTTACCACACAGCCGCATCAGAACAAGAAAAGGAGATTGATTCATTATGATGCGTTCACTTTTTTCCGGCGTTTCCGGTCTTAAAAATCATCAGACTCGTATGGATGTTATCGGTAACAATATTTCCAATGTAAACACCACTGGTTTTAAATCCTCCCGTGTAAACTTTGAGGATTCCCTTAGCCAGACCCTTACCGCTGCTTCCCAGGCCTCCGGCACCACTGGTGGTACCAACCCTAAGCAGATCGGTCTTGGTTCCAAGATTTCCGCCATTGATGTAAACTTCAAGGACGGCTCCGTACAGAGCACCGGTATAAACACCGATTTGTGCCTTTCCGGTAATGCCCTTTTCGTAGTAAAGCAGGGCAATCAGACCTTCTATACCCGTAATGGTGCTTTTAACTTTGATGCTGAAGGTAATCTGGTCAACGCAGAGGGCCTTTATGTTCAGGGGTATATGAACGCTTCTGCCACTGAGCATAATTCAATTAATACCAACGGTGCTACCTCGTCTATTCAGATTCGCGCCGGTAAGACTATGCCATCTTCTGCAACGAAAAAAGCTGATTATATTAATAATCTTAATGCTACTGCACCGACTATTACAGCAATTTCAGCCACTGATAGTGATGGCAATCAGACAACTGGACTCAACACAGTAACGGTAGGCGGCACCTCTAGTTATATTGCGGCGGTTCTTACTATGTCGGATGGCACTACTCAGACAGTAACATCTGGAACGTATAATAAGAATAATAGTATTCCGTTGTCTACAACGGTTAAAGTTTATGATTCATTGGGGTCTGCTCACGTTGTTCCTATAACTGTTGAAAAAACTGCTGCTAATACCTGGTCTGCTAGATTAGCCCAAGCTACGATTAAAGAGGAGGATGGTTCCATAACTACCTTGACTATGCCTAATGCTGAGATTAAATTCAAGGAAACAGGAGCTTTTGATTCTGGTAGTGCTTCTTTGACATTAGCTTATTCCAATGGTAATGGTGCGGCTGGTCAGACTGTGGCAATTACCTTTGACAAGCTTACCCAGTATGCTAATTCCAGCACCATTAACGCAGAGGCTGATGGCTATGCTTCCGGTACACTGGATACTGTAACTATTGATGAGTCAGGTACTGTAGTAGGCACATATACCAATGGCGTGCTTCGTAAGGAGGCCCAGATTGCCGTAGCCCAGTTTACCAATGCTCCTGGTCTTACCAAGAAGGGTAATTCTCTCTATGTTGAGTCAAATAACTCCGGTACTCCAAATATTGGTACTGCAGGCGGCTTTGGTGCTACCATTACTGCCTCTGCACTGGAAATGTCCAATGTAGATGTGGCCGAGGAATTCAGTAACATGATTATCACCCAGCGTGGTTTCCAGTCCAACTCCAAGATTATAACCGTATCCGACGAGATGCTGGAGAACCTCATCAACATGAAGAGATAATAAATAGGTCTTAGTAATTAGGACTTTAAAAGGGTTTTTCAAATATTTATTGGCAGGTGCTTCCTACACCTGCCAATAAGTATTACAATGTTCTAAGGGGGAGCTTAGTTATGATTAAGCTTACAAGATTTAATTCAGAAAAAAAACAAAAAGCAGAATTTGTACTTAATGCTGAAATAATTGAGACAATAGAGGAAACACCAGATACTGTTATTACCCTCACCAATGGCAAGAAGATTATCGTTGAGGAACCAATGGAAGAGGTTGTCCGCCAGGTGGTAAAGTATAAGAGAGCCTGGTTTAAATAAGTAGTTGTATTTTGCCATAGAATTGGTAAAATATTAATATTGAATATATTTTGATGAGAAAGGATTCTCGTCAATGGTATAGATAAAAAATGAAGGAGTGACATAGAATGGCTGATGAAGAAAAGATCGAGGAACCGGCTCCCGAAGCAGGTGGCAAAAGTAAGAAGTTCCCTATCATTATTGTAGTAGTTCTTATTCTTTTTGGCTTGATACTGGCCGGCGGTATTTCCTTTTTCATTACCACTCAGGTGATGTCCAACGGCTCTAACGTAGCAGGTGGTGAAGTAAAGAATCACGACCCTGGCGTTTTTGTTAAGCTCGGCGATCCCAAGGAAGGTATGATTGTCAATGTTGGTGGCATTAAGGCCAGCAGATTTTTGAAGGTCGGTGTAGTTATGGAGCTGAATCCTGAGAAGGAGGAGGTCGTAAAAGAGGGCAAGCTCGTCCCTATGGCTGAAACCAAGATTATGGACTCCACCCTGCAGATTCTTCGTACTGTAAAGATCGAGGAGCTCGATGCCAACAAGCAGGACGATTTGAAGGCCAAGATTAAGAGTGAGGTAAACAAGGCTCTCGGCGAGGGCAGTGTTTATGATGTTTACATCACCAGCTTTATGCTTCAGTAAAAATGTTACATTATATATATCTTGAGAAGGAAAGGGGGATGAAGCTTGGCAGATGATGTACTCTCACAATCTGAAATAGATAAACTACTGGCCCAGTTCGCTTCTGGTGAAGCCGACGCTGAGGAGATGAAGAAGGAAGAGAACCAGAAAAAGGTTAAAACTTACGACTTCAAGCGTCCAGATAAGTTCTCTAAAGATCAGATTAGAACATTAAATATGCTGCATGACAACTTTGCACGCCTATTTAATACGTACCTGTCCACCTACTTGCGTGCATTGGTATCTGTAGAGGTTGTGTCAGTTGAGCAGTTGACATATCAGGAATTTGTCCAATCGCTTTCAAACCCTAGTGTTATTGGAATATTGGCAGTACCGCCTCTTAAGGGGAATATTATTTTGGAGATGAACTCTGGTATTGCGTTTTCAATTATAGACCGTGTATTTGGCGGTCAAGGAGATAATACCATTAAGCCCCGGGTACTCACTGAGATAGAGGAGGCCGTTATCAGAAGAATTTTTGATAAGGCTTTGGGACATCTCAGAGAAGCGTGGTTCAATGTTGTTCAGTTTAATCCTAAGATGGAGGCAATGGAGTCAAACCCTCAGTTTGCTCAGATTGTACCACCTAGTGACATGGTTGTTATCATTACGCTGAAGACACAGATTGGTTCAGTAGAAGGCTTCTTAAATATTTGTATTCCATACCTTGTACTGGAGCCTATCATGTCCAAGCTGACCACAACCTTCTGGGTATCTGCTAATGTCAGCAAGGAGGATCATCCTGAAAATACTGATATTATCAGAGAGAAGCTTAGGAGGACAAAGGTTCCTGTTATAGTTCAGATGGGACAATTCGATATTTCAGTTCGTGAATTCCTGTCATTAAGCTATGGTGATGTTTTACAGCTGGATACCAAGGTTGATGACGAGCTGAAATGTATTATAGGAAGCGACACAAAATTCTTGTGTCGGCCGGGTACATCCGGCAAACGATCTGCGGTGCAGATTACGAAATTGATTAAGACGGAAGGAGATGAAGGCACTAATGGGTGATATGCTTACACAGGAGGAGATAGATGCGCTGATGAATGGCGGCGGCGGATCTTCTGAAAGCAGTGATCCAGAGCCTACTACTGAGGCGGCACCGGCTCCTTCCGATGCTGGAGCAGATGTTGATGGCATGCTTTCAGATATAGAGAAAGATGCTTTAGGAGAGATTGGTAATATTTCCATGGGCAGTGCGGCCACAACCTTGTCCGTACTCCTTGGCCACAAGGTAAACATTACCACTCCTACTGTTTCCATGGCTACCATGCAGCTCATCAAGGATGAGTACCCAATGCCTTACTTAATAGTCGAGGTAGGATATGTAATTGGTATCAATGGCAACAATATTCTGGCCATTCAGGCCCAGGATGCTTCCATCATTGCCGATTTGATGATGGGCGGTGATGGTCTTAACCCACCTGGAGAACTCACTGAGATTCACATGAGTGCGGTGGGTGAATCCATGAACCAGATGATGGGTACAGTTGCTACCTCATTGTCTACCATGTTCAACAAGAAGATTGATATTTCACCACCAAGGGTAAATTTGGTAGACTTTGGTATGGAGGAAAACAGTGAAGTCACTGAGCTCCTCAGCCAGAGTGAGCCAGTGGCGAAGATATCCTTCCGTATGGAGGTTGATGGTCTTATTGATAGTGAGATCATGCAGATACTTCCAGTAGATGTGGCTAAGGAAATGGTAGAGTTCCTTATGAATGGAGGAGCTCAGCCAGAGGAAGAGCCAGAACCGGAGCCTGCTCCAGCACCAGCAGCACCTGCCCCAGCGGCAGCTCCTGCACCAACACCAGCACCAGCTCCAGCGGCTGCACCACCTCCACCACCACCTCAGGCGGCCCCAATGGCACCGCCACCACCTCAGATGATGGCTACACCACAGCCAATGTACGCTCCACCAGCACAGTATGCAAATTCTGCTGTGGTTGGTGCCGGAGTTCCAGTACAGAGCGCACAGTTTGCTCCTTTGACCAACGAACCTACCGTGGCCAATACAGCAAATATCAGCCTCATTCAGGATGTTCCATTGCAGGTTACTGTTGAATTGGGACGTGCCAAAAAGTCTATTAAGGAGATTTTGGAATTCTCCACTGGTTCGATTATCGAGCTGGACAAATTGGCCGGTGAGCCAGTTGACATTCATGTAAATGGTCAGCTCACAGCCAAGGGCGAAGTTGTTGTAATTGACGAGAACTTTGGCGTTCGTATTACGGAGATTGTAAGTCCTATGGAAAGAGTACAGAGTCTGTAATTCCATGGATGTGTTACAAAACAGTAATACTTGTTAAATCTCGTTGATTAAGATATAATAAAGTGTACTAAGGTAAGTATAATTTCAATTCAAAATATGAGAATATTTGATGAGGAGAGATGACAAATGGCAGTAAGAGTATTAGTAGTTGATGATGCAGCATTCATGAGAATGATGGTAAAAGATATTTTATCCAAGAATGGATATGAAGTAGTTGGCGAGGCAGAGAATGGCGCCAAGGCACTTGAAAAGTATCAGGAGCTGAAGCCAGACCTTACCACTATGGATATCACTATGCCAGAGATGGATGGCATCAGCGCAGTTAAGGAAATCAGAAAGATTGACCCTAACGCAAAGATCGTTATGTGCTCCGCTATGGGCCAGCAGGCAATGGTTATCGAGGCTATTCAGGCCGGTGCCCGCGACTTTATCGTAAAGCCTTTCCAGGCTGACCGTGTTCTTGAAGCTGTTCGTAAAGCAGTTGGCTGATGATTGACTGGAGACGTTTCTGCTCCATGGCATCTGTCCTATGTATTTTTATATTGGTGTTATCAGTGCTGTCGCCAGATTGTCTGGCGGCAGCTGATTCAGCAGGTGGCGGTGGCTATCTGTCTGGATATGAGAATGCCGATCCAAAACCTTCTCAAATGTCATGGTGGTCGACATTGGCATACGTTATCAGCCTTGTGGTTGTGTTTGCCTTTGTGGTTGTCATGGCATATTTTGCGTCTAAATTTTTAGGCGGCAGATTTGGACAGAGTGTCAATAATAATGGCGGCAGAATGTTGGAGCATTTACCCCTGGGGCCACATAAATCAGTATGTGTTGTTGAGTTGGCAGGAAAAATTTTGATGCTGGGTGTTACGGACCAGCAGGTTACCCTGTTGGGTGAAGTGACTGATCCTGAAGAAATCGAACGGCTTAGGAGACAGTCAGTTGTTCAGCCAATAGAAACAGGAATGTTTGCCAGCCAGCTGTCATCCTTGGATGAGCTGACCAAGAGGGTTCCATCGTTTATTCGTGATGGTTTGAATCGCAGAAGATAGGGGTTGTGAGGCTTGACAAAGCTGCAGCGGCTACTCTTAGTAGGAGGAAGCCTGCTTTTCTTTTTTTTATTTGTAGGAGATGCCAGTGCGGCACCTCTTATTCCTAATGTGAATATTGATGTTGGATCTTCGGATAATCCTCAGGATGTTGCAGTGACTCTGCAGCTCATGGCGGTATTGACCATTTTGTCCATCGCTCCTTCAATTCTGATAATGACTACAGCCTTTATCAGGATTGTTGTTGTCCTTGGATTTTTGCGTAACGCCATGTCCACACAGACAACACCGCCAAACATGGTAATAATAGGATTATCCTTATTTCTTACATTTTATATAATGGCACCTTACTGGAATCAGGGCTATGAAAATGGCCTTCAGCCATACTTGGCTGGGCAGATAACCCAGGAGGAGGCCCTTGATAATGTGGTGGAGCCTATCAGAGAGTTTATGTTCAAGCAGACCAGGGAAGCTGATCTGGCTATGTTTGTAAATCTGGCTGATGCTCCTCGGCCAAACGGCCCAGAGGAAGTATCCACCTTTACATTAATTCCGGCCTTTATGATAAGTGAGCTAAAGACAGCATTTCAGCTGGGCTTTATGATTTATATTCCATTTATCGTAATAGATATGATTGTAGCTAGTACCCTCATGTCCATGGGTATGATGATGCTGCCGCCGGTAATGATTTCATTGCCGTTTAAGATATTGCTGTTCGTTCTGGTGGATGGATGGCACTTGCTGATAAAGTCCTTGATAATAAGTTTTCATTAGGGGATGATTAAGTGTCAGGAGATCTTGTAATACAGATGGCCCAGGAGGCCTTAAGGGTGGTACTTTTGGTATCTGCCCCAATGCTGGGACTAGGCCTGGCTGTTGGTCTGATGGTCAGCGTATTCCAGGCTACCACCTCCATTCAGGAGCAGACCTTGGCCTTTATTCCAAAAATTGTGGCAGTATTTGTGGCCATATTGATTTTTGGTCCTTGGATGCTCAGAATTATGGTGGAGTATTTCACAAATGTTTTTGTAAATCTGCCAACTTATATAGGCTAGGTTCAATGAGGTAAAATAGGTGGATTTTTTTGATTTATTGCAAAATCATGCCGCTGTTTTCCTGTTAATGATGACTCGGATTAGCGGTATGTTCCTGATTGCGCCATTCTTTGGCAGCCAGAATATACCAATATATTTCAGGGCCGGGGCCTGTTTTGCCATATCACTGGTTATGTTTCCGGTGATAGACCAGAACTACCCTATAGAGGCTCCCATGTCATTATTTGCCTATTCCTTGTCAGTGCTTTCAGAATTGTTTGTGGGCTGGCTTATAGGCTTTGTGTGCTATGTGTGCCTTCAGTGTGTTACCATGGCAGGTAAGATAATGGATATGCAGGTGGGCTTTGCGGTGGTAAATGAAATGGATCCAACATCGGGTCAGCAAAATCCGCTGATTGGTACATTTCTTTACTATCTTACTATGATAGTCTTTCTGGTGACCAACGGCCATCACATGTTATTGACGGCCATAATCAGGAGCTTTGATGCCATACCAATGGTGGGTATACATTACGATGCCGCCATTACAGATTTAATAATAGATTTTACCGCCAATATATTCTTAACAGGTGTTCAGATAGCCATGCCAATTACCTTCGCCATACTTCTTACGAATGTGTCCCTTGGTATATTGGCCCGTACAATGCCTCAGATGAATATCTTCGTTGTAGGTATTCCAATGCAGATTGTTATTGGTACCTTCACATTGGCTATCGTTATTCCATTTTATATATTGTTTTTGGATGTGTTGTTCAATGAGATGTATGGAAACATCACCATCGCCTTACGGGCAATACAATAACAAATATAGACAACCTCTTTTCCAGTTTGATCTGCAGCTGTTCGCCGGAGAAAAAACCGAGGAACCAACTGCCAAGCGTAAGGCTGATGCCCGCAAAAAAGGTCAGGTTGGTAAAAGCCAGGAAATAAATGCCGCCTTCGTTTTGTTGGCTGGCTTTATGGTACTTAAAGTTCTTGGTGGCAATGCTGTGGCCGAGATTATGAATTATTCCACCTACATTTATGGCAACTTGAATGTTGATATAAATGAGGAGTCCATCATGCAGATGTTTATCGGCATGATAATCCTTCTGGCCAAGACCTCCATTCCGCTGATGGTATTTATTATGATTATCGGTTTGGCTATGAATTTGGCCCAGGTAGGTCTTAATTTTTCCACAGAAACCATCAGCTTTGACCCTAATAAGCTCAATCCTATTAATGGTGCCAAGCGAATGTTTTCCAAGCGTTCACTGGTGGAGCTCATTAAGTCTTTGCTTAAGATAATAATAATAGGCTACTTTATTATCACTTATCTTAAAGATGAGGTTTTCCAGATACCGAAGCTCATTTACATGGATATATTCGCCGGGCTAAATAAGATGTCGGATACCATATTCTTTCTGGCATTTAAGATTATCGGCGTGTTCATCGTCATGGCGGTACTGGATTATGCCTATCAGAAATGGCAGAACCTGCAGGATTTGAAAATGTCCAAGCAGGAAGTAAAAGAAGAATTCAAGCAGCAGGAAGGTGACCCTAAGATTAAGGGCAAGATTCGTCAGAAACAGCGTCAGATGGCTATGGCCCGTATGATGCAGGAGGTTCCTCAGGCTGATGTAATCGTAACAAACCCTACTCACTTTGCTGTTGCCTTAAAATATCAGTCGGGGATGTCTGCTCCTATTGTTATAGCAAAGGGGCAGGATTTGGTTGCCCAGAAAATCAAGGCTATTGCCAGGGAAAGCAAGGTTCCAATTGTGGAAAACAAGCCTTTGGCAAGAGCACTCTTTGCCGCCGTGGAAATCGGCGCCGCTATTCCTCAGGAGCTGTACAAGGCTGTGGCTGAGGTGCTGGCTTATGTATATAGGCTAAAGAGAAAGACCAGATATTACGCGTAAGTTTTATTGATACATTAGGAGAACAACATGGCTGCTCCCGAGACGGCTGCCCAGGAGAAGGGCAGTTTTATAACTAAATACAGTGACATAATGGTAGCAGTAGGTATTGTTACCATCGTTGTAATGATGATAATTCCGCTGCCAACCATGCTGCTGGATTTGCTGCTGTGTATGAACATCACTTTGGCTCTGATAGTGGTAATGGCGGCTATATATAATGTGGAGGCTCTGGATTTATCCGTGTTCCCATCACTGCTTTTGATTACCACCCTGTTCCGATTGGCACTGAACGTATCCTCCACCAGACTTATTTTGCTGGAGGGCTACGCCGGTGAGGTAATCATGTCCTTCGGTAACTTCGTAGTGGGTGGTAATGCAGTAGTAGGTTTCATTATCTTCATAATTCTGATTATCATTCAGTTTATTGTTATTACCAAGGGCGCCGAGCGAGTTGCCGAGGTATCTGCACGATTCACTTTGGACGCAATGCCTGGTAAGCAGATGTCCATCGATGCTGACCTTAACCAGGGTGCCATTACCGATGCTGAGGCCAGTGAGCGCAGAATGAAGATTCAGCGCGAGGCTGACTTCTACGGAGCCATGGATGGTGCCAGTAAGTTCGTAAAAGGTGATGCTATTGCGGCTATCATCATTATTTTGATTAATATAACCGGTGGCTTTATCATCGGCATGGTTCAGAGAAATCTCACAGTTCAGCAGGCACTTTCCAACTATACACTGCTTACTGTAGGTGAGGGTTTGGTAAACCAGATTCCTGCTCTGTTGATTTCCACTGCAACTGGTATTATTGTTACCCGTGCTGCTTCTGACAGCAATTTGGGTCACGACCTCGTTACCCAGCTGGGTCGTCATGACCGTGTATTCTTTATCGTTGCCGGTGTGCTTTTGGCATTGGCACTGGTTCCAGGCCTTCCAGGACTGCCGTTCAGTATTTTGGCTGCAGTCTGTGCCTTTATTGGTTATCAGAAGACCAGAGGCCAAAAACAGGTTGAGGAAACTGCCACTGTCCAGAAAAAGGAAAAGAGCAAAACCGAGGCGACCAAGCCGGAAAATATTGTTTCTCTCCTGCAGGTTGATCCTATGGAGCTGGAAATTGGTTACAGCTTGATTCCACTGGTTGATACCGGCCAGGGCGGAGACCTTCTTGACCGTATCGTTATGATTAGGCGTCAGTGCGCATTGGAACTGGGTTTGGTGGTTCCTACCATTCGTATTCGTGATAATATTCAAATAAAACCTAACGCATATATTATAAAACTTAAAGGAATTGAGATAGCGAAGGGCGAATTATTACTAGACCACTTCTTAGCGATGAATTCAGGTACTGTGTTTGAGGAAATTCAGGGAATTGAAACACAGGAGCCTGCTTTTGGCTTGCCGGCACTCTGGATTCCAGAAGCATCAAGGGAGCAGGCTGAGTTGAATGGTTATACTGTAGTAGATGCTGTATCTGTTCTGGCAACTCATTTGACTGAGGTTATCAAGGCCCATGCCGATGAAATCCTTGGCCGTCAGGAGACCCAGAACCTTATTGATAATGCACGTAAGACCAACTCTACCCTTGTGGACGAGATTGTGCCTGATCTGATGAGTGTTGGCGAAATTCAGAAGGTATTGGCAAATCTCCTGCGGGAGCGTGTATCTATCAGAGATATGGCTACTATTTTGGAGGTATTGGCGGATTATGCCCGTGCCACTAAGGATACTGAGATTTTAACTGAGTATGTAAGACACGCATTGTCTCGACAAATCACTCAGCAATATACCCAGAATAATCAGCTTACATGTATCACACTTGACCCTACCATTGAGAACCGCATTGCCGGTGCCGTTCAGCGTACCGACCGGGGTTCCTATGTAAGTCTTGATCCTGATACTATGCAGAAGATTCTTACCGCATTGGGTGCAGAACTGCAGAAGCTGACGGACATGGGGTATCAGCCAATTGCCCTTACAAGCCCGACTGTACGCCTGTATTTCAGAAAATTGGTTGAAAGGTCCGTTCCTGGGATTATCGTTCTGTCTCACGCTGAGATAGAGCAAACTGTAGAGATACAGATTATTGGGGTGGTGAAGATCTAAATTGAGGATAAAAACATTTAAGGCGCCTACGCTGAAGGAAGCCATGGCTAATGTTAAGGCTGAGCTTGGCATAGATGCAGTTATTTTACATACAACTCGTTCAAAAAAAGGTGGACTTCTTGGCTTTGGCAGCAAGGAAGTGGTTGAGGTAATTGCTGCTGTGGAGGATGAGCCACAGCAAAAGCCGATTAAAAGGGCAGCTGCAAAAGCTTCTGCTCCGTCACAAAAGGCAACAGCTGCAGTTCCGCCTCGTATGTCAGCGGCTACTGCAGCACCATCATCAGCTCCTGCTCATGCAATGGGAAAAACAGCCTCGGCTCCAGTCATGGGCAATCCGATTTCGGCTCCAACCATGGGGAATCAGGCTTCCGCTCCTGCTATGGGAGCATCTGCTGCAGAGCCTATGGTACCGCCTATTATTCCTAGAAAAACTGCTGTTTCCCAGTATCAGACTGCAGGCACCCAGTTTAGTGTTGATAATGCACAGCTTAGGGCTGATCAGTATGATGCGGGACATACTGCCTCTGCAGTTGGGGGGCGCAATACCCAAGGGCCACAGGTCCAGTCTACGTTTGAGGATATTTTATCCTCTCTTGACCGCATCAAAGCAGCTGACAATGATAGTGTTCAGCCAGCTTTAGGCGCATCCCGTGCCGATGAAAATCTCATTACTGTAGGTCGTATAATTAAGCCTATGGAAAAAAAGGAAGAACTGGAGCCAGTAAAGGCTGCGGAACCTTCTGCAGCAGATTTGGCCGCTATGGCAGAGGCTGCTGCCAAGGAAGAAGCCTTCGTCAAGGCGGCAAAGCAGGTCGAGGATGACCAGGAAACCATTCAGTCTTTGCAGAATGAGCTTGACGAAATGAAAGAAATGCTGGCCCGTATGGGGAAAGCAGCTTCTGATCAGGACCAGGAGATTACTCTCCAGCAGGCCCTTCGTTCATGTGATATTGATGAAAAAATTATTCAGGATATGATCCGTCGCCTTTCCGGAGCGGAAATTCTTGAAGACAAGGACTCCGAAAAAGCGCATCGTTCTTTGGAGAAATTCCTAAAAAAGACAATAAGGGTAGCTTCGGGCATTACCCTTTATTCTGATAAACCTAAAATCGTGGCCCTCATAGGTCCAACTGGTGTGGGCAAGACCACAACTCTTGCCAAGATTGCTGCTAAGTTCGTGTTGGAAAAAGGTGTAAGCGCAGCTCTGATTACTGCCGATACCTATCGTATCTCTGCAGTGGAGCAGCTTAAGACATATTCTGACATTTTGGGCTTGCCCATCGAGATTGTTTATTCTCCTGAGGCATTGCAGCAGGCTATTGAAAAGCACTCTGACAAGCAGCTTATTCTTATTGATACTGCTGGAAGAAGCCAGTACAATGAGTTCCAGATGAAGGAGCTCATGGGACTTTTAAAGGCAAACAAGGACATTGAAAAGCATCTTGTACTTAGCTCTACTACCAAGCACAGGGATGCTGAGGAAATCCTGAACAGATTTATGCCTTGTGAGCCTGAAAGGGTAATCTTTACCAAGACTGACGAAACCAGCTCTTTAGGACTTATTATGAATCTTCTTTACAAGAAAAAAATTGCTTTGTCCTATGTTACCAACGGACAGAGTGTTCCTGATGATATTACTCCGGCCAGCTATCAGAAGCTGGTAGAAATGCTGCTGAGGTAAGTATTATGAATGATCAGGCAGCAAATCTCCGTCGCCTTGTGGAGGATAAGAATGTTTATCCAGAACCGCCAATTCCCAAGGAGACAGATGAAAAAGAAAAAATATCAAAAATCAAGGCGGAATCCAAGGGCCCTCGTACTATTGCCATAACCAGCGGCAAGGGGGGCGTTGGAAAAACAAATCTTACAGTTAATCTGGCTATTGCCCTTGGCAACATGGGCAAGCGGGTAATTATAATCGATGCCGATATGGGCATGGCCAATGTGGATATTTTGCTGGGTACTTCATCTAGGGTGAATCTTATGAATTTGCTTGATCCCGATGTAGCCCTGGAGGATGTTCTTCTCAGAGGCCCTTATGGTGTGAGCTATATTTCCGGAGGCTCCGGCATGGAGCACGCCGCTGAGATGACCGCAACCGAGCGGGAGGTACTCTTTAATAAGCTGGGGGCCTGCGAGGATTGGGCAGATATTATATTGGTGGATACGGGTGCTGGTATTGGCAAAAACGTGCTTGATTTTATCGTTTCTGCTGATGAAGTACTGTTGGTTACCACCCCGGAGCCTACAGCATTAACTGATGCTTATGCCGTTATGAAGGGCTACAGCAGAACTACTGAAAATCCAAACCTTAAGCTTGTCGTAAATCGGGTTATTGATGAGCCCGAAATACGGGAAGTGGTTGGCACTTTATCAAGGACCGCAGCAAAATTTCTGAAGCTTTCCGTAGAGTGCATTGGATATATATATGACGATCAGATGATGGTGAAGTCGGTAAGGTCTCAGGTGCCTATAATGTCAGGGCATCCGGAGGCAATATCGGCCAGATGTATAGCATCTATTGCCAGTGGTCTCGTCAATGGGCGTCAGGAGAAGATTAAACTTGGCTGGCGCGGATTCCTGAGAAGACTGTTTAGGAAGTGATGTCTTCTTAAACGCGATGAGTTGGAAAGGAAATACAATGAAGAGAGCAGAAATTGTCAAAGCTAATAAAGTGCTGAGATTTGGGCAAAGAGCACAGGTATCTCTTATGGATGATACCCGCTTTTATAATAGCAGAATTGAGGACATGAAAGACAATTATATGGTTCTGGCAATGCCCGTAGATGATAAGCATCGTCCTCTAATACCGGAGGTAGGTACTAATGTCATCTGCAAGGTGTTGGATGAGCGTTGTTTCTATCTTTTCCGTGCTGTTTTTATGGATAAGGGTATAGAAAATATACCTGTTTGGTATATTTCCAGACCAGAGGAAGTTGAAAAGGCTCAGAACCGTGAATTTGTTCGCGTAAAAGCTACTTTGCCGGTGGTTGTGCGTCCTGTAAATCAGGAGGGAGCCCTGGAAGAAATGGTAGTTACATCCTCAGTGGATATTAGCGGTGGCGGTGTGTGTTTTGCATTTAAACGCCCATTGCCTGTGGATACCAAGGTAGCCATAGAGCTTGATGATATTCCGGATGTTGGCCTTTTAAAGCTTATGTGCCGTGTAGCCCGCTGTGCTGAAATTGATGTTAACGGGGAAAAAGTTTATCATATAGGTACGGAATTCCTGTCAATTGACAGAAATGTCCAAAATCGGCTTATAAGATATATCTTCCATTTACAGAGAAAAGGATTGGCCAAGGGGATTGATAATCTTTGAGGGGGTGTCGGTATGATTCGCGTATTAATAGCTGATGATTCATCCTTTATGAGGAATGTGCTGTCAGATTTATTTGCATCGGCTCCTGATTTTGAGGTAGTTGGAACTGCTCCGGATGGTAGTGAAGCGGTCAAGCTTGTTTCAAGATTGAAGCCGGATTTGGTAACTATGGACGTAAATATGCCCATTATGAATGGCTTGCAGGCTTTGGAAGTGATAATGGAATCGTGTCCAACACCTGTGGTTATGCTAAGTAGTCTGACCAAGAAGGATGCTGATGAAACCATCAGGGCCCTTCAGCTTGGAGCGGTGGATTTCATCACCAAAGCAGGCGGATCAGTATCGCGAATAGACACCATCAAGGATGAAATTCTGGAAAAAAGTCGCAATGCGGCAACTGCGAAAGTAAAAAAAATTATAAATAATGATAATATTCTAGGAAAAAAGCAGGAAGCAGCGAATTTAAAGCGAATAAATATACTTGAGAGAAAAGGTGCTACTGTACCTAATAGGGGAATAACCCCCACCTCGATTGTTGCCAGTCGCCTGAAGCCCACTGCTCATGTGACTGCAACCTCAAGAACCTCCTCCATATTAAAGCAGCATAGCTCGGTTACAGAGAAGCTGGCGAAAAGGGAGAACCCATATCTGAAAATGCGTAGTGCTCACAGCAGTGGTTCTTCGGGAGGAAATAAGCTCATTGCTTTGGGTACGTCCACAGGCGGACCAAAGGCTTTGCAGTACGTGGTTCCCAAGCTACCGGCTGATATGCCGTGTGGCATGGTAATAGTGCAACATATGCCCGCAGGCTTCACCAAATCATTGGCGGAGCGTTTGGATGACATATCTCAGGTGAAGGTTAAGGAAGCTGAGGATATGGAGCCAATTTTACCGGGTTGTGTTTACATAGCTCCAGGTGATTATCACATGGAGATAACTGGTAGCGGTTCACAAAGAGTAATCTCGCTGAATCAGAAACCACCTTTGGCGGCCCATCGCCCGGCAGTAGATATTATGTTTGACTCTGTTGCCCAGTATGGCGGTGATGTGGTGTCCGTCATATTAACCGGCATGGGGTGTGATGGCACCGCTGGAATGAAAAAAATTAAAGAGGCCGGAGGATATATTATCGCCGAGTCCCAGGAGACTTGCGTAGTGTATGGGATGCCAAAGGCCGTTGTGGACGCTGGAATATCTGACGAGGTCCTGCCCGTTCAGAACATAGCCGAAGCAATTATGAATGCAGTTAGAAAATAAGTTAATCAGGGGGAATAGAAATGGAAACAAATCAGTACATGGAAATGTTTTTGGACGAGTCGCGGGAACATTTGCAGTCTCTGAATGACGGCCTGCTGAGTCTGGAAAATGATCCGGAGGATTTGTCCGTCTTAAATGAAATCTTCCGTAATGCCCATACTTTAAAGGGCATGTCCGCAACTATGGGGTACACAAAGACAGCAGAATTAACCCATGATATGGAAAATTTGCTCGATATGCTCCGTAAGGAACAGCTGAAGGTTAGCCCTGAAATTATAGACGTAATTTTCAAGTGCTTGGATACCTTACAGGAAATGGTTGAGAATATCAGCAATGGTGAGTCTGAGGATCTTGTAGATGTATCCGATTTGGTGCGCCAGGTAAATGCAATTGCCAAGGGTGAGTCCGCAGATGCTGCACCAGCTGAAGCAGCACCTGCCACAGAGGCTGCTTCAGAGGCTTCCGGGGAAGCTGGTGCTATTCATATCAGTGATACTGAAAAAAATGTTATTGTTGAAGCAAAGAATAGCGGCCTTGTTCCTTATCACGTTCACGTAGAAATTTCTGAGAACTGTATCTTAAAGTCAGCCCGTTCATATATGGTAATGAATGCGTTGGATGAAATCAGTGATGTAATTAAGTCTGTTCCACCTGCAGAGGATTTGGAACAGGAGAAATTTGATCATAGCTTTGATGTGATTATTGTCAGCGATGCTGATGCCAAGACTGTTGAGAATGCAGTTTCTGCTATTTCTGAGATCACAGTTGCAAACGTAACAGAGTTTGATCCTGAAACGGCAGCAGCACCAGCAGCTCCTGCAGCTGCTCCAGCAGCAGCTTCTGCTCCAGCAGCTCCGGCGGCAGCACCTGCAGCAAAGGCAGCACCTGCTCCAGCCAAGAAGGCTGATGCTAAGCCAGCAGCCAAGGATGCCAAGAAGACTCATATGGGTGGTCAGTCAGTTCGTGTAGATATTGAAAAGCTGGATACACTCATGAATCTGGTAGGAGAGCTTGTTACCAACAAGGTTCGCCTTGAGCAGATTGGCATGACCCATAGATTGACAGACCTTACAGAGACTTTGGAGCAGATGGATAGAGTTACCACTGACCTCCAGTCTGTAGTAATGAAGGTCCGCATGGTGCCAGTTAGTCAGGTATTTAACAGATTCCCTCGTATGGTCCGTGACCTTACCAAGGAACTGAACAAAGAAATCAACCTTACAATTGAGGGTGAGGATACAGAGCTGGACCGTACAGTTATCGACGAAATCGGCGATCCATTGATGCATCTCCTTCGTAATTCCCTTGACCATGGTGTTGAGCACCCTGATGAGCGTGAAGCAAAGGGCAAGCCTCGTACTGGTGAGGTCGGTCTCATTGCCCGCCATGAAGGTAACAATGTTGTAATCATGGTTACTGATGATGGTGCTGGTATCAATGCAGACAAAATTCGTAACAAGGCCGTTGAAAAGGGAATGATTAGCCGTGAGGAGGCTGATGCACTGCCAGATTCTGATGCAGTTCGTCTTATCTTCCTGCCAGGCTTCTCCACTGCGGAGGTTATTACCGACGTATCCGGACGAGGCGTAGGTATGGATGTTGTTCGCAGCAAGATTGAGTCCTTGGGCGGTAATGTAGATGTTGAAACCAAGATTGATGAAGGTTCGGTATTCAAGATTAAGCTGCCTCTGACTCTGGCTATTATCCAGGCTATGCTGGTTAAGGTTCAGAATGAGATGTATGCAATTCCTCTTGGCTCTATCGACAGTACCATTAATATCACTCCTGATGATATTAAAACTGTACAGAACAAGGAGGTTATTGTTCTCCGTGGTGAGATTATTCCAATTGCCCGTTTGGGCGAAGTTCTTAGCGTTCCTAAGGGAGAGGATACCAACGAGGAAGACATCTTTGTGGTTGTTGTACATGTTGGTGATCACAAGATGGGTATTGTTGTTGATAATCTCATCGGTCAGCAGGAAATCGTTATTAAGACACTTGGCAAGCTCCTGTCCGGTCTGAAGATGCTGGCTGGTGCTACTGTTCTGGGTGATGGTCATGTTGCTATGATCCTGGACGTAAGTTCATTGATGTAATCATAGGAGGGGTGAAAAATGGCTAACATAGAAGGACAGGTAGTATCTGACGGCGAGGTTCAGGTAGTTGCTTTTAAGCTTAGAAATGAAGAATATGGTTTTAGTATTTTGAATGTTCAGGAAATCAAGGGCCTGACAGATATTACCAGAGTTCCATTTGCTCCGGAATTTATAAAGGGCGTAATAAATCTCCGTGGTAGTGTATTACCGGTAATCGACTTAAAACGTCGTCTCGGTTTGGAGGATACTCCATATACTGCAAATACTCGTATCGTAATCGTCCAGCTGGATGAGGTTTCTGTAGGTATGCTGGTTGATGCAGTTACTGAGGTTAGAACTATCAATGCGGATGACATTGATTCTACCAGAGCTGTAACCGGTACAGATGCAAATTCAAGATTTATCTCTGGTATTGGCAAGGTTGATGGAAGACTGATAATTCAGCTTAACATTAGCGAAATCATTGGTCTTACTGGCGAAGAATAATTTCTGGATGGGGTGAAGATATGTCAGATGATGTTGCAAGCTTATCTGCTAACCAGATGGATGCGCTACGTGAGATTGGTAATGTTGGTGCTGGAAACTCAGCTACTGCTTTATCCCAGATTATAAACAGACGCATCGATATGAACGTACCAAGGGTATCAATAGTACCCCTTGGTGAGGTTCCTGACCTGGTAGGCGGACCTGATGTTATGGTTGTAGGAGTTTTCCTCAGAGTATATGGTAAGGCTCCTAGTAATATTCTGTTCCTGTTGCCAAGGGATAGTGCGTTCTATCTCGTTGACATGCTTATGGGCAAGAAACGCGGTGAAACACAGAAGCTGGACTTTATGGATGAGTCCGCACTTATGGAGATAGGTAATATCCTTTCCGGTGCATATTTGAACGCTTTGTTCAATTTTACCAATATATCCTTGTTGCCAACTATTCCGGCTTTGGCAATGGATATGGCAGGTGCTATTTTAAGCGTAGTATTGATTCAGCTTGGTCAGATGGGTGACCATGCTTTAGTTATTGAGACTGAGTTCAATACCGATGATGAGGGTATCAAGGGCCACTTCTTCTTGGTACCTGATCCTGGTTCATTGGAAACTATACTGTCTGCAGTGGGAGTTGAATGATATGCCAGAATTAGTTAAGGTTGGAATGGCCGATGCAAAAGTCGGTACAGCTCCATCAACATTAATTAGTTATGGACTTGGTTCATGTATTGGCATCTCACTATATGATCCGCAGACTAAGGTCGGCGGGCTCCTTCATATAATGTTGCCAGACAGTACCCAGTCCAGGGCTAACGAAAACAGGGCAAAATTTGCGGATACTGGTATACCAGACATGCTGAATGAAGTGCTGAAGTTGGGTGCTTCCAGGAGCAGATTGGTTGCCAAAATTGCTGGTGGCGCCCAGATGTTTGCTTTTGCCAACGCTACAGATATAATGCGTGTGGGGCAAAGAAATGCTCAAGCTGCCAAGGACGTTCTTGCCGGCTTAGGTATTCCTATTATCGGTGAAGATACGGGTGGCAGTTATGGTCGTACAGTATCCATCGATTTATCAAATGGTGTATACAAGGTTAAGACCATTGATAAGGGCGAGAAAGAAATTTAGACGGTGATTGATGTGTTTAAGCTAGGTGCAGCTTCGGTTTGTGGGGCTATAGCAGCTTTGACTGCTATAGTCGCAGGACTGTTATCAGATGCCCGGTTGCAGATTATTCTTGGCCGGGCATTTTGTAGCTTTATAGTGTCGGGACTGGTTGTCTATATTGCTATCTTCTTGTTTGACCGTTTGGGTTATGCTTCAATAATTCATGAGTTTGAGGAAAACTGGAAGAATGGGGAAAAGGAAGAAGAACAGGCAGTAGGGGACAAACAGGAAACAGAGGAGAATTCAGAGGATTCAGGGGAAGCTGGGGAAGAAACTCCTCAGGAGGAATCTGATTCGTCTGAAGAAGGAGGCTTTACTCCGCTTCAGGCTGATGAGTTGCGTCATGTGGCAACTGATCAGGAGGAATAAGTGTTTTTTGTGTGGATTTAATAATGGTGGTGAGAGAAGTTGCAGAGCACAGAGTTAAGTCCTGAGGAAGTTAAAGAGCTTTGGATTGAATACAGTCGTGACAAGGACAACATAGATATCAGGAATCAACTGGTAGAGCATTATCTCCCACTGGTTAATATTATAGCAGGCAGATTGGCCATCAGTCTGCCAAGTCATGTGGATACCGATGACCTGAAGGTCAGCGGGTATTTTGGTTTAATGGACGCTGTGTCCCGATATGACTACAATCGGGGCAATAAATTCGAGACGTATGCAGGTATCAGAATCAGCGGAGCCATGAAGGATGACCTTCGAGCCCGGGATTGGATATCTGTTTCCTTGCGTCAGAAAATAAAAAAATATGAAAGCACGATAATTACTCTGGAGGGAGATTTGGGACGCACCCCAACAGATGAGGAGCTGGCAGATGCTCTTGAAGTAACTATGGATCAGCTTCATGCACTGGAGCAGCAGGTAAGTGCCTCTACAATCATCCCTTTGGGAGAATATATAAAATTTGAAACAGCATCTTCTGCTGTAAATGACCCAACAAAAAGCCTGGAAACAGTGGAAATGAAGGAAACACTGGCCAAGGCAATAGATCAGCTGTCCGAAAAGGAACGGCTGGTAATAGCACTTTATTATCACGAAGAGTTAACCATGAAGGAAATCAGCCAGGTATTGCATTTATCTGAGGCCCGTATCTGTCAGCTGCATACAAAGGCAGTATTTAAGCTGAGGGGCTTTTTGGCAAACGAGGCTTTAGATCTTTAAAATAAATCAGTTTGCAAATGCAAGGATGCATTTGTTGGTTGTTCCTCTGGAGAGGGTGGGATAACCAAAGGAGGGCTGTTTATGGATAATACAAGTTCAGTCTCTACAGTGGGTAGTCGTGATTCTGGTTATTTATTTGAATTCCGCAATGATGGTGTATACTTGACTGTATATGAATCTACAGAACCGGGTATTCAATTTGAATTATCAGATATGCGTCAGATATTGAAGGAATTCAGTGTTGATGACTATAATCTGGAGCTTTTGGCCAGACTTGTACGTGAAGCAAATGGAATTACGACAAAAATATCTGATAAGTTTGTGGTTCCTCAAAATTATAAAGAAGGTGGGCGTCACGGTAATACTGATGTCCAGCTTACAACAGAGGAATTACACGAAAACAGGGAATATGGCAACGTATTTGTGGATGTTTCCAAGGATAAGCTGGAGGTAACAGTTCGCTTCGATATTAGAGAGAATCAGGCAATTCCAACTGTTGATATGATAAAGGAAGCTCTGGCTGTCAAGAATATTGTTTTTGGAATTGACGAGGAAGCTGTTAAGGAAGCAGCTGCATCAGGACGTATTACAAAGGTTGCATTTGGTATTCCACCAGAGCATGGCCTTGATGCTCAGATAATTAAGAAATTTGACATGAGCATTACTGGTAGGCCAGTGGCGGACGAATATGATCGTGTGGACTACAAGAACCTTAATATTTTCCTTTTGGCGAAGAAGGGGCAGGTTTTGGCTGAGAGAATTCCTCACACCCAGGGAAAGCCGGGAACCAATGTTCATGGGGCCACAATTCGTCAGAAGCCAGGTAAACCAAAGCCTGTTCCAGCTGGTAAAAACACCGTAATTAAGGACGAAAATTTTGTTGTGTCCGAAATTGATGGTCAGATCGTGGATAACGGGAACAAGATAAGCGTTGACCCACATTTAGAGGTTAAGGGTGATGTGGGGTTGGCCACCGGTAATATAGATTTTGTGGGTGGTGTTACTGTTAACGGCAGTGTTCAGTTGGGATTCCAGCTTAAGGCCACTGGTGATATAGAGATAAAGGGCATGATAAGCGGCGGCGATGTTAGTGGTCGAAATATCATTGTCAAGGGCGGTGTGCAGGGAATGAGCCGAGGCACTGTCCGCGCTGAAAATGATTTCCAGGCAACCTTTGCTGAAAATGCTGATATAGAGGCCGGGGGCAATGTAATAATTACGGATGTTGCCATGCACTCCACCATCAGAGCAGGCCATACTCTTATTGTTGAAGGCAAAAAGGGGCTTATTAATGGTGGAAATTTAGCGGCAGGTGAAGAAATCAGAGCTACCAACATAGGTAATGTTTCCAATGTGGTTACCCGCCTTACTGTTGGTGTTAATCCAATGCTTCAGAAGCAGTATCAGACTGTATTAAAGGAATATAATGAGGCAAAGAAACGCCTTGATCAGGTAACCAAGATGATTAACACCCTTGGTAAGCTGGATATAAGTCAGCTGCCACCTGATAAGGCAGAGCGTTTTAATGCTTTAATTCGTTCCCAGTTCCCATTGGCAGGAACAGTGGAGCGCAATGAGCGGCTCCTAAAGGAGCTGGACGTAGAGCTTCAGAAGATGAAGCGTGGCAAGATTCGGGTAAAGGATACCATGTATCCGGGGGCCAGATTAAGCATAAACTCTATTATGAAGAATGTTCAGGTGGAGGAGAAATGTTGCACCCAGTATGTGGAAGATGATTTCATAAAAATAGGTGCATATTGATAGGCGAAAGGGGCTGTTTTTATGGATTTTAGCCCAATGAATATCAGAATGACTGTACCACAGTCGGCGGACGTAGGACAGATTCAGCATAATATGAATCAACATGGAGCAGTGGTACATGATTATCAGGCTGTAAAGGACCAGCAGGAGCAGGAGCATCTGCAGCAGCAGGTACGCAGCAAGGAAGAAGCTGAAGGCCAGAAAATCAAGGATAATCCTGACGAGGAGCGGGGCAAAGGTGGCTATCGTGGGAAGAAGCGCAAGGCGGCTCCAGTGAACAGCGAAGAAGAAATGCAGGAAGCTGAGCCAGAGAAAATGGCAGTTGACCAATATAGAGGTCAAAATATAGATATTAGTTTTTAATGGGAGAGTTAGATGACCACTGAGATTTTAGGTTTTATAATTATTGTCGGAGCGATTATTGTATTATTGGCTCGTCGGCAGCTCCAGAAGGCGGAAGAGGATCCTGAGGTTATGGAAGCCTCGGCAGGGAGGCTTCGCTATGAGCTGGAGCAATCAGCAGACGAGATTATTAATCGCATGGCAGGCCATATAGACCATTTGGAGGGCCTGCTCCGAGAAGCTGATTATAAGGCGGAGATGTTGCAGCAGCGTATTGACGAGCTGCAGAAGCTGCAGCAAAGTCCTGTGGTTAATTCTGTTCAATCCCAACAGTTCCAGGCACAGTCAGTAGCTGAGCCACAATCAATAGCAGTGAACCAACCAACAGCTGAACCTTTGGCATCTGAGGAAGTTGTATTCCCTCGGGATGGAGAAAGTGATTTTTCCCAGCTGCTGGAGTCTAATATGCAGGACCCGAATCTGGTGATTCCTGAAAATGTGGAATACGCAGAAAACTTACCACAGAGCTCTGAAATATCAGCGGAAAATTTGGAAGACGCTCAGGGTGTTTATGATGAGTTCCCTACTGAAGCTGTTAACCAGCCAGAAGCTGACGCTGACAGTGGCATTTCCGAGGAAGCAAAGCTTGCTTTGGAGGCATTTCGGGAGGTTTCTAAAAATCTTGAGGCGGCTCAACACGATATGGGGCTGAATATAGATATAAGCTCTGAGCCGGAGCCAATGCTGGAAATGGGGCCTGAGTATGGGATAGCTTCAGAGTATGAATCAAATCAGGAAGCTGGATATACAACAGCACCAGAATATGTATCTGAGCCTGCTGCGCCTATGATGGAACAACAGCCGGTGGAACCGGTGATTGAGGATCCGGAGATTGATGATAGGGATGATGCGACTGAAATAGCCAGAAAGCTCTTAATGGCTGGCTATACCCCAGAGGATGTGGCACGTTTTACAGGCTTGGGCATGAATGCAATTGCCTTGCTAAAGCAAATCCACAATATCTAAACGCGAAATTGTATGAAAATCTTGTTGACATAAAGTCTGTGGTTTCATATAATACTTTTTGTGTGAAGTTGTTATGTTTAACTTCAAGCATAAGTGAAATACGAAGTTATTTCGCTGACTGTAAAGCTTGCGCAGGATTTTTGTCACAGTACGAGGAAGAGCAACAAAGTAATGTGACAAAAAGATTAAGTTAGATGCGAAGTTATTTCGCTGACAGGCTAGGCGCGACGAAGCGTCCGACCGAAGCGTATTGAATGATACGCTGACCGAGGACACTGAGGAGCAACAACGCATGACAGTGAAAGAACGAGTATATGGGGGCGTAGCTCAGCTGGGAGAGCACCTGCCTTGCAAGCAGGGGGTCAGGAGTTCGATTCTCCTCGTCTCCACCATATTGTAAACTAGGCCTCAGAGGAATCTGAGGCTTTTTAATTTCATTATATAAAAGAGAAGGGGAGCAGAAAATGGAAAATGTTATGCCAATGGTGGTTGCCGGTATTTTTGCACTGCTTTGCGTAATGGGTGTAGTTTACGTAAAGGTGTCTGACCGTGAACTGTTGCAGGAAAAGGAAGAGGGCATCAAGACCCTGAACGCTGAAATGCAGAAGCGGGATCAGGAGATTGAGGCCCTGGAGGAAGAAATACGTGAGCTGAACAGAAATAAGGAAATTCTTGATTACGTAAAGGTAAAATATCCCGTTATCGGTGATTTGATTGAGAAGGAGCATCTGAATGAGGGTACCGTTGTAAAACGGGATGAGGCATATAATGACTATCAGCATGCTTTGGAGAACTTCAAGCCTGCAACTGAGTATGAGGCAGAAATTCAGAAGCTGAAGGATGAGCTTTATGTGGAGAAAATGGAGGGTGAGTACCTAACAGTTTTCAGAAACATTGTTATCCGCAACAGCGAAAAGCTCACCGATGAGGTTGTGGTAAACAGCTCCTACAATTATGACAGGGCCATTAAAGGGGAACCAGGTCATGCTGCAGGCTTTGACATTGATATTGATATTCTCAAGGGTGATATTAAGAAATATCATCACAAGATGGAAGATAAATAAGCCCATATACATAAAACCATATAAATACAGACACAGTAAAAGGGACTGCCGGAGCAGTCCCTTTTAAGTTTTAAAAACCTTGTTATCAGAAATATCAAAAGTGGAAATAATTCATCATCTTCATGGTTATTGGCTTTGCATCATCATCCTTATGCTGAAGGAGATATTTCAGGGAACCATAGAAAAAGAAGGAATTAACAGGAATATAGCGCTTGCGCTTTTTGAAGTTTGCCCAGTAGATGAGTTTGTCAAAAATAATGGTGTAATCCTCTTCTGTGGCATTGAATTTATTTATGAGGCCCTTCAAACGAAAATCGTTGCAGGCGTATTGGTACATTCTTGAAATAAGCTCTTCTTTGGAGATGGTCTGGTAATCATAAAAGCCGAGAATAAGCTCATTTATGACATTGTCCCTTTTTAAAATGCGGCGCATGGCCACCAGGAAGAAAACGATAAGGCCGATGAGGCAGACGTATGATATGATGTTAGCTATCATAGATAGAAATCTCCTTATGGTATAAAAATGAGCTCTGCCAAAGTCGGATAACCGGCATCAATGAGCTTGGAACGGAAGCGCTCCAAGCGTCCAACTACTGGAGCCATGTGAAGACGAATCCAAAATCTTGGCATTACAAAATGTTGGGAACCAAATATGGCAATGCGGTTGATGGTATAAGGGTCATCACCCTGACGGACATAATCATTATATACGGTAAAGCCACCCTTATAGCCAGCCTTTTTCACTTCGGACAGTACCATCTGATGATAAAAGCCACCTGGGTAAGCAATATACTCACAGAATTTAAAGGTTTTCCATTCCACTGCCAGCTTTCCACCCACCAGCTGATTTACCAGCTCTGCCTGATCAAGGGGAGTAAGCTCAAAGTGGCTTAATGTGTGGCTACCAATATAAATCTGATTTTCGCTCATTTCATACACCTTGTCCCAGGTGAGATAATTTTCAAAGCGTCCCATGAAGTCGGAAACCAGAAAGATAGTTGCCTTCATATTATGCTCTTTTAAAATAGGATAAGCATATTCATAGTTGTCAGCATAGCCATCATCGAAGGTGATAAGTATAGGTTTTTCGGGAAGCTCCTTGCCATCAACCAGAAAATCCTGAAGCTCATCAGGAGAAATAGTGTGGTAGCCGTTTTCCTCCAAATATTTCATCTGAGCTGCAAAATCACTGGTTGGTACTGTTAAAGGGTTCTTTTCCGTTGGATTTATCTGATGGTAGTTCAGCACCGGTATACCTTCCTTGCTTTCTCGGATATTCCATAGACCTATCATCAGGATAAAGCAAAAGATAACATATATAATAGTAAGAAATCTATTTTTCAAAATTAAGGACAATCCTTTCTGTTTAGCCTGTGCCCCATTGACAGAGCCACCGTTTTTTATTGTAATACCCTAAATATACGATGTCAATTACTGTCATATGATAAAATAATAAGTGCAAAGAGCCAAGAGAAAAAACTTGCCACTTCACAATTACTATGTTTAAATAAAGATTGGACTATAGTTGTTGAAAGGAAGCATCCAATAGAATGAACAGAAATGATTTGTGTTGGTGTGGCAGTGGACTTAAATACAAGAAGTGCCATCTTGATTTTGATGATCGCATTGATTCCTATAAATATGATGTATTTAAATCCCAGTGTAAGCCACCTCATAATATAATACTTACCCCAGCAGATATTGAGGGGATCAGAAAAAGTGGTGTGGTGAATGATGCCGCACTGGATCTGGCAGGGACCATGGTGGAGCCAGGCCAGAATACAGAGGCTATTGATACAGCCGTAAAGGAATTTATCGAGAAGAATGGCGGTATTCCTGCCTGCCTGAATTATGAGGGATTCCCAAAGAGCATCTGCATCTCAATTAATGAAGTAGTTTGTCATGGTATACCTTCCAAGAAAACCATTCTTAAGGAAGGGGATATTGTGAATATTGATATTACCACTATTTTGGACGGCTATTATGCTGATGCCTCCCGTATGTTTATTGTAGGTGGCAAGACCAGCCCGGAAGCAGAAAAGCTGGTGCGGGTAGCCAAGGAATGTATGGAGCTGGGCATTGAGGCTGTTAAGCCTTGGGGCTGGCTGGGAGATGTTGGTGCTGCAGTAAATGCCCATGCCAAGGCCAATGGCTATTCCGTTGTTACCGAATTGGGGGGTCACGGTGTAGGCAAGGATTTTCACGTGGAGCCATTTGTGCCACATGTGGGACAGCCAGGAACCGGGATGCTTTTGGTTCCGGGTATGGTATTTACAGTGGAGCCAATGATTAATGCGGGCAAGTATAAGGTTACTGTTGACAAGAAGGACGGCTGGACTGTACGGACCAAGGATGGCTCTTTATCCGCCCAGTGGGAAAAGACCATTTTGGTTACCGAAACAGGCACAGAGGTATTGTCCAGTTAATATTGTATGGGAGGAATGGATTTGCGGGGATTACGTGGAGCTACTACTGTAGAGGAAAATACTGCCCAGGCAATTTGGGCTGCAACCCAGGAAGTTGTCAGCGAAATGCTGAAGCGAAATAATGTGAAAACGGAGGATATTGGGGCGGCAATTTTCAGTGCCACTGAGGATATAACCGCAGCTTTTCCAGCCTCCGGTGCCAGAAAGCTGCCAGGCTTTGATGCCGTTCCGCTTTTTGATGCCCGCCAGATGGATGTGGAGGGAGCCATGGAAAAATGTATCAGGGTTCTCTTGTTGGTGGATACTGACCTGAAGCAGCGTGAAATCAAGCATGTTTTTTTAGGAAGGGCCGCCAATCTGCGTCCTGATTTAGCCAATAATAAATAAGTTATTTATTGTTTATCTTGCAAGGAGGATTAATTATGAACGAGATTATTGCTACTACAAATGCCCCAGGTGCCATTGGCCCTTATTCTCAGGCCGTTAAAACTGCCGGTGGCATGTTGTTTGTTTCTGGACAGATTCCTTTGGTTCCTGCCACTGGTGCTGTTGTGGAAGGCGGCATTGTGGAGCAGACTACTCAGGTTCTTGAAAACCTGAAGGCCATTGTTACTGCAGCAGGCTATACCCTTTCTGATGTAGTAAAGACTACCGTTTATATTACCAACATGGGAGACTTCGGCAAGGTAAATGAAATTTATGGCAAGTACTTTACTGAAAATTGTCCTGCCCGCGTATGCGTTGAGGTGAGCAAGCTGCCAAAGGATGTTTTGGTTGAAATTGACGTAATTGCTTCCAAGTAATATATTCAAGATATTTTAAGGAGTGAATTTCTTTGAGTAATGTAGAGAAAAATAGCGTAAATGCTATCCGTATACTGGCTGCTGAAATGATTCAGAAGGCCAAGTCCGGCCATCCTGGACTTCCAATGGGCTGTGCACCAATTGCATACGAGTTATGGGGCAAGCACATGAATCATAATGGGAAGAATCCTAAGTGGGCTAACCGTGACAGATTTATTCTTTCTGGTGGTCATGGCTCTGCCATGCTTTATTCCTTGCTTCATCTCTTTGGCTATGGGCTTACCATTGATGATCTGAAAAATTTCCGTCAGCTGGATTCCCTAACTCCTGGTCATCCTGAATATGCCCATACTATTGGTGTTGAGGCTACTACCGGTCCATTGGGAGCAGGTATGGCAATGGCTGTAGGTATGGCAATGGCTGAAAGACATCTGGCTGCTGAGTTCAACAAGCCAGGCTATGAAGTAGTGGACCATTATACCTTTGTTTTAGGCGGCGATGGCTGCCTTATGGAAGGCATTTCCTCTGAGGCCTTCTCTCTTGCAGGTACTCTGGGCCTGAGCAAGCTCATTGTTATTTATGACAGCAACCGTATTTCCATTGAAGGCAGCACTGACATTGCCTTTACCGAGGATGTTATGAAGCGCATGGAAGCCTTTGGTTTCCAGACCATAGATGTGGCTGATGGTACTGACTGTGCCGCTATTGGTGCAGCAATAGAAAAGGCCAAGGCTGATACTACCAGACCTTCCTTCATTCGTGTTCATACGGAAATCGGTTATGGCTGTCCTGCCAAGCAGGGTACTGCCAGTGCCCATGGTGAGCCTCTTGGTGAGGAAAATCTTCAGGCTGCCAAGGAAAATCTGCAGTGGCCTGAGCAGGAAGCCTTCAAGGTTCCTGACGAGGTTTATGCTGATTATAGGGAGCTGGCTTCCAGAGGTGAAAAGGCTGAAGCCGAATGGAACAAGCTCTTTGCGGCATATTGTGCTAATTTCCCTGAGGAGGCCAAGCGTTGGGAGGAGTTCCATGCACCAGTAGATGCAGAGGCTCTTCTTAATAATAAAGAATTCTGGGCAAGAAATGATAAGCCTACTGCCAGCCGTGCCCTTTCTGGTAACCTTATCAACAAGCTGAATGCTATTCTGCCAAACATGTTCGGTGGCAGTGCTGATTTGGCTCCTTCAAATAAGACTGAAATGAAGGGTGAGTCCTTCTTTGCCAAGGATAATTATGCCGGAAAGAATATCCATTTCGGTGTTCGCGAGCTGGCTATGAGTGCTATTGCCAATGGTATTACCCTCCATGGTGGTCTGCGCACTTTTGTGGGTACCTTCTTTGTATTCTCCGACTACTTAAAGCCAATGATTCGTCTGGCTGCTATTATGGGGTTGCCTGTTACTTATGTATTGACCCATGACAGTATTGGTGTAGGCGAGGATGGTCCTACCCATGAGCCAATTGAGCAGCTGGCAATGCTCCGCAGTCTGCCAAACATTAATGTGTTCCGCCCGGCAGATGATATGGAAACTGCTGCGGCATGGTACAGTGCTATTACCAGTACAAAGACGCCTACTGCACTGGTTCTGACACGCCAGAATCTGACTCCACTGACTGGCAGCAGCAAGGAAGCTCTGAAGGGCGCCTATGTTGTATCCGATTCCTCCAAGGAAATTCCGGATGGTATTATCATTGCCACCGGCTCCGAGGTCGCTCTTGGCATTGAAGCCCAGGAAATCCTTAAGGATGAGGGCGTAGATGTTCGCGTTGTGTCCATGCCATGTATGGATATTTTTGAGGAGCAGAGCCAGGAGTACAAGGACAAGATTCTTCCTAAGAATGTCCGTGCCCGTGTAGCTGTAGAGGCTGGCAAGGACTTTGGCTGGGGAAAATATATTGGCCTTGATGGTGCTACCGTGTGCATGACTTCTTTTGGTGCATCTGCACCTGCTGCGCAGCTCTTTGAGAAGTTTGGCTTCAACAAGGAGAATGTAGCTGAAGCAATGCGGAAAGTTATTGCAGGATTAAAGTAAAATTTTAAATATATTCGGGCAGGTAATGGCCGCCTATCGCAAAAGCACTTAGCTAAAACGATTTTTTTACAATAATTAAATCAGGTCTGTAAAAAATAGTTTTTTAACGCTCAGTGTTCAACTGCTATAGGCGCCCATAACCTGCCCCACTTTTTTTGATATATTTTTCATATTGTACTCAAAAAAATACAAAAAAATATCAAAAATTATTTAGTAAAGCCAGTTGAAAAATTGTGCAAAATGAGTTGAAAATAAGTTAAAAATGAGCAAGTGTTGGTTAAGTGTTCCAGAAAAAACAAATCGTGTGCGCAATATAAGGACATAAGTACGCAATAAGAGGTGCATGTGTAACTTATGACACACCAGACTGCGTGTACAATGAAAAGCTTGAAAAATAAAGTGTTGACATTGGTTTTAGGGGGTGCTAAAATACCTTTGTGCCTAAGGTATGAGGATTTCCAATTTATAGGAGTGAAGCGTATGCAGCTGGATGAATTGAAGAAGGCAGAGCATGTTACAGGTATCAAACAGGTAACCAAAGCCATCAACAAGGAACAGGTTGCTTGCGTTTTTCTGGGTGCCAACGCAGAGGGCAGGGTTACAGATCCCTTAAAAATACTCTGTGAGGATAAAGAGATCCCAGTGGAAGCAGCATATACCATGGAAGAGCTTGGCAAGGCCTGCTCGATTGGTGTTAAGGCTGCTGCAGTGGCGGTTCTCAAACAAGGCCATTGTTAAAAAAATTATACTGTCTACAAAGAGATGACCTCATCCGTCAGCCTGTCGGCTGCCACCTTCCCCAGAGGGGAAGGCACGGACAGTGTGATTTTTTAATAAATACTAAATACTCAATTTGAAGGAAGGAGGTGCATGTATGCCTACAATTAATCAGTTAGTTCGCAAGAGCAGACAGAGCATGCAGGATAAATCTACAGCACCGGCATTAAAGAATTGCCCACAGAAACGTGGCGTTTGCACAAGAGTTTACACTACAACTCCTAAGAAACCAAACTCCGCTTTGCGTAAGGTTGCCCGTGTTCGTTTGACAAATAGCATTGAAGTAACCGCATACATCCCAGGCATTGGCCATAATCTGCAGGAACATAGTGTTGTTTTGATCAGAGGTGGACGTGTTAAGGATTTACCAGGTGTACGTTATCACATTGTTCGAGGTTCCTTGGATACCGCAGGTGTTCAGGACCGTGCCCAGGGTAGATCCAAGTACGGTGCTAAGCGCGCTAAGGCTAAGAAAGCATAATATCTGCTAAAAACAATTCTAAAGACTGAAGATTATGGAAGGAGGCAAAAACAGATGCCAAGAAAAGGTTCAGTACCTAAGCGTGACGTATTACCAGATCCAGTGTATCATTCCAAGATCGTCACTAAGTTCATCAACAAGGTAATGCTTTCTGGTAAGAAGGGTGTTGCTGAAAGAGTAGTATACGATGCATTTGAGATAATTCGTTCCAAGACTGGCCAGGATCCACTGGAGGTTTTTGAGACTGCATTAAAGAATGTTATGCCAGTTCTGGAGGTTCGTGCCCGCCGTGTTGGTGGTGCTAACTACCAGGTTCCAGTTGAGGTTCGTCCTGACCGTCGCATGACCCTCGGTATTCGTTGGACTGTAAACTACGCAAGACTGCGTGGCGAAAAGACCATGGATGAGAGACTTGCCGGCGAGCTGATGGATGCAGCTAACAACACTGGTGCAGCAATCAAGAAGAAGGAAGATACCCACAAGATGGCTGAGGCTAACAAGGCTTTCGCACATTATCGTTGGTAATCTTCTATAGTAGTTAAGTTTTAAGGAGCGATATACAAGTGGCAAGAGAGTATAGTCTCGAAAAGACTCGTAATATCGGTATCATGGCTCACATCGATGCCGGTAAGACAACCACTACTGAGCGTATCCTCTTCTATACAGGTGTCAACCACAAGATTGGTGAGGTTCATGAAGGCGCTGCCACCATGGACTGGATGGAGCAGGAGCAGGAGCGTGGTATTACCATTACTTCCGCTGCTACCACTTGCCATTGGAAGGAACATCGTATCAATATTATTGATACCCCAGGCCACGTTGACTTCACTGTAGAGGTAGAGCGTTCTCTGAGAGTATTGGACGGTGCCGTTGCAGTTCTGACTGCCCGCGGCGGCGTTGAGCCTCAGACTGAGACCGTATGGCGTCAGGCTGAGAAATACAGCGTACCACGTATGGCTTATGTAAATAAGATGGATATTACTGGTGCGGATTTCTATAACGTAATCAACATGATGAAGGAGCGTCTCCAGGCTAACGCAGTTGCAATCCAGCTGCCAATCGGTGCTGAGGATGACTTCCAGGGCATCATTGATCTTGTTAAGATGGAAGCTATCATTTACGAGGATGACCTTGGTAAGGTAGCTGACGAAGTTGAGATTCCTGCTGATATGAAGGATAAGGCTGAAGAATATCGTGAGATTCTCATGGAAGCTCTTTCCGACTTCGATGATGAGTTTGCAATGAAGTATCTTGAGGGTGAGGAGATTTCCGAAGAGGAGATCAAGACTGTAATCCGCAAGGCTACCATTGCTTGTAAGATGTGCCCAGTTACCTGCGGTACTTCTTACCGCAACAAGGGTGTTCAGCCTATGCTGGATGCTGTTGTTGACTACATGCCTGCTCCTACTGATATCGCCGCTATCAAGGGTGTTAACCCTGAGACTGGCGAGGAGGATTCCCGTCCTTCCAGCGATAAGGAGCCATTTGCTGCATTAGCATTCAAGATCATGGCTGACCCATTCGTTGGTAAGCTGGCATTCTTCAGAGTTTACTCCGGTACCCTTTCCTCCGGCTCTTATGTGTACAATTCCACTAAGGGCAAGAAGGAGCGTATCGGCCGTATCCTCCAGATGCATGCAAATAACCGTAAGGAACTGGAGGTTGTATACAGCGGTGATATCGCTGCTGCAGTAGGCCTTAAGGACACCACCACTGGTGATACCCTCTGTGATGAGAATGCACCAATCATTCTGGAGTCCATGGAATTCCCAGATCCAGTTATTTCCGTAGCAGTTGAGCCTAAGACCAAGAACGACCAGGAGAAGATGGGTATTGCCCTTCAGAAGCTGGCTGAGGAGGATCCAACCTTCCGCGTTCGTACTGATGAAGAAACTGGTCAGGTTATCATCTCCGGTATGGGTGAGCTTCACCTGGAGATCATCGTTGACCGTATGCTTCGCGAGTTCAAGGTTGACTGTGTAGTAGGTAACCCTCAGGTTGCTTATAGAGAGACCATCCGTAAGGAGGTTGACTGCGAAGGCAAGTTCGTTCGTCAGTCCGGTGGTCATGGCCAGTATGGTCACTGCAAACTCCAGCTCATTCCTCAGGAGCCAGGTGCTGGCTTCAGCTTTGAGAACAAGGTTGTTGGTGGTGCTATTCCTAAGGAATTCATCAACCCAATCGAGGCTGGTATTAAGCAGGCTATGGAAGCCGGCGTTCTCGCTGGTTACCCAGTTGTTGATGTTAAGGCTATCGTTTATGATGGATCTTACCATGAGGTTGACTCCTCTGAGGCTGCGTTCAAGGTTGCCGGTTCCATGGCATTCAAGAACGGTGCTCTCAAGGCTGATCCAGTAATTCTCGAGCCTTATGTTAAGGTTGAGGTTATCGTTCCAGAAGAGTACATGGGCGATGTAATCGGTGACCTGAACTCCCGTCGTGGTCGCATCGATGGCATGGAAGCACGTAATGGTGCCCAGGTTATCAACGGTTACGTACCACTCTCCGGCATGTTCGGTTATTCCACTGATTTGCGTTCCAAGACTCAGGGCCGCGGTAACTACTCAATGGAAGTTTCTCACTACGAGGAAGTTCCTAAAAATATCGCAGATGGCATTATTGCCAAGAATAAAGGCGAATAATAAGGAGGAAATAATCCAAAATGGCAAAGGAAACATTTGAAAGAACAAAACCACATGTTAACATTGGTACTATCGGTCACGTTGACCATGGTAAGACCACTCTGACTGCTGCTATCACCAAGGTTCTCTCTGAGAAGGGTATGGCTCAGTTCGAGGATTACGCTAACATTGATAAGGCTCCAGAGGAAAGAGAGCGCGGTATCACCATCAACACTGCACACGTTGAGTACGAGACTGAGTCCCGTCACTATGCACACGTTGACTGCCCAGGCCATGCTGACTATGTAAAGAACATGATCACTGGTGCTGCTCAGATGGATGGTGCTATCCTGGTAGTATCCGCAGCTGATGGTCCTATGCCTCAGACTCGTGAGCACATCCTGCTCGCTCGTCAGGTAGGTGTACCTGCAATGGTAGTATTCCTCAACAAGGTTGACCAGGTTGACGATCCTGAGCTCCTCGAGCTCGTTGAGATGGAAGTTCGTGAGCTGCTCTCCAGCTACGAGTTCCCTGGCGATGAAATTCCAGTAGTTGCTGGTTCCGCTCTGAAGGCTCTCGAGGGCGACGAAGAGCAGAAGGCTAACATCCTCAAGCTGATGGCTGAGGTTGATGCTTACATCCCAACTCCTACCCGTGATACCGATAAGCCTTTCCTGATGCCAGTAGAGGACGTATTCACTATCACTGGTCGTGGTACTGTAGCAACTGGCCGTGTTGAGCGTGGTGAGCTGAACCTCAACGACACTGTTGAGATCGTAGGTATTGCTGACGAGATTCGTTCCACTGTTGTAACCGGTATCGAGATGTTCCGCAAGCTGCTCCCTAGCGCACAGGCTGGTGATAACATCGGTGCTTTGCTCCGTGGTATTGATCGTAAGGAAATTCAGCGTGGTCAGGTACTTGCTAAGCCAGGTTCCATCCACCCACACACCAAGTTCAAGGGTCAGGTTTATGTACTGACCAAGGAAGAGGGCGGCCGTCACACTGCTTTCACTTCCAACTACCGTCCACAGTTCTACTTCAGAACTACTGACGTTACCGGCGTTGTAACCCTCCCTGAGGATGTTCCAATGGTAATGCCTGGCGATAATGTAGAGATGTCCGTAGAGCTCATCACTCCAATCGCTATCGAGGCTGGTCTCCGCTTCGCTATCCGCGAGGGTGGCCACACTGTAGGTGCTGGTCGAGTAACTGAGATCGACGCTTAATCTTGAGTAGCTGGTTTTAGTAACTTAATAGATTCATTTAAAATCCTTATATAGTAAGGGCGGCCCACGGGTCGCCCTTATAATAAGGTTTGTGGTACTCTCCATATTGACATTTTCAGTATGGTATATATAATAAGAAGCGGTGTGCTTCTAAGTACCCCCCAATGCGATGACGTGGTAGATGGCTTGCAACGCTTCGGGCGTTAGTAAGGGAACTACTACGGAGAAATGTTTGGGCCTGGAGCCCGGACGAGAAGGAGGAAAATAAATTGTCTAAGCAGCAGAAAATCAGAATTCGTTTGAAGGCTTATGATCACAAGGCATTGGATCAGAGTGCAGTTAAGATTGTTGAAACTGCAAAGAGAACCGGTGCACAGGTATCTGGCCCTATTCCGCTCCCAACTGAGAAGCAGGTATACACAATTCTGCGTTCTCCACACGTTAATAAGGATTCCCGCGAGCAGTTCGAAATGAGAACTCACAAGCGTCTTATTGATGTTCTGGAGCCAACCCCTAAGACAGTAGATGCGTTAACCCGTCTCGAACTGCCAGCAGGTGTTGATATCGAGCTTAAGTTATAAGAGGAGGTGGAATAATTGGCTAAAGCAATTTTAGGTAGAAAGCTGGGCATGACTCAGATCTTCACTGAAGAGGGTCAGGTTGTTCCAGTTACAGTTGTTGAGTCTGGCAACAATGTAGTTGTACAGAACAAGACTGTTGAAAATGATGGTTATAATGCAGTACAGCTTGGCTTCGGCGTAGTCAAGGAACACAAGGTAAACAAGCCTATGAAGGGTCATTTCGCAAAGGCTGGTGTTACTCCTGTTAAGTACATCCGCGAGATGCGTTTGACTGATGCTTCTGAATATAACACTGGTGATGTAATCGGTGTTGACATATTTTCCGCCGGAGAATTAGTTGACGTTACTGGTACTTCTAAGGGTAAGGGTTTTGCCGGTGGTATCAAGCGTCATAATTTTGCTCGTGGACCAATGGGACATGGTTCCAAGTCTCATCGTGAGCCTGGTTCTACAGGTGCGATGATCAGTGGTCACGGTGGTCGTGTTCTTAAAGGTAAGAAGCTGCCAGGTCAGATGGGCGGCAACAAGGTTACCGTACAGCGTCTCTCCATTGTTAGAGTTGATGCAGATCGTAACCTGCTCCTTATCAAGGGCGCAATTCCTGGTCCTAAGAAGGGCCTCGTAATTGTAAAGGCAACCGTTAAACCGGGTAAAAACTAATTCGGAAGGAGGATAAGTAATAATGCCTACAGTAGCAATTTACGACATCGCTAACAAGAAGGTTGGCGATCTCGAATTAAATGAAAATATTTTTGGCGTAGAGATGAACGCAGGTCTGGTACATCAGGCTGTAGTTATGCAGCTTGCTTCCCAGCGTCTTGGTAATCATGCTACCAAGACCCGCAGCATGGTTCGCGGCGGTGGCCGTAAGCCTTGGAAGCAGAAGGGTACTGGCCGTGCTCGCAGTGGTTCCACCCGTTCCCCAATTTGGGTAGGTGGCGGTACCGTATTCGGTCCATCCCCACGTTCCTACGCATTCAGCATGCCTCGTAAGCAGCGTCGCCTTGCTATCATGTGCGCTCTGTCTGACAAGGTTGCTAATGGTGAAATCGTAGTTCTCGACAGCATTAACTTCGACGCTCCTAAGACCAAGGAAGTTGTAAAGATGCTGGAGAGCTTCAGTGTAGATAACAAGGCTCTCATCGTTACTGCAGACTATGCAGAGAACGTTGACAAGTCTTCCCGTAATATCCCAGGTGTTAAGACCATTAACACTATCGGCCTGAATGTATTTGACATCCTGAACGCTGACAAGCTGTTCATCACTAAGGATGCCATCGCTCGTATTGAGGAGGTATACGCATAATGGAAGCACGTGATATTATCATTCGCCCTCTCATTACTGAAAAGAGCACTACTCTCATGGCTGAGGGCAAATATGTATTTGAGGTAGCCAAGGCTGCCAACAAGATTGAAATTGCCAAGGCAGTTTCTACTATCTTCAATGTAAAGGTTGCTGGTGTAAACACCGTCAATGTTGAAGGTAAGAAAAAGCGTATGGGTCGCTTCGTTGGTAAGCGTTCCGATTATAAGAAAGCTATTGTTAAACTTGCAGCTGGCGAAACCATCGAGTTCTTCGAAGCGTAAGATTAGGGAAAAGGAGGTTAATTAAGTGGCAGTAAAGAGTTTTAAACCATATTCTGCAGGCAGAAGATTCATGACTGTAGCATCTTTCGATGAAATCACTACTGATAAGCCTGAGAAGTCCCTCGTTGAGCGTCTGAAGAAGCACGGTGGTCGTAATCAGCAGGGTAGATTGACCGTTCGTCATCAGGGCGGCGGCCATAAGCGTTTATATCGTATTATCGACTTCAAGCGTACTAAGGATGGTATCCCAGCACGCGTTGCAACTATCGAGTACGATCCAAACCGCAGTGCCCGTATTGCACTTTTAAATTATGTAGACGGTGAGAAGCGTTATATTATCGCTCCTAACGGTCTTAAGGTAGGAGACATGGTTGAGTCCGGTCCTAATGCCGACATCAAGCCAGGTAACTGTCTCCCATTAAAGAACATTCCAGTAGGTACCGAGGTTCACAATATTGAACTTAAGATTGGTAAGGGTGCTCAGCTGGTTCGTTCCGCTGGTGCTTCTGCACAGCTCATGGCAATTGAGGGTGACTATGCAACCCTTCGTATGCCATCCGGTGAAATGCGTAAGGTACATGTTAACTGCCGTGCAACTATCGGTGTAGTTGGCAATGCCGAGCACATGAACATCACTATTGGTAAGGCTGGCCGTAACCGCTGGTTGGGTATCCGCCCTGAAAACCGCGGTGTAGCTATGAACCCTAATGACCATCCACATGGCGGTGGTGAGGGCCGTTCCCCAGTTGGCCGCAAGCATCCTGTTACTAAATGGGGTAAATGCGCTATGGGTGCTAAGACCCGCCGTAAGAAGGCTTCTGATAAGTTAATCGTTAAAGGCCGTACCAAATAAGAGATAATCACCGGAAGGAGGATATAAATTGTCAAGATCAGTAAAAAAGGGACCTTATGTTCATGAAAGCTTAACTAAGAAGATTGATGCCCTGAATGCAGCTAACGACAAGAAGGTCGTAAAGACCTGGTCCAGAAGTTCAACTATTCTGCCAACTTTCGTTGGTCACACTATCGCTGTACACGATGGCCGCAAGCACGTTCCAGTTTATGTAACTGAGGACATGGTTGGCCACAAGCTTGGTGAGTTCGCACCAACTCGTACATTCAAGGGTCATGCCGGTGAAGAGAGAAAGACCGGTCTTAGATAAGATATTGAAAGGAGGATTCCTCTGTGGAAGCAAAAGCAGTTGCTAAATATGTTCGCATTGCACCTCGCAAGGTACGCGTAGTTATGGATCTTATCCGTGGCAAGAGCGTTGCTGAGGCATTTGCGATTTTAAAGTTCACACCAAAAGTTGGTGCTGAAGCTATAGAAAAGGTTCTCAAGTCTGCAGTAGCAAACGCTGAGAACAACTTTGATATGAATGTTGATAACCTCTATGTTTCTTCTTGTTTCGTTGATCAGGGACCAACTATGAAGCGTATTCATCCACGTTCCCGTGGCCAGGCCTTCAAGATTTTGAAGCGTTCTTCCCACATCACCGTAGCAGTAGACGAAAAGTAATAAAAGGAGGTTATAAACTTGGGTCAGAAAGTAAATCCACATGGTATAAGACTTGGCATCGTAAAGACTTGGGATGCTAAGTGGTATGCTGGCAAAGATTATGCAGCTAATCTGCATGAAGATATTAAAATTCGCCGTCACCTGAAGAACCTTCTTCAGAGCTCCGGCGTTTCCAAGATTGAGACTGAGCGTTCTAAGAACCGTCTGAAGCTGACTATCCACACTGCAAAGCCTGGTATGGTAATCGGCCGCGGTGGTTCCGGCATTGAGCAGATCAAGGCTGGTCTCAAGAAGTTCACTAACAGCAATGTAGACATCAGCATTGAGGAGATTAAGAATCCAGATATGGATGCAACTCTGGTAGCTGAGAACATTGCAGGCTCCCTGGAGCGTCGTATTGCTTTCCGTCGTGCTATGAAGCAGGCTGTAGGCCGTACTATGCGTCTTGGTGCAAAGGGTATTAAGATTATGTGCTCCGGTCGTCTCGGCGGCGCTGAAATCGCACGTAGCGAATCCTATCGTGAGGGTTCCATTCCTCTTCATACTCTGAGAGCTGACATCGACTATGGTACTGCAGAGGCAGCTACCACTTATGGCCGTATCGGTATCAAGGTTTGGATCTTCAAGGGTGAGGTTCTTCCTGAGAAAAAGCAGCCTGTTGCTGCTGTTGAAGGGAGCGAAGCTTAATGTTATTACCAAAGAGAGTAAAATATCGTAAACAGTTCCGTGGTCGCATGAAGGGTAAGGCTCAGCGTGGTAACAAGGTTTCTCATGGTGAGTATGGTCTTGTAGCTCTCGAGCCAGCATGGATCACTAACAGACAGATTGAGGCAGCCCGTATTGCTATGACTCGTTACATTAAGCGTGGCGGTAAGGTTTGGATCAAGATTTTCCCTGACAAGCCTGTAACTGCAAAGCCTGCTGAGACTCGTATGGGTTCCGGTAAGGGTTCACCAGAGTACTGGGTAGCAGTAGTTAAGCCAGGCCGCGTAATGTTCGAAATGGACGGCGTTTCTCGTGAGGTAGCTGCTGAGGCTATGCGTCTTGCAGGCCACAAGCTTCCTATCAAGACAAAGTTCGTAGTTCGTGAAGATTTAGAAGCAGAGGGCGGTGAAGTAAATGAAGGTTAATGAAATTCGTGATTTGAGCGCTGAGGAACTTAACCAGAAACTTGCTTCTCTCAAAGAGGAGTTATTTAACCTCCGTTTCCAGCTCGCTACTGGCCAGTTGGAGAACCCAATGCGTATCAAGGAAGTAAAGAAGACTATTGCCCGTATTAAGACTGTACAGACTGAAAAGGCTAATGCTTAATTGAACGAATTGATATGCATATGAAAGGAGGCTCCCTAATGAGCGAAAGAAATGAACGCAAGACTAAAATTGGTAAAGTTGTAAGCGACAAGATGGACAAGACTATTGTAGTAGCAGTTCTTGACATCGAGCAGCATGCATTATATAAGAAGGCCGTTAAGAAGACTGTTAAGTTCAAGGCCCATGATGAAAATAACGAGGCTCACATTGGTGACACTGTTTCCATTATGGAAACTCGTCCACTTTCCAAGGATAAGCGTTGGAGACTTGTAGAGATCGTTGAGAAAGCTAAATAATTTCCTGATGATGGAAATTCTGGTTGAGGAGGTTAACTGATGATTCAGCAACAGACTTTACTCAATGTTGGCGACAACACCGGTGCTAAGGAAATTATGTGCATCCGTGTTCTTGGCGGTTCTTATCGCAAGTATGCTAACATTGGTGATATTATTGTGGCTGCAGTAAAATCTGCATCCCCTGGCGGTATGGTAAAGAAGGGCGACGTTGTTAAGGCCGTTGTAGTACGTTCCAAGAAGGGCCAGCGTCGTAACGATGGTTCTTACATTCGTTTCGACGAAAACGCTGCCGTAATTATCAAGGAGGATAAGACTCCTAGAGGAACCCGTATTTTTGGACCAGTTGCAAGAGAGCTTCGTGATAAAGATTTCATGAAGATCGTCTCCCTGGCTCCAGAAGTTCTTTGATAGTCAGGAGGTGCTATTTTGTCCATTACAAAACTGCATGTAAAGAAGGGCGATACCGTACTGGTATTGTCTGGCAAAGATAAAGGCAAGCAGGGCAAGGTTATTCAGGCTCTGCCTAAGAAGAATAAGGTTGTAGTTGAGGGCGTAAACAAGGTTAAGCGTCACACTAAGCCAAATCAGAGTGCCCCACAGGGTGGCATCCTTGTTAAAGAGGCTCCTATGTTTGCGGCAAAGGTTATGCTCGTATGCCCAGCTTGTGGCAAGGCTACCCGTATTGCTCACAAGGATGTAAATGGTAAGTCTGTACGCGCCTGCAAGAAGTGCGGCGAAGTTATAGACCAGACCAAATAATAAGGAAAGGAGGACCATCTAGTGGATAGATTACAGGAAAAGTACATTAAAGAGGTAGTTCCTGCTCTGACCGAAAAGTTCGGCTACAAGAATGTTATGGAGCTCCCAAAAATCTCTAAGATTATCATTAACATGGGTGTTGGCGAGGCTGTAGGTAATCCTAAGGCTCTTGACTCCGCTGTAAATGATTTGACTATTATCGCAGGCCAGAAGCCTATTCTCACCAGAGCAAAGAAATCTCTGGCAGCTTGGAAGCTCCGTCAGGGCATGCCAATCGGTGCAAAGGTTACTCTTCGCGGCGTTCGCATGTATCAGTTCCTCGACAAGTTCATGAATGTTGCACTTCCACGCGTTCGTGACTTCCGTGGTATCGGTTCCAATTCTTTCGACGGTCGCGGTAACTACGCAATCGGCCTGAAGGAGCAGCTCATTTTCCCTGAAATTGAGTATGACAAGATTGACAAGCTCCGCGGTATGAATATCGTAGTTGTAACAACTGCCAAGACTGATGAGGAAGCTCGCGAGCTCTTAAAGCTCATGGGTATGCCTTTTAAAGCGTAAAGAAGGAGGTACTGACTGTGGCCAAGAAGGCAATGATTGAAAAGTGGAGCAAGGAACCAAAGTTCCCTGTTCGCAAGTACAACAGATGTAAGATTTGCGGTCGTCCGCACGGTTATATCAGAAAGTTCGATATGTGCCGTATTTGTTTCAGAGAGCAGAGCTACAAGGGTGCCATTCCTGGCGTAACCAAGGCTAGCTGGTAACTTAAAGGCGAAAATGAAAGGAGGATATCGGTTTAAATGGTAATGACTGATCCTATTGCAGATATGTTGACTCGTTTGCGTAATGCAAACTCCGTTTATCATGAAAAGGTTGAGATTCCTGGTTCCAACATTAAGAAGGCCATCGCTGGCGTTCTTAAGGAAGAGGGCTTCATCAATGACTTCACTTTCACTGAGGATGGTAAGCAGGGTATTATCATTGTATCCCTGAAGTACGGTCCTAACCGTGAGAAGGTAATTACTGGTATTAAGCGTATTTCCAAGCCAGGCCTGCGCCAGTATGCAAAGGCTGCTGAGCTCCCTAGAGTTCTCGGCGGTTTGGGTATCGCCATCATTTCCACTTCCAAGGGAATCATGAGCGATAAGAATGCTCGCAAGGCTGGTCTCGGCGGCGAGGTTGTAGCTTACGTTTGGTAATTATTTAGAAGTCAGGAGGTGTACAGATGTCTAGAATTGGTAGAGCACCTATTACTATCCCAGCTGGCGTAAACGTTAAGGTTGAGGATGGAAATAAGGTTACCGTAAAGGGCCCAAAGGGTGAGTTAGTTCGCTCTTTCAGCCAGGATATGAAGATTAAATTAGAGGACGGTGTACTCACTGTAGAGCGTCCTTCAGATAATAAAGATCACAGATCTCTCCATGGTCTTACCCGTACCCTGATCAACAACATGGTTGTTGGTGTAACTGAGGGTTACGCAAAGACTCTTGAGATCAATGGTGTTGGTTACAGAGCACAGCTCCAGGGCAAGAACCTGAACCTGTCTCTTGGTTTCTCTCACCCAGTTATTGTTGAGCCACCTACTGGTATCGTTTTCGAGGTACCAAATCCTACCAAGATCGTTGTAAACGGTATTGATAAGGAAGTTGTTGGCGCTATCGCTGCCAAGGTTCGCGACTACAGAAGACCAGAGCCATATAAGGGCAAGGGTATTAAGTACGAAGGCGAGCACATCCGCCGTAAGGTAGGTAAGGCTGGCGCCAAGGGTAAGAAATAATAACCAGAAAGGAGTAACCGACAGTGTTTGTTAAGGAAGATAAAAATAAAGCTCGTCAGAAGCGTCACCTGCGTGTACGCAATCATATTTCCGGCACTGCTGAGAGACCACGTCTTAACGTATTCCGCAGCTTGAGCAATATTTATGCTCAGGTTATCGACGATGTTAACGGTGTTACTCTCGTATCTGCCAGCACAAAGGATAAGGATTTCAAGAACTACGGTGGTAATATTGAGGCTGCCAAGGCAGTAGGCGAGGCAGTGGCTAAGCGTGCTTTGGAAAAGGGTATTACCGAGGTAGTTTTCGACCGTGGTGGTTATGTATATCATGGCCGTGTTGCAGCACTTGCTGAAGCCGCTCGTGAAGCCGGCTTGAAATTCTAATATTTGTAAAGGAGGTACATAGATGGCTAGAATGGACAACGAGACTCCTGAGTTCCAGGAAAAAGTTGTATATATTAATAGAGTTGCCAAGGTTGTAAAGGGCGGCCGTCGCTTCTCCTTCAGCGCACTTGTTGTTGTTGGTAATGAGAAGGGTCAGGTTGGTGCAGGCTTAGGTAAGGCTGCAGAGGTTCCAGAGGCAATTCGCAAGGGCGTTGAAGACGCTAAAAAGAACCTTATTGATGTTTCTCTGAAGGGTACTACTATCCCACATGAGATGCTTGGTATTTTCGGTGCAGGCCGTGTACTGATGAAGCCAGCTGCAAAAGGTACTGGTGTTATCGCTGGTGGCCCAGCTCGTGCAGTTCTCGAGCTTGCTGGTATTAAGGATATTTTGACCAAGTCCCTTGGTTCTTCCAATCCTAATAACATGGTTCGTGCAACCTTGAAGGGTCTTGAGCAGCTGAAGCAGGCTGAGAAGGTAGCTGAGCTTCGCGGTAAGACCGTACAGGAACTTTTAGGTTAAGGAGGGTTTTGAAATGGCAAATTTAAAAATTACTCTTACCAGAAGTCTGATCGGTAGACCAGCTACTCAGCGTGCTACTATTAAAGCATTAGGACTTAAGAAGTTAAATTCCTCAGTTGAGCTTCCAGACAGCGAGTCTCTCCGTGGCCAGATCCACAAGGTAGAGCATCTCGTAACTGTTGAAGAGCAGGCTTGAGATTCAAGGAGGTGCACTTAAAAGATGAAGTTAAATGAATTATCTCCAGCTCCTGGTTCCCGCAAGAACGCTTTCCGCGTTGGTCGTGGTCTGGGCAGCGGCAATGGTAAGACTTCCGGCAGAGGCCAGAAGGGTCAGAAGTCCCGTTCCGGCGGCGGCGTTCGTACTGGCTTTGAGGGTGGTCAGATGCCTTTATATCGTAGATTACCAAAGCGTGGTTTCAAGAATATCTTTGCTAATGTTTATGCAGAGGTTAATGTTGAGACTCTGAACCGTTTTGAGGATGGTGCTACTGTTGATGCTGTTGCATTGATTGAGGCTGGTGTCCTTAAGAACGTACGCGACGGTGTTCGCATTCTCGGCAATGGTGAGCTCACCAAGAAGCTGACTGTTGTAGCCAACGGCTTCACCAAGTCCGCAGAAGAAAAGATTACTGCAGCAGGTGGAAAAGTTGAGGTGATCTGATTTGTTATCAGCTCTCTCTAATATCGTCAAGATTCCGGAGCTTCGAGCAAAGATCACTTTTACGCTGATAATGTTCGCCATCTTCAGAATGGGTACTCATATTCCTGTTCCAGGTGTTGATCCTTCAGCTATTGAATCACTGTTCAACAATGGCAGTCTTTTCGGTTTACTGGATATGTTTTCTGGTGGTGCTCTTAGTAAGTTTTCAGTATTTGCTATGAGTATTACGCCTTATATTAATGCTTCCATTATCATCCAGCTCTTAAATGTGGTTGTACCTACATTGGAGCAGTGGTCAAAGGAAGGTCAGGAAGGCTATAAGAAAACCACTAAGGTTACAAGATATTTCACAGTATTACTCGCCTTCTTACAGGCCATGGGTATGTCCATTGGTTTGAAGCAGGCTATCCTAAATCCTGGCCCAGTGTCAATCCTCATTATTGCGATTACACTGACAGCAGGAACAGTTTTCCTCATGTGGCTTGGTGAGCAGATAACTGCTAACGGCGTAGGTAATGGTATCTCACTGATCATTTTCGCCGGTATCGTTGCTGCGTTGCCAAACAACATTGGAAAGATTTATAATTACCTACAGACAGGAACCATTAGTTATATTAATGTTTTCTTCTTTGCAGTGATTGCTGTAGCGATGATTGTGTTTGTTGTTGCAATTCACACAGCTTATCGCCGGGTTCCAGTATCATATGCAAAGAGGGTTGTTGGTCATAAATCTTATGGCGGACAGTCCAGTCACATCCCGCTTAAGGTTAACACCGCGGGAGTTATTCCAATAATCTTTGCGTCATCCGTGCTGATGTTTCCAGTAACTATTGCCCAGTTTATTGATATCCCCTGGGTAAAAACTATTGCCGGGTATTTTGCGTGGGGTACACCGCTACAAACAACAGTTTATGCACTGTTGATTATCTTCTTCACGTATTTTTACACCGCGGTTACTGTAAAGATATCGGATATGGCAGAGAATCTGAAAAAATACGGTGGTTTTATCCCGGGCATTCGTCCGGGAGAGCCAACGGCAGAATATTTAGATTATGTCATGACTCGAATTACGCTTGCTGGCGCGTTATTCCTTGCACTGGTAGCCGTTCTTCCAACATTTATTGCATCCGCAACTCATCTTGAGGGTGTAAACTTTGGTGGAACTGCACTGCTGATTGTTGTAGGCGTTGGCCTTGATACCATGAAGCAGATTGAGTCCATGGTTGTTATGCGTCATTACCAAGGTTTTATGGATTAGGAGGATTAATTAAATGCATTTACTTTTAATGGGCCCTCCGGGTGCTGGGAAAGGCACTCAGGCTGCTAACCTGGTGAAAGAGTTTGGTATTCCACATATTTCCACTGGCGACATGTTCCGTGCTGCTATCAAGGAAGGTACTGAACTCGGAAAGCAGGCGAAGGCATGTATTGATGCCGGAAACCTCGTTCCAGATGAAATTACCATCGGCATTGTTCGTGAGCGTCTTGCCCAGGATGATTGCAAGAAAGGCTTTATTCTGGATGGTTTCCCTCGTACTGTTGATCAGGCTGATGCCCTTACCAAGATTTTGGCTGATTTGGGACTTAGCCTTAAGAGCGTTGTTAATATTACTGTTCCTTCCTCTGATCTCGTTGAGAGAGCAGTAGGACGCAGAATCTGCAAGAGCTGTGGTGCCACATTCCACATTAAGTTCAGCCCTTCAAAGGTTGAAGGCAAGTGTGATGAGTGCGGTGGCGAGCTTTATCAGAGAGCAGATGACACCGAGGAAACTATGAAGAATCGGTTGTCCGTATATGAAGCTCAGACTAAGCCATTGATTGACTATTACCAGAAAGCTGGTTTATACTTAGAGATTGATGGACGTCAGGCTATCGACAAAGTTTTCAAGGATATGGTTGATGCCCTGAAGGCTTAAGAGTTATGGCAGGCAGTTTTGCCTGGTACTACCGAATTATTATAGAAGAATCGTGCAGCGAAAGCTGTGATGCCGGAAGATGGGGCCGCTCCTGCGGCCACCTTTCCTAGGTTATGACACTAAGGAGCAATACCACTTATGTCTAAACAAGATGTAATTGAAGTTGAAGGTAAAGTCCTGGAAGCACTGCCAAATGCAATGTTCCAGGTGGAGTTGGAGAACGGTCATGTTGTCTTGGCGCATGTTTCCGGTAAGATTCGAATGAATTTTATACGCATTCTGCCAGGGGATAAGGTCACTATTGAGCTGACACCTTATGATTTAACTCGTGGCCGTATCACCTATCGTTTTAAATAATCTTTGAGTAATCAAGGATAGTACATGAAAGGGGCATAACGCAATGAAAGTTAAACCATCGGTTAAACCAATTTGTGAAAAATGCAAGGTTATTAAGCGTAAGGGTCGTGTAATGGTTATTTGCGAGAACCCAAAACATAAACAGAGACAAGGATAATTAAGAAGGAGGTGCTTGATGTATGGCACGTATTGCCGGTGTAGATTTGCCACGTGATAAGAGAATTGAGATCGCATTAACATATATCTATGGTATTGGTCTTACCACTTCTCAGAGAATTTTAAAGGAGACTGGTGTTAACCCAGATACTCGTACCCGTGATCTGAGCGAAGATGAGGTTATTAAGCTTCGTGATATCATCGATAAGCAGGTTGTAGTAGAGGGTGACCTTCGTCGTGAGCAGTCCCTTAACATAAAGCGACTCGTTGAGATCGGCTGCTATCGTGGTCGTCGTCATCGTATGGGTCTTCCTGTACGCGGACAGAACACAAAGAATAATGCACGTACCCGTAAAGGCCCTAAAAAGGCTGTTGCTGGTAAGAAGAAATAAGGAGGGCTAGAGAGTGGCAGTTAAGAAATCTGTACGTCCTAAGAAGAAGGACCGTAAAAATATCGAATTTGGTGTTGCTCATATCAGCTCCACCTTTAATAATACTATCGTTACCTTGACCGACAAGAACGGTAATGCACTTTCCTGGGCAAGCGCAGGCGGACTTGGTTTCCGTGGCTCCAGAAAGAGCACTCCATTCGCAGCTCAGATGGCAGCAGAGGTTGCTGCAAAGGCTGCTATGGAGCATGGCTTGAAGCAGGTTGATGTTTACGTTAAGGGTCCTGGTGCTGGCCGTGAGGCTGCAATCCGTTCCCTGCAGGCAACTGGTCTTGAGGTTAGCATGATTAAGGATGTTACCCCAATTCCACACAATGGTTGCCGTCCACCAAAGCGTAGAAGAGTATAATGGGAGGTGCAAACTAAATGGCAATTGATAGAGTACCAGCACTGAAGAGATGCCGTTCCCTCGGTATCGAGCCAGGTGTTATTGGTCTGAATAAGAGTTCCAACCGTCAGCCACGTCGTACCCGCGGTAAAGTTTCCGAGTATGGTGTTCAGCTGAAGGAAAAGCAGAAGGCAAAGTTCATTTACGGTGTACTGGAGAAGCAGTTCCGTTCTTACTATAACAAGGCTAAGAAGATGCAGGGTATCACTGGTGATAACCTCATCAGCCTTCTCGAAAGAAGAATCGACAACGTAGTATTCCGTCTTGGTCTTGCTTCCACCCGTAAGCAGGCTCGTCAGCTCGTTCGTCATGGTCATATCACTCTGAACGGCAAGCGTCTGGACATTCCATCCGCTCTCGTTGATGTAAATGATGTTGTAGCAGTTTCCGAAAAGGCTCGCTCCAATGCATTCTTCAAGGAGCTGGCTGAGTCCAACAGCGCTCTCAGCGTTCCAGCATGGATCACTGTAGGTTCCGATAACTTCACCGGCACCATCAACAGATTCCCTGCTGCAGATGACTTCGACATTCCTGTTGACAGCCAGGCAATCGTCGAGTTGTACTCCAAATAATATCTGTGTATTAATTGTCGTATTTGTACATATATGCATTGATTTATTGAGGAGGGCAATTCCAGATGATCGAAATCGACAAGCAGAAGATTGAGATTCAGATAGAGGAAATCAGTGAGGACGGCCGCTATGGTAAGTTTATCTGCGAGCCTTTGGAGCGCGGTTATGGCATTACCCTTGGTAACAGCCTTCGCCGCATTCTCTTGTCCTCTTTGCAAGGTGCAGCAATTACCGCCATCAAGATTGATGGTGTGTTGCATGAGTTCTCCACAGTTCCAGGTGTTCGCGATGATGTTTCCAACATCATCCTTCACCTTAAGGAGCTCTGCCTTAAGATGCACAGCGATGAACCTAAGACAATCCGCATCGAGGTTCAGGGTGAGAAGGAAGTAACAGCAGCTGATATTATTCACGATGCTGATATTGAGATCCTTAACCCAGAACTGCATATCGCAACTGTTAACGAGACAGGTTCACTTAATATAGAGATGACCGTAGAGCATGGCCTTGGCTATGTTCCAAGTGATAAGAATAAGAAACCTGATCAGGCTATTGGTGAGATTCCTATTGATTCTATATTCTCTCCTGTACGCCGTGTTAACTACAGAGTTGAAGATACCCGTGTGGGTGACACTGTCGACTATGACAAGCTGACCATGGAGGTTTGGACCAATGGTTCTATTACTCCTGAGGAGGCTGTCAGCAAGGCAGCAGGTATCCTGATTGCAAGACTGAAGCTCTTCAGCAATCTGATAATTGATACCAAACCAGCTGCTGCTGCAGAGGTCCCAGAGACTGCTGCTGTAAGCACTGCTGATATGACTGATGCTCCAATTCTTGATAAGAAGGTTGAGGAGCTTGAACTGACAGTTCGTTCTTATCATTGCCTGATGAGAGCTGAAATCAAGACAGTTCGTGACCTCATCAACAAGACTGAGGCTGAAATCATGAAGGTTCGTAATCTTGGTAACAAGTCCTTGGTGGAAATCAAGAACAAGCTCCAGGAACTGGGCCTGTCACTTAAGGAAAATGATGGTTCTGCCGATGATTTGGCAGATAACTGATTGACATTTCGAGATTAAGATATAGGAAAGAGGGAAATAAATGGCTTACAGAAAATTAGGTCGTAACTCCAGTGCTCGTAAGGCACTGTTCAAGAGCATTCTGACTTCCTTCTTCAAGCATGAGCGTATTGAGACTACCGAGGCTAAGGCTAAGGAGATCAGCGGCCTTGCAGAACAGCTTATCACTCTCGCTAAGCGCGGTGATTTGGCTGCTCGTCGTCAGGCTATTGCTCAGCTTGCTGATGAAGATGTTGTTAGAAAGTTGTTCGGTGAAATCGCTGAGCAGTGCAAGGATCGTCAGGGTGGTTATACCCGTATCCTGAAGCTGGGCCCACGTCGTGGTGACGCAGCTCCAATGGTTATCCTTGAGTTGGTAAAGTAATTTACAGCTAACGATATATGAGAGGCATTCCTTACGGAGTGCCTCTTTTTGTTGTTAACCTTTATTCTTAATTGCGTTGACAATAGAACTAGGCTATAATGTTGATTTAGAGGTGTTTTGCGTGAGTTTTATTGAATGCGTTGATTTAACACACATTTATAATGCCGGTATGGAAAATGAGATGCTGGCTGTTGAAAATGTAAATATAAAGATTGAAGAGGGGGAGTTTGTGGCAATTCTGGGCACAAATGGCTCAGGAAAGTCCACATTGGCCAAGCATTTTAATGGCCTGCTGCTGCCTTCATCGGGAAAGTGCCTGGTAGACGGTATGGATACCAAAGATGAGGAGCATACCTATGACATTAGAAGGCAGATAGGTATGGTTTTTCAGAATCCTGATAATCAGATTATCGCTGCTATCGTGGAGGATGATGTAGGCTTTGGACCAGAAAATATTGGTCTTGACCCTCACGAAATTCGCCGTAACGTAACGGCGGCCCTTAGGGCGGTGGATATGGAGGAGTATCGCCATTTTTCCCCCCATCACCTTTCAGGTGGTCAAAAGCAAAGGGTGGCCATAGCAGGGGCTTTGGCTATGAATACCAAATGTCTTGTATTGGACGAGCCAACTGCCATGCTGGATCCAAGAGGACGCCATGAGGTTATGGAGACAGTTTCACGTCTTAACAAGGAGCGGGGAATTACCACGGTTTATATAACCCATTTCATGGAGGAAGCGGCAATGGCCGACAGGATATTTGTCATGGACCAGAAGCATTTGGTGGCAAGTGGTACACCAAGGGAAATCTTTAGGGATATTGGAGCCATGAAGAAACGGGGCCTAGCGGTGCCTATGGCTGCTGAGATGGCCTACAGACTTCAGCAAAAAGGTATTAGGATTACAGAGTCTATTATTAATACAGAGGATTTGGTGAGGGCAATATGTCAATAGAATTAAAAAACATATCATATACCTATATGCCCAAGACCCCCTTTGAGCACCTGGCTCTGGATGATATTTCAATTACTATTCCGGAGGGGAAAATAACCGCTATTGCAGGGCATACCGGGTCAGGGAAGTCAACCCTGATACAGCATTTTAATGGGCTGTTGAAGCCTAGTAAGGGCACTATTCTTGTGGATGGTGTGGATATAGGCAAAAAAAATACAGAGGCTAAGGCAGCCCGGCGGAAGGTGGGTATCGTATTTCAGTACCCTGAGTATCAGCTTTTTGAAGAAACCATTGCCAAGGATATCGCCTTTGGTCCTAGAAATATAGGCTGCAGTGAGGATGAAACCCAGGAAAGGGTTAAGCAGGCAATGGACTTCGTAAATCTCGATTATGATAAGTACGCTCACCGTTCTCCTTTTCAGCTTAGTGGCGGCCAGAAGCGTCGGGCAGCTATAGCAGGTATTCTGGCTTTGCAACCAAAATATCTGGTACTGGACGAGCCTACGGCAGGCCTTGATCCAAAGGGGCGTGAATCCCTTATGGAAAAGTTCAGAAGGCTCCACAAAGAAAAGGGCACAACTATTGTACTGATTTCCCATAATATGGATAATATTGCCAGTTATGCAGATAATGTCATTATCCTGAACAAGGGGAAGGTTACAATGGAGGCCACCCCGGAGGAGGCCTTTTCAAAAAAGGAGATTATAAGTCAGGCTGGTTTGGAGCTGCCTGAGGTAAAGACTATAATGAATGAACTGGCCCAAAATGGTCTGGAGATACAGAATAATGCCTATACTATGGATAAAGCAGTAGAGGAAATTATTGAGGCGTTAAGGAGGAAGGGAAAATGCTGACAGATATCACTTTGGGACAATATTTTCCCGGTAATTCTCCCATTCACGATATGGATGCCAGGGTAAAGATAGTGCTGCTTTTTATTTACATAGTGGCGGTGTTTTTATTCGATAATCATATTAATTATGGGATTATGACGGCAGGTGCCATAGGTGTGGTGCTTCTGTCAGGACTTCCTGTGGGAACTGTTTTAAAGTCAATAAAGCCACTATGGTGGATTATTCTTTTCTCCTTTGGCATTCATTTGTTCAGTACACCGGGAGAACCAATATTTAAGGTGTGGAACTTTGTAATGACCAAAGAGGGAATAATACAGGGATTTATTATAAGTCTACGGTTGGTATTGATGATTGCAACATCTTCAATTCTGATGTTTACCACATCACCGCTTAAGCTGACGGATGCTCTGGAGTCATTAATGTCACCTCTGAAGAAAATTGGTTTTCCTGCCCATGAGCTGGCCATGATGATGACTATTGCCATGCGCTTTATCCCAACGCTGCTGGAGGAAACAGACAAGATAATTAAAGCCCAGCAGTCCAGAGGCTCTGACATTGACGATGGTAATTTTTTCCAGCGAGCCAAGGGAATGATACCGGTATTGGTGCCACTTTTTATTTCCGCCTTCAGAAGGGCTGATGAGTTGGCTATTGCAATGGAAGCTCGCTGCTATCAGGGGGGAGTTGACAGAACCCGTATGAAACAGCAGCGACTTCACGATGTAGATTTTTGGGCGGGAGGAATATTTAGTGTGTTCCTCATCAGTCTAATCGTGGTGCAGTTTACGTTGTAAGATTTAAAAGGATGGAATATGAAGCCTGAACACAAAGATATAATGAAGGCGCGGAAGCGCAATATACGTCTGACGGTGGCCTATGACGGCACCAACTATAACGGCTTTCAACGACAGAATCCTCCTGCTGTTGCGGTGCAGAATATTTTGGAGGACAGGCTCCAGAAGGTGTTTGGGGATACAGTGGAGCTGGCGGCTTCAGGACGTACCGATGCAGGAGTTCATGCCAGAGGGCAAGTAGTGAACTTTTTTACGGATGGCTCCATTCCAGTGGATAGGGTACCGCGGGCGGTAAACAGTATTCTTCCACCAGATATTGTGGTTTTGGAGGCAGCAGAGGCGGACAGGGAGTTTAGTGCCCGTCACAGTGCTGTGAGCAAAATATATAAATATCGTATTCTACAGGGAGATATTCCAGATCCCTTTGAGCGAAACTACAGCTGGAATATAAGGAAGGAGCTTGATGTGGAATCCATGAGGGCCTGCCTGGAGCTAATCAAGGGAGAGCATGATTTCAGTGCCTTTAGGGCAGCTGGTGGCCCTCCGGTGAGTCCAGTGAGAAATATTTACGAGGCAGCTCTGGAGGTCCAGCAGGGGGGACGTATAGTGGAGCTCACCTTCCATGCTAACGGGTTCCTGTATCATATGGTGCGGAATATTGTTGGGACCCTTGGTAACGTGGGCCTCGGTTGGAAGTCTGTGGGGGACTTTAAGCGGATAATGGACTCCTTGGATAGAAGCCAGGCAGGAGCCACAGCACCAGCTCAGGGACTATTTCTTGACAAAGTTTTTTATTCTAAAATTTAATTGATTTTTCAAGATATGGGTATTTAGTACCATAAAAATCTATGCTATAATATTTACGGAGAAGAGATTATTCCTTTATATCATTATTTTTTTTACAGATGTTCAGTTGTTACAATGTTGCAAAAGTTCTTTGTATGTGTAATATTGTTGTAGGGGATAACTTTTTGAGAAATGGGGGGATGGCATAGATGAGAGGAGCTTTATCGCAGGATATATTTGTCAGGCCGGATGTGGTTTTAAAGCTGGGGCAACAGCTGAATATTTCCTTGCCGGACGACGAAAGACCTTTATTCAGTAAGCTGGAGAATATAGGTGATGGGGAGTTGGTTCTGACGGTGCCGGTAGATGAGGACAAATGTCCTGCAAGAATTTCTCCGGGAACGAGCTTTACATGTGATTTTTTTGATGGCTGTTGCTATTATAAATTTGCTGTGGGATTTCAGCGTCGGGTAATTGAAAATATTCCCGTGTGGTATACCGATAAGCCTGTTAAGGTGCAGAAAATACAGCATAGAGAATTTGTTCGTATAAAATTTGATAATCCATTGGTGGTCAGGCTGCTGGATGACAACATGGCCGAGGAGGAAATGATTTTCACTACTGGCGTGGATTTAAGTGGTGGTGGCATTTGTTTCCTGCTGGACAGACCTTTGGATGTTGGTAAAAAAATAACAGTGGAAATTAGTGAAATCCCGGGGATAGGATTATTCAACCATATGGCCACTGTGGTTAGGTACACTGAGCTTGATGAAAAAACAGAGGAAAGAAAGTATCATATTGGGGCACAGTTTACCAATATAGATTTCAAAATCCAGGACAAAATCATCAATTATATTTTTGATTTACAGAGGAAAGCACCCCAAAAATGCATAAGATATTAATGGATAATAAAGGAGCCGGTCGTATATAAGTGACCGGCTCCTCGTTTTTTGAGTATTACATATTGTGCTGTCTAATTGTCTTTAAATCAATTGCTGAGTCCAGCTTCTGTTGAATGTCATCCAGCATCTTGTCCAGTTGCTTCATCTCATCCTTAAGACTATTGACATCCAACAGGCTGTTGTGTATCTGTTCTCCCAAAGCATAGTAGTCTTCAAAGTTCATAAGCATCCCCCTATAATATCCCGCATAGGAAAATTATATCACATAATAATAATCGTACAATACTCTCTTTTTCTTAAGATGGAAAAAATTGAACAACTGAGTTATAATATACATTAGGGTAATTATGCCTGTATTTTACAGGTTTTCGATAGTTTTACATTCACGGGTGGTGAAAGAATGAATTCTCTTTTACGGGTTGGAATTGATGTTGGCTCCACCACGATTAAAGTAGTAGTTCTCAACAAGGAAAGAGAATTGGTGTACCAGAAATATGCTCGTCATTTTTCCGAAATCAATTCTGTTTTGAAAGAAAACCTTCATGCTTTAAGCAAGGTTATTGAAAACAAAAAGTTTTCTCTGGCCCTTACTGGTTCTGCCGGCATGGGTATTGCTGAACGTATTGGTCTGCCTTTTGTTCAGGAGGTTATTGCCTGTGCCTCTGCTGTTAAGTCCCTGATACCACATACGGATACTGTTGTGGAGCTGGGGGGCGAGGATGCAAAGGTGACCTATTTCGGTGAGGCTCCTGAGCAGCGTATGAATGGTGTTTGCGCTGGTGGAACAGGTTCTTTTATTGATCAGATGGCGTCCCTTTTGTCCACTGATGCCCAAGGTCTTAATGCACTGGCTGAGAAGGGCAAGCAGATTTATACCATTGCTTCAAGGTGCGGTGTATTTGCCAAGACGGATATTCAGGCTCTTATGAATGATGGTGCTTCAAAGGCGGATATAGCTCTGTCTATTTTCCAGGCTGTAGTAAACCAGACCATCAGTAATTTGGCACAGGGGCGTCCTATTGATGGCAAGGTGGCATTTTTGGGCGGTCCGCTGCATTTTTTGCCGGAGCTGAAAAGACGCTTTATTGAAACATTGAAGCTGGCTCCTGAAAACGTGGTCAAGGTGGATGATGGCAATTACTTTGTTGCCGTAGGGGCGGCCATGAGTGAGGAAGCACGCCCTGTTGAGCTTGGCGAGCTTAAGGAAAGTATTAAAAAGGCCGAGGAGGTAATGGCCTCTGAAAGCCGTAAGGCGGATTTTGTCCTGTTTGAGGATGAGCAGGCTTATGAGGAATTTAAGGCCCGTCATGACAGAGACAAGGTACCAAAGGCTGATATGTCCAGCTATCATGGACCTATCTATGTGGGTATAGATGCCGGCTCTACCACCACCAAGCTGGCGGCTATAGGCAGCAGCAAGGAACTGCTTTATACATCCTATGGAAGTAACCACGGTTCACCATTGAATACTGTGGTAGATGAGATGAAAGAGCTCTATGCTGCCATGAATGATGATACCTATATTGCTTCTGTAACCACCACCGGCTATGGTGAGGCAATTGTTAAGGCAGCTCTTCACGCGGATAATGGTGAGGTGGAAACCTTTGCCCATCTGAGAGCAGCCCAGGAATTCTGCCCGGATGTATCCTTTGTATTGGATATAGGCGGTCAGGATATGAAGTGCTTCTATGTCAATAAGGGAAGTATCGGCAGTATTACTCTTAATGAGGCTTGCTCTGCAGGCTGTGGCTCTTTTATAGAAAACTTTGCCCAAAGCCTTAAGATGACAGCCGGAGAATTTGCGGCCAAAGCATTGGAGTCCAAGGCTCCCGTTGATTTAGGCACAAGATGTACGGTATTTATGAATTCCAAGGTAAAGCAGGCCCAGAAGGATGGTGCCGCTGTGGGAGATATTTCTGCGGGCATTGCTTTATCAGTTATAAAAAATGCATTATTTAAAGTAATGCAGCTGAAAGATGTAAGCTCCCTTGGGGAGAATATTGTGGTACAGGGCGGTACCTTCTACAACGATGCAGTTCTCCGTTCCATGGAGCTGTTGCTGGAACGTAATGTAATAAGACCGGATATTGCAGGATTGATGGGAGCCTATGGTGCGGCTATTCTTTCCTTGGAGTCCGGAATAAACCACTCCTCAATTTTGCCCCTTAATGAGCTGGAGACCTTTACCGTAAAGAGCAATTCCTTCCGTTGCCAAGGCTGTGGAAATTCCTGTCAGGTAACCGTTCAGGTTTTCCCTGATGGTGGCCGTTATTTCACTGGCAATCGCTGTGAGCGGGGTGCAGGCAAGGAAAAGAAGGAGCGGAAGGCGGCCAATATTTATCAGTTCAAGTATGAACGTCTGTTTAATCACTACGAGCCTTTGAAGGAAGCCAAGCGGGGAAAGATCGGTATTCCGCGGGTTCTCAATATGTATGAGGATTATCCGTTCTGGTTTACCTTCTTTACAGACCTTGGTTATGAGGTGGTGCTTTCCAGCGAATCCTCCGCTCAGCTGTATTACAGTGGCATGGCCACGGTTCCTTCTGATTCCCTGTGCTATCCGGCCAAGCTGGTTCATGGTCATATTATGGATTTGGTGGAGCGGGGCATTGACAAGATATTCTATCCATGCTTGCCGTATAATATGACTGACGATATGCACCCATCAGACAATCACTTCAATTGTCCGGTGGTGGCTTCATATGCGGAAAATATCCGTGGCAATATGGATATTTTACAGGAAAAGAATGTAGAATTTTTGGAACCATTTCTGCCAATTAATGATAAGAAAAAGATGGTAAAGCGCCTCAATGAAGAGCTGGGAAAAATTGAGGGGCTGAAAAAGTCTGAGATCGCAAGGGCTGCGGAAAGGGCCTATGCTGAATTAGAATCGTATCGTGAGGAGGTGCGCCAGAAAGGCGTTGAAATCCTGCGGGAGGCAGAGGCCAAGGGGCAGCATGTCATTTTATTGGCAGGCCGTCCATATCACGTGGATCCTGAGATAAATCATGGTATTCCGGAAATGATTCAAAGCTATGATTTGCCAATTATTTCCGAGGATGCTGTTTACCATTTGCCAGTTAAGTCCGAGCCATTGAAAATTGTAAATCAGTGGAGCTACCATGCGAGACTGTATCATGCGGCTCATTATGTGGCAGAGCATGACAATGTAACCTTGATTCAGTTCAGTTCCTTTGGCTGTGGTCTGGATGCTTTGACCACCGGTCAGGTTAAGTCCATTTTGGAGGACCACGAACGGATTTATACCATGATTAAGCTGGATGATGTAAGTAATCTGGGAGCTGCCCGTATCAGGCTCCGTTCCCTTATTGCGGCACTGGCTCGCAGAAAGCCTGTGGAATACCAGCAGCTGGAGATTTCCGAGAGACCTCATTTTACTGAGGAATGTAAGGGTACCCATACTATTTTGGCGCCTCAGATGGCACCAATTCAGTTTGAGCTCTTTGAGTCAGTGCTTAACAAGCACGGCTATAACGTTATAATTCCGGAAATGCCTAGAAGCGCCATTGATGTGGGGCTGAAATTCGTGCATAACGATATGTGCTATCCGGCTATTGTGGTTATTGGTCAGCTTATTAACGCAGTTCAGCAGGGTAAGTGTGACCCTAATAATACGTCCATAATGCTGTTCCAGACCTGTGGTGCCTGTCGCGCCACAAACTATATAAATGTTTTGAGGCAGGCCTTGAAGGATGCTGGATATCCTCAGATTCCAGTATTTGCATGCTGGGGACTTGAAACAGATGCCTTCCATTTTGACAGGGATAGCCTTATTGATGCCATTAAGGCAGCGGTGTACGGTGATGTGCTTATGAATGTACGTAATCGCACCAAGCCTTATGAGCTGAACATAGGGGACAGTGACCGTCTTTATGATACCTGGATGGAGCGTTGCAAAGCTGATCTCAATGAGAAGAAGGGCAGCTATAAGCGGTTCTCCAGAAATATCAAGGCTATTGTTGATGACTTTGAGGCTGTTCCTATTGATGAAAATATGTGGAAGCCGAAGGTTGGCATTGTAGGTGAGATTCTTGCCAAGTATCATCCTGTGGCCAATAACCATATTGAGCGCCTTCTTTACGAGGAGGGGGCTGAGGTGGTAATGCCTGACTTCGTGGATTTCTTTATGTATTCTGCCTATGATGCAGTGGTTAAGCGGGAGCTGCTTGATGGCAAGCTGAAGAGCAAGCTGATTTCCCAGATGTTTATTCAGCTCATGGAATTCTACCGCCGCCCTGTAAGGAAGGCAATGAAGCACAGCAAGCGATTTACACCGCCTCATACCATTAAGGAAATTGCCGAAATGGCCAAGGAACACGTTTCCCTTGGCAATATGGCCGGTGAGGGCTGGTTCCTTACAGGAGAAATGGTTAAGCTCATTAAGAATAACGTGCCAAATGTTGTATGTCTGCAGCCATTTGGTTGCCTGCCAAATCATATTACCGGCAAGGGAGTTATTCACGAGCTGCGCCGTCATTATAAGGGAGCCAACATTTTGGCTATTGACTGTGATGCGGGGGCCAGTGAGGTAAACCAGATGAATCGCATTAAACTGATGCTGTCTGTGGCCAAGGAAAGGGGACCAAAGGCAGAGTCGGCTTTCAAAAAAGCATAAATAAAAGTGCTGTCCGAAAAAGGGGAAGATTTACCTTTTTTAGACAGCATTTTGAATGTTCGAGGTATTAAATGAAAAAGAAATATAAGGCTACAGTGGCACTGGCTATAAGTGTATTGGGGGCGGGGGCTACCATGTCCTGGCCTGCAAGCTATGGCTTTTGGGGCGGAATGCTCCATAATGGCTTTTTGGCAGCGACCATAGGCGGTATGGCTGATTGGTTTGCAGTGACGGCTATTTTCAGAAAACCACTGGGCATTTCTTATAAAACTGAAATTATTATCAGAAACCGCCAGCGCATAATGGATGCTCTGGTGGAATTTGTTGGGCATGACCTCCTCAGCACTGAGAATGTCATGCATTTTGTTGACAAGCAGAATGTGGCTGGACTGCTGGCCCAGTACATTGATATTCAGGGGAAGGACCGTCTCTCTTCCCTGGCTGAGGAGATTACCAATGTGGTATTCAGGGATATGGACGCCCAGACGCTGACAAAGAAGGTGACTCCTTTTATAAAGGAGGCGGTGGACAATAAAATCCTTCCCGCTATCTCCGATGACATATTGGATCGCCTTTCATCCAGGGAAATAACTGATATTATTCTTAAAGGGCTGCTAAATGCCGGGGAAGACCTGCTCCATGAGGAAGCCATACTTTCTATCTTGAAAGAAAATGTGGGAGAGTTTCTCAAAAAATATGAGGGAGACGGTATGGGACGTGGCTTTGTCATGGGCCTTATGGGGCTGGACAAGGAAAAGGTCAGCGGCTTGCTGGTGAAAAAAGCTCAAAGCTGGATGGATTCAGTAAGAACAGATGAGGAAAAATGGGCTGAGGTTTCCCAGTGGCTTTTGGTACGAATGCAGATGCTGTGCCAAAATCAGAGAATAAAGGACAATTTGGATAGAAAGCTACGGGAATTTTCCTCGGAGGACAAAATAGAAGCCATGGTGAGAAAATATCTCGATGGTGTTATATCCAATAATGAAATGGGGGACAAGGTTCAACGGGCTGCCCGGGATTTTTTGGAAAAGTTCGTTGAAAATGACCAGTGGAAAGAAAAAATGGATGCTGTCATTAAAGGATGGATGGCAAGAGAGCTGGAGGCTCATCATGATACCATTACAAATATGATAGAAGAACGTCTTAATGGACTTTCCAATGAAGAGCTGGTGGAATTTACCGAGGAAAAGGTGGCAGATGACCTGCAAATGATTCGGATAAATGGCTCTGTGGTGGGCTCCCTGGCGGGTATGGCGTTGTATATTTTAGTTTATTTGGCAGGGCAGGTGATTCATCCATGATATGGCATAGCTGGAACAAGGCCGATAAAACCCTGTTGGGGGCGGCGGTAATATTTCTGTTTACTTTGTGCCTTCATATAGAATATCCTGATAACCTGTTTGCCAAGGGCTTGTTGTTTTGTGCAGAGGCGGCTCTGGTGGGTGGTATTGCCGACTGGTTTGCAGTTACGGCATTGTTTAAAAAGCCATTGGGCTTTCCATACCATACTGCTATACTGCCAAGACGGCGGGATGCTTTTGTGGAAGCTACGGGGAAAATGCTGCGAAAGGAATTCTTCTCAAAAAAGAAGCTTTTGAGCAAGGCAAAATCCATTGATTATTCAGTAAAAATAAGTGAGTGGCTGTCCGTAGAGGCTAATCGTGACAAAGCGGCCAAATGGCTCCAGGGGCTTTTGACAGATAATGTCAATGGTATTAAGATAATGGCGGCAAATAAGCTGGATGGGTGGGTAAACAGTCCGGCTATGGCTGATAAACTGATGGATGAATTAAGCAATGGTACCCAAAACAGTGATATCCTGGAAAGATTAGCTGATGAATTTATTAACGGCACGGGGCGTTACGTATCACAGGATAGCTTCAAGGACAATCTGGTGGATTATTTGGATTCATACATCGAGGGGAAGCTGAATAGTCCTATGGCCAAGATGATGATGGCGGGTGCCCAGAATTCCAATCTGGTCAATGTGGAGGAAGCAGCAGAGCTCACCCAACAACAGGCTGTAAAGCTGTTGGAAAAGCTGGCAACTCCTGAAAGCCATGAGCGACAAGCTGTTTTATCATCATTGACGGATATAGTAAAAAAGACCCTAAAAAATTCTGAATTGAAGCAGGAATTTTCCAATATGTGGTCGAATTCTAGTGAAGAGACTTTTTATATAAGAAATTCTATGTCCAAAATTGATTTTGCCGGGGGTAATGAAGCAGGCAAATTCATGTATTGGTTGGCAAGAGTATTGGTGGATACCTTCTGGAAGCTTTTGGATAAAGATACCAGTATGAAGGGATATATTAACGAAACGGTGTATGGAATCACTGGGCGAGGTGCCCTTCAGGCACAGGAGATGCTGGGTGATATTACAAAGGATGTACTAGGAAGCCTTACAGATGACCAGATGAATCACCTGATTTATGACAAGGCGGAGCCTGATTTGTTATGGATTAGGATGAATGGATCTATTGTTGGTGCAATAATAGGCTTGTGTATCTATTCAATTTCATGTATTTTAATATAGTAAGTCTTGCTTAAAAAGCAATATTAAGGAAAAAAGGGGCGATTTAGGGAATGAAATCAAAACTTATTTTATGCCAGGTACTTAGTGCAGCTATTGGCTGTATTATTGGCGCATTGTTAGGCGGCGCTCTTGGAATTGTAGCTGGTATTGTGGTTGCAGGGGGTATTGGTGCAGCCGGTGTTAATAGTATTTTAAAGGGCGGAGAGCCTGTATCTCCAAAGCCTGCCGTGAGACCGGCAGACAGAATAGCTAGGGAAAGCGTGGCTCCGGTTCGGGCAGACAAGTCAAATATCGATTTATTGGGGATTTCTGAGGAAATGGCCTATGCTTCCCAGCAGTTATTGTGGGGTATTGGACAGTTCAGAGGAACCTTGGATAAATTGGATAAATTGGCATTATCCATCAGCTCCAAGAGTCAGGGAAATGCCAGCAGTCTGGAGGAGGCTTCTGCCAGTGTAATGGAAATTGCCGGTTCCGCACATAATGTGTCTGAGACGGCTACCTCCAGCCTGGAACAATGCAAGGAATCTTCTACCCTGGCAGAAAAATACCGTGTTGCCATAGATGAGGTGAGCAAGGCCATCAACAATGTCGGTGAGGTAGTGCAGTCTGCGGTGGCCGATATTGATGAGCTTAATGTAGCTTCTGAAAAGATTGAGAATTTCGTAGAAAAGATTCGTGGTATTTCCAGTCAGACCAATTTGCTGGCGTTGAATGCGGCTATTGAGGCTGCCCGTGCCGGTGAGCATGGCAAGGGCTTTGCTGTAGTAGCGGAGGAAGTAAGGAAGCTGGCGGCTGAAAGTGAAGAAACCTCCAAGGAAATTGAGGAAATTGTTAGGGAAATTACCGGTACTACCTCCGATGTCACAAAGAGTATGCGTGAAGGCTCTGAGCGGCTGACCAGTGTAGAAGCCATGGCAGCAGATTCTTCCGCGGCTATGGGTGAGATGGTAAATAATATTCGTACTATTGAAAATGTGGTAAGCAGTCTCAGCGATATGTCCAACAAGCAGTGTGCTACCACAGATGAAATGGCCAAGGTTATTGAAAGTATTGGTCAGGCTACTGTGGATATTGCGGGCAATACTCAGGAGACCAGCTCATCTGTCAGCCATCAGCTGGCCAGTCTGGATGAAATCGGCGAATATGCCAACTCCCTGCTGGCGGTAAGTGATAACTTGCAGCGGGTAGCTGTACAGTTCAAGGATAAGGACGAGATTATTTTTGCAGTAAATCCGTTTACGGCACCGGAAAAAATACGGGCAAGCCATATGCCAATTTTGGCTGAGGTAGCCAAAAAAATCGGCATGAAGGCCAGAACTATTATTGTAAATGACTATGAGGCTTTGGGCAATGCCTTGAAGAATGGTTTGGCTGATGTGGGCTGGTTCTCGCCTGCGGCTTATGTTGCTGCCAAGAGTACCGCCAATATTACTCCGTTGGTAACCCCAAAGGTTAACAATGCAACCAATTATACCGGTTACATTATTGCCAAGAAGGGCAGCGGCATTAATAACCTGAATGATTTGCAGGGCAAGTCCTTCGGTTTCGTTGACAAGAAATCTGCCTCCGGCTATGTATATCCTAAGGCAGCTCTCATTGAAAACGGCAAGAATCCTGATACCTTCTTTGGCTCTACCCGTTTCCTGGGCAGCCACAACAAGGTTATTGAGGCTGTACTGAATGGCGTAATTGAGGCTGGTGCTACCTATTCTGAGGCCTTCGATCAGGCCGGTGCCAATGCCGCCAACAATTTGGATATTATCTTCATGACGGACCCTATTCCAAAGGATGCCATCGCAGCAGGTCCAAATGTAGACCCTGAGGTAGTCAAGAAGCTTACCAAGGCATTCGAGAACATGACTGACAGCGATGCCGCTGTGGGCAGCATTATGAAGGGCATTAAGATTAATGGCTTTGTCGATGCCCATGATGGTGATTATGATGTAGTCAGAAAGGCTGCAGCTCATAGCTAATATCTAAAACGTAATTTAAAAGGGATACAACTAAAGCATTGTGGTGCTTGGGTTGTATCCCTTTTTTTAGTAGCTATTATGTCAAAGTATAAATTTAAAAGCTTTGCCAGGGGTCAAATACTTTATAAGCAGCTTCTCATCATTTGACAGTGAAGCCACGATGTTTACACGATGGTCTGGCGGTAAAAATTCCTTGATGATTTGCAGTTCACCCTGATATCGTCCGTAGTTTTCATTATCCAATGTAATATAGCCCGCATTTCTTGGACCGCAATTATCTGGCTTTATAGAAACGGCTGATTCCTTTGCATATCTGCGGCTCTCCTGTGTGCGGATTACATCCCGGGACTCATCAGGACGAGTAGTAAATGGCATCTTTAGCAGCTTAATAATGTCATCATCGACGGTCCAAGGTGCAGGGCGAAGGAGCACAGCATCGGTATCGGAAAAACTGCCTAAGAGCCATATTTCCTTATCATTTGGCAGGGAGTCACCTACAAAAACAGAGTCAATCCCAATGGCCAACAGGTGGCGCAAGGAAAAATCAAAGCTGGTTTTACGGTGCAGCTCCAATGTCGGAAGTCCTGCAAAAATTGGTGAACGTGGACGATTAAAGCTTGGAATAAAGGCGCTAACCTTAATATCATATTCATGTAGCAATCGGGTCTTTTTGTAAACAAATTCTTCAGAAAGACCAGTATTTTCTCTAGGAAAGAAATTATGCATGGCCTCAATATTTGACATATCTGTGCCAGCTTCCTTTAGGTTTTCAAGAAAATCCTTGGTGATGGTAGAAGCGTTTAACTGGAGCTTGATGCCCAAGTCATTGTTGCTCATGGTGATAATGTCATCAAAGGTAAAACCATCATCAAGGCGCAATGTTTCAATACCAAGCTGGGAAAAATGGTTGAGAGAAAAGCCAGCAAAGCCTAAAATTTTCATTGCTCTAGGTGATATATCGGAGATGACATCCATGTTGTATTCTTTGGCAGCTGCAAGGATTTTCTTAAGCTCAGCCTTTAAAACTTCGGCATCTGCCTCGGGAATGTGCAGAGAAGTAAAAATGCGCTTGATACCAGCGTTGGCGGCTTTTTTGATTAATTCAATGTTTTCATCCAGATGATTATCAAGGCCAAGATAAATTGAAATACCGTTACTCATATTATTCAACTTCCTCCTCTGGGTCATCAAAGCCTATAATCCAGGTAGCAATAAAGCCAGCTATATAGGCTACAACAAGGCCAACAAGATATACGGGGATGTTATTAGTGGTGGCAGCCAGTGGTAAACCTGAAATTCCCATGGCGGAAGCACCTACCATAAATGCTGCCTGAACAGCACCACCAAATGCCCCACCAATGCAGGCACCAATAAAGGGCTTGCCTAAAGGCAAAGTTACACCATATATAAGTGGTTCCCCAACACCCATTATACCAACTGGAAGGGCAGAAAGAATGGTTTTTTTGAGAAATTTATTCTTAGTTTTTACATAAACGGCAAGGGACGCTCCAATCTGACCAGCACCAGCCATAGCCAGTATTGGCAGAAGAATGGTGACACCGTATTCAGATAACAGCTGGGCGTGGATAGGTGTCATGGTCTGATGTACTCCCAGCATAACTAATGGTAACCATATACCACCCAGAACAAAACCAGTAAACATTCCCCCATGCTGGATGGCTGCAGTAGCAGCATTGCCAATGAATTCAGCAATCACTTGTCCTATAGGCTGTAACAGGAAAATTGCAGCCAAACCACCGATAAGGAGAACCAAAAGTGGAGTAAGGAACAGACTAAACATTTCAGGGATTACCCGCTTCAGATATTTTTCAAGAACAGCTCCAAGAATAGCTACCATGAGAACTGCAATAATACCGCCACGGCCTGGAACCAAATTTGTATCCATAAGATTTATGTTTGCAAGGTTAGGATGACAAAGTACAATGGCAAGAATGGCACCCATAGTAGGCGAGCCACCGAATTCCTTGGCAGCATTATGACCAACTAAAATGTTAAGCCCAAAGAAGATGGCATTACTCATAACCGTAAGAAGCTGAATGATTGGCCAGCTGGTTAATTCAGGATTAATCTTAAATGAAATACCTAATATACCTGTGAGAAGACCGCAGGCAATAAATCCTGGAATCATAGGAATGAAAATGCTGGCAATGCGTTTGGTCATGAGCTTCAAAGGAGTAGCATTTTTGGCACGGATCTGGGCATGGAGTTCCTTTCCGTCACCAATGACCGGTTTTTGATTTGCCTCATTTTTTATGGTGTTATCAGATGGAACAGAGTCAGTATTTTCCATAATGCCTGCAAATTCACTGTATACATTATCAGCACGGCCTGGACCTAAAATAATCTGAAGCTCATCCTCATTAAGGTTAATACCCATAACACCGTTGATTTTTTTTATGGCATCAGTATCAGCCTTATCATAATCATTTAATTTCAGACGAAGTCTGGTCATGCAGTGGGTGAATGAAACAATATTATTCTTTTTTCCTATCAGGGAATATAATTTTTCAGCAATATCTTTATAGTCCATTTTTGTACCTCACAAAATCATTTTAAAATTATTTATCGTTTAGATTTTTTATGGCCCTGCCAATGTAACCATCTGCTTCATCAAGAAGTCGTTGGGAATTTTCAATTGTTTCACCGGAAATAATGTGAAAAATTGCCAGCTTTGCCTTTCCATTTGCATTATTCAAAGCCTCAATGGCGGTTTCGCGATTACAGTCAGTAACCTCCATGACAATACGGGTAGCTCGTTCAGTGAGCTTTTTGTTTGACGCCTTGACATCAACCATTAAATGACCGTACACTTTGCCTAATTTAATCATGGTACCAGTAGATAGCATATTAAGAACCATTTTTTGGGCAGTGCCTGCTTTTAGACGGGTAGAGCCTGTAATTACTTCTGGGCCTGGCTGAACAACAATGGCATATTCCGCAGCCTCCTCCATGGGAGAATTTGGGGAACAGGTCAAGGAAATGGAAGTAGCTCCCAATTCTCTGGCATATTTTAAAGCAGACAGAGTATATGGAGTTCGTCCGGAAGCAGCAATACCCACGAGTACATCTTTGTCATTAAAACAATATTCATTAAGATCTCCCTGTGAAAGATTGGTGGAATCTTCAGCCCCTTCTACCGCTCTGAAAATAGCAGGAGTACCTCCGGCTATTATACCAATAACAAGCTCTGGGGCAGTGCCGAAGGTCGGAGGGCATTCCACAGCATCAAGGATACCAAGGCGTCCGGAAGTACCAGCACCTATATAGAAAAGACGGCCTCCGTTTTTAATTTTCTCAGCGATAATGTCAACTACCTTTCCTATAATGGGAAGGGCAGGTTCAATGGCACAGGCTACTTTTTTATCCTCAGCATTAATAGTTCTTAGCATATCCAGAGTGGACAGTTCATCAATATGCCTGGTGGCAGGATTTGCCTGCTCAGTTGCAATTTGAGATAAATTAATCATTAAATATAAATCCTCCATTTTGTACCATGATAGGTACGCAAAGATACATATAATTATACTCTTTTAGATTGAAAAAATGGTAGCGATTTTTAACATTATTTATGATAAAACAAGAAAAATGAAAATAAAGTGTTGACAATGAAAACAGAAACGTGTAGTATAGGACAAGTCGTCACCCAATGCTCAGGAATGGACAGCAGAAGGTGAAAACAGCAAAATAACTTATTTTTCAAAGCTTGAAAATAATTTCAAAAAAGTTATTGACAAGAATGAGAAAAGAGGTTATATTATAAAAGCTGACTCACGAAGCAAATGCTTCTGAGACAGCTTGAACACGAAGTAATTTTTGGTCGTAGCGAGGCGCGACGCAGCAAAACGACGAAGACGTACATAAACTGGTACGTCGAGGAATTTTGCA
>NZ_FQYW01000020.1 GCF_900141865.1 Anaerovibrio lipolyticus DSM 3074 | reverse complement strand
TGTAGCGACAATGCAAACTGCACGAATTCGGTTTCTGTGGTTTGGGACTGCGTAATGTATTCCCTGATTTTTCGCAGCCAATAGTAATAGGCGTGAACTGATATTTCTGTCTTCACAGAATTCAGCTACCGTCATGCCGGATTCCTTGCACTCTTTAATTATTGACTGCCATTGAGCCATGCGGACCCTGGTTCGTATTTCTAACGAATTATCCGCCAAAGAAAACACCTCCAATTTGAAGTTTTCCCGAAACACGAAGGCATTCGGCAAAACTTTAATTTGTTAGTGTTATTATCCCACGAGAATGGACTGGCGGGAAGATGACTTAAACTTTGACGCTTACACTCAAATTATCGTAACTGCGTAATTCCCCTAATATTGTATCTCTCCTTGAACCACTTCTCTCATTGGCTTAAATGAGTCCAGCAGATCATTACGTGGTTCATTTTTATCATAAAAACTTGTATAATACTTTTCTCTCTTGTTTTTTGTGTAATAATTACCCATTTCCCAAGCGCACCACTGACGAATAAAGTGGCTACCGGGCATTCGCAATTCACTATTAGTTGTCCTAAGAAATAAAAATTGATCACTCTTCCTTAATGCATCTTCCAATTGTTCCTTGGTGGTAGAGCCATTTTTATTTACTCCCTCCCACATCCAATTAACATATAAAAATCCCGAACGTAGCCAAAAATAGTAAAACAAAGCTTGCGTTAATCCTTTGTCATAGTACGCGTATGACAAAAATGTTCGTTTTTTTAGTGTACTTACGGCCTTAACATTCGCGACCTCAACATAATTTGCATTTATAATATCCTCTTGATATTCCGCAATGGCTTTTAGTAACAGCCTAAAAAATGTTTTAAAATTGTGAGAAGAGTGCCCGTTTACTGTGTTAACATCCATTTGCCGCTGTATTTGTTTTTCTATTTCGTTTGCAAACGATTTATTTTCGACAGTTTCTGCATTACTATGAAATATCTCTAAATATTCTTCTCTCCGAGGCAATTCTGACCTACTATTTATTATATCTTCAAAGTGCATAATGAGGTGTGCTGAGTCATAATACATATTACGAACAATTAAATAATCTTTGTAACGTACTATGGAATTATCATTTGTTATTAAATTCCCACTTTCCATAAAAAGATTATATCTTGTCAAAAAACTAAACCCCATATGACATTCTTCTTTCACAAAAATACTAAATAAATTTATCTCACATATTATATATCTTATCTATGATTGTTATTATACACCAATATTCGGGCCTGTTTTTCCATTGTTAAATTACGCCGACGCTAATACCATTTCAAATAAAAATTAATATTTAAAATAATAGGCATCAATATTAGACATAGATGTTACTTTAAAATTATCATATTTTAGTGCGTCCTCAATCAGCTTTTTTTGATATGGCACATGGATAGTGGCTACATTACGCATGCTATTCCTAAACACTGGAAGATTATCCCATAAATCTCTGACTTGTTGTTTTATTCCGCTGTATCCCGCGATATCTGATTTTTCCTTAAAATCTGGATAAATAACTATCACAGGAAGCCCCTTATTATTTATTCCGTAATCAATTTCTTCATGTAATGCCCTACTATTTTTTGTGTGCCTGCTTAGAAACAATATTATATTTTTTGAAACGTCCAGTCTTTCATGCAAACGCTGTTTCAGTGTTTCCCATTTGCTATTATCTCTTACACTATATGTTTTACTATGAGCATCAACAAAAGGAAATGAACTATCCCTTGCTTTCCACGCGCGAAGCTGATTGTAATAGACAAAATCAGGAGTTGCGTTAGCGCCTAAATTAGATTCATCAAATGGCTCTGCAACATAAAATGCTGCATAATTTGCTGTTCTGTTTCCCATAAGAAGTTCCTCCCCACCTTATAATGTTAAATATATCTTTATACTCGTACAATGGGAGTTTATTCAATTTCTTTCTATCTTTAGAGTTACCCTCATATATAACAATGCTTATGTAAACTCACTAAGTCTAAATTTGTCACGGGTTCACATAATATAATACACTACATTCTTATTGTCAACTTCTCATATAACCCTTTAACAACATTATTTGATAGATATAATCTCTTATATAGGTCTGTTATTATCATGCAAGCCGTAAATAATCCCCCATATATAAACAATATGAAATTAATCGAATTTGCATTGTACGAATCCAAGCCTGCGTAAATTGCAACCAGTGAAATAATAGCCAGAATATAGCCAATTCCGTAATATTGCAGTGTAAAGTTTTTATTAAACAGTGCTTCTTTATGAAAAAAGTAAGTACCATTCTTCAATCTTCTCCAAAATTCTCCGCCCAGTACCAATATTTCTCTCACATATAGCCGGTCCTACACTGGCATCAAAGGGCTGGTTCAATTTTGCCAATATATCCTCTTTTAATGGCTTAGCCAATCTACTTACGTCGAAGGGAGTTCGTTTCGGAATTTTGGGCATATCCATGACATACACATAAGGTACCCCGGCAAAAAATGTCTCCGTCAGTACGCCACCGGAATCCGTCACCACCTGCTTTGCGCCCTTGATAAGATGTATTGATTCAAAATATCCCACGGGCTCTACAGCCCATATATTCTGAAAACTAAATTCATTTATCAGGCGGAGAACACGATCTTTATTTCGGGGATGAACCGGAAAAACTGTCGGATACTCCAAAGACTCCATGGCCATCATCATTGCTTTAAGAGCATTATCATTTCTAGTGTTTTCCTGGCGATGACACGTCATATAATAATACTTTTCCGGAACCTCAATATTACCTTGCTCTAACGACAGTAGTATTCTATCCTTCCATGGTTTTGAGGCATATCTAAAAAAAGCTTCCCCCATAAGATTTCCTACCACAAAAACATTGTCCGTGATTCCCTCACCGGCTAAATTTCTTCTAGCAGTTTCGGTGGTACATAGCAACAAATTGGAAATATGGTCAATCATAATCCGGTTCATCTCTTCTGGATTATTTTTATTGTCAGCACGATCCCCTGCCTCTACATGGATGACCTTGAAGCCCAGCTTAGCAGCCGTAAGAGCCCCAGCCAATGAAGAATTAGTATCACCATATATCAATACTACATCTGGCTGTTCGTCCATTATCGTAGACTCTACCCCAGTCATCATACGGGATAGATTATCTATCTGACTGCCACCAGAGACGCCAAGATTGTACTTAGGAGCCGGAATCCCCAATTGCCTAAAAAACACGCCAGACATATTATCATCATAATGCTGCCCGGTGTGAACCATTATTTCCTCGACCTCTGCACCAATATTATCTTTATTCCATTTTGCAATAGCATCGGACACCATAGCCGCTTTAACAAACTGCGGTCTGGCACCAACTATGGTCAATATTTTCATCTTTTTCCGACAAGCACTCACTCTTCTGCTTTAATCCACCGATAACTAATTCCCATACCAAACCAGAACCATTTCATCACAATAGGGTGGCTAAAGGTATGTTCGGTAAGACCGTTAATCATTAACCCCATAAATATAGCCAACATAAATATATAGCCAGTTTTCTTTTCCTTATGCCAGCCACGTATACAATAAGCTATCGTTCCCAGTACCCATATTACAAAGGCAATACCACCTGGATAACCATGCTCTGCAAATTCTTGGAAAAACAAATTGTGCGTGTGACCAAGGTGAGGCATTTTTGCTTCTGGCAAAATATATTTCTCATGATACATATCGCCAAAATTACCAGAGCCGACACCAGTCAATGGATAGTCATTTCCCATATTCGTTGCACTTTGCCACAAATACAACCGCTCCATGTTACTACGATTATCAGTCACATTGGTCATACTTTGTACCCGCATGTACATGGCAGGCACATGGCAAACCACAACTGATAAACCAATAGCCAGCACCAGCAGAGCCACTAGAGCCTTCACCTTTGACTTAACCATGAGCAATGTTGTTACCACCACAGTAACTGCAATGGCCACCCAAGCTCCACGAGTATTATTGGAAACGGCTCCCATAGCATTAATGAGCAAGCCCACCAGCATAACCCACTTCAGTTTCCCTTGGGTATTAAGCATAAGCAATGCAACAGTAGGAACCATCATAGAAAGCAGTCCCGCCGTGCTCATAATGCGAAAAAATCCTTGGGAGCCTCTGGCACCTGTATCCATAGATAGCCACTGATAAATAACATATATATTATTTATCACCGAAGAAGCCACCATTAAGCCAACAATTTTAATCAGCCAGTCTCTTTTTCGTACAAACATTACAGCCAGTAAAAATGGCTCAAAATTGTTGATATAATACTGAAACATATTTTTAGCGGTGGCTCCCATATTCAAGGTAAAAATATTAGTACCTACCAATACTCCGAGAAAAATTAAAAATGGTAGTCTAAGCCCCTTGTCAATGGTAAGCAGTTCACGCCAATCGTCGTGTTTCTTTATAAGTCGGATAATAGTACCAACCGTCGCCAAGCCCAAGCATACATTGGCACCGCCCATGGATATACTTGAACACAATGCATATCCACATAAAAAATAAAATATCCACTTTTCTATTTTTTCCACACTTCCGGCACTTCCCGCAGATTCATCTTGAAACATAAGCCCAAACACCCCATTTATACATGAAAAACCGTTACCAGCCCAACGAGCCGGTAACGGACTAAAATTCAAATACGTAGCTTAATTCTACACCTAATTATATGGGATTGACAAGCATTACATTGCCATCTATTTTGTTTCCATTATCATCTTGACTACCTTATCTCCCGCATGGCCGTCACCGTATAAGTTCATGGAGAAATCCAGTTTCTTGCCAGACAGTTCCTTTTCAGCAGCCAAAATCTTTTCTTTGTCTGCCCCCACCAAGGTGTTATAACCATTTTTAACCAGCTCCACCCATTCGGTTTCATCCCGCAAAGTAATACATGGCTTTTCAGCAAAGAAGGCTTCCTTCTGGACTCCACCACTATCAGTAAACACAGCCAGACAATTCCCCTGCAAGTGGAGCATATCAAAATAACCCACCGGATCAATACAAGTAATGTGTTGGAGTTTCATTCCCAACTTTTCCAATACCTTTCTGGTACGAGGGTGAAGTGGCAAAACAACCTTTGTTTTCTGTGCAATGACCTCTAATGCCTCAAAAATACCTTTAATCCTTGCAGGATCATCAGTATTCTCTGCACGATGAACGGTGGCCAAGTAATATTCTTCCTTTGCCAACGCTTTTATCTCATCACTTACCTTGCCCTGGGCTCGATAAAACAATGCCGCGTCATACATTACATCACCGATGCACAGCATATTGGCACCGAGTTTTTCATAGCCTTCGGCTCTAAGATTATCCATAGCAGTTTCCGTTGGGCAAAACAGCCACTTAGAAACTCTATCCGTCAACGCACGGTTGATTTCCTCTGGCATATCCATGTTGAAAGAGCGAAGACCTGCCTCCACATGAGCCACTGGAATATGCAGTTTAGCCGCCGCCACAGAACCAGCCAATGTGGAGTCCGTATCACCATATACCAGTACCACATCCGGCTTTTCCTGAAGCATAACCCCTTCCAGCTTCTCAAGCATCCGTCCGGTCATAGCACCATGGGTACCACCACCTAAATGAAGGTTGTACTTAGGCTGAGGAATACTCATTTCCTCAAAGAACACCTCTGACATGTTGGCATCATAATGCTGCCCAGTGTGAACGATTACTTCCTCTATTTCTGCCTTCCCAACAGATTCATTATACTTTTCAATAGCCCTGGACACCACAGCAGCTTTTATAAACTGTGGCCGAGCACCTATTACTGTGATTATCTTCATTATTATCACTCCATCTATTTAACCGCGTCCAAAAACATTTTAGCCAACGCTTCATAGTTATATTTGCTCAATACTGCCCTTTTGCCATTATTACCCATTTCCAGCAATTTTTCTGGTGGCGAATGCAATAATTCATTTATTCCAACTACCAATGCATCCACATTCTCTGCTTCAACACTAATACCACAATCATATTCTTCGGCAAAATTATTAGGAGCATTTACGGCATATAGCAAAGGCTTTCCACTCATCATAGAATCAAATAATTTATTCATCCCTATGCCAAACTTAAACATTTTATTGTTAATGGCAGCAACATAACAAGCATCCAACAATGCTGTAAAGGACGGAACAGCTATCTTTGGCACAGCATCAAAAAAAGCATAGCATTTTTTATCAAGCTTTAACTGGTCCGTAAGTTTTATCAAATAATCCTTATAATTTCCATTTCCTAAAAATGCTACAAACAACTTGTTTTGATCACATTTAGACAGGGCTTTTAACAATATATCCAGGCTATAAGACTTGGTATGGCTTCCAAAAAAACCGATTACAAAGCGTCCCTCCCGCTTTGCTTCCATGATGGTATTCTTATATTGTTCTGGGATATCAGCCAGCGATGACCAATCAGCCAAATTGATACCATTTGGTACGTGCGCAAATTTATCCCCAGCCATTCCATGCTGCACTAGATACTCTTTGGCACATGGCAAAATTGAAACCACCTTGTACGCATTACGGCAAAAATAGTTTTCACCAATTTGCATTATCATAACAAAGGGATGCCACTTGGACATACCATAAAGTTCCATTGGAGTAATTGGCCACATATCGTGAATTTCATGCACATATCTTGCATTAACGCTATCGGCTATTTTTTTTGCCGGAAATGCATCCAAAGGATATGTTGAAGAAGAAATAACTACATCCGGTTTAAAGTCAATTATCATTCTCGTTACGTTGAAATATAACTTCGCTATGAATCGAATCATGGAAAGCAGCCGTCCCACGCCATTTCCTGCATATCGTCCAGACTTAATCCACTGATATTCAATCCCATCAACCATATCTATCTGAAAATCCTTTTCCACATTAGGATTTTCTGTACGCAAATGAGAATAATCACCGGCCACTATGCGAACCCGATGACCATTTTTCACCCATTCCCTTGCAAGATAATACGGACGAAATTCCATGCCGTATTTCAGCCCGCCAGCATAATGATTAATATAGAGTATATTCATAGCTATCCCCGATCATTCAACAATTGCCTTAAAGGTCTTCAAGATAATAATAAAATCACCCCACACTGAGTGATTGCGCACATATTCCCTATAATATTTAATTTTTATAGGTAAAACCTCGTGAATGTATGCCTGCTCCGGATCTTCCGCCTGACCTAAAATCTCGTTTTCCGAACGAAATTCTATGGAGGCATTATCTGTAATTCCCGGACGTACCGAAAGGACTTCCTGCCGTTCTTCCTCAGTATATTCGGCAATATATCTTGGCACCTCTGGCCGCGGCCCTACCAAACTCATATCCCCCAGTACAACATTAACGAGCTGGGGCAGTTCATCCAGCTTATAATGGCGCAACACTTCACCACTTCTGGTCACCCGCTTATCGGCACCAACTGTGATCTGCTTGCCTTGTTTCTCTGCATCCACCACCATAGTGCGGAATTTAAAAATGCGGAAAGTCACACCATAACGACCTACTCTTTCCTGCCTAAAAAAAATAGGGCCATTTGAATCAAAATGAACCCATAAAGCTAGTACCAAAAGCACCGGGGATAAAACAATTATCCCCGGTATAGTAAACATCAAATCAAAAAGACGCTTCAACATACTCTCTTCCCTTTTCTTCCTTTTTGCCTCCCCCTCTGGGGTAATGTGTCAGCCTCCAAAGGCTGACGGATGAGATTTGTCTATAATTCTTTCTGGGCCTGCAGGAAACTATCAATTACAAAATCCACGTCCTTATCCGTAAGCCTTGTATGCAGCGGCAAAGTTATCTCATTGGCAAATCGATTATAGGCATTTGGATAATCTTTAATATCAAAACCCATATTCTTATACGCTGTATGCATAGGCAAAGGCTTATAGTGAACATTTGTTGCCACACCCTTTTCTGCCATCTTTTCAATAAAAGCATTACGATACTCCGCATCATGGCCCAAGAGTCTTACCAAATAAAGATGACCACTGCTCTTAAAATTATCACCATAATGGCACAGAACTTCCACATCGGCATTTTTAAGGCCAGCATTGTACCTTTCAATGATTTCCTTACGACGCATTAAAAGCCCCGGATACCGCTTTAACTGCACCAGTCCCATAGCTGCCATGATGTCAGTCATATTGCACTTGTAGTAGCAGCCCTTAATATCATATTCCCAAGCCCCCAGCTTTGTCTTGGCAAGAGCATCCTTATTCTGCCCATGCAGGGACAACAGCTGATAAGTCTTATAAATTTCCTCATCGTCAATACCATTAATTGGTCGCCAAGTAGCACAGCCTCCTTCAGCAGTAGTAAAGTTCTTTACTGCATGAAAAGAAAATGAACTAAAATCCGCTATATTACCAGCCATTTTACCATGCCATTCAGCACCAAGAGCATGAGCACAGTCAGCCACAACAGCCACACGGCCTATAGCTTTCTGAATTTCATTTGCAGGCTTAAAGAGTGCCTTCTTGGACTCCACAACATCAAATATCTTGTCATAATCGCAGACAACACCGCCCAAATCGACCGGAACAATAGCCTTTGTCTTTTCTGTAATAGCATTCGCCAGCTTTTCATAATCCATCTCATAGGAATCAGGCATCGTATCCACTAAAACGACTTTAGCACCAGTATGAACTGCTGCACTGGCACTGGCAGTATAAGTATAGGCCGATGTAATAACCTCATCCCCGGCACCAACCCCAAGCACATGCATGGTCATCTCAAGAGCCGCAGTTGCAGAATTCAGGCATACAGCCTTGTTCGTCCCCATATATTCTGAAAGCTGCTTCTCCAGCTCCTTGGTACGAGGCCCAGTGGTAATCCACCCACTCCGCATAGCTTCCCCGACTTCCTTAATTTCTTCTTCTGTTATATCTGGTGGTGAAAATGGTATTTTCATAACTTTGTCCCTCATTTCATTATTCAATAACAGCTAGGCCTTTTTGTACAGCCTTAGCCCCGCTCATTACTATAACTGATTCTGCGTTCCATATCTTTAAAAATGGACGCATTTTCTTTTGAAACATCGCAGATAAATGCAAACAATTATCCTCTGCAATAGTCTTAACCAAAAGCATAAACCGAATCTTAGGAGATTTCCCTAAGCATTCCTTTAGCGTTATACCAATAGGATAATCGGCATCTTCCTTTTGTATTTCATGGAAAATTGAATAACACAAAGATATTGAATGGATAAATTTATCAGCTATTTCAACTACATAGCTTTCCAAATCGTTTTTATTCTCCTTGTCTGGAGCAGTTGTTTTTAACTCAACAAAATATATCATATTTTTCTTGGCATTCACAACGCACTCCACGGACGATACGCCTGAACTGCGAATCTTTCTATAAGCATGACATTTTTCTATTAAAAAGCTTATATCATCCGTATAATTGATTGCCATGCCCGATTCATGAATCTCCATCGTCATCATCCCCTGTCAACATTTCTACTTCGGCACTATATAAAGCTATCGCCGCATCTATAATACTGTTATCAGGCATTCCATTTTTTAAATCTTCATACACTGGTTCATTAGTCAATGACAACGACAACACCGGAATAGATTCATGATATTTTTGAGCCAATAAAAACAATTTTTTTATAATAAAGTACGAGTGACTGGCAATAAAGAACTGCACACCACTCTCGGCCAAATTGTAAATAATATCCAAAAACTCAACGACCGCACTTGGATGAAGTGATGATTCCAGTTCATCCAAAAAAATCACTGAATTACGACTAATATAACGATTGACAAGCAATCTATCAAAAATGGCAATTTTTTTTATACCTTCAGCAGTTTCACCTATTGTATAAGTGTTACGACCTTGATAATAATACCACCTATTTGTCTTTGAATCGAGCTCTACCCGTCCATTAACCATACTACGTAAACGCTCTCTACTCTCAGCAAATCTTCTGTAGTTATTCCCCTGCTGACCAGGCAGCATAAGTGCCCTTGCTAAATCCACATATGTGTCATCAAAACCAAATGCTCTGTCCTGATCTCTGGATTTTAAGATAATCTGGTACAAGGACAAAACTTCCTTGGCAGGAATAAATACAGAATTATCCACACGATTTTCTTGGGACTCACTTTCCAGCTTAATTATCTTCCTAACCGTATCAGAACCAAATGAATACTCAAATATCTTACCATCAGACTGCATAGAAAAATGTAACTTTTCCTTATAATTCTTATTAACCAATTCTCCCAAGGAGTCAGGCTGAAATGTCCAATAAAGTTTATCCGCTAAAATATCGGGCAAACTTTGATTGTCCTGACCTTTCTTATACTGTTCCATGGTTTTCAGAGCCGTATACATGGCCTTCATTAGGAAAGTTTTACCTGTACCATTTTCGCCAATTATCAAATTGATTTTTCCAAGATTATTCCAATCAATTTGATGATGCATACCAAAATTTTTCAAATATAACCGTTCAATCATAATTTTTCACCATTTTCAATTAATTTTACATCGTTAACTCTAACTTTAATTTTTCTACTAATTCGCTTGATTTAGTTGGTTCAGTGCTATTAATGTCATCCACATACTTATCAATAATAGAAACTAACTCCGTTACCAGCTCAACTAATTTATTATTATTTTTTACAACCTTAAGAATAGTTTGACAGATTTTTTCAATTTCACCAGAGTTCATTTGTGGTATTTTACTGTCTACAAGTCGATATTTTATCATCATCAAAATATGATATCGAAATTTGCGATAGTTAGATGGTAAAGACTTATTTCTATATAAGTATTCCAATCTATATAATGTAAACGCACAGGTATAATATGGAAGCATTTTATGATCTTCACTAAAAATACCTGTTATTGAACTAAGTAATCTACTGTAATAGCGACTTGCCAGATTAGGCTTATCATAAAACATTGATGCTACAGATTTTATCTGCGTAACTATAGACACAATACGAACTTTCTCTATATCTGAGCCATAATTATACTGTTTTGATCTTCTTTCATAGTATAATTTATCATTTCCAGTAAATGTGCCATAAAAGGCTTCCAACTTACGATGAAATTCATTTAATGCGATTAACTGCTCGTCCGAAACCTCTGTTTGACGATTTGTCGCTTTTATAATGCGATTAACCGTTTCATCATCTTCCGTCTCAATAAGTTTTATCGGTATCTGAAGATCATGTTCTATGTCATCCCTATGATTATATAAAACATGACTAGTTTGACACCCATTTACAATCTGATAATCTGATAATGTAAATTTTTTACCTATATTAGTCATTTTTTTACATATAATAGTGACACCATTATTGAATAATACAAATTTTTGAGGATCAGAACACACCGTTTCTGCCACTTCGTGATTTACAGGATTATCCCCCTGAAAATCACGAACATTATCATAAAAAACGCTTTTCCTAATCTCTCCATTTTCTCCAACGATCAGTTTCAAATACTCTTTATAGCTTATAATCCCCAGGTAAGACTGTTTTACATTTTTAATATCTGGCAACAATATTTTGTTTTCAAATTCTATTTCTGTTTCAACAGCATCAATTGTCGAACGATAGTATTTTTGTAATAAAGATGAATCTACTGGAATATATCTAACATCATCAAATAAATTAAGATCTTTCAAATCAGAAATAGCCATATTCATACGGCCAGTACAATTTATATCATCTTGCCACTTTCCGGTAGTAATATAATACATATAACAAGTTGGTTTACGTTTTATATAGGTAGCCTTTGAAAAAATATATTCAACAATAGCACTTTTACCTGCAATCGAGGAATTTCTGACCATTTGAGGTTGCTCAGAAAAAACATCTTTTACTCCTGCACCAAATGTTCCCATATCACCATAATCGAAATTAGATGATGTCTTGGCCTGAATAAAAATAAAACTTATATCTGAAAAAGTTTTATTCATCTCTAAAATATCATCAATTTCCTCTTTTGATGTAATCAGGGTACCATTAATGATGATTGCTATGGCATCTATTCCACAATCTCCGCCTTTACCTACAATGATATCTGAAATATTATATGTTTCTGAATAATGATTTTCAACGGCACAATATGAGGCAAAAATTTCAAATTTTCTACTTTTATCCTTTTCTACTATTTGTTGTGACTTTAAAAAAGCCTCCATGTAACTTTGTATTATTCTGTCCATAAATATCCCCCCATTGTAAATACATCTTCCATACTAATGACAATATAGAGAACAGTTCAGGGACAAGCAAGAGGAACAGTATTATGCCATTTTGATGTAGCTGTCACACCTTGGATGTGGCCGATATCAATAGCAATAACAATTCCTTTATTATATCCATGAACTTATTTGCAGCATCTTTATCCCTTACATAATATATAATTTACTGTAAAAAAAATCTTTCATCAGATAAGCTTGACCACGAAAGTGAATCAACAGTTTTTAGGAAGGGAACATGTCTTATCCCTTTTATTGGCATTAACTTTTTCAATCCTTTAACCGGCTTAACCTGCTTTACAGGTTTTGTAGGACCGTCTCCTCTGGCAGCCTCTGTAAAAAATGCACAATCACCTCTTTTATCACGAATCCACCCATTTTCAAATCTTCCCAACTGGGTACCTTTATAGCTATACACAAGATTTCCATATAAATATCCCACTGGATCACCACTGTATAAATATATATTTTCATTATCCTCAGTATATGCAACTGCTCGTCCGGTTGAATCATAGAATGTCATTTTCTTTTCCTTTATCTCAATAACAACTTAATATCATTTACAGAAAGCTCTTCCTCTGAAGTATATGTTTTATCAATGTTCTCAATAAAAACTTGGGCATCAAGTAACACATTTGCCACCGTACCTAAACTTTGTGGCCGAGTCATTCTGTCTATCATATCCAAGATAAGTTCATCAACATAACTATGAAGATGTTCTACCAACGAAACCATGTACTCTCCCCGCTCCCCAGAATGAATAATAGCATTCCTTACACGATATAATCTCTGAATATGCCAAATAAGCCTTTGTGCATATCTATTCAGTTCCGCTAAAAACTTTTTCTTTTTTTTAAATACATCCTCATGCAACTGACTTATTCTACTACGAATAAGAGGATAATCTCTTAAAAACTCATACGCTTTTTTACGGCTTTCTTTATATTTGTCTAAGGACACCAAGCAAGCGATCTTAAATACTTCGGAGCCATCTTCTGTTATACTAGTAATTAGTTCATTATATTGCTCACTACTTAAGTTGCCTTTTAGATAATCATGGAGTTCCTCGAAGACTTTATTTACATAGTTTCTTTTTAAAACCGGTATAACATTGTCCAAAACCTGTTTTATCTTGCTTGTTTCCCCACCAAGTCCATCAACACCTACAATTTCCATAATTGACCATAGATTTAAGAATGCGCTATTAATATCTTGACTTGACAGTGCTGTATTATGGGCATGAATTACTTTTTCAAATTTAAAAAAATCATTCCTACCTGCGCTCTTGATGAGTTGCGTAATAATACGTTCCGAATTTCTTCCAAGAGTTTTATCATCGTAATCCTTAGAATAAAAATATCGTTCTGAACCTATGTGTGTATATGTACAATCACCATTTGAATCTACAACAAGGCAGCCCCTTCCCAACCACGTCTCATCTCTGTTCCCCAGAAATCTATAATATCGCATAAAGAGGTCAAAAGCGTCATATGCCTTCTGAGCGGCCACATTAGGATCTAATGCCTCTTCTGATATGTGTACGCATATTTGTTTTTGTACATCTTTTTGTACATCATGACACAATCGCTCTGAAAAGGCATCTTGTTCAAATGAAATGTGTAGTCTCTCTTCCAAGATTGTCTTAAACTTTTCAACCCTCTTACTTACTATAAAATAAACAATATATTCATTGTCTACCCCATGAAATGTCCCCAAAAAGGCTTCCATGGCATCCAAATAGTTGATATCAGGTTTTGTAAATTCTTTCTTGCACTTATGATATATGAAGTGCGGATGATAACCCATACCTATTATCATAGGAATGTATGAACGGACGGACCTTTCAATTCTTTTTTTCTCTTTTGGTTCAGCCACTGCTTTTTTGAGAGTTTCAACACACCAGTTAGGGTAATCCTTCATAACATGGAACAAGTAATGCATAGTGCGTTGTTGTTCAAAAGCAGAAGAACCTTTCAACCTATTTTTGAAATACTGAATATTTTCTGCCGTAAAGTGCTCCCTAATAACAACATCAGATTCAAAAGTAAAAATAAACTCGTCTAATACATTGTTCAAATGTGCCTTATCCAGCGACTTCTTCTCTACCGTGTTATAAACATTAAAAAATTCATAAAAAAGAAGTAATGTATTATATACTGGTGATTTATACAAATGAGATGTGTACATCATAAGCATTTCTTCTATACGTTGTGCACAATATAGTATACCATCATAATTATATTCATTATTACATCGACCAACTATATCAAAACGCATTATTTCACCTTTTTCCTCTTTTATAATACAAAGTGCTCTTGATACATATGTTAGCTAAATTTCATCCTTTATCCTCCAATTGCATTGTCCCAAGAAGTCTTACTTGTCTCAAGTCATAAATAAAATTTTCATAATCGTAATAATCTGAAAATACCCTTAAACACAGATCAAGAATCGATTCTATAGCCCAATACAAGTATGCGCCAACCCAGCAGATTGGCAAAACACTATAAACGTCATTAGCATCAAGATCACCACTAAATATAGCATTAATAAAAATTCCTATGCAAGATGTTAATATTACTGAAATAAACTTCCTATATTTAGCTAAAATCCTCAAAATAATATTCTCTTTTTGTCTAGTAATTGCTTCATCAATCAATGAATTTATAACATTTTTATCAGTACAACATATATGTACATCTTCCAAAACAGATATCATTAAATCTAATCTTTTTTTATCTCGCATATGCCAAAGCTTCTGCATCTTTCGCCGATTTTCTTCCCTTCTATCCACAACTATAACGAATAGAAAAACTCCGCCAAAAATAATCACTGGATACAAGAGTCCTATATCATAAGCTAAAAACATACACCAAGTAACAACGGACCAAATTAATATAAACACCATAAATATCTGCCTATAAAAAGGCAATTCAAAGAAAGAAAAACTTGAATTAATCTCTTTATTACCTTTACAACTTAATTGGTAAGAAAAAAATATATCTCGAAAACTTTTCTCCTCATTTTTCAAACCACTGTATAATTCACTCTTATATCGCGCTATACACTCACTCCAAATAGCATGCTTTTTTATTATTTCCCTATTCTTATCATATGCAACATGTTGGTCACATACACCTAAATTTAAATCTTCCCCCTTATATATTATACCATTTTCTCCATCAGTAACCCATTCCCTATTAGCTGGGAGGTCACTCACGATAGGTACACATCCATAGGACATGGCCTCCAACAAGGATACTGAAGTAGAATCAGATGTTGGCACAGAAATAAACCAACGACTCTTTTTATAATACTCCGCTTGTTGTGGTTTTGTTAAATAACCCACAAACTCCACATTATCTGACAAATTCAGCGCAGCAACAAGATTAACTAACTCTTCTCTTTGTGACCCATCATTTGCGAGCACAAGCTTTCGATTATTATCCTCTTGATACAGTTTCGAAAATAGCAAAACTACTTTATTGATATTATAATTGGGCTCCAATGCACGATTAGAGAAAAATATTGTATCATCTTTATCTGAATATTCCATGTCTGGAAGCTTTTCCACACCAAAAGGAAAAGTCATAACTCTGGCCGAATTTACAATTTCTTTGACTTTATCTGACATAAATTTCGCATCAGACGTAATCAAATCAGCTTTTCCTAAAACAAATTTAGTCAAATAAAAATATACTTTATTCTTCCACGGTGTCACTAATATGTCCGTCCCCCAAGCTGACAATACAATTTTACCTTTATAACCGGCCAAAATTGAAGCAAGGCAGGCTACCGTTCCATAACTTGTAATAAAATGAGCATTTATCACAGCTGGCTGTATGGATTTTATTAGTTTGCTAACAAAGCCGATGGACTTCAAAACGCCAATATTTCCTCCATCAACGTTTATAAGCACCATATAATCAAAACACTTATCAGTCCCCAGTGCCCTCCTTAACTCATCAGCAAAACCATTCAACGACACAACATAAACATCATAAAACTTTACTAATTCTTTTACCCATTTTAAAGTATGAGCACTTTTACCATCTGACAATATCAAATATGGTTCTTTTGACATAAAAATCCCTATCCTGTACGAATTATATATTCAGCATCATTATTTACTGTTCAATATTTCATTTATCAACCCATCCAATTTAGCTACCTGTATACGCCTATGATAAGTCTCCTGAACGTCTTTATTAATCTGTGGTACATTATTATTTTTCCAATCCATATATGCTTTATATATAGCCTCTTCTATTTCATCAACATTTTCATTTTCTGCAATATAACCATTGCCAGCTTGACTAATTAACTCAGCTGCTACATCATCTTTAGGAACCAACCCAAGAATTGGCTTACCTATACCAATATAATCAAAGATCTTACCCGTATAAATACCGCGTTCCCTAACCCTTGGAATAACCAACATCAGCAAATCAATATTATCCGCACAATACTCAATTAGGTTAGAGTATTCCATATAATCATATTCCTCAACAAATAGTTTAATATCACCTGGTACAGACAATACAGAATGATTACCTATAACTTTAAATCTAATATCTTCGATTTTCCTTTTTCTTACTAAATTACTGAGTGCGATAAAAAAATAATGTGGTGAAAGAGCACCATAAAAATTACCTGTAAACGCTATATTAAACATGCCATTTCTAGATGCTCTATTTATTACTGGTACATCAAAATCATAACCATTTGTGATTACCAGTAATTTAGTCGTACTACTTGCCATTTTGCTATACTTCTCCAAATGAGGCTGTGATACGGCAAGTATAGCATCGCATCTTTTTGCAACAGCATTTGTAATACACAACATTTTATCTTGTACGCGCTCACTACTGCCAGGTGACCACACTGCATCCCGCATATCCATTATCCACTTTATATTTGGATATTTCACCTTTATCTTTTCGCCAGCTACCATTGTCCCAATAGTAGGGTAACTGGTAATCATTACATCAATATGATTATTCTGAACAATCTCATTTGCAACACCTACGATATGCTTAACCCATGAAGTCGAATACAAATACATATTACTAAAAACAATATTCCATACACATTTTAAATAGTGTTTCCATGCACTCTCCTTTATATTAGTATCAAATCTCTTTATAACATCATCGTCTTGGCAGTAATATATGGTTGTAGTGCCATCAACAATACAAGAATCTTTGTCCCCCAAAGTTATAATAAACATTTTGTGTCCCATTTGAGAAAGATACTTCTCAAATGCTTTCATCCTGTTGGTAGCTATAGATTTTCTTGGAGGATAATAATCCGTTATAAGTAAAATATTAGCCATATATTGTCATCCTTGTATTATCGTTTTATAAGTATCTATTTCTGCTTTTTCAATAAACCTGCTGTTATGCCATAAAATAACAAAATTACCAGCATATTTTTCACAACGCTTTTTTAATTTTATCGAACGCTCACACATTTCCTCATGACTTAGTCCCATATAACATTCATCTAACCCGCTACATTCCATAACAATTAGAGGGTACTCTTTTAGTTTTAGCATTTTACGTTCTTCAATGTCGAATACACTGTATTCATAACATGTACCGCATCTAAATCCAATATGATCCGCATAACTTAATGTAGTATCATACTTTAAGCCAGAGTGTTCATAATGTCTCCATGTATCAGGGTTTTTCCATCGAAGATAATGCTGGCGCCCTCCTATAGCATCATCTATTGATAAATCTGCAAGACAGGACTTTAAACGATTCACGCTATCCTCCATCACCTCACTTGATGTATAGCTTTCAAATGAAGGATGAACACCTATTCTATGTCCTCTTTTTTTGATTTTTTTTATTAAATCAGTTATTTCAACTCTGTTTATATCATAATTACCATCGTTGTCAGATATACCAACAGCAGTCATAAAAAAAAATGTGCTGGTTAAGCCATTTTTTTTACTAATATCCATAATTAAATCAAAGGTATTATCTTCATCATATATATATCCTTTACTAAAAATGTCAAAAATCATTTTAGAGCGACGGAAAAAAAGACCTGGATTTTTTCTTTTTATCAAATCCCCAGCCAAGGTGTGTATTTTCTGATATGTAGTAAGAAAAGCTGTACCAAATGGTCTGTCAACATCATGTGTAGGCAAAATATTGAAATGACGTTGTTTCCTCTTAACATTTGGCCATAAAGTATGAATTGCCAACCATAATATTTCCACATACTCATTAATAATAGGTCTTTCTATGAACCCCTCTTTAAATGCCAAAGATTCCCTAGCTGGGAATCTATCATATTCATCTCTATTTTTATTAACTATTTCTTCATATCTGGTCAACATGAAAAATGCACTGCCAAAAATATCTATACCAATAGTGATTTTGCCCATATCGCAACTATCAGAATAATATTCTTCATTATTCGCCCAGCCATATATTATCGGCAATTTATCACCACAAAGAACAGTCTTGATATCTTTCCGCTTAGGTTGAAAAGTTACTAAAGGCTGTTTAGGCATACTATCTGATGATAAATATATTTCTTCTGGCTGAGAAAAGAAAACATCTACCACAGATACATTTTTTTCATCTTTATCAATGGTCACATAACCTTCAACTTCAGGCGAGAACTCAATTTGATATTCCAGACCTAAAAATTCATGCAACAAAACATAAAAAATATACTTCCGTTCTTCAATGAAGTTATTAGGGCACCTTATAATGAACATAATTAATTTCCTGTTATTTCTACATAATCAGCTGCTTTATAATATCCTTAACATCCAACAAGATTGAATACAATTTCCCTTCTTTTTTATATACTCTATAGTACACCTTTTGCATGGCACCATATTTCTTGAAAAACTGTTCTATTGGTTCAATATTACTTCCCTCAAAATCAAACTTTTTAGTAACCGATGCAGAAAACTTAATTGCCTCCCATATTAATAAACTCATTGCCTGACTTTGACGCTTGCTGGTATCTTCTCCGCCTATCAAGTAATATGCACTATTATCATCCCAAATAATATATGCGCCTGCATGAACATTCCTATCTTTATCATAAGCCAAAAATATTTTTCGTCCAGCATTCATCTGAATCGCCTTATCCAACGTATCTAAAAACTGATACGTGTATGGCACCAACCTTTTTTGCCTCTCAAATGTCATTGACACCAAAGCGTAGAGTCGTTTTAAATCCTCTGTTTCCTCTACAACTACTTCCGAAGAAGCTTTGTTAATATCTCTTCGTAATTTTTTGGATATCGTTTTATTGAATAACTCATCAAGATTACTAAGATCATCTATCACATAGGTGTACAGTGGTCTTGCATCGTAACCTTTCCAATAAAACGGTAACCAATTTGTAATATTATAAGAAAAATTTTGTGCAAAGCTATCGGCTGATGGCAGCTGATCAATCAACGAAAACATAACTTCTTTATCAAAAGACAATTTTCTTTCGTACTTCATGCCTTCAGGATACTTTATCCATGGGCCTAAAAATTGTGTCAAACATGGCACACCCAGGCTGGTAAACATCCCTCTGATTTTATCATGTGCGTATGGCAATGCTCCAAATATCTTATTTCCTTTTTCAAAAAGCACAACATCCCAATCAGAACCACAAGTCGCATCCAACCACCAGGCTTGTTGAAAAATAGCGATATCATTTTCCGATTTGCACAATTCTCTATATCGTTCCTTAATATTAGTACTCATACAGTTTAATAATCCTTATAAAACGAATTAACATCCAGAAACACGATTGTATTATATATTTTTATCTATGTGTTTTATTTTAAATATAACAACACGTCAGATCTATAATTACATTGTGCATCTTGTATTATTACTTCCAATCCTAATCTCTTACCAATCGAAATAAAAAGCTCCATACTGTGCCAATAAGAGCCATCCGCAAAAATCTGTCTTAATTTATCCTGATATTTATGTATAGTAGCTTCTGAAAATCTATTATAATAACACTTCGCCTTTGCCCTATCTGGAACATCCAAATGCCCTATAACGCCACCACCATTTTCCTTGAGAAAAACCACCTGCAATTCAATAAACCAATGTAAATCTTCAGGTTTACAGTACTGGGCAACACTAGAAGAGTAAATCTTGTTAATTCTCTCCCCCCCCGCAGGACACAGGTATTTCTCCAAGAAGCTTTGAATAAAATAGTGTCCCTTGGGGTTATTTTTCCGGGCAGCATCAACCTTAGAAGGAGCAAAGTCAAATCCATACAGTGCCCCGACCTTATCTTGCAAATAACTATCGACCTGTCCATCACCACAGCCAACACATAGAAGAACATCTTCCTGGGTAAGTTTCATAACATTTGCAATATTGTTGGCATACTTTTCCAAAACTTCAGGTGAAGTATCACCATGAACTTTAATAGCGTCATCATCCCAATGTTCCCTAACTGCATCATACTCCAAATCTACATCTTCGATAAGATTCCGGCGCATAATGTAATCATCACTTATCAATCCTAAACGAAACAAACCGCTTTCTATTTTATGTAGCATCATAAATCCCCCAATTTTTTATTGATTGATTAGCCGGATTAAATTATCAATTCCTGACATATCGATATCATTACGACTTGATTTTGCATCATTATTTTTTATACAAGCTGTTTCTCTCTTGATAATTTCATTCAACTCTACTGCGTTTGTTACATAAAAACATGTACCTTGATTAATATTCTCTTTGAAATAATTAAAACATTCTGTACTTAAACACACAGACTTCACCCCATATGACTCTGCATCTATTACAACACTCGAATGCGATGTTATATGTAAATTACATAATTCTAAAACGCTGACCAAAGGACAAGCAGAGGCAATTTCACACGCCACATTACTTTCATTTTTAACTTTATCAACAAATTCTTGTTGAATCTCATCCATAACAGGGTGGCACCTTATAAACCACTGGATATTTTCAGATGTCTTTATAAAAACTATAAACCATTCAGGCAACTTAAAACCTGGCTGCAGTGTAACCAAAACGCTAATTCTATCTTTTTCAATTTTTTCTGCAAGCTTTTTATTCCACAAACTACCTAAATCATATTTCAACAAATATGCCTGAGTATAATTGCCGCCCACAAAGGCTCTTTTTATATTACTATTCTCACTACAGTACCATTTATTAATTGCCGCAGCATCTTTATCGGACCAACTCCAAAAATTGGTTGGCATGATATTGTAACCATCCTGTGGAATGTTAATCCAATTATAATATGCTTCGTGTTTATTCCCCCCAGCAAATCCATGCTGAATGTCTATGCACGGTATACCTTTTTTTCGGCACGCTAATATAAATGACATACTAACATTGGAATACCAACACACCACCACTCCCATTTTTGCCTGTGTTTGTTGCAGTACACCATAAAAACACTCTGCATACGCCTTTAGGCTTTTTGCATAACTACTGATATAAGTTTCTTCACACGTTGAACTATTAAATCCATTTTTTTTTAAGTATTCCTCTACTTCGATTAATTGTGACAATTTTTTTTCTTCTTTTTGTGAATTGAATTTTAAAGCGCAACGAACTTTAAATAACTTCCAAAATATACTCAAATCCGAGCAAGTATATCTTGGAATCTTAGTAACAAAACCAGATATATATTCTAAGGCATAAAGAACATATCCTCTCTTTTGCAATTCAACCTTTATCATGTCAAGATTTTGGCACGCCAACTCACCAGTAGATAATTTAACTGTTCTATCAGCATTCCACCCCAAAAATACCACATCTGACTCATGCTCAGATGCATTATGTGAATTATCCCTTATGATCGTATATAGACATAAAAATAACAATTTTATTTCATTTATCAATGTTGATAATATACTACTTTTATGGGAATTCCCAATTGGTACTGTCGCAATATTTTCATAAAATAACCCTAGACGAACAATTGGCCAAACATCAATATCTCCAACTCGCCAACTACAAACTGGGAACTTTTTTTCTATATCATTTATACATTGAAATATATCCATACTATAAAGCACGTATAATCCAATCATCGATGATGGTGATTGGATTTTCCTTTCTCCCGGATTATCCGGGTTATTTTTTAACCATCTCTGATATACTTACTTTGGCGCTGTGGATCTGTACCTATAAAACTACAGCTTTGACTGGTATGAGGTGACTCAGACCACAGCTTTTCGTCTATTACTGTTAATCAGTTTGTTAACGCTCGACGTTTCTATTTACGTGATTACACAGCCGGATTCTCTGTGGAAGACAACAGCGCCAATTTTTCCTTAAGGAGGTGTTTCACCATGTCTCTATACTTTGTTGGAATTGATATTTCCAAGTACAAACATGATTGCTGTATTATCTCTTCAGCTGAGCAGCAGGTCGTTTCAAAGTTCACCTTCAAAAACAATAAAGATGGCTTCTCTGAACTTCTAACTACTCTGCATTCTCTCTCCAATCCCAAGAACATAAGAATAGGGTTTGAATCTACTTCTCATTATGCCCTCAATCTTGAACTCTTTCTTGAGAAAGCCCACCACAGCTTTATGGAAGTTAATCCAGTTCTCATTTCTCAGTACAAGAAGTCCACTACTCTTCGCAGAACGAAGACGGACCGTATCGATTGTGAATCGATTGCCTGCTGGCTAATGACCGTAGAGTACAAACCCCATCCAAAAGGATTTTATCATGCTTATTCTCTAAAGTCATTAACACGTTTACGGGACAAACTTATACGGCAGCGTTCTTTCTATCTCGTGAAGATCACCAATGTCCTGGATCACACTTTTCCGGAGTTTAAGCCTTTTTTCAATGAGCACTTCAGCAAGACAGCTCTGTATCTGCTAGAAAACTACGGCTCCGCAGAAAAGATGGCACATATGAATACTGCCTCTTATGAGAGGCTATATTCTCTTTCTCGTGGAAAGTTCTCTCCTCAACAGTTCCTTGAACTAAAATCTCTTGCAACCAATACCATTGGCGTAAACAATTCCATCTTTGAAATGGAGTTGAATACTCTTCTTACGCTTTATAAGGCTACAGCTGAACAGATATGCATTCTTGAGACCCAAATAACCGAATTAATCGAAGAAATTCACCCTCACTACATGTCGATTCCGGGAATCGGGCCAATATCGGCAGCTGTCATCTACGCTGAATATGGAGATATCTCCAACTTCTCAAAGCCATCACAAATGTTAGCATTTGCAGGGCTAGAGCCTGGCGTAAATGATTCCGGCACAGAAAGCCACGGTGGAAGAATGGTTAAGCGTGGATCTTCACAGCTTCGTTATGTACTGATGAACTGTGCTTTACCATTAATCCGCTTTGATGTAACTTTTGCTGCTTACTATGCAAAAAAACGTTCAGAAGGTAAGCCACACAGAGTAGCCTTGTCCCATGTCGTCAAGAAGCTTGTCAGAGTAATTTTTGCATTGGAGAGGCAGAACACCGACTTCATACCTCAGTCTCTTCGCTGACTAATATTGTCTCTCATCCGATGCCACCTGAAATACAACTTCTTCAGATGGCTTGTTTGCTGTGCAATTTTCACGATTCATTAAAAATCTTCATTTTTTACTTGACTGTTTATAGTTTGTCACCTATATCCTAAGTTCTCCTAAATCCTCTAAACGAAGCATCTCTCTTATTATATAAATTTTCCTCAGTTTCAATAGCATTTTTCTTTAATGAATCATAATAGTTGTTTAACAATGCCTTATTAGCATCTCGCAAGCAATTATAAAATTCATCATCAGACAAAGGAGTAAAGTTTACAGCTAACAAATCACTATTAACATGTTTGTTTTCATAAAAATCTTCTACATCTTTCAACAGTCCCTGCTCGATTGCATAATAATATAACGGGCAACCAGGATACGGGGTTACAGGGCGAATAGTTCTAAGCTGACTATGATCATCATATTTCAATAAGAAATCTACTCCCAACTGCAAAGATTTATCAGTTTCTCCAATATTGCCGAAAATGATATTATAACCAGGGCTAATACCAGCTGCAAGTGTATTTTCTATCCCCTTTATAATTTGAGATGTTGTCAGGCTCTTGTTCATTCTTTTCAAAGCCTCTTCATCCATGGACTCAATGCCGTAATTTATGAATACACAACCAGCCTTTTTCATTAATTCCAGCATTTCCTTTTTTGCAAAATTTAATCTCCCGTTGCAATCCCATTTCATATTTAAATTTGCAGCAATAAGCTTTTCACAAAATTCTGTAACGCGCTCCACAGAACTTACTAACAATTCATCAAAAAAAGCAATATAGCTTATATTATATCTTTCCTTTAAAATGCGCATCTCCTCAATTACAGAATCTGCGCTACGTGGCCTAAATCCTTTATCCATGCGATAACAGAAATTACATCTAAATAAACAACCACGTCCTGAATACATTACCATACACCGCTCATTCGAACCTATATTAGGCATTCGCAACAATGTATAGTGATCCATTGGAAAAAGATCCCACGCGGGGAATGGAATAGAATCAATATCTTTAATCAATTCTCTACGTTCATTAATTTTTACAGTACCATCACTCTTTTTATATGCAATTCCCTTTACATCATCTACATCAAGGTTACTTTCCAAGTGATATACTAAATCTTTCATGGTTTCTTCACCTTCACCAAGAACGATATAGTCCGCATTTAACAAATTTATAAAATACTCCGGCTCTGGTGTAACAAGATGTCCGCCAACAACAAATTTTGCATTACTTGTACTTTTTTTATAGCCTGAGCTATATTTTTCATCTCGCGATATTGATAATACCCGCCACAGGTACCTGTACCAATCACATCATAGTTATGTTCATTTAAAAAGTTGGTAAGGTGCTCTTCTGAATAGTGATACACATCCTTACAATATATTTCTACCGAATCCCCACGTTTCCGAAGCGTTGCAGCAATATAAGCAATCCCCAGTGGGAAAGTAGATATATAACTCCCATTATCTGGAACTATCAATAAAACCTTCATTCAGCATACCTCCAACAATACTACAAAAACCATACATTTCATTATTCATGTGGCAGAAAAATTACAAAAAATCTGACAACATATTTTACACAAATTAAATACAAAATGCAACAAATCGATAATACTAAATTGTTGCATATACAATCATCTAATACATATTTACCTTATGTTATATCTTATTTCCTTAAAATCCTCATACTTTTCAAAAAGATATTCCGCAATAACTTCCATCAATTCAAAATCATTCTCATGATCCAAATCCAATACAGCTGTATCAAACATCTCAATAGCTTCGCAATAACCATCCAAAACACCTTTACCAGATTTTAAGAACTCTGGAGAATAGGCGTACAATGAAGCGTTCATGTCAAATATCTCCGGTGCCTGCTGTCTGGCTGTATAATTTGAGTCAATAACCTTTTTGACGCCCTTATTCACTTTTTTTACCTGATTAAAATATGGATTACGTCTTGCTGTAGTTACCGATGTAGTTACATCAGGTTTTTGGGCCACATGCACCTTTATCAATTCATCAATATCCTTTACTCGACGTAAAGGGGAAGTGATGTCCAAGTCGACCACAATATCATATTTGATGCCTTTCCTTTTTCCCATTTCTGACAGGCAGTTGCTGATTACATCAATCTTACCAACGGTATCTCCAGCCAAAGATTGATTGCGAACAATTAGCTCAACAGGTCGCATCGGATTTTTATCCATCAATTCAAGCAATCTATCACTATCAGAATTCACGGCAATATCGTATTCTATATCATCATGCTTTTTCAAGTACAAATCTATTGCTGAAATGGTGTAATAAGCAAGAGGTTTTCCAAGAAAATCTCTTATATTTTTGTTTTTTATCCCCTTCGAACCAGCCCGGCCGCATACAGTAAACAAGATTCGCATGTATTTCTTCCTCCCGATGTTATTCGGTTATTCCCTGAGTAAGCTTCAAAATTTTTACGGCATTTGCAATATCATTGCTACATTTTCCATTTTTTAAAACCATATCAAGAAAATGTTCCAATTCCCGTTTCTGATATATATCCCTGTCAGCCGGTAAATTGACTATTTTACCTGACTTTAAATATGTTATCGTGCCAGTAATAAAATCGCCCACAACTGTATCTTCATCCATATAGAGTTCAACAGTTCTGATGCTTTGGCGGCCGAAATAATCCAAATGCAGTTCCGCAACCATATTATCATATTTTGCAATGTATATGGCATAATCATCACTGTCAATTTCCAGATTTGACACTTTTCCCAAAAATGATTTGACTGCTGACGGCATACCAAACAAATAAGTAATATAATCCCACTCATGGATAAGATCTATAGATACACCGCCTCCCAAATCTTTATGGGCACTATATGTTTCTCTGTAATCCTGTCCTGGTCTCCAATCCGGCAAGTAACTGGACGATATACAACGAACTGAATTAACAGCCTCAATATTAATTTCTTGCTTCAAATATTGAATAACATTGGTATATCTAAGGGGACAGGCCACATAGTAAACTGACTCCTCACGATAAGGAATCTCTTTTAGTATATCAACTGTATTAAGAGATGCAACTGGTTTTTCAATAAAAAAATGCTTTGCGTGGTCATGAAACTTCGACAGCATATCTGCATGATATTCCGTGGGGTTTGTAATGAATATCACATCATAATCCGCTGGCAGTTCCTCAGCTGATGTATAAACATCACCTATTTGCTGTAAATTATCAGGTCCAACGGAGTGAGACCTTCTTAAAGCATCAATTTGCAATGCTATCCTTTTTTTATTACAAATTTCACTTAGGTTTCTAATATGACGTTTTGCTATAGAGCCTATCCCCACGAAACAAACCTTCATTTGTTATTACCTGCCTCTATTTCATCAATCATAGCCAACACCTTTTTATCCTCCTCAAAGGTGTATTCTGCACGGCCTTTGCCATTTACCACATTAATAAATGTTTCCAACTCATTTTTATATGCATTTTCTATGACAAAGGAAGCGTAGCCTTCCTGCTTATCAACAGAATCATATAAATTTATATTTTTATCTGCTTTAGTTTCAAAATCATACTCTTTTAGTCCTAATGGCGTACCATCCCAGGTCATATAAAGATTTTCACCATAAACCTCCAAGTTGCGGACAGCTTTTCTGGAAACCACATCTACACACAGAACACCTTTATTGCCGGTAGTATGCTCTACAAGCAGTATGTAATTGTCATTATACTCTATTGGCAATTGGGTGTTTCGATCAGAAAGCACCTTATATGATTTTATCTCACCAAATGCCTTTATAATCCACGGCAATTCAATGGCAAACAGCTCCCTGCAGCCATTTGTGCGCTTGTCACCCACAAAATAATTCTGAATAGATTCCCAAGGATGCCAATCAGGAAGATATTGCCCCACATGATAATTGTAGTTTAATAAGCCCTCGGTATTTGCCACTTTATCCGCAACATATTTAATTTCATCTCTATATAAAAAAGTGGAGGACAAAAACAATGTTTTTTTCTGTTCCTTCGCCAGAAGCATGTTTTCATCATATTTATCACTCACTAAATTAAGCTCAGTAAAAACATGACAGCCGTTTTTTAAGCAAATTTCAACAATGGAGGCATGAGACAGGGGAGATGTGGAAATAACCGCACATTCCGGCTTCATATCTGCCAGTGTCTTTTCTAAATCTGACTGTGTGAATATTCCTAGCTCATCCTCGGCCTGTTTTTGCCTGTCAGGGTTACTGTCTATACCGATTATCTCAAATTTAGGAGATATCTGGTTAAGGAGTCTTATGCGTCTACGCCCCATTGAACCTAAGCCAACTACTAGAATTTTCATGCTACCTCCATAAAAAATATTAACATGTTTCGTGACTATCATTATACCGCATAATTAAAAAATCATAAATGTCATTTTTCCATCATCCGCCCAAACTCTCAGTTCAAAAAAAGCAGCCCGAAGGCTGCTTAATTCTGCAAATCAGTTGTTCATTCACTCATCATATATGGCTTCCTTCAGCACCCATCTGCCAAATTCATCCTTTGTGAACAGTTCCCTATTATACATCTTGTCTACAATAGCCCAAAATTCAGTATGTGTATACCCGCAAAAATCACAGAAGTCATCCACACATTTGGGGTCAAGTGCATGGTCTTTTTCCTTAATTAAATTTATAGCCTCTTTCCGTGTCATAAGACCATAGCGTATCAACCTTGAAGTATAATCCGTAGTAAATCCATGCCCAAACTTTGGGTACTTTAACCATGAATGCACTAAATATCCTCTAGAATCAATCTGATCAAAATTCTCTACATGATGTGTTCTATGCCACTCATGTGTAAGGTCTTTAAAACCTCTAGACTTGGCAAATACATAGTTTTTTACACTATTCCAAGGCAGGAAATAGCTTAAATATATAGGATCCAATCTTTGCAAGTCTTCTTTTGAAGGTGCTTCCAGCATAGCCAGTTCATTGTCCTCCAAGCCATAGCTTATTAGTTCTTCCTGACTTACACTATTTGCAGCTCCATTTTCAATTTGTCTACGTGCAGAATACGTTTCCTCATCATCTACTCCACCATATTCATAGGAAACATTTTCACCGTACACCAGCAACATAGTATTAAATTTTAACGCCATATGAAGTGGATATGTGTAAATATATCTATCAATATACCATGTAGGCTTGCCATATTTTTCAAACATGGCCCGCATAGCGATTTTCTGAGCGCGAATATTAGGCTTATAGCTGATAATCGGACAGCCAAAGGTTTCACTGATATTTTTTATATTATGTTTTCCAGCCTCAGTCATAGGGAAATTGTCCTCAACTGAAAACAGAACAGGATTCATGTGCATAACCTCTTTCATGATATGCACCTGAAAATGACTGTCCTTACCACCAGAAACAGCTATAGCACAATCATAGTTACCAGGACCATTGCACCCCCTATATTTATCGCAAAGTGCCTCAAATTCCTTCCAGCGTTGATCCCAATCTACATTTTTCCTGTTTTCATAATGATTGCACGCACAGCAAACTCCATTTTCATCAAAAGTAATTCCCGGTCTAGTATCCGGCATAGTGCATTTTTTACAATATTTCATTTAAATTCCCCCTTAAATCCTGACACAATTTATATTATTAGTGCATAGATAAAATACCATATCAGTTACTTGCAGGGCAACAATTATATGTTTAGCCCACCTAAATCCACTAAAAAGAAGTTAGTATAATTGCGGTATATATCATAGATTCGCCTCAATGTCAAAGAATTTCTTTTTCAAATCAATCCTATCTGAAGCAATAGCTTCAGATATTTTCTTGGTTATTTTTTCGGCGGCATGACCATCCCCATAAGGACTGACAACGGAATTACAAATAGCTCTAAATTCAGCGGTCATCGCTTTTTTTATAGCCATTACTATACTAACTGTATCTTCGCCACAGTCTATTATGCTTTCGGATTGCAGTCGTCCTCGTTGCCGGTCACCGATATTCACTGTTGGTACGTGAAAGGCCGGTGTTTCAATTATACCGCTGGAGGAATTGCCCAGAACGAACTCGGCGTATTTCATCAACGACAAATATCTTCTCACCCCAAGGGAAGTATAAACATGAAGATTATCAATCTCCTTTTCAGCTTCATCCAGCAGTTCGTTTATTCTTGCTCCGCCTTGGTCAGCATTAGATTTGGTTACAATGAACTGTAATTCAGGTAATACTTCAATCGCCGCCAGAAATGCCTTTATCTGATTATCAACACTGCCATTTTCCATAGTAACTGGATGATAGGTACAAAGAGCATACTTGCAATCAGCCAAACCAATACTTTCCAAAACCTCTGTTTTTGTCATATCAGCAACATGCAAAACATTATCAATACTGGTAGAGCCATAATTGAAGACGCGATTCGGATTCTCCCCTAGTTGAATAACTCTTCTACGACTATCCTCATTAGTAACAAAATGGAGGTAACTCATCTTTGTAATGGAATGTCTGATCCATTCATCCAAGGCTCCTTCTGTGGTATCACCACCACATAAATGGAATATCGGGGTATGGGTATTACCGGCCGCAATAGCTACAGCAAGCATTTCATAACGGTCCCCCAACAAAACAATACCATTATATTTTTCTGCCAAAAACAAATCAGTAGACTTAACCAAAGCTTCAGCCTGATTGGCAGAAATATCTGCCCCAGAAGCGGAACTTACAGAAATAGGAATCTTATGGTCTATCCTGTCATCTATTTCACATACCGTCATACCATATTGTTCGCTGAGATGAGTTCCAGTCACAATTAAATTCACCTTAAACGATTCACTTTCAAGGGACCGTAATTTCTTTATCACCGGTGACAACAGACCATATTCAGCTCTTGTTGCTGTTACTACAGCTATTTTGTTCATAGTTCAATCAACTCATCTTCACTAAAATCCTTTGGAGCAGCTTTGCCAATAACTTCATGCCACCTCATTGGGGAAATACCATTTCCTGGGCGTTTGGTAGTGATATTTTTCTCAGAAAAAATCTCGCCCTTGGCAATTCTACAAGCCGCCACAATGCTTTTTCTGGCAATTGCCTTATTTCCCTTTTCAGAGGTTGTAGCCTCTTTAATACCATTACCTATAGCTTTTCCTATATGGCGAATAGCACTTACCATCTGGGTAAGCTCATCTGGTTCGAGACTGGCCTTATGATCAGGCCCCTCCATATTTTTATCCAGGGTAAAATGCTTCTCGATAACAGTTGCTCCCAGAGCCACCGCGGCGATAGGAACTTCAATGCCCTTGGTATGGTCAGAATAGCCAACGACCTTACCTGTTGATTTAGCCATTGTTTCCATTGCAGATAAATTTACATCCTCAAATGGAGTAGGATATTGGGTATTACAGTGAAGCAGAACTATTTCCGGTGAACCGTTATTCTCCAGTATCCTGACAGCATCTTTGATTTCCTGAACATCGCTCATGCCCGTAGAAAGGATAACATTTCGCCCAGTCCGAGCTATTTTTTCAAGATATGGCAAATTGGTAATCTCCCCAGATGGAATTTTCCAAAAATCCATCTCCAGCTTTTCCAGAAAATCAATACTCTCCAAATCAAAAGGGGTTGATATGAAGCCGATTCCTACTTCATCACAATACTGTTTCAAAGATACAAATTCATCCTCAGATAATGATAATTTTCTAAGCATATCCAACTGGGATTCAGCCGCATCCGTAGTCTCCTTCTGATAATTTGCCTTTTCAGCATAACGGGAAACTAATTTCTCCGGCACAAAGGTCTGAAATTTTATGTAGTCAACACCAGCCATTTTTGCAACATCAACCATCTTTTTCGCAATGATTATATCACCATTATGGTTCACGCCTGCCTCGGCGATAATACATACTTTTTTCATAAAAATCGTCCTTATCTAATAGTAGCTCCCGCCGGAACGATGCCATTACTCTCAATCTGGCGGCATTGTATCACTGTAGCATTGGCTCCTATAAATGCAGCTTTCCCGACTTTAACTTGACCACATAACACTGCCCCCACAGCTACGTGAGAAAAATCATCAACAACACACTCGTGTTCAATCAATACCTTAGTGTTGATAATAGCCATCTTGCCGATATTAGCCTCAGCATTTATTACTGCACATTTGCCGATAAAAGTGCCTTCACCTACAACAGCAGTGCTGGATACAATGGCTGATGGATCCGTTACGACTGGTAAATAAAAGCCCATTTTTTTTAATGTAGCATAAAGGTGCTGTCTAACAGCACTTTTTCCCATATAGCCAATACCAATAATAGCATTTTTTACGCCACCATCAAAAATAGCCTGAAGCTCATCATCTGAGCCCAAATATGAATACCGTGAATCTGCTTCCCGCATATCAGTATAGCCAACAATATGATATTTTCCTTCACGCTCAATACAGTCAGCCACACTTTTGGCATGGCCCCCAAAGCCTACTATCAAAATATCTTCCATAATCATTTCTCAGAAATTATATTCAACTTCTGCTCCATACGCTTCATTTCTTCAAACTCGCCCATATCAAGGAAAGAATCCTCACTTATTGGATAAGTGCCAACCTTGCCCCCCTGCTGCATAACCTTCTCCACCAAATGAGTCATGTGAAACATTGTGTCATCTGGTATTAAGTCAATGGTTGCAGGATTTATAACATACATACCAGTGTTAATAAAATATGATAGGGTCGGCTTTTCCTCCATGGACAGTAACTCACCATTCTCCCCGGAATTAACAACGCCATAAGGAACTGTAATATTTTTCAAAGCAACTACCATGGTAATATCATTGCCGCATTTAATATGATGGTCGTAAACATCTGCATAATCTGCCCTAATTAGCGCATCACAATTGGTTACAAATAGAGGAGTATCAAACTTTTCTTCAATAAGTTTGATACTGCCACCAGTCCCTAAAGGTTTATCTTCCTCAACAAACTTTACAACATATTGTGGGGCTAAATCATTGAAATAGGAACGTAACATGCCCTTTTTATAATTTACTGTCATATAAAATTCTTCGATTCCATAATCCACATAACAGTCGATTATTCGTTCCACAATAGGTGTGTCGCCTATAGGGATAAGAGGCTTAGGCAAAATTTTAGTGAAAGGATAGAGACGAGTACCCTTACCGCCAGCCATGATAACCACTGGAACGCCCCTAAGTTGATTAACCTTTTGGAGTACACTACTTATTTCCTTGAACAGTATAATATCAATGATTTTTTTATCATCATCCAAAATTGGTACCGCCGTAATGGCTCTTTCCACCATTAAAGATTTAGCCTTGCCTTTCTCGCGCACCGGTAGACTTACAGGATTTTTGAACATTACAGCTTCGACAGTGGCACTTAACTCACCGCCTTTTAATATCCAGCGTCGAATATCACCATCAGTTATACAACCGATTAAGGACTTTGAATCATCAACAATGAATATAAGACCAGCATCGGTGGCATTCCCATCTATTTGAGCCATAGCTTCTACTACCGTCAATGACAACGAACCTATAAAATCTTTTATTCGCTCCTTATCCATGAGCAAACTCCCCTAACACTTTCTTTACCTGCGCAGCAACGTACTCTATTTCTTCCTTGGTTATCTGGGTACTTGAAGGCAAATTTAGAATTCTCTCCGCATAATACGGTGCCTTTTCCAGCTTATAGGTAACTTCATCCTTATATGGAACCTGCTCATTGATAAGCCCCCAAATAGCGCGGGTCTGAACCCCACACTGTTCCAGTGCAGTAATTATTTCCCGCATGGTGCCCTTAACCTTATCACAATCAATTTCCAAGGAATAGAACCACATATTGGAGTAAGTATCCTCGCGGAAGCCTATCAGCTTGCCCAGTTCAAAGCCTTCAAAAAGCTCACGATAAAGCTGATAATTGGCTTGCTTACGGCAAATAAATTCTGGCAATTCTTCCATCTGAGCCACCCCCAGGGCAGCCTGAATATTTGTCATGCGGTAGTTATAGCCCACTTCATTATGGATATAATAATGAACATCATCCTTCGCCTGAGTAGACAAATACCTGATATGGTCTACAACTTTTGTATCGTTGGCAGTAACAGCACCACCACCACCGGTGGTGATAATCTTATTTCCATTAAAGGAATAACAGCCAAAATCACCGATGGTACCGGCATATTTGCCGGCAAGTGGTCCATCGATGTATTTACTGCCCAATGCCTCAGTAGCATCCTCAATTACTTTAAGATTATACTTCTTGGCAATATCCATAATGGCAGCCATATCGGCCATGTTGCCAAAGACGTGAACCACAACTATAGCCTTAACGGCCTGATTATTATAGCGAAGCTGAGAACCATCAAAGCTGCACTCACTTTCGCAAAATGCCTGCAATTTCACCGGGTCCATACAAAAACTGCCATCACAGTCGATGAATACCGGCGTAGCAAACTGATATTTTACTGGATTTACAGCCGCAATAAATGTAAGTGGCGGAACCAGCACCACATCCCCTGGCCGTACACCAGCCTCCACCATTGAAAGATGCAGTGCAGCTGTACCACTCTGACAGGCAGCTACATTATCTGTATGCAAAAACTCAGCCAGTTTTTCCTCCAGCTTGGTAATATAAGCACCACCAGTTGAAACCCACCCCTGATCAATGGCATCGTCCACATATTTTCGTTCATTTCCTTCGAAATTAGGTATGGATAAAGGTACAAATCTGCTCACATTCACATCTCCCACAAATTACATTTTGCTATCCAGCGACTTTCCAGTTTCAATATGCTCAAAATTTGGCAAATAATCAGTCATAATCGACACTACTTCTTCCTTGGTGGTATTCTCTTTATCAAATACAGCTGTTAATTTGTCAAACAAGGCATCAATCTTTGCCTTATCTGGTATTTCTTTATCTGTAACTACCCCCAGTGATTTTAGGCGATTCATATCCACTTTCTCTGTATCTGTATAAAATTCCTCATAGGCCTTTTCGCCGGAAGTATTGGAACCAGAGTAGTGCACTGGATATTTGTAACTGCCATTCTTTAATTCAACGGCTTTTTCAATGGCCTTCTCATCACTGTCACACTCCAATACTTCGTAGCCGTTTTCTTCCAAAAAGGCTGTCGCAATCTTATCAAAAGTCATCATCTGAGCTTCTTCCAGACGCGGGAAGAAGATTTCCCGATTATTGCCCAGCATACAGGAAAGCATACAAATCTGCCCACTTTCCTCCGGTGACACAAAATACCGCTTTACATCATATGGTGCACTGATAGGCTGAAGTTTTTGCAGTCTGGCAATAAAGCCAGCTGGCAATGAACCATTGGAAAAGGCCACATTGGCAAATCTGGCGGTCTTTACAGGAAATTTATCAGAATAAGCGAAGATAACATCTTCCATGATACGCTTGCTTGCTCCCATGATATTTACGGGATTGGCAGCCTTATCAGTAGACACACAGAAATATTCCTCTGGAGGAATTTCTGCCAATAAATCCAGAAGCTTTTTTGCCTGCAAAACATTATTCTGCAAAAGAGCCTCCACGGAATATATATCTTTTTCCGAGCGGACATGCTTATGTGCGGAAAAATTGGCTACAATATCAAATCCCCCACGGCTCCTGAACATTTTTTCAAAAATAACTGAAGCAAAATCCATGGGATATGTAACGTAGTCACCTGGCACATACATCCCCTTGGTGGAACGCAGGTCACGGGTCAGCTCCGCCAAGCCATTTTCATTTGTGTCTACCACAACTAGAGTTGCTGGCTTAAACGGTAAAATAGCCTTAATAAATGACGAGCCAATAGAGCCTGCCCCACCAATGACCAAAACAGTTTTTCCAGCAATCTTCTTACTTAACTGCACCTTGTTTGCTTCAACATCAACGAGAAACATGCTCTGCGCCCGCTTGGTGACGTATTTATTAATAAATTCATTTAAATTAAACATCGTTATCCCTCTATGTTGTTTTTTTAATAACCTCGTCACCCAAAACTCGTTTTATCTCTTTGATGTACGCATTAACTATATTTCGTTTACTTTTTTCTCTAAACTGTGAAATGTTAGGACGATGCATTACATCCCACCAAACAATTCTGCCTTCGAAAAAATAATTCTCTAAAGTTTTAAAATACACCTTGATTTTCTTATCAATATCTTTATTATCAATACCTTTTTCCAGCTGATTCATAGCCATTTTACAATCATCATTATTCCTGATTGTAAATACATTTGGAGCATATTGCAAATAACTATAACCAAACATAAGACATGGCTTATGGACCGTTATTGCTTCCATCCCGGCAGTTCCTGTAATTACCGCTACAGCCTTGCTATTATCAATCAATTTATATGTATCTTCATTCAAGTCAATAAATCTGACATTTGTCAAACTATCCAATTCGTCGTAAAATGTTTTTGTCCGCCACGAAGCACGATGAGGATTATGAAGGCCCAAATTATTATTGAAATTGGGATGCTCCTTTATATAAATCAACCATCCCTCTGGTAAATAATAGGACATCGTTTTTATCATCATGACCTGATCAACAAATCTTCCACCTAAAGGATTTGAGGTAGCCTCTGGCTGGTAATGCAAAGGAACATAAATGTAATTTAAAGAATAATCTGCACTTATAGCCTTAGATTGATAATATGAGAAGTAAGTAGCAACTTCCCTAAAAATGGAGCTAGTTACAACAGATTTTATAAATAATTCATTAGTCTTACTATCAAAAGAGAAAAACCTAATTCCCATTCCTAACAAGAATTTAGCTCGACGATATAAATCTCTTATCCTTTTTCCGAAGAAATTATTATTCACATATACATCAAATAACCATTTAGCCACGAAGACGTTATCATATAACCAGATCGCCCACGTTCTTCTTTTAGGCGCCTTCCTATTTTTCATATAACTTGGAGTTCTATTTTTATTCCCTGTATAAAACTCATACACTTCCAGAATGTCAGGTCTTAAATCTATCTTATCTATATTTGTATTTTTATAAGCATCAAAGTTACTGATAAATTCATTCTTAAAAAATGGTAACTGATCATGAACATCAACAACAATATGTAAACGATCCGGAAATCCTGCCCTTTGTGTACTAAAATATTTTATCCCTTTAATCTTACATAATAAATACAAAATAAAATTATATCCCTGATGCACAACTTCTGTAGTAAAATAGACATCTATTTTGTACTTATCTAACACATGATTCCAAAATCTGATGTGATTATAATATTCATGCCATATATCGGTATATCCACTAGAAGACCATCTCAGCAACAATGCTATAATCTCATTCTCATAAGGGGAAAGCTGGTGCAAAAGTTTGTCGTCCACGGGTTCCCCCTCTCCAATTTCAGCAATGGCGTCGCTATAATCGCCATAAAAGAATGGCAATGCACAAAACGCCTGTGTTACATGCTTATTTATTTTACTAGAAGACAATAAATCCTCATTGTGATAATTCAAAACACAAGTTTGTACATGTAATAAATCTAATAGCTCTGTATAAACTTCATCGTCAAAATCTTCGGCACCAGTGCCAAATTCTACTAAAACATTCATATGTGATCTCCAATTTTTTTTACTAATAACTATAATGGGCCCTCTGTCAAGACCACTTTTTAAAATTTTAAGAGTGTCATAATACAGTATAATACTAAGCTGCAAAACAGCCATAAAAGACCTCATCTGGTACATTGTAGTCCAGTGCTTCATGCGGACGAAGGCTGTTATATGTGTCCACATAGTCATTAACCAGCTTACGTAATTCCCTGGGCGAATCATACTCATTGGGATAAATCTGTTCAGTCTTTAGACTACGGAACCATCTTTCTATCATGATGTTATCAGCCCAACGGCTCTTGCCGTCCATACTTTGACGAATGCCAAGGTCTTTTAGTAATTGCTTATAGGTATCACTTGTAAACTGGCTACCTTGATCTGAATTAATAATTGCTGGGATACCACACTCCTTAACAGCTTCCCTTACTGCGTATATGACAGACTCTGTATCAAGGCTGTCGGATAGATAGTGGCCTACAATCCTGCGACTGTACCAGTCTATTATGGCGGTCAGATACATATGCCCGTGAGGCCTTGGGATGTAGGTTATATCAATAGACCATACCTGATTTGGAAATGCCACATTGTAATTTCTGAGCAGATATGGGATGATAGCTTCTTTAAAGTTACGTGCCGACAGATTAGGCTTGGGATAAATGGCATATATACCCATCTTTTGCATTAAGCGTCTTACAATCTTTCGCTTGACAGGATAACCATCTTCATTTAGCTTAATGACAAGCTTTCTGGAGCCTAAATATGGCAATGCTGTATGCCAGTAATCAATACGGGCCATTATAGCCTCATCCAGAGCATTGGCCGATGGATCTGGCTCAGATGGGACATAATACAGGCTTGAACGGTTAATGCCCAGAAGTTCACATTGCCTGCGGATAGAAATGCCTTTATCCTTTTGAATTAAACTCCGGGATTTCTGGGATTTGTTCTCCAACTTGGCGAAAGCAGTCCTGAAGAAAATCACGTTCCAGGGTCAGTTGGCCAATGGTTTTTAGCATTTGATCGTTGTTCTTCTTCAGGTCAGACTCCTTCCTCTGAGCTATCTTTTGCTCAGGTGCTGCATCAAATACAAGATGGGCGTTCTGTAAGAAGTCCTGCTTCCACTTACGAACCATATTGGGATTTAAATTGTTTTCAGAACATATGACATTAAATTCTTTATCGCCTTGCAAAATAGCGATGATAATTCTGCTCTTGAATTCAGCAGTGTATTTCCTTTTCGGCATGATAGTAACCTCCATTCGTTACTAATTACTATATCATGCACGCTTAAAAAATAAAGTACTGGTCTAAATTCTTGGGACCATTATAAACCAAATAATATCTTAGTTATTTAAACACAAGTTTTATCATCTTGATAACATCCCGTCAACTATAAATGTCGACCATTATAATTAAACATTATCACAATTGATTCTATATTAATACGTTTACAGTTCTATATCATGCTTATGCAATATTTCTATTCCATCCTGATATGATGTAAAATTCTTTATATCATTAGGCTCAAGGCGTATTGAAAACTCTTTTTCCAGTGATGTTACCAGACTTATATGCCCCAATGAATCCCACGCACTTATTTCATTTCTTATTAAACTGTCTAAATCTGTGGTGTCACTTATCCTAATTCCTAATACATTAGCAAAAATTTTATTATATTTAATAATATTATTCATGGTATAACCTCTTTCATATCGTAATTATAAAAATACTCTCCACACAAACACCCATTATATTCATATTGAAATTTTTACATCAGGGTGTGTCTGACCACTCGTCCAATCAGGATGATAGTTTTTAAATTTGTAACAACCTCTAGCATCATTATTTTTTATATCATCGATATAAACAGAGAATGCTTCCGAACAATTCATAAACCACAAATCAATATCAAACCACTTAGCATGTTTAAAAATATCCTTGCCAGCAAATTCTTTTATATCACTGACTGGATCAAATACAATATCTAAATCTCGTACATACATCGAATATATCTTTTCAGTAGTATGCCCATCAGCATCCGTATAATTACCTGCAAATTCCTTCGTATATCGCCATGGCACTTTCAGACATCGTTCCACATAATGCTTAAAAGTAAAGCATTTACCCAAAAGTATATCAAAAGTCAATGTTGTAGCATTGTTTTCTCTGAGATAGGCAAACGGTGAATCATCCCCCCATCCATCTATATTTTGCATGCCAGCCAATAATCTAGCATCTTTTCCCCAAACCATAAAAGAGTACATCGGATGTTGTGTTCTCTGAAAATCTCTTCTGTTTTTCAAAATCCAGTTATTTAAAGCCCCTACTTCACATGCGCTTTCTTTTATTGAAAACCCTTCACCACGGCAAAATCCCCATGTAAATACGGGAAAAAGCAAGGTTCCGTCATTACCAATAATCTCTTGTAATTTGTCAACTAAAGCATTTAGATACTCATCATATTCTTCTATTGATTCAATATTATAGGTATTACGAACCTTGTACATTAACATGGTAATATCTGAAGCAACATATAAAACATCTCCGTGTTTTACTCCAAATTTCTTCAGTATAGATTCTAGCGCCCTAAACTCTACGTGTGCATCTAACATTTTATTCCACCACCTTTAACAAATTGGCCGCTATTAATTTTTCAGCAATAGGTATAATTTCATTGACTGGTACCCCAATAATATTGCTTATCTCAATCAAATCATTTTTCCCATCGGCATACGCAATAAAATCAAGCATTGCAGTCACTTCATCATAAGATCCTTTCTGACTAATGGTTGGATATAATCCCCGTTTGCCCAATTGTGGTTCTCCCAAGCATTGTATCTGATATTTTTTATTACTTTCTAACACTAAAATACACTGTTGCATCACATCATATGCACCTTGAAGACCTGCTGGTGAAATCAGTCCCATATCATCCTTGGACGTATGATATTCAGGATACTCACCAAATTTTGAGCGACAAAAACCACAAACAGGCAAGTCAATCCCCGGAGCATTGTACTGCCTCTCGTCACTGCCTCTTTTCAAGAAGGAATACTCCTTATATTTAGGATAAATAAACTGCAAAACATTTTTTGTAATTATATCAGTCAAAGTATTGCCATATCGCGTCCGAACATAAGAATAAGTGCGGTCATCCCCAACACAGGAAAGGTTCCATCCGGCTATAACATTTGCTTTCATCTTTTCAAGGTTATCGCCTTGGCTCATATACGTCAACGAACCAATAGTCTCAGGAACATATACAAAGCGATAGGTATAATGTCGATTCGTCAAAGAGAGCAACCATTTAGCAAGATAAACTGATACTGCCGGACCAGATAATTCATTGTTCGCCATGGATGGATGACACATATAGGTTGAGATGAGCACTTCCTTATTAGACTCACCAGGAATAATTAATTCACCGTAAGTCAAACTGCCATCAAAGAGCTTACTATCAATGAAAATGTGGTAAGTATCCTCTGGCAAAGCATCGTACTGCTCCTGGGTCATACAAAAGCCAAACCGCCCCTTATAATAGGAGGTTACATAAGGAATAGCATCTGGCTGATCTGGCTGAGTATATATATACTGCTTCAACTCTGCCAAATCCACTGTTTTATCTACAGGTGTTGAATAGCCCACCACATGAAGATTATGCTTGTTATAATCAAGTATCTTCTCACCTGAGGAGTTTTTTATCCAAGCATCGCGGATACGCCACTCTTTGGGTACCGTCCAATCAAAAGCGTTTGTACCGCTTGGTATTTCATGCACTGTTATTTCTGGTACTATTTCCCTCAACGACTGTAATGTTTGTCTTACTCCATCGCCAGTTATACTACGGCAATATGGGAACATTTTACTGCAGAGATTATATATTTCCTGCCCGATTAACACTTTTTTCCACATCCCTAGAGTCCATTTTCAATATAAACACAAAAATACACATACGGCCTATTTTATCAGTCAATACAACCATAACATGGTCTCAATGCAAGATGTCTATGAATACTAAACCCATTCTTATTGACACCATCTACATCGTGATACTTACCTACATATATTCTATCTCCATTATGGTCTGTATCACTACACCATACAAAATCATGATACCAAAGCTTAATACCTAAGATATACCACGCCATAAAAAAGGCATAGGTGCAACTTATAGCAGAAGGAAAATTATATTTTTCTTTCAATTCCAAAGGTTGTATGGCCCTACTCTCTTCATAAATTTCTTTTCTTATAAGGAACCATCCATCTCTCATAGGAATGTCAATAAAGTCCTCTTTATTATACCAATCCTGATTATAAAAGCAAGGTTCAGATAACTCAGGATTCATCCCCACTATTTTTTTCATATTCCGTATTGTAACAGGACTTCCATCATTAAAGCTTCCAATACCAAGAATAAGTATATAATCTTCCTTCTTTTTTTCGAGCTCATCCCTTGAGTATTGTATTTCTGGCAAAAGCTCACCTAAAAGTAATTTCATATCCGTCAGCTTGTCAATTTCCTCAGGACCAATCATGTTCTTCCCCATTATGCCTTTTGCATCACTTACACTAATATGATTCATTCATTAAAGCTTCCTTCCATTTTTGATATTGAATTACTTCATCAGCTGTTGCCAAATGTCCCAGCTCTGTGTATTTCTCTATCCGGTCAAACTCTCCCACCAGACGGTCTATACGCATTCCCCAACCAACATCTTGAAACCAGTTTAATTGTCTTGCTGGTGTGTTATATAAAATTATATCACTTTTTTTGTCTATTATTTCACGTAAAAATGTCAAATATGCCCTATATTGGTGCTCACTTGAAGCAACTAGTGCAAGTTTCTTCCATCCCATTTTTTCAGCCAAACCGATAACTTCAACAGCTTGCTGCCTTGTGTGGGTTGATTTATCCTCGTGAATCAAATCACTTTCCCTAACACCACTTTGTAATAACAGTGGTTTATTTTCCTCAAATGGATAACTTCCATAATCTCTGTCAACCACATTGCCGCTAAACACAATTTTGGAAACCAAACCATTTCTATATAGTTCAGCGGCCTTATTAACACGAAAAAAACCGTCGCCTTCCAATAAAATTGCAGCATCAGACTTGGAAAAGCAATCATTATCTACAATGGCAATTATTTTCTCTCTATCAGTTATCATAGTTTTCTCCACAAAAAGATGGATAGACATCACCTAACGACCATATTAAGGTCATTTATCCATCAGATTTCTATCCATCATCTTCATCAATCAAATATCTTCCCAAAAAATAGGATCACGAGCTGGAATATCCTTATTGGCAATTTTTCCAACAACTACATTTTTATACTTAGGCGGAATACCCAAAGCTGGACGCAAAACCTCCAAATCTTCTGCCTTAATTTTTTGGCCCTTTTTTATATCATTTTTAGCATAAAGGCAACGACGTTGAACATAAACTGTCTCGGCCTCTTCTTCAACCACTTCTTTACAGGTACTGCCCATGGCCCTTTCCACTTCCCGAATGGAATCAACCATAAACTTAAACTCATCAGGCTCCATAGAATGTGGATGATCAGGCCCTTTATCCTTTTTATTTAAGGTAAAATGTTTTTCAATTACTCTAGCCCCCAAAACGACAGACGCCAATGTCACAACATGCCCAGGAGAATGATCTGAGTAGCCGATTAAGCAATCAAATGCGCTCTGATAAGTTTTCAAAACATTAACATTTGCACTGTCAATCTTCGACGGATAATTTGTAATGCATTGCATCAAAACCAAATCCTTATTTCCCGTCTTTTTTATTGTACGCACTGCCTCGTCTATCTCAGACATCGTTGCGTCACCAGTTGCCAACATAATTGGGATTCCCTTGCGGGCCGTGTACTCAATCATCTCCAGCCATGTTATCTCACCAGAACCGATCTTGATGAATGGCACCTTCATATCAGCACAAAGATCCACTGCCTCTTTGAAATATGGGGATGTAGAAAAATCAATACCAATATTTTTACAATAATCAGCTATTTCCTGATGCCATTCCACAGGAAATTCGACATCTTTGAAAACCTCAGAAACAGTCCGTCCCCATGAGCCATGTACTCCATGGAGAGTCATTTTGGAGAATCCGCCCTCGGAAACAATAGTTTCCGCTGTAAAGGTCTGGAATTTCGCACAGTCAGCACCTGCTTCCTTAGCAGCATCGATTAATCTTTTTGCCTTATCTATGCTACCATCAAAATTGCCACCTATTTCAGCAATAAAATATGTGGGATAATCGATACCAATAGTAGAACTTCCTATTTTAATTTTTTTATTAAAGAACGACATTTGCAATCCCCCTCCCATGTGAACAACTTGCTAATACTACCATATATCGAACTTAATTCAATCTTCCAAAGCCAGACTGACAAACGCCATATTCAAGCTGACTTTCTACTGTTATCCCCGAACCATTCAATTCCGCAATTCTTTTAAACACATCTCCCAAATGCTTCAGGTACTGATTTATAATTTCCGCACTGTGAGCATTCGAAGTATAAAAAGAATTTGATGCAATATATCCCCGTTTGAGCATTTCTTGCGTAACAAATGTTTTGTAGATCAATGGATTTTCATTACCAATAATAGAAAAATGGCTCATTGGCAAAATTCCTCCAACATCTATTTTCAATCCGGCAGTGTTGGCTAGATCCTTCCATCCTTTTTGAATAATTTTCCCGTATTCACTCTGTTTTTCCCAAACACGTTCCCGTTCATAAACTTCAATACTTTTTAGGGTAGCCGCAAAAGCGACTCGTTCCGTATAAAATGTACTACTAATAAATGTTTCTTGAGCAGCATCCATTACATCACTCTTACCCACAACTGCTGTTAAGGGATAACCGTTCGTCATCCCCTTGGCAAAAACAGCGATATCAGGATCAACTCCCAAAACTCTATGGCTACCACCAGCACAAAGTCTAAAGCCAGCAGACACTTCATCAAATATCAACACAACTCCACTCTTTTCCGTAGACGTCCTAATTTTTTTCAAGAAATCGTCTTCTGGATAATCATTACGAATTGGTTCTATTACCACAGCAGCAATGTTATCTTTATGTTTATCCATCAAAGCATAAAATTCGTCAATGTTGTTATAATGAAATGGTAAATTAGTTCCTGCAAGCCCCTTAGGAACCCCCAATGGTTCAAGCCCTGGAATATGCAAATCATCAAGGGCATTTTTATTTGCTAAGTTAGCAGACAAATACCAATCATGCCAACCATGATATCCACAAAACAAAATAATATCCTTATTGGTATGTGCTCTAGCTATTCTAGATGCTAGTGCCATAGCCTCACCGCCAGCTTTAGCGTATCGAACTCCCCCAGCCCAAGGGTGCAAGTCAATAAGTTTTTCGGCTAAATAAACCTCTTCTGGTGCATTTAAAGTACACATTCCGCCACTATTAATTGCCTCCTTGGCAGCTGCATCGACTTCATCATTCGCATAACCTAAAACATTAGAACCTATTCCCATATAACTAACGTCTATATATTCATTTCCATCAAGATCCCAAATTTTGCACCCCTTAGCCCGCGAATAATACGCTGGCCACAATTCTGGCAGGAACATTTCCGGTCGTTTACTTAGAAGCTGCGTTCCGCCAGGGATAATCCGTTTTGCCTTTCTGTACAAAATCTGTCCTTTACCATCTTTTGAAATGCTCATATTGTATTATCCTTTCATATACTACTAGGTATTGAAACTATTCGGTCCTCTCTTATCGATTTAGCTAATCCTTCATCCCTATTAAACTGACTATTCAACATTTTTATATCTGGATGATTATCCAAATATTCTATAATATCCTTGTAAGTAAAATTATCATTTTTTCTTTCATTTATGAAATAGTTATAAATGTGTTCAACAAGCATAAAATCTTCTGGCTCGTCTACTGTCCACCTATGGTCACCAAAATAACCAATAGGAGAAACAAAATCCTGCAATTTAAATATTTCTGGATGTCTAATTGCATACTGAGTGACATGTTCTCGCTCAAAAGAGTGGTTTGCCTCTTTCCAAGATTTCTCCAGTGCTTTAAATGATATAATCTGAATATCAAGCCCATCTGCAAAGGATTGGCTCAACATCCCCATATAGTCTGTTCCATCATTCAACTGATAAAGTGCCTCATCCAATAAACCAGCATCAAAACAAGGACAATCCGCCGTTAATCGAATTACATACTCCGGACGCAGAAGTTTAGCTGTCTGGTAGTATCTATCCAGTACATCTTCTTCGGAGCCGACCCCTACCCTAACACCAAGCTCAGAACATAGCTTAATTATAGGTAAGTTGTTTTTTTCGATAGACGTAACTACAACAACTTCATCAATTATTTTGCTTTTTTGTACACGTTCTATCATGTGTTGTAAAAGTGTTTTCCCACAAATCTCCTTCAACACTTTGTTTGGCAACCTACTTGATCCACAACGTGCTTGAATCATCACTAAATATTTCATGGATTCTCCCTCAAATAATAACATACTCTAATAAGACGCTCATGCTCAATTTAATTCTAACACTACCTATATATTGCCAATTTTCCCCACATTATCTTTAATCCACTCCTGCAACTGCGGAATGGTCATCCATTCCTTGTTATTGTCGGAAGTATAGCTGAATCCCTCTGGCACTTGAATACCGCCCTTTATCATATTCTCGGGTTTACCCCAATCACAAATCTGCGGCAAAATCTTGAAATGTTGAGGATACTCATAGGTGAAATGGGCATCCTCAACGCCAATCATCTGCTCATGGAGTTTTTCGCCAGGGCGAATACCAATCTCCACCTGCTCTGCCTTATCATCTACAGCAGCGGCAATATCACAGATATTCATGGACGGAATCTTCTTAACGTATATTTCGCCGCCTTCCATATCCTCGAAAGCATGCCAAACCAGTTCTACGCCCTGTTCAAGGGAAATCATAAATCTCGTCATACGCTTATCTGTTATTGTAAGCTTTCCTTTCTTGGCAATTTCCATAAAATAAGGAATAACAGAGCCACGGGAGCCCATTACATTGCCGTATCTTACAACTGCAAATTTGGTTTTCCCTCCAGAATAGGAATTTCCCGCAATAAACACCTTATCAGAGCAAAGCTTAGTAGCACCATATAAATTCACCGGTGAACTGGCTTTATCCGTGGAAAGAGCAACTACACGTTTAACATCTGAATCTATACAGACATCAATGATGTTCATGGCACCATTTACATTGGTCTTTATGCATTCAAATGGATTGTATTCCGCTGTTGGTACAATCTTAGTGGCAGCGGCATGAACAACATAATCAACCCCGCTCATGGCCCGGTAAAGTCTGTCCTTATCCCGCACATCGCCAATAAAAAATCTTACCCTTTCATCCCCTTGGAATTTCTTGGCCATATTCCACTGCTTCATCTCATCACGAGAATAAATAATCAATTTCTTTGGATTGTATTTTTTTAAGGTCATAGGTACAAAGGTGTTGCCAAAGGAACCTGTACCTCCTGTAACTAAAATTGTTTTGTCAGTAAACATCATTGTCACTCCATATTTTACTAATTAATAATTTCCGCTTTTCCGTTTTCCAGTTTTATCTTATAATCACACGCCTCTAATGTTGAAACACGATGTGCGATTGCAATTATTGTAATTTTTCCTTTAAATTTCAATATTGTTTCAGTAATGGCCTTTTCTGTCTCGTTATCCAATGCCGAGGTTGCTTCATCAAGAATCAACACTTCTGGTTTTTGATACAAAGCTCTTGCTATACCAATTCTTTGACGTTGCCCACCAGACAATTTAACTCCTCGTTCACCTACAAATGTGTCTAATCCATCAGGCAACGTATTTACATAAGTATCCAATTCCGCCATAGACAAGGCTTTTTTTATTAACTCATCATCAATTTTATCCTCGGATTCACCAAGTGCTACATTTTCACGTATAGAGCCATCAATTAAATAAATCTCTTGAGGAACATACGCCAAATTTGCCTGCCAGCCTCCAGTATTTTCTATTATATCTTCTTCATCACAAAGAATTCTTCCAGTGGTTGGTTTCAATAACCCCAACAAAATATCAACTAATGTTGTTTTTCCTGCTCCTGAAGGACCAATAATCCCGACAAATTTCCCTTTAGGAATATTAAAAGTAACACCTTCTAATATCAAATCTTGACCTTCACCGTAACTGAAGGAAATGTTATCAATAAGCAAATTTTGTTTAAAAGATATTTTCTTTGTGTTATGTATAGGAAGAACTTCAATATCATTTGTTAAGCGAGTTCTAATCTCCAATAAAACACCATACAGTTCATAAAAAAATGGCATTTGGTTTTTTATGGCGTTATAAAAGCTGACTATTCTATTTGCACTTGGCATCAAGCGAAATGCTGCCATAGCTAAAACACCCAGCACGGGAATAATATCATTAGCATTGTCACCTATTGTTAGCTTAAAGATTATTAAAAATAATAAACCAACAACAACCACCATCTCTATTATTATTCGTGGTACATCAGACAGAAAAGAATATATTTGATTAGCTTTTGCATAACTTGTGTATGATGACATGAATTCTGTTAAAAAATAACGTTCTTTACCTAAAATTTTTGTTTCCTTAATTCCACCTAGAGCTTGATTTATCCATTTCAAATATTCTACATTGGCAATGTTTTGTATATCCCCCTGTTTTACTATTTCCCCCCTAAAAATACGAATAATGGATAAAATAATCATTCCCATTATAAAAGCAACAACTATAGCAGTGAACGCATCAACATATATTAACATTATCCAAATCGCTATTGCAGTTATAATCTCTGACCCCAAATAAAATAGCGACATCAAAATATTATTACATATGCTGCTAGCTCCACCATTAACATCTCTTAATAACTTGGCAGTATTATGATTTACATGAAACATATATGATTTGGCTAAATATGTTGACAATATTTCTCGGGCAAACATTGTTTGCATTCTCATGGTAAATTTTCTCTGTATGTAGATTTCCCAAGTGATAAAAGCATTTTTTATTACATAAAAAACTATAAGCAGAACCGCACAAGCAATTACAAATTCTTTATGTGTTGATAAATTAAGTTTGTCAGCTACCAGTGCAGCATAACTATTTACAACAAGAAAATCTGGTTGCCCCATCAAAGAGATTAATGGTAATATAGCAGCTATTCCTACAGATTCCAAAACAGCGCCAAGAAGCATAATCCCTAAAAATAATACAAAATATTTTTTTTGTCTATTTGTAAAAATAGAGAGAAATAAAAAAATGTCCTTCATACTATGCCTCAAATAGTTACAGTGTCAGCAACCAACCTTATCTCATCATCACTAACATAAGCACTCATAGGTAAGCTCATTACATGCTTAGCCGCCTCTTCGGCAATAGGCACACTGCCCCTGGTACCGAGGTAGTCAAACATTGGCTGCTGGCTGAGCGGAATAGGATAATGTACAGCAGTAGGAATACCAGCTTCCTTTAATTTTGCCTGCACTGCCTCCCTGTTCTCCACTTGAATGGTGTACTGAGCAAACACGCTGGTGTTATGTTCCTCAATGAATGGTGTAACAACACCATCAATTTCTTTCAATGCTTCTGTGTATTTTCTTCCAATTTCAGCCCGAAGCTTCACTTCTTCCTCAAACACTTCAAACTTTGCCAAAAGAATGGCTGCCTGCAAGGTGTCAAGACGGCTGTTCAGTCCCATGCAAATATGATGATACTTTCTGTCCTGGCCATGCTTATGGAGAATTACCAGCTTGGCTGCCAGTTCATCGTCATTAGTAAAGATAGCACCGCCATCACCATAACATCCCAACGGCTTTGTTGGGAAGAAGCTGGTGCAGCCAATGGTGGACAAACCGCAGGATTTGCACCCTTTATAGGTTGCACCAAAGCTCTGAGCCGCATCTTCCACTACTGGCAAATTATATTTATTGGCAATGGCATTGATAGCATCCATATCCGCACACTGACCATAAAGACTTACCGGCATAATGGCCTTGGTTTTATCAGTTATTGCCGCCTCAATCTTAGATGGATCAAGGTTATATGTCTTGGCATCAATATCCACAAATACTGGTTTTGCACCAATACGGGCAATTACTTCACCAGTTGCAACATATGTGAAGGCGGTAGTAATTACCTCATCCCCTGACTTAATACCAAGAACCATAAGAGCAATAAGCAATGCATCTGTTCCACTGGCACAGGCAATACAATGCTTTACACCCACATAATCTGCCAGTTTTTGTTCAAGTTCAGTTACCTCCGGACCAAGAATATATGCACCATGAGCCAACACCTTGGAAATTCTTTCATCCAAGGATTTTTTTATTTTTTGCTGCTGGGCAGCCAAGTTACAAAATTGCACGATTTTCCTCCTAAAATACCTCATCCGCCCTTCGGGCACCTTCCCCGGAGGGGAAGGCTAGAACTAGCCAGACCTCATCCGTCAACTTCGTTGACACCGACGGAGCTATGCTCCTAGTACCTGTAGGTGCTTCCCCAAAGGGGAAGGCAAATCATAAATCTACATCTACACCACAACGGGCACATTTCAAATGCTTGGCATCTGCTTTTACTATAGTGTCACCACAGGCACACATATAGCCATGGATTTGGGCTGGATTGCCATAAACCATGGCATAATCCGGCACATCCTTGGTTACAGTGGAGCCAGCCCCAACAAAGGCATTTTTACCAAGGGTAGTACCACATACTATGGTAGCATTGGCACCGATGCTGGCACCACGTTTTATCAAGGTATCGTTATAATCCGCCGAGGTATTTCTTGGAAACTCACAGCGCGGAGTCCGTACATTGGTAAATACCATGCTTGGACCACAGAATACATAATCTTCCAGTGTTACACCTTCGTATACACTGACGTTATTCTGAATTTTTACCTTATTGCCTATCTTTACTCCATTGCCAATAAACACATTTTGACCGAAGTTACAACCTTCGCCAATTTCCGCTCCTGAGGAAACATGGCTGAAATGCCAGATACGGGTTCCCTTTCCTATTTTTACATTATCATCCACATAGGAAGATTCATGGACAAAATAATCCTTTTCCATTACTTACTGAACCTCCCCACAAAATCTAAAGAACTGCAATTTGTTAAAGGCAATTTTACTGGCTTGCCCTCAGCGGCGGATTTATAAATAGCCAATACTGTTTCCAGAGCATTCTTGCCCGCAACAGCATCCACGTATGGCTGACGATTATTCTCGATTGCATCCATCATATCAGCAAAAAGCTTGGTGTGGCCATTGCCGTATACATTGCTGGTTGGCTCCTGGAAACCACGATTTTCCTCATCCTCTAGCTGGCTGTCTGCAAAATCCCATACATCAATAGTATTGGTGGACTTGCCCCCCAGTTTTGCGGTACCTGTTTCACCAAATATATAAAGGGTTTCTTCCAAATTCTGTGGATATACATTGGTAGTGCCTTCGATGGTAGCAACAGCACCATTGGCGAAGGTCAGTACGGCCATGCCCAGATCCTCAGCCTCCAGATAATCATGGAACTGCTGACGGGTCTGGCCATAAACCTCAACAATATCTTCACCCATCATCCAACGGAGCAAATCAATACCATGAATGCACTGATTCATCAATGCACCGCCGTCCTGGGCCCAAGTACCTCTCCATGGTGCCTGCTTATAATAGTTCTCATTGCGGTTCCAGCGAACGTGAATAGAACCATGGGAAAGCTTGCCAAAACGCTTTCCCTCAATAGCCTTACGAAGCTTCTGAACGGCAACATTAAAACGATTCTGGTGACATGCAGATACCTTTACGCCCTTCTCTTTGGCTAAATCAATAATACGCTGGGCATCATCAATATTCATGGCCATTGGCTTTTCAATGATAACATTAACGCCTTTTTCTATACAGTACAAGGCAATCTCAGCATGAATACCGCTCTCAGTGGCAATAGATACAAGTTCAGGCTGTTCCTTTTCCAGCATTTCCTTGTAATCAGTATATCTCTTTATGGAGGTGTCATTATTAAGTTCCTTTTTGGCAAGCAAATTCTCCATAGCCTTCGGCAACAGATCACACACTGATACAAATTCCAATTTATTATTTACAGCCGCAATAACATGATTTATAGCAATACGGCCACAGCCAATTAATGCGTATTTCATTCCTTGCAAACCTCCAAAATCAAAGTCTCCAGTATCTCATACCGGAAATATCCAGTTCATCCTTGCGATAAAGGCTCTTTACATCAATAAGTACCTTTTCCTCGTTAGGTAGTTCAGACTTGAACATGTCCTTAAGCTGCATCATGGAGAGATTTCTGTACTCCTTATGACCAACAGCCACAATAATGCAGTCAGCCTTTGGTGCTTCATTCATCGGTACCAAATCCACACCATATTCCTGATTGGCAATGGCCTTGTCAGCCCAATTATCCACCACAACAGGCTGTATATCATATTCCTTCAGTCGATTAATGATATCTGCCACCTTGCTGTTTCTGGTATCTGGGCAATTCTCTTTAAAAGTAATACCCAAAATAACTACCGTAGCTTTTTTCGGTGCCATACCAGCCTCAATCATTTGCTTAATGGCCGCATCAGCCACATAAGCCCCCATGCTGTCGTTTACCTTGCGGCCATTAATAATAATCTGACTATGATAACCATACTTTTCAGCTGCATTAGTAAGATAATAAGGGTCAACACCTATGCAGTGACCACCGACTAATCCTGGTCTAAATCCCAGTGCATTCCACTTGGTATTCATCCCGGCAATTACTTCATCAGTATCGATTCCCATCTTATCGCAGATCATGGCCACTTCATTAACAAAGGCAATATTTATATCACGTTGACTATTTTCCACAACCTTTACTGCTTCAGCAGTTTTAATGGTAGACACTGGGAAGGTCCCAGCCTTTATAACAATATCATATACTTTTTTGATAACATGGGCTGATTCCTCATCCATACCGGAAACAATCTTTTGAATATTAGTAAGGGTATGGACCCTGTCACCTGGGTTTATCCGCTCAGGAGAATAACCAATTTTCCAATCCACACCGCACTTTAAGCCTGACTCTTTTTCAATAATAGGCACACAGATATCCTCGGTTACACCTGGATAAACCGTAGACTCGAATACAACCACTGTCCCTGGCTTAATATTCCGACCAACAGTTCTTGAAGCCCCCTCCACCGGTCTTAAATCTGGGGAGTTATCCTCTTTTACCGGTGTAGGCACTGCCACAATAATGAACTTTGCCTCTGACAATTTAGTAGGGTCAGCGGTAAATTCTACGGTACTATCCTTAATGGCAGCACCAATCTCATTGGTGGAATCTATACCATTTTTGTATTCTTCAATACGCTTTTCGTTAATATCAAATCCTATAACCTTAACATGCTTGGCAAACTCCACTGCTATAGGCATGCCAACATAGCCAAGGCCCACCAAAGCCAGTTTGTCTTTGCCGGATAATAAGTTTTCATAAATGTTCTTATAACTCATGATTTTCTCCTAAAAAATAACCAATATATCAACCAGCCTGAACCTGTTTGTTAACCTCATCAGGTGTTTTATAGGTACTTACTACATTATGTAATGCCTTGCGAACAGCATCATCGCTGATATCACAAGCATCTTTCAGTTGTTTTAGCTTGCCACTTATCTCATCCAAAGAAAAGGCTTCATCCTGCTCGATAAAAATCTTCTCATTGCTGGTTTTGCTTAAATCAGCAGAATCCATCAAAAGCTCCTCGTAGAGCTTTTCCCCTGGCCTCAACCCAGTTTCAACTATTTCGATACCATCCACGCCGCTGAGTTTTATCATATTTTCAGCCAAATCAAGTATTTTTACTGGCTCACCCATATCGAGGACAAAAAGCTCTCCATTCTGAGCCATAGCCCCAGACTGAAGCACCAGCTGGCTAGCTTCCGGAATGGTCATAAAATAGCGGATAATTCGCTTATCTGTAATAGTAATAGGTCCGCCACTGGCTATTTGCTTTTTAAATAGTGGAATTACTGAACCCGCTGATCCAAGTACGTTACCAAATCTGGTGGCACTGTACTTCACCTTGCCAAAGGTGCTATAGCTCTGAACTATCATCTCGCACATACGCTTGGTGGCCCCCATCACATTGGTAGGATTTACAGCTTTGTCAGTGGACACCATCATAAAACGCTCCGCGTTGTATTTCTCGCACAGCTCCACCACATTCAATGTGCCAAAAACGTTATTTTCTACTGCCTCAATGCAGTTTCGTTCCATAAGCGGAACATGCTTATGGGCTGCAGCATGTATCACTATCTGTGGATTATGCTCCACAAAAACCTTTTCCAAGCCAACTCTATTGGTAATAGAGACAATTTCTACCGCCATATTAAGTGCTTTTTGGTATTTTATACGAAGCTCCTGCTGAATGTCATAGGCACCATTTTCGTAAACATCCAAGATAATAAGCTTTTTAGGTGACATATTGGCAATCTGACGACAAAGCTCAGATCCTATAGAACCACCGCCCCCTGTAATCATGACTACCTTATTTTTGTAGTAATTATAGGTATCTTCATCCAGTACATTCATGACTTTCCTAAAGAGAAGCTCCTCCACCTCAAATGAGCGGAGGACTCGTTTATTACCAGCATTCTGTACTGTAGGATAATCATAAATCTTCAACTTAAAACCGCTATTTTGGTAAAAATCATAAAGTTCTTTACGCCGCTCAGATGACATATTTGGTATAGCCATTACTACAAGATTAATGCCAGCCTCGCGCATCTCTGCTAAAGTGTCAGAACTGTCTTCAGCCTTAACCTCCAAACCGTGAATTGTACGACCAACTTTACTTTTTTTATTATCAATAAAATACATTGGAGCATATCTGGAGGATGGGTTTTCTCTTAACTCTTCAGCCAGAGACACACCTACAGTCCCTGCTCCCACGATAGCAATTTTAATTTTTCCTGACTCAAGAGCTGGTTCAGCAATAACGCGCCCGCCAGTAAAAATTTTCAATAAAACTCTTGAGATTTTACCACGACTATCATTTCTGCCGCCACATTTATAAGCATACCTGTACACCATTCTTGTACCCAAAGCACAGAGTGTATTTGTACAGCATAATGCAATAAGTTTTGCTGCTGAAATATTTGGTTCCATAACCAGTTCATCTATAGCCAAATACAAACACATAGCAAGTCCATCAGCCAAGAGCAACCTTATATAACATTGTATGCCACCGTAGCGCCAAATCTGGCGGTATATATTCCACATCAGACGACTGCCAAAAATAATTATAGCAGCCAAAGCTATGTGCAACATAATTCCATAATCATCTAGTCGTCCCGCCCCCTGGTAAAATGCCAACATCAGTAAGGCAGTGAACAGATAAATTATTGCGTCATATGTAAGCAGAGAAATAGTTATCATAAAGAAAGGTTTCATCAAAGTCGTCCAATCATAATTATTATATGAGTCATTTTGCTCATAAAAATTTATTATTATTATACTCTTGCAATGGAGCAAACGCAATTAAATATAACTAAAATAACCGAATACAATTAGGCTACATCCATAACAAGAAGCCCCTCTCTGCCAAATTTGGCAAAGAGGGGCTAGAACGTTCAAACTATTTTTATCTTGAATACCTTAATTATTCTATCGCTTATCTTCTGGATCATAGAAAGTCCGCCCATTATATGCATTTTTTACCAATAAATCGAGTTTTTCGTTATCAACATATTTAACGATCTTAGACTTGCATTTTATCATATCATTCACTATGTAAGCATAGGCCACACAACTTCCATGAAAACCATCCAGAAAGTTATCATCGCTAGCACCTATACCACTTATATCTAAGTAATCATAAAATTCAAAACCATATTTTTTAAATAAAGGCGTACACTGGATAGCTATTTCAGGCAAATACAAATACTTTCCACTATCATACATTGCCGATATGACCGAGGGAGCAAACGGAGGGGAAAAGCCTATCACATAAATCCCCTTTTCTGCACAATATGCCAAAAGTGCATCAAGCTTTGTTAGGGTTTTTAAATCTACATTCGCTCCCCATTCGAATCGTGCTGTACCAGTTTCAATTCTTTTGTAAGTATCTTTAAACATATAATCGCTCGATGCCTGGGGATTACGATAAATGTAGCCGTTGTAATAACTGCCATCTATCATAAAGCCTTGATCCTTTATGCGTCCATTAAATCCAATATTCTGCGGATACATGTCTATATCGGAAAAAGACCACTTATTGTCCAACCAATCAGTAATCACCGCTTTTACCAGCGTCATCTTTGGCCTTGGAATTTCAGTTACAGGAACAAGCTCATCGTACACTCTACAGTTATAGTTCCATTCATGATTAAATACCCAGGCATCCAAGCCTAAAATTATACACTTAGGAGTATAATCCAGATTTTTTAAAAAATTTAAATACTCATCATAATTTCCGCCAACAGCACCACCACAATTATAAAACGTAGTCGTGAAATAGTCTGATCTAAACTGCATGACACGACTAGTACCTAATGCAATAACTGATAACGTATAATATCTTTCGCAAAATTAAATAGACATGGACTATTACCACTTAGTAAGATTGAATCACCACAAACAACTTACGAAAGGGGTAAAGTACCATGTCTACTAAAATAATACAATTAAATGAGGCCGCAATAAAGGGGGAACTGAAAAATCTTGTAAAAAATAGTGTTGAAGAAACACTGAATGCCTTACTGGATCATGAAGCAGATGAGTTGGTTAATGCCGACCGCTACGAACGTTCCAACGAGCGGAAAGGGTATCGTTCAGGACATTATGACAGAAATTTCACTACAGCTGCCGGAGATGTGACTCTTCATGTTCCAAAATTAAAAGGAATTCCCTTTGAGACAGCAATAATCGAAAGATATCGTCGTCGTGAAACATCCATTGAAGAAGCACTTATTGAGATGTATCTTGCCGGAGTATCTGTGCGTCGCGTGGAAGATATCACTGAAGCCTTATGGGGTACCAGAGTATCATCCGGCACAGTAAGCAACCTAAATAAGAAAGCCTATGAGCACATCGAGAAATGGCGTTGTCGCCCGCTGGCTGGGCAATATGCTTATGTCTACGTTGACGGTGTATACCTTAAACGAAGTTGGGGTGGAGAAATCCAGAATGTCTCTGTGCTTGTGGCAATAGGTGTTGACCAGGATGGATATCGTGAAATACTTGGGGCCGCTGAGGGAATGAAGGAAGACCATGAAAGCTGGAAGAATTTTCTCCTTTGGCTCAAAAAACGCGGTCTAAATAATGTAAAACTATTTATTGGTGATAAGAATTATGGAATGCTTGAAACAATAGCGGAAGTATACCCTAAAGCTAAGTATCAGAGGTGTATTGTCCACTTTTATCGCAATGTCTTTTCAGTAGTTCCGAGAGTAAAAGTACGTGAAGTAGCAATGATGTTAAAAGCAATCCATGCCCAGGAAAGTAAGGAAACTGCTCAAGAGAAAGCCCGCCAGGTGGCTGAGAAATTAATTGATATGAAACTCAAAACAGCTGCCAAGAAAATAATAGATGGCATTGATGAAACACTTACTTTTATGGATTTTCCTAGTCAGCATTGGACAAGGATTCGTACCAATAACACCCTTGAACGGCTCAACCGTGAGATAAAACGGAGAACTAAGGCCATAGGAGCATTTCCTGATGGCAACAGTGCTCTTATGTTGGTATGCGCCAGATTACGTCATGTGGCTTGTTCTGACTGGGGTGTAAAACGCTACATGAATATGAAACACTTAGAGGATAAAGAAAATGATTACGCCGATGTAACGGTCGTGTGATATTCAACCATTAAGTGGTAATAAATGATTTTGCGAAAGATTCTTGACACTATCAACCGCTATTCCGTTCTTAAGGAAACCAGCATTCCGGTGCTGGAAACCATTTTCAGATATTCCTAAAATTAAACCATGCACCCACTGGTGTAAATTTAATTTTGGGAGGTCACAAACATGACCAAATACCGCGAAATCCTTAGACTGTCCAGCCTAGGATTAAGCGTAAGCGTCAAAATATCCTATGCCTAAACAAGCCCAAATAAAAACGCAGCTGGTCGGCTGCGTAATGACTTCATCATTCAGTTGGTAAGGATACATTCCATGGAAGATACTTTTCCAAAACAGCATCGTCCTTTAAGGATTCCTCCTGGGACATGTTTGTGAAGATATATTCCAGATATTCCTTGGTATCCACTTTGTTGGCTATACAAGTCTCTATGAGGCTGTACGCTGCGGCACTGGCTTCGGCACCAGCTGGAGAGCCGGAAAATACCCAGTTTTTTTCTACCAATGGTGAATGGACGGATACTTCTTTCAGCGAGGTTAAGTCCCATAATCTGCGACAGTTTTTCCTGCCGCTGTAGCGACAATGCAAACTGCACGAATTCGGTTTCTGTGGTTTGGGACTGCGTAATGTATTCCCTGATTTTTCGCAGCCAATAGTAATAGGCGTG
>NZ_FQYW01000016.1 GCF_900141865.1 Anaerovibrio lipolyticus DSM 3074 | reverse complement strand
GTGTGGGGACAATCTACTATTTCAGAACATAGTTCTTCTACCGTCCTAATTGGAGACTGACCATCCTCAAAGAGCTCGATAAATCGGGCTTTGATGAGGGTATCAAGTTCAACTAACTCTTTCTCCCTCATTTTGATAATAAAATATAATTTATCCAAATATTCACTTATCTCAATCTGCTTGGAATATTTAGCTTCTTTTACTTCATACCTGGACACATAATCATCTGTTTTCAAATTATGTAAACCAGTTGTTTTATTCTCAAATGGGAGCGTACCACCTCTTCGATAATTTCCAAAAAGCGAATAAAATACATATTTTGGGAACCATTTATTTGGTTCTTTTACTCTCAATAATCCAGTAAAGTTATTGAATAAATATTTTTTCTCTGGCCCATTGAAATAGATCACTCTACCAACAGGCTGCTTATCGCTTCCACCAGATTTTTCAATAATAATATCTCCTGGCTTCAAATATTTCTCAGAAATATTCTTTTTGGTGATAATTCTTGTTACGACATCTGTGTAGTCGACGACTCCTTCATTGGTAAAATTAGTCGTCCTCAATACAGGTATGCCTATGCCTTTTTCATCATCTGTGCCCCATTCACCAGAAAGAGCTTTTCCCGTTATATCAATTAATTTTGCCATCTCATACCCCTACAAATCTCAATTTATTTTTTCAATAAAGCCTTTAATTCAGCCAATTCTGTCTGTATTTCCGTTTCTAGCGCCTCTATTTTGCCAATAATTTCTTCTGTAGGCGGGTACTTTATCGGTACATACTCAATTTCCTTGTATTTATTTATGGACAAGTCATAGTCATTATTCTTTATTTCTTCTACAGGCACAACAAATGACTGTTCAGTACGTTTTCTGCTTGTTTCAGCCTCCAGATTGCCATATCTGGCAACGATATCAGGAATATCATTTTCCTGTACTGGCTGGCGTTTGTCATCAAGGCTGAAGCCATCGGCCTTCATATCATAAAACCACACATTGTCAGTACCACCAGCCCCTGTCTTAGTGAAAAACAGTATAGCTGTAGACACCCCGGCATAAGGCTTAAATACGCCACTTGGCATGGATACCACTGCTGTCAGCTTATTATTTTCAATGATTTCTTTTCTTATCTGTTTATGAGCCTTACTGCTGCCGAAAAGCACTCCGTCAGGAACGATTACCGCTGCCCGACCACCCTTTTTCAAGATGCGCAGAAACAGTGCCAAAAATAAAAGCTCAGTTTTTTTGGTCTTAGTAACCTTTAAAAGATTAGCCGCCACTGCCTCAGCGTCCAAACTCCCCTTAAATGGAGGATTGGCCAAAACCAAGGAATACTTTTCCTCATCAGCATTACTTTCCGACAGACTATCCCTATAACTGATATTTGGGTTTTCTACACCATGGAGCATCATGTTCATAGCACCGATACGGAGCATGGTAGTATCCATATCATTGCCATAAAACATATTGTTATTAAAGTGTTCTCTCTGGTCATCATCCATAAACAAATCACTATGATGCTGGCGCAGATAGTTCTGGACTTCAATTAGGAAACCAGCTGAACCCATAGCAGGATCAATAATAGTATCACCTGGATTTGGCTGTACCATATCCACCATCATTTTTATAATGTGACGAGGTGTACGGAACTGACCATTAGTACCAGCAGTAGCCACCTTGGACAACAGATACTCATACAAATCACCCTTGCTGTCACCGCCATCATTGGCTTCATCCAGCCCCAGTCCATCAATACCATCTACTACCTTGGAAAGCATGCCAGGGGTAGGAATTTTAAATATAGCATCCCCCATATAACGGGAATATGCTGATTCGCTGTCACTGTGCAAATTTTTAATAAATGGAAATACTTTATTCTGTATCAGTTCATACATTTTTGCAGCATCACCTAAATTTTTGAACTTGCTCCATCTATATTCCTGCGCCTCATCCGGGAATATTCTGTCTGGCTCATAGCCAAGAATAGCAGCATCTGCCTCCCGTTGAGTTTCCACCTCATTAAGCTGTTTAATAAACAAAAGATAAGTGAACTGCTCAATTACATCCAGCGGATTAGTAATACCACCAGTCCAAAAGGTCTCCCAAATCCTATCTATTTTATTTTTTAAATCACCAGTAATCATTCCATGACCTCATTTCAGTTATTATCTATTTTCTCATTCTATAAAAATGTAAAGAATCCTTTATTTTTAAATGTCTTAAAGAGCAATTTAGGATACTTTTACCAAATATATTTTACCAATTATGCATATACTTGCAAATATAAGGTAGGCAATTTTTTAACCTTTTACATGCGTGTTCTTCACTTTAAATAATGCCAAAAGAAAAGCCCTATGACTTATGCAATCATCATTGCATTTTCACAGGGTGTTAGAGCTTATTTAGAGCTTATATAGAACTATTTCTTATCTCTATCTGGCACATTTTCATGGCCTTTAATGCTCCCTCATGGCTTTCCGGGGTTACCCCGGCACAGCAGGAGGCATCCACGGCAATTTTCTGTTCCGGACTAGCTGCCTTCAATATCATGGCATTGGAAATAACGCAGATGTCAGTGCAAAGCCCCACCAGCTCCACCTCATCATAATCTTTAACCAATGATGGCAGCTCCATGGAACCAAATGCCGGCTTTTTTATTACAGCCTTTGCCTTATCAAGATATGGCTGCAAGGCTGAACATATCTCCCAGCCCTTTTCTCCTTCAATACAGTGCTCAACAGGAAGGTTCTTCCCCTCCTGGGTGGAAAGATAATCCTTATGATGAGTATCCTGGGTAAAAATCAGGTCTGCATCCTGTACATTCCCCAGCTTTTCCACCAGCTTAGGCAGCATCTCCTGCGCCTCATTGGTTCCTAATGCCCCATCGATAAAATCATTTTGCATATCCACGATAACAACACATTTACTTGACATAATATATACTCCCCTCAAAAATAATACTCCTGCGTAAAATTATACCGCGAAATACCAAACCCAGTAAACAATATCATCAAATGACACACCACAATCCTGCACCATGCCCTGTTAGGATTATTCTACCGCTTCTGTAATTTCACCAACAATACCCTGGGAAATCTGGCGTCTACCTCATACACCATGTATTTCTGCCATACAATTTTTATCTTCTGGCCATCTCTGTATATGATGAATATGAATATTCATGCCTTCTATAAATTCATCATTGCCGTCATCATTACTTGGCCAATAACCTTTATCTGCGGCAAGCTACTGCTTAATTCTTCATTGTTTGCCGGCAGCAAAAAGGCAAAGGTTACTTCTCCTGAAAACAATCCTATATTAGCATCATCCAAATAATTTATTAATATCACTGCCAATTAGGGCAGCTTAAAAACAAAAGTCCTATAACTATTGCTATTGCTTTAGCATATGTTATAGGATTTTTTGGTATAATTATTAATGCCTATTCATGTTATTTGCGATATATACTTTTCTTCAAATTAATATATCATAATCCCCATAATATTATTGATTATTAACTACAACTTATGCTAAAATTTTCCACGTATAATTTAATAATTCTGTTTATTTATGCATGTTTTGAAGGACAGATGATATATGGCAAACATTGAAGCTATATTAAGTACAATATCCCAAAAATATATATCGATACACGTTATTGATATAAAAAATGACCGTTATGAAGCTGTAAAATCCATTGAAGCTATTGATAAATTTTCTGTGGGTGAAGCAAGTGCCCAAAAGGCTCTGAACAATGTAATGAACCATTTAACCCAAGGAGAATCCCAAAAAACAATCAATGAATTCACTGATCTTTCCACTTTGGAAGAACGGTTGAAGGAACTAAATATCATAAGATGTTCCTTCTTTTCCAATGCAACTGGCTGGTGTGAAGCCACCTTCATTCTTTGTGACAAATGTGAAAAAAAGCCCTCAAAGAAAGCTATATTCATGGTGGAAGATATTAACGAACAGATACGTCGGGAACGCATCATGCTCGAACAGATCAGAAAAGCCGAGGAGCAAGCTCTGAGGAAAGAGGCTCAGGCTATTCGTGATCCTTTAACCGGACTTTTAAACCAGGCCGGTATGGAACATTCTATTATGGATTTCCTTAAAATGTGCCCTGCCGCCAGCTGTGTTCTGATGACCTTGGACATTGATAATTTTAAGCTCATAAATGATGTATTTGGACATATTGTAGGTGATGAGGTATTAATAAAGGTAGCTGATATTCTACGGGAAAAGTGTCCAAAGCCTTGTTTCCTCGCCCGCAATGGTGGTGATGAATTCACTGTATTCTTTACCAATACTTCCCTGGAGGAAATCCGCCCATTCTTTAATTCCTTTGTAAATGAACGAACTTATTTTGAAGCCAACAATGAACATCACGAATTTTCCATGTCTATGGGAGCGGCGGAATATCCTGTTCAGACCAATGATTACAAAAGGCTTCGGGAAATGGCCGATGCTGCCCTTTATGCTGTAAAAATGAACCACAAGGACGGCTATCAATTTTATTATGAAGGTCTTGAGGAAGGAAACCGTGAACAGCTGGGCTTCAATATTGGTGACCTGGTTAAGGGGCTGCCGGGAGCATTCATTGTATATAAAGTTGACACCAACGGACATATTCTCTTTGCCAATGATGATGCCATAAAATTATTTGGATGCGATAGCATGCAGGACCTGATACTGTATTCTGAGGGTAGCTTTATAAATTTAATTCACCCTGATGATTTAAAGCATGTATTACGTTCCGTATATGATCAGTATCGTATTCTTCAAAATACTGATGGTTCAAAGGAATATCAGGATGGTTTTGTAAAATTCCGTATCATAAATAAACAAGGCAAGGAAATAAATGTGGATTGCTCAGGCCGCCGTATTGCCAACAAGTTCCACGGTGATATTGTATATGTATTTATTCATGAAAGCGATGTAAAAGAACAATATATAAAAAAGGCCGCAAACCTTTAAAAGTTCTATTTTTTATGCACAAGAGACAAGAACAGTACCGGACACAAAATCATCATTGTCCCCAAAAATTCCGGCAGCTGATAAAGAACATCCAGCAGCCACACTGACAGCAAAATTGCGCTGACAGGCTCCACCAGCTCGTAGATGGCCGCGATCTGTGGCTTAATATATTTCAGACTGGCCAGAAAGGTCCAAAAGGCTATTGCCGTACCAAACAGAACGGTGTAAACCACATTTAAAATGGTAAAGGTATCCATTTCCACAGTTTCCGTGATGGTCCACGGTTGAACTATTGGCAAAAGCGCAGTGCCAGCAAGCAAAAGCCCCCAGCCCGTCACATTTGACGGCCGAAAATTCTTCATAAGATACCCTGGCTGCACAGTGTATATTACGCCGAAAACTGGCAACAATATTCCGTAAATAATCCCTTCCTCAGATACGGACAGGGTTGTCATATCACCATGGGTTGCCATTACCACCGCTCCCGTAACAGCAGAAATACAGCATAGTATTTCGTAAAATTTCGGTACAGACTTGCTCCGCAGGGACATCCACAAAATGGTGGCAATTGGTGCCAAACTCACAAATACAGTGGCCATGGCGGCATTCATATGCCTCACGGCGGACAAATAAACGTACTGCACCCACATCAAGGTAATGAAGCTAAATATCAGCATCTGAATAACATTTTTTCTGCCCTTCCAAGGTGCAAAAAATTCTTTTTATATATAAAAAAATCCGCTAATAAAAGTACAATTCCTGCAAAAAACATGCGGATTGTCACCACCCACATGGCAGGCAGGCCCTTGTTTTGTACAAGATACTGACAGGTTACCCCCATTATTCCCCAGAGGATAGAGCCAGTAATGGCAAGCAACGCACCCTTTTTGCTGGGGGAAATATCAAGCATTTTATTCCTCCATCCATGATAAATAATTCTTTCACATTATACGACTTTATTACGTTTTCATTCAAATATATTTATTTTCACGCTAAATAAAAAATTGAACAAGGTATAATTGATCTAGCATAAACGAAAATGCTTTTTGATACTTAGTATCATTTTACTTACTATTGATTTTCTATGAAGGTTATGATATATTAGCAACAATAGCATAAACGGCTGTGTAGGAGCCGTGTCGCTTATGCGGCAGAAAATCGACGTGGAGAGCCATGGTTGCTCTCTCCCCTTTTGGGGAGCGTCGATTTTTTTATTGCTAAAAAACATAAAGGAGAAAAAACATGAATCTAAAAAATTATGTCCTAATCACTGTTCTTACAAGTTCTTTGGCTATTTCCTCCGGAAATCCTGCTACCCTTGCAGCAGAAGCCGCTATTGCAGATAAAGTACCTGAAATCACTGCTGTTACGGCCCAGACTCCTGCCTATTATTCTCTGGATTTTGATGCCAGCAAAAACTACACAGAAGAAGCTTTATCCGTGAATGGTACAGAGGTAAAATTCAGAGCCTATCGCCATGTGGTTTACGTCGCTAATCCCCAAAATGCAGAGTCTCAGTACATGAATATCTTTATCCCTGCGGCCTATTTTGAAGGCGCCAAAATAAACGGCTACACCAAGGAAACTGCTCCTATCTTTATGCCAAATGGCGTTGGTGGCTATATGCCAGGCAAGGCCGGAGAACCTTTGGAAAAAGATAATATGGCAGGTGGCGGTGCCAATAGCAGTTTAATAGCATTATCCAGAGGCTATGTAGTAGCAGCTCCTGCAATCCGTGGTCGCAATACTATAGGTGAAGATGGCAAAACTTATGTGGGAAAAGCCCCAGCCCTTATTGTGGACTACAAAGCCGCCGTCAGATATCTTCGCTACAACAAGAAAAACCTGCCTGCAGGTGATACCGAAAAAATCATCTCCAACGGTACCAGTGCCGGTGGTGCCCTGTCTGCCCTGCTGGGTGCCACAGGCAATGCCAAAGAGTACAATCCATACCTTGCTGAAATTGGTGCAGCTGAGGCAAGAGACGATATTTTTGCATCCAGTGACTACTGCCCTATCACCAATCTGGAAAATGCCGACATGGCCTATGAGTGGATGTTTAATGGTGTAAACAGCTATTACACAGCTATGTGGCAGCTACAGGATTTGGAAAGCCGTGGACAGAATGTACCAGGCTCCAAACAGCGTCCAGCTGGTCCTCCTCCTAAGGCTATTGATGCTGATGCTGCCAACAATCCTGTGGCCAGTCAACAGGAAGTCCAGATGACCTCAGATGAAATTGCAATTTCCAAGGTGCTGAAGGAGGCCTTCCCCGCCTATGTAAACAGCCTAAAGCTCAAAGACGAAAACGGACAGAGGCTCACCTTGAAAAAGGATGGCACAGGGACATTCCGCGATTATATTGCCGGCAAGTACAAGGAATCTGCACAAGCTGCCTTGAATAATGGTACAGACGTATCCTCTGCCAGCTGGATAAAGGTGGAAAATGGCAAGGTTACAGCTGTAGACCTGTCTGCCTATCCTGCCGCTGCTACCCGTATGAAGGCAGCTCCGGCTTTTGACAAGCTGGATTTAAGCTCTGCCGAAAATGACGAATTTGGTGATATTTATAACACGCCAAAGCATTTCTCTAATATTTCCAAGCATTACGAGCAGAAAACCGGGGACATGGCCAACAGCGAAGTGATAAAGATGATGAATCCTATGAACTTCATTGGCAAAGCAGACACCGCCAAGCACTTCCGCATCCGTCATGGTGCCCTTGATCGTGATACTTCTCTGGCTATTCCAGCACTTTTAGCCCTGAAGCTGCAAAACAATGGTGTAGATGTAAACTTCAGCGTTCCATGGGGCAGAGGCCACAGCGGTGATTACGACCTGCCAGAGCTTTTCGACTGGATTGACAGCATCTGCAAATAATCTCATAACGTCTTTTAAATGACTATTTCTCATAAAAAAGCCGTTAAGCCTTATATATCAAGGCTTAACGGTATTTTTATACAGCCATGTGCAAAATGTACCGCAAAAACTATGGTCTGATAACACCTTAGCGACGAATCAGATATACCCGGCACAAGCCAATAAACATTGCAAATACCCCGAAGCTGGCCAAAAATTGCAGATAGTCCGAATAATAAAGCACGGAATAATCCTTCAGGGCCAACGCAATGATGTTGATTATGGTGCAACCCAAAAGCACGCCCAGACATTTTTTCTCAAATGAGGTTATTTCATCTGCGTCATTACTATAGGAATATGCCATTACTGATATAAAAAACGTAATGAAGGACAACAGCGCCCCCAAATGACCAATTAACATTTATAAGCCTCCAACTAATTAACCTTTGCTACCTCTGATTGCCAAAATTTCATCGGCAATCTGCTCTGCCTTTAAGCCCACAACAACCTGAACCGCATTTCCTGCTACCAGTACGCCACGCACTTCCTTAATTCGTTTCAAGCCTTCGTTATCCACCAAGGATAAATCCCGTACTGTACAGCGCAGCCTTGTGGCACAATTAGCGATTTCCGTCAGATTACTGTTACCGCCTAACCCCTGCAATATAAGCTGCGATAAATCACTCATATTGGCAGGCGCGTCGTCAGCAGGCATATCCTCATCATATCGCCCAATGGTTGGAATGTCAAAATATCTGATAGCCCAGCTGAAAATTCCGTAGTACAAGGCAAATACCACCGCACCAATTATAATGATCAGCTCCGGCTTGGTTGCCAGTCCCCAATCTATTACATAGTCGATGAAGCCCGCTGAAAATCCAAATCCATCCAAAACGCCCAAAGAGTAGGTTACAGCCAAGGATAATCCCGTAAGCACGGCATGAACCACATAAAGGGCCGGTGCCAGGAACATAAACATAAATTCTATAGGCTCAGTAATACCTGTAAGAAATGACGTAAAGGCAACTGAAGCCAGTACACCACCGATTTTCGCCCTGTTTTCTGGCTTTGCAGCATGATACATGGCTAATGCCACTGCTGGCATACCAAACATCATCATTGGAAAAAAGCCCGCCATAAACATACCCGCAGACGGATCACCGGCAAAGAAACGGTTTAAATCACCAGTAACCACCGCTCCAGTCACCGGATTGGTATATTCACCAAAGACAAACCAAATAAAGCTATTAAGAATATGATGAAGGCCTACAGGAATAAGCAAACGATTGAGCACGCCATATACAAAGGTTCCCAGTGCACCTGCCCCAATTATCCATTCACCAACAGAATGAATAAAGGCCTGACAAGGACCCCAAATGACGCCAAATATTGCCGCCAAAATAATAGATACCAATGCAGTCACAATCAGCACAAAACGACGTCCGCCGAAAAAGCCCAAATACTCTGGCAGCTTAACCTTGTGATAGCGATTATAAATAACTCCCGCCTCAATACCGCTTACAATACCAGCCAGTACACTCATATTTAAGGTTTCATCTATGGTTTTTAATGCCGAGGTCAAGATGAGATACCCAATAGCACCGGCTAAGCCAGCCGCTCCATTGCTATCCTTAGCCAGGCCTACACCAATACCGATAGAAAAAATAAGGGCCAAATTATCAAAAACAGCCCCACCGGCCTTGGTTATAAATGGTATGTCCAATACATCCGGTGCCCCCAAGCGTAAAAGCAGGGCCGCTGCCGGCAATACGGCAATCGGCAGCATCAATGCCTTACCAATGCTTTGCAATCTAATAAACAAATCCCTCATAAATTTCATCCCCTCTTTATTAATATACTCAGAAAAAAATCGGACTGCGTCGGCCAGTCCGATTCACATAACAACTATTTTCATAATTCACATATTATTGACTAATATCCACACTGGAGCTGCCAACGGCCAAACCATCATCAAAGGACGAGGTGTACTGATTAATCATATCAATTATCCCGTCACCAGTAAAGCCCTTTGTCGCCGTAGATTTTCTAGTATGCTTATCTTCACCGTCAAGATACCCCTCAGGCATCTCCTTGTATTCCTTGCTATGGGTAAATTCATCCCAGGCATTTTGTATAGCCCGCAGCTTATAGAGAAGCTTTTCAATAATTTCCGAGGCAGCATCCTTGGCACTATTATTTGAGGATGCAGCCTGTCCCATGGAAGCAGCATCTGCACCATTGTCATCTGATAATTGTTCACCGCCTTTATCACCATCGTCGGCCTTATTTAACTCGGACATAATGGTATTAATTTCCCGCATAACAGAGGAAATAATCTCTTTAGCCACAGTTTCTGATGCCCGTTTATCAGTGGCCTCCGCCTGAGCTACATCTTCTGCCACCACGGCAGCTTCACCGCTTGCCTCACTATTTGTCATTCCATCGGTAGCAGATGCTTCTATAGGAGCTGCATTGACCATAGCTGCCCCCATGTTATTATCTACATTAACATTAGCTGCGGCATTTACATCCGTACCAGCCATTGCATCAGCACTATCTGCATTGATGTCTGCGGATATATCATCCCCCATGCCACCAGAGAATGAGGATGCACCACCAACCGCACCAGCTCCACCACCCTTGGCTGCCGTCAACTCAGCCAAAGCCTCACTGGATGCCTTTAACTGGGCCCGCATTAAAGCCTGCCGTGCCTCAGCCTTGGTATGGCAGCTTGATAAATCCCGTTCCAGCTCCTCCCTGGCACGTTGAGCCCCTTTGGCCTTGCGATAAAGAGCCGGATCATTTTCCCGCAGGTAACTCATTTCATCAGCCGAAAGCTTGCGTCCGCCCTTGAGCTTTGATTTAATCGTGGCAGTCCTTATTGGATCACTATGCTTGGTACTTTGATTAGCACTAATCTTTTGTAAAGCACTTTGCAGCTTTTCCGTCTTATTGGGTATTAGACTCTGTCCTGTTTTTATGCGGTACTTGGCAGCTGTTTTCAAATTCCTTTGCTGCACGTATGCACCGATACGCCCAATTCCCTCTAACATAAGAACACCTCCCTGTAGTTCTATCAACATTATATCGAAATAATATAATTTGGAATTAAACTACTCATAATTGACACTTATTTATGATTTTGCTATATTATGTACCATAAATATATTGTGCCGCCGGGTACGTCCTATGCTTGTTTCATTAGGCCTTAGAAGAAACAGCTGGACGTGCCCTTTTCTTTTGAAGGGAGATGTTATATTGTATTGGATATATTTGGTTATTGCCGGCATGTTTGAAACAGTTTGGGCTGTGGCCCTTAAATACTCTCAGGGCTTTAGCCGCCCAATTCCAAGCTTTATTACATTTATCGGAATGGTCGCCAGTTTTTATTTCTTGGCCAAAGCCCTAAAGGGCATTCAATTGGGTATGGGGTATGCCGTCTGGACTGGCATTGGTGTCATCGGCACTTTTATTGTCAGCATTGTGCTTTTTAACGATTACATAAGCCTTGCCCAAGGTATATGCATTTTTTTAATTTTTGCTGGCATCGTAGGATTACGTCTTTTAAGTTAAACAACTATTTATTACATAGTGGAGGTCAATTATGTTTAGAGAAATGAGAAGATTTAAACAGGAAATTTCCAAATCCGAGTGCATTGAAGTTTTAACCAATTCCAAAAGAGGTGTCCTTTCTCTCATTGGCGATAACGGCTATCCTTATGGTGTGCCTTTAGACCACTGGTATTGTGAAGAAGATAACAGACTTTATTTTCACTGTGCAAAGGTAGGTCATAAAATGGATGCCATAAAAGCATGTGACAAGGCCAGCTACTGTACCTATGATGAAGGATACCGTAAAGAAGGCGAATGGGCATTGAATATAAAAAGCGTCATCATTTTTGGACGGGTTAAGCTGGTTGATGACGAAGAAAAGGCCCGGAAAATCTGCACTCACCTTGTAAAAAAATTTACTGATGACAAAGAGTATCTTGAAAAGGAACTAAAAAATGCTTTTTCCCGGGTACAGTGTATTGAATTGATACCAGAACACATGACAGGAAAGCTGGTAAACGAAAGCTAATCAAAAATTGTCAAATTATTTATAACGCCATTGTTCAAATTTTTCTTCTTTAGAAGAAAAATCTTCCAATTAGCGTTTCCCTAAAGGACTAACTCACTTCGTTCGTGTCGCAACGAGCAGGGAGATATGCTCACCAGCTGTTGTAGTTTGTTTTCCCCCACCTAAAGAGGAAGGGGACATCTTAAAGCTCGTTATAAAATTATCACGCCAATCATTGTCATAGTTAGTCAAAAGTTTTAAAAACATGTTCCGACAGCTTATGTAATTCACAACTCTATCTTCATATAATCCAACCTAAAAAATGGGGGCTATTGCATTTGATGATTTTTTCACCAAAGCGACAGCCCCTTTTTGCTTTCATGGTCAGCTTTCATTTGCTTCTATGCTACTGACCTATATTTATTCTTTTATTTGATTTCATCAATTCAGACTGCTAAGCTGAATCATTACAGCCTGAGGATAATACTTGAAGTTCATGGACTGACCATGTCCCATATCTACAACATCACCAGGTGCCGGAGTATAAGACCAGCCATAAATTGCAGCATACTTATACAATGGAGAATCAGCATTCAGTGCACTGATATCAAAGGCAGTAGTTGCACCCTTTACCAAAATAAGACGGTCAACAGTAAAGGTCTGCTGGTCAAAGGTAGCCAAAAGACCAATATCCTTATAGTACCAGCTCTCTGCATTAATGCCACACAGTGCCATGGTTTCAGAAGGAGTCAGCAGAGTGCCAGGACCATATTTATTGGACAGCTCAGGCTCGGTCATGTCAAGATGAAGTCCACCAACAGTCTCAGGGTATTGTGGTGCAGCGGCAAATGGCACCATCGGCATACTGCCACCCATGTTTATGGTTCTCTTTCCAGCTACAGTGTTCCAATACACATTGACAAAATCAACCCCAGTTCTACCGATAATGGTAATCGTAGCACTTCCGTTCAACTGATCACCGGACACGTTATTGGCCTCTGATACACGGATGCCATTCATCATGTAATCACCAAAGACCACCATACGATGACCATTTTGGTCACACCATGAGCCTTCCACAGCATTCATAAATTGAGGTAAAGGCCCCTTCTCAGTTGTTGCCGCAAACGCCATAGTACAGCTAAGCAGCATCACCAATGATAAAAATACGGTTACTATTCTTCTCATACCTCGTCCTCCTCATCTGTTTTTTCTTCTACAGGTTACAAAACGTCCATGATATTTGAGTTAATTATATAATATAAATACAAAAAAGTCATCTACAAAGGCAGCCGAGCTAAATTCCGACCTCTCCAAAACTGAGAAGAACAACATTAAATTGTTAATTGATATACTTGAGAAGATTTATGCCAGAAAGGATGTGTAAGATATGAGTAAAGCATATGATATGATTGGACCTTCCAAGCGTCTGCTTGAGTTATTGGCCAAAAAAGCTGTAACACCCGTTGTGTCTTAATTAAATCTGGCCACTCAATAGTTGAGATTATAGCCACGATAGTATTATTTCAATCCAGAGCTCCAAGTATTCTTTCTTGTTACAACATAAAACAATGTTTAATATATACCCAAAAACTCCCAGCCGTAGCCAGGAGTCATTTGAAATCGAAATATTAGATTAGAGAATTTTTCTTACCAATCTCTGTAATCTGCTCGACAGTGAGCTTGGTTAAACGTGCAATCGTTTCTACGGACATCTTTTCTTTGAGCATCTCAATAGCCACTTCAATCTTAGCCTCAGCTCTATTTCTCTCAATTACCTCACACATTTCGCTCACTCCTTCCTCAGTAGTCTTAAACCTACGCTTGCGACTTGATGTTGCCGGGAAACGGGTATCATCATAATCTATATGAAACAATGCTGTACTAGATTTAAAATCAGCATTAGAATTATTATTTATACAATTGTCTTAAGCTGCTTTCCCAAATCACGCCCACCGTAAATAATCCTAACAACATATACTGTACTATCCTCTTTATTGGGCAGATAAAAAATTAAATAATTATTTACACAAATATATCGTAATCCTTTGGAATGCCAAGGCTCATCTTTATACAACTGGTGACGAAACGGCATCTCGTCAAGTTTTTCCACTTCATCAATAATGGAATTCACCAATTCAGCAGCCACACTAGGTGATTTTAACTGATCTGCAATATATTGGTAAATGTCGTATATATCCTGCCTTGCTTCACTGGAATAATCAATATAATAACTCATATCCCAAAGTTCCTCTTCAGCTCGGCACGCAGTTCTTGAGCAGAAATAGTCTGACCGTTGGCTATACTGTCCATGCCTTTTTGTATTTCATTATCAAATTCTTCTTTGCTTAACATTTCATAAGCAAGTGGGCTTCTTTTAGGTAACTTCATTTCAAAAGGGATGCCTCTTTGCAATACAATCTGTTTTAAAAACATACCTACAGCATTGGACATAGGAATCCCTAACTCGTTAAGAACAAGCTCAGCCTGTTCTTTTAGCTCTGGTTCAACCCTTGCAAATATATTAGCTGTTCTTGCCATGATGCTCTCCTCCTTTATTAAATTTTATGCTAATCGATTGCTATTTGCAAGCAAAAGGTTAGTTTCTCTATAAAGTAAAAAAGCCAAGCTCAACGCCCGACTTGGTCACAAGTGCTATCCCACCAGACGACTCTGTTAGTTTATGCGCAATACAGCAAGCGTTAAGTCAAAAAAACACCTATGTTAAAATTATGGCATTTCATTCATTAATATGACATTCTATTCATTACTACATACCGAGATACATATTCTTCGTTACTATCAGCGCTGTAAAATACACAGTCTTTCACTGCTCCTATTCTGATAAATGAACGTATATTATTGTTCCCATTTTCAAAGTGAAAATCACTGCCACTTTTATTGCCTAGCGCTAAAATTTCAAGAGTTAAACCAGCAGTATGATCAATATACCCATAAACCAAGGCACACTCTGCATTCTTAGCCCCTGGGAAATCATTAGCAACACTTTTTAGCCGCTCTGTTAATTGCAAAATAATGAAATTATGATATAACCACGGAAACCCATATCACTAAGATTCATACCAACCGTCTCCTATCTTACATCTGAAGTTGAATTACCCTCCATATAATGAATTACGTTCTATCCTTGAAAAACTCCGCCCAGTAGGGATTTTCCCGGTCGAATATGTCCTTTTGTTCCTTAGTTAGCTTCCATGGATAATCTGAAAAAAGATTAAAGACTTTCTTTTTGTCGAAGCTAAAAAGACGTTCTCCTATTATGCGTGGATCATCTACCCAGTAAATTAAATCATCCTTATTTTATTTGTAAAATTCATACTTAGCTGACACGCCCACGCACCTCCTTTTAAAAAGGCATATTAACTTAGATATCAACATCTAACGGTGGAGTTTCATACATCCCCATTCTCCTTTTTTTAGCCTCCTAGTACAATTCCACGGTAATCCCCTTATGATCAGACAGCTTCTTTTCCAAATTCCACTCAGAGACTTTACACTTCATATCCCCCACAAAATCCCCGGAAACTGCTATATGGTCAATACACTCAGTCTGCTCCTTGGTGAGCAGCTTTATATTTTCTTGCTCAAATATATTCAGAAATGACTTTCTGGCAAAATTTGTGAAATAGTAATTATCTGAGAAGCTGCAGTTAAAATCCCCACAAATACACATATTCCCAAGTTTGGACAACCTCTGTATATCCTCAATGTGATGCCTTACTTCGTCCTTGAAGGTGGCCGTTCTGTTGCCCAGTATTCCTACAATAGTTCCATATACCAGCAGATTTCCGCAATCTGTGGCCAGTTCGGCACAAATAGCGGTGTATTTATCATGGGTTTCGTGCATCTTCACAAGGGGATAATTGCTATATATGGACACGCGGTTTTCTGTGTCCTCATATCTGGCGGGAAGAGGATAATCCGCTGGTGCCTGGGTAATTAATGGCGTATGAAACTCATAGGAATAATTCTGTTTAAATTGCCTGTCAGACTCCGTTAACACCATTATATCAGCCTTTTGCTCATGGCAAAGCTGATACATTTGCTGGTCTTTATCCTTATGCTTAAACCGTTCAATATTCCATGTGGATATAATCATTTCCATCAGCCCCGCTGTTTCGCTATTTTCTCCCAATCATCCTTTTGTTTTTCAAGTCCTTCTCTAACAGTTCCCTTCCTGTTTATGCGGTTCATTATTCCCATATATCCGGGATGTGCCAGGGGGAAAATTCTTGTGGTCTTGTTTTCTCCATATTCAGCATCAATTGGTTTATATTTTTCAATAAAATCATTATATGCCCCGCCAAAGCCTTCTGGCTTCTGGGTTTTATAACCACATAATGCCTCATAAACACATTCAAAGGTGCGTTTTCCAAGGCATAGAATATTATCCGGCTCCAAAATAGCCACTAGCTCCTTAAAAAATGCAGCATCCTTTTTCATAAGGCCTTTTGGCATACCGCCACTTTCCTTGCCCTTTCTGTAACCAAGGCAGAAATTGGTGAAGAACAGATCATCATAGCGTTTAGTAGCAATATTATAAGGTTCTCCCTGGCTGTCTTTAAGCACCTTAAACAGTTCCACTAAATTGTCATCAGTGTCAAATACCGCCTTTTTATAATAAGGTTTATCACTGCCATTATTTATGGCAATGACTCTATCAATAAAATTATCTCGCCCAAAGAAAGGGTTGCCCCAGTCCTGGCCAACCAACAGATATTTTATGTGTGGAGTCTTTTTGGCGTACCCCAGCCCTTGCCAGTACGTGTAGAGATTTATTTCCTTACAGTTATCAGTATCGAGAGCAGCCAATTCAATTTTGTTATTTTTATGATCGTCAGGATTATCGCGATAGGATTTTTGCGACTCCTCCACCAACTCACGATATTGCTCAGCCTTATCTGTCTGCATGAAATTTACCCCCCACAATTTTTTCACCAGCTCCAGCAGCTCATCTTCACTGTTATAGCGGTGAATCTTAAAATATTCGTTTCCGGAAAGCATGGCGGAAAGCTGTGTTTCATTAGGGCGGTAAAAGATATGGACTTCCTTATTATGGGCTTCAGCATAGGCCAGCTCATAACCTACCCCAAGAGACACCTGGGTACACTCAGCCACCACAACATCACATTCACGAAGCCATGCCGTGTCCTGTTCGTAAATAGCCTTATCCCCTTTATCTTCCACGACGGAAAGGCTCAAATCCCCCACATGCTCAGTAAGGACCTGATGCTTTTCCTTCAAGGCAGCTATAACCTTACGATAAAGTTCCGCATCCTTCCTGCCACCACGGATGGAACCAGCAAAATAAATCTTCATGGTCTATACCTCATTTCAAAATATCTTATTTAATCATCCTCAAAATATCCATGTTCAGCATCATCTTCTGCTTTTTCCTCATCAGTCATTGGCTTGCTTGGGGTCTTTAAAGCCTCTGATGCCAATTGGGCCATTTCCTCAGGGGTAAGTTTTTCAAAAGGATATATTTTCTCTTTGTCCACAACCCCGGCCTCTATCATTTCAGATACCCGCTCCATTTCCTTGTATCTGTCCTTGTGCTGAATAACCCTGTAAAGCTCCGAGCTGATATCCACTGGTTCTTCCCATACACATTCATGGGCGGTTCCTTGTCCAAGCCCCCCAAAATACGGGCAATTCATACAATCCTTTTCATCCGGCTCCTTGATAGTATGGAGGCGTTTGCAATATATTTCCCGATCTGACTCTGGATACCCATCCTCAATAGACTGGTTTATCTCATGGCCAATAAGGTTTATATGGCGAATAAGTTTCTTGTTCATTCACAACGCCTCCTTTATTTTTCAGTTTGTTAGGGACATAATTTGTTCCTACTCATTTCACGGAATATCTTTAGGCCTGTTTTCAGGCATAAGGCCATAATAATTTTTTCGATTAAATGGATTCAATTTTACAAATGTTTGATAGTGCTCCATATCCCATTCTTTCCATTTCTCAATACTTGCAAGATATTCTTTTTCTTTCTGCTGGCGGAATTGTTCTTCTCTGGCAATACGTGGCAAAGCCCTAATTCCTGATATTAACGCACCTATTAGAGCACCTATAATGATAATCCATGTTAATGCTATGAATAATGAGAACATAACCTCCACCACCTTTCAGCATGGCCATATTTCTAAGGCAACTTACATTTCCGTTTCGGCTCAAAATGTTTCAATAATTCCTCAGCCATAGTCTGTGCTTCCCTGCCAGCCCTTATTTCTTCATTGAGTGCAAATATGTCACACCAAGATTTATTCTGGCAATTTTCACAGTCCATATAATGGGGATGTTCTTCGACTGAGTAATGGCAAGCATTATAAGGGTCTGAATCAGCTAATATCGAAGCTCTGAACAAAAATCCCATAATGGTCACCGCCTTTTCTGCTGCCACAAGTTAAAATCCTCTCCCTTTTCTTACCCCCATTATATCCGCCCCGCCAGTAAAATCAAGGTTTGAGTGGTCAAAAAAAGTGCCCTGCCAGAGAACTTACATTCTCCAACAGGGCAATCAAATCATTTACCTATACAAATGCACAACAGCAGTCCGGCTAAGTGCTAAAATCGCATTTCCCTAATTATAGAAGTGCATTTTTCTTGCCGATTTCCTTAATCTGGTCAACAGTAAGTTTTGTGAAACGGGCAATCATATCTATAGCACTCCTGCCACCTGCAATACCAATATCACCGGCACACCAGACTTGAATTTTAGATGCAAGGTTTTGTGATGGAATATTCTCATTCCCAGCAATGCCCCAATGCTTCCACCGATAGCTGCTATTCCAAGTAATGTTATTTCCGGCACCCGCCACCAATGCTTTATTGCACATAGCTTATCCTGCAAGATTTTCGCTCAAATGTGAGTAGCTTATCTTTGTCTAAAATTAAACAAGTCATTAACTGATTATTTGTCACACAGGCCAGACAACTTTATCTTTACCATTTGTAGGTAACCATTTCAGTAGGAAGGAACGGAAGTTTTGGCTAGCCTGAGTAAGAACTGTAGATTTATCCCAGACAAGATATACGGTTTGACCAATATCATCGCCTGTGCCTAATGGCTTTGAAATTATATCCGGGTGATTATTCAGTACAGCAGAGTAATCATAGCCAAGGTTTATAGCCTGATGCCGAAGAATCAGGTCGGTGATAATCATTTCATCGGCAGTTTCGGCTACAATGTCAACATTTAATCCTGGCAATAGTATATATTTATCAATATTATGTCTGAAACATTGATAGGCCCGCCCCTTGCTGACGATGCGCGCGCCTTCCAGATCCGCATAATCAATTTTTTCTCTGCCGGCCAGCGGATGCTGGCGATGGAGCCGCGCGCAGTACCGTGAAAAGAACAGTGGTTCAGCTTCGAAACGATTTTTGTCAGCTTCTCCTGTGACAATGGCAAAGTTGCATTGCTTTTCCAGCACGCCCTTCAAGGCTGCATCATCTGTCGTATCCACAGTGCTGAGAATAATATCTGGGTATGCATGGTGAAAATTCAAAAGGAACTCTGCCCCCAAGTAAGCCATAATGTGATCAAGCGCATATATAGTCACCACGCTTTTGGATTGGGACGCCAATGTGCTCATGCTCGCAATGCTCCGATATTCTGCCAGCAGCCGCTGCACATGCGGTAACAGTGCATTGGCATAGTCAGTAGGAACAAGACCATGCGGATTACGTATAAAGAGCAGCTGCCCTAGTTCTTCCTCCAAAGTCTTAAGCATCTTACTGACACCTTGCCGCGACACATAGAGCTTATCTGCGGCACTTTGAATATTGCCTTGCCTATGTACTTCGAGAAAATATTCCATTTGCTTCTGATTCATCAAATCCCCCCTCCTATTATTTTACAGCAACCTTTTTATTGCGTCAAAAGAGAATTTCCTTGCTTGTTGTACCTCAATATGAGCATTATACTAGAAGCATAAATTAGATAAAGCAATTCATAGTTTACAAAAAAGGAGACATGACCATGAAATTGACACAAATCCGCAATGCCACCAACCGCCTTGAATATGCCGACAAAACTTTCCTGATTGACCCGTGGCTGATGCCCAAGCACCAGTTTTCCTTCGTCGATGTTCCCGGCAAGCCTTATCATGTGCCGGATGAAATGAAGGAGCATTTGCCTATGCCCTTCTATGACCTTCCCATGCCGATGGAAGAAATACTCGCCGGAATTGATTATTATCTGGTAACGCATATCCATCCCGACCACATCGATATGTCCATGGATGGTACTGTGGGCGCACCTTTGGACAAGAATGTGCCTGTAATTTGCCAAAATGAAGCAGATGCCACTGTCTTCAAAAAATCCGGCTTCCACGATGTGACCGTACTTTCCGACGCAGGCATGCTGTTTGGCCAAGCAAAGCTGACCAAGGTACCAGCTCTCCATGGCACAGTAAATCCCTGTGGTGATGCAATGGGGATAATGTTTGAAAGCGAAATTGAAAAAAACTTTTATCTAGCCGGTGATACGATATGGTATTCCGCAGTAGCCGACTCCTTGAAGCGTTGGAAACCGGAAGTCGTAGCACTCAACTGCTGTGCCGCCGAGACGGTGGAAAATGGCCGACTAATCATGGATGCCGAAGATGTCCACTGCGTTGCCAAGACTGTGCCTAACGCCAGACTGTATCTGACGCATCTGGATAATGTTGCCCATGCCGCACTCACCCGCCATACACTAAAGGGCAACCTTGCCGAACGTAATGTAACTAATTATGATATGCCAAAGGACGGTCAATCTATAATTTATTGAGGCTTCTGCTCAACCTGGAGCAGCTCCAACAAGATTTCATGGGAATTCACCAAAGCAGGCTGGAAACCATTATCCAGGCACAAGGAAATTGATTTTCAGGTAAAAATGCCAAACTAAAACAGACCGCGAAACCAGTAAAATCAATGATCTCGCGGTCTGTATTTTTATACCTTCTGATAAAGAACCTTATTGGAAGTCAATTACTTTGTCCAGCAATTGTTCAAATGCCGCCGTGAATTTCTCGTCATCTTCAACGTTCCTCTTACGGGGTCCCTTTAAATGGTGTTTATGAGTGGCATTTCTCATTTTCTTTATAAAATGTCTCTTAGCTAGCAGGCCCTCAATATTCTCATTGGTATATAGCCATCCGTCCTGATTGATGGCATAAGCACCTCTGGCAAGAGCCATAGCCGCAACACCATAATCCTGGGTCACTACTATATCTCCTGCCCGGCTGGAATTCACCAGGGCAAAATCCACCGCATCCGCCTCTGCTCCAATTATCCTGACCTCACTGTAATCAGATTTCAGAACATGATTTGTATCACAGAACAGGGTTACAGGTATATTATGGCTTTTGGCAACAATCTCTATCTGCTTCACCACAGGACAGGCATCCGCATCTACATATATATGTGCCATTTGAACCTCCCTTAGTTACTCGGTGTATGTAACCATACCAATCCTGCCATCTGCAAAATTAATATAACTGGTACGCCATACTTGAATTTTAGATGCAAGGTTTTGTGATGGAATATTCTCATTCCCAGCAATGCCCCAATGCTGCCACCGATAGCTGCAAATACAAGCAATGTAATTTCTGGTACCCTCCACCAGCGCTTTATGGCACATAGCTTATCCCAACCATAAATTATAGCTGTAGCGATATTTATTATAACCAAATACGGTAAAATGATTTCATGTAAGTCCATACTATTCTACTCTCACAAATCTATATTGTTGCTCAACCTCAGGATACTTAGCGATTAGATCTTCATGAAAGACTTGATTTCTTGTTCCAAGAGACGAAATACGTTTGCAACCAGATAGCCATCAGCGATTGCATGATTTAGACGAACGGTCACAGGCATGACAAGCCTACCGTTTTCTTCTCTGTATTTTCCCCAGTTAATGATCGGCGCAAAATATAGATTTCCATCGGGAAGTTCAAGATGAAGTGAATCATAGGAAAGCCAAGATATAAACGACGCATCAAACCAGTTGGGATGGTTCACTATATCCAGACCGTATTCCCTTGTCTTCTTTGCCTCTTCAACATCCAGCAATGCGGCAGCGTAGAACTTTTCATAGTCCTCATCGTATTTCGTATAAACAGGCGTACAGGTTTCCGTATCTTCATGGAAAACATACTGTATTGGATTGATCACGTCATAGCAGATCAGCTCATCTGTCTGCCAAAGGTATCCCATTCTGTAGTCTTCACGTGAATTCATAACCTTTGAAAGAATATACAGGAAATTGACATAAAACTTCGTTCCTGTGTTCTTTGAATGTGTGACGAGCTCTGTTACGTCTATTCTCGACGTTATCGAGGTTGAGCACTTGCAATCCTCCGTAAAGTGGCGAAATACGCCTTTACGATAATATGTCTCTTTGTCAATTACTTTATAATTCATTTTCTGCACCCTTACAAACTTCGATATGTCACAGCATCAATATGCGTCATTTTTATTATATGGCAGTTCCACATCATAGCCAAGCAAATCCATTATGTACCATTTTACATTCTAACATCATCTCAACCTCCTAGCACTCCCACATGCCCAACTTATAAAAAAGGCTAGGTGCCATAAACATATCTATCCCGCCCCAGTAACCATACCTATTCCAGAGTTGATATGTTTATAGTTTCAGAACAACATCGTCCCCACATTCCCAATTATGCCAATAGCAGTACCACATACTCTACCTTAATGCAAAAAATCAACAGAGCAACATACCCAACTATCACTTTGAGTATGTTACCCTGTTGAAAATCACTAAAATGCTGTCTTTCTGGCACAGCTTCATTCCTTATTTTTATATGTCTAAAATATGCCATAAAGCCTTATAGGACAATGGCTTATGGCATTTTTATTTTCTGTTAATTAGTGCTACCGACTCAGCCGTCAACTGCATCCAATCAGTCCTCGAATACTCTCGACTTCTTGGGCAGTTTTGACATGGTCAGCAAGACTCAAAGGCCTTATTAAGTTCCTATAAACATAGTTCAAATACAAGAAATGATGAATAACAACGTAATTATAATGGCTTGTTCATATCGCGAGTTATTAAAATCAATAATTAGATTACAAGCACATACCTGTCCATCTGTTATATAGCCTTTGGATGATTGGAAAAAACTCCCTGCTTGCAAGGCGTAATTCACAAAAAACTCCCAGCCGAAGCCAGGAGGCAATTAAATTATAATGTTAAATGCTGTATAGCACACAGATTATCCCAACCATAAATTATAACTGTCGCAATATTGATTATAACCAAATACTGTAAAACAATTTCATGTAAGTCCATACTATTCTACTCTCACAAATCTATATTGTTGCTCAACCTTAGGATACTTCTTACGGTCCACTTCACTCATAAACATATCAAGCGGTCTTGCATAAATCCCCTCATCGCCATACATGGCCTGATACACCACAAGCTGTTCATCAGTTTCGGTGTGCTGGGCAATGGCAACAATCTTATATAGTTTATTCTTGAAATGATGCCAGATTTCATCCTGGTGTGGTAATTCTCTGTCCATAATATAAAACTCCTAAAAACCAAAGTCCTCATTTATCAGAACAACTTCCATATCCATATGATTCATCTTACGCCAATATATAACCTGCGCATTACATATCCGGTCAGTACTGCTGCAATTATAGCAATGATCCTCATGTACAGCACATGGTGTTTTATATTGATGACGAGCGGCATTCATAGGGGCAGCAATATTTCTAGCTCTATTCGCAGCTTCTTCAAGAGTAGGTGCTATCTTGTTCCTACCAACAACAAAATACACCTTACGATGCCCATAAAGGGAACCAGCAACCCGATTACCCGTCCCATCAATATTCACCATTTCCCCTGTTTCTGCGATACCATTTACAGATGTCAGGAATATTTCCGTAGTCAGACAGTCCCGAGCCGTGGCATAAAATCCTTTTCCATCCTGTCGGTGCATAGGATCATGAACCTTATTATGCTTTGAAAGACGATTATACATATCTAACGCAAGCAAAGTTTCTGAATCGCCAAAACCGACCGTATATCCATCAATTTTTCCATCCAGATACTGCGCTGCTTCCTCTCCTGTTTCAAAACACGATACCTCATATCCTCTTTTTCGCAAAGCTCTAGCTGTTTCTTCTATATTAGGCAAGTTTATCCCTCCCCTGCTCTCTGCTCCATATTATAGCATAATGCTGAATTCTCTATTTGCTTTACCACAGGACAGGCATCCGCATAAAAGTGCCACCATCTCTACAAACTGGAATTTGTCAGCCTAATCAAGCGTTTTTCTCATATATGCAAATGAAAGATCGCTGGGACCTTGCTCCACCTTATATATCTTATAGCCTAGCTTCTCGTACAGGTTGATATTGATATAGCTTTTTGTACATGTATAAAGCTCAAAAGCTTTTGCCTGTGTCATTTCTTCAACTGCTGTCATCAGGTCGGTCGCTATACCCCTGTTCCTGTGTTCCTGCGCAACCATAACACGACCGATTTCGATGTGATCGCCGTTCTCCCTGCATCTTACAGCACCTATTATTTTCCCTGAATCATCCCGCTTGATCAGGACTGTCCAGTTGATGAAGTCTGCGCGGTTCTCCTCATACGACTCCATCAGGGCAGGCACATTCCTGCTGTTGATCATCTCAGCTTCGCTTTCAAATGCACGCAGCTGGAGATCATACAGCTCTTTTATATCCTTCTCTTTAGCATACTCATAGTCCATTTTGTTTTCTCCTAATAATCCTAATCCGGTCTCAATCTTAGCTCTCTCTGTATCATCAGGAATCCTGATCCTAGCTTTTCTCCCGGTCTTTCCAGTCCATATCCATAGCCCCTACAAACTCCGATTTACAGCTACACAATTATCAGATGCTAACAAAATTTGCCGGCAGCAGCTCTGCTGCCTCTTTATCCAAAATAACCACCACATCTCTATGCAGCTGCAAAATTGAAGCTGGTGCCTCTGGGGTAACATCACCACAAACAGCCTTATAGACCGCCCTTGCCTTATTCTTGCCATTAGCCAGCAATACAACATGCTCAGCCATCATTATAGTCTTTATCCCCATGCTGATAGCATACCTTGGCACTTCATCCACATTATTAAAAAATCTGGAATTGTCCAGTATAGTTTCCTCGTCCAGCTCCACCTTATGGGTTGTGGCCGCAAATTTAACATCAGGCTCATTAAAGCCAATATGGGCATTTTGCCCGATTCCCAATACCTGCAAATCTATTCCGCCTTTGGCAGCTATAAGCTGCTCATAACGCTCTCCCTCGGCTATTACATCCTGGGCCATGCCATTGGGAATATGGACATTTTCCGGTTTTATATTAATATGCTTAAAGAAATGCTCCTGCATAAAATAGTGATAGCTTTGAGGATTGTCCGGTCCCATACCAATATATTCATCCAAATTAAAGGTGGTTACCTCGGAAAAATCCAATCCAACTGTCCTGTGTACCGCCACAAGCCGTTCATACATAGAAAGGGGTGTACTGCCGGTAGCCAATCCCAATACGCTGTTGGGCTTTAAATAAATCTGACCGGCTACAATCTTGGCTGCCTCCAATCCCATCTGATCATAAGAATCCGTTATTAAAACCCGCATACTGACTACCTCCCCTCTATACACAACACTCTTCTTTGTCTATATTATATCGCCATTGTTCATATTTTTCCTTATTATAAAGCCATTTTCCCCTGCTAAAATCCATACATGAAAATTTTTACACTTTTACGTTTTGACTTATTGACTTTTTGACTTATAAGTATATAATAAGAATCGAGGAAGGGGAAAAGAAGAAATCCCTACCTCACCAAATTAATCAATTATCTAAATGAAAGGGGATCGTTATTATGTTAGGCTTAGTTCCATTCGCAATGAGAAATGATTTGGCACGTGAGGAAGACGGCTTCGATCGCCTGTTCAACTGGATGAGTCAACCTATTGCAAGCATCTTCAGCGACACAGGTTTTAGTGGCAAGTCCTTCAACGTGGATGTGAAGGATAATGGTGACAGCTACGAACTCAAGGCTGAGTTGCCTGGCTTGGCCAAGGAAGATGTACACCTTTCCTATAAAGACAATTATCTTTCCATCTCTGCCAACAAGGAAGAATCAAAGGATGAAAAGGATGATCAGGGCAATTTCATTCGCCGTGAGCGCTACTGCGGCAGCATGAGCCGTTCATTCTACATCGATAACATCGATGAGAATAAATGCAACGCTGAGTTCAAGGATGGTATCTTAACGATTACCATGCCAAAGCTATCCACTCCTGTGGAAGAAATCTCCCATGAAATTCCAATCAATTGATAGGTATTACTTGGTAACTAAAAGGATCGGACCTTCACTATTGTGAGGGCCCGATTTTTTATTCCACTTTTTATTTCTGGCATCATCATAATCAACTTTTTCGCGTAGTCTCTTAACTTCGTTATCCAAAGGATGTCTAAAACTCCACCAGTATTTATCTTCCGCCCATTCATCCGAAGGAAAACACTCTTCATCAGCACGTCTACAAACTTCTGAATACACCATATTATAACTCAATAAATCCGGTTCTTCTTCATGCTCATCATCCCATGCTTTAAAAACAAATTTAAGGTAGTCAGATAAGCCATTTATTATGTTTTTAGTTTCTTCTTCAATCATTGATCTTACAATATCTTCTAGATACTGCCCTGAATCGTAATCAATTTCTGGAGCATCACTGGTGCACCGTAGAACGGATCTGCCAGCTTTAGCCTGGATACATATCGCATTCGTTTTTGCCACAAACTCTTTAACGCTTATCTTAAAGCTATTTAATCCTGATTGATTTCTAATTGTGGCGAATTCGCCATAATTAAAATTCGGATTATATACCTTCTCCCAAATACCAATATACTCAAGGGTATTTCTATTTCTAAGCCAATCTGTGATAAAGAAGTCTCCATCCTTTGCCTTAAGCATGCCCCTAAGCTACCTCCCACTACAGCAATGGCCAACAGTGTCTTTTCTGGCACTCTCCACCTATGCTGTATAGCACACAGCTTATCACAACCATAAACTACAATAGCAATAACATTAATGATGGCCAAATACGGTAAAAATATTTCATGTAAGTCCATACTATTCAATCCGCTCAAATCTATATTCCTGCTCAACATCTGGATACTTCTCCCGATCCACTTCACTCATAAACATATCCAGCGGTCTGGCATAAAACCCATTATTGCCATACATGGCCTGATACACTACCAGTTGTTCTTCAGTCTCGGTGTGCTGAGCAATGGCAACTATACGGTACAGCTTATTCTTAAAATGTCGCCAAATTTCGTCCTGACGTGGTAATTCTCTATCCATAATCCACCACTCTATTTTCTTACTATAAAGGTGCCACAATCTCTACAAACTGGAATTTGCGAAAGAACCTTTTGTGAACGTCATATACACCCGTCAGCGTGTTAACTATCCGAGTTTTTGAATGTCTAACCTTCTTCAATCATTCGCTTCTCATGTTCGGCATACCATTTTTTCGCATATCGTTCAGTCTTGTCCTCGCCCGGAACGAAGACTTTAGTGTACCCGTCTTTATCTCCCACAATGGATGAAGCAAATGCCGTTTCTGGACAGCCTGTGATGTTCCCTTCGTCATACTTCAAAATTATGTTCTCCGCGATTGAGTAGCAAAATACACTGGCATCGGAGTTATACAGACCATCCATTGAAAACGGATAGTCCTTAAATCGTATTTGGTTATACTTTGGATTCATGCCATGAACGAGAGCCTTTTCTGCATCAAGGCTTATCTGGTTAGATGTTACATCGAAATCCCCGGTGAGTGCTTTCATCCAGTCATTCTCTGAACTGAATCCCGTGAGCATCGTACACATATAGGAATCGATGGTAAACGGCATCAATATAAGTTCTTCACTTTTATCAAAACTGGGTGATATTACTTTCTCTTCTATAAGCATATCCTGTAAGGCATGATGTGCCTTAAACCGCTGTGTCAGCTTCTCCCCGACACACTCTCCTACATAAAGAACATCGTAGGTAATCGCTGAGGTAAAATCGTTCTGCATGTTAATTTGGAACATGTCATTACTACAATAATAAATCAGTTCATCAAAAGTAAATCCAATATTGGAAACAGCTTCACCCTTATCATTAAAAGCGAACAGCCATACTTTCTGCGCTTTCTCCAATCCTTCCGGTTCCGTTTTTATTCCTGCAAAGCCGTTCAAAGAATATTTTGAATTTGTCAATGCGGGGATGAAGATGCGGAAGGATGCTTTACCCACCTCAACGTCAAGGATTAAGCAAGATTTATCTGATATTTCCCTTCGCGGAACGAAAACTGGCACTTCTCGTTTACCTATAATATAGAGGGAAGCCTTGTCGAGGCTTTCTTTCTCTTTCCAGAGTTCAGAATCGAGTACAGGTGCTTTCTTTATACGGTTGAAATCTTTGATAGAGACAGGTGCGTGAGTTAAGTGTAAATTTGTTTCTAATATGTTGTTCATATTTTGTTCCCCCTCAAATCCCGATTTGCCACAGCATCAATGTGCATCATTTTTATTATATGTCAGTTCCACATCATATCCAAGCTGATCCATTATGCACTACTCTACATTCTAACATCATCTCAACATTCTAGCACTCCCGCATACCCAACTTATAAAAAAGGCTAGGTGCCATAAACATATCTATCCCACCCCAGTAATCATGCCTATTCCAAAGTAGGAATGTTTATCGTTTCAGAACAACATCGTCCCCACATTCCCAACTATGCCAATAGCAGTACCACATACTCTACCCTAATGCAAAAAATCAGCAGAGCAACATACCCAACTATCGTTTTGAGTATGCTGCTCTGCTGAAAATCACTAAAATGCCGTCTTTCTGGCACAGCATAATTCTTTATTTTTATATGTCACAAATATGCCATGAAGCCTTATACGACAAGGGTTTACGTCACTTTTGTTTTTTGTTAATTAGTGCTATGCTCTCAACGTGGCTGCTGGCCACAAACATATCCACTGGCTGGACTTTTTCAGCCTTATAACCAAGCTTGTCCAATATTTCCAGATCCCTTGCCAAGGTGGCTGGGTTGCAGGATACATAGACAATACGATTTGGCTGCATATTGGCGAAGGTCTTTAAAACCACTTCAGTACAGCCGGCTCTTGGCGGATCCACCACAATTACATCTGGGCGAATCCCCTGATTATAGAGTCTTGGCATTACCTTGGTGCAATCGCCCACAATAAACTCTGCGTTCTTTACATTATTTTCCCGGGCGTTTTTCTCTGCATCCTTAATGGCCGGACTTACAATTTCTACTCCATAAACCTTACGGGCCTTCTGGGCTAGATAAAGGCTGATAGTACCCGTACCGCAATAAGCATCAATTACTGTTTCTTTCCCAGTCAGCTGAGCAAACTCCAGTGCCTTGTCATAAAGTACCTCCGCCTGCTTGGTATTAACCTGGAAAAAGGAACGGGCAGAAACATTAAAGCTGAACTTCCCCAGCTTAGCCTTAATAGTTGGACGTCCCCACAACAGCTTAGTCTCCCGGCCCAATATAACATTATTTCTATAGGTCTGGATATTCTGCTGAAGGCTAACCATCTGAGGCAGACGGCTGCGAAGCATCTTGATAATCTCCTTTTCACGACTCAGCTGCTTGGTAGCAGTAACCAGCACCACCATAAGCTGTCCATTTTCCCCAGTACGGGCCACCACATGGCGCATTACACCAGTATGACGGTCCTCATCGTATACAGGAATATTCAGCTTATCTATTACCTCGCGTACTGCACTGATGGCCTCGTTATTGATTTTATCCTGAATCATACAGTCAGAGGAATCAATAATCTTATGAGTTCCCTGGGCAAAGCATCCAATAATAGTCTTGCCCTTTTCACGACCTACAGGAAATGCCACCTTATTGCGGTAATACCATGGCTCCTTGGCTCCAATGGTAGGCAACACAGGGAGATTCTTGAGATGGCCTATACGTTCCATGGCATCCTTCACCTGCTGATGCTTGGCCTTTAGCTGTCCTTCATAGGAAAGATGCTGCAGCTGGCAGCCACCGCACTCCTTGTAAATACCACAGGAAGGCACCACACGATCAGGACTTGGCTTTAACACCTTCACCAGCTTGCCTGTGGCATAGCTTTTCTTCACCTCAGTAATCTTTACAGTAAGCTCCTCCTCAGGAAGACCACCCACAACAAAAACAGTGAAGCCTTCAATACGGCCCACGCCTTCACCGCTGCTACCCAAGCTATTGATTTTTATATTGTATTGCTTTCCCTTTTCTACAGGAACCTTAGCCATTTATTTTCCTCCAAAACATAAAGAGGGCGTCACCCTCGAAATAATTGCATGGTATATTATACCACAAACATCCAAAGCTGACGCCACACCTTAATAATTACTTTTTAAGCTGACCTTACTTTTTGAACTGTACCTCAAAGAGAAGATCTGTTGGCTTATCAAGAAGCATTTTAGCTCCATTTTTCAAAAGCTCCTCATCCTTGCGGAATCCCCAACGGGCCCCTACAGGCAGGAAGCCGGCATTTACTGCTGTCTGCATATCCACGCCACTATCTCCTACATAAACAACTTTTTCAGGCTCCACACCAATTTCCTTGCAGATTTCCCGACAAGTGGATGGGTCTGGTTTTCTGGGATGACCAGGACGATCCCCCATAACTATTTTGAAAGTACCTGGCTCAAACAAAATACTAATAATTGTCTTTGCCGCATCCATTGGCTTGTTGGTGCAAACAGCCATAGGAACATTCTTTTCAATGAGCTTCAGCAGCAGCTCACGAACGCCTGTATAGGCACGGGTTTTATTCAGCACCTTACCGTTATAAATCTCTTTAAATTTTGCCAATGCCTTTTCATAAAAGGCTCTGTCCTCGGATTTGTCAATTGGCAATGCTCTTTCCACCAGCTTGCCAATGCCATTTCCTACAAAATATTTATAGGCCTCAACATCATGTTTTGGCAAATCGTATGCCGCAAGCATTTCATTACAGCTGTCTGCCAAATCATCTATTGAATTTATCAATGTTCCATCTAAATCGAATATTACTGCTTCGTAGCGCATAACTTTCTCCGCCTCTTTCTTCCATAAATAAATCTCGTACGGTTTGTAATATTCTATAAAAAAAAATAATATCCTGCAAATTTTTAAATTTTTTTGAAGACAGCTTAACTTAAGCTGTCCGCTTCCATCAATACCTTAAGAACAGCCTGCTCATTAGCTAATAATTCTTCATTTTTTCCGTTGTGGTGACGAAGCACAATGTCAGCTTCGTGAATCATCCCCATCTTCATCAGCTCACCGCAGCCTATTTCAGGATGATTATAATAACGGTACATTATTTCCTTAAAGTAGCTGTCACTGGAGCACTGGCTGTTATTTACAGACCATTCATGGAAAAATTTATCCAGCAAAACCCCGTAGGTCTTTCTGATACTGTTCATCCTTGGGCCACGGCCAATATCATGCAACAAGCAACAGCGCTTTAAAAAGTCCATGTCAATAGAATCGGCCAGCCCCTGCTTTTCAGCAATATCCACTGCAGTTTTCATAACATGAAGAGTATGACGCTGATCGGCTACCGTCATGTGATAAAAGGCCTGCTGAGCCTCAGGGGACAGCAGGTCATTTATTGTATTCTGTTCTTCCTTATTGGGGCCCTTTGCAAGAACCCCCTTAAAAAACTGAACTATTCTTTTTATCATTATCTCACGAATATCAATTGCTGATATCCCTTTCCTGCACGATATTCCTCGGCATCCTGTTCGGTGGACGGTCCCATGGCCATTTCACATGCTTCCCCGGCCATACGCAGCTTCTGAACTGCCTTTATAGCCTCCGGCTCCTTGCCCGGTGCAAACGCCACATACACATCACGCTGGGTCTGTGGTGCCTTCAATCCGTGACGCTCCAAGGCCAGCATTACCCGCTCTATGCCAAAGGCAAAGCCAGTGGCTGACATATCTGTGCCAAAATCCGTCAGCATATTGTCATAACGGCCGCCACCACACAATGGATAGCCAAGCCCCGGTGTATACGCTTCAAACACCATACCTGTATAATAGGTGAAATCACGGATTACACCCAAATCAAAGGTAATATACTCAGATACACCATAGGCTTCCAAAAGATTGCAAATCTCAGAAAGATTATCCAGTGCCTTCCGGGACTGCTCGTTGTTCACCATGGAATAAGCCTTCTTCAAAATTTCACGGTTACCGTGAAGAAGAGGAATCTCCTTAACCATTTTTCTGGCATCATCAGAAATATCTGCCTTATCAGCTATATTATTAAGACCTACAAGATCACGATTTTCAATGGCCGCACGGATATTGCCCATTTCCTTGGCACTTAAACCGCACTGCTTCATAAGTCCATTAATAAAATCCACCTGTCCAAGGCAGATAATAAAGTCATTGAGGCCCGTCTTTTTTAGGGCAGAAATGGCCAAAGCAATTATCTCTGCATCTGCAGTTGCCTTATCACTGCCCAACAGCTCAACCCCTGCCTGATGGAATTCACACTGGCGACCAGTCTGGGCCTGCTCGTAACGAAATACTGAGCTAATATATGACAGCTTTAATGGCAGCTTATCTTCCTTCATACGGGAAGCAGCTACTCTGGCAATAGGAGTAGTCATCTCGTAGCGCAGAGCCATGGTACGGTTATTCTTATCAAAGAGCTTAAACATATGAGGCTCCAAATTACTGCCATTGCCCATAGTAAGAGTGTCCAAAAATTCAACGGTTGGCGTCACTATTTCATCATAACCCCAAAGGTTGAATTCTTCAGCTATTGCTGCTTCAATGGCACGCTTACCGGCAGCCTCACGAGGTAAAAAGTCCCTTGTACCATAAGGGATTTCCAAAACCATTTCTCTATTTTCCATAGTCACTTCTCCTACGCCCAACTTGCTTTAATACTATTTCTTGTCCTTTAAGCGATCCAATACCAGTGAATAGCCATCTGCACCATAATTAAGGCAACGCTTTACCCTGCTGATGGTAGCTGTGCTGGCCCCGGTACGACTTACAATGTCATCATAGGTGTGATGATCCTGCAGCATACGAGCCACCTCCAGGCGCTGACTCATAGCCTTTATTTCACTGATAGTACAAATATCCTCAAAGAACTGATAGCACTCCTCCACAGTTTCCAATTTCAAAACTGCCCCGCAAAGCTGATCGTTCAAATCATCCCTTAACTTAGGATTTACCATAAAAACACCACCTGTTAATATACTATATGTTTATGACACTTTCGTACTTTTATTCTTTCACACTTTACTTCGTGAAAATATAGATATATTATACAGCAACTATCCAAATTTTGCCATAGAAATATAGAAAAAAACCGTAAACGTCAAAGTATAGTATTCCTCAACAGCAAATAAAAAGCAGCCCGTAGGCTGCGTCATAGTATAATGTCATTACTCTTCAATTGGCAGGTTCACATTCCATGGGAGATATTTTTCTAAAACATAATCGTCCTCTAAGGATTCTTCCTGGGAAATGTTTGTAAAGATGTATTCCGGATATTCTTTTGTATCGACTGTGTCGGCTATACCGGACTAATGTGATTTCCTCGTTATGCCAGATACATACTTTCGATAATGGCCCTGGCCAATTCAGTATCACTCATACCCTTCATTTTCTTAGGCGCAGATACATATGCCGGCATGCGTTTTTTTATAAATTGTGTGTCGATATTGCCTGTACGAAAATAATTATCACGAAGGATTTTGTTATGAAGTGGCAAAGTAGTTTTTACTCCCTCAATGTGGAATTCATGCAGAGCACGCTCCATAATTTTTATGGCATCGCCACGATTGCGTCCGTGAACAATAATTTTTGCAATCAACGAATCATAATAAGGCTCGATGTCCAGACCCGCTGTTACACCGGAGTCAAAGCGTACCCGTGGACCGCTCGGCTCATGGAGAAAGGTAATATGTCCAGGGGATGGCATAAAGTTTTTATCCGGATCCTCGGCGTTGATGCGGCATTCGATGGCGTGTCCCGTGAAAGTTACATCATCCTGTGTAAAATCCAAGGATTCACCAGCGGCGATACAAATTTGTGTGCGTACCAGGTCAATACCGGTTACTACTTCCGTAATACCATGCTCAACTTGGATACGGGGATTTATTTCCATGAAATAAAATTCATTGTCAGCTAAATCCAGTAAAAACTCTACCGTACCGATATTGGAGTAATGAACACTTTTTGCGGCCTTAACAGCCAATGCTCCAACGCGGTTGCGCATATCCTGGGTCAGTGCAATAGATGGTGATTCCTCCAGCAGCTTTTGATTGCGACGTTGCAGGGAGCATTCACGCTCCCCAAGATGCAGAACCTCCCCGTAGTTATCTGCCACCACCTGTACCTCAATATGGCGTGATCTTTCAATGAAATGCTCGAAATAATATTTTTCTTTCGTAATATCCACCAGTAGCTTCAAGATATTTTTCAGGTCTTCTTCATCACGGGCGACACACATTCCTTTGCCTCCACCACCTGAAACTGGCTTCAGAATAACCGGATAACCGACCTCCTTGGCACTCCTAATGGCTTCCTCGTTGCTGTTCAGCGGATTGCTGCCCTTGGCCATTGGAATACCCGACGGCATTATGGAGGCTCTTGCGATATCCTTATCCCCCACCAGACGAATGGTTTCCGGCATTGGCCCAATCCATGTAATACCGGCATCTGTTACCTGTTCTGCGAAATCTGCATCCTCCGACAAAAAGCCGTAACCGGGGTGAAGAGCATCAGCTTTTGTCTGAATTGCAGCGTTAAGGATTGCTTCTTTATTAAGATAGCTTTCCTGAGCATCCGCTGGTCCGATATTTACGGCTTTATCCGCCAATCTGACATGCAGGGCATCGGCATCAGCATCAGAGTATACAGCTATAGTTTCGATATCCAGCTCCTGACAGGCACGGATAATACGGACAGCTATTTCGCCACGATTGGCAATAAGAACACGCTTAAACATATGATTACCTCCTAACCTCTAAAAAAATAGAATATGCCCTCAATTCATCATACCAATAATTATACATCGGTTAATATACAAGTCAATAAAAAACATACCCGTTTTTATAAACAAAATAAAGTATACAAAATACTGTATAAAATACAGATACAGTATAGCGTTTTATTTCAATTATTAATGATTTTTATTTTTCAATGGTAAAACAGAGGATAAACGTAATGGTAAATTTATCATACGATTATTCTGAAAGCTATCCACTAAAAATGCAGGTTATCCGCATTGCCTGTTGATAACCTGCATTTGAGTTGATAGTATATTTAGGTATCTGTTATGTTCATAAAATGCTCTTTGTACTGAAGCTCCAGAATAGGCAGCACATAATCAAGATCCACCCTGTTTTCCATGGTTTCAAGGGCTGCCCGGCGGGCCTCCAGTAAAATATCTATATCCTGCAATACATCAGCAATCTTTAAATCCGGCAATCCGTGCTGCATTGAGCCGAAGAACTGTCCCGGCCCTCGGAGCTTTAAATCCTCCTCAGCCAATACGAAGCCATCAGAGGTGGTTTCCATAATCCGCATACGTTCCTTGGAAACCTCAGTTTTTCCATCTGTCACCAGCACGCAATAGGAGCTGTATTCACCACGGCCAATACGCCCACGAAGCTGATGAAGCTGGGCCAGACCAAATTGCTGGGCATTTTCAATGACCATCATACTGGCATTGGGCACATTCACACCTACCTCGATAACCGTTGTTGCCACCAATAGCTTAAGATGTCCCTCGTAGAACTCCTGCATAATAGCTTCCTTGTCCTTTTGCTTCAGCTTACCATGAACAAGTCCGCAGGGAATATCCCGAAAAATACCATGAGTCAGCTCATCATAAACTGCCTCAGCAGACAGGAGATTGCTTTCCTCACTGTCCTCAATAAGAGGGCATACAACATATCCCTGACGCCCCTTAGAAATTTCATCCCGCATAAATTTATAAATAAGCTCCCGCCTGTCCGGAGTGCGCACGAAGGTTCTCACTGGCTTTCTGCCAGGTGGAAGCTCCCGAATAAGTGACACATCCAAATCACCATATACCGTCAAAGTCATGGTACGTGGAATTGGGGTGGCCGTCATAACCAGCACATCCGGCATGAGTGTGCCCTTTTTCTCCAGCTCAGCCCGCTGATTGATACCAAAACGATGCTGCTCGTCCGTTACCACCAGACCCAGCTTCTTAAAGGACACCTGCTCCTGAATAAGGGCATGGGTACCGATAACAATATCTATTTGCTGAGCTGCCAGCTCCTCATAAATCTGCTCCCGCTGTTTTTTCGTGAGCTTTCCAGACAAAAGAGCCACCTTTACTCCAAGTGGCTCCAGCTGTTTTACGAAACCTTCATAATGCTGTCTGGCTAAAATTTCCGTAGGAGCCATAAGAGCTCCCTGATATCCATTTTCTACTGTCTTTACAAGGGCCAGCATGGCGATAACCGTCTTGCCGGAGCCCACATCACCCTGCACCAAACGACGCATAGGCACAGAGCTCTCCATGTCATTACAAATATCATTCCAGGCCCTTCGCTGATCCCCAGTAAGTTCAAAAGGCAGCGATCCCATAAGCTTATCCACCATTACGCTGTTGAGCCCATGCCTTATGCCCTGCTTTTTCTCCTGAGTCCGTTTTTTCAGCATCATAAGACCGCACTGTATAAGGTACAGCTCCTCAAATGCCAGACGATTCCTGGCCTGCTTAACCTTGGCAAAGCTGTCCGGGAAATGAATTCCCCAAAAGGCTTCTCCACGGGGCAAAAGCCTATAACGATTGGCAATATTTTCAGGAATAACCTCTGGAATTGTATCCACACTATTTAAAAGCTCTCTGATGGATTTTCTGAAGAATTTTTGATTAAGGGCCTCTGTAGAAGGATAAATAGGAAGTATTCCCAGCCCCTTGGTCTCATCCTCATCAGGGTCCATAATCTCAAAGGAAGAAAGCTGACTCATGGAGTACTGGCCCTGACCTCCAAAAGCGAATTCCACCTTTCCGGTAGCAAAAACCTTTTTACCTGGCTTTAGCTTCGCCTTCAAAAACCGCTGATTAAACCACGTAATCTGCACAAATCCAGTGCCATCACTAACCATGGCTGTCAGAATAAGCATATTTCGACGCCCGGCTCTTTTTTCCTGTAGAGAAGTTATAACGCCAGAAATAGTAGACTTTTCCCCTGGCTTCAGCTCCCCAATAGGGGTAATGCTGCTTTGATCCTCATAGCCACGGGGATAGTGGGTCAGCATATCAAAAATTTTGCTTATACCTAATTTTTTAAGGAGCTGAGCCTTCTTTGGTCCGATTCCCTTCAAATATTGAATATCCTGATCCAGCTCCATAAAAGTCCTCCACAACTACTGCACTTGCTTTTATTCTCCGCCACCACTATTCAGGAATACACCTATGGTTACGAAAATAACTACCATTATTGCAACAAGCCCCACAAACATTGCTCCCAGCTTCACCCAGTTAGTGGAATCTTTGAGGAACTCCTCGCTTTCATTTTTTAGCTCATCGATAACAGATACATCCTTTGGTGGCTTCTTTACTTCCTTCTCAGGAGCTCCTGCCTCCTTTGTCTCTTCCTCAGCAGGCTTTTCCTCCCCCTCAGGTGCCTCTTCCTTAATTATCTCAACTACCCTAAAAATCTCACCGGCGCCGGCCTCTACATCCCCTACATTGGCCTTGATTTCCGTGTCCTCTTCTTCATCATTTACAACGATAACAGGAGTAATAGTATTAAGTCCCTTTTCCTCAAAGGCCCCCAAATCGTATTCTGCCACAAGATCACCGGCCTGGACACGCTGGCCCTGCTTTACATGTAAAATGGTAGTCTTATCCGCCACCTCATGGGCCTCTAAGCCAACATGTACCAAAATATTAAGGCCAGTATTTGTCTGAAAGCCAATAGCATGCTTAGTGGCAGCCACTACGGAAACTATACCGCTAATAGGGCTGTACAGCATACCATCCTTTGGAATAATGGCCACACCATCACCCATCATTTTCTTGGAAAAGGTATCATCAGGCACCTCAATTAAATCAACGATTTTTCCTGTCATCGGTGCAAAAATAGAACTCTCTCTTGTATTCTGAGCCATAATAACTCAACCCCTTCTATCTGATTTTGCCCACATGTGCCGCATAGACCATGAATTCTTCTTCCCCATCAAGGCCTAATTCACGGTTCAGCTCTTCATCATTAAAATGACCTATAGCACAGCATCCTATCTCCTGGGTATAACATGCCAAATAAAGATTTTGGCACACATGACCAGCATCCAGATAAAGATACTGCAATGACCTTCCCCCAAAGGCATAGTCCATTCTGTCAAGAACTGCCACCCACATAAAGGTAACGGCACTTGCATCATACATATTTATTTTATTGAAGCCCTTTTGCAATCTTTCCTTGACACCATCTCCAATATCTACTGGCAGAAGTGCATGCTCAAAGGCCAAAAATCTGTACAAACCCTTTTCAAGTCCCTCAACCTTATCCATATAGAGATAAGTTTCAAAGGCGTTTCTGGCACCAGCCGAAGGCACAGTACGCTTGGTGGCACCAGCAGGAAGCACCATCTTAACCCCTTGGGTACACCACAGAAGGAATGACAACTCCTTCATAGTAAGAGGCCGCTCACTGTATTCACGAACAGTGGAACGAAGCTCCATCAGCTCCAAAAAGCTGACTTCCTTATCCTCCAGATAATCCGGCTCCGGCAAGGCTATCAGCTGAGCATCCTCAGGATATGGCTTCTGGGGTGTAGGCACCTCTTCATGGTTAATCTTTCTTGTATTAAGATTATTTTTAACCAAGGATGCCTCACGCAAAGCCTTAAATATATCCTTGTACATAAAAACGCCTGCCCTTCAAAGTATTACTACTATAATTATAACTCAAAGGACAGGCGTTTTAAATATATTATTAGCTTAATCTACAGGACGAATGCCAGTTTTACCCGTAAATTTATGATAATCACCGCCATTATGACGATTTACCAGCTCACAGAAAACCTCCTCAGGGTTGATATTGTGATATGCCATCAGTACAAGACAGTGATACCAGAGGTCACCCATCTCATAGATGATTTCATTTTTATCATTGTTCTTGGAGGCAATAATTGTCTCTACAGCCTCTTCACCCACCTTCTTAAGAATCTTGTCCTGACCCTTTTCAAAGAGATAGTTGGTGTAAGAGCCTTCCTTTGGATTCAGCTGGCGGTCCTTAATAACATCATAAAGCTCGTTCATGATGTTGGCCAGATAATACTTCTCAGGTTGCTCGACCACAGCCAGAGCCTTTTCATTTTTCAACAGCCTGCGTCCGCTAAAGCAGGAATATGTACCAGTATGGCAGGCACCAGTGCCCTTCTGATGAACGATAACCAAAAGGGTATCCCCATCACAATCATAATAAAGGTCCTTTACCTCCTGCACATTACCAGAGGTGGCTCCCTTATTCCATAATGCCTTGCGGCTGCGGCTCCAGAACCAGGTGGTTCTCGTTTCAATGGTTTTTTGGAGAGAGTCAGCATTCATGTATGCCATCATCAGCACCTGGCCATTTTCTTCCTGAATAATGGCTGGTACCAGGCCCTTTTCATCAAATTTAATCATTGAAATGTCAATCATAGTGTATCCCTCCATTTGTAGTTACCTCTGACAGGGGCCAAATAGCCACTGCCATTTATACTTGATATTTAAGGAACAAGTGCAGATTGACTGAAGCATTGAGCGATGGGCGTTAAGAAACTATTTTTTGCATTCTTACACAGCGAGAAAATGTCGTTGTTTGAGCGAAGCGAGTTCGACTTTTCTTGCTGTTAATTAAAACGCAAAACAATAGTTTTAGCCCAGAGTCTCTCGCTGAAGTCAACTGTGCTTGTTCCTTATATTTTAAAATCTCATTTCTATACCTCTATCCCGCAGGTATTCTTTCACCTGTCTGATAGTGAACTGTCCATAATGGAACACTGAGGCAGCCAATACTGCATCAGCCTTTCCAAGAGTCAGCACATCATAGAAATGCTCCAGCTTTCCTGCTCCGCCAGAAGCAATAACAGGAACATCAACAGCCTCAGAAACAGCCCTGGTAAGAGGAATATCATAGCCATCCTTGGTGCCGTCTGCATCCATGCTGGTAAGCAGAATTTCACCAGCCCCCAATTCAGTGCCCTTCTTAACCCAATCTATCACATCTATTCCCGTAGGAGTGCGTCCGCCGTTCACGAATACCTCCCACTTATCTTCCCCCGTCTTTTTGGCATCCACCGCCAGTACCACGCACTGACGCCCGAAAATTTCTGCGCCTTGACGGATGATATCGGGATTTTTAACCGCTGCAGAATTTACCGAGGTTTTATCTGCCCCGGCCTTAAGCATCTTCCGCATATCCTCAGGAGTTCGTATACCTCCACCTATAGTAAAGGGAATAAACACCTGGGAGGCACAGTCCCGAGCCACCTGTACTATGGTGTCCCGCTGTTCATTGGAAGCGGTAATATCCAAAAAAACCAGTTCATCGCAGCGTTCCTCATCATAACGGCGGGCCAGCTCTACGGGATCACCGGCGTCTCTAAGTCCCACAAAATTGGTGCCCTTAACGACACGGCCACCCTTTACATCAAGGCAGGGAATTATTCTCTTAGTATACATACTTATCACTCCTCTGCCCCGGATGCAACCTTGATAGCCTCAGATAAATCAAGGGAACCAGTATAAATGGACTTGCCAACTATAACCCCTTCTATGCCATCCCTTTCATAAGGAAGAAGTGCCTTGATATCATCAATTGATTTAACGCCACCAGAGGCCACCACCTTTATGCCGCTTTCTCTGGCCAACTTGGCAGTAGCTTCAACATTTACCCCCTCAAGGGTACCGTCACGGGAAATATCAGTGTAAATAATGGTTTTCACACCAGCCTTGGCCATTTCCTTGGCAAGGACACCAACCTCCACATTTCCGGAGACCTCCCAGCCATCTACAGCCACAATACCGTCCTTTGCATCAATGCCAACCACTACCCGCTCACCATATTTTGCACAGGCAGTCTGAACAAGAGCAGGATTCTTGGCGGCCACAGAGCCCAAAATAACCCGCTGAACCCCGGCAGCCAAAACCTCATCTATGTTTTCCATGGTGCGGATGCCACCGCCTAATTCCACGGGAATATTGACCCTGGCAATTATTTTCTTTACCACATCAAGGTTCATAGATTTGCCCGCTCTGGCACCATCCAAATCCACCAAATGCAAATACTGACCCCCAAGAGATTCCCATTTTGCAGCCATTTCCTCTGGCTCACCAAAAACCGTCTCCTGGGAAAAATCACCTTTATAGAGGCGTACAGCCTTGCCTCCACGAATATCTATAGCAGGAAAAATAAGCATACAATCTTCCTTCCACTAGCCCCTTAAAATTAACTCTCAATAAAGTTTTTGATAATCAGCAGCCCCACATCACCGGATTTCTCAGGATGGAACTGAGTGGCCATCACATTGTCCTTGGCCACTGCCGCCGTTAGCTTCTCACCGTATTCTGTGGTAGCAGCCACGATAGAGCTGTCCTCTGGCACTGCATGATAGCTATGAACAAAGTAAAAATATGGCACCTCTGGCTCATCTTTGAATAAGCATAAATCCTTCTGGGCAAATTCCACGGAATTCCAGCCCATATGAGGCACCTTCAGGCCAGGAGCATTAATGCGTTTTACCATGCCCTTAAAAACACCCAAGCCCTTGGCATTTGGAGATTCCTCGCTGCCCTCAAAAAGCACCTGAAGTCCAACGCAGATACCCAAAAGGGGCACACCAGCAGAGATTCTTTCCATAATAGTTGGAATAAGTCCGGAAGCCTCCAAATTTTTCATACATGCCCCAAATTCCCCGACCCCTGGCAAAACCATTTTTTCAGCACTTTCAATTTCTGCCTTGTCACTGGTCACCTTCACATCATCAGTAAACTGGGCAAAAGCCTTTTCCACACTAAAAAGGTTCCCCACCCCATAGTCAATAACAGCAATCATAAATTGACTCCTTTCAGCTTAGAGCATTCCCTTGGTAGAAGGAATCTCATCCGCAGCCTCCGGATCTATTTTTACAGCTGTTCTAAGGGCGTGGCCCAAGGCCTTGAATATGGCCTCCACCTTATGATGGGAATTGGTGCCATACATCACCTTTACATGAAGGGTAATTCCCGCATTAAAGGCAAAGGCCCGCAAAAATTCCTCTGTAAGCTCAGTATCATAGCCACCAATCATTGGAGCCATAGGGCCGCCGGCATCGTACACCAGAAATGGTCTGCCACTTATATCAAGGGATACCATTACCAGTGTTTCATCCATAGGCAAGTAGAAGGTTCCATAGCGATTAATGCCCTTCTTGTCCCCCAAAGCCTGTTTTACTGCCTCTCCCAAGGCAATACCAATATCCTCAACGGAATGATGACCATCCACATTAATATCCCCATTGCAGCCTACCACCAAATCCATGCGGCCATGGGCGGCAAAAAGATTCAGCATGTGGTCAAAAAAGCCAATTCCGGTATCAATATCGGATACACCTCTGCCGTCAAGGCTGATGGTTAAATCAATAGAAGTTTCCTTTGTTTCGCGGATAACCTTTCCTGTACGCATATTAATTCTGCTCCTCCACAAAGGCCTTTACAGCCTTAAATACAGCATCATTTTCATCACGGTTGCCCATGGATATTCTCAGGGCATTTTCCAAAAGAGGTGCCTTGCCAAAGCTCCTGATACCTATACCACGGCTTTCCAGATATTCATTCAAAGCCACTGCCTTATCATACTTAAGGAAGATAAAGTTGGTGTTGGAAGGGAATACCTTGAAGCCCTTTAAGGAACCATACTGCCCCTCCATACGCTTGCGCTCCGCAATGGCCATCTGAATTCTTGGTATAAACTCATCCCGCATCTGGAATACAGTATCTGCAGTAACCAAGGTCAGCACATTCATGTGATAAGGCATCATGGACTTACCAATCATATCTGTCAGCGGTGCTGCCGCCAGCATATAGCCACAGCGACAAGCCGCCAGTCCATAAGCCTTGGAGAAGGTTCTGGCTATAATCATATTTGGGTATTTCTTCATAAGGCCAATGGCAGTCTGGCCATTGAACTCAATATAGGCCTCATCCACCAAAAATGCACAGCTGGTATGGCTGGCAATATATTCAATATCCTCCAGGGAAGTAAAGCTGCCAGTTGGATTGTTTGGATTACAAATCACACACAGAGCGGCTTTATTGTCATTAACTACATTGACAAATTCCTTCACATCAAGACTATAATCCTTTTCACTCAAGCTTACAGGAACAGCCTCCGCCTCAGCAGCCTTTGCATAAATGTGATACATGGAAAATGATGGCTGTGGAAATACAATTTTTCTGCCACGGCCCCCGAAGCAATAGAAGATTTTCTCAATAATTTCGCTGGAGCCGTTACCTATAAGAACATTTTCTACACCAAGACCAAAATTCCTGCCAATTGCCTCCATAAGCATTTCCAAATCCTCATTTGGATAACGGTTGAAGGCCACACGGGAAAGGCGGCTCATCACCCGCTCCTCCACCAAAGGTGGCAGGTTCATACCACTTTCATTGGCATTTACCTTAATATTCCAGTCCCGCTCCACCACATCGTATGAAGGCATCTCTGCCAGTTTATTTCTATATTTTAGCTTTGCCATTTTTATAGCCTCCGTTTTATTTCTCAATTTTTCTTATGCGGATTGCATTTGCATGGGCCTGTAACCCCTCTGCCTCTGCCAGGCGAATAATATCATCACTGACACGGTTCAGCTCAGGCTGAGTATAGGAAATGAGGCTGGTACGCTTCATAAAGGTTTCCACATTCAATACAGAATAGTATCTGGCAGTACCACCTGTTGGCAATACGTGATTTGGTCCTGCAAAATAGTCCCCCAATGGCTCTGGCGAATAGGCCCCAAGGAATACGGCTCCTGCATGGCGCACATAAGGAAGAAGCTGGAATGGCTCCTTTGTAAGGATTTCCATGTGCTCCGGCGCGGATACATTGGCCAGCTCAATGGCCTGCATAATGTCCTCAGCCACAATAATAAGTCCGTTTTTATCAAGGGATGCTCTGGCAATCTCCTGACGGGGTAGCTGCTGCAGCTGCTTTTCAGCCTCAGTCGCCACCCTTTCAGCAAGTGTCTTACTGTCCGTAATCACGATGCTGGAGGCCAACATATCATGCTCTGCCTGGCTAAGCATATCAGCCGCAGTATAAGCTGGATCAGCAGTTTCATCTGCCACAATGAGAATCTCACTTGGACCTGCCAACATATCTATATCACAGTGACCATATACGGCCTTTTTTGCCAAGGTAACAAATATATTTCCAGGACCGGTGATTTTATCAACTCTTGGAATGGTTTCCGTACCAAAGGCCATAGCTGCAATGGCTTGTGCTCCACCTATCTTAAAGATTTTGGATACGCCAGCTTCCTTGGCTGCAACCAGCACATAAGGATTAATCTTGCCATCCTTTGGTGGCACCATCATAATGATTTCTCCCACACCAGCTACAGCAGCAGGAACAGCATTCATTATTACAGAGGAAGGATATGCGGCAGTGCCTCCAGGTACATAAATCCCAACCCTGTCCAAAGGAATTACAGACTGTCCCAAAAGGGAGCCCTGGCCACGGTAGGTCATCCAGGAGTTAGGCTTCTGCTCCTGATGATACTGGCGGACATTGGCTGCTGCCCGCTTCAAAGACTCCACAATTTCCGGATCAGCGGCTTTGTAAGCGGCCTCATATTCTTCCTCAGTAACCACAAATTCCTCTGCAGTAAATTCGGTACGGTCAATGAGCTTGGTGTATTTTATAACAGCCTTATCTCCTTCAGCCCTTACTTCGTTTACAATCATGTCAACGATTTCTGCAGCAGTCATATCACGGCCAAATAGCTTCTTATTTGCCTCACGAATTTTAGGATTAAGCTCCACCTGATCAAAGGCAGGCTTCTTAAGCATCCTTTCCACATTAATAAGTCCGGTGTCCTTTACATTTACTATCTGCATTACTATCCCCCCGAATTATTTGGCCATTTCCAATATCTTACGCAAATCCTCAGTCAGCTGATGAATGCGATCAAATTTCAATTTAAAGCTAACTCTATTACAAATGAGGCGGGCAGTGGCATCCATTATAAATGCAATTTCCTCCAGATTGTTTTCCCGGAGGGTGGTGCCTGTCTCAACTATATCCACAATACTCTCAGAAAGTCCTACTATAGGCCCCAGCTCGATGGAACCGTTCAATTTGATGAACTCCATCTGCATTCCCTTGCTGTTGAAAAACTTTTCCGCAATATGTGGGAACTTGGTGGCCACTCTGGTATGAGCATAATCTGATAGCTTAGCACGTTTATTATTCTTATCTACAGCCATCATTAAATGGCATTTGCCAAAGCCCAAATCCAAAAGCTCATAAACATCTTTGCCGGATTCCAGCAGTACATCCTTTCCAATAACCCCAATATCAGCAGCACCGTATTCCACATAGGTGGGAACATCAGCTGTTTTGCTGATAATAAACCGAATCTTTTTTTCTTCGTTGGTAATAATCAGCTTTCTGGATTTTTCGCTTAAATCCTCGGCGGTATATCCTATCTTGGCAAGAAGGTCCGCAGATAATCCGAAGAGCTTTCCCTTGGGAAGGGCTATAGTCAGGTATTCCATATTATTTGAAGTCATAAGCGTTCCTCCATTTGCCTAAAATGTTTTTATTCTTTATCTCATTAAAGTATTAACATGTTAATTATACTAACACATTACCTATTTACCGTCAATATATATTATAACGCTATTTATTATTATACAGCTATTTTTATCAAAGAAATAGAAAAAACCGCCTTCATTTTAGCGATTGGCGGTTCTTCAAATATTTCACTTAAGGTTTTATACTACGCGAATTCTCTTACTATCTCTCAACTACTTTATCTGATACTGTAAATTTCCTGTTGTATTTGTCATTTGCATTGGAATCAAGGTACTCTTTGGCTAAGTCCTCTTTATATTTTTCATACATTTTTCCATCATCATCCCTGGCTATAGGGGCTGAGCTAAGACCAAAACATTCCGGAATCATCAAGGTTTTATCTTTTTCAATAAAGACATATGTAAATTGATCCGGTCCATTAACTTTCAAGGTATTATCCTTTGCTGTTGCAGTATAAGTCTTTTTAACAGAATGTACCCAATGAGCAACTACATCCTCGTTTTTATCTCCAATAGAAGCTCTTATCTCCAAGGTATCCATATTTATTAAATACGATGATTCACCATTTTTTTCAATTTTCACCCTTACAACACTATTCCAACTTTCCTGTTCCCTAAAAAAATGTGCTGAATTTTCAACTATCCCCGACCATGTTCCTTCAAATTTATCTTTATTAACACCACATCCAAAGGTTAAAAAGCTTGCAAATAAAACTAATAAGAGAATTGATATAATATTTCGTTTATTCACTTTAGAATCCCTCCATAGGACAGACCTTTATTCGTAGTCAATACTGATTTTAAAGCTTCAGGTGTAAAAAATCTTCAGCGGCTTTTTTCTTTTCATTAGCGTATACGCCTAAAGTATTAGCTTCATTAGCTAAATTGTCAGCTTCCACTATCTCTTCATAGGTTAATTCTCTGTCTATTGTATATAATTGAATAAATTCCTTGTTTTTCAAAACTGAATCTTTTGTGGCTTGCTCCCAATCCAACATGATTTCTTTTTCTTCTGGCGTGCAATTAGTAAGTGGTAAATTGTTGTCTTCAAGTGTGGTTATCGCTTCATTCATCTTGGCGAGAATTTTATTTGCCTTTTTTACCCTGTCTTTTACAGTACCTTTAACTATGATTTCACCGTCAGTGTTAAACATATTAACAGCATCATTGTAGGAAGCAATAGCTTTATTAATATGCTTGCTATAATCTATCAATTCAGAATCTCTGTTTTTCTTGGCATTGGCTTCTGACCGGGCTGCTTCCTTAACTTCATGATATTTTGATGGCTGCTGACCTTGTGCTAAAAGTTCTTGCAGCTGTTTGTATAGTTGCAAATTATGATTTTTTAAAGCAATATCAACGGCGGAACGCCCATCTTTATCCCTTATATTTATATTAGCACCATAGCTATATAATAAGTCTATCATTTCATAATCTGAGTTTTTAGCGGCTTCAATAAAGATTGGTACTCCATTTTTGGGAATATTATCAGGATTAATGCCATTTTCCAACAGATATTTTGCACATAATAAACGCTGGTAACTGTTCCAATTATATGTATATACTTCATCAAGAGCATTATATCCATATGTTGTTCCCGTTCCATTTATATCAGCACCCCAGTTATGTAAATATTCCAGTAAACTGAGATCACCATAATGACCAGCACTTACTATGTGACATACATAATTGCCAGCAAAGTTATAGAAGCCATTAACATTTGCTCCTCTTTCCAGAAGAAACTGCATCATATTTCGATTATTAAATTTTAGTGCCAGTGCAAATGGGGTATATTGCAATTCTCCATCCAAAAAACCATAACTTGCCTTATATACACCATTAATGTCAACACCTGCATCCAACATTGCTTGGGCAGTCTCGATATCATTCTTTTCAATTGCCAACAAAAAAGCCTTCTCATTATTATTAGGATTAGGCACAGCATGTTTCTGATTGGACAATCCACCGTTTCCGCCGTTGCTGCCATTACTACTATTGTTGCTCCCACTATTATTTATAGCTTTCCCAATTACACTGCCAAGGACACTTCCCCAGTCAAAACCAGCCTCAACGCTTGGGGTTGCAGAAAACAGCAATGCAGATGCAGTTACAGCAACACATAAGCTACGAATACCCTTTTTCACATTTCTTCATCCTTTCAAAAATATTTTCTTGCCCATGCTTTTTATTATCTTTTAGCTCAATGATATCATTATGATACTATTTAGATATTAAATAGTCAATTCGAACTACATTATAATTTTATTAAGAAACTATCGACATCATTATCCTTATATTATGATACTAATAAGGATGGTGATTACACTATGGCTTCTAGTAGAATAGCACTACAAGTTAGATTGGATGAATCAACTCATGCAAAGCTGAAGCAGATTTCTGAATTGGAGCTTCGTTCATTAAATTCTCAGATAGAATATTTTGTTATCAAAGGCATTCAAAAATACGAAAATGACAATGGGCCAATTATAGAGGGTAAAGAAGAATAATATAAAGGAACCGGTGCCGAGGATAACATATAAAGCGTATGACTAATCATAAAAATTTAGGTTTTGTTAAGAAAATAAAGCATAATAAAATAGACTGTAATAGAATTGTCTAATTTTATCACAGTCTATTTATTTTTTGTCTAAAATACGAATTTTGTAAAGTAGATTGGGAGTATGGGGTATGCTATAATTTCAGCAGAGGTGCTACCATAAACGGTAGGCGGTCAATCCTAGCCCCTGAAAGGGGGAATTGTCTATGACACTTTATGACTTCATGTCTTTGGTGTTTCTTGTTACGATTTGTATCATGGCAATTAAAGCATAGCACTAGAAAAACCGCCTCCAGCTGACGACTTTAGGCGGTTCTTCAAAAAACTATCCTACTGTTCGGGGCTGACCGTCTATCGGTAGCACCTTTCTTGACTTCATTATATCATATGTACATATTAAGTCAATGTCACATATTTATGTCTTTTAACTATACGATAATTTTTTTTAAAAGATAAGCCCCCTGCCTTGGCAGGGGGCTAGAATTTAAGCTAAACTATTAATTGTTTTCTTCACTCGCATTAACAACAACAGCAACAGCACCATCACCAGTGATGTTAACACAGGTACGGAACATATCCAGTACACGGTCAATACCAGCTACAAGAGCAAGACCCTCGAGAGGAAGACCTACAGACTGGAGAACCATTGCCAGCATGATAAGACCAGCACCTGGAACACCGGCAGTACCAATGGATGCCAAGGTACCAGTTAAAACAACCATCATCATCTGTTCAAAGCCAAGTGGAACACCATATACGTTGGCAACGAACAGAGTACAAACACCCATGTAGAGAGCAGTACCATCCATGTTCAGGGTAGCACCCAAAGGAAGAACGAAGGACGCAATCTCGCGTTTTACTCCCAGCTTCTCCTGACAGTTCTTCATGTTTACAGGCAAAGCTGCAGCGGAAGAACAAGTGGTGAATGCGATCATCATCTGCTCGGACATGCCTCTGAAGAAATCAATTGGGCTATGATTACCGAATACTCTTGCCATGGTGGAATATACACCAACAGCATGAATAATACAACCTACAGCTACACAGACGATAACGGTAAGCAATGGAAGCAGTACCTTAGGACCATTTGCAGCAACTACAGGAAGCAGTAAGCAGAATACACCGATAGGAGCAAGATCCATTACAATGGCGATAACCTTGTAGCAAACCTCAGCACCTGCATCGAAGAACTTGATGAGAAGCTCCGCCCTCTCACCGCCTACCTTAACGATACCTACACCAATGAAGAGAGCAAATACGATAGTTGGCAAAATTGCAGCCTTAGCCATGGAATCGATAGGATTAGAAGGTATCATGTCAAGGAGTACCTGCATAATGTAAGGAGCTTCCTTAACCTTTGGCTGTGCACCGGCAACGAAGTCAGCACCCACACCAGGACCAATAATACCAGCTATCACGAAACCAATAGTGATAGCAATGGCGGTGGTAAAAAGATAAATACCTACCGTCTTTAAACCGATACGACCCAGCTTTTTAGTATCACCTAAGCTGGTAATACCCACAACCAGAGAGAAGAATACAACTGGTACAATCATCATCTTGATTAGATTGATGAACATAGTACCAATTGGTGCTATCCACCATTTTATGAATGGCAGACCTGCTTCACCGGCAATCAAACCGACAACTACGGAGAGAACCAGTGAAATGAAGATTTTTACTGATAAGTTCATAAAAATACCCCTCCTTCTTAGATTATGTTAACCTATTTGTAGTATAACATAACAATATTATCTGTTTCAACTGAATAATGCTTTTTTTATATAGAAGCATAAGTTTTAATTATACTTTGTATACTTTATTATATATAAATTGAATTCATTTACAGTTCTATTGTATAATGACTACATTAGGAAAGGAGTTTTGTCTATGGATTGGGAAATTATGGGATTTTTAGCTCTTTTCGGCTTCTTGGGAGCATTTATTGATGCCGCAGTGGGCGGAGGCGGCCTCATTACCATTCCAGCCCTTATGTGGACAGGGCTTCCTCCAGTTACAGTTCTTGGTACAAACAAGGTTGCCGCTTCCATGGGATCAGTTTGCAGCTTTCTCACTTTTGTTCGCGCTGGAAAAATGGATACCTCTCTCATGAAAAAGCTGTGTCCACTTTCCCTTATTGGCTCATTTGCCGGTGTATTATTAGTTCAACATATATCATCAGAATTCCTGCGTCCTTTGATAATTATTATGTTGGTTTTGGTATTTTTTTATACCGTATTAAAAAAGGATTGGGGGAAGGACTCCAAACCACAGAAAATAACAGGCAAGAAAATGATTTTATGCCTGGTTATGGCTTTCACATTGGGCTTTTATGATGGCTTCTTCGGACCGGGCACTGGCTCCTTTATATTATTTTCCTTTATTATGATAGGCTTTGATTTTATATTTGCCACCGGTAACGCCAAGGCCATGAACTTTGCCAGCAATATTGCGGCAGCGATTCTATTTACTTACTTTGGCAGTGTAGACTTCACCTATGCCGTTCCCATGGGTGTCTTCATGATTATAGGTGCCATTGCTGGCTCCAAGGTAGCCATATCCAAAGGTGTAAGCTACATACGGCCACTTTTCATCGTTGTCACCGCCGTACTAATAGGAAAGCAGATTCTAACAATGCTGGAATAAGTATAGATGCATATATAAATAAATAGACTGCGATAAAATTACACAACTTTATCGCAGTCTATTTTTATTTTACCTTATTTTCTTCAATGAGCTTTAGTTTTTCAGCCCTGCTCAATTGTTTTATGTGCCATTCCCGGCTCATAGCTGTTTCCTTATCTTTGCATTCCTCAAGATAAACCAGCTTTACAGGAAGACGGGCCCTGGTATACTTGCTGGCCTTGCCACTGTTATGGGTAGAAAGGCGCTTTTCCATATCTGTAGTATACCCTGTATAAAGAGTGCCATCAGCACACTCCAATATGTAAGTAAATGCTCTCATTTAACTTACCTGTACATCCAAATAATTACTCAGCAGCCTTAATCTTAATGCTGTTGATAACCACCTCATGCACTGGACGATCCTGAACGCCAGTCTTGGTGTGACCGATTTCACGAACTACATCCATTCCCTTAACAACCTTGCCAAAAACTGCATGGTGGCCGTCAAGCCAAGGAGTAGCCGCAAGAGTGATAAAGAACTGGGAACCGCCGGTATTTGGGCCTGCATTGGCCATGGACAGAATTCCCTCACTGTCATGATGGAGATCCTTGTGGAACTCATCCTTAATGGTATAACCAGGGCCACCCATGCCAGTACCAGTTGGGTCACCGCCCTGAATCATGAAGCCATCAATAATACGATGGAAGATAACTCCATCATAAAAGCCCTCTTCGCTGAGTTTAATAAAATTGCCAGTAGTATTAGGAGCCTTGTCCTCAAAAAGTTCAATCTCAAAGGTTCCCTTGTTGGTATCAAATACCGCAATACGATTTGCCATTTTTCCATTCTCTCCTTTTTCCTTGTCTGAAGCCATACAGCCAGTGGTCATAACCAGCAGAAGCATCATGGCCAGAGCTAAAATCTTTTTCATAATCTATGTACCTCCTTGTCCTTAACGGCTTTTCAGAGCTTCGAAGCCGTAATCAAGCAGCATAGCGCCTTCCGTAAATCTGGTATCAGTATCCTTTGAATGAAGGATTACCACCAGCACCTCTTCCCCATCACGCTGGGCCACCGCCATCAGGCAGCCACCAGCAGCATCAGTATAACCGGTCTTGCCACCAATACACCCCTGATAATCAGTAAGAAGCTCATTGGTATTTTCACAATGAAGGGTTTCCCCCTGAGGATTTATACTGAAAAAAGTTTTTTCTGGAATAGCTATTATTTTTCTGAACTTTGGATTTTCCATGGCGTAATGAGAAATAACAGCCAAATCCTTTGCTGTTGAATAATGCAAATTGGAAGTGAGGCCATTTGCATTCTCAAAATGAGTTCTGTTTGCCCCCAATTCCTTGGCCTTGGCATTCATCCGTTGCCAAAACTGCCATGCACTGCCATTCCCCACAGCCTCAGCCAAGGCAGAGGCTGCCACATTATCAGAAATCATCATCATTTGGGTCAGCATATCATACTGGCGCATGGACTGACCGGTATAGCAATAAGAATATGGTTTCTGTCCGGCCCAAGGACTCACAGTAATAACACGGTCATCCCTGTCATCCTCCAAAACCAGTATAGCTGTCATTATCTTGGTAAGGCTTGCAGGATGCTCACTTTTCTCACCATTTTTTTCATAAAGGATTTCGCCTGTTTTATTGTCCATGACCACCACAGCATCTGCAGATACCTGTGGAGCCGGTGGCATGACCTTTTGTGGCTGTTCCGTTTTCTTATCCTTGCCTTGGATTGCCCTTGCATAATCACTATGTACCACTGTCTTGGCCACAGCCATGGATGCCACAACAGAAATTACTGACATGGCCAACAGCAAAGTAACTGCCAAAACAGTTGTCTTTGTATTTTTCTTGAAACTCAAAACCTATCACCTGTTTATCCTGTCAATTCGTTGGCAAACCACCATAGTTAAACTTCTTGGCAGGCTCTTGTTCCTTCTCCTCACCGGTAATAATAATCCCCGGATCATCCAGATCCAAATTGGTATAAGTCCAGCTCAAAAGATAACGATCTTCAGGCTCCATCTCTATAAGCAACTTTTCGTTTGGTACAGCAGGATTATAGTAAATATAATAAATATTACCGTCCAAATGCTTGTGCTCAGCTTTGCCAAAAGCCTTGGTAAGGCCAGCCCTGGTGGCACCATAGGTTACCCCATGAGGCCCCACATAATGCTTGCTTTTGCAGAACATTTCCACCACGTTTTTATTCTTGGCATCCACGTATATTTTCTGATCAGCAGAATAGGTATAGCGAATAACCTGGACACCACGAATATACATATCAGTATCAAAATCAGGCTCCCCCAGCTTTTCCACCATGGTATCGTAGCTGTCTCCCAGTCTCAAGCCTTTAAAGGCAAAGTCGTCGGACACAGCCGCAGAGACTACCGTAGAAACAAGCATTACCAGCAGAAACAGCACTGCACTTATTCTCAACTTAATATTATTCATGAAAATCACCTTACTTAGTCAAGGAAGTACCCTTGTCCACCACCATATCAATCCATTCCTCATGGAACCCTGCATCCATCAGCACTTCCTCAAGGGATGTAAGACGATGCTGGTTAAGGAACATGGATACGCGCTCCTTTTCAATGGACTTCTCCATGTAAAAATCCTGGCCCTCAGAAGACTCATCCGGGAAGGCTACAGTATATTCGTGATATTCCTCATCAGACATGGAATCCGGCAGGCTGCAGGAATGGGCCACCTTTGCCTTCCAGGCAGGTGTCTGCTTTTCTAAAAGCTGCTTCGCTTCATATATAATAGGCTGAATGGTATCCCTATACTCCTGCAGAGCATCCTCCACAGCCTTAGTATCCTGCATAATCACTGCACAAATAAGATCACGAAGGCTTTCTCTGGTAGAGAGATCAAACTGCATCAAATAGGACGACTCTGTAATACCGTCCAACCATTTTTGTAAGCTGTTGGTCATATACTTCTTCGCCTTGGCAGCCATAAGCTCATCCTGCATGTGAAGCTCGTGACACAAATTATAGATATGCTGGCCATCCTCCTGGGATTCCATAATATCCTTCTTGGCACATTCACTGCAGACACCTATTATATGATAGGTAAAGGGCTGCTCCATCAGCTCCCAATTAGCGGGAAAATCCAGGCCCAAAGCCTCATAAACCTTTTTCTGGGCAGCAATGCGGCTCTTGGAAAAATAAGTGATACCATCGTTGTCATTACGATATTTAACGGTGAATTCGCCCTTGCATTTTGGGCAGTGGTACATCTTGTCCACCAGCTTTACCCCAACATACATGGCGTCATTTGGCTTATAAAATCCATAAGGCATTGCATCTATAAATGCGTAATTATATACGCTCATGAGATTGTCGGTAATTCTTGTCATGTCGATTTCTGGCATTGTATTTCTTACACCTCGTTTAAAAATTCACTTGAATATTATACCCCAACTTATGATTTTTTGCCATAAGCAATATTTGATGACTATTTCTAATTTCCTATTTTTCTGCCTCTAAGGATATTTTAATGCGGACTATGATATAATAAACAAGGTAAATAAATTAAATTATAAGGGGTGATTTTTATGTTTAATTTTAAAAAGAAGCTTTCCAAACTCATCGCCAGTGCTATGCTGGTGACTATGCCTATCTTTGCCGGTGCTCCTTCCCAGGCTGACGCAAACTGGCTGGACGCGGCCATAAATGTAGGCATTGCAGGCTACCAGATGTCTGAGTATAACAAGCAGATTGACAAGATCAATAATACCGAGGAAGGTAGACAACAGCTGTATGCTCAGATGAAGGAAAAACAGGGTGTTGACAGTGACCCATATCTGAATCAGCGGCTTGATGGTATAATGTCCAACCTTTCCGCTGCTGTGGCCGTAACAGAACCTGCCATTAACGAAAAGCCTTTCCTTTATTTTATTAACCCAAGCAAGGATTTTAACGCTGCCTGCTCCTTGGGCCATGTAATGACCGTAAATGCCGGGATCTTTGATTTATTACGCACTGACGACGAGGTAGCTGTTGTATTGGGACATGAAATGTCCCATGGTATGCGTGATCACGTGGTTAAGGGCTTCAAAAAATCTGTACCGGTAACCCTTATTGCCACTGCTATCGCATCCAATACCAATGGAGTTGGCGTGGCTATAACAAATGTTATTGCCAACTACACCGAAAAGGTGCATATCACCAAGCCTATGGAATGGGAAGCAGATAACATTGCCTTCCAGTATCTGGCAAATTCTAACTACAATCTGGGAGCCTGCCCTGCTGTATGGCAGCGCGTAATAGAGAAATCCGGCAGTCAGCAGATGACCGGTGACATATTCTCTGTTTCCGACCATCCTTCCCACAGCGAACGCCTTAATAACTACATAAAGAAAATAAAGGAATACAGCGGAAACAAGGTCGACGTGAAGGGCAATGCAGTCTATGTAAATGACAAGGAATTTATCGTTCCTGCTGCTACGGAAGAAATGTCCGAACAGGTTCGGGCCTACTATGTAGCCGGTAATCTTGCCAGAGCCTTCCACGATAATGGCGGTGTTGATGCCACTGCATACGAAGGTACTGTTTATATGGGCAATCAGGGCATTATCACCTCCCTGAACACCGATGCCTCTGCCGAGGAAATCGCAAGCAAGCTTAACAGTATAAAGTAAATAAACACCAAAAAAGGACTGTGTCAAACGATACAGTCCTTTTAATATGCCTTGGAGGTGACACCCAGATTCGAACTGGGGAATAAAGGTTTTGCAGACCTTGGCCTTACCACTTGGCGATGTCACCATAAAAAAATGGAGCGGAAAACGAGACTCGAACTCGCGACCCCCACCTTGGCAAGGTGATGCTCTACCAACTGAGCTATTTCCGCAAAATGGCGACCCGAAGGGGACTTGAACCCCTGACCTCCGCCGTGACAGGGCGGCATTCTAACCAACTAAACTACCGGGTCGCGTTTAGTTATCGCTTGTGACGACAATAGATATTATAGGTGATTAAATCCCTGTTGTCAACTAGATTTTCGTTCATCTTCCTCTTTCAGATTTGGTTCATTAAGATTTCATAGTAAAAATCTTTTTTAGGCTCTCACTATATGGTGCTCTGGCAATTCCAAATTCCGTTACAATACCAGTGATAAGATCATTATCCGTCACATCAAAGGCAGGATTATAAACCTTTACCCCATCCGGTGCCATACGCTTCTCATACCACATTTCCGTGACTTCCTCAGCCTTACGCTGCTCTATCTTGATTTCATTTCCTGTTGGTGTAGCCATATCAATAGTGGCAGTTGGAGCACACACATAAAACGGAATGTTATATCGCTTGGCAACTGTCGCCACAATGGAAGTACCAATTTTATTGGCCACATCACCGTTAGCCGCCACTCTGTCACAGCCCACAAATATGGCATTAACCCAGCCATTGCGCATAACCATATTTGACATATTATCACAGATAAGAGTCACATCAATACCAGATTCCTTAAGCTCAAAGGCTGTAAGGCGGGCACCCTGCAGAAGAGGTCTCGTTTCATCAGCAAATACCCTAAAGCTGTAGCCCTTCTCCTGCCCCACGTAAATAGGAGCCGTGGCAGTACCATACTTTACAGCCGCCAGCTTCCCCGCGTTGCAGTGGGTCAGAATACCATCTCCGTCCTTAATAAGAGTCAAGCCATGCTCACCAATTGCACGGCACACCCGAATATCCTCCTCGCGGATTTCCACCGCCTCATCATGAAGGCAATTCACTATTTCCTCCGCGCTTCTGGTCTTGTTGGCCAATACCACCTGCTCCATGCGGTTCAGAGCCCAAGAAAGGTTTACGGCTGTTGGACGGGCAGAATCCAGATATTCCTTGGCCTTGGCGAACTTTTCATAAAAGTCATCAAACTCAGTTTCCTCCGCCCCGATTTTCTTAGCTTCCAGATATATGCCGATAGCCGCTGCCACTCCAATAGCGGGAGCACCCCGAACCTGTAGCAGATATATGGCATCCCATATTTCCTTTAAATCAGTTAATTCCAAAATTTCCGTACTATATGGCAGCTTAGTCTGGTCAATAATCACCAAAGCACTCTTGGCATCATCCAGCGCCACTGTATCATAATCCATAATCGTTTTATTACTCATAATAACCTCTTATTTATTTTCACCAGGCAGGAGCTTTATCTCCTTCGGATATGCCCATTTTTGCAATTCTTCCTTGTCAACATAATCCGGTTCCTTCCCAGGTCCCAAAATCGTCAAGGTATTATAGTAAATCTCCGCCAACTCCTCCACATAGGCAGCCTTGGTCAGAGCTTCCTTTATGTCTTTATCAACAGCTACAGCACCATGCTTTTCCATAAGGGCCACATCCGAAATCTGCAGAGGCTTTAGCACCGACTCCGCCAGTGCAGGAGTAGCAGGCCGTCCATAAGGGGCTACAGGAATATAGCCTTCCTTGCAGCCCAAGTGCATTAATTCCGTCACGATGGCAGGAATTGGTTTATTGAGAATGGCAAAGGTAAGGGCAAACTTGGAGTGAGTATGAACCACAGCATTTACATCAGGACGTGCCTCATAAATTTTGAGGTGCATAGTTACCTCACTGGTGGGACGGTGCAGTGTCTCAGCCTCCACCACCTCAGCATTCATATTCACCACCACAATATCATGATATGTCATTTCACTGCGGTCCATGCCTGTGGGAGTAATACAAATAAGTCCTGTATCCTCATCACGGATACTAAAATTGCCGGAGCGATGCTGACAAAGCCCCATATTTTCAGCTTTAACAGCACATTCCAGCACTTTTCTTTTGATTTCTTTTAACATATATAAGCCACCTTTCGCTCAAAACAGCGACATCTGATCGCTCTCATCCATACCTTCAAGACAGCCATGGACTCTGAGGGCCTCAACACTAGTTTTCGTTATGCCGGTTCGCTTCTTCAAATTTTCAATAGAAGAAAATGGACCGGTTTTTCTTTTCTCCACAATGGACTTGGCATCCACACCACCAAGTCCCGTAAGGGTTGTAAACGGTGGCAGAAGGGCATTTTCCTCTGTTACCATCTGGAAGCGGTCAGCCCCGGATTTGTAGAGATCAACCTTTTTCACCTTAAAGCCTCTGATATACATTTCCCAGGCCAGCTGAAGGACAACATAAAGCTCATCCTCCTTGGCATCCCTTTTATCCTTGGCCTCCAGCTCCTCCATTTTTTCCTTGACTGCTTTCTGCCCCCTGGCAATGATATCCGAATCAAAGGCAGCAGCACGAATAGAGAAATAAGCCGCATAATATGCCAACGGATAATGAACCTTACAAAAGGCAATTCGATAAGCCATCATAACGTAAGCCGTTGCATGAGCCCTTGGGAACATATACTTAATCTTCTGACAGGATTCAATATACCATTCTGGAATACCAGTCTTACGAAGGGTTTCCACCACATCTGGTTCTATGCCCTTCCCCTTACGTACCCGCTCCATGGTCTTAAAGGCCAAGAGTGGCTCCACCCCATTATGCATGAGATACATCATAATGTCATCACGGGCAGCAATGGCGTTCTGAAGGGCACATGTACCTGCTCTGATAAGGTCCTGGGCATTTCCCAGCCATACATCAGTACCATGGGAAAAGCCGGATATGCGCACCAAATCCGAAAAACAGCTTGGATTGGTGTCTGCAATCATCTGACGGGTAAAATTGGTCCTAAACTCCGGAATCCCAAAGGTACCGGAATTAGCCCCCAGCTCTTCCTCTGTAACGCCCAAAGCATTGGTACAGTTGAATAAACTCAAGGTTGCCGGATCATCAAATGGAATAGTCTTAGGATCGCGATGGGTAAGATCCTCCAGCATCTTAATTACCGTAGGATCATCGTGGCCCAGAATATCCAGCTTAACCAAACGGCTGGAGATGGAATGATAATCGAAATGAGTTGTAATTGTAGCTGATGTGGTGTCATCAGCAGGGTGTTGAAGTGGCGTAAAGAAATGCACATCCATATCACGGGGCACTACCATAATACCAGCCGGGTGCTGGCCTGTGGTACGCTTAACTCCATTACAGCCAATGGCCACCTTGTTAATGTAGGCCTCCCGCTTGGTCTGTCCCTTTTCCTCAAAGTATTTTCTCACAAAGCCATAGGCGGTTTTCTCCGCCACAGTACCAATGGAACCGGCACGGAATACGTTATCCTTGCCAAAAAGCTCCTCAGTGTACTTATGAGCCACTGGCTGGTATTCACCAGAGAAATTAAGGTCAATATCAGGAACCTTATCACCATCAAAGCCCAGGAATACGGCAAATGGAATCTCGTGGCCATCCTTTATCATATTAGTACCGCAGATAGGACAGCTCTTATCCGGCAAATCATAGCCACAGCCATAGGAACCATCTGTAATAAACTCACTATGCTTACAGTGTGGACACCGCCAATGGGGTGGCAGTGGATTTACCTCGGTAATATCCGTCATAGTTGCCACAAAGGATGAGCCAACAGAGCCACGGGAACCTACCAAATAACCATCTAAATTGGATTTACGCACCAAACGCTGAGCGATAAGATACAAAACCGAGAAGCCATGGGCAATAATTGGTTTTAGCTCCTGGTCAATTCTATCCTGGACGATTTTCGGCAACACTTCTCCATACAGGCTCTTGGCCTTGTTATAGGTCATGGAGGTTATTTCCTCATCCGCCCCCGGAATCATTGGTGAATACAATTCATCTGGAATAGGCTTAAACTTTTCACACATTTCCGCGATTTTTCGTGGATTGGTAACTACTGCCTCGTATGCTGCTTCTTCCCCAAGATATTGGAATTCTGCCAGCATTTCCTCCGTAGTTCTAAGGAACAAAGGTGGCTGAAAATCCGCATCCTTAAAGCCCTTTCCCTTCATGAGAATAGCACGGTAAATCTGGTCCTCAGGATTAAGGAAATGCACATCACAGGTAGCAATTAACGGCTTATTAAGCTGCTTTGCCAGCTCAGCGACCTTCAAATTTATATTAATGAGATCATTGTCATCTTTTATATTTGGAAAATCTTCACTTCTCACAAGGAATTCATTGTTGCCAATAGGCTGGATTTCCAAATAATCGTAGAAATCAGCAATCTTAAGTAATTCCTCATGGCTTTGTCCTGCTACAATAGCCCTTATCAGCTCCCCCGCCTCACAGGCAGAACCAATAATCAGCCCCTCACGGTATTCCTGGATAAGCTGCCGTGGCAATCTCGGTGTACGGTGGAAAAAACGCAGATGAGACATGGTTATCAGCTTATAGAGATTGCGAAGACCATTAGGATTTTTCGCCAGCAAAATAATGTGATTTGCCCGCTTTTGCTCGTAATCCTCTCCTACCAGATAGCCTTCCACGCCATAGACGACCTTTATATTCAGTGGCTTACGTCCAAATACCGTTTCCATGGCCTCAGGAAAGGCCTGAACAACGCCGTGATCTGTGATGGCAATGGCCGGCCAACCCCATTTTTCGGCAGTAGTTATAAGCTTTTTGGCAGAAGACACCGCATCCATATTACTCATGGTGGTATGGCAATGAAGCTCCACACGTTTTTCCTCTGCATTATCCTTGCGGCTTTCCACATCCACCAACAGCACGCTGTCAGCAAACATTACATAGTCATTATCGTATTTATCGTAGCGGACGGAGCCCTTTATCTTTATGACACCGCCACCCTTGGCAGCCTTTTTAAGACGGCCCAGAACCTTTTCATAGCCCTCAGTATCCTTAAAGAAGGCCTTACAGGAGATACCCTCAGTATTATCCGCCACAGCAAAAAGAAGAATATTGGTGGTCTGGAAGCTACGGCCATCTACACCTGCAATGGTACCCTGTGCCACCACATTCTTCATTTCACCTTCTATCTCAGAAATAGGGGTAATTTCACCTATTATAGCCTCACCATAAACCAGCGGGCTATCGTCATCGCCAATTGGAATAGCAGCCCGTCTAGGACGGGAAGGCTTGCTAGATGGGCTCTTTTCTCCGCCACCAGCAGGAGCTCCACCGTAATTGCCACCATAGCCGCCACCACCCTGGGCTGGCTTTGGAGCCGGAGCCTTGGCAGCCTCTAGTGCCGCCTGGTATTCCTTGGTCTCCTGAACGGCCTCCTCCACATCTGGAACTTCTATTTCCTCATATACAGGCAAGCACTCCAGCTTAATAGGATAGCCGATTACCTTGATACCGGCTTCTTTTAAATCCTGTAAAATATTATGTTCTTCGAGAAGGTATTTACTAAAATCGCCATTTACCTGCAGTAAAATCTTGGATTCTTTATATATGCGGTTGGAGTGCAAAAGGATGTGGCGTACCCCCTGATTTTCCTTGGCAACATAATCCACCAGCTTTTCCCAGTTCTGCTCCACAATTTTATCCAGCTTCATGGCTGTCTGATAGATAAGCACCTTGGCCACCTGATTCTTTTCCTCCACAAAGGAAGCCACCCGTTCAAGGAGTGATTCCGCAATTTGTGGCATAGTCCAGGCCAGTATTTCCCATGTATTGGTGTCCAAAGAAATTTCCACATGACGAATAAAGCCGCCCTTAAGCAGCACCTCCTCATCATGATTCATTTCCATCCCCCTGGCCAAGTCAAACAATATACGACTGGTCTTGGGGACAATACAGTATTTATCCATAAGAAGCAAAACCCCCGAATACAAATCATCTTTCCTAAATAGTATAGCAGAAAAATGATGATAAAATGCACAAAAAAAGAATTCGCCGCAAGATTTCTCTTGCGACGAACTTCTCCTGAAAGGGGAACTATTGAAAAAAGGTATTAATCAAAGCATACCTTATGAGGATTCAAAATGTTGTTTGGATCGAATGCCTTCTTGATTCCCTGCATCAGCTTCATGGACTCCTTAGGGAGGCTTTCCTTCAGATAAGGCTTCTTGGCAAGACCGATACCATGCTCACCGGAAACCTGACCCTTCAGCTCACGAGCCTTGATGTACATGCGCTCCATTGCCTTGCCCAGCATCTCTGCCCACTTCTTGTCATCCATATCATCACGAAGGATATATACATGGAGGTTACCATCACCAGCATGACCGAAGCTCTTAATGCGGATGCCCATTTCCTTGCGAAGATCATGAACGAACTCAACGAACTCATTTACGCAGCTTCTAGGAACAACTACGTCTACCTCATCCATCATGGTGGTAGAGCCCTTAATTGCCTCAAGGAATGCTCCTCTTGCCTTCCAGATTGCCTCTGCACGCTCGTCAGTATCAGCAATCAAGAGGTCAAGTGCGCCCTGCTCCAAGCAAATCTGAGCTACGCTGTCATAATACTTACTGATTTCCTCTACAGATGCACCATCGAACTTCAGTAAGAGGTAAGCATCAGCCTGGTTATCAGGGAACTTCTTGCCGAGGTACTCCTCAGAGTCCATAATAACCTCGCGCTCCATGAACTCTACAGCAGTAGGGATAACGTTGGAGCTAACAATAAGAGGTACAGTGCCAATAGCCTGTGCCAGAGTTGGGAATGGAATCAACAAAGAAACATTCTTCTGTGGCAGTGGCAACAGTCTAAGGATTGCCTTAGTAACCAAGCAGAGAGTACCCTCAGAACCTACAATCAAATCCTTAAGGTCATAGCCGGAGCTGTTCTTTACAACCTTGCCGCCTACTTCCATGATAGTACCGTCAGCCAGAACTACCTCCAAGCCACGTACATAGTCTCTGGTTACACCATATTTAACAGCACGCATACCACCGGCATTGGTGCTGATGTTACCACCAATGGTTGCAGTCTTCTCACCTGGATCAGGTGGATAGAAAAGGCCCTTCTCCTCTACATACTGACCAATTTCCATCAGCAGAACGCCTGGCTCAACAGTGAGGGTCAGATTCTTTTCGTCCAGCTCCAAGAAGTGATTCATAAGGGTAGTATCAATCATGATACCCTTCTCCACTGCAACGGAGGAACCTACCAGACCAGTACCAGCACCTCTAGGGGTTACAGCAATATGCTTGTCATTAGCATATCTCATAACCTTGGATGCTTCCTCTGCAGAGGTAATCTTTACTACCATCTCAGGATAGGAAGCGTCAGCACTTAACTCGTCATGACTATATTCTTCATTAATTTCATCAGCCCAAAGAATGCGCTCACGAGGCACATACTGGCTGATAGCCTCTAAATCGGAAGCATCTAAAACCTTGTATTCGCTCATGCCTTTACACCCTTTCCCTGTTTAACCTGCTCAATGAGCTTTGGAATAACTTCATAAATATCGCCGATAACAGCGTAGTTTGCTACCTTAAAGATGCTAGCATTAGGATCAGTATTGATAGCAAAGATGTTGTCGGAGTTGTTCATACCAGCTACAAACTGAATTGCACCGGATACACCACAGGTGATAATGAGTCTAGGACGAACGGTACGGCCAGAAAGACCAATCTGATGCTTGGCATCAAGCCAGCCAGCCTCTGCCAATGGTCTGGTGCAGGCAATATCGCCGCCCAGAGCATCTGCCAGCTCGCGAACCAAAGCAATGTCTTCCTTCTTCTTCAGACCACGGCCTGCAACAACAAGGATATCTGCATTTTCAATGCTCTTTTCCTTCTGCTTCTGGGTAATACCCAAAACCTGAGTACGGGTCTTAAGCTTTTCAGATGGAACTGAAATCTTGACGATTTCGCCCTTAGCCTCAGCACTGCGCTCAGGAGCATCCATAATCTTATAACGAACAGTAGCCAGCTGAGGTCTGGAGTTTGGAGTCAGAATCTCTGCCATGATGTTACCACCAAATGCAGGACGAATCTGTACCAAATCAGTATTCTCATGGATATCCAGAATTGTGCAGTCTGCTGTAAGACCAGTGTTAAATCTGGAAGCAACTCTTGGAGCCAGCTGACGGCCTACAGGGGTTGCACCAACCAAAATAGCGGAAGGCTTAATCTCGTTTACAAAGGCCTCAAATGCTGCAGTATAGGACTCCATCTGGAAATCCTTCAGCTCTGGGGCATCCACAACGAATACCTTATCTACGCCATAATGAAGCAGCTCCTCTGCCTTCTTTTCAATATCACTACCAATGAAAATAGCATATACAGGATGATTAATCTTCTTTGCAAGCTCACCAGCTTTACCAAGAAGCTCATAGGTTACCGGATGAATTTCACCATTTACATGGTCAACATATACGGTAATACCATTCCATAAAGACTTATCCACAGTCTTTACTTCTTCCTCTACATACTCCATTGCACCAGGCTGGCCCTTCTTTACACAGAGCTTACAGAGCTTACAGCCTGCATTAACTTCCAGCTTGCCATCCTTTTCTTCCAAGGCATTAAAAGGGCAAATGGAAATCATTGCATTAATATCAGTTACTTTGTCCTGATGAACTATCAGTTTTCCCATTGTTAATCCCCCTTATCCTAACAATTTTCTGCTCTTGATTGTACTGTAAATTTTCTCTGCCAATACATCAGCAGGATCATCCCAGGTAACCTGAACCTTGTCGGATGTAGGTGGGAATATACGCTGAACCTGAGTAGCGGAACCATTAAGACCATAGTTGTTCTTGTTCTGGTCTTCCATATCCTTTAAGGTGTACATAACGATTTCGCGAGCCTCAGTGTCCTTCTTCTTTAAATAAGATGGAAGGCGTGGCTGTACAATATCCTTCTGAACAGTGATAAGGCATGGGAAGGAAACCTTCAAATGCTCAATATCCTGTGCCATTTCCATATCTACAAGTATATTGTCACCCTCAACGCCTTTAATTTCTTTTACATTACATACGCATGGAATATCCAGCTGCTCGGATACCTCAGGACCAACCTGTGCAGTATCACCATCTGTAGTCTGGAGTCCGCAAAGTATTATATCAAACTTGCCAAATTTCTTGATACCCTGTGCAAGAGTATGTGCGGTAGCTAATACATCAGCTCCGCCGAATGCACGGTCAGATACGATTGCACCAGCATCTGCACCCATTGCATACGCTTCCTTGATAATTGCCTGAGCCTGTGGTGGTCCCATGGTTATTACGCTCACTCGGCCACCGTACTGCTCCTTCAATTTCAGTCCACATTCAAGCGCATACAGATCGTAAGGGTTCATCTTGCTATCTGCGCCGTTACGCTTCAATACTCCGGTAACAGGATCAACCTCTACCTTATTGGAGCCTGGAACCTGTTTGATACAAACCAGAATTTCCATGAATAAATCCTCCTCATACTTTCATTATATAGCTCAGGGTAAGTGGAAAACTTACCCTGAACTTTTCCCCTGATAACAATTATAATACTTTATAGCTTTTCAGCCAACAAATCTGCAATATGCTTTACCTTGATTCCAGTATTCTGGTTATCAAGACCACCGCCAATCTGCATCATACAGGATGGACAAGCAACTACGCAGGTTGTAGCCCCGGTGTTCTTGATATTCTGAACCTTCTCCTCCAGCATTGGGATGGAAACCTCAGAATACTTCATACCGAAGGAACCAGCCATACCGCAGCACTTATCGCAGTTCTTCATCTCCACAAGCTCTACGCCAGGAGTTGCATCGATAAGAGCTCTAGGCTCCTCGTAGATGCCAAGACCACGCTTCATGTGGCAAGAATCGTGGAAGGTTACCTTTTCGCCACCAGCAGCTGGCAACAGCTTACCCTGAGCCTTGTATTCTTCAGCTACAAAGCTGGAGAATTCGCGAACCTTCTTACAGAAGGCCTTTGCTCTAGGACCCCATACAGGATCATCTGCAAAGAGCTTCTCGTAGGTTTCGCTGAGAGTCTCAGCACAGGTTGGGCAAGAAGTAACAATAACATCTGGCTTTACGGATTCAAGAGCTTCAATGTTTCTCATTGCAGCCTTCTTACCAGTCTCACGGTCACCTACACCGAGGATTGACTTACCGCAGCAGCTCTGAGCCATAGGATATACAACTTCCATACCCAGACTCTGCAATACCTTTACAACATTTTCACCAGTATCGGCAAATACAAAGTCTGTATTACATCCGCTGAAGAACGCTACCTTCTTCTTTGCATTGGATGGATTCTTCTTTTCCAGAGCAGGCATCCGGTCACGAATTGACCTTTCAGCAATAGTTGGTAAGCTTCTGCCCTTGGTCATACCAGCAAAGAACAGTGGCAAATGACGGATGAACTTACCAGACTTAAATGGTGCCTGACCAACAGAACCAGCCTTCAACAGCAGTTTATGGAACAATCCTCTGTCGTTAAGGACATTATCGAAGAAGGACTTATCCATTGTTGGAGTACCATGCTTCTTAACGTATCTATTTCTCAGTTCATCAATGAGATCTGGAATTGGAATTTTACCAGGACAAACTGTAGTACAGGTCCGGCAACCAATACACAGATCAGAGAATTGACTGAAGTTTTCAATACCATTTAAAAGACCTGTAAGGATTGCACCAATACCACCGGAGTAAATGTGACCATATACGTGACCACCTACCAAGGTCCAGATTGGGCAAACATTAAGACAGGATGCGCAACGTACGCACTGGTAAACCTGCTTCATAACTGGGTCATGGGCAGCTTCCAGACGTCCATTATCCAAAAGGATTACGTACTGCTTTCTGTTTTCCTCTACCCACTTGCCGTCCTTCTTGTACATAACAGGAGTAGGACCATCTACCATTGTCATGTAACTGGTCATCTTCTGGCAGGTACCATTACGAGGCAGCAGACGCAGAATCTTGGCAGCATCCTCTGTCTTAGGAATAAGCTTTTCATAACCTATAAGTACAACATGAATTCTAGGAAGTGTAGTTACCAAACGGGCATTACCCTCATTAGTAACAAGACCGATAGCACCATTTTCGGCAATACCGAAGTTAGCACCAGTGATACCCATATCAGCCTGTAAGAACTCCTGACGCAGAGTCTGACGGGCTTTCTGAATCATGTAAGGAATATCTTCACCAGGAACCTCCTCATTAAGCTCCTTTTCAAACATTTCCGCACACTGATAACGATTTAAGTGAATAGCAGGCATAACCATGTGGGATGGCTTCTGACCTGCAATAGCGATCATCCACTCACCAAGGTCAGTCTCCTTTACGCGGATATCATTTTCAGTGAAGCATTCATTGAGGTGAATTTCCTCAGATGCCATGGATTTGGATTTAACGACTCTCTTGACACCATTTTCCTTACATATTTTAATAAGGAACTTTTTAACCTCGTCTCCATCCTTTGCTCTGAACACTTCACCACCACGAGCCTTGACGTTGGCTTCGAACTTGTCAGCCAACTCCTCAATATGCTCTACGGCATCAGCCTTCATGCAACGGAGATTTTCACGAAGCTCCTCAATATCCTGGCCTGCATAGGACTTCAGACGGGAACCCGGATACTGATCTGCAAAGCGGGACAGGGCATCCTGCATGATGTTATCTTGCAGCTTTGATTTAATTTCTTTCTTAAGATCACGTGCCATTACTTAGCCCCCCTTCGTTCTCTACAGCAATGATGATGAGCTTGTTAGGGCCATGAACACCAAGGCTCAATACGCGCTCAATATCAGCTGTACGGCTAGGGCCAGTAACAAATCCGCAATAACCCTTCTGGAAAACCTTACCGATAATCTGACAAGCTGAGGTAATGTTTTCTACCATATAATTGGCATTTACAAAAACAACATTCACAAATGGAAGCATACTGGTAACTCTTGCTTCGTATGAATAATTATCAACTACAAGACTTCCAGACTCGCCTACACCGAACTCAGCAGTTGAAATGCCGACATCTGCACTAGGAGCATGTTCAGCAATATCAAACTTTTCAGTGTAAACCTTTGTACCATCCTCACTCAGTCTGGAGTAGATCCCTTTCAATGCAGGGTTTTCATCTCCACCTACAGCAATAATTTCCTTTGGGGCATACTCCTTTAATACTTCCTTGAGTTTTGCCTCACCTGCTGCATAATCAGCTACCTTATATACCTGAGCAGCTGCAGCTGTGGCATTAGCCTCAAAGTCGGTCCAGTACTTAGCATCTACCAGTCCACTAATAAATGCCTTTTCTGGCCAATTCTCACACACCTTTTCCATTAGATACTCTCCTTTCAGAGAAATTCATCCAACAAAATCATCAAACCATTTCTATTCAAGTTTTATTATAATATCGTGTAAATCGTCTGTCAATAGGAATAAATAATCTATAATCAATATTAAACTTGATAAAAAACACTATCTATTGAAAAAATTATTCAGACAATTTTATATATTATGCTTGATTATTGGGTTCAAATAAAATATAATTATCATAACAATTAAATACGATATTATTTTTTAATAAGCGTATGTGGAAATCATCTTACAAATTGAAGTTCATTCATTTTTAGTGAACAAGCAGACCATTTCTATTCGGCTTAAGTAACATATAATGAAATCTTTCATTATATTATATGAATGAAATGCAAGGAGATGATATATGTGTTAGCACTTGTTGCCGCAATACCAATTATTATTACCATTATTCTTACGGTAGGCGTAAACATGCCAGCTAAGAAGGTTCTGCCAATCGCTTGGCTTTCCATCTGTTTAATCGGTCTTTTCTATTGGCAAATGGATATGCTCCATGTTACCGCGTATACAATTACCGGTTTCCTGGGATCTATCGATACACTGTTGATAATCTTTGGTGCTATTTTACTTATGAACATGCTGAACGAGGCTGGAGCAATGCACAGAATTGAAGCAATGTTCAATGGCATTTCCGAAGATGCCCGTATCCAGTTAGTAATTGTAGGTTATGGTCTTTCCGCATTTATCGAAGGTGCTGCAGGCTTTGGTACTCCACCGGCAATCTGCGCTCCGCTGCTGATTGGTCTTGGTTTCCCTCCAATGGCAGCAGCTACAGCCTGCCTGATTTTGGATTCACCACCGGTATCCTTCGGTGCCGCTGGTACACCAACCAACTCCGCGGCTGAGATTTTGAAGGACACACTTCCTACCATCGGTGTTACTGATTTGGAAGCTTGGAAGCTGGATCTTTCATGGGCATCTGCTGTTGGCCTTGCCGCTGGTACCTTTTTTGTAATTATGGTAGTTTTAGCATTGGTTACCAGACAGTACAGTGAAGATAAATCTTTCTTCAAGCATTCCCTGCCAATGGTTCCATTTGTATTATTTACAACTGTAGTATTCGATGTTTTTTATCTTATCGTTGCAAAATTCATTGGTTCCGAGCTGGTATCAATTTGCGCAGGTGCGGTAACTATATTTGCCACCATCGGTGCTGCCAAGGCTGGCTTCCTGGTACCAAAGGATATCTGGCGTTTCCCTGGTACTGAAAGAAAAACTGAGACTAAAACAGACACCAAAGAAGATAAACCTTCCATGTCCCTCTTAAAGGCTTGGACTCCTTATCTGCTTATTGCACTTTGGCTTGTACTTACCAGAATTCCAGAGATTGGTTTGAAAGGAATTATTACTAGTTTTGTATTCTCTATGAATAATATTATGGATGTTGAGGGTGCTGGCTTTGCCATGAAGTACTTCAACAATCCTGGTTTATTCCCATTCGTTTTAGTTGTATTGATTTCCATTCCATTCTACGGACTTAAAGGAGATCAGGTGAAAGACATAGTAAAGAAATCCTATAATCAGCTTTACGGTGCCACCATCGCCCTGCTCTTCGGTTTTGCAATGGTTTATATTTATCGTTATTCCAATGCTAACCCATTGGGCTGGGATTCCATGCTGGTTGCCATGGCCAAGGGCATGGCTGATCTGGCAGGAGCAAATTATGTATTCGTTGCTCCGTTCATTGGTACCATCGGTGCATTCATGTTTGGTTCCAACACAGTATCCAACATTATGTTTACCCCTCTCCAGTTCGAGACTGCAACTATCCTAAATATACCTCATGTATTTATCGTAGCTCTCCAGAACCAGGGCGGTGCCATTGGTAACATCGTATGTATCAACAATATCGTTGCGGTGTGCGCTACAACAGGCATTATAGGTGCTGAAGGTAAGCTGATAAAAGCCGCATCGTTGCCATGGGTAATATGGTACATAGTGCTGATGGCTGCAATGCTTGGTGCAGTTGCATTTGGAATTATTTAACCCCAGTTAGTAAAAGCAATCTTTAGTTAGTGGGTGGTCTGCCACCCCGACAGACCACTTATTAAATATTCCCTTTATCTAACAACCCAAATAAAAACTCGCTGTCTCCCCGACAGCGAGTTTTTATTTGCGAACGTATAATTTAATTACTTCATAAGCATTACACATAAATATAGGGAAGTCCACATTCGGAGCGCTCTCGCTCACTATTTCACATAACGGATACTAAGTTCATCCTTCGCTTTCAGCTTGGATTCACTAAGTACCGATATGAAATACCTCCGATTATGTGACTTCCCTATTTATTATTCAACTAAGCTTTATGCTTCAGTGGTAGCTGGCTTGTTGCTGTTGCCAGATTTCTTGCTTTCCGCAATATTACGCATGGTTACCCACAATGGGCTTGCGATGAAGATTGAGGAATAGCAGCCACTAAAGAAGCCGCACAGCAGTGCAAAGGCGAAATCCTTGGTGGTATCGCCACCGAACCAGTACAGTGCAAAGGTTGTAAACAAACAGGTAAATACAGTGTACAGAGAACGGGTCAGCGTCTGATAGATACTGCGATTTGCCAGCTCATAAAGGTCACCGCCACGACGGAAGTGAAGCTTCAAGTTCTCTCTGATACGGTCGAAAATTACGATGGTATCATTAATGGAATAACCTACGATAGTCAGGATTGCTGCCACAAAGGAGCTGTCCACCTGCTTCTGGGTGAAGGAGAAAATACTCAATACGATGAGAATATCATGTACCAGGGCCAATACCGCAGATACACCGAAACGCCACTCAAAACGGTAAGAAACATACATGATGATTAGTACCCAGGAAATCAGTGTTGCCATAACAGCATCCATAATGAGCTCGCCACCAATGGTAGCACCTACCTTCTCCTCACGGAGAACAGTGTAGTCACCCACATCTTCCTTTAAGGTTGCCATAACAGCCTTACGATCATTTTCCTCCAAATCAATGGTACGGATCATAACATCCTTGGAGGCCTCCACATTAGTAACATCACCAGAAAGCTGAATTGTAGCATTGTCCAAGTTGTACTTTCTCAGTGAGTCACGAATTTCCGGAAGGGTAACTTCCTTTTCAAAACGCATGTCAATAATGGTACCACCGGTAAAATCAATACCAAAGTTAAAACCATTTGTAAACATACTGAAAATACCTGGAATAATTATAAGCAGGGAAATGGCGAACCAAATCTTGGAACGGCGCATGATATCAAAAGGAATCTTCACCTGCTGTTCAACAGTTTTCTTAGCCAAGCTTGGTCACCTCCTCTTTTTCCTTCCCCACATTGCTTATGCCATAACCATATATAGCAGGATTCTTAAAGAGCTGAGCTGCAATCAGATTCTTACACATAAACTGGGTAAGGGTAATGGCTGTAAACATAGACAAAACAACACCTAACCCAAGGGTAATTGCAAAGCCCTTAATACTGCCTGTACCAAAGCAGAACAGCACTGCAGAGGCAATGATGGTAGTAATATTGGAGTCGAAAATAGTGGTGAAAGCACGCTCAAAGCCAGCATCCATAGCAAGTCGCATGGTCTTACCCGTGCGGAATTCTTCCTTAAAATGCTCAAAAATAAGCACGTTGGCATCTACCGCCATACCAATGGAAAGAATAATACCCGCTACACCTGGAAGCGTGAGGGTTGCATCCAGCATCTTCAAGCTAAAGAGCAAAATAATAACATAAGCCATCAATGCAATATCTGCAATGAGACCTGGCAAACGATAGAACAAAATCATAAAGAGAACTACGGCACCGAGGCCAATTGCAAAGGCATAAACGGATTTATCCTTGGAGTCCTGACCAAGGGAAGGACCTACAGTACGGGTTTCAATGATGTTAACCTTTACTGGCAGAGAACCACTTCTCAGGAGAATTGCCAGATTGTGGGCTTCCTCCAAGGTCTTGTTACCAGTAATAACAGCCTTGCCCCCCATAATAGGCTCGTTTACACGTGGGTTTGTAAGTACCTCGCCGTCCAAAAGAATAGCAATGTTGCGGCCCACATTTTTAGTGGTCAAATCAGCGAATTTCTCGCCGCCTTCTGGGCTGAATTCCAGCTCAACCAAGTTCTGACCCTGCTGGTCAGTCTGCTCACGGGCATCCTTCAGATCAGTACCAGTAAGAACTGTCTCACCCTTGTCATTCTTGAATTCCAGCATTGCGGTCTTACCAATAACCTGAATTGCCTTATCAGGATCCTTGATACCAGGCAGCTCAATGATAATACGGCGCTCACCCTGGCGCTGTACTATAGGCTCCGCCAGACCTAACTCATTAACTCGCTTCTCCATGATTCGTACTACACGATCCATGGCATCACCATTTACAGGTGCTTCCGGGGTGTCTTCAGCTTCCAGAACCACATGAGTACCACCCTGCAGGTCAAGGCCCTGTCTGATGGACTTTGCCAAAGGACCAACGAAGGTGAAGAAAACACCAACGATGATAACAATAGCAGCCAGAAGCTTTAATAAACTATCCTTTCTCAACTACTTTATCCTTCTTTCGAATTATTTATTTGGAACATTTTATAATTCCATTATGTGTAAGAAGATAATCCACGGGAATATCATGGTCCATAACCTTAATTTCATCCATAAGCTGACACTCATAGGCCACTGCCACCAATGCAGCATTTCGAACCTTCTTAAGGAATATGTCATAAAATCCGCCGCCCAGACCAAGACGATGGCCCTCTTTGTCAAAGGCCGCACCGGGAACCACCACGAAATCAATTTCCACAGGGTTCACTTCGTGATAATTATCCACGCTTACAGAAGGAATATCCCAATAACCAGGCTTCAGCTCATCTAAGCTGTTCAGTCTGGCAGCTGTCATAATGCGGGTCTTTGGCTCAGCAATATATGGAATGCAGAGCTTTTTCCTATCTGCCAGCACCTGGTTCAATATTTCCCTGGTCTGAACTTCATCTTCCACTGAAACATAACAAAAAACGCAGGAGGCTTGCTTATACAGCTCAAAATCCCTAAGCTGCTTAAATATCCCATGGCTTTCAGCCACCCGCTTTTCCGGGCGCATGGCCCGTCTTTTAATAAGAGCTGTTTTTCTAAGCTCTTTTTTCAAAAGAGTAAGGTCATTCTCCATTATTCCTTATCCTTTGCATCATCTAAATCTGTCTTTTCAGCAGTGTCATTATTGGCAGGAGTTCCGGACATAAGCTCCTTACGCTCCTCCTCACTGCCCACAATAGCTGTAGCAATCATGGACTTGGCTACTTCAATAACCACGCCCTCAGCAACCTCCAGCATAATGGTGGTCTCCTTGACCATATCCACTTTGCCATAGATGCCGCCCCGGGTCACTACCCTAGTACCGCGCTTCAGCTTGGACACCATATCCTGCTGCTTTTCCTGCTGTTTCTTCTGAGGACGATAAAGCAGCACATAAAACAGGATAACCATCAAAATGACTGGTGCTGCTCCACCAAGTCCGAAGAAATCTTCCCCCATCATATTACCCCCTTAATCTGCTATTTTGCAGAATAATTAATTGCAGCTATGGGACTTTGCCCCATAGTTATAATTGTCGAGGAAATTACGGCGGAACTCGCCAAATCTTTCCTCAATAATTGACTGACGCATCTCATGCATAAATCTCTGTAAGAACCGCAGATTATGCAATGAAAGAAGTCTTAAGCCGAATATCTCATTGGCACGAACCAAATGACGGATGTATGCACGACTGAAATTACGGCAGGCATAACAGTCACAGCCCTCCTCAAGAGGTCTGAAATCACTGGTAAATTCTGCATTCTTCATTACCAGTCTGCCATTCCAGGTCATGGCTGTACCATTTCTGGCCACTCGTGTTGGGAATACACAGTCAAACATATCAATGCCGTGCATTACGCCCTCCACCAGACAGTCAGGAGTACCAACACCCATGAGGTATCTTGGCTTGTCCTTTGGCAGCTGCTCCACCGTATGGTCAAGCATTTCATACATGAGCTCCTTAGGCTCTCCTACACTGAGGCCACCTACGGCATAACCAGGGAAATCCATCTCCACCAGCTCATTTACACTGCGGGTACGAAGGTCCTTGTACATACCACCCTGAACAATACCAAATAACCCTTGATGTGGGCTGGTCATAACCTCCTTACAACGCTGTGCCCAGCGGGTTGTTCTGGCTGTAGAAGCCTTGGCATAATCATAATCAGCCGGGTAAGGAATGCACTCATCAAACGCCATAACTATATCAGAGCCTAAATCCATCTGAACCTTCATGGAAACCTCAGGAGACAGGAACTTCTTGGAACCGTCAATATGTGAACGGAAGGTAACCCCCTCCTCAGTAATCTTGCGAAGATCTCCAAGACTGAACACCTGGAAGCCACCGCTATCCGTAAGAATAGCACCATCCCAGTTCATAAACTTATGAAGCCCGCCGGCCTCACGAACCAAGTCGGAACCCGGACGTAAAAACAGATGATATGTATTACTGAGAATAATCCCAGCACCCATATCGTGCAGCTCCTCAGGAGAAACGCCCTTTACAGAGGCCTGTGTTCCTACAGGCATGAAAATAGGAGTTGGAAAGCTGCCATGAGGTGTATGAATAATACCTGCCCTGGCACCAGTGGCCGGGTCCTGCTTTATTAATTCATAGGTTATAGCTGGCAAATAATCGCCTCGCTTTCATTAGTATTTTCACAGTGTTTAGGTAAATAATTCATTAAACACTCTAACTAGAATATCATAACATAAAAAGCCTGTTCTTTCAACAATAGTCAAAAGAGCAGGCCCTATCTCATCTACACTCTCCCCTATGCTTCCTTTGAAATTTCTGCCAATTCCTCAGCTGTATATCTCCCAGATGCTTTAATAGCTTCTAATGTCGTCAAGCCATCTTTAATTAAGGCCTTAACTTCCAAGATTCTTCCTTCCTGTAATCCCTCATTGCGGCCTTCTTCCCGTTCTTCATCCAATTTCATTTGTAATTTCATATATCGCTCACGCTCTCCCTTATTTTGCCGCTCACTAAGGATAGCATCATCAATTTCTTTTACAAAACCACCCTTAGGTCTTATACCATTCATATAATTTAAGAACTCCATCAATCGCATTGGAACATCATTATCAACGCCTTTACTTGAAAGAAGTATCTTGGCCGTTCCATCTGGAAGCTGAATTGTTTTATCTTCATCACACCAGCTATGAAAAGTATATAAGTGCTTTTTACCATCCAATAACAAAAATGGACAGAAAAAAATTATATAAGTCTTGGAAAGGTTCTTATACTTTTCGCCAATCATCAGGGAATCCATATCCATTGAAGATTGATAATAGCGCATGCGCTTTGCCAGTTCATCTATGCCATAATCTTTTACCTGCATTTCTACAGTATAAACGGTTTGCTTATCATCTTTGATATAAACGTCAAATCGTACTCCATGGCTATCATACAATGGATCAATAGCCTTTTCCGTTTCCAAATATTCCAGCCTCTTAATATCAACATTTAATACAGTCTCCACCAATGTCTTACAAAGCCGTGGATATTTGCGCATCACGAGCTTGAACATATAATCGTCCGTTACCTCTAGCTCCTCAAATGCTTTCCGCTTCGTATTCCCCATGTCAAATCCTCCTCAATTATACCAAAATTAAACAAAAGAAAAAACTGCAACATCTCTGCTGCAGTTTACGCTTTAAAAATTCGATATTTTTTCATTTTTTCCTGCTTTATAGAAAACTATATTGCAGTTTTTTAATATACATCGTTATCTATAGTACCGATAATATTATGGCTTGAAGTCAAAATATGTGCTCAATAATTCGTGTCTTACATGACGGCTATCATAGAAATCTTTATTTGTCATTCCCAATTTATATGGATTATAAGAGCCAGTTATTTTTAGATTATATTTTGCTGACATATCGATAGCAAAGTCTTCCAATTCATTTAGTACATAATATTCATCATTGTTAATTCTATCCCACAATGTTGGTGCAACTGGGCACAAATATAAATCCACACGTACATTCTTGTCCAATAAATATTTTACCAACTTTTCGAATGATTCTTTTGGGTAATTTCCTAGATGCTTTCCTTTTGAAAATTGTGATTCAATAGCATACTCATTGGAATGTTGTATTACGTAGTTTTCATCTTTTTCCTGCGTGTTTATACCATATACCCAACTGCCATCAGGCATATAATATGCCCATTCGTATATATTTTGATTCGCAACTGTCCACTTCTCTCCTTTGTAATTATCAGCAACAATCCAACCACCGCTTACAGCGGACTCCAAGCCTCTGTCTCTTATCAAATGTAACGATGTTTGAAAAAGCTGTGGAGATAACAACTGCTTGTACGCATAAATACCATTTTTTTCTTTAGGTTGTGCCGTCTTGATATTTCCATCAATCACATCTAGCATATATTCCGCATAGGGCATTAACTCCATATTTCTCGTAAATGTTTTATTAAGATTTTCATCAAAGAAATAAGAATCAATGCAAAAAATCACTCGATTATAGTTTACACCATTTATTTCCAATAATCCAAATTGGGCAAAAATATCATAAAAATCAGCCCCCGACTCGCCGAGATTGTAAAAGCTGTCTGTTCCAGTATCGCCTTGACGAATTCCCATAACAAGACTAGGACCAACTGCAATGCATTCAACATGTTTTGGCATTTTTTTAATCATGTTTTCTTTGACTTTTCTCTCGTTGATATTATTTTTGGTTATCATTGTCTTGTTGCCATTTACCATAGATTGAGCAACTGCCTCATAATCAATACGAAAGAGCCCAGCGGGATCCACTAAATAATTCACTATCATCATAAATATGGGAATCGGAAGAAATACCAATAGCTTAATCCACTTATTCAACTATTATACCCACCTTTCAAAATTGGAAATAAATGAATTCGGACTTTCCAATCATCCCCATACCAAGAATTAAAATTATTTCAGCATAAAGGACAGCTGTGCGCATAAACCAAGATTTCTTATTTAGTAATTCATACAAGGAGCTCCCTTTATCTTCCAGATAATCCGCAAAAACAAGAACACCTATCCCGAGAACCATAACCAGTAAACCAGCCTTACCCATCTTTGTTGCGGCTATAATAGCTGATAAATGGATTTCATCCACATTGGCAAACACATCATATAGACATGTAAGGCCCACAGAAACGCTTTCTGAACAAACAAATACCCAACAAATACATATTAATAAAAGCGATTTTAATCGATTTACATTATCCCAAAAAAGACTACATTCAGAAAATGGGAGCTCATTTCCCATTTTACTGAACCAATTCCCACCGAGATCACTAATCATTAACAATGTGCAAGGTACAATGGCAGAAGCCACAAAATAATGCGCCGTACATCCATGCCATACGCCTATCAGGAACCACAAAACCAGCATTGAAATGTAAAAAGGTATTTTCTTTCCAACTTTTTTACCATAGTGCTGTTTACAATATTTCCCTAGCATTACCATCACGTTGGATATCTGAACCGGGTACATTACATAATCCTTAAACCACAAGCCGAGGGTAATATGCCAGCGTTGCCAAAATTCTTGTACTGTTTTTGAGAAAAATGGTGCTCGGAAATTTTCAGGCAATCTAACACCAAATAACGCCGAAGTCCCCAACACAATGTCCATACAACCGGAAAAATCAGTATACAGCTGTACGGCATAACATAAGGTTGCAAGAAATATATCTGCGCCACCGTAATCCTGTGGATTTTTATACACAACTGTCACAATCATGGCAAAGCGTTCCGAAATAACCAGTTTCTTAAAATACCCCCACAGCATGCGCCTTAATCCATACTCTATATTGTCATATTCCAATACTGTCTTCGCTAGTATCTGCTGACGCATAGCTTCAAATCTCGTAACTGGCCCCGATACAACCTGTGGGAAATAGAAGATAAACAGCGCCACTGTTGCTATATTTCGTTCCGCCGGATACATTTGCCAACGCACATCAAGCACATAGCCAATAGCTGATAGAGTAAAGTATGATAACCCCATAATTGGCACAAAATTAAGCCACGAAAGCTGTACATCCATAGATAACAAGGAAGCCAATAGCTCTCCCATATTAAAAGCATATTTCAAAACAAATAATGTTGCAACCAAACCCATAATAGTAATTGCAGACACCATATTACGTTTCCAACCAAAAGTTTTTTCCTGTAATATCGCTCCACCATAAGTTAGCATCAAAATATACGTCATCAGTACCAACATTAAATCAATGCCAATAGGGGACGCCTTTAAATAAAATACGCAACTCGCTGATAATAAAATATATTTTTGAATTTTGGGTAAAGTATAATACAAGATTACAGTAACCAACAAAAAGATAAAGAAACTACCACTTGTTAAGCTCATAGCTGCCCCTTATTTACCTAACTCCAAAATAATGTCCACCATCTCACCCACATTTTTCATGGATACAACCTTTCCCATGGGAATCTTAAAGGAAAACTCATCTTGTACAGCTACAACCAAGTTGATATGTTCAAAAGAATCCCAATCCTCTATGTCATCAGCCGTTATTTCATCATTAAGAGTTATTGATTCATCGTCAAATACATCCCGAAATACATTGTTTAATCTCTCGTAAACTTCTTCTCTTGTCATTTATATTTCCTCCATTTTCGTTATTTCATTACCATGACCTTCATCATGGTATTTGACACTGTTTTGTTATTTTGATTTCTTATAACAGCCTTTATTCTAAGCAGGCGAAGGCTTTCATCTTTATCCACAACCTTCCCTTCAACAGTTAGAGTATCTCCTGCAAAAACTGGCTGCTGAAAGGACAATTTTTCCAAACTATGAATAAGACTATATTTTCCCGGTAAGTACATTCCAGCCAGAGCAGAATATAAAGACGCCGTCAACATGCCGAAAGCCACATGGCTGGAATATTTCCCACCACTAATTTCATAGGCAAAGCTATCATCCAAGTGTAACGGGTTTTCATCTCCTGAAATCTGACGAAACATATTTTCCATCTCTAAGGTTATTTCTCGAGAAAATGATTCCTGCAAACCAATTTCTATATCCGCAAAAGTATATTCTCTCATAGCTCCTCCTTTATACGTTGGTAGAGGCTAAATCCATCGAGACCATTAGCTTTCCGTACAGCAGCATGTGTACCATAACCTGCTGCAAAAACATCTTTTAGTCCCAACCTACATAAAGAAGTACCTAATCCATAAGTTGAAAAAATCTCTGCTAGTGCACTACCTAATCCACCCAAAATATTATGTTCTTCTATTACAAAGCATTTCTGTGATTTACGAGCCATTGCAAGTATATTATCTGAATCCAAAGGCTTAATACATGGTACATTAATTAGATTTACCCCATATCCTTCTTTACTTAGATAATCAACTGCAACATAGGCCTCTTCCAAAATACTGCCAGTTACAAAGATTGATATATCGCCATTTTCCTGCAACACATCATTATGCCCTGGTATAAAAGTATAATTTTCATCAAAGAATTCTTTTTCATTGTTCATGCCAATACGAATATAAACTGGTCCCTTATGCTCATATGCTGCCTGAACACAAGCTGTCACTTGTTTAGGTGTGGCTGGAGAAAAAATCATCAAATTGGGAATAGAGCGTAAAACCGCAATATCTTCTGTAGTATGGTGTGTCGGCCCCAAAGAACTCCACGAAAGACCACTTCCCATACCCACAATTTTTACATTATGATTTTGAAAGCAAATATCATCACGTATAAATTCCAAAGAACGATATGCTAAAAATGCTCCTGCCGTGTATACAAAAGGCGTAAATCCGACACTTGCCATACCAGCTGCTGCAGCTACCATATTTTCTTCGCTGATACCAAAGTTATATATTTGCTTTGGAAAATTATAGCGGAACATTTCATCATAGCCTGTACCGCTATCAGCTAAAAGGTGCATAACTGTTGCATCATGCTCTGCAATTTCCATAAGTTTACCTATATAAGCACTCTGCATACTATTACGCCTCCCACTCTTCCTCTGATATATCTAGTGCCTGAGCAAAAGCCATCTTTTCTTTTTTGCTCTTAGGCAATTTGAAATGCCAATTCGGATTTTGCTCCATTATAGGAACACCCTTACCTTTTATTGTATGAGCAATGATTAGTCGTGGCTTGCCCTGCTCATTATTTTCCAGTAAACAATCTCGTAATGATACTATATTATGTCCATCAACTTCCTCCACGTGCCAGCCAAAGGATTCCCATTTATCTCGCCAACGTGGTTCACCAATAGTCTTCTCAATAAAGTCCATCTTCTGAATCTCATTACAGTCCATAATAGCCACAAGATTATCCAGCTTCATTGCTACAGCCGACATTGCAGCTTCCCACACAGTACCTTCCTGAATTTCACCATCTCCCAGTAATACATAAACTCGAGCTTTACTTTTCTTCAACTTTAAAGCCATAGCCTGCCCCGCTGCAAAAGATAAGCCATGTCCTAGTGAACCTGTGGCCGTTTCAATCCACTGACTATCTCTACGGCATGGCTCACCACCTATAACTCCTCCCGGTTGAAGATATGAATTATATTCCGCATCTGACATTAATCCAATATGGTTTAGGATTGCATAAAGTGCCAAACCAGCATGCCCTTTACTAAGGATGAATCTATCTCTATCCCGCCATTTAGAATTTTCTTTATCAATTCTAAGTACACCATCTACATAAAGGGTATACAATATTTCAAGGCAGGAGAAACAGCTTGCTAAATGAGCCATCCCCCCTTTGAAACCTGTCAAAAAAATTTTCTTGCGAAGTCCTTGCAGAATAACCTTTGTATCTTTTATATCAGCCAAATTCTGTCACCTCATCCGGATCAATACCAATTCCACCACAATATGGCAAACTGTCAATCATGCTTACTTCCTGTGGTGATAGCGTAAAATCATATATTCCCTTATTTTCCCGTAATCTCTCAGTACTTGTTGTTTTTGGAATAAGAATTAATCCCTTTTCCACTCCATAACGTAGGCAAATTTGCGCCACCGTCTTTCCTTTTGTTTGTGACAATGCTATTAATGTTTCATTTGTTAATATTTCACCATTCCCTAATGGACTGCTGGCTTCGATACATATATTATGCCCACGACAAAACGAAACCAAATCTAATTGTGGCATACCAGGATGAAGCTCCAACTGATTTACCATAGGAACAATTTCTGATGTCTTAAACAAGGCTTCCAAGTGATGAATTTTAAAGTTACATACACCAATCGCACGAACTAATCCATCTTCATATAGTTTTTCCATCCCCCGCCATGTTTCCGCGTTAATAGATTCCCAAGCTTCATGGAGTTTAGGTGATGCTGGCCAATGAATGAGATAAAGGTCAAGGTAATCCGTCTTAAGCTTTTTCAAGGACCTACGACAGGCCTCTTGCACTGCATCAAAACCACGATTGGTATTCCAAACCTTATCTGATAAAAACAACTTTTCCCGAGGAATTCCAAGTTTTTCCAGCACTTTACCAATGGCCATCTCATTACTATATGCTGCAGCTGTATCAATAAGACTATATCCCAATCCATAACCAGCCTTAATAATTTCCAACAGACTCCCCCGGTCATTAATCTGCCATGTTCCCATGCCCAACTGGGGAATACCTACACCATTAGATAATTTCAACTCAACCATCGGTTTCCCTCACTTCAATTACCTTATTACGCTTGATATAAGGTTCCGTGCACAATTTCCACACAGTATTTCCCTGTTCATCTTCACTAACTTTTTCAAAGCCTTGCTGTCGATAAAATTCTTTTACCATGCCATTTTTCACCGTTGGATAATAATAGCCCATAATTACCTTAATGCCCTTTTCCAAACATTTAGACACTAATTCATCCATCATGGCTACTTCCATATCTCTTTTCAGCACTCGACAGCTCATCAGCCATAAATCAATATGGAATAACGAGGTATCCTCTTTGTCATTGTGACCGAACACCACCGACACCACACCATTATCACCAAATTTATCCTCTAGCTTACCATATAAGGTGATATATTCCTTATTTGCAGCATAGTGTTCCATATCGGACTGGGTACATCTTTTTGTAGTCAAGTTAAATTGATTGCTCTTATTGGTCAGCTGAGCAATTCGGGACATGTACACTGGTGCAAAAGGTGCAATCTCTGCCTTCATTTCCAAACTCTGTAAATACTCTGTGTAATCAGCAAAACTTGCCTGAGCCTTTTTGCGTGCCACATTTTCCCGGTACATGATTGTTCGCTTAGCATCCTCTGCAGATAGTCCTGTAGGTTCAAAATAACCTGACCTGTCTATAATACGAATATATTGAGCTGGGTCAGTCATGGCCGGAACCTTTACATCCAGCACCTGTTGGCTTACCCGATCACGTTCTACAGGATTATCATCCACGAATACCAAACTGTCAGTACCAATATTAAGCTCCTGTGCAATTTCCAAAATATTGACATCCTTATTCTCCCAGTTTGCCTTGATGACCAGGAAATCATCTGGCCTCAGAACAGTGTCTGGGCGAGACAAGCCGGCGATTGCATTTTCTTCATCGTTCTTGGAATTGATTGCCAGCAACACCCCCATATCTTTATGTTCCTTGATATAAGTCTGAAATTCACTGTACAGCTGCCCCATAGATGTTTCCTGACCTATTTCAATACCATTGGCACCATCATCACCCACTACACCACCCCATAATGTGTTGTCTAAATCTAATACAAGAGCTTTCTGTTTTTTACCGTAAAGTGACTTCATTATATTGGCGAGATTATATGCCAACTCTGGAATAGCTTCTACCGCACAAGCATATTTATACATGTGCCACGCAAACCCATCGGCCCAGCGCTCCAAACCATATGAAGCTGCCATATATTCAATATCATTGATATAAAAATTTTCATGTCCAGCAGCATACTGTACAAAACGCTCATTCAAATGATTTATGAAATTACGTCGTCCATGAATATCAGTAAAATCCAAGTTTCCCAAAAGCCGATAAAATGGTGGTTCAAAATTATTTTGAATTATTGGACATTTATACTTTTCACCGATTTTGTCCCATATCTGTACATAATGTTGAAAAGTCTCCTCTAGAAGGTCAGTTATCATCTCGTTACTATCTGTAACTTTCGGAAAGCTCTTTATATTTCGTGTGCTAGTATGTATATAAATTACGTCAGGCTGAAAGTCTATCAGCTCTTGATTATCAAACATAACATCCTGCCAATACTGGTCATATTCAGATTCATAAAAATCCGGAACAATCCCTGCGTCCAGCAAAAAAAGCTCCAGCATATCTTTGACATCATGAGTAGTAGAGCCACCTAAAATAGCTATTTTTTTGTAAAGTCCAGTTTCCGTGTCTATTTTTTCTAATAGTTGACGCTTTAACTGCTTTCGCTTCTTCAATATATACTTCGAATCAAGTGGATAACCAAACATAACGGACATGAAAATCCCCCCCTAGTCATTATATCTATTTTTTAGTATTTTTCAACACGGTAATTCCTATTTTATCACTTTATGGAGTAATAATGCCATTCTCTGCTAAACTTAAGCAAAGGAGATTTGCTGATGTTTACTAAAAGACTGCGTGCATTACGGGAAGATTCCGACATAAAGCAAAAAGATATAGCAGAGTTCCTGCAAATAAAGCCAAACACCTATAATCGTTACGAATGTGGTGTAAATGAGCCTGATATTTCAACACTCATAAAGCTTGCTGACTACTTCGAGGTTTCGCTAGATTTTCTACTAGGTCACACGTCTAAAAACACAGGCAATATCCCTGATCTTTCCCATTTTTTGATGACAGGTGATTATCAAATATTTGGTCGTACCCCTTCTAGTGAGGAGCGACAGAAACTTGTCTCATTTTTAGAATTATTTTTCCGTTGAACCTTTTTAGCTCCTTGCTTTAAATTCAGCCATAACAACGCAGCTCTTCACAGTTTGATTCATCTGTGTAGAGCTGTTTTTTGTTCATATAGATACGAATAGTCTATAATTTAAAATCAGTTACCTCTCCATATAGTCAAGTGTTTTCTTCAGTAAAATCAATACTTCTTTGAGTCCTCATAATGAATGAAGCTAAGGTTATGGAGTGATCTTCACCTCATACAGGGCAGATATATAGTGTTAATGGGTATACCAAATAAAACGTCATCACTAAACTATTTTAAATGGCCTCGATGTAATACCCATCCCTATATGGCAGCTCACCTCTCATGTCCAACAGGATCATCCCAACAAGGGGAGTCCTCACTTCCTTCGTTCTGCCTATCCATAACCAGGGTGCCAGCTTAGCTATTCATCAGGGTCATGCCCTCCG
>NZ_FQYW01000030.1 GCF_900141865.1 Anaerovibrio lipolyticus DSM 3074 | reverse complement strand
GGTTGTTTTCCATCAGCTCTGCCACAGCCGAATGAAACATGTCAAATCCCGCCATAGAATTGGAGAACGGGATAGGCTTTCTGGTGAATTCGATCCCCCTCCAGTTGAAAGCCCTGAAGTAGTGTTTTTCACTGCCGACATCGATGCCGACGATCATAGATGTTTCTTTTACTTGCTCGATCTTCTTGTTTTGTGTAGACTTCATTTTGTAGATACCTCTCTTTTCTGTTTATTACTAACTTCTCAGGGTCAGTAATGACAGTTTAGCTGAGGTATCTCTTTTTGTTAAGTTTGACTTATCTGTTGTCTACACTTTGAATTATACAGGAAGCTATTTTATGCCAAAATATAGCTTTTTGTGATAGAATTGTGTGGTAGTGATATTTTTACGAAGCTTGTAAAATCAAGGTTTTAAAGGGGTTTTGAGAAAATGACCAATATACTTTTTATTTGCCACGGCAATATTTGCCGTTCTACAATGGCCGAATTTGTTATGAAGGATATTGTAAAAAAAGCGGGAATGGAGAAGGATTTTTATATTCAGTCCAGAGCTACTCATAGGGATGAGTTAGGCTCAGATACATACTGGGGAACCAAGGATAAACTGGATAAAGAGGGGATTCCTTACACCAAGCGCAAGGCTACACTCATGACTAAGGAAGATTATGATAAATACGACTATATTTTGGGGATGGATGATGAGAATATGCGTTATATCGCCAAGATAATAGGCTCTGATCCTTATCACAAGGTTTATATGCTAATGGATTTTGCCGGAGAACACAGAAGTATTGCAGATCCTTGGTATACTGGAAATTTCGATGCCACCTTTGATGATGTAATGGGTGGTTGCCAAGGGTTATTTCAGCATATTACAAAATGAGTTGTCCCCTTACAATAGACATGTAACTAAAAAGTATTTTATATATAGACATTCATATAATAATGTTATAGTTGTATAATACTATATGATTTTTCTTGTATATCATCTATTAAAATGCTATAATCATTTTGGATAAAGTATGAGTTTTATAAGGGGAAGTGGTTATCATAAGAAGGACAAATACTAAGGAACGTATATTGGAGGAATCTTTAAAATTATTCTCTAATTTCGGGTATCACGCTGTCGGGGTAGAGATGATTGCTGCTGCTGTAAAGGTGACTCCGCCATCTTTGTACAAGCATTTCAAGGGGAAACGTGAAATTCTTGACACCATCATTGAACAGGCTGAGGAGAACTATGATAAGCATAGCCTGCCTATTATCAATTTTACTGATGAGCAGTTAAAGAATCTCACTAAAGAGGAATTCATCAAGTATATTATGGACCATGTTAAAAACGTCATCCATGATAATGTTATTAAGTGTGTCCGTAAGCTGTTGATTCTGGAGCAGTTCCGTAACGAGCAAATCAGATTGATGTACATTGAAAAGACCTACACTAGAGCAGAAAGTTTTATCAGAAATCTATTGGAGGGTTTATTAAAAAATAAGCATGGTGGCAAGTGCAATCTGAAGGCTACTACTGATCATATGGTGAATATGTTCTACCTGCCGATTCTTTCTTTGATAAATCGTTGTTATTCTGAGCCTGAATATGAGAAGAAGGCTATTGAGTTTATCGAGAATCATATCAGTATTTACTGGGATACTTATTTCGAATAATCGAAGGTTTTTATATCAATAAGATAGGGATGCATACATCAGCGTATTGCATCCCTTTTTTCTGTAAATAATTTACTTCCGATAATTTATACTTATCGGAAGTAAAAATACAATTGTAGATATTTGAAAATAATATTTTGATATATATGTATTTATCAAGGGTTTTAAGACCCTTCTAAAAATAAAAGTAAATATCGTTTTATTATTTTAAATATGATTTCCCTAGACCTTCGGCGGCAAAATGGCGGAAGTTTTTAAACGGCATTCATGTCAAATAACCCCATGCTCCTTTATTCGGTTATCTGTCTTAATCTTTGGTTTGAAATTTCACAATACTCCGGCATTTTTTCAATGCCGATATACTGGTGTCCTGTTTTTAATGCTGCCACGCATGTAGTACCAGAACCAGCAAATGGATCCAGAATAATACCATCATAAGGTATTACTTTACAAAGTTCTTCCATGAGGGCGGTAGGCTTGCCAGCTATATGATGTTTATCTTTTTGTCGCACATGTTCTTCATAACAACCAGGGAACGGGCCATTATTCTGGATATTACACGGGCCTTTTGTTCCCCACAAGATGAACTCGCACTGGTGACGAAAATAACCCTTGTGTGGTGCTCTGGATCCAAGTCCCTTATTCCATACAATAACGCCGCGCCAGCTTATTCCGCCGATTTGCAGTGCATCTGTGGCGGTTGGCAGCTGACGCCAATCGCAGAACATGAGGAAGTACCCCCCCTCTTTAAGGGTGCGAAAACATTCAGCTATCCATAAATTGCACCACATGAGCCAGGACCGCCCATCTTTGGCGTCGCCCAAAAAGTCAGGTCTGCCTTGCGGGTAGTTCTCGTATTTGTTGGTAGTGCTTTGTATTTTGGCACCTATGGAACGGCCACCGGAACAATAAGGCGGGTCGGTAATTACCGCATCAATACTGTTATTTGGCAACAACCTGAGCGTTTCAAGGCAATCCCCTTGTATGATACGATTCAGATACTTTTCTATCATTATATAGCTCCTTTCAATTATACCCTCATAGGCTGCGGTTGTGGTATAGGGCAGTTTTTAAGCATTATATCCTCAATTTGCTCTATTTCGTTGGGGCATAGATTATATTGAGATGCTAATTCCTGAAAATTAATAAATGCCTCGTAAACCTTCCACCATTCCGCAGCTGTTATTTTATGATTCATAAATATAATTAGCGTCAAAATATCCGGCCCCTGGAATGTGCTGGTTGTCGGTGTACTGCCACATCATTCCCTTAATATCATCACCTGGGCCCCACTCGGCATTCCATACCGCGCAACCAAGGCTTTGCCAGTCGATGTAGGTAGTGAGCCATGAAAATGAAGCATAGACGCCACAATTCAGCTGAATGTTGTCAAGGAACGCCCTGCACATAGCTGTTATTTCGTTAGGGTCGAAGGCAAAGCCGTTTTTTACCTTGTAACCATCGGCATCTTCCATGTCAAACCAAACAGGAAGCTCCAGCAAAACTCCAGCATCTTCTATTACCTTGCGGCAATGTTCAGCTTCTTCTATTGCCTGGCTAACATTAAGAGCATAACTGTAATGGTAAGCTCCTACCTGTAGTCCGGCAGCATGGGCACCGTTTACATTTTCTATAAATGTTTCATCAATTCCATGACGGCCATAGGTGCAGCGGCAAATTGCGAATTTGTAACCAGCAGCGGCAACTGCATCCCAATTTACCCGGCCATTTGCATAACTTACATCTATACCTTTCATTTTATCATCTTCCTCCTTTTTATGGTGAATACTGAAGGGCGACTCTTCAAAAAGCCGCCTTTTCAGTTCTCCGGTTAAATCCATACAGAAATTACATTCTTTTGCTACAGCTAAAAAGGCCATCGTTACTTTGGCCAATACACCCCATTTTCTCCCCGACATCATTTTATTTACCTCTTTCGGCGGTTTCTGTTTTATATGGGTGTGCCCCTGCTGCACTGTTGTATTTGCTGTCAGTAGAATATTTGGTCCAGCAGGCTTTCGCCAGAGCCACAATGCCACCCAGGCCAGCCACCACTACGCTGATACCCTGCCAGCAAGAACTAAGTTCAAATTTGGTATTTGCCAAGGCGTTGCTCCAATATCCATAAAGCCAGCTAAACATCACCAAACACAGGAACATCATCATGCAGACAGACAAGACGATTATAATGGCTAGCCAGTTCCGCTGTGCCCATGTGGAAATCTCTTTAAATTTCTTTTTCACTTTTTCACCCCTCTAATTTTCCAATGGCAATTTTTGAACCTCTGCATATTGTCGGTCACAGAGCCCATTACCACCTAGAGTCTTGTAACTATCATGCATTTTTGTGATGTTCTCCAATATGAGAGGGTCTATTTTACCTCGTTCTATGAAATATCTGCATGATTGCAAAATCCTATCCCTGAGCATGGCTAAAAGCCCTTCTTTCATTGCTTCAATGGTTGCGGCCATTTCCTGCTCTTTGGCTTGCTCTATAACCTTTTCTTCTGCTCTTTTCTTCTGGTGGTTTTCTATCTTGTAATCAAGATATTTTCCAATAAATATAATGGCCAGTGGAGAAAGCAGATATTGCATAAATGTCTCCATTTTAAGACTCCTTATTGTACTTCTCCCCTGTGATTTCCTCATACTCATCTGGTGTAATCCAGCCCTTGGCTACTACATTGTAGACCATCCGAATGTTCCAAAAGCCTTCCTCATAGTAGTATTTTACCTTTTCAAAATGCTTACTGCGTTCCATTTTTAAAGTCCTCCTTCCAGGTCGATATCAGTCATTGCAGCCAAATATTCCAGCTTTGACTGGGTGATAGCATTTGTTATAGCCATGTATTCGGTGTGTGACATGGTTCTTTCTTCATACTCCCATACAGTCGGCTTGGTACCATCACTTCCCTCTACTTCCACCAGCTGGATTTTTCTGCGCTGGTAGACCGTTGTTGGGCTTGATTCAGTATCAAATTCTTTTGGTCTTTCCACCATTGAGCCTTGCACTTTTTTCCAGTCCTTCATTTATGATTCTTCTCCTTTCTTTTGCTATGGGCAATACCGCCCTACTATGAGCCCTTACCTTTGCCTTTAACAGTCTGGTGTTGATATTGGGCTTAATATACTTCTCATAATATTTATATGTGTTGGTGTGCCTTATCCATGATAGGCGTGAAAACATGGACGCGCCATCGTGCCAGGTTGTCCTTTCTTTTGCCGCTATCCGTTTGGATTTCTTTCGCATACGCTTCAAAATACTTTTACGAAGGGTTGTCCGGTTATGATGGATAACTGCACCGACAGCATTGATAGCCCTTCCCCGGGCTTTTTCTTTGCCGTTTTTGTCAAATTCGCCTGTGCCGTACTCGAAACGGTAAACCTGGGTACAGTCATTAAGCTCCAGCTTTAATTCCCGCCTTAGGTACTTGCGTATCTCTTTTAATGCACGATGTACCTTTCTTTTGTTTTCTCCAACCAGATAAAGGTTATCCGCAAAGCGCAAATATTTAACTCCTTCAAGTGACGCCGCAAAGTGGTCAAATTCCTTCAAATAGAAATTGAAGAACCAGGGCGAAGTATAGTGGTCTAATATTAAGCCGCATAATTTCTTACTTTCTGGTTCATTTGCTTTGTAGTGGAGAAATTGGCATGTTAATCGCAGCCATTCTTTGTCCTTGACAACTTTCTTTAGTTGTCGCACTAAGATCGCAATTACTACTGAGCCGTAAGCATGATGTATATCCGTTTCACAGATATATATCTTTTTGCCTACCTGTATCCATTTTTTCAGCCGCTTTATAGCTGCATGTGGTCCAAACTTTTTAACGGCAGAAGTGCCATCAGGAAGTATCTTTACATCTGGTGGTAAACAGCCATAAACCTGTTCATATAAACCTTCCAACAAAACAGGCTTGAATGGTTCAACAATCATGTGATGCAGGATTTGCTCCGGGCAAAACTTTGGTTTTTCAATTTCCCGGGACTTATGGTTGGCTCCGTCAATAATCTCATGGGTGTTATCTTCGCAGGGCCTATAACTGGGGTCTGCTGCACATTTAACAACCAAGTTATAGGTCTTGTCGAAGTTAACGAACGCATGGATTACTTCCCTGCGGCGCAGCTTGCCTTCTGCTGCATCCAGAGCGCATTGAGCAACCACATCCGGCTCCAGCATTTTATTATATAAACCTCTATAGGTTTTCATTGCTTTCTTATCTCCTATTGAAATTTCGATATAATCTACTATCCCAATCCTTTCGTCGGAAAATTTTCACCAATGGGTGCGGATTATGCAGGGCCTTGGAATCTTGTTTCTTGTAGATAAGAATGGCCGCAGCCGTTGTTCCAGTTCGCATTCGACGGGGCATTGTTCACATTGAAGCAGAAAGGACCACCAATAGCAGTCGCATTGTTCGCACTGGCACCCGCAATGAGCGGAGGTACAAAAGCCGTAAGTCGCCCCACATAACCCAAATATTCAATTTTTCGGGAGAATTATAGGGGAGGGAGTCCCCTCCCCCGCCTTACGGCTCCCCCTCCCGAAAAGGTTATACATAAGAAAGGCCGCAGCCGATGTTCCAGCTCGCATCCGACGGGGCACGGTTCACACTGAAGCAGAAAGGACCACCAATAGCAGTCGCATAGTCCGCACCGGCACCCGCAAAGAGGTAATCCAGCTGTGTGTTGTTGGTCCAGTAACCATCACAATAATGAGTGGTACTGCTGCCAGTGGCAAGGGTTGGAATCATGCCGTTTTTGTCGCAGTGCATACCATTGATATAGCTGGCGAAACCCGATGGAGCTGTGAGCCCTGTATCTTCGTACCCGGTAACATCGGTCACGCGGTAGCCGTTGCCCTCCGGGGTCATCTTTACATAGATTCGTCCGTTATTGTTAATCAGTCCAGCAACGCGGTCCCACTGATCGCCCCAGAACTTTTCAATATGGAAAACCTTTACCTGATTGGTGTTGTTATATCCATAGAACTGGCCCTTATCTTTAAGGGTTCCCGTTGCAAGCATACCGCTGGCACTGGATGCGCTTCGACAGTTACCATTGCCGAAAATGCTCTGCAAGTCCGTAGAACAACCCATTAACAGACACAAGGTACGAATAAGTTCGCGCTGGCTCCATGTGTGGGTATACCATCCCGTACCGTTTGCTGTACACCCCGCTATTTCCTGGGTAGCTGTCAGACTCTGGGCCAATGTCTGGCCAGACAAGGAACGGATTTTTGACGCGTTGCCGCTGCCGCCAAACATGGAATAATAGAAAAAGTCCTTGATGTCCCCAGCTGCATCAGTATGGGCAAATGCCTTGTATGTATCATCGAATGGAGTTTCACTGATTACTTCATACTCATAGCGTCCATCCTCCCAACGCTTTACATACACCAGTGGGATGCGTGCCATAGCGTTGCCATCATAAGATGTATTAGCAACATCGGAGGCAGTTACGCCATCCTCTTTTTTTGTGTAGTCGTCTGGGTCAAGGAAATAATCCACTGTACCGTCAGATTTAAGCATTACAGGCTTGTTATTCTTTACGAACCAAAGGTCGCCCCAGTCACCATAGTTAAAAATGCCGTTTGTGAAATCCATACCACAAGGGCCCATCCCTTTGGCGTCAAAAATATATTCGCAGCGGGTGGCTGGGTCTGAGTTGCGTTTGTCGATACGAATACCAAAGCGGCCACTCTTGGTACCAATTCCGCCCGTAGCATCAATATATATGCTGTTCATTTTGGCCTTATCTTCTGCACTCATAAGACCATTGGCCGACTCTGTGGCCACTGGAATGTCTGAAACGCTGCCAATAATATGAATGGACCATGTAACAGTTCCATCTTCTACGGTGTCACCTTCTGCCGGATCTGATACAACCAGCGGCCCATCATCTGTGGTGCCGGAAACTTCACACTCCAGGAAATACCCCGGAGGTAATACTGTGCTAAAAGCAATGCGCCCAAGTGGCACCAGCGTGTTGGGGGTACGAAAGCCAAGCTCTGAAAGGTTCGCGGCTTTTACTACCTGCCAAACAACAGAGCCGTCTGTAATAAGATCACCGTCCTGTACACTGGAGCTGATAATTGGCGCGGTTGCGTCTGTGGTACCAGGAGTAACACAACGCAAATAGTGCATAGCTGGCAAGCCTTCCATTGTAACAGTCTGATTTAAGCTGTAGATTGTGGAACGCCCTGCCACGCCTATGATACTGTTCAGCATATCCACATCAACCAGCCCGGTTGGGGAAATGTTTACGGTAATGTTTTCCGTGTTTTCTACTGCTATGGTCATGGCATAGCTTGCAGAAATGGTAAGAGCCTGGGAACCTGGTGGAATCCAGTCTGGGATATTGTCCAATGAAATCATATAGAGGATTTCACCTTCATCCGGGTCCTGAGCAAAGAGGCCCCATTCCTTGGCATAGAATCCTGTCTCAATTCCCTGGGTGATTATAATGCCCGTTACGGTGCAAAGGTTATCCTCATAAGCCACGGAACTGATTCCAAGGCTTGCCTTTGGGTCGTAAAGGTCTCGCATATTATCAACCTGTTCCGCCGTTTCAGAACCACTGCCCAGCTTTATCCTTGTGAGCTCCAGCCTTGTGGTTCCAGCCAAAACCTTCGCCTGTAATTCGCGGCCCCATTTTGTGAGAACACCGCCTGTCCAATTCGCCATTTTTTAAATCCTCCTTATACCTTGTATCTCTTATGGGTAGCCGATACTATGCCAATATAAATTGCCAGTTGGTTCGTGGCGTCATATACCGGACTAACCTGTTTAACTTTGTTAGCTTTGTGGTTTGTAGTAACACCGCCAATAAATACATTGCCGGATGTTTCAGCGTGCAATACTTGGGCCACTCCGTACCGCTTATGAAGATGTGGAGCAATTCCATAATATTGTTTGCCCTCTGATTCTCTGATAAATCCAAGGCTATCCAACCAGCTGCGTGTGTTTTTTACTGAGTTTATTACCCTGACAACCTTCTCTAAATCCTCCTGAACAATGCGTGGGGCACTCAGCAGGTCAATCTTAAAATGATACGGCTCCCCGCCATATTCAAACCACTCAGTAACCCGGCCACTTTCAAAGACTGTCTGTACCATTTCCTCTACAGCTGCCTTTGTGCCCTTTTTCATGTGCCAGCGTATGGAGTTTTTTACCAGGGCCCGGCGTTTTTCCAGGCTTAGATTTTGGTCGTAAAAATCCACATGCCATTGCCAAGCCAGTAAATCAACCACGGCTTCGGGTAGTTCGTCAATGCGTGAAATGTGCAGAACCTCAATAGTTGCTTTTGTTACTTCCTGTATTTCTTTGTCTAACGCCTGGGCCGCTGCCGACACTCTTTCATCTTCCAAGATATTAGCTGGCAAAATATCCAGCAGACTCAGGCTTTCCACATTTTTAATCATCTTCTAAGCCCTCAAAATTCGCGGTTATGCTACCTATGGCAGCAACCTGGTTATTGGCTATTGTGGTAAATATCGGCTCTGTAATTTCCACCCTTTTTACCCCTGCCATTCTGAGCCGTGCATATAGTTCGGTCGGGTTTATATCCCTTCCCAGCTTACTGCACTGCCAAGTAATAAAATCATTCACGGCTTCCTCTGCTGCCTGTTGAATGTTGGCAGCTTCTCCTTCGTTACTTCTGTCTATCCAGTACGAAAGGTCAATGTTATAGCTGACAGCTTCCGGGGCTTCAACTACAACATTGTCGGTCAATGGTCGAACCGTTTCATCTGATAAAGCCGCCAACACTTTGTTCAGTATTTCCGTACCAGGCAATTCGCCACCAGCCAGCAGCGGGTAAACTGCAACCACGCCCGGTTCAGGGCTGTCCACCTTTACATCAATGATTAATGGGCTGACGCTTTTAACAAAATACTCATAGGCTCCAGTTGGCCCTGCTGTGGTAAATTGTTCCGGGGCTTCATGGATGCGTTCCCTGTAGGCATCGTCCGACTCGGTATCACTGCCGCCTTCGCTGGTTGTGGTGTTGGTAACGCTGGCAACAAATGGAACAGGGTCTACCAACAAAATCAATTCACCGGGCGCGTAATTATTGCCAAGGGCTCCCACCTCAGTACATGTTGCCGCCCCGGTTGCGCTGGTTTCACCCGTTTCAATGATTACTTCGCTGTTGGTGGCAAACATTACCCCATCTCCCGCCGTTGCTCTCGTACCTGCAGGAATAATGGTAGCCATTTCCCTGGCTGCCCCAAGGCTGAACTTTAATGTTACAGTTGCAGCGGCTGCCAAAAGTCGGTCGGTTACAACCATGGCTCCGTGATGATCCAGAATATTGCCAGTAGCAAAGGCTAAAAGGTTTTGTTTGGCTTTTTCGTTTATGATGATCCTCTGCTGGATGATAAGAAGCTCGATACCACGAAGGAATAAACGCAAAGGGTCCGCTCTGGCCAGCTTCCGCTGAAGTAAAGCTTCTACTGTTGTAACGATTTCAAGGTCAACTTCGTCCGGGTCAACATCTGCGTCTGCGAAGGTTATATCTGGTAAATTTTTAAGCTCCATTTATCTTAATCCTCACTTTCGGTTTAACAGTGCCCTCTGTTTCCTTTCCTTCGTAGCTTACCGATACTACCTGGGCCCGTGGTTCGTATCGGTTTATTGCTGCCACAATATCCGCCGTCATGGCTGCCTGGGCCGCAGCTATAGGTAAGTCTACTACGGACGCATTAAGCCCAAATTCCCTATCCATAGGTACGGACTTTTTTAGAGTGGTTAATATAGTGCGCACATTCTGGGCTATTTCCTCCAGTTCGCTGCCTGGTGAAAAATTAATTTCTCCAAGCTCTGCCGTTATATCTATGATTCTCATTCTGAACCCCCGCCTTCTTCGCCTTCCTTATCCTCTTTGTTGATTACAGGGATATATTCCTTAAGGGTTACATCTATTTGTGTGGTAATAACCCGCCCGTTATTGTCAACAACATCCACGGATTCGCTGACACTTTCAATTATCCAAGGGTTTTCCCCAACAGTTTGGTTGTTTAAAACGAAGTAGTTGGCTTCGCCTTTTTCGCATATTTCCCGCACCTTTTTGGTTTCATCCTGCGGATTAAGTCCCCACGCTGCTGAAAACTGCATCGTGAAGCTTATCTCTTCAATGTCGGGGCCAACAAATTCAAGGACTGGCTTGCTGCCAATAACTTCATGGCTGCCATAACGGGCTTTTGTTGCTCTTTTTAACCCCTTGAAGGTTCTTATTTTTTGACTGGAGACCTCAAAAACAATGGGCCCCAGTGAGCCAATTTCTGACTTTTGCATATCTCTGACAGATTGCATAAATTCGTCATAAATCGCCGATGCTAAAAAGGACATCGTTTCAACCTCCTATAAATACATTTCCGCTGCCCGTTGTGTGGCTTCCCGGCTGTCCGCAATCCTGGCAGGTTGTCCCGTCCCCTATCCGAATAGCCGCCCGGCCATTAATAAATACCGTTGAACTTCCCCCGGTGGTGATGAATGTACCGCCGTGGGGACAGTTGCATGGTCCTGTATCGCTCTTTCTATGTGCTCCAAGGTTATTGATATACACATCAGGGGAAACAGTCCCGTTTGTTCCCGTTCTGCTATGTGGGCAGCATGGCAACCCCATATCGCAAATACCAACCTCTTGGTCTCCAAGTCTTGCCGCTGCTGGCATTGTGACACCTCCCTTGTGCCCGATTTGGGTACTTATTAATTAAGGTCAATTCTTGCGCCGTTTATAGTAATGTTCCCCACAACATTTATTTTTAAGGAATTTGTTTTGCGGTTGTATTCAAAATATGAACCATCGAAAAAATCAAGGCGCATAATATCTGGATTTGCCACTTGTGGCGGCTGTTTTTGGGTGAAATAGCTCCCCAAAATCCACCCAGTTGAAAAATTTGTGTCATTATTGGCAAAGATACAAAGCACTTGATCACCTATATCAGGCACCCAATAATCTTTATTTTTCCCGCTGAAACGATGGACAATATGCAGCTTTGGGCTGGTGGTTTCATCCTTGTCGTCAAAAACAACTCTGGCCATACCCTCGCTAGGGAAAACCGCCGAAACTGTTCCGGTCCGTACCATTCCCCGCAGGGCTCTTTCTACATCAGTAGCCATCTATTACCCTCCTAAGCTCTATTTTGGTAGTATAGCCGCCTGTACCAACATCATGGGTGGACTGCTTAATTAAATATTTTCCGTCATATTTGTGGAACCCGGAAAGCTCCACGGTGTTGCTGGCCAATAGGGCAAAATTTCCAATCATGGTAAGGGACGCCGATGTTTCTTCCAGATTCTTCTCATGTAGTTTTTTCTTGGCCAGCTTTTCCGCCTCTTCCACGCTGTCCACCTTCTGGTTAATCTGCAAGATTTGCCCCTCCTTGCGGTTGGGGTCTGTGAAGGTAAACTCTATCATCTTATCCTTCTGGCTATGTTTATATTTCACATGACAGGCTTTATAAATATTGTGAATTGTGGTCTTGCAGTCAAAGGATATAAGGCTCTGCTGCTTCTTTTTGATAGTCATAACCGGATCAGCTTTCTCATACTCGGCAATATCAAAAATAACCACTGTGTTGTCAGTCACTTTTAAAGCCAGCCCTGCATCCTTGCAGAGTTTCTGTAGAAAAGAAAGGTCAGTCTGTTCTGACTGTTCGGCGCGTTCCAGAACTGGGTCGTCCTTGGCGTCAAAATGTTGCTCCATGTTTGCGCCCTCTGCCACATCCTTAAGTATCTGAGACAGTTTTGCCTTTTCCCATGCCCGGGTTTTCTCAATGCCTCTAAGGTTTGAGGCGGTCGGTATTGAAATAAGTTTGATTTTGGCTTCGTTGGGTGGTCCGCTGTTTGTGATTTCATCAACCTCGAATTTACCAAGTGGCAAATCCTGGGCTTGTTCGTCGCCGTTCCAGTTGTCCATGTGCAGGGTTATATCCATCATGGCCCCACGATCCGGCAGCCAGTCACCATGCCAAAGTTCCTCCCTGTCCTGCAAGGTTATTTCTGCGCTGTCAGCTTCGTCACTCATAACCTCCCGGACACTAAAGGATTTAAAAAAGGCCGCTATATCCGTCGAAATGTCTTTGCTATCATACTGGCATTTAATTGACACCCTCCGGGCTTTTATTGTTTTCTCTTCCATGGCGGTAAGTTCTCCACTTTGGTTTTTTCAGTGATTGTCGGAATGGATAAAGTGACGCCCGCCGAAAATATGGCGGTGTCACAATAATCCTTGTTTTCGTTGATCAGCAAACTGACATATTTACACGACCCCAACTGTTCAAAGGCTATCAGGTCCCACGTGTCCCCCATTTTTGTTATGTACTTATTGCTCATAAGCCAGCCGCCCCCTCTCACGGTTGTATGCTTCCATCTGCTCCATAAAGCTGCGCTGTACGGTCCGGCCTGCCCTTTCCACTGCCCTTCTGATTTCGTTCGGTTCGGTATCCCCATTAATATTCAAGGTTATGGAAATTGGCGGGGCGTTCATGGGTGCAGCCTGTTCAACTAACTGCGTTGGATGAACTGCCAAGGCCCCTGGCAGTAATGTAGCTGGCGAATCGCCACCATTATTGGCAGCTTTGCCAATTCCCAATATTTCCCCAGCTTTTCTCCAGAGCCCGATAGCTCTCGGAGAACCGTCCAACGGTATAGCCGCCTCTGGGCTATCTTCTGCGAAGGTCGTCAGGAAAGCACCTTTTCGATATATGCCGCCCTTGGCATTGTGGGCCACTTCGTCGCCTCCGCCGCCACCAAGCCCTGGCAAGAGGCTGGCCACGCTCTTAATTGAGCCAATTATTCCGTTTATCATGCTTTCGATTCCACCTAGAACACTGGAAGCAATATTTTTCATTGTATTAAAGGCGTTATCAAATATAGTTGTCAGCCCTTGCATGGCCATAGACCAATTTCCAGTAAATACGCCAGTAACGAACTGAATCAGTCCAGTGAAGAATCCAATAATTCCGGTGATTATGGAGGCCACTACATTGATAACTGTAGTCATGCAGCCAACGGATATATTGGCAAATACTACAAAGGCGGTGATTAATGCGCCGCCCAAAACTTCAGCAATAAACAGAAGCACCTGGCCAAGCATGTCAAACATTCCGCTATTGGCCGATATTGCAGCACTGATTTGCGAAAATGCCGCCATGATAGTGGCCCCGATACTCGCAAAAGCCGGGCCCACCGAACTAATCATTACACCAAAGGCTTCCTGCAGTTTGGCAAGTGCTGGCTGTATCATTGCCCATGCGTTGGCAAATGCAGCCTGTATCTGTGCCCACAGCCCCATAAAGAAAGGCCCCACAAGTTCCCAGTTGTTGTATATTAGGTAAGCCGCCCCGGCTATGGCCATGATGGCAATACCCAAAGGCGAGAACATGGCGGCCAGGCTTGCCCGACCTATGCCCATGATGGCTGTGCCCAGAGACTTAAAGCCATTGGTTGCCGCCTGCAGTGCCCCACTTATCGAAAAACTTCGCGCCATATTCATAACCGCCCGGCCTGCATTTCCTGCCTGGGTTGCTATGTTACTGGCTGTTGATGCAATAGTCTGGCGGGCTGAACTCATTGCTGTTATAGCATTACCTTTCAAGCCGCTAAGGGCGGCCTGGGTGGACGATATGCCATTAGTAACTCCATTCTTGATACTCTGGCCAATTTGCGTCCAGGTTATTGACCGCAATTGACCGTATGTATCCATTGCTGACTGGCCTATTTTTCGATAGGTGTCGCCGCTGGTTACAGTATTAAATACGGCCATTGCTTTGGTATGCGCTGCCGCCGCTAAAGTTGACGCTCTGGCCTGTATCGTTGCAGCTAAGCCAAGGGTGTTTTGTTCAGATGCCGCTGCAGCTGACGCTACTCCCATATTTCTTATAGACAGCGTATATAATTCCACGCTTGTTTTCGCAAGAGCAAACCCAGTAACTATAAATTTATAGAACGATATAACTCCAGCAATGCCAGCAAGAGCACTAATCGTGCCAACAATTGCCGCCGTTAGCATCTGGTGCTGTTGTGCAAATCTTGAAATAGAACCTGCAACAGAGGCAGCTCCCCTCATTGCTGATGTAAGTGATGGTAAGAATATGGAACCAATGGATATACCAACACTTTCCATCGCTGATTTTAACTGGGTAAAAGCTCCCTTGGCATTATCCATCATAACGGCGGCCATTTTCTCAGCCTCTCCGTCGCAGTTCTCCATCTCATTTACAAGGCTTTCAAATACTTCCGGCCCTGCTTCGAGGACATTTAACCAGCCTGTGGCGGCGTTTGTGCCGAAGATGGCTGATAATGCTGCCAGCTTTTGCTCTTTGCCCATCTGGGCGGTTGCGTCTCTAAGGTCGGATATAATGGCAACCATCTTGTGGGCGGGTCCGCCGCTATAATTGTCCATGTCTATACCCAACTCTTTTAAAGCATTTTGTGCTTCCTGCTGTTCCTTTGTGGCATCAGAAAGAGAAATACCTAATTCGTCTAACGCCTTAGATGCTTTTTTAGGTGGTCCCGCCAAACGCAGAAAACCAGCGCGTAAGGAAGTACCAGCCTGGCTTGCCTTGACGCCAGCGTTGGCCATGAGACCCGTGAGGGCTGCCGTTTCTTCCATGGTTGCCCCGTATCCTCTGGCTACCGGGGCGGCGTACTTCATGGTTTCGCCGATCATTTCCACATTAGTGTTACACCGTGTGGCTGTAACTGCAAAAACATCCGCCATGTGGCTGGCGTGTTCAGCTGAAAGACCGAAAGCGGTCAAATCATCCGATATGATGTCTGCTGTTCTGGCCAGATCAGTGCCCCCGGCCGCAGCCAAAGCCAACAGTCCTGGCATACCAGCCATTATTTGCTCAGTATTCCATCCTGCCATCCCTAAGTATGACATTGCTTCCGCTGCCTGGGTTGCGCTGAACTGGGTAGTTTCCCCCAGCTTTCTGGCGTTATCTGTGAGTTTTTGCATATCCTCAGTACTGGCTCTGGTAATGGCCTGAACCTTGGACATGGATGCCTCAAACTGCATGGATGTTTCTATTGCACCTATAAATGGAGCCGCGACCATACTAATACCAATTGCTGTATCGTATAAGTTACTTCTAGCGGCTGCGAAGTTTGCAGATGCCTGATTTCGGGCAGCCGTTGCCTTCTGGAATCGTTCAAGCCTTGCCTGAGTTTGGGTCGCTTCCTGTTTGAGACGGGCCATGTGACTTCTGTATTGTTCTATGGACATGCTGGAGGCGCGCATTGTTTCAGCTGCCCGGCGCACTGCCATTTCATACTGTGAATGACTTATTTTCCCGGCATCCAGCTGGCCCTTTAAACTTCGTACAGTGTTTTGATAAACAGTTATTTCCTTTTGCGACTGATTGAATGTATTAGTCAGGCGTTTTTGCTCTGCATTTATCTGGGCTGTCCGTTCCTCCAACTTCTTCATAGCAGTGGAGCTCTGTCCTATAACCTGGGCAAATCTTCCGCCCATAATGGCATTTATGGCAAAAGATATTGCAAAAATTTTTCCTGCTGCCATTCTTTTTTTGCTCCTTTCTGGTATAATAAAAGAAAAGGGGGCGTTAATTATGATTTACGCTTTTTGCATCGGTGGATTTTTAGCTTTTTGTTTTATGATTGCCCTGTCGATTTTTGTTGTTAAGACCACTCTTTCAGCGGTTCTTGGTATGTTAAAGGGTTAAGATGAAGGCTTCAGTAATGAATTTTAAATAATTCCTTGTTTTAAAGGTCCCACAGTAAAGGGTGGGACCTCTTTTTTATTTCTTTTTTCTGGCTGCCTCTTCTTCCAAGACAACCATCCAGTCCTTTAATTCCCTTATGGTCTGGATTTCCCAGTAATTTATTGGGGCTATCTCCCTCAGTGCAAAAGCTATTTTTCTCAGCTCTTGTCCAGGATTTCCGCGCCCAAATTCTGTAATAAAAAATTCAGTGTTCGCGATACGATAGAAGTAAATTCAGACAGATTCAAGGCCATGATGTCCCTAAACTCTACCCCCAAAGCCTCTGCTGCCAACCTGGCACGGAAATTGCTGGAGTAAATAATATCCGGTGTCGGGTCCGCTGCCATTCTGCAGACACGCTCTGCCCGCTGGAATGCCTGGGCGTTTAATTCCGCCAGCTTAATTTCAAGGTTAGAGAAATCAATTTTCTTATCTTCCATTCTTTATAATCTCCTTTCGATTACAGGCCCAAAGCCTTGCGAACATCGGCCAAATAATCCACGCCGTTAACATAGTGGATGTAATTCAGCTTATCAATTTCAACTACACGCTTGCCGGCAATGGACTCCTTGATGTAAATGATTTCCAAGGTGCTCTTGGTGTCGGTATGATCAGCTGGCTTTAAGGAACCAAGGTCGCCCTTCTTTGGCAGGGCGCGAACATTGATCTTTACCGCTTCAGTGGCAATTTCGCCAGTACCAGCGTCGTAGTTTTCGTTTGCACCACGCAGTTCCAAATCGTGGGCCTTCATGGCCAGCAGTGCGGCGTTGTCGTCGTTAATGGTGCGCCAGTTAATCTCCAGCTCCATACTGCCAGTCTGCCCAGGCGTTGGCATCTCGATTTCTCCACCGATACCTGCGCCGGAAAGTGTGGAAGTCTTATATTCAAAACTTGGCAGGGTAACATCTGCCATACCAAGCTTACGATCGCCGGAAATAAATACCTCAAAATTAACCAGCTTATCGCGTACAATATTGGTTTTTGCCATCGTTTTATCTCCTTTCAGTTGTGCCCATTACGGGCACAACTTTTATATTTACCTTATGCGAACAGAGTAGCAATATATGCAGGGTCATACTCCTGAATGAACTCAATTTCACGGGCAGGGGCTGGTGGAGACATGTATACATGGAAGTACAGCTTGCCGTCCATCAGGTCGGTTGTGGTGTTTTCATCCTCGCGGAACTCAACACGACCGCCCAGCAGCGCACCCTTTGCAGTAAGCCCGTTAAGCCAAATATTGGCACTGTCAACAATGGTCTCAATAAGACGCTTGTTGGCAGGGTCGTCAATCTTTGCCCAGTAGCTGGTTACAAGGGTAGCACCTACCCAGTTGAACATACGGCGGTTGCTGATAAAGCTATCCTTCACGTCGGTGTTGGATGGGTATGCGGTGGTACGGTTGCCCCAGCTTTTCCACCCGCCGATAAAGTTCAACGCCGTAACAATACCCTGACCGTTCAAATATGCCGCCTGTTGGGTATTCAGGAATACCTCTGTTCCATCTGCCAAACAAGCACCATCTGCCTGGAGCTGCTTATTTGATGGGGAATAATATGGAATATCGTCGTGCTGGCTGTCCGTATAGTTCATTACGGAGGCCAGCTGTGCGCTGATATGGTACTTCTTGCCGTCAAGGGTAAGAAGTGGCCAGCAAAGCAGGCAGTCCTTATCAACATAATTATTCTGATTCTTCCAGGCACTTGCAGCAGTATAGGACTTGACTGTTTCGGTTGGAATGTCGCAGATAGAGATAGCATTGAAATGTCCATCAATGTTATGCTCCTTTGCCTTCATAACCGCAGCCACGCCAGTGTTGTGGGACCAGCCCGGCGCGATAATGATACCAGGAACAAGACCAAAGCGTGGGAATACTTCCTCTACGAGCTCCAGACCCTCTGTCTTGTTGGTGGTTACATTGACGCCGCCAATAATATCATCATAGTCAACACTTACAGGATCCAGTTTAGTGTAGGACACGCAAATGCTTGTTACACTGCTGGTGATTGCGCCGCCGTCGATAGGAGTAATTACCAGCTCCTCATCGTCGTTATATGCAGCTGTGTAGTCGGTGTCCTTAACCAGTGCATCACCTTCGGATGTAATCTTTACCACCAGAGTACCCAAAAGAACCGGGTCGGTAACAGTGAAAACACCCTCGCTGATGGCTACAGTCTTGTTATTTTCTACCGTTTTGTGAGTATCCTTATCCAGAACATTAACAAAGACGATAGGGGCCATATTGAACAATGCAAAGTGTGTCTTAATCATTTCACAAAGGGTATATTTGCCCCAATCCTTGGAATAGCCAAAGGTTGCCACTGCTTCCTGATAGGTGTAGCAAAGTACCGGGGTATTGGCAGCCACCGGGGCAGTTGCCAGATGGACAGGCGCGGTACCAAAGCACACGATTAAGCCACTGTCGGTCTGAGTCATTGGCACAAGGGAGGTGGCTTTCTCGCTTGTGTAGACTCCGTGCTTGTATGCCATTACTCACTTACCTCCATGCGTTTAATAATATTGGTATATGCCAGGTTTAACGGTGTCCCCGTCTTGTGAACCTCGGCCATTGCCTTGCTGAGTTTATCAACCTTTACAAACAGGCGTATAATGCCTGGGTGTTTTTCGGCTATGGCCTCAATAAGTTCTGTAGGCCGCCCACGATACACTGTATTCTTCTTTAAGCCCTCGCTTAAGATATTTGGTCCAATATAGACAACTGTCTCAGGCTTCGTGGTGGCCGTGGCTGGTTTTTCCGCCCCTGTGTATCCATTTGCACCGTTAGCCAGTTTTGTGGGCTCTGTGGTGGTTTCTGGGGCCTTCTTGGCCGTCTGCTTATCACTCATTACTCGTATCCTCCATTTTTATTTTTACATTGTCCCAATCCATCTGTTCATTTGGCTGGGCGATCTGATAAACCAGAGTGCCATAACCAAACCAGAACGGATAGGGCTGTGCCTCAATGGTTTCCCATTTTGTTAGCAGTAATAACCTAAAACGCTTGTCAAGCTTTCGGAATATCAATACTCGCTGCCGGATGCGTTCCATAATGCTTAAAAGGTCCATCCAGGCAAGTTCATCCTCACCATGAACGCCGATAGTCAGCCCTATTGTGGCAGTAGAGCCGTTACCCTCGGAAAGTTCTGCATCCTCCACCTTCTGGAGGCTTACGATAACAAGAGGGTAATAGCTGTCATTGTCAAAGTTCTCGTCCGGGATGTGCTGCGCGTACACAGTAACAGGCTTATCCTCCTGATTTTCCGCCTTTAGGCGGTAATCCTTGACAGCTATTTCTATCTCTTTTTTTAAGCAATTTATTAATCTTTCTGGAATAATCATTTTCTATACCCCATCAAAAAGGCGTTAACCTCATGCTCCACATTGACCGCCAGTCTTTCCTCCATCTTGCGTTGAATAAATGACGATACCGCAGGGCTTTCCAACATCTGCGGCGTGGACGGTCCTGAAAGCTTCTCTATTGGAAGGCTGGTATTGCTTGCTCCATGCCCTGCACGCTGAAAAACTCCAATATGTCCCGACCTCATTTTTGCCAGAAAGGCGTGGGCTATAGTGCCGCCCTCGCCCTTTATAACCTGGCTATACAAATATTTCCCCGTGGCTGGCCGCCTCTGTGGAACCTTCCCCGGGTTGTGCTTAAAATATGCCAAATCATTAACGCGGCCCTTGGAACTAAAACCAAAGGACCCGCCGCCCCAGTCAAAGGACATTGTCCGGGTAATGTAGGAAGGCTTTATTGTATAGCGTTCCTTTACCTTCTGGACTGCGTCCTTTTTCGCGCCTCTTACGGTTCTTTTAGCGGCGGAATTGACGGCTTTTTTAGCCGCCCCCGGTATTCCTTTCAGCATTTCCTCAGCACGGTCCAAAGCACTGGCGTCAATTTCAATCATTAAAGTCCGCCTCCCATTCGATAGGCTCCAAGGGTAATGGTCAACATTCCCATATCATCGGTGCAGGTGTCCACTGTGTAGCGTTTCCCATCCACCTTGAAATTTGTTCCCTGGACCGGAATCTTTGGCAGATCGGTGGTCTTTACACACACGGTAATATAATCACCATGAAGGCCCTCAGGGGTGCGCCGCCCCCCTTGTATGTTGGCCGTCCTGTCGTCCGTCTTGTCGGATGAAATCACACAGGCGCAATCTGAACCGTTAAGGTTGTGTATTTCCCCGAACTCGTCAAGGTTTAGGAATACACTGGAAATATCCGCCTCCACCATATCCTTGAAAGCGGACATATTAGCCAATCCTCACTTTGGCAACGGTGGCACTGGCTGCCTTATCCTCTACCACCATACCCGCTGGGGCGTTGTCGGTGGAGGTCTTTGTTACCTTCTTGTTGGTCTTATCCCAGTAAACCTGGTCACCGAATTTCATTTCTGTGGTGTCGGCCGGGAACTCAAACACGCCTTTGACAGCTACAGAGCCGACAGACCCGGCGGAGATAGGCTCAAGGGCAACGCCTACACCTATAGCCACGCTGGTGGTACTTGTGAGAGGCACTGCGTCCATGTAAGAAATATTCTCGGATGCCTTAAAGTTTAAAGTTTCGCCCGGCTGAACAAACTTGGTCATATTAGACATTTTTTAAAACTCCTTTCTTATGCTCCAGTGGACTTTGCAAGGCCACGGAAATCAAGCAGGTTAACCCCAACATCGTGATAAATGCGCCACTTAATGCCCAGAGTGTCGAACTGTACTGCGCTCTCCATGGTAGGGGTCTCTACACCGTTAAGGTATGTTACCTCAATGGTTTGGCAGAGCCCGAAGGCAGCGGCAAGATAGAACTCGGTGGCAGTGGTAAGCTCTGGATCAGATACCACATTCAGACGGTTAGCGAATGGGTTAGGTGTCTGGTTGGCCTTTGTTGGGTCCACTGCGGAACTGATAAGCTGAACGGCAGCCACTTCCAGTTCTGGTGGAACAATCAGGAAGGCTGGCTGAATGTTCAGGGCTTCCTTACCGCCGATATTCTTCTGGCGTGCCATCTTGGCCTTAACCTTGCCAAGACCTGCCACAGAAAGAGCCTCAGCAGAAAGGTTCTTGTGGTCATTGTGGAACAGTGCCGCCCCCTCAATGGTAGGGTTGCTTGTCAAAATGGCGTAAACCATTTTGTTAATCATGCGACGGGCAGCTGCGCCATACAGTGCCGGAATGGTGCTAAGTGCGCCCAAATCGTCGTTAATCATAGCCTTGCGGGTAAGGCTGAAGCTTCTGCCATAGGTGGCAACGGATGCAGTAACAGACGCCTCGGAAACTTCTGCGTTTGTAAATTCTCCGTTCTCGGTGATTTCCTCCAGCTCATCTGCCTCACTCAGACGATACCGGGTTGCAGCCTTGAAGTCAGCATTGCTTCCCTTACCAGTCCAAAGCTGGAAGGTGGTAGGTGCGGTCTGATAAGCCTGGGCCATAGACTTGTTAGCGGTATTGGAAAGAATACCAGGGAACTGCCCGGAACCAGTCAAGGCGGCTCTAATGATTTCCTCTTCGCCCATATCGGTAGTATTGATACCGTCAAAACGCTCGCAGCATTCCGTAGCCAGACGGATAAGGCTTTTGCCTCGGAAATTCTCTGCACCTGCTGCTGGCTTTTCCACAGTGATACCAGCACGGATGGCAAGGCCATCAGTTGCAGCGGCGCGGAACTTATCAGTTTCATCAGCCTGTACAGTGATATTCTGGGGGGTTCTCTCCTTTGCAAGGCGTTCAAGAACCGCCGCTCTGGTATCTTCCACAGAGCTGCCATCACTGATAAAAGGTTCAGCGTCAATATTAAACTGGCGGCAAAGGTTGCTGATTTCCTGCACCCGCTGACGCTCCTGCTGGATGCTAGCCTCACGGGTTGCGCCCTCTGGCTGTGCTGGAGTTGGTGGGGTTGGCTCAGTAATAGTCGCAGTGCGCTCCACATTATGAGCCTGTTCGTTAATTTTTGGCATTTCGTTCACATCTCCATTCTGTTCATTCTGTGGGGCCTCAAAGCTTCGGCCCACTCCTACTGTTGGGTCAGCCGGAACGGAAACAATGGACAGCTCCATAGGCTCCCACTTAATGGCCACACTGCACGGACCATTAAAACGGCCGTTTGTGCTGGTGGCTCCTGCTTCCACATCTTCCCAGACACTGACTCTATAACCAACGGATACGCCTTTTAGGGTTCCGCTTTTTACCTTCTGGTAAATCTTTTCACTTTCTTCGTCGTCGTCAAATTCCACTACGGCACGCAGCTTGTGGGCCTCTTCATCCAGTTCCACGGACACAACCTTGCCAAGCACATAGTCCACATTGTGGTTGAAAAGCATTACACCAATTTCAGACAGGCGTGCTGTGTCAATGGCGTCTGAATCGTGGGATAAAATCTCTGTACCAAACCAACGCTGGTATGGTTCCTCACTGGAAAGAGAAAGCTCCACCTGGCGGCTTTCCTGCTGTCCCTCTTCCGCTGCCCTGATACTAATTTCACCATAGCGGAATTGTGGCTCATTCTTGTTCCTGTTCATCATTTCCGGCATTTTCTTCTTCCTCGCTTTCGTCGTTATTATTGTCTACATGGTTGGATAAAGCGGCCTGTACACTGATAGGCGTATGTATTGCCAAGGTAAGGCCCAGCTTTTCGGCGGTTTCTTTTTCAATGGCCATCTGTTCCAGCTGGTCCCGCCAATCATATCCACGGGCAGCGCACCACTGGCTCATTGTCATCCCGCCGTTTTGTATGGCGGTAATATCGGCGTTTACTTCCTTTTGCGGGTCTATCCAGGACCACCCAGGGGTTACCCATTCGGCTGCCTGGTATTCCTCACGATGGGTGGAATAATCCGGTATATCAATAAGCCCGGACAATACGCAAGTATCAAGCCACTCCCGATAGATTGGCATACACAAATGTGCTGCCATAAAATTTTGTATTGGCTCGAAGGTTTTTCGGTCCTCCAGCATACCCTGACGTGCCGCAGAAAAGCTCGACTTGTTAAAGTCGCGGCTCATTAACTCGTAGGACATACCCAGCCCCGCCCCTGCAAGGCGTTCCTGTACTGCCACATAATCCTTTGCAGTGGTCACGCTTCTGGTTGGGTTGGCTGTCTCCACCTTTTCCCCAGGGGCCAGATACTTAATCATACCCGGACGGATAGACTGGAGTTTCTTCCTTTCCGGGTCTTTTGTATTTCTTACCCCCGGCATTGCGCCCGGCGCACCTGTCTGTGTCGTAATAAATACAGAGAAACAGGCCGCCAGCCTTGCGGCAACGGTTTCAGCATCAAGATAGTCCTGTGTGTCCTTCAGCCGTTTAATGACAGGGGCAAGGTCTGACATTCCCCGAATCTGATCAGGTTGTACGCGATTCCAAAGATGGATAATCTGTCCCGCAGGGACCCTGTCCGGGTCAAATTCAACAAACCCGTCGGGGCTCTTTTTGTTAATCCAGTAGGCCAAAGGCTTAAGGTGTTCATCCAGCTCCACGCCGGATCTGATTGCATTGCCAGTTACCGGGGCAGTTATCAGATAAGAGCTCAGTAAATCGCTTTTGATAACCTGCAAGGTAAACGGGAACCGTCTGCCCTTCTGGACGATTTTCTTTACGAAAATTTCACCGTCCACTATCTTGCGCCGTAAGAGCATTGACTGCATTTCCTCAAAGCTTTGCTGTCCCGTTATGTCGCAGTTCTCCGGGCGTGTCCATTCCCTCCACAACAGCTCTATGCGCTTGTTTAGGTTTTCGTCCCCTGTCCTTGCCTGTAGTTTTATACCAGTTCCTACGACATTGCGGACAATGCCGCCCACGGCAGCACACGCTATGTCGCTGTTGTTTTCCAAGTATCTGGCTCTGGCTTTTACAAGGTCCCTCTGGGTCTTGTCCGTGTTCTCCGTGTCGGAGTTGACGGGCACCCAGCCGTCGTTAAATCTTGTAATTTCCCCAGCCTCATAAGCCCGCAAATTTTCTGCAAAAAAAGCACGTCTGCAGGCCCATTCTGGGGAAATGGCGTAAGCGTCAAAGTTTAAGTCGTCTTCCCGCCAGCCCATTCTCGTGGGATAATAACACTAACAAATTAAAGTTTTGCCGAATGTCTTCGTGTTTCGGGAAAACTTCAAATTGGAGGTGTTTTCTTTGGCGGATAATTCGTTAGAAATACGAACCAGGGTCCGCATGGCTCAATGGCAGTCAATAATTAAAGAGTGCAAGGAATCCGGCATGACGGTAGCTGAATTCTGTGAAGACAGAAATATCAGTTGGCACGCCTATTACTATTGGCTGCGAAAAATCAGGGAATACATTACTCAGC
>NZ_FQYW01000033.1 GCF_900141865.1 Anaerovibrio lipolyticus DSM 3074 | reverse complement strand
AGTTTAGTAAATAATATTCAGTTGTAAAAGAAAAATAAGCTTTGTAGACAAGGCGGATATCTTGCTTACAAAACTTATTATACGAGGAGGGATTTCCTATGAAAAGTAAGATTGCCGAAGCAATTAAGCTGAAAAATCAACCTGTGGCAGTTATTCCCACTGACCAAAAGCCAGATGGAGCTTTAATGTTTAAGGAGGGCCGATGGGGCTGTGTGGTGGCCCTGATTAATGCCGCTTCCAAGGGTAAGACAGTGGCTCTCAGCAATGCAACAGTTGTTTGTCCTGGAGGACATGCCGGCTGCGGCTTTGGACCCTATGAGGAAGGCTTTGTTGATAAGTTTCTGGCAGAGGGTGAAGGCCTTAAGGTGGAGGGAGAGCGTTATAAGGCCTCCCAGGAGCTGGCCCTGAAGTTTATGCGGTGGCAGGTAGTTCCGAAGGGACAGAAGGAATTTGTGGTGATGAAGCCCCTTGCCCAGGTTACAGAAGCTGATAGTCCTGAGGCCGTCATATTTTTGGTAAATGCGGACAGACTGTCGGGATTGGCTACATTGGCCAATTTTGATACGGAAAATCAGGACAATGTGAAGCATTATTTTGGTGCCGGTTGTGGCCAGTCAATAGGCAATGTGCTGGCTGCTTCGGAGCGTGGCAGCAGGGAGTGCTTTATCGGCATGACAGATCCCTCCGCCAGAAAGCTTTTGCCGGCGGATATTATGTCCTTCAGTATTCCGTTTAAGCGTTTTTTGGAAATGGAGGAAAATGCCGATAAAAGCTTCTTCCACACTGGTACCTGGCAAACCATCTGCCAACGGCTGGATTGAATAGAATAAAATCAAATGTAATAACGTGGGAAAATATGAGATGAAATAACCCGCCAATGGAAAATTCTACTGTCTGCTTTCTTCAGCAGTATTTATATCGTTCAGTAAATCAGCCAATGTAATCTTGGCAAAATCATCCAGCATGTGGTTTTTCACTACGGATAATTTATTGCCCAGCACTTGCTGTATATTTCTTCCTACAGGGCATTTGGGATTAGGATTCTCCTGAATATGAAATAAGTCTTCATCTTCTTCCACTGCATTAAATATTTCCTGTAGTGTAATTTCACGGGGGTCTTTTACAAGCTTTGCCCCGCCTACACCAGCAGCGACTTCAACCAGTCCGGCAGCCTTTAGCTGTCCCAGGGTTTTGCGGATAATAACCGGATTGATATTTACGCTGGAAGCCAGAAAGGTGGAGGTGGTTTTAAAGACACCATCAAATTTGGCAATACACAGCAATATTTGTACTGCTACCGGCATGCGAAATGAAAACTGCATATCAATTCTCCTAAAATAAAAGACTCATTGTAAATCATGTTATTACAATGAGTCTTTATTGTCAATTGAGCCTATTTTTCAATGGTTGCGTCATCAGCAGTATATTCCTCCAGGGAATTCTCTCTGACCTGAATGCACACATAGCTGATACCTTCATTAGGAGCAGCGAAGAATTGACGACGGGCAGCAGGGGAGATACGGAGCCAGTCACCAGATGACAGCTCGATAGTGTCACCATCTACTATAGCCTTGCCTTTTCCACCGGTGATAAAGTAGATTTCTTCATTCTTTTTGTGATAGTGAACAAAAGGAACGCTGGCACCGGCTGGAAGGTTGTTGACGCTGATTTCAGCACCGGTAAGCTGTAAACTGTCATGTAATTCGGTTCTTGCATCGTTCGCTACATTAATTTTTTTGTAATTTTTCATGTTGGTTTCCTCCTAAAATTCTTTTAATGTTGTAACTAACTTGATTACAATGAGATAATAACACTGCATTGATGTAATGTCAATAGTTACAACAAAAATTAGAAAATTTTTGCAGGACAATGTGGGATAGTCGACGAATGGTTACAACAGTATAAGTATTGGTACGATTTGATACAGGAGGCGATTAATTTGAAACCATCATTTTCGATTCCTATGTCCCGCCGGAGCTTTATGAAAATAATGGGGGCGGCAGCTGTAGGTACAATGCTTGGTCATGGGGCCAATGCCGCCAATGCTGTAAAAGCTGCAGCCATGCCGACGTATACCATTAACTTTCGTAATGTGGAATTACCGGTAATATTTGAGACTGATGTATGCGTTGTGGGCGGCGGTTCAGCGGGTACAGCAGCGGCCATCAGTGCAGCCCGTAAAGGGGCTAAGGTGGTACTGGTGGAGCGGGGGATTTCTCTTGGGGGGCTGGCAACCCAAGGCTGTGTTTTTCCTTGTATGCCAACCTTTATTGATGGCAGTGATACACCTTATATAACGGATTTAAATAAACGCATGGCAAAGCAGGGGGCACCGCTTACCTTGGGTATTGATACAGATACCTATTATGGTGGTGGCCGTGGGCAGTATGTGCCAGAGTATTTGACCATGACTTATGAGGAAATGTGTGCCGAGGCCGGTGTGGAGATACTTTACAATGCCTCATTGGTAGGAACGGTGCAAGAAAAGGGTAAAATAGTCGACTGCGTTATCCAGACTCCTGCGGGATTGGGCAAGATACGTGCAAAGGTGTTTATTGATGGTACAGGTGATGCGCTGCTTTCACGGTTTGCCAATGTACCTACGGAAAAGGGGTCAGAAAAGACGGGACGTAATCAGCCTATGAGTCTGCGGTTTGAAATGGGCGGTATAGATGTGGAGAGAGTATATCGTTTCTTTTCCCAGGATTTAAAGGATGATTACGGCAAGGATATTTTCCAGATTATTGAAAAGGCGATAAAGGAACATAGGCCACCGTTCTTTGAATTTGCCAAATGGAAAAAGAACAAGGATTTCTTTGAAGCAGGTGTTGCAAAGGGGGAGGTTACGGAGGATGATATCCTTTACATTCAGGCATTTACCATTCCAGGTAAGCCAACGGTAATGTCCATGAATTGTCCGGAGCTGCCACCTTTGACCTATAGCTCGACGGATGCCATTTCCGCCAGCAGGGCCGTCAGCTTTGGTCGTCGTATGATGCGTCATTTAGCTACATTTTTTATTAAAAATATTCCTGGTTTTGAAAAAGCCTATATTAGCCGTGAGGCCAGCATGATAGGTGTACGTGAGTCATGGCGGATTCGTGGCAAGTATTATATGGAGGCCGAGGACTACCTAAAGGCCCGCCATTTTGCAGATGCAGTGTGTCGGACAGCCTATCCGATTGATATTCACGATGTAAAGCTGGATCTTTTCAAAAAGCTGGAAAAGGGGCAGTATTATGAAATACCATATCGGGCACTGGTGACAGATACGGTTTCTAATCTTCTTGTGGTGGGACGTTGTGCCAGTGGCAGCTTTGCCGCTCAGGCTTCCTTCCGTATCCAGCCTACATGTATGAGCATGGGAGAAGCAGCTGGCATCGCAGCAGTATGGGGGCTGTCACACAATATTGAAGTAAACGCTGTCCAATGGGATAAAATTCCAGCCAGTGAGCGTAGCTATGTCAGTGAAGGTTAAGCCCTTATTTTGACAATCATCATGGCCAAATTCGCTGAACAGTGGAAAGGAGATTAATGGACTTAGCAGGAAAAGCAGCTTTTTTGTCGAATAGAAGCAGGTAGACGAGTGTGGCCAGAGGAGTGATAGCTATGCAAAAAACAGTTTTATTAATAAATAAAGGTAAGTCCTTTATGGTAGTAACCATTGCCAAGAGCTTTACTGATGCCGGGTATAAGGTTGTGGAAGTGGAGCCCACTATGGAGGATATCGGGGCCCATAAGGAAGATACAAATTTATTTGTATTGTATTTGGGCGATTATGTGGACGATATTACAAATACCTTGGTATATCTAAAAGATATATGTACAGAGGAGGATAAGCTTCTTATTGTTATTGGTACTGCCGCTGAAATTGAAACATTGACCCAAAGTATTCCGGTACCACTGATTTCCGCCAGCTTTGAGCGCCCCTTTGATATGAAGAAACTGGTGGCTCAGGCTGATTGGTTGTTGGAGGCTAATGATGATTTGGCTAAACGGAAGAGTATTTTGTTGGTAGACGATGACAGTACCTTCCTGAAAATGGTAAAGGATTGGCTGTCCACCAAATATCGGGTGACCATTGTCACCTCTGGTATCCAGGCACTCATGTACATTGCCGACAATACGCCGGACTTGATTTTGCTGGATTATGAGATGCCGGTTACCTCCGGCCCTCAGGTGCTGGAAATGATTAGAAGCGAATCCAAGGTAGATTCCATACCGGTTATTTTCCTGACTGGAAAGGATGATCAGGAAAGTGTAATGAAGGTGCTGGCCTTAAAGCCTGATGGATACCTTTTGAAGAACATGGAACGAGGCCGCCTGCTGGCTGCTGTAGATGATTTCTTTGAGAAACAAAAATTCAAAAAGCTTCATGACTCCAATGTATTATAAAATGTATAAAATTGGAAACCTTCCGCCCTTGTGTTATGCAGGGGCGTTTTCAAAATCAGCGTTTATTGAAGAAAACCAAGGAGGCACCGTAACATGCTTCAACGAAAATATATTGTATATAAGGAATCAGGCCATGAAAATGATGATAGGTGGCAGGATATAAATACGGTTTTGGCTGATGTAGAGGAACGTTTAAGAAAAAAGGAAAAAAAATCCCAGGAAAAGCAAAAGCTAAATGAAACACTTCTTTCCATAAGGGATCGGGTCCGTGAGCATGTTTTAAAGGATAATCCCCAAAAACAGGAAATAATTGATGATTTTGACAAGGTTATAGCTGACGTAAAGAATCGGCTGTTCAAAGAAAAGCTTGTCCGGGAAAAATGGTGGCAGGAGCTAAATGACAATTTAACTGATATAAAGAATCTCTGCAATACCATGAATGCCAAAACGTTGTATCTTCATCTCATATTTCATGGGATGAATGGAGCTCTGGCTGAACATATACTCACTCGTATAAAAGAGGTATTGCCTGAGGCTGTTGTAACAGGTATAACCGAGACCCTGTTTGGGTATACCAATGATACAGAATCCCTTATAATAAGTGCCAATTTCTTCATACATTCTGAAATAAAGCTACTTCAAATAGAAGGCGCTCCTAATGATTATGCACAGGAGGGAAAAAAATTTGGAGAATTAATTGCTGCATACCCTAATGCCAAAGCAGCTGCTGTTTATTGCAACTGTATGGGAACGGAGTTTACTACCTTTTTTAATAACATGGTAAGCGGCAATGAAAATATCGTTTTTTTTGGCGCCTCTGCCGGAACCTTTGGAAAAATAACTGACGTAAAGTCTTCCAGTAAAAATCTTCTGCTGATGGATATGCATAATAAGCAGGAAAGTCAGTTCATTGCCGGGGATAAGATTATTTCCCTAGGAATTGTTGTTGCCATTTTTTATGGTGATGATTTACATGTTCAAGGGGATTATGTACTAGGCTGGAAGCCTCTGGGTAAAGAGCTGACCATTACTGAAGCAATTGGGACAAACTGCATTGCCCGTTTGGATGATTTTCCGGCGACTGATGTCTATTACCATTACCTAAAGGTTCTTCCTGATGAAAATTTTATTTTTAACATTGCTGAGTTCCCTCTGGTAATTGAGCGAAACGGTTGTCTTATTGCCCGGGTTCCACCTATCCATGATGACCAGGGACGGATATATTTCAATGGTGACATTCATCAGGGTGAAAAGGTTAGACTTACCTATGCTGTCCCGGATGAGCTTTTGCAAAAAACTGCAAAATACAGCGATAAAATGTGTGATTTCGCTCCAGAAGGAATTTTTTTGGCCATTTGTGGTAACCGTACCATGTTTTTGAACAAGGCTGCTGATGAAGAGCTGGGGTTTTACCGTCGTTTTGTACCGCAGTTGATAGCCAACTATGGTACATCGGAATTTTACTTTAATCATGGCCAAGGCGGAATCCTTAACAGTGCTCTTATCGCCATCGGCTTCCGGGAGGGCGAGTACTCTGATCATTGCGTATGCCATCCTTTAGTTCCACAAAAGGAGAAACACAATGTCATTCCTTTGGCAGCCAGAATGGCGACCTTCTTGGATGCCATGACTCAGGAGCTCACCCAGTCCAACAAGGATTTTAAGGAAATGGCCGAACAGGCCAAGGCTGCTAATCAGGCAAAAAGCGATTTTTTGTCCAACATGAGCCATGAAATTCGCACCCCAATTAATGCTATCCTCGGTATGGATGAAATGATATTGCGGGAAGCCACTGATAATACTATAAGGGAGTATGCGGAAAATATACGTACGGCTGGAACCACCTTATTGGGCCTGATAAATGATATTTTGGACTTTTCCAAAATTGAGGCAGGCAAGTTTGAGCTTATTCCCGCTGAATATGCCACCAGCTCAATATTAAATGACTTGGTAAATATGATAGCTGGTCGAGTAGCTAAAAAAGGATTAAAATTTATTGTTAAGGCAGCTCAGGATTTGCCAAGCATGCTTTTGGGTGATGAGCTTCGCCTGCGTCAGATTATTACAAATATTCTGACCAACGCAGTAAAATACACTGAAAAGGGCAGTGTTACACTGAGCGTAAATTGGGAGAAGCTATCAGATGATGAAGTCATGTTAAAGGTGGCAGTTACTGATACAGGAATCGGTATTAAGGAAGAAGATATACATAAACTGTTTCGGGCCTTCGAACGCATTGAGGAAAAACGCAATCGTACCGTTGAGGGTACTGGCTTGGGCATGAACATTACTCAAAAGTTGCTTTCCATGATGGATAGTCATTTGGAGGTAACCAGTACATATGGCGAGGGTTCATGCTTCTCATTTGAGGTGAAACAAAAGGTTCTTAATTGGACAGCTATGGGAAATTATGAGGAAGCCTATCGTCGCAGTCAGGCTGAACGTCATAACGACAATCAATCCTTTGTGGCGCCTGAGGCACGGATATTGGTTGTGGATGATACAGAAATGAATCTGACGGTAGTCAAGGGACTTTTAAAACGTACTCACATTCAGATTGATACTGCCGTAAGCGGTTATCAATGTATAGATATGGTTAAAGAAAATACCTATGATGCCATATTCCTTGACCATCGTATGCCAGGAATGGATGGCATAGAAACATTAACGGAGCTGAAAAAACTGACGGATTGTCCAAATGCCAATACGCCGGTTATTGCTCTTACGGCTAATGCAGTGGCGGGTGCACGGGAGGAATATTTTAAGGCTGGCTTTGATGATTATATCACTAAGCCTATTGATAGCCGTCAGCTGGAGCAATGCTTAATTAAATATTTACCGCCTGAGAAGGTTAAGTACCAGGACAATGTGCCAGCACAAGTGGTTGGGGAAGTATCCTTGCCGGAATGGCTATTGTCAGTACCTGGCTTGGATACGGAAAGTGGAATAAAGCATTGTGGCAGTGTGGAGGCCTATTTATCGGCTCTTACGGTATTTGCAGAATCATTGCCAAGAGTGGCGGAGGAAATTCAGCAATTCTTTGCTACATGTGAATGTGATAATTATACAACCAAGGTTCATGCTCTAAAAAGTACCGCCAGAGTAGCGGGATTAAATGAGCTGTCTGAAAGGGCCAGAAGACTTGAGGATGCCGGTAATAACGGTTATATGGATGAACTTACTGCTGATACACCAGTATTATTAGCTCTTTGTCAGGACTATGCCAAGGCACTGGCTCCATTAACAGAAAAATCTGAGCCAGACGAAGAAAATAAGGCGGCAATATCTGATGCAGAGCTAAAGGAGGCTTGGGAAACCATTGGTGATATTATCCAAACCTTTGATTATGATAATTTGATGTATTTGCTGGGGGAATTGGCAGGGTACAGGCTGGAGGCCAAGGACCGTAAAAAGCTTCAAGCATTACAGGAGGCTGCAAAGCTGCCGGACTGGGAAAAGCTGCAGGAGCTCATGAAACAGGGCTGAAAAAAGTAAAGAATTAAAAAAGGATGAAGGCTTGCTAATTTATTAAATCAGCAGACCTTCATCCTTTATTTTTCCATATTTAATTTTTGGTTGAGTCCTTTAATTCCTGTTCACTTTGATATATATCAAGAATTATGTGCTTTACTACTACTATACATGGAACGGCTAAAAACATTCCTGCAGTACCTAGAATTTCACCACCCAGCACAACACCCAAAATGGTGGTAATAGGGTGTATGTCCAGAGCTTTGCCCACAACATTAGGATAAATAAGATTGTGGTTAATTTGAGTCATTATAAGATAGAAGCAGGCTGTCTGAATAATCAGATATGGTGTATCGGTGGCTGTCAGCATTACTCCAAATAGGGAGGCCACTGTAGGACCCAGAACGGGAACAAACTCACAGATTCCACTGATAACAGCGAAAACTGAGGCGTACTTGTTGTCCATAATGGAGAAGTAGGAGTAAACGATAACACCAGTTATGCAGCACATGAGAAGCTGGCTACGGATGTAAATCTGCAAGGAGTGCAGCACAACCGTAAAGAGATGAAAAACTCTTACCTTGTCTCTCCGCGGGAAAAGGTTGGCCATAAAATGAAGAATAGCCCTGCCGTCCTTAAGCAGATAGAAGGTAACAAAAATTATGATAACAAAATCGATAATCTTGTTGAAGGTGGATACTATAAATCTTAGGGATTCCCTCAAAAGATTGGAGCCCATGGAGGCTATATCCCCCCACATATTGTCCAGGGAGCTGTTGATGGAGGGCATATCCTGAATAAACTGCATATTTTGTATTTTGGCTGCCAGACGGGGTAAATCCATAATAAAACTGGAAAATGTCGGTATAAAGGATACGGATATCACTGTGGCCAGCCCAAAGAGAATAAGCAAAAAGAAGAATAATATAAGGCCTGCGGCTACAGACCGTGGGATTTTTTTGGATAATTTGTTTACCATCCCTACCAGCAGCAGCTGTACCAAAAGGGAAATAAAAAATATGAATGCGAAGGATGGAAAGAACCAAAAGCCTGATGCCAGAGCCACAAAGGCCACAGCCAGGACTATGGATGTCTGACGGGCAGAAATCATAAATTGCCCTCCTTTTATAAAAAAATGTGCTCTTTTAATAATTATACCGCAAATGTTCAAATTTTTCTTTATGTTGCAAGGAATAAATTTAAGGTATAATATAGTCTATAATGTTTAAATACTAATTACAAGGAGTAGTTTTATGGATAAACCTTTAAATAAATATGCAAAATTGGTGGTTAAAACCGGTGTAAACCTGCAAAAGGGACAGCTACTGGTAATCAATTCTCCAATTGAATGTGCTGATTTTGCCCGTCGTGTGGCTAAGGAAGGCTTTGAGGCCGGATGCTCCGATGTGAAGATTAACTGGAGCGATGAGAAATTTTCACGCATCCGTTTTGATGGTGCTGCCAATGAAATTTTTGATGAATTTCCCCAATATCGCTACGATATGTTTATGAGCTTCAAGGAAAAAGGGGCGGCCATAGTTTCTATTCATGCCAGTGACCCATCTATATTCAAAGGAGTGGAACAGGATAAGCTGCGCCGTGCCCAAATGGCTGCCGGGCAGGCTCTGTTGGAATATCGGGGAGCCATTATGAACAATGAGCTGCGTTGGTGTGTGGTTTCCATTCCAACTCCTGCCTGGGCCTCCAAGGTTTTCAAGGATACTGCCAATGCGGAGGAGGCAGTTGCCAAGCTGTGGCAGGCAATTTTCTCTGCAGTCCGCATTGATGAAAAAAATGATCCTATTGAGGCATGGAGCAAGCACACGGCCTTTATGAAGAAGGCAACGGATTTTCTTAATAGAGAGAAGCTGGTATCTTTACACTACACCAATGGATTGGGTACAGACCTAACTGTGAAGCTGCCAGAGGGACATATTTGGGCTGGCGGTGCTGAAATAGCTGCAGATAAAGTAGAATTTGTGGCTAATATGCCGACGGAAGAAGTGTATTCCTTGCCGGACCGTAACGGTGTGGATGGTGTTGTTTATGCCTCCAAGCCTCTTATTTATCAGGGAAATGTCATTGATGGAATTCGCCTTGTATTTAAGGAAGGTAAAGTGGTGGAATACAGTGCCACCAAGGGGCAGGAGGTTCTAAAGCAGCTCCTTGATACCGACGATGGGGCAAAGCATTTGGGGGAGGTGGCTTTGGTGCCGTATGATTCTCCTATTTCCAACAGCGGTATCCTTTTCTACAATACACTTTTCGATGAAAATGCGGCATGTCATTTGGCCTTTGGCAAGGCATATCCTACCTGCCTTGAAGGTGGAGAAAGGATGGATACTGTGGAGCTTTTGCAGCATGGTGTAAATGATTCTCTGGTGCATGAGGATTTTATGATCGGTACAGAGGATATGGAAATCGTAGGTACAAAGGCAGATGGAAGTACAGTGCAGATTTTCACCAGGGGCAATTTTGTTGAATTTTAAATCGCATACGACTTTTTAGGGTATTAAATGTTTTAATAACATTAAAAAGATGTTATTAAAAAGTTATTATCATTTTATTGGGGAGGAAAATCTATTTATGGGTGAGTATTTTAATAAACAGGTTTTCAAGGCTGTCTGGCCGATATGCTTCGGGTATATACCTTTGGGTGTGGCCTGCGGTATATTGGGAGAAAAGGTGGGGCTGGATGCTTTCTTGATGGCCATGATGTCTATTTTCCTCTTTGCCGGCAGTGGCCAGTTTATTGCTCTTGCCATGATTGGCGCTGGGACGGCCATCATTCCCATTGTGATTACTGTAGGCATTGTAAATCTGCGTCATATGCTGTACGGACTCATCCTCAATCAGCATATTTCCAAGGAATCATTGCTGTATCGTATGATTTATGCCCAGGAAATCGTGGATGAAACCTTTGCTGTGAATAGCATTGAATTTCAGAAGCGGAATAGTGAATGGAATCCTAAAAAAGCAGCAGGCCTGAATTTTCTGGCTCACATGAGCTGGATGCTGGCCACAGTGGCTGGGGTGCTGCTGGGCAGTGCAGTGTATATTGATACCGGACTCGTAAGCTATGCCCTTATTGCCATGTTTATTGGCCTGTGGTCATTTCATTTTAAATCCGCCAAGCTTATTGGTATTGGTGTGCTGGGCGGGGGCCTGGCCCTTTTGCTGTCCTTGTGGCTGGACAATATGCTGAATGTGGTAGTGGCCACTGTAGTGGCAGCTATTGTAGGGGCAGCAATAGATAATGGTGAGGGGGTAGAGAAGAAATGAGTTATACAGATATTTTAATCTGCATATTCGGACTGTTTTGTTCTTCATATATTTCCCGAATTCTGCCATTGGCAATTTTGGGGAGACGCCCTTTACCGACATTTCTGTCTCTTTGGTTGAAGTATGTGCCCACGGCTGTATTTGGTGCGCTGATTTTTGTTTCAATTTTTGGTGATGCCCATAGTGGGTTTCGCTTCAGCTGGACAAATGTAGAATTTTTGGCAGCCATACCGGTACTCCTTGTGGCGGCAAAGACAAGAAATCTCGCTTACAGCATTATTGTAGGGCTGGCAGCCTATTGGCTTTTAAATCAATATATGTGATAAAATTGATGTGACGAAATATATTAACCATCCATCGAAAAGGATGTGAATAGATAATATGCATTTTGGACCAAACTGGCGAAGACATGATGTTATAAAAATTCAACATAGCTTCCGCATGAAGCCAAATCAGATAATCTGTCTGAGCTTTATTCTTATGATTGGTTTAGGCACATTGTTGTTGACCTTGCCCATCAGTACCACGGATAATATGGGGCTCCACCCCGTGGACGCACTTTTTGTATCCACCTCGGCCTCCTGCGTAACAGGACTGACGGTGACGGATTTGAAAAATGATTTGACCCTATTTGGCAAGGTGGTTATGCTGCTCCTTATCCAGATAGGAGGGTTGGGGATTATGACCCTGGGGACCTTGGTTGCCCATAGTATGGGATATCGTTTTCGCCTGTCGGAAACTCAGGTGTTGCAGGAATCCCTTAACCAAAGCTCCAGAATGGGGATGTTCCCCCTGATTCGTCGCATGATACAATACACCTTTGTGGTGGAGGGCTTTTTTGCCGTTTTGCTGGCCTGGCATTTTTACCCGGAATATGGCTGGGATTGTATCGGCTATGGGATATTTCATTCTGTTTCCGCCTTTTGTAATGCGGGCTTTGACTTATTTGGTAATTATGACAGCCTGACCAAGCGGGGGGATGACTTCTTTTTGATGGGGTGTCTGGGAACCTTGATAATATTGGGCGGAATTGGTTTCACGGTTATCCATGATGTTTTGCATAACCATAAATGGCGTAGGCTTACCCTCCATAGTCAGATTGCACTGTCCACTTCGGCATTCCTCATTGTTTTGGGAGGCTTATTGATATTTTTGGTGGATAGCCAGAATCCAAGAACATTGGGCAATTTACCGCTGAGTGAGCAGCTGGCCCAGTCCTTTTTCACTTCCATCTCATGTCGTACAGCGGGGTTTAATACCTTCGATTTGGATGCAGCTACCCAGATTAGCAAGCTGGTGATGATACTGCTCATGTTTATCGGTGCCTCGCCACTGTCCACTGGCGGTGGTATCAAGAGCACCACATATTTTATCGTTATGCTGTCCATGTGGTCTGTAGTTCGTGGTAAAAGGGAAAACGTCGTATTTGGCAGACAGATAAGCAGAAAGCTTCAGGTGCAGGCCTACGCCATTTTTACCATCGCAACTATTTGGGTGGTATCCGCCGGTATTTTGTTGTCGGTAATTGATGGTGAGGTCCATCAGCTGGGAGCTGTAATTTTTGAAACGGTTTCGGCCTTTGGCACGGTAGGTATGGGAATAGGCATCACCAACGAATGGGATATGTGGGGCAAGCTCATATTGTCCCTTACCATGCTCATGGGCAGAGTGGGGATTTTGACATTTATAATGGCCGTTATCAAGCAGGAGGAATCACTGATTAAATATCCGGAAGGCAATATTATGATAGGTTGAGGTAAAGAATATGGTAAGCAGAAAAAATCAATTTGCGATTCTGGGCATGGGCCGTTTTGGCATAAGCCTGGCCGTAACCTTGGAACAAATGGGCTATGAAGTTTTGTGCGTGGATGTAGATGAAGCTGTTGTCAGCAAATTGGCAGATCAGGTATCGAGAATAGTCAGCTTTGATATCCGTGATTCCAGGGCCTTTGATCAAGCTGGCATGGAGAGCTTTGACACAGTTATTATTGCTACTAAAAATCTGGAAGCAAGTCTTATGGCCACCATGCTATGCAAAGAGCGTAATATTTCGGATATTGTGGTAAAGGCCATTGATGAACGTCATGCTGTAATGGCCAAAAAAATGGGAGCCACTCGAATTGTATTTTCCGAACTGGAAATGGCCAAGCGTTTGGCACTGCAATTGGTGACACCTAATGTTAAGGATTATATTGAAATAGAGGGTGATATTAAAATAATTAACTTTAATGCACCGGAGGAGCTGTGGAATAAAAATCTTGTGGAGGCCAATCTCCGCGCCCAATTTGGCCTGAATGTTATTGCAATCATTCATGAGGAGAAAACCTTGATTACGCCGCCGCCAACCTATAAATTCTGTAAAGGGGACAAGGTTTTTGCCATTGGCTCAAATGAGGTATTGGCAAAGTTTAAGGAAAAGGTTTTGTCTGGGGAGTAACGGGTAAAAAATTAGCCGGAAGCAGGTCGCTATCCAATGGATGGCAGCCTGTTCCCGGCTTTTTGTCTTGTATAGGCTATTTATTTGGCAAATCATTATCGTCTGTTTGCATTGGGTAATGGGTGCCGCAGGCTGTACATCTATAGCCATTGGCCCATACATCATATTGTTGTTGGTAGATTTTACAGCGTTCCTCATGCTGTTTCTTGTTGGAGAGGTAGGCCCTGCCGGCAAAGAATGAGATTGCTCCGCTTACACCGATAATCAATAAATTCCCTGTTATATCAATACCCATGACTATTATTAGCGTCGGCGTAATTTAACCACCTACGGGTCGGTCGTCATAGCCATTTCAGAGTCAGTCTAAAATGACCAATACAACAGTCAGCTTTGTTGACCAATAACCCAGCTTAGGCTGTTAGTTAGCCTTATCTAAACACTATTTATCTTCATGGTTCAGATTGTCAACCTGAACATTTACTACTTTGAGCTTTCGACCACGGTAACTTTTTCCCTTAAGGTTAAAGACTATGGCGTTATCAAATATCCGGTCCAGTGAGCAGAGAAGAGCATCTTCCTCCTC
>NZ_FQYW01000007.1 GCF_900141865.1 Anaerovibrio lipolyticus DSM 3074 | reverse complement strand
AACACGAAGACATTCGGCAAAACTTTAATTTGTTAGTGTTATTATCCCACGAGAATGGGCTGGCGGGAAGACGACTTAAACTTTGACGCTTACTTTGCAAATACCTTGTCCTCATTGCTGAAACACCTCTTTGCTATTTCTGACGGTGATACTGTATTCAGCCATTGTGGGAGATTTCCCGCATCACTATAAACCAACCTAAACGCAATATTCACAAGGCCAAATAGCATATACCCATTTTCCTGCCCATAACTGGCATATATCCCTGAGAGTTCGTGCTTGTGACACTTTTTCCACTTCTTCCTAACCGCATCACGGACATATTTCACAACCTTAAGGATGTCGGACTTTTCAGCCTTTGACAGATTATCACTCCGTAAATGCCATAATACAGAGTTCTCAAAAATCCATTTATCTAACGGATTCCCAAGCTCATACACCTTTTTCCCGGCCCTATAGCCATTATTCCATGTTATAAACATGGTCTGTCGCTTCTTCACATTGAACCTAAATTCTTCATGGAGAAATACCTGCTTGTCAGCTTTATCATCTAGCGCATAAGACTCTGCACATATGCCCAAGATGATTTCATCCTTTATCTCTCGAACCTCAAGAAACATTTCCTTAGGTACCCACGATTCCTTGTTTCCTGTTCTCTTGTCAAAAAAGATGTTCCGTTCATTGGCAAAATTCTTATGCTTGAATCCGCACACAGGACAGGTAACAACTTCATCATCTGCCCTGCAGTAGTAACTACCTGTTGGAATATATCTGTGATACACCTCAAAATCAGACTTGCACTTCAAGCACTTATACAGGAACTTGGCATAAAACCTTTTCTCCTGATACCGACACTCCTCATACGCTGACTTTACTCCTGGGGCGTTCCTTGACACCGCTGTATATATCTGAGGAATCCTCCTGTTTATTAATACCTTCATATCGCACCTCACTCATCAAAACTGAATTCCAGTGGAAATTCCTCAGGCTTATTGCTTGCTTTCTCTTTTTCCTTTGCCGCTTTTTTCTCGGCTTCTTTCTTGTCCTTTTCTTCTGCCTGTTTTTTCTTCTCCTCTGCTTCGCACACATCAAGCAGGTTTTTGGCAAGTTTCTTGGCAATATTTACCGCATCCCGCATTTCCATACTAAAACAGGCCAATGTACCAAGCTCCTCTGCTGTTACGCCTTCAAGTAGGTTGTTTTCCTTACATACCTTGATGAGGTTGTCTATCTTGTCCAACATACCTTCCTGCTGTTTCATGCCACTGTTTACACCAGTAGCAAGTCCTTTGTCTTCTCTTGTCATGTCAATCCTCCTATTCTGTTACTTACTCAAAATTTCAACCAATTTCTTGCATGCTCTCCGTCTGATACCTATGTAGATACCTAATGCCGGGAACACACTCATATAAACTCTGTCACCGTGATAACTGATTCTGCTATCACAATAGGCAACAATTTTTCCATACTACTGTTTTCTGTCTGTTCTCATCTCTTAACCTCACACCTGTTAAGTATTTCCTCAATGTCCCAATTCATAGGGGGACTACCAAAATAACACTCATTCCAGTCATACTTATTGTAGAATTTACACTCCTCACAGTTCTTATACTGCGAGCATTCATCACTTATGTACTCTATTGCTTCTCTCAGCATATCTTTATTCATCATCAGCCCTCCCATTCCAACATAACTGCATTATTTTTCACAAGTAAATAGAAAATTTCTAGTGCTGTCCTTTTATCACGATACCTACAATTTGCCTTTTTATGAATTCTTGGGTCATTCTCCTTCCAAGGAATAATGGCAACCCTTTGTGATGACACAAATATCATTTCACACCCTCTTGCCATACAAAGATAAGCACAAGAGTTATACGGCTTTTTGCAGTATTTAAATCCATAATGCTTCACAAAATTTTCCACGGGAATATTAGGTTTCATCATTCTCCCACCTCGTCCAGTTCGTCAACATCTGACAGGTCCGAAAGTCTGTATAATTCAAACCAGTCTTCCAGTGTCATTGTTACCAACCAACGCTCCTTGTTCTTGCGGTGAAACACGCATGCCAGTTTGTTGGTACCGCTTGTCATCACATCCCTCAAAGCCTGTTTGATGGCTTCAAAGATGTTCAGCTTTTCCACTCTCTTGCACTCAATATGGATGTTGGGCAAACCTACCAAATCTGCTGACTCTCCTGACTTACCGCAATACTGCTGACTCCTGCGTACTTTTGGGAAACCTTGCTCTCTGATTTTTCTCACCAGTTCTTCCTCCGCATCCCTGCCCTTACGCTTTCCGTTTACTGCCACTATCTGCCCTCCTATTCCATTCTTCTTGTGCTTTTTGTGCTTCTCTCCAATACATATATGGCCCTGCCAGTGTTCCTGATAACGGATAACCACACGCCTTACACCTCAGCCAGTACAATGGATTTTTTATATTTTCGCTTATCATTTCAGCTTCAAGTCCTCCACAATTACAACAAGGTTTTATAGAATCCATTATCAGCCCTCCACACGCAAGTATATTTATCCTTACTTAACTCATATCTTTTAATGCTTTTGATGTTACAATTTCCTCTTATGTTTCTTACCAATTTCGGTCTGTCTGCACCTATCAATACACTAACTCCATCATCAAGATAAACATACTTATAATTGTTACCAGATACTTCAATCACATCTCCTTTTTCTAGTTCTGGCATAGGATTTACTTCTTGATTAAGCCATTTATTCATTTCCCTTAAACATCTTCCGTTGTCAATATGCTCAGACAAACACTCATCACTATTTCTGATTCCCTTGCAAAAGGTACAACTAGCAGATAATATCTCAGCCAAATATGCCTTGTTTATATTTTCAAAATTGGTCTTCACGCTCTCACCTCCTATTGCTGTCCTTCATGCCTTCAACATACCCTTGTATAACAACACACATGATGCTTATAACGAGGCACCCGCCTAGCACCATACCAACAAGGAATGCCATGACATCAGTCATCTTCTTGGCTCCTTTTCCTGTATTCCTTTGCGGATATCCCGACTATCTCTAGCCGTCTTTTCCATGCTTTTCTGTACTCCCTGTCTATTTTCTTGTACAGCTTCACTGCTTCTGCCCAAGGCACCATTTTTACTATGTACTCATACCCATAGCCAGGATAACCTTGCTTTACAGCCTTAAACCTATATGCTCCTGTTGAATCCTCACAGTTTTGCATATTGGAGTACATCAGAAACTGCGCACCTTCAACAGCTTCCAAGGTGTCATGCACATCACTTCCTACAAGGTGCTCTATTCCCGTTTCTCGGTCACGGACATATATTAATGGCACATGCGTTGTCCAATCTCGATACATCATTCTTATTTCCCCCTAGAATGGTATAGAATAATCATCCACTGGCTCTCCCGCAAAACCACCAGTGTTTCCTGCAGGCGCATTTCCTCTGTCGCCTTTACTTCCACAAAAATCCATTCCGCTGAGAATGACTTCTGTCACATACCTCTTACTTCCATCCTGTGCATCATAGCTACGAACCTGCATACGGCCTTCAACCAAGATTTCCTTGCCCTTTACCATGTTGTCAGCTATAAGCTGTGCCAGTTTTTCCCACGCCACGCATGGGATATAATCTGCCTTAGGTTCCCCTTCTCTTGCAAACTGTCTATTCACTGCAACTGTGAAACTGGCTACACATTTCCCTGTTGTCGTATACCTTATGTCGGGGTCTTTCACCAACCGACCATGTAAAATGACCTTATTCATGCTCTACCTCCTGCTCTAAATATGCCTTAATACCTTCCTCACACTTGAATCCCTCATACTCGCACCGCTCCGGCAATTTTGGCCCTGCACAATACTCACAAGGAACTACTCCCACTATGAAACATGCCATATTTTGAGGGTTCATTTTTTCCATCAGCACATCATATCGCCTCATATTGCACCTCTAAATCATAGGGTTGTTATGATAACCCCTAGAATAATTCTTACTCGCAACCATCAGCAGTGTGTTGTCTACCAACGCAGGAATCTTAACCTTCTTCTCTACCCTGTCCGCAAGTGTCATGCAGGATGTCGCAAGGTCAACAAGCTCCTCAACTAATTCTGCTGTTGTCTTTCCATTTTGTTCATCCCAGTTAGTCCAAGCATTTTTAAACTCTGCATATTCATTGCATAAATGCTCCTTACACTTTTCTATATCTGAATCAATACCCGTTACTGGCGTTATTAAACCTGTTTTCATCCTGCAATCTCCTTCTTGTAAACTTCTGCTAATGCTTCCAGCTCATCAGGGGATATCATTACCCTTCTGCCATTTGAAAATAAGTGATAGGTGACCATTTCTGTCCTATACCCTGGAATCTTTGGAAAATTTGGGTCGAAATACCTCACTTCCTTAGTCACCTCAAGATACTCATTTTTGAAAACTGTTTCACGCTCAACCATTACTTCAGCTCCTTCATGTAGTTGTTCATGTCTCTCAACATATTCTCAAACTCCGCCCTGTCTAGCAGGATGCCACACCTTACCCTCATTTTTTCCGAGAATGCAAAATGATGTGTTACTTCAACCCTAAACAGCTCCGCACTCCCTTGGCTAATCCTTTGCACTAAGATATTCTCCCTATCACCGTTATCATCTATTTCCTCATGCTCATGTATTAATTCCGTCTGCATTGTCTATCCTCCAATCATTTTCGTACCACCAATCATCTTGTTCTTAAGCCCTGATAGTGCCGGCATATTCTTCTCCATTACTGCACCTCCTGCATTCTCCAATCTCCGCCAGCCACTTTAACAAACTTACACATTGCTTTTAGCCGACTCATTATTCTCTCTGCTGGTATTTTGTCCAATCCGTCTTTACTTTGAATACATAACTTCGCCGCAAAGGTTCTCGGATCGTAGTTAGTCGTTATTACCAGCGGAAGGTTCCTGTTATATCGGTGATTGATGATGATAAATAGCTGTTCGGATACCCAGTCTGTCATTTTCTCAGTACCCATATCATCAAGTATCAGAAAATCTGCATCTTTTACACCATCCACAATATCCTTGGCATTACCAGTAGTGAACCTTGACCGTATTGCATCAAACAATTCTGGAACCGAAGTAAATAACACTGGTACACCATTCTTTGCCATTTCGTTGGCTATGATACTTACTAGCATTGTTTTACCAGTACCACGATTTCCATAGAAGATAGCTCCGCTCTGCTTCTCTATAACCTCATACGCAGCATTTACAGCTTCTTGGTTATGGCTATTAATGTGAAAATCACTCCAACCACAGTCAGTGTATCTTTCAGGTATTTTGGCATCCCTAAAAAGTCTATCTACTTTTTCCTGTCCACGTTTTCTTGCTTCGTACTGGCAAAAGTGCAACCTTGTTCTCACACTGCCGTAGTATTCTTCTTCGACTGGAACCATACCAGTTATTTCCTGCTTGCAATAACTAAGGCCAATACATTCTTTACAAAGCTCTTTAGGGTCTATAGGTTCATCCCCACTGGGCAGCCCATTCATCAAGAGGCTCTTGTCCAATATTTCCGTTAGTGCCTGCATTGGTAACCTCCAATTCCTTATAACCATCTTTTGCCATTTGCCTTAGTATGCCCTCAACATATGGCAAAGTACGCTTACCTTTTTTAGCCGCTATTTGTATTGCCTTAATAACAGCCTCAATACCATGACATTCTACAGCCTCAGCCAAACTATCCAGCTCTTGCAAATTGCATATAGGGTGTATTTTGTCCTGATATATTTTTTTTACGTCCTCCGATAAGGGGGGTGGTTCTTCTCTCTCTATACTCTTAATTATTATCTCTTTATTATCTCTATTATCTTGGGTGCAATTTTCTGTAGGGGTTTGACCGATTTTTGCTATAGCAGATACGGATTTTTGCATGGGTAGGGTGCAATTTTCTGTAGGGGGGCTACCGTTTTTTGCTATAGCTTCCTCATTTTTGCTATAGCAAATTTGCGTAAAAGGTATACTGTTTTCTGCTATATCTGACTTATTTTTGCTATAGCAATTTTGAGTAGGGGTGCAATTTTTGGTAGGGGTTATAATGCGAGATACTGGAGTTACAAACTCTAAATTAACGTATCCTTTATTTTTTAACCTATGAATTGCGTCTTGCACTCTTCTTTTTTTATAGCCTAATACTTTAGCTATATAATCATTACTAGCCGTACAACCATCTTTATTATCTAAAGTGACGATTTCAGCCAAAACTAATTTCTCAATTAGGGTTAAGTTTTCGTCCGTCAAAATGCTGAAGGGTATCTTTAAATATTTTTCTTCGTCCAAAATCTCACCCCCTCACTTCTTTAACTTCAATTTCTTACACAAAGCCTCGTCTAACCGTACTGGCACTAAATGAAACTTCTCGATAAAAGCCTCCTCATCATTGTGACAAATGCTATGATGTTCCCGGCACAACGGCAAAACCTCACGCCCCAAATGGTGAACCTCATTTCTGTCTACACCTGCTCCTATCCTTGAACCTTCACAGTGATGTACATCTGCATCCTTGCCACAAACGGCACATTTTCTGTTTATCGAACAGGCATATACAAAACTGGCAATATCCTCACACTGCTCAATTAGAGGTATTTTCGTAGGAATATCATTTTCCACTATAAAACTCACCAAATAAGTGATAAATTCACGGGCTGTACTAACATCACAATTTGCCAGCGAAAAAAGCCTCCGCTCCTGGGCCTCCATCCTGTGAAGTATAAATTCCCACTTCATCATGGACTTAGTTTCATCAAGGGTTTCCGCATTTCTTATACCGCTGACAAACTCTGTTATTTCACCCAACAGGGCATAACATTTTCTTCTCTGCTCAGGGGTAATTTTTCTCCCGTCAGGCAGGATAATTTCAACCCTGTCATAATGTCTGTCCAATGCCTTATTCAAATTTGGCAACTGGGCAAAAATTGTTACTATACCGTTTTCACTGATGTCCGTTATTTTTCCAATGCAATGTTCCTGTACCATCACAACTCAGCCTCTTGGACTAATCGCTCCAATTCTTCTGCGACCCTAACCACTTCATCTGCCGTCATAACCGTGGTAGTTTCCTTCCCACAAATATTCTTGCTTGTGGCTCTCACAAAATTCTTGGAAAGCACATTGTCCTTCATAATCTTATTCAGACGATTAATGGCCTGCTTCTTTACTACATCTTCCTTGGCCTTGGCTTCATCTTCTGCCTTCGCCCGTGACTTCTTTTCCTCATGGAACTCATTTGTGTCTGCATCCTTGCCATCATCTATGGCAAACAGACCATTCAAAGCGTATTTCCTTGCATAACTTGATGTGGACCCAGTGACCTGTGATTCATCCATACCTCGTTTAGAGTCAGCTTCTCTCGCATAGGCTGTTACCTTAACCTCATCAGCATTTACGACATCAACCAGTTTGGCTTCTGCCTTTACATATATCCTGTCACCGACCTCAACGACTTCATCAGACATCAATAAAATAAGGCCATTGTCATTGAGTAACGGCTTCACCGCTTCAATAATGCTCTCCGCTGACCGATACTTATATTTACCAAAGTCATTGACCTTATCTTTCGTAGCTTTCAAATCTCTCTGTATGGACTGCAAGGCCGCATATATTGGTTTACCTGTCATTTTCTCACCTCACTTTATCTGAATATTGTTCCGCTCTACCAAACGGACACCTTCTATCTTCTGCCCTTCCTTGATGGCCTTTTTCAAAGCGTTCTTATCAAAGCTAGGCTTTTGTTCTTTCCAAAATTCAAAAGGGATTTTATCTGCCATGGTCTCATCTATTTCCACTGCTTCACTTGGCAAATATGAGATTCTGAACTCATCTTCTTCCATTTCTTTTCCTTCAAGCTCCCGGCTCAAAGTCTGTTTTGCCCACTCAATAGTGTTCTCAGCTTTCTTTCTGCGGGCCTTAAACTTGTCTTCCTGTGCCTTAAACTTGTCAACATCTGCTGACAGGTTTATCACCAGGAACGCATAGTTTCTCAATTTTTCATGGCGGTCAATTTGCAGTTTTTCCAATTTCTCACTGTCAAGAATCTCACCAGTTTCTTGGTCTATGCAGTCCAAGATTTCCTGATTAATCTCATATAATTTCATGTCAATCCTCCTACTTTAAAAACGGAATCAAGGTACTTACAAACATATAAGCACCCATACAACCTCCAACCACTCCTGCTCCAAACAGAATCAAGAATAACCCTTCATCCGTCAATGGCATCCTTACCCGATGCCGTATCCTTTTGGGCCTTTTGATTTCAAGATACATATACGCCTCCTAGATAAACCCACACAGCAACAACAGGAAGAAGGCCATTCCAACACCTTCCACCGCATCAACCAACATTTCCCAATTCTTGGCCTTACGCCAATTCTTCACCTGCTGATCTACTGACACTTTCAAATTCTCCTTTCCTGCACCTTGCAATAAAACTATTTACTGACCGAACTGTTATCTTCATGTGACTGGCAGGCGGTGTATAAATACATTCCAATAAGCCTTGCCGTACATACTCACCTATTCTGTTCTTGTTCACACACAATGCCTTGGCTGCTTCAGATACAGTCATCAGCCTGTAGGATGTTTCGGGAACAAAGGCCTCCATTTTTCCATTAAGGAAATTAGCCACCTCAGGTGTTTCAGTCAGGATTTCCTTCAATTCCTTTGCAAGCTCAACGGCTTCTCTCAATTCTGAAATTTCCATTTACACCAACCTTCGCTCCACATATCAAGGAATTATCCATTTGTTGTCAGATTTTTGGACTCATCATCCAAAAAAAAAGACACCGGCACATTTAAGAACTTGCAAATGGCCACCATTCTGTCAACACTCATTTCACTTTTTCCATTAATCAGATAATTGAATGTCTTAATATTAATCCCAGTTGCCCTTGCAACAGCAGTCTGCATTATGCCATGTTCCTTAAGATAGACCCTGATTTTTTCATTAACAGTCATTACATCACCACCTTCCACATATTTAGTATATCTTTATTATAATCCCATTTTCTAGGTTTGTACAGTAGATTTCTAGTTTTTTAGATAAATTTTCCATAAAATGGGAATTCTGATATAATGCTTAAAAAGGGGTGATTTTTATGTCCAGTATAGGAGCACGTTTAAAATACTGCCGCGAAAAATTACGCTACCTCCAAAAAGACATTGAAGCCGTTACCGGAATTAGCAGTAAGTCCATTTCCAACTGGGAGCAGGGCAGGTCGTTCCCTTCCCTAACAGATTTGAGAACACTTGCTAATTTATACCATGTTTCTACAGACTTTATCATAGGTGATGTCAATGTCTATCAAGACGCCTTAAAAGAACAACAGGAATCTGATTTTTTAAAAGTCCTTTTTAAAAATGACCCCGAAATGAAGGGGCTAATAAAAAGCGTCAGACTTGACGGTTCCGTTCTTGACAATGATGCCATCTATCATCTGTCTCCCGAAAACATAGCCTTCATAAAGAACGCCATTAGACTGGCGATCATTGAAGCAAAACAAAAAGGGCAGACGGATGTGGAAATAAACCCTTAGGTGGTGAATCGCATGGATGAGGCCGAGTTAATCTCACGTATCGGAGAATTTACCATTGTTCTCTCTGACGGTACCGAGATTAAGGTGGTTTTAGAACCAACCTCTACCACTCCTGAGAGCCCGAAAGACTAACCCTTTTTCGAGTTTTCAAGTCTACTGAAAAGTAGCCAGGCTTTCCTCTTATCAAAGAGCAAAGTCTGCGTTAAAATAGGCCTTTTCCATACAAAATTTGCTAATACAAAATTAAAAAAGAGGCGCTGCTATCATGTTTGAATTCGAGGAAGAATGTAAACAACACATAGAAGCCCGCAAATGGGGTTTACTGAGAAATGTATATTGCAGTGAATATATTTCACTAAAAAAATCCAATGACTTTGAAGGTGCCCTTAAATACTTACTTATAACCCTTTTCTATGATTTGTCAGGCATGGGTAACCACAACAATGTATCTAAATATGACTCTTTAAAATGGGTATTTGAAACAAGGTTATGGGGTGACCTCAGTCTTCTGCTGAAAAAACTTAATTTATCTGACACTGGGTTAGATACTATTTTTAAAGATTCAATCTCACAATGTATTGCCAGGCCTCCGTTTTCTTACTTCAATGATGACATCATGGTATTGATTATCATAGACCATTTACATCAGCATAACGACCTACTAGAGAAGTATAGGCCTTATGCAAATACTCCTAAAATTGGTAGCAAGGACTACTATTTTTATGATGATACCAAATCTCTTGACTATAACCTCAAACATGGTCTTTTTGACAAATAAGGAATGATGCCCCATGGCAAAAGTCAGAACACGCAAACGAGGAAAAACCTATAGCTACATTTTTGAAGCCGGAAAGACTGCCGAAGGAAAACGCCACGTCATCGAAAAAGGCGGATTCGAGTCTGAGGATGCAGCCTACGAAGAAGGACTCAAAGCGTATACCGACTGGAAACACGGAGGTATAGGAATAACCAACGAAAACCTGCTTGTTTCCGAACTCCTTACCTTGTGGTATGACCAGTACAAAAATGAGCTTTCCCGTGGCAGCCAAGACAACTATGAACGTGGTATACGAATACTCAAATCACTAATTGGACACATACCCTTGGAACAGCTACGGCCTAGAGATATTGACTTCATGCTTAAAAAACTGGCCAGTGAGGATAAATCCCAAAGCTACCTAAAGCACATCAAGTCCGTTCTCAATATGGCACTCAGCTATGCTGTATACCCTGCCGAACTGATCAAATCCAACCCTGCAACCGAAATCCATATACCAAAGAACACCCGAACAGGAATCGTCAAAAGAGTCATTGTTACCCCTGAGAAATTCGCTGAAATTATTGAAAAGTTCCCCTTTGGTACTTTTATGCACATAATCTTTATGCTTGCCTACCACACAGGTATGCGCATCAGCGAAATTTGCGGGCTGACTTGGGAGAATGTGGACTTGACCAATAGAATCATCACAGTCAAGACACAGCTTGTCTATGTGGCCCGAACACATTTCTTTAAGGGACTAAAAACTGACTCCAGTTACCGCACCATCTACATTGACTCCGTACTAGCTGAAACACTCACAAAATGGAAAACCCTGCAGCAACAAAACAAAGAACGGATGCAGGGTGGATATCTAAAATGCTACTCCAATGAAAAGCAGGAAGTCACCATAGCTTCTTCCTCTTTGAATATCCAAGGGCAAACACCCATCAACTTGGTGGTAACAGACCTCGATGGTAGGCCAGTACACGCCCGCAACACTTTTTACTATTTCAAACAGTTTGGTCTTAATGCACATTCCTTTAGGCACACCCACGCCACCATGCTTGCCGAAGCAGAGGTTGGCCCTAAAGAGGTTGCCGCAAGGTTAGGCCACAGCAAAATAGACCTGACTATGAATCTTTACACAAAAACAACAGAAAAAATGTTGAAAAATACCAGCTCAAAATTCGAGCAGATTATCAAAAATAATGCAGACAAAGACGCCAATGCAGACAAAAAGCAGACAAATTAAAAGAGGGTTCCCTAAATATCAAGGGAATCCTCTCCATTTTACCAAGGGGTAAAATAGGTTAAAAGGAGGTTATCGTATGATTTCTACTAAAGGAAGATATGCCGTTCGCTTTATGATAGACATGGCCCAGCAGCCTGATGACAAACCCGTAACCCTTGATGATGTTGCCCAGCGCCAGGAGGTTTCCAAGAAATATATGGAACGCGTGGTAAAAATGCTGGTCAGTGCCGGACTGGTGAAGGGAACCAGTGGCAAGGGCGGTGGCTATCGCCTTCTGCGCAAGCCTGAGGAATATAATGTATTGGAGATTCTCCAGGTCACCGAGGGCCGTCTCACCTCTGTTGCCTGTCTGCAGGAAGGCGCTGAGGAATGCCCACGGGAAGCAAAATGTCTCACCCTGCCAATGTGGAAGCTCTTTGATGAAATGGTGAAGGACTTCTTCACCAACATCACCATTGCTGACCTTATCAAGGGTCACGAGCAAAACTCATAAGCAAAATTCATAATTAAAAAGAAAAGCAGAAACCGCAATCAAGCGATTTCTGCTTTTTATATTACTTTTTCTTGGAAGCCTCATACTCTGGGATAATCCTGTTCTTGGCGATCTTGCCGGTGGAAGTTCTAGGCAATGCCTCCACCTCATGGAATTCACGAGGAATCTTATAAAGGGCCAGATTTTTCTGGAGGTATTTCTTTAGCTCCCTAACATTTACAGTTTCTCCTTCACCTACCGCATAGAAGCAAGCCCCCGCATTACCGCGGAGCTTATCTGGAACACCTACTACTGCGCATTCAGTGATGCCTGGATAATGATAAACAAGCTCCTCTATCTCGCGGGGATACACATTTTCACCCATGGAAATAATAATATCCTTTATGCGATCCACTACATAGAGGAAGCCCTCCTCGTCTTCACGCACCACATCACCGGTATGGAACCAGCCATCATGCAGGGCAGCTCCAGTTGCCTCAGGAAGGTTCCAATAACCCAGCATTACATTGTTGCCCTTGACCACCAGCTCTCCGGCTTCACCCTTGGCTACCTCCTGGTTTTCCCCGCTCATTATCTTATATTCAATGCCCTGAACCACAGGACCAATGGAGCCAATCTTGGCAGTTGCAGGAGAATTCATGGTAACCACTGGAGATGTTTCAGAAAGGCCATAGCCCTCACAAAGGGTAATGCCAAAATTGTTCTTGAAATCCTCGGCAATCTTTAATGGCAATGTGGTACCACCACTGACCACCATACGCAGGGTCTTCATATCCTCAGGTTTGGCCAGCTTATTTAAAAGGGCACAAATACTTGGAACCACATGGGTATCAGTAATGCCATAATCACGAATGGTTTCAATGGTTTCCTTTGGAGTAAACTTATCCAGAATAACCATCTTGCCTCCCACATACAGCGGGTACATAACGGACAGGGTCCAGCCAAAGCAATGGTACATAGGCAATACGCAAAGCTCCACCAAATCACTGGTACCGTGGGCCACCTCGTGATACTGCTCATCATTGGCAATAATATTTCTGTGGCAAAGCACCGCTCCCTTTGGATTACCAGTGGTACCAGATGTGTAAATAATCACACAAGGTTCAGTGTCCTTAAAGTCATCAGGCAGCTTGGGAGCATCCGGACAGCTCTGCTCCTGATAGCAGTATCTGAGATTATGCTGCTGAACATTTTCCGTAAAATGTAATTCATCAAGAGCCTCTGCAATATCCAATTCCTTATATGTAAGTACATGGATAATGCCCGCATCCTTAACAATATAAGCTATTTCCCGATTACTTAGCTGAAAATTAATAGGCACCGCCAAGGCACCCAGAGAAACAATAGCCATATATGCAAGGAGAATATCTGAGTTGTTCCGTGAAAAAATACCTACCCGATCTCCCCGGCGAACACCTATATTGTATAGGTAGTTTCGGTATTCCTTTACAGAATTCTGCAAATCCTTATATGTAAATGTACGTTCTTTGTCGATAACAGCAACTGCATCGTCTTTACCACGATAAACCAAATCATGTATTAACATATAGCTTTTACACTCATCCTTCTACTATAATCTCTCATTATCTCTTTTTGTCTAACTGATACAGTATAACAGAATTTCATCACATTGCCAATTAATTCATATCAAATATGACTGACAATTTCAAACATCAAAATAAAAAATAATTCATAAAAATTATTAGCTATAAACGATAATAAAACAGCATAGATTGTGATATAATACTATAGCGAAAAAGGAGGGTTTTATTTGAATGATTTAACAATTCGCCAAAAACTATATATGGTATTTGGGTTGTTGCTGATTATTATCACCGCAACCAACCTCTTTTCCGGGTATAGTTTAAACAGTATTAATAATGGTGCCATGAGAATCGCAACAGAGCATCTTAATGGTGTTATGGCCGCGTCCAACAGCAACCAGACCTTGACAGACTACCGTCAGGGTGAATACAGTGTTTTCACCGCAACTACTCTGCCAAATAGGATTTATGCCATACAGCAGACTAAAAAGCTCGGCGATCAGCTGGACATTGCCTTTAAGGACATCGAGCCAACACTTACCGGGGATAATGCCTCACTTTTCCAGACTATAGTCAGCAATTGGCAGACCTATCGGAAAAACTCTGAGGTTATGATCAATCTTATTTCAGAAGGTAAGCACGCCGAAGCAGCTGTTATGCTTGATAAATCAAAACAGGACTATCAGGTTATCAGCAACGACCTTACAAGGCTTCTGGATGCACAAAAGGATTTTATCCATGCTGAAACAGCAGATGCAGAAGCAAAATATGCTGTTACCAGAAATACTTTAATTTTCACCTTTGTTATAATCCTTGTTCTGTCCGCATTTATGGGCTGGTATCTCAGCTCCACCATTCAGAAGTCTATCACCTATCTGATGAATATCTCCAAGGAGATTGCTGGTGGTAATCTGACAGTGGATGTTTCTGCCAAAACCAACGACGAATTCGGTGAGCTGACAAATTCCTACAAGGACACAGTTCATAATCTCCGTACCCTTATTGGACATATTCATAAAACAGCGCAGGACGTTTCCGGATTTGCCAAGCAGCTTACGGAAAATGCTGAACAGTCTGCCCAGGCAACTAATCAGGTGGCTATGTCCATCACCAATGTGGCGTCCAATGCCAATATGCAGGAAACTGCTGTAACCAATTCATCAAATGATATCAACCTTCTGGCTGAAAATCTTGAGGGCTTTGCAAATAAGGCTTCTGCCTCCAACGAAGCTGCCCATAATGTGCAGGACATTGCCAGCCATGGTGCAGAATCCATTGCCGACGCAGTCCGCCAGATGGAAGAAATCTCTGAAGCAGTTATCAAATCTGCTGAAGTTATTAAACAGCTGGCTGAACGCTCCAACGAAATTGGCACTATTAGTGACACCATTTCAAGTATTGCATCCCAGACCAATCTGCTGGCTTTAAACGCTGCTATCGAGGCTGCCCGTGCCGGCGAAGCTGGCCGTGGATTTGCGGTAGTTGCCGAAGAGGTTCGCAAGCTTGCTGAGGAATCCAACACTGCCGCTTTGCGTATAGCAGATCTGATTTCCGATATCCAAAAGGATACAGATCATGCTGTTAACCGTATGAATCGTGGTACCGAGGTTGTGAAGGCTGGTCAGGAGGTTGTCACCAACGCCGGTGATGCTTTCAATCAAATTGTTAGTGCTGTTGAGAATCTGGCTGAGCATTCCCGTGATATTCTTAACGAGGCCACCAGCTCCTCCTCCAACGCCGCCAATCTGGTTAGCAACATGGCTGCACTGGAGAAGACTGGCAGGGAAGTGGCCACTGAAACCGAATCCGTATCTGCAGCTACTGAAGAACAGGCAGCTTCCATGGACGAAATCGCCAATGCCAGCCGCAAGATGGCAGAGCTCTCTGTTGACCTGCAGAATGCTACTGACAAATTTAAGATTTGATTGTCAAAAGGAGAGAATATTAAGTGAAAAAAATAATCGCTTTAGCATCACTTTTACTTCTTGTAGCAACCTTTCTGGTTAGCGGATGCGGTTCTGACAACGGTTCCAACAAGAAAGTTGCTATAAGCTTTGCCAATTCATCTGCCAGCTGGCAGAAAAACGGCAACAGCGTGAAGGAAGATCTGGAAAAAGAGGGCTTCCAGGTTGATCTGCAGTTTGCTGATACCGAGGATCAGCAGATTGAACAAATAAAGAAGATGATTCAGGACCATCCTGGCTGCCTCGTTATTGGCGCAGTAAATGGTGAAAAGCTCACCGAGGTTTTAAAGGACGCAAAGGCTGAAAACATTCCTGTCATTGCCTATGACCGCCTGATTATGAACACTGATGCCGTATCCTACTATGCTTCCTTTGATAATGAGGCTGTTGGTAAGGCCATGAGTGAATATCTGGTGGCAGCCCTTAACCTCAAATCCGGTGCTGGTCCTTACAACATTGAGGTATTTGCCGGGGATCCAAAGGATAACAATGCTCACATGTTCTTTACTGGTTCCATGGAGGTGCTTAAGCCATACTTCGATAATGGTCAGCTTGTAAGTCGCAGTAACGAAACCAGCTTTGAGCAGGCTGCCACCAAGGACTGGGACGGTAAGAATGCTCAGGCCCGCATGGACAAGCTCATCAGCACCTACTATTCCGATGGTAATCTGGCTGCTGTTCTTGCTCCAAATGATGGCTGTGCCGCTGGCATCCGTGCTTCTTTACAGGCAAATTATCATGGTGCTTGGCCACTTATTACCGGCCAGGATGCCGAAGCCAGTGCCATTGAGGCCATCCGCTCTGGTACTCAGGCTATTACCATTTATAAATCCTCAGATGACCTTAATGCTAAGTGTATCCGCATGATTAAGGCCGTAGTTGAGGGAACTCAGCCTGCCATCAATGACAAAACCACCTACAATAATGGTGTTATGACGGTTCCGGCTTATTTGTGTATTCCAATGATAATCGATAAGGACAACACAAATCTCGTAAAATAATGATCTGTTTTGTACGTAGAAAACGCCTTGACTCAATGAGCCAAGGCGTTTTAAGTTTATCATCGTTGTTTTTTAGAATCAGTCACTGGCAACAGTGTTTTCAATGGCCACATACTTCAGCATGATATGACCACTGGTTCTGTTGGTTGCAAGTGGTACATTGTGAACATCACAAAGTCTCAGCAGTGCGTTAATATCAGGCTCGTGAGGCTGTGAGGTAAGTGGATCGCGAAGGAATATTACATAATCAACCTCGCCAGTAGCAACCTTTGCACCAATCTGCTGGTCACCGCCAAGAGGACCAGACATCATGGTCTCAACATCTATACCAAACTTTTCCTTGATTCTGGTACCAGTGGTATTGGTAGCAATCAAGTGGCAGCCCTTCAGTAAATCAATATGCTGCTCTACAAATTCCAGCATTTCTTCCTTCTTCTTATCATGAGCAATCAGTGCAATAGTCTGCATTAAAATCGACCTCTTTTCTTTTTTCTTTTCCTATTATCGTACATCATGAAATATAACATTAATAAGTGAAAAAAACCTGTAAAAGTCAGATTTTATTCCCAACTTTGATTATACATCAGTTACAGCCTATTTAACACTGTTTTTTAACTTAATTCATCTTGAAATTCTCAACAGCTTTCAGCATATCCTTGGCCATTTCTGCCAATACGCCGCTGGAGCTTTCAATCTCACTCATAGTTGCGGTCAACTCCTCACTGGCAGCGGATACACTTTCTGCCTCGGAGGAAACTGATGAGCTTTTTACAGCCACTGTCTGGATAGCTCCACCAATGGTCTTGGTATTTTCATTCAGAGCATTAACGATATTGTCCATTTCCTGAGACGCTTCCACTACCTTACGAACCATTTCCGCAATCTCATTAAAGCTGGCACCGGAATCCTGTACCACCTTGGTACCAGCTTCCACCCGACCTACACCTTCCTGCATTACAGCCACAGCCTTTTGGCTCTTTTCCTGAATAGATGTAATAAGGCCAGCTATTTCACCAGCAGACTCACTGGACTGCTCAGCCAGCTTCCTTACTTCATCAGCGACAACGGCAAAGCCACGGCCATGCTCGCCTGCACGGGCTGCCTCAATAGCTGCATTAAGTGCCAGCAAATTAGTCTGGGTGGCAATGGAAGAAATAGTATCAACAATCTTACCAATGCGATCAGATTCCTCACCCAATTCTGTAATGACAGCTGCTGATTGGGTTACAGAAGTTTGAATCAGCTTCATCTGCTCTACTGCTCCATCAACTGTCTTTGCCTCCGCAACAGCCTTTTCCTGGGTAACCTGAACCACTTCACTTGAATGCTGAATGGTATTTACGAAATTCATCATGTGCTGTCCCAGTGTTTCCACCTGACCATTGGCAGTTTCAATTTCGGTAAACTGCTCCGAACAGTTGCCTGCCACATTTACCATGGAATTGGCCACGGAATTGGAAACCTCTGCTGACTGGCTGGCACTGTCATTAAGCTGTCCGGCAGAATCAGTAACCTGCTGGGCGGTCTCCATAACTTTTTTCATCATAGTGCTGATACTGGACTGCAAGGTACGCATAGCCTGACGCATTTCGCCGATTTCATCGTTAGAATCAAAACGTGCGTCATCACTGCTGGCAGTACGGAAATCTCCGGTAGCAAAAACCTTCAGCCTGTCAGTTACGCTAATGATAGGCTGAATAATTTTATTTGCAAATACATAACCTATAAAAATAAACAATATCTGCAGAACTAATACAAAAGCCCCCATCTTCATAAGGCCAGACCACAATGCAGCATTGGCCTCTTCTTCCTGCTGGGCCACCATGGCATCAATATGATCAATCCACACACCAGTACCCAAAACCCACTGGTAAGGAGCAAAAGCCACGGTATAATTTCGCTTTGGCAGCGGCGTATCCTCACCTGGCTTTGCAAACATCAGGTCAGTGAATCCGCCACCATCCTTACGGCCATTTTTAATCATTTCTTCAATAAAGCGGGTGCCATTTGGGTCTACGGAATTTATACGGCTCTTGCCTTCTGTCGGACGCCCCAAGAGAACCACATTAACCCCATCATAGGTGTCAATCCAGAAATAGCCGGCACCATTATCATAGCGCATAGCTCTCACCCGATCTGCAGCCTCTTTTTTTGCCTGCTCCTCGGTAAGAGTTCCGTTCTGCTGAAGGCTGTATACGTAATTTATTACGGAAACAGCACTTTCAGTCTGATCCTTAAGCTGTTTCTCAATATCCTGAGTCAATGTTGCCCTATAGGTTTCCACCTGTCGCTTTGATTCATCTACCATGCTGTATACCATCATTATGCCAATACATAAAGTAGTCAGCAAAGATATGGCAACTACAACAAAAATCACCTTGTTTTTTAATGATATCTTCATTAAACTTCCCCCTCTTGCATTTCCGTAGGAATACTCCCCCCTACATCGCAGAATACTCACTATTATATATATAATAGTGAGTATTCTACGTTCTACATAAAAATCCTTCTTTTTTATTTATAAATTGTATGATAAATTATTTCAAGAAGCAACTATCCATCAAACTAACCAGCAAATGGCAAGTCAATGTATTAGCCTATAAAAGCAAGAAATTATAAATAATATTTGAAAAATTGTGTAGCTTTATTGTATCAAATTTTATATAATGGTCTTATAAATTAAACATTTTTTACACGGAACTAAATTTTAACAGTGAGGAGAATTAGTGTCATGGAAGATATAAAGGAGGACAGCGGGAAAACGCTGGTTGAACTAACAACAGACAGAATTATTGATTATATCACTTCCAGGCAGCTGAAGCCTGGCGACAAGGTTCCCACCGAAGCAGAGTTTCTTGACAGATTTGCTGTAAGCCGTGGTACTTTGCGGGAGGCATTTAAGGTTTTGATTGCCCGCAACATTCTGGAAAGTCGTCAGGGGGCCGGCACATTTATTTCTGAAAAACAGGGTATTCCTGATGATCCACTAGGGCTTACTTTTATCTATGACGACCAGATGTTGGCACTGGACATGATTGACCTTAGACTGATGATTGAGCCAAAGGCCGCCCAGTTGGCCGCTGTAAATGCTACGGAGGAACAGAAGCAGGCCCTTATTGATATGATGAAGGCCCTTGAGGATCGCATTAGCAAAGGTGAATCTTATGTGGCCGAGGACGGCAAATTTCATCAGCTTATTGCTGAATCCACTGGAAACAGGATTATTGGCAATCTTACCTATATTCTCTTTTCTTTCATTGAAAAGAATATTTCACTGACCCTCAACAACCTCAGTGTATCAAATACACTCTACTATCATCGCCGCATTTTAAAGGCCATTTTGGAGGGTAAGATTTTTGACGCCTATAATGCCATGACAAACCACCTTAGTCTTATTCGTGAATATATGATAAAAGCCGACGAATACTCACAAAATAAAATAGAGGAGCAAAGCTAAGTTCAAATCTATATGACTTTTCAAATTCCATTTAATTTCAACAATGTTATATTTGCACAAAACATTATCACCGGCATAGGTTTTATGCCGGTGAATTTCCACTTTCCAGGGGTGAATCCCCATACGGATAGCTGTATCAGCTTTGGTGTAAAAAAATTCAACAGCTTCTCTGCCATAGAAGAACAGGTCATCCTTTTCTATGACGATGGAGATATGAAAGCCCCTAATAAGGGTTTTCTCCTTACCACCAAAGGTATGCACATCCTGGGCTATCCTTGGTTTATTCCCATGGAACGATTAATTGGCAGCAATATACAGCTTACCAAGTCCCAGTTTGGCTTTGATTTGACAATGTATTATCCTGAGGGAGTCTCTCCGATATCAGATACCTATAAGATATATGTGCCAAACGATATGCTGATTCCTATACTGCGCATGGTATTTAAACAGTTGTCCGAGCAGGACCATATGGCCCCTGTGGGTAAGGAAAAACGCGTAAAGAAATTCTGTACCAGCTGTGGCACCAAGCTGCTTCCAGGCGCGAAATTTTGCCAAAACTGCGGTATCAAGCTATATTAATCCGTACAGAAAAAGTTGACTATACTGCAAAACGTGATGATATATTTGAGGCTGTTTTACCTAACAGGATTAGCACCACCTACCAAAAAGGATGGGAGGAAACCGACACATCAACTGTCTCTGCAATATATTCTAACAAATATTCCTATCCCATTCAATTTAACACTGCCCAATAGAAAGAGCCAGCCCGAAAGCTGACTCTTATTTTTTTCCAATAATCATTATACATTTTTTTATTATATCAGGATGCCCATAATGGGCATCGAAGGTGAATACTCGTTTCCTTCTGATTTTGTTTTTGGTCCAAGAGCCTAGCACACCTCACTGACGGCTTATCGCAAGGGTATACGTTGCAGCCATCGGCGCCATAAGGAGCCGTTGTCTGCCCTTGCGGCCTGTGAGGTATGCCCTTTCCTGGCCATCAAAAACAAAAAATTCAGCCTGTAAAAGCTAATGCTTTTTGAATGACAATAGAGTATGAAAAATGGTAAAATATAGTATGATATATTTGAGATAAAGGAGTGAATTAGAAATGCTTATTCCAGATACTCCTCAAAATCGTAAAATTGCAGAAGTTGCAGCAACATTGGCAATTGAAAATATGTATCTTAGTAAGGCTTTCATTAAAGAAATAATAAAAGTATCAGAGGGAAAGAAAACCTATGAGCAATTACGCCAGGAGGTTATAGCGGAATATGCACGTTGATAAGTATCGCTATCCTAATTCAAATGTGTTAATAAATAAATTAGGAATAACCAGCAAAAAAGACTTATTAAATGCTGAAGTCCGTTTGACGTATATTCGCCTGAAAGAACTTGAAATTAAACCATTAAAAGGCAAATATGATTTTAAACACCTAAAAGCTATTCATAAATATATATTTCAAGATCTTTATGATTGGGCAGGAAAAGAACGAACTGTAGATATTGGGAAAGGCAACCTGTTTTGTCCAGCATGTAACATTCCAAGCTATGCTGAAACTGTATTTTCAAAATATTATGTTCAGTGTTACGAAGCAAGAACGGATTATAATAAATTTATAAATGTTCTTGCTGAAAATTACGGTGATTTAAATGCTTTACATCCTTTTAGAGAAGGCAATGGACGAACCCAAAGAGAATTTGCCAGATTAATTTGCTTGGCATGTGGATATAGGTTTAAATTAACCCATACCACTCACCAAGATATGCTAAAAGCAAGTATTTTATCTTTTAATCAAGTTGATAATTCACTGTTTGAGAAGATATTTTCCAATGGTGTTACCTTACTCACAGAAGAGCAACCTTCTCTTGGAACATTAGATATTTTGACATCCGATGACCTTGATATAAAGAATACGATCACTGATGATTATGGTTATGAAGAATATAATGCTTCAGATGAACAAATCAATTTTTACAAAACCAAAATAAAAAATATGAAAAAGACAGTAAAAAAACACTCTTTTACACGATAGAAAGGATGATATTTATGGGATGGTTTGGTTCCGGTGTTAATCATGAACCTTATGATAAAGACGGTAATCCGCAGACTACCGGCCACGAATCGGCTGCTATAGTACAAACCTTTGGTACAAATGATCTGGATCATGTTTTGGCTGCATACGCACCAAGCTTAACTAAATGTATTAATTCACAATCTCGTGGATTAACAGAAACTAAGCAAATGGTAGCTGAATTAGCTGAAATTATTAAACAGCAAAACCAGCAGATTGCAGAAATGAGTAAGAAGCTTAACGCTCTGGAGAGATAATTGACTTTAGGATTACGTATGATATAATGAGCATAAGAAAAGAGGCAGTTGATGTTTGCTCCGTCAGTTTCCTCAGAATTTATAATCTCAGTAAAACCGACCACGGCAAATGGTCGGTTTTATATTTACCCTTGTAATTTACTTTACATAGGTAAAAATGGCAACCAAGAGGTTTAGAAGTGCTATCAACAAGGATAGCTGCTCGTAAAGACCCATAGGCACCACCTCCCAAAAAAGATGGTAGGAAACCGACACATCAACATGCCCCTCGATGTCCATTATATCAAACATCTATACCCCATTCAATTTAACAATGCCCATTAGAAAGAGCCAGCCCGGAAGCTGACTCTTATTTTATTTAGTTTCTTCAAAAGGATCTTTACTGCCATTAGGATTTAAGTCTGACATCTTACCGTATTTATGAACAGCATTATCATAGATATTACCTGGCTTCTGTGGATCAAATTTATCCTGAAGCTTATTGCCATAATGTTCACTTGTTTTTGAAGGTGCATCGGCAACATCAGCAACCGTATTGACAACCTTTTGGGCTGCTCCTGATGCCATCCCGGCTGCACTAAAACCATAGTAAGGATTGTTCCCGGCATTAGAGATTATAAATTCATATAATCCTTTTTACTTATGAATACATAAAAAGGCATTTACCAGGCTTAGAAAATTAGCATTCTAAACCTACAAATGCCTTTTGTATTTTTATATTTTTAATATCAACCGATTTTTACCTTCCCCACCAGCTCGGATACATGGCTGAGGTTATGTTTTTCCAGATATGCATCGATTCCCTCGGCTACACGGACCACTGCGTCTGGGTGGACGAAGTTTTCGGCGCCTACGGCAACGGTGGATGCACCGGCCAAAAGGAACTCGATGGCATCCTCAGCAGTGGCAATGCCGCCCAAACCCATAATAGGGATGTTAACCGCCTGGGCCACCTGATACACCATTCGCACTGCAATAGGCTTTACCGCAGGGCCCGAAAGTCCCCCGGTTACATTGCCCAAAAGTGGCTTCCATGTATTAATATCAATCACCATGCCAGTAAGGGTATTAATCAGAGCCAAGGCATCAGCACCGGCTTTCTCTACGGCCCTGGCCATGACTGTAATATCCGTAACATTAGGTGACAGCTTTACAATAACAGGCTTAGTGGTATGGGCCTTCACCTCTTTGGTAACAGCAGCTGCAGCCTTGGGATCTGTACCAAAGACGATGCCCCCCTCCTTAACATTAGGACAGGAAATGTTGACCTCAATACCATCAACCCCATCCACATCCAGCTTCTCAGCCATTATGCCATAGTCCTCCACGGAGCTGCCGGAGAAATTGGCAATAAAAGCGGTGTTAGGGGCTTCCTTTCGTACCTTAGGAAGGATATCCCTTAAAAATACATCAATGCCGGGATTTTCCAGCCCAATGCAATTAAGCATACCAGATGGGGTTTCTGCAATACGCACCCCTTCATTACCAGCCCTTGGCAATGGGGTCAGCCCCTTGGAAATAATAGCTCCCACCTGATCTAAGTCGAGGAAATCGCTGTATTCAACGCCAAAGCCGAAGGTTCCGGAGGCTCCCATAACAGGGGTAGCCATTCTGATACCGGCAAAATCAGTTGCCAATCTTGTTAAATTCATCAGCCAAATACCTCCTCTGCATCAAATACTGGACCGTCACCGCATACCTTCCAACGCTTGCCGCTCTTACCCTCAAAGGTACAGCCAAGACACACCCCAAAGCCACAGGCCATGCGCTTTTCCAGAGAAACCTCACACTCAATGCCCTGTTTTATGGCCAGCTCTGCAATCCCCTTCATCATAACAGTAGATCCACAAACCTTAATATGCTTAATGTCCGGGTATTCCTTCAGTATGTCCGGAATGGCATCAATGGCAAAGCCCTTGCGGCCGTACGAGCCATCATCTGTGGTATATACCAGCTTTTCAGCAAAATTCTCTACGAAATCGCTCCAAAACAGCTCCTTGTGATTGCGTACTCCCAAAAGGATAACAGGCTTAGGACCATCCAGCTCCTTGCTCAAATGACGTGCAGTATAAATAATAGGGGCAATGCCTACGCCCCCGCCAATAAGGAGAGTTCTGCCTTCATTTTTAAAGGAAAAGCCGTTGCCCAAAGGGCCCTCCACACTGATAGGCGCCCCGTCATCCAGCTGGGCCAGCTCCTGGGTTCCCTTGCCAGCCTTGCGGTATATAAGAAGCAACAGCCCCTGCTCTTTGTCCACATCGGCTACACCAAAGGGACGGCGCAGATAGGTACTGCCCATTTCATTTTTTATCATAACGAACTGACCCGGCTTTGCCACAGATACAATATCTGGGCACTCCAGTACAAGAGCATTAACATCGGCGGATAATTCCCAGTTGGAAACAATATTGCCTATCTCCACCAGTTTTTTGGTTTCATTCATTTCGCAATCACCTCATCTAATAATTAAACCATATTACCAGCTATTTTGCCACCTTCTATACTTCCTTCCCCTATTTCTCCCACAATATCTTCAAAAACGAACTATCCCAAAAGGAAAGCTGCCCAGTGATGAGCAGCTTTTGAAATGTAAAATAACTGTATTTTAATGTTGTTTAATTTTATTAGAATTTAATATTTGCACCAACGATGAAGGTACGACCCTGAAGAGGATAATAGAAGCCTGTATAAGTAGATTTAGGTACCACATAATATACCTGATTAGTAATATTATTAATCTTGAAATAGATATCTATATTATCCGTTGCCTTGTAACTAGTGTTGAAATCCCAAATAGCATAGTGGTTGCGACCATAAGCCGAATCATCAAGGCCACTGCCGAAGCGCCCCATAAGGTTAGCCTTCCACCGGTCACATTTATAATGAACCCCCAAACGATACCCATTTGGCTCATAATAAGAAACCTGTTTGTCATCAGTCTTGCTGCTAATATATGAGTAACCAGCCTCATAGGACCAACGGTCAGACAAAGCACCATTCAAAGAAATATTAATTCCCTGCTTCTTTTCATTGGACACATTTTTAGCATCAGTCAAGAAAGTAACTGGGTTGTATACCCATTTAATAGCATCATCAATATCACTCCAGAAGTAATTCACATCCAAAATGGCCTTTTCGGAAAATTCATGGGTTACTCCAACGGTTTCTACATGGCCGGACTCAGGCTTCAGATTTGGATTACCCTTCATCCAAGCATCAGTATAGAACATATCATCAGCTGTAGGAGCCTTAAAGACCTTACCCCAAGAAGCATACAATCTGGTCTGCTTAGTTGGCTGATAATTGAGAGCTGCCTTTGGAGACCAATGGGTACCAAAAGCATCGTGATGATCCATCCGTAAACCCGGTACAAAGGTCCACTGGTCATCAAGCTTGATGGTATCCTGCACAAATAAACCATAGGTGGTGATATCCTTATCCTCGTAACCGCTCTGTTTGTTTGTGGAAGAACTCTTACGCCATTCACCGCCAGCAACGATTTTATGGTTGCCTAGCTGCCAACCATTCTGATATTCCAAGCTATGGCTGTGAGTGTCATATTTTCCCTGATAATCGGTGCTCTTGTAGTTGACCCCATAGCGCAAGAATCCCTGTACAGGCTGATTTTCCTTAAAATTATAGGTAATAGAACCATAATTATAATTGTGATCCTGATGACGTAATAAAGCATCTTCCTGAATACCAGCATCCGCTTGTCTATGGGTGAACATAAGTCTTAGAGAATCACTATCCGTGAATTTTTTATCAAGGCGTAAATAGAGGCTTTTCTTATTATAGCCGCTGTTATTGCGACGAACATCTTCCCCATTATCACCTTTATACCTATAATAATCCCTTTCCTGAAGTCCAGCGGTAGCAAACCAGCTCCAATCGCCTTCACTTCCTTGATTACTAAGCTCCAAATTATGCGTACCAAAGGAACCTATATTCATATCCAAGGTGGTCTCTGCCATGCTGCCCTTCTTGGTGATAATATTTACCACACCACCTACAGCATCACTACCGTAGAGAGCAGAACCGGCCCCTTTTACCACCTCAATGCGCTCAATATTCTTTACAGAAGGAATCATCCCCAAATTAGCACTGGCCCGGCCCATGGAGCCCTGGTCATTATTCAGACGCTGGCCATCAATCATAATCACAACACGTTGGTCACCATTGATAACTACTTCTTGGTCACCATTGGAGTTACCATTGTTCACAACCACACCATTTACATGGGTAAGAGCTTCAGCTACATCGCTGTAGTGATTATCCTCAATCTGCTCAGCGGTGATAACTGTTACATCAGCAGGAGTGCTCATACGGGATGATGGCATACGCTCCGCCGTAACTACCACATCCACAATATCATCATCCTGGGCCACAGCTTCAGCCTGGCACACTGCCGTACCAGAGTACAGCATACCCAGAGCCAATGAGGCCAACACCATTTTCTTCAAATCCCTTTGCATTACATATTCCTCCTATTACCTCTCAACAGCCGACAGATATTGTTGTGGCTCCAGCTTGAATTTGTCACCATATACCCGATAGGCAATCTCCTGAACCGCAAAAACAAAATCCTGTGAGCAATTATATATATAACCCTCATCTGGCATCAGCAGGGCACCATTTTTAATGGCTTTCATTCCCTGTAGCCCCGGGTCATTTATGTATTCAGACCGGATACGGTTGATATCCACCTCTCCATGATTGTTATAGGATGGCAGAAACAAAAAATCTGGATTTATGTCCACCATTTTTTCCTTGGTCATAATCTGTCCATTTTGGATACCCGCAGCGGCAGCACCATTTATTACCCCCGCCAGCTGACAGGCCTCATCAAAGGCACAGCCCGCACCGCCGTAATCCTTCATAAGGGATATTAGCAATACGCTTTTTCGCTCTGACTGAGGAATTTCTGCCACCTTGGCCTTGATTTCCCCAAGCTTTTCATCCATCTTTTTTAAAAGAATATCTCCCCGCTGGGGCTCCCCCACAGCCTGGGCCAACAGAGTAATAGTTTCCTTTATATCCTGTAAATTCTTTGGTCCCTTGCAAACCACCACCGGGATTCCCAAATCCCTTAGGGCCGCCACTCTTGAAAGATCTCCCCAATCCGGCTCGATAACCAAATCCGGCTGAAGTGCTGCTATCTCCTCAACAGATGGATATTTTATTTTTGTCGGTACCTGCTTTCCCAGCTCCACCATATTGGAACTGGAAGGATCATCCAACAAGGAATTAACTGCCACCATGCGCTCCGGCTCCACCAGCCCCAGCATCATTTCATCGGTGCTCATGGACATGGTTAATATCCTCTTAGGCTTGGCAGGGATAGTAACCTTGGTACCCTGAATATCTGTAACTGTATAAGCTGCCGAAGTATCTGCAGTTTTTGTGTCCTGCTTACAGCCAACCAAAGAAATAAGCACCAGCAACATAAGGACTGCAATATTCCACTTAATAAATCTATTCAATGTTCTTTCCTCCGAACAAATAAAATAACCAAAGCAATATAAAAACCGCCCCAATGAAAAAAGGACGGCTTAAAACTCGCTAATCCCCTTCCCATCTCTCGTAGGTCAAACGGTGATTGTTAATTAGGCAGTTCTCCTGGCTCCGGATCATGGCTCCTCCGCTCCTTCCCAGGTTTCCCCAGTGGCATTGCGTGCAGATTCGCTCCCCGATACAGTGGCGTGACCGCGCCGGCATTTAACCGACTTTTCTATTAAGTCTTGCGACACCTAACCCTTTATTATATTGTTCTAAAATACATTCCTCATGGTATCATCAGATGAATTTATTGTCAACGCAAAATATAATTAACAACTATATCATGTAAAGCATTATTTTATTTCGTTACTAAAGTCCTATAACAAAATAAGAGCCATGATATGGTGTAAATTCATCTTATCATGGCTCATATTTTTAATTATATGAATTTCTACATTGCAAATTTTCGTTTACGCTTCCAAATCATACCTTGAACTTGCCCATGGCTGTCTGCAAATCAGTAGCCAGGCTGGACAGGGCATTGGCGGCGGCAGCAATTTCCTCGCTGGAGGCGGACTGTTCCTCAGCTGCTGCGGAAATAGTCTGGGTCTCCTCAGAGGTATCACGGCAAACCTTGTCAATGTTGTCCATAGAACCTACCACATCCTGCATCCCCTTGGATACGGTCTGAACTGCGGCATTGATTTCTTCCATTTCATTCTTGATGGAGGATACACGGGCTGTGATATCCTTAAACTGCTCGCCCACATCACGGATAGCCTGTGTACCCATAGCAACCTCCTGGGTACCGGATTCCATAGCATCCACAGCTTCCTTGGTATCGCCTTGAATAACGGAAATACGGTTCTTGATTTGCTCAGCAGACTCCTGGGACTGCTCTGCCAGCTTGCGAACCTCCTCAGCTACTACAGCAAAGCCACGACCAGCCTCGCCAGCGCGGGCTGCCTCAATAGCTGCATTAAGGGCCAGCAAATTGGTCTGGTCAGCAATGGAGGAAATACTGTCAACGATTTCACCGATCTGTGCGGAGTTTTCGCCCAGTTTTTTAACTACCTCAGCAGAATTAGCAACGCTTCTTTCGATATTGTTAATCTTTTCCATGGCGTTCTGCATCAGCTGAGCACCAGTATCTGCAGCTCCGGCCATCTGCTCTGTATTCTCCGTAACACTGCCGGCCTTATCAGTCATTACACTGATATCCCCAAAGGCGGAATCTATACTGTGCTTAGCCTCATCCATGCTGGACAGCTGCTTTTCCATACCTCCGGCCACATCAACAACGGACTGTGCCACATGGGTTGCTGCCTCTGCTGCCTGCTGGGAGCTGGCTGTCAGCTCCTCACTGGATGCGGCCACCTGTTCTGCGGTATTCATGGTCTGAGTAATTATGCCCTTCAAATTATGAAGCATGGTATTAAAGCCTTCTGCCATCTGCCCCAATTCATCCTTGGAATCTACATTCAAAGGATTCAGGCGCAAATTACCCTTGGCCATCTCACTCATATTGGCACCAAGAGCATCGATTCTGGAAACCATATTGTTTGCCTGATATACAATACTGCCTACGCAGAGAGCAATCATAACGACACAAACAAAAATCATAATCTCGGTGAGGGTTACTGCCGGTGCATTGATTTCTTCCTGTGGCATCTTAATTGCCAGCTTCCAGTTTACCCCCGGTACAGTGGCAAAATACAGATTATTATCATCAAATTCCGTCATGCCACTTTCATTGCTAAGCAGAGCCTTAGCCGAAGCGGCCAAGCTCTTGTTTGCATCCTCGGTGATTTTAACACCATTTTCCACATCGGCAGGATTTTCTGAATATACATAGGTACCATCAGAGGTAACCAAAATTGCTTTGCCATTTTCACCAACCTTGATGCTAGCCATGAGCTCGCTGATTTCTTTGAGGGAGAAATCCACTGTTATACAACCCACATACTGGCCGGACAGGTCAAAAATAGGTGCAGAACAGGTGGACATAACTACCTTGGAGGTCGGATCATAATATGGATCGGTGATTAAAGCACCCTCTTTACCTTCCCCCTTGGCATTTTTATAATATTCCTGAGTAAAATAATTGTACTCCGCATTGCTGTACTCATAGGTTTCCTTGATGGAGCCCCCATCCTTGTACCAATATGGTCCCATATATTCCTGGGATGCATCAAAGGCAAAAGGCTCAAACCAGATACCACTTCCATAGAAGAAATCGTCCTTCTGGATGGTCTTGCCGATAACAGCCTTAAAGGTATCCATTGGAGCATTCTTGTATGTGGCGCCAACGAAACGGGCCGTGTTCACTGCAGTAGAACGGGCCATATTCAGCTTTTCATTAATATAATTCACATTGGCCTTCAGCTCTGAATTCATGGTGTTCTCTATCTGAGTTCCCAAGCTTCCACTGGAAGACACCACTGAAACTATGGTAAGAATAAGCATACCCAAAATTACAACGGGCAGCGTCCCTACCAGCATTTTTCCTTTAATACCCATAGTAAAGCCTCCTTACATATTTGAAAACATGGTATTACTATTATTAACTAAAATTAACTAGCTTATTGTCAGCTTCCATTGACAATCAAATACTGTACTTGATTTATTCCACAAAAAAAATTAAACTCCTGCAAAAATTACAGGAGTTTCAAAAAATACTAATTTAGTCCCGGCAGCATTTTCTCTCGCATGGCAGCCGGCCAGTGTATATTCAGAATTTAATTATTAACTTAACAACAGTGCATCGGAATTAAGCTCGCTGCCTGCAGCCTTCTCAAACATAGCCAGCAGGTCCTTGATAGTGAGGCTTTTCTTTTCCTCGCCACTTACATCAATGAGGATTCTGCCCTCATGGAGCATAATCAGACGATTGCCACAGGACAAAGCATCCCTCATATTGTGGGTTATCATCAGGGTGGTGAGCTTGCGGCTGTTTACAATGCTATTGGTAAGCTCCAGCACCTGAGCCGCAGTCTTTGGGTCCAGGGCCGCAGTATGCTCGTCTAAAAGCAACAGCTTTGGCTCCACCATGGTAGCCATAAGCAAGGTCAAAGCCTGACGCTGGCCACCGGAAAGGAGTCCCACCTTGGATTCCAGACGATCCTCAAGGCCGAGATTCAAGGGCTTCAGCTGCTCCCGGAAATAAGCCCGCTGAGCCTCCGGGGCACTCCACCGCAGGGTTGGGAACTGTCCACGGCGTGAGGCAATGGCCAGATTCTCCTCAATTTGCATGTTGGCAGCAGTACCCATCATAGGATCCTGGAATACACGCCCAATATACTTTGCCCGCTTATGCTCCGGCAGCTTGGTGATATCCTTGCCATCAATAACAATTTTACCAGCATCCACCTTGAAGGTGCCTGCAATGGCATTCATAAGGGTGGATTTTCCCGCACCATTACCGCCGATTACCGTTACGAAATCTCCTGGCTTCAGGTGCAGCGACACCCCTCGCAGGGCCACCTTTTCCGTAATGGTGCCCGGATTAAAGGTTTTCTTGATATTTTCAATATTTAGCATTATTCGGCCACCTTTCTCTTTTTCAGCTTAGCCTGACAAAGCGGCATGGAAAGAGCGGCCGCAACCAAAATTGCCGTAAACAGCTTCAAATCATTTGGCGGCATACCCATCTGCAAAACTACGGCAATAACGGCTCTATATACGATGGAGCCCAAAATAACGGAAATCAAACAGTTTTTGAAGCTACGGGTACCAAACAGCACCTCACCAATAATAACAGAGGCAAGACCGATTACTATGGTACCGACACCCATGCCCACATCAGCAAAGCCATTGGCCTGAGCCACAAGGGCTCCAGACACAGCCACCAGAGCATTGGATATCAAAAGTCCCAAAATAACGGTAATATCAGTATTGATACCATTGGCACGAATCATGTGGGGATTACAGCCCGTGGCACGAATGGAGGCACCAATCTCTGTACCAAAAAACCAGTAGCACAATACACCCGTGAAAACCACCACAGCTGCACCGATTACCAAAACCATATTCCCAAGGGTCACATCAGGAATAGAATACAGGGTAAAAACAGTATCCACCTGTAAAAGGGACAAATTTGCCTTGCCCATTACGTGAAGATTTACGGAATATAGGGCAATCATGGTAAGAATCCCCGCCAGCAGAGCTGGAATTTTTAATTTTGTACATAAAAAGCCAGTCACAACACCTGCCAGCATACCGGCAAAGGCTGCCACAAAAATGGCGAGAACCGGATTCATGCCTCCCAACATACAAGCAGCAGCCACAGCCGCCCCCAAGGGAAAACTGCCCTCCACTGTCAAATCAGCAATATCCAGCACCCGAAATGTAATGTACACTCCGATTGCCAGCAGAGACCACAACAGCCCCTGTGATATAGTAGGAATAATCAAATCCACTTCAAAAACCTCAATTCAGTACCTCGGCATTCTTCAGCACATCTTCCGGAATGGTGATGCCAAGTTTATCAGCATTTGCTTTGTTTACTACAGCCTTAAGAACCTTTGCAAATTCAATTTTCATATCTGCTGGCTTGGACTTGCCGTCAAGAATATCGGCAGCCATAAAGCCGGACTGACGACCCAGCTCATAATAATCCACACCGTAGGTTGCAAGGCCGCCGGCCTTAACCATGTTGGATTCACCGCAAATAACAGGCTTTTTTGCAGCCTCGGTTACGGAAATCAGGGTTGGCATGGAAGAAGCAATTACATTATCAGTAGGAAGATAGAAAGCATCCACCTTGCCCACAAGGCTCTGAGCAGCCTGCTGAATATCATTTACATTGGAAATGGTAGCAGCCTCAACCTTAAGGCCCTTGGATTCAGCATATTCCTTCATGGCCTTAAACTGAATCTCGGAATTCACCTCACTGGAGGTATATACGCAGCCAATAGTCTTGGCATTAGGACAGAGCTTAATCAGAAGATCCACCTGATCCTTGATAGGATTCATATCACTGGTGCCGGTAACATTGCCACCAGGTACATCATTGGATTTAACCAGCTTTGCCCCCACATAATCGGTGATAGCAGAACCAACAATAGGAATATCCTTGGTCAGGTTGGCCACAGTCTGGGCAGCCGGGGTTGCAATTGCATATATCAAATCCACATGATTACTTACAAAACGCTGTCCAATATTCTGTAAATTGGACTGATCGGCCTGAGCATTCTGGTTATCTATCTTCAGATTCTTCCCTTCTTCATAGCCACGCTCCTTAAGGGCATCCCTAAAGCCCTTGTTGGCAGCATCCAAAGCATCATGCTCCACCAGCTGAACAATACCAACCACTTTCTGGTCGGAGGTCGCCTGATTATTGGAGCCGCAGCCCCCCAACAGGCCAAAGGAGAACAGTGCAGCCATTCCCAGGGCTGCCATTTTCATTTTCTTGGAAAAAACCATGCATTATCACTCCTATAGTATAAAAATTACAAACCTGCACATATTATACACGATTGTTTCAGAAAAATAAATATTGTTCTCCCCCATAAACACAAAATTATTTTGTATATAGATAATTATTTTAAAATCCTCTAAACGAGAACATCCATAAATTATCACTCACCCCATAAAAAAAGGGCAGCAACACGGCCGCCCCTTTGGGTTGAATAAATATTCAAATTATGCGATTTGCTGATATTCAGCATACTATTGTAACAAGGACAGCACTGCACTACCGTTCTGGTTGGCCTGTCCCAGCATGGACTGGGCAGTCTGCATAAGAACATTGGCCTTGGTGTAGGCTGTAAAGCTCTTGGCCATATCCGCATCCCGAATTACAGACTCCGCAGAGGTTACATTTTCAGTGGCAGTGGTAATATTGGCCGCCGTAAACTCCAGCCGGCTCTCAATGGAACCAATAATGGTCTGCTGCTTCAAGGCACGGCTAATGGCCCGGTCAATAACAGTTATGGCAGAAGTAGCCTTTTGCTGGGTAGCTACGCTGACAGCAGTACCGTCAGCTTTTGTAAGGCCCAAAGCCTCACAACGCATATCTGCCAAACCAATGCTGATGGTCTGAGAAGCCTTGGTACCTATCTGGAAGTAAGCACTCTTTTCCGGCTCAGAGCTTGCTGCCTGCTTTGCCATGTAGCGAAGAACCATGTAGCCCGCTGCATAGGCACTGTCATCCGAAGGAGCCCCTGAATTCTTTAGTACATCCTTTAAAGTATCAGGGTCATTGGCCAAGGACTGGATTTTCCCCTTGCGGTAATCATCTATACCATGTACCAGCTCTGCCATGCCTTCCTTAACATATTTAGGCAATTCATTAAAATTTTTGATATTGGCAGCCATAATGGCATGGGTCATTTCATGGGCCAGGGTACGGTCCAAGTAAAGCTGGTTCGGATTATCCTTTACCGCGCCATTTTTATCAGTAAGATCAAGGTTGTTATAGTAATGCATATTAACGGTGAGCTCAAGCTTGGTAGTAACACCATCATTATAATAGTTTGTTACGTACGCCAAGTTGTTGGAAGAAGCATCATCTTCAAAGTTTACATCCATGGACTTCACAGAAGTACCATTTTCCCAGAAATTAATGGCAAAGGACTCATCCACCAGCCACATGCAGTTGGTGAGCCACTGGCTGTCCAGGGCACCGGCAATAGCCTTTTGCATGTCGTCACTAATATCATCGGGCCAATTTACCGTAAGTCCCCTGATAAAAGAACTGCCCTTGGTGTTACCACCATATGATGTCTTTTCCTCCGGCACAACGGACTCTGCGGTTTTGGCCTTTTCCCCGCCAGCATCAAGGCCAGTAATGGATCCCGTATCATCATTATTTAGATTGATGCCACAAACCTCCAAAAGGTCTCCATTACTATTTCTCATAGCCTCAACGAAGCTATTTATAAGGGATGCCTCATCCTTAAACATTCCAGAGGAACCAAATTTTATAGCCCCATCCAAAAGCTCCTGGGGGGTACCAGATGTACATGCATCCAAATAAGCCATGAAGGAAACAATGGAATCCTGCTGGTCAGCCACAATATTGCCTCCCATAGCTCCATTTACCAAATATTTTCCATTAAAGGTAACCAAGGCATTATCATCAATCTGGTTCATAAGCTGGTCCAGCTCTTTTTGAATAATTGCCCGGTCACTGTCTGTATTTGTATCATTGGCGGCATCAATAGCCTTAGCCTTGAAGGTTCTCAATGCATCCACCGTGGAGGACACCGCTCCCTCTGCCACCTTCATCATGCTGGAACCGTTCTGGGTGTTGGTAAGGGTCGCATCAAGACTCCGTATCTGCACCCGCATCCGCTCACTGATGGCATAGGAAGAAGCGTCATCCGCCGCACTATTGATCTTCATGCCGGAAGAAACCTGCTGAAGCTGCTTGGCAAATTCCTTGCTGTTCCTTCCAAGAACATTTAAGGTATTGATTGCCGACATATTATTCTTAACTACCATGGCCATAGCGTATCATCCTTTCTGCGCTTGCCCCGTGTTGCTGTAGGGAAATCATCCTTGTTTTAGCCATTGAATTTATAGCGGCATACACCACTACTAATCATGATATCGTTAAATTATTTTGTGAACTTAATATATGAACGTGACACGCCCCCAAGTTGTGTATTTTGCTTTATTTTTTGCAGGAAATCTTCACCTTTTGGAGAATTATTATGTATTGATAACCTTTTTGTTGAAAAATGTGTCTAACTAATACTTAAATTGATATTTGAGAATTGTGCTTTGTGTAGATATTTTTGATGGGAGGGCTATTTATGGAAATTGCTTTAGGGTTCATTATATTCCTACTATGCCTTGTAATCGGTGTTCGAAGCCCCATCCCATATAAAAACCACACCTAAGATTATTAAGTGAATTTAATATTTAAGGTAACAAAAGGGCCACCAGCTTTATGGAAATGCATCCATACAAGTCGGTGGCCTTTTTTACTTGTCAACATACTTTTTTGTCAGTAACTTACTTTTATTAACCAGCATATTACCCGTATTATTCTGCGATTTCCCCGTAGGCAATCTGCTCTTTATCAAATTTTCTGGAAAAAAGTATCCAGATAATCGTTATATAAATAAGGAACTGGCCAATGGTTACAGCGCAATCGAAAAAGCCCGCTCCCCTAAACACGATATCACGAATAAATTTAAACTCCCAAGTTAACGGGAATATCTGGTTAATCCAGTGAACCCAATCAGGCATCATAGTCATAGGCACACCATATCCGCCGAAAATAAATCCTCCTGGCACAAACAAAATCATTCTGCTGGAAGCCGCCCCTGGATTGGCTGCAGACCAACCCATAAACACAGAAACCATCCCCAGCATTATTATGTACAGGGTCTGAACTGCAAAATACAAAATTATATTGCCGGAAAAATTAATATCACCCCAAAAACGCAGTACCACAAGGCCGATAAAATTGGCAATGAGCCAGCAAGCACAATAAGGCAATATGCGTTCTATAAGGTCATAGGCAGTACCCACCTTAAAATGAAGATCCAGCTTCCCCTCCTGTCTCAAGCGTGGCACCATGCCCAGGGTGGCAAAGGCAAAAAACATTGAGGAAAAAAATATCAAAAAGCCCGTTACCTCGCCATTACTGGCAGACTCTGCAGGATTAAAGAGAGAGCGGGAAACCAGCATTGTTCCGCCCCTTATGGTATCACCTGTACCAATACTTGGATTATTTAAATCAGCGATAATCTCATTGAGGGCTTCCCTTACGCCGCTTAAGGCTGAGGAGCTGGTATTATCATAAAATACGCCGATGTCGGCTCGTTCCCCATTATAATGATTTTTCTCAAGACCCTGGGGCAAATACACTACCGCATAGGCCTTATCACGATACATAAGCTCATTTGGCTCTGCAGGTGTATTTACCACCGCTGTAACAGAAATAAGCTGTGAATTATTCAGATAGTCAATCAGCTCATGGCTGTAATGGGAATTGTCCAAATCAATAACCGTAATTGGAGTATCCTTAGCGTAATTTAGCCCCAGCATAACACTGAAAATCACCGTTATAACCAAGGAAACCATTATGGATACCTTTTCATAGGGCATACCATTTCCAGAGAGAAGATGTTTTAATTCGTCACGAAATGCCTTCATCTCATCTTCACTCCCATCGTCATGCCAGGAAGAATTTCTTCAGTTGGTTCAAGGTAAATACGCATCTGGAAGGATGTTAAATCCGCCTGGCCCTTTTCACGGGTCATACGCAAATCCGCAAAGCCAGGGGCCTGGGTGAGCAGGCGAATAGTACCCTTAACCTTTTTCTTTCCAGCTACGGAGATGGCTTCAATTTCATCCCCTTCCTTATATTTGTCGACCTTTTCCTCGCTTACATAAATATCAAAATAGTAACGGTTGCTTTCCATAAGGAGTACCGGCGTATTTTGGGCAATCATTTCCCCCTCTTTTGCCAATATCTTTATAATCTTGCCATCCTCAGGTGCTCGAAGAGTCAAACGCTCCTTTTTAACCTTTAATTCCTTAAGCTGAACCTCCAAGCCTTTCAGCTGCTGGTTCAATGCCTCCACATCGTTTAACTTGTTGGCTGCTGTCTGACGCTCCAGGGCAATAGTTGGCAAATTAAGAGAATCTGTATCACCATTATCTGAGGTACCTGCCAATAATTTACTTAAAAGCTGTTTTTGCTGAGCTACATTTGCAGTGTTTACCTGCAATGAGGTCTGGGCTGCATCCAGATCTGCTTTGGAAATGGCTCCCACCTCAAAGAGCTGAACCTTACGGTTATAGTCCAAGGATGCATTGTTATAGTTGGCCTCTGCCGCATCCACCGCTGCTTTCTGCTGGTCAATCTGGCGGAAGCTCTGCTGTTCGTTGGTGTCCGCCTGGGACATGGCAATATTTACGCCGCCCCCTGCCGACTTTATCTGAGACTTCATCTGGGCAATCTGGGCTTCCAATTTAGCAATGGACAAATCCACATCAGTGCTGTCAAGCACCATCAGCACATCACCCTTTTTTACCTGGTCAGCCTCTTTGACACACTCCTTTACCATCCTGCCGCCTACATTTTCAAAGGAGAGTTTAATTTGTTCGGCGGTTAATATTCCTTCTTTTTTCTCAGTGGCCAGTACCAACGCGTCATTACCTGTGTACATTAAAAGCAGTCCCGTAACCACCATTACCACTGCAAAAATCATACCAAATTTCTTTGCCCTTAATTTCTTATCCATTTCTTACCTCCATCATTTTATGCAAACAAAAAACGACCAATACATAACCGATGGTGACTACAATTTCCGTCCCTGCAGTCTCCTGGCATGTATTAGCCGTTGTCATTTCCCATAATGGGCGACGCCTAAAGCACTATATTGATTTATTTCTTGGTTATCTTACGACAATTTTTAAAAATAGTCAAGAATTTTTGCAGTTTTATAAAAGAAAAGAGCTGATAACCCAATATAATCAAGGTGTTATCGGCTCTTTGTTTTAATTCAACTGTCGAAAACGTGTATTATGACAAAGGTAAAAATTCCCGCATCGATGGATAGATTAAGCAATTGATGTCATTCTGCTATATTCAGATGGAGTTTAAAACTCCGCTTAAATAAGTCTTCATTTTATCGGCAAAATAACTCCATAATATACCATATAAAACGCAATATATTTTGCCGTTTATATGGTATAATTGTAATGAGGCTTGTAAAAGTATATATGGGGAGGGGAGAAACGATGAAATACATAAATGTCAGCGAGGCGGCTTCCAATTGGAAGGTATCGGAGAGAAGTGCAAGAAATTATTGCGCCACTGGCAAAGTGAGAGGCGCAGTATTGGATGGTAAAACCTGGAAAATACCTGATGATGCCCCTAAACCTCCTAGAAAACCACGGGCAGGCAAGATATCCGACGATTTGCTGACCAGACTACAACAGGAAAAAGAGGCTGGAATAAAGGGCGGTATCTATCACAAGGTCCAGATAGAATTAACCTATAATTCCAACCACATTGAGGGCAACAGCCTCACCCATGACCAAACCAGATTTATTTTTGAAACCAATACTATCGGTGTAGACAATGATGCGGTTAAAGTTGACGATATAGTTGAAACGGCCAATCACTTTAGTTGTATCAATATGATAATCGATGCCGCCAAATACAAGCTAAGTGAATCCTTTATAAAGCAGCTCCATTTATGCTTAAAATCAGGAACCTCTGACAGCCGAAAATCTTGGTTTGTTGTTGGAGATTATAAAAGAATGCCAAACGAAGTAGGTGGTCTTGCCACCACTGCCCCGGAAAATGTGTCATTAGAAATAAAACAATTACTAAAAAAATATAATTCGGAGAAAGAGAAAACCTTTGAGGATATCGTGGCATTTCATCATGATTTTGGACAAATTCACCCATTTCAGGATGGCAACGGGCGTATAGGCAGACTGATAATGTTCAAGGAATGTTTAAGAAACGGCATTACACCATTTATTATCAGTGATGATTTAAAGGGTTATTATTATCGTGGATTAAAGGAATGGATAAAGGAACCAGGCTATTTGTTGGACACCTGCCGGACGGCCCAGGACAGATTTAAGGTTTGGTTGGACTATTTCAAAATAAAAATACAAAAAGACCCTAACCGCTGATGGTTAGAGCCCTGACCGAATAAGTCTCATTTAATATTTCATTATGACTACAAGCGTCAAAGAATTTAATAAAACTCATATATCATACTCCGCCACAGGAATATTCCTATCTTAAATTCCATAACAGTACCCCAAACGAAAAACCAGAACCACTCTAGAAATGGTCCTGGCCTTCTTTACTATGAAATCTTAGTGAATCAAATCCCGAAGGATACAGATGAGCTTTAGATTTCGTGTAAGGGCGTGTACACCGTCAGGTGTCCAGTAAGCTTATTACAGGCGAAGTTTGCATTTTCGCCCTAATTGATGGTGGAGATGAGGAGTGTTGTTAATTATAGCAATAATAACGGAAAAATCAACTTAAATTTCCCCTTCATCCATGATTCCCAGCTTCCTTTTCCAATAACGGGAATATATGGCACCCAGAGGATTATGGGAAAGAAGGCGATCCTTTACCACCAGCGCCGTGACAGGCCCCGGGCAGGAGCCATTGAAAATAGCGTCATGGCCCACGCAAAGACCGCAGGAAATGAACAGCTCTGTACCCTTTTCCGCCAATATCTTGGCCTGAAATTTCGGATTACACATGGCCTCATGGTCCAGCTCCGGCTTAACCTGCTTTAATCCAAGATTTTTCTTGTTAAAGCTGCAATTTTTACAGCAAACACTATAAAACTCAAAGCCTTCATTTTTAAAGAACTTGGCAATGTATCTGGCCTCAGAATTTAAGCCAATACAAAAAGCCATTCCCAGCTTCTTATATCCCATGGCCTTGGCAAATTCCGCTGTTTCCTGCAATCGGGTAATATTACTGTAGAAGGTGCCCTCCACATAGGCCGCCGCCTGCATTATTTTCTTTTCCTCATCACTGTAAGCGGATAAAATCTCCTGATCAGTGTAACCAGTGCAGTTTACCCCCTTTGTGTAGCAGGCATGGGAAGGACAATTGGCACAATCTGCTTTCATAAAGAAATCCCTCCGGATTAAATGTATTTTTCAACCAGCTCAATTACTTCCTTAATAAGAGCATCACAATGGGTCTTCTTCTCGATTCCCTTTTCCTTGCTAACGCGCAGAAGGTCTCCGCAGTCCAGCACATCATCATGGTTGGCCTTGATGGCATTATGATACTCACTGAGAATCTTCACATCATTTACCCCGTGCATTCCCAGCACCATAAGACCGGCGGTAACGGCACCGCATACAGAAGCCCGCTTCATGCCGCCACCAAAATTAAATCCAAGATTGAAAGCCTGCTCCTTGGTAAGTCCCATTTCCTCTGCAAAGGGAATCAATACGGACTGGGCACAGTTATAATGCAGGCTGGTATCATCCCGCAGAACCTGGGCTGCTTCTGTGTATTTGCTCATTAGTAACACTCCTTAAAATAAACACTATGATTCATTACGAAAAAAATGTTCCGCAATACATCAGTATTATACCGCAATATATCATTATTTTACAAAGATGTCATATAGATGAATTATATACTATACTCCGCTCCGGAATACATCTGTGACACCTTATCTCCCAAAACCTTCTGCAAAATAGGATAGGCTTCATCACCGGTGCAATGCCCCGTTATAACCCTCTGAATTCCTGTAGCTTCAACGCGTTTTGCGAAGGCCTCCACCTCCTCAGGGGATGTTTTGTATAAATGGAAGCCGCCAATTATGGCATATATTGGAGCATCATTATACTGCTTTTGAACTTCATTGATAATATTATCTGCGCCGCCATGGGAGCAGCTGTTAAATATGACAAGACCTTTTTCAGTTTCAAAAACCAGACTTTGTTCATGGGCAAATAGCTCAGGAAAAAACAAATCATTTTCCATGGTAAACATTTTCGCCTTTTTACCAGGCTCTGTCATATCAAATAAGTGCGGCACCAAAGTTACACCCTTACAGATTTCATAGATGCCATCAACATATTTTATTCTGGATTTGAACTTTTCCAGCCATCCCTTGTGGATACCGATATATTCCATTCCCTCTTCCTTTTGGGAGTAACAATTTTCCTTGCAGGAGCTCCTTAGCAGCATGGATGCCTTTTGGTTTTCCTCGAAAAATGCCCCCATGCCATCTGAATGGTCATAATGGGCATGGGATAATACTGCAACATCCACCTTGGATAGGTCCACTCCTGCCACCTTTGCATTATTGGAAAATCCCTCCGAGGCTCCGGTATCCAACAAAATTTTCTTATCTTCATATTCAATATAAATTGAAAGGCCCCACTCATTTAAATAATTTACCGCTGGCAGATTGTCCATTAACACCTTAATTTTCATATATACACTTCTTTCTTCGCGCCACTCTTTCCATAATAATACATTCCTGTCCTTCGACAATCATATCGACAGTCGTACAAATATAGTTATATTATACCGCCATTGTTCAATTATTCCTAAAAATATATCTTTATATTAGTTGGCCATTTTTCCAGACTCCAAGTCCTCTCTAGTTGGATACAAAAAGGCCCTGACCTCTGTAGAGACCCCCATAAGTTAGATTACTTAGTCTAACTTATGGGGGTCTCTACAATAAGATGGTTAGGGCCCTTATAATATGGCCAAAGCTTCCAACTTCGACCGAATATTTGGTGGAGATGAAGCATACATCACCTTAGTAACTCCCTAGTGAACAACCCCATCTCCAAATATTAGCCAATGTAGCAAAATGCCAATCCTCAACATTTGCTCTTATCTTATCACACTTTTCTGACACACGCTAGCTTAGGTGTTTAGCTTTGCAACCCTTCCTCGGAAGAAGCAAACCTCACTTCTACCCATAGAGTCACCAAACAGGAGAAATTTAATCATCCAGGAAATTATTAATCAATTTCAATGCAGATCCTGCTTTTGAAGCTGCTTGTGAATTTGGATTTGCATTTGAAGATGATGTATTATCTATGGCTTTTTGTTCACCTAAATCATCAATAGGTGCCACAAGGATTTTACCTGTACCTCGATATACATTAACTACCCCTTCGCCAGTTGCCATACTGCTAATAAACGACTTATTGACTTTTTCTACAGCAAAGTCCAAATTGCCAGACCAAGCAACAGCATATGGACCATCAATTCTTGCTGTACTATTCTCAAGCGTAATTTCCATCAATTCATCATATGGTACGGAAGATTCCAATACGGCAACTCCATCACCAACTAATTTAGTATTAAATAATCCCTCTCCGCCTAGAATTGCCGAAGAAAAATTGGCTCTAGACTGCATATCAATATTAATATCACCAGAACTTGCAAGATACATACCATCTTCCACAACTATTCCGCCATCCCAGTCTTTAGGATTAACTAAAATAATATGCTTATACGTTGGTTCAAGAATTAATGTACCGCTACCCGAATACAGTGGTTTCACAGCTGACTCGTTATTTACGACACTCTTAACCATTTTCCCCAAAAAATCTCCTGCACTCTTTACATCTGATTTAACAGAAATATTACCTATCATCATCTGCATAGCACCAGCTTGCAGTCTATATGAATCATCTTTTAATTCAATCCAGACTTGACGTTTGCGTATATTCATTTCAGATGCATAATACGCAAACATAGCTGAAAGTGGATTTGTTGATAAATCTTTTTTGTATTCATATACCTTTACTGCGCCTAACTCAGATACACAACATCTATTTGTTCCTTCCTCTTGCTTTACGGTAAAAGAACCATTATACATAGTGTCATTTTCTACCTGCCCAGTATTTGATGTTGTTGAACCAAGTTGTGTGCCACAACTAGTACAAAATCTAGCCCCATCCGGCAATTTTTGTCCACAATTAGTGCAAAACATACTATTCCTCCCATAAATAAAGTCACATAAAAATATTTACCCATGACCATCTTACAATATTTATTTAGCCATTACAATTTTTCCCCATTGACTCACTGATTATTTTTTTCGAGAACTTCACTGAGAACCGCTCAAAACCTTATGATTAGTAGTTCAAAGCAATTAAGACTCACTGGACCCACATATCTACATCAAGAAATGGAAAAATACCCCTCATTCTTCCACTCAGAAAAAACGCACAAGAAAAGGCCAGAACCACTCTAGAAATGGTCCTGGCCTTCTTTACTATGAAATCTTAGTGAATCAAATCCGAAGGATGCAGATGAGCTTTAGATTTCGTGTAAGGGCGTGTGGACACCGTCAGGTGTCCAGTAAGTTTATTACAGGCGAAATTTGCGTTTTCGCCTTAATTGATGGTGGAGATGAATCATACAGCACCCTACTTATTATTAACAATAATATGAAATCTCATTATGAAACTCATACCACTGCTGAATAATATCCTTTGAACGTGCCTCTATTACAGCCATAATATCTTTTAGAACTCTCTCAGGAATTCTAGAATTATTATGTGCCAATAAACACTTACCACCTTGGGTAATCCATACTTTAGTTGCGTTACCAGATGGTGTTCCCTGAGTTATATGAACATGAATTGGCTCCAGCGGTTCACTCTCATTTGACCAGAAGAAAACCAAATAACCGGCAATTTTAAAAATTTGCGGCATTTCCGAGTCCTCCCTGTCTGGCAAACTGTATAATCAAATGTGCAGTTGATTGAACAATATCCTTTAAATTAGCCAATTCTTCCTCATCAAATCCCTCTATTTTTTCCCACTTATAGGCTGGCAAATAGCAGTAAGCAGACTTAAATCCGAGGTGAATTGGTTTTTCCATATATACTTTTACATATTCTTTGCCCTGTTCATCAAAAAGAGCATCGGAATGGACAATCTGAGTGCCATCATTCAATTCCATAAACTGATGCATCGTAAGAATCACCCTCGCTACCATACCGTAAGTATTTTTTATCCATCTTCAATTTCCTTACTCCAATAAAAAGAGGAAAGTGAACTTTTGTTCTTATGCTAAGTATAGCATAATACCTTGGAAATAGCCAACAATCTAAAAAATTAGCCCAGAAGGTCTATAAAAACCAACTGGGCTAAAAGTGCTCATAAAAACATTTTCGAGGCTTAACAGCATATCACATTACATATATTCACTGCATCATCTGATTCATTATACCAAATTTCTAGAAAAGCATGATATCACAGACGAATGAGCCCTAACCATCAGTGGTTAGGGCCCTTATAACGCCATTGTTCAAATTTTTCTTCTTTAGAAGAAAAATCTTCCAATTAGCGTTTCAACGAGCTGGGAGATATGCTCACCAGCTGTTGTAGTTTGTTTTCCCCCACCTAAAGAAGAAGGGGACATCTTAAAGCTCGTTATAATATGGTCAAAGTTTTCGACTTCGACCGAATATCTGGTGGAGATGATTCATACATCACCCTTGGTACTTAATAGGAATCAACATATAGGTGACATTGCTCTACATTGATTAACATATAATATTTGCCTTCTCATGTCTATTATATTGACAACAGATATTTAGAAGATATACTATAGATACAAGGAGGCGATATTATGGCTGGTACAACGACAAGTATGAGCATTAGAATGGATCGTGCGGTAAAAGAACAGTCTCAACAGCTTTTTAAGGCTCTCGGCATGGATATGACGACTGCTATCAATATTTTTTTAAGACAGGCATTAATAAAGAAAGGACTGCCGTTTGAAGTTACTGCAGAAGGCGCAGACTCAATTCTTATGCAGCGATTAGCGGAGGCGGACAACGATCATGACATTCACGGTCCTTTTAATACTGTTCAAGCCTTAATGGAGGATCTTAATGCTGACGATTGAGTATCCTTCTATTTTCAAAAAGGATTATAAACGCGCAATTAAACGCGGCTGTAACCCCAAAAATTTCGAAAAAGTTGTTCAACTGCTTCAAAATCAACAACCATTACCTAAAAAGTATCATGACCATGCCCTCACAGATTCACGAAACTTCAAGAATGTTCGAGAATGTCATATTGAACCTGACTGGTTGCTTATATACCAGATTATCGAGGAACGCCTAGTATTGAAACTTATGCGAACTGGTAGCCATAGTGATTTATTTTAGGAAACGATTCATTGACCAATATCATTATCAAATACACAGCCTCAGCTACTAAAAAATAGCTGAGGCCTTATATTTTAACCCTGTCCAATTCTGACAATATATCATCAAATGCTTCATCTACATCCTGAACTCGGCCACTTTTCACATCATCCACCGCTTGCTTCAAATGTGCGTATAATTCGGCATTTCCAAATTCTTCCCAAACCATAGGTTTCTTAATTTGCATATTCTCTGCTCCCATCAGGATACTCCAGGTAAGCTCTATTTGTCTCAGCATCAAATTTAGCGATAGGCTTGTTGCAGACCTTCGCTTTCTCTATAGCTGAACGGACAGCCGCAATCGCCCGTCTGTCCATTTCCGCATCCTGATCGCTAATTATATCTTTGTAAGAGATTGAATCATCTTCGGAGACGACTTTGATTTTCATATCTCCTATTTGTTTAATATCCACACTCATTTGTATCACATCCCAATATTTATACCGAGAACTACTAAAAGTTTTAATCAAGCATTCTTCAATTCAGTTTCAAATTCCTCATCGTCATCAAAGGAGAATATGGACACTTCAAACTCCGCAAGGAAATGAATAAATTCTTCCTTTGACATTTCAGCCAAAGCAGCACAATACCCTAGTGACACCTGCTTCTTTTTATACAAATCTACGGCGTAAAGCTGCTTCATATATAATGCCACTTCAGTCTGGGTCTTATGAACATTCAGTAATACCTCATCAGGTATTTTTATAGCCAATGTACACATGAGTATCATCTCCCTCAAAACATGATAATAGGGACAAATAGTGAACCTTTGTTCTTATGTTAGGTATAGCATAATACATTGGAAATAGCCAACAATCTAAAAAGTAGCCCAGATGGTCCGCAAAAACCAACTGGGCTAAATTACACATAAAAATTCTTTTTTGGCTTAATAGAACATCACCTATGTGCACCGCTTTTATTTTAAGCAATCTCCAATATATTCAATACAATAAAAGTATAACATCTAGCGCATTCAGCAATATACAATAATTTAATTCCATGAACGTGTGCATCCACTCTTGTTTACTTTATTGAAAATGGCTTCCTATCATTTCTTGTATTTTATTATTATAGTTTTCTTTGATTATAATATTTGGATATTGTCCAAAAACCATAACATTATCTTGTATTTTCATATCTTTTATGTAACAATTTGCTCCTATTAGAACATTATTGCCTATAATTGATTTTCCTAAAATTTTCGAGTTTGAAAACATAAATACGTTATTTCCAATAACTGGATAAATGCCATTATTCCCGCCAACAGTACACCCCTGAATAAAGCTAAATCCACTTCCAATACTTGCTCTACCGATAACACTCCCCACTGGATGATCGACACTAAAATATTCTGGCAGTTCTACCTCATAATAAACATCACATGATGCAAATGCCTTATTTAAACAATACAATTTATCACAAATTTTTCTTGCTTCACTTAAATAATTTCTGTAATTTTCTTTCTCCTTTATTTCATAATTATATATAGTGTTAGCAAGATAATACAAAAAAATAAAGTATTGCCCAGAGTGTAATAAATTAATATCATCACTGGAGTAATATTTATTTTTTAAATGTTTAAAACAGTTTAAGGTACGAGCTATTGATTCATCTAAATATTGGTCCAAAAAAAACAAGTCACTATCTTTTATACAGTAGAAATTATTTAATTGATGGATAATAAATCCCTTTATCGACTTCTTTTTATCTCCATTAATCAATGCTCATTAACTCCCTCATGTACTCACATTTAGTTATATAATCAGCATAATAATATGTGAACATGTTTTTATTGACAGATAACCATATTATCAGACTCTAAAAAATTTATATACTCCTAAAATACATCTCTACTAATGTCTTTATTGTAAGGTACTCTTGTCATAATGTCAAGAATGCTAATCATTCCATTTTCCTGATTTAGGTTAAAATGATAATCGGGGGTGCGATATGAGTGTTTTTTCTTCTTTAATCAAAGAATGTCGATTAAATCAAAAGCTAAGCATACGTTCAGCGGCAACTTTAATTGGTATTAGCTACACCTACCTTAATAATCTTGAAAAAGGTCTTGATAAATCAACTGGAACAATTAATAAACCTACTCCAGAGACTTTAAAATTAATTTCTTCCGCTTATCATCTTGAATACTCATATCTATTGGAATTATGGGGCTATTTAGCAAAGAGCGATTTAGAGGTTTCTCCCAAGGTTCAAGAATTGTTGACAACCTGTAAAGGGTTTACAGATAAGGACATTGACCTTGTTATAGAATTTGCAAAATATTTATTATGGAAAAATTCAAAAGAGACCTAGACGAATGGTTATCTAGGCCTCTTTTCTGTTATTATCGCTTGTTTTCACCGTATCAAACCTTTCCACCGAAATCCGTTATTTTCTTTTTCACCCTATTCCAAAGCATTCGAAAAGGCCCTAACCATCAGTGGTTAGGGCCCTTATGCTATGGCCAAAGTTTTCGACTTCGACCGAATATCTGGTGGAGATGAGGAGAATCGAACTCCTGTCCGAAAGCGTTGTCATATAGACTTCTCCGAGCGCAGTCAATGTTTAAGTTTAAGAGATGGGCAGACACAGACAACCGCCGTCCCTCCGATCCTGGAGAAAATTCCCCTCAGGCCTCCAGGAGTCAGCCCTTTGGGTATCCCGCTATTGGCCTCTTATCCGCTCACGCGGGAGATAAGCAGACAGAGGTTAGCATTAAGCTGCTAAAGCGTAGTTTTCGTTTGCTTTTATATTTAAAGCGTTTTCACCTTACTAACGGGGCTAGGTGACCCCCCGGCTCGCTATCCATACTCCAGCCACCCCCGTCGAAACCTTTACATCCCCCTGTAAAGGGAAATCTCAGGTTTAAGAGATTTCTGATATATGATAGTGTTTAATATTATAATGATATTCCGCAAAAAGTCAAGTTAATCCAGCACTTCCGTGAAATAAATAACGGTTACTGTATCCTCCATGGTAATGCGCTTTTTGTAAATCTGCTCGAAGTCGGCAATCAACTCCTCACGGGAATTGATTTCCGGATTTTGCACTCCCAGGTCCTCAGAGGTGAGGTTTGCCATGGTCTTTACCCGCACCTTGTCCAAAAATGCGGTATACAGCTTCTTTTTAGGAGTGAACTTCTTGCCTGTGGTAATCCAGACGATGGAATTTTCCGGGAACTGCTTGCTCACATCCCCCAGACGTACGGTACAGCGCTTGGTACGGGCCTCCAGCATTTTTGCGTGCTTCTCAGCCTGAAAATTTAATGACATCATAACTCTTCACTCCTAATATTATAATTTTAAGGTTTACACAAGTTTCGTCAGAGTCTACAAAAATCTAACACAGATACAGTTTAACATATTTCTATGTCATAATAAAGAAAAGTTTACAGTTTTATTTTTCCATTAAAATACAAGAGGAGGGAGGCTCCGGGCTTCCCTCCTTATATTATGATATGTACTTACTTTGTCTTTTCAGGAACCTTGGGGATTTCCTTCAAAACCGCATTATTGAGCACATCCTCCGGAATCACAATATTAGAGATTGTGCCGTAGTTGGTGGCAGAGAAATTCAACTCTACGGTGCTGGCATTAATGATACCATCCATACCGCTGTCTCCCTTCATATTGCTCAGCATAGCCTTGGCAGCGGCTCTCACCTGTGGGGTAAGGTCTGCATAAAGGTTGCGGAACTGATGCTGAACCTCATCTATGGTTATGGTACACTGAACATCCCCCATATTGTTCAGAATATCCTCAAACAGCTTGTTGTCCTTTTCATTACTGCCTTTTTTTACATTACCCAATTTGGACATTTTCAAAAGATAATCCTTCACCTTCTGACCATCCAAAGTAACGATATAATTCTGCTCAGCTCCCTGACGCTGCCCCAATGTTACGCCCTTTACAGCATCCGGCAAATCTGTGCCAAGGCTCTTTTCGATTTCCTCATCAATAGCCTTGCTGTTTCCTTTGCCGTAAACGTACTTGTCCCAGCTGCCGTTCTTGTTTTGTGAATAGAATTCCACATCCTTTTCAGTTTCACGACTATAGAAATTATATCTGGTATTGCCGTTTGGAATTCCACCCAAAGTCATTACCACTTCACTATTTCCCTGGCATACCACTGATGGCTTGGACACGAAATCAAATATGCCATTTACAGTCCCGCCAAAGAATGGGCTTGCCAAATCCACCTTAAAGGATAAGGTTCCATTCTCCATATTAGTAAGGCTGTTCATGGAATTAATCAGCTGTGCCTTGGCGTCCATTTCATTAACGAGGGCAGGCTGAATGTCCTCAGCAAATGCCTGAGAATCCATAAAACCTGGAGTACCAACTGCCAATGCGCAAGCCAGGCCTGCTGCCAATAATTTTTTCTTTAATTTCATAGTGCTCATCCTTTCAAAAATCAAATCACTTAAAGATTTAAATCCACAAATATATTAAAAAAATACTGCTTACTCCGTATCTAAAGGCATCTTACATGATGGTGGCGCAAACTCCCCATCCAGGGCCTGTATATCAGCCAAAGTAAGCTCCAAATTAACAGAGTCTGCATTTTCCTTTATATGCACTGCCGATGAACTCTTTGGTATGGCTATAGTGTGTCCATTACGGATATTCCAAGCCAAAAGCACCTGAGTTGGGGTAACTCCATGGGCCCTTGCAATATCACCCACCACAGGATTTTCCCTCAGCCCTTTACTAAGCCTGCCTCCCTGAGCTAATGGACAATACGACATCAAGGCAATATCATGGTCATTCATATAGTCAATAAGGTCATATTCTATGCCTCTGGAGCCAAGATGATAAAGCACCTGATTAACCTGACACTTGTCTCCCCCTGGAATTTTTAACAGCTTCTCCATATCCCTGGTATCAAAATTGGAAACGCCCCAGCTGCGGATAAGGCCCTCATCCTGCAATGCATTCAAGCCTTCCACAACTTCTTTTAGGGGAACATTGCCAATCCAATGATAGAGATACATATCAAGGTATTTCAAGCCCAAGCGTTCAAGGCTATTTACACAGGATTTGCGCATATTACCCTTTCCCGCATTCCAGGGCAGCACCTTGGAAACCACAAAGACATCATCCCGACTGCCTTCCACAAAATATTGCTTGAGAGCTTTCCCCACCAATATTTCTGATCGTCCCTCACCATACATTTCAGCCGTATCTATTAAAGTCATACCAGCCTTTATGCCAGTGAGAATAGCCTCTATCTCCTGTTTTTCCCTGGTGGGCTCATCCCCAATCATCCAGGTACCAATTCCCAATGGGGGAACAGATTTACCGTTTTTAAGCTGAACCGTCTTGCTCATAGTTTCAACCTCCATTATGGACATTATACGCCAAATTTTCAGTTTTTCCTTTTGAAAAAGATAAAAAAATCCTTATTTCCATTAGAATTCTATTAAACCAATGAAACACCTTTGAGTGTAAAGAATAAGCATGAAATAATAGTGAAAATACACTGTGAAATTTTGCTCATCATCGTTATAACAAAATTGTTAGAAAACGTATATTAAAGTTCTATAGAGGCATACCTTATTATAGGACTATAGTCCCTTTCATGTTTTTATATCGCGCAGTATAATAGGCACTGTGAGAAATGAGAACACAGTAAACCCTTGGTATTGCTGTGATTTCTACTATTCAGGAGGCGAAAACAACATGGATATGGCAATGATTGCTGACGGCATTCTCAAGGCTATCACTTTAGCTGGTGTATATGCTTTCATTAAGTAATTAGAGTATACATTCAAAAAGGTCAAACCCTTTGCTACGAGAGGGCTTGGCCTTTTTTATTTTTCCGCTTTGTCTTTTTGGAGTTACAATCTTCGTACCAAAATGCTTTGCCCCATACCGCCTGCTCCAGCAACAGACATTAGTCCCAGGTCGCCCCCCACAATTTCCAGAGCCTTCAGAAGATGGATCATTATAATCCCCCCGGAGGCTCCGTATGGATGGCCATAGGCCAGGGCCCCTCCAAGCATATTATAACGCTCTATGAGATCAGGGTGCTGCCTTTGAAACAGCACATCGATAACTGCAAAGGCCTCATTAAACTCGATGGCATCCACATCCTCGTATGACAGCCTCTGACGGGCCAGCAGCTTATCCGCTGTCAGCATTGCTCCACGGGGACTTTCCACCGGGTTTCCCCCAGCTGTACAGGTTCCTAAAATCTCTGCCTTAGGGGTAAATTCAGGATGCTCCTTTAGCCAGCTTTCAGAAACCAGCACCACAAAGGCCGCTCCATCATTAATGAGGCAGGAATTTCCCGCCGTCAACAAGGAATCCCCTCCCAGGAGCTTTGGCAATCTGTCCAAAAGGCGCTGGCTCATCCTATAGCGAATGCCATCATCCTTTGATATGCCCTCCACGGGAATAATCTGGTCCTTTAAAAGCCCCTTATTGGCACATTCCGCCGCCAATCTATGGGAGCGCAAGGTCCAAAAATCCAGCTCCTCCTTGGTAACCTTTTCAGTAGCCATAGTCTTGTCCGCCCCTAAAAGCATGGCATTTTCCGCCAGCTCCCCAGGAGAAAACTGGGCCGTCATATAGTGCCCATCTCCCCCGGAAACCCTACCGAAGCGTTCATCGTTTTCGTTATAAATCCGCATAGGCTGCAAGGATGAGCTTTCCATGCCACCACAGATGTACATATCACCATTTCCACTGGCAATCTGGGCATACCCCATGGCTATGGCCGCCGCCCCTGAGGCACACTGCATATCAACAGTAAAAGCAGGCACTTCCTCCGGAAGGCCTGCCGTAAGACACATTAAACGGGCTATATTGCCACCGGTTCCTACGGCATTTCCCGCAATGACCCCATCTGGCAGCAAGCCCCTTCCTATTTTGTTCATAATTCCCTGCACCACAAAAGCCCCCAGCTTTTCCGCAGGGATATACTTAAATTTGTTATTCTTCGTCACTATGGGAGTCCTAAGGCCCCATAAAACATAAACCCGTTCCACGAGATGACCCCTCAGTCAACCTTACTCCACTTCGAAGGTACCGTTAATATATTCCTTGCCGTTACCCCTTAAAACCACTTTATTGCCTTCTATATCCAACCACAAAGGCTCTCCGGCAAAAACAGCGTTTCTATAGGAAACCTCAAACTTTACCACATTCTTTGGCAGAGTCTCCAAAATTCTTTCCATGATAAATATACCAGGCACCACAGGAATCTCCGTACGATGAATCTGGTTGGTATCTCCAACAGCAATTACAAAATCCAAAGTCTCCTGACGGGTGAATACATGCCAGCAGCCCTCGGTATCCACTGCATTGTCACCGGTGAGTTCAGGGGCAATAAGCTCTGCCTTGGCAGCAGCCTCCTTTGGTGTCAGCAGCATGGTGGTAGTCAGGCTTTCCAAGCCGGAACGGGCCTGACAGAGAAGCATTCTCTTGGTGGATTTCAGCATCTCCGGCTCGTAGGTATCCCCTTTATAGGACTCCTCGCTTTCCTTCTGCCACAAATTCTTGATAATCATCACACCATCATAATCGCCGCCTCTAAGGCGACCTGCAATTACAGCTAATTCTCTATTCATAATAACTCCCTCAAGGCTTCCTTGTTTATCTTGCCTCTATCATTTAACGGCAGCATCTCTAAAAATATCAGCTTCTTTGGACGCTCCCGTTCATCCACATATTCTCCCACGTCATGACGGAATTTTTTGGAATCCGTATGGCCGTCTGTCACCACAAAGGCCGCTATGTCCTGACCTCTGGTTGCATCATCAAAGGGCATCACCGCCACGTCCTTGACGCAGTCCATATTGCGTATTTGCTGTTCCAGCTTCAGGCAACTGATTTTATAGCCACCCTTATTTATCCAGTCCGTCTTGCGGCCATTAAATATGATTTCACCATCATCATTAATGTAACCCGTGTCACCACAGCAATATGGAATCTTCACGCCGCTAACATGATATCTGGTGTCCACATATAAATCACCATTCACAGACTTCACCTTTACGCCGTCGAAGGGTTTGCCAAGATTTCTGGAATCCGTATCATCCAGCTTTAAGTGCTTGTAGGAAATATAATTAAGCTCTGAAGTCCCATAATACAGGATTATATCCGCTCTGGTAAAGGTTTTACGAAGGAACTGCTGTGCTTTTAGACTAATGAGCTGTGAACCGGCAATAATCTGTCGAACATAAGGATTCTCTGCCATGGCAGCACGGCCCAAAATCTGTAGCTTGGCGGGCACCATATAAATATGGGTGGCATAATTGCGCATAATCAGCATATTCCAGTAATTGCCGCTTATACGTCGGCAGGTAATCACAGAACCTCCCGCGGCCAGCACTGACATAAACATATTAAGATTTCCAGTAAAACTCATGCTTCCATGGAGGAACATAACAGTGTCTGCATCCACACAAAACACTCTGTTCTGCTCCTGAAAGAAATCCGCCCAGCTTTCAAAGCTACGATATAAAACCTTTGGCACACCGGTACTGCCAGAAGTAAGAGCCCCCATTACCTCCCACGGATAATGATCCGCCACCGCCTCATCCAGAAGCAGGAAATTATTTTGCATGGCACCAACCTGCCACATACCATAAATATTGTTCTCCTGCATAATGGTTTCCACCACATCAGAGGTACAATCCTGATGCATTAAAATGGGGACAGCCCCCAGCTTCTCCAACGCCAAAAAAGCCCCGACTTGATAGACAGGACCTTCAGCTATTATCAATATAGGTTTGTAGGATGTGATTCCCTTTTCAGACGCACTGATAGCCAGTCTGTCCACCAGCTCCAACAGGGAACCGTAGGTAAAACTCTCACCATCGCAGTCCAGCATTAATTTATCCGCCTTAACACCGCACTGCTGAACAAGCAGCTCATAGTAATTTTTCATCTCGAAATTATTCACTCCCCAGAGCTCTATTTACTCTGACGCCAATGAACGCCCCTAAGATACATTTTACTACATCTCCTGGGATAAATGGAAGTACCGCCTGTACAATTGCAGCCTCCAAACCAATATTTAGGACTAACATCATAGAAATCAGTCCACCAATATAGGTAATTGGCAAACTAATGATAATACTTATCAAACTATACCTTTTAAGACTGACCACATTACCCTTAAAATATGACACCATGGTATATGCCACCACAAAGGCAAAATAAAAGCCACCAGTAGGGCCAAAGAGACGCCCCAAGCCACCAGTACCTCCAGGCAAGATAGGCAAGCCTGCAACCCCACCTAAAATAAGGTAGGCAACCAAAGTCATAAAGGTCTGCTTTGGTGTCAAAATGAAGGCTGTAAAGCACATAGCTGCTGTGGATGCAACCACCATGGCCGGCGTAAAGGGAAGTGGAAAAGCAATATATGCCGAAACACTGATGACTGCAAGGCACATGGCCATTTTGGCCAAATCCTTAACGGAAACATTTTGCTGAACTGCCACACTCTGACTCATTGTAAACACTTGCCTTTCTTGCTCTGTAAGTTTAACTCTGCCTCCAAGTATACCCCTTCGTCGCCCTTTCGTCAACCTAAAGTTTACTATTGGTTGACGTGCTGGTTAACTAAAAAATTAATTTATTTTGGTTTCCTGTATCTACCATTTACCAAATATCGAAATTGTTTAACAAATTTCTTTTTTTTAATTATATTTTTAGCCAAAATCTAAGATTTTAATTTACATTTTTCCTTGAATGCTTTATAATAACAGCGAAATGGTGGTGATTGAAAATGGACAAAATTGATAAGCAAATTTTAAAGCGTTTACAGGAAAACGCCCGCGTTACGATTTCCGTTCTGAGCTCTGAAATTTCTCTTTCCATGCCTGCTATCAGTGAACGTCTGAAAAAGCTGGAAGCCTCCGGGGTCATTAAGCAGTACACTGCTATCCTCAATCCGGAATTGATGGATAAGAACCTTACTGCATTGGTTAATTTGGGATTTGATAATCCTTCCAAGGCTGATGATTTCAAGAATTTCGTCCTCAATGAGGCTGATATCAAAGAGTGCTTCTACATTACCGGTGACTTTGACTATTGCCTGAAGGTTGTAACCCATAATACCCAAACACTGGAAAATCTCCTGACACGCATAAAGGAGCAGGCCGGAGTTGCCAAGACTCAGACCATCGTGGTGCTGTCCTCCATTGTTGACAGACCATCCGTTGTGCTTGAGTGACAGCTTAATAAAACCGCAAACAAAAACTGTGGATGTTCCCTTTGTGGGGTGTCCACAGTTTTTAAATTTGTCTGATTAATTTTCTATTCTTATTCTGTACAGGAGAAATTTACGGCTTACGCCTGTCCTCTCCGTCTGTCATAACCGTTTTCCACCCATAATACTGGGCATACATTATATTATGGCTTCCTTCCTGTCGTGGCTCCAAATCTGCCCCCCAGGCCAATATTTCCGTATTCCAGGTAAAACATCTATCGTGCAGGAATAGTTCTTCACCATTCTAGGTGGGATATATGCTCTTGACACAAAAAGCCATAAACGTAGCTGCAATATTTACAGCTGCATTTATGGCTATTTTTCACTCTATATTACTTTTCCTTATTAAAATTCAACTATGATCCGATTTTAAACCTGCCCCGCACATGGACAGCAATGCCTCCTGTGGCTTTCCATATTTTTCACAATAATGCTCATATCCCGCATAAACAGCAGCGGTGGTATGCTCGCAATAAATACCCTGTCTGGCGATTTTCCCTCTGGCTGGCAAAATTCTGTCCTCCGGAATGGTTATACCCTGTACATCGTACTTATAGATATACTCCAGGATTTCCTCGCTACGCATAGGGACACCAATGGCAATACCCTCTGCCAGAGTTCTTTCCACTGGTTCAATTTCCACATCAGACAGCTTTTTCTCCATGGCTTTTACAAAAGGCTGGCATACTTCGCTTTGCACTATAACCACCTGAGGCATCTTTTCTATGGCTCCACTGACCAAAAGCTCCTCCAACCCCTTCATGATACCAATAAACAGGGTTCCATTTCCAAGAGGAACAAAGATATGTCCCGGTATTTTCCCCAGCTGCTCATAGGTCTCATAAATATATGTTTTTGTACCCTCATAGAAAAACGGGTTATATACATGGTTGGCGTAGCATACACCCTCCTGCTCCACCTTGGCCCGACAAACATCAGCACAGTGATCCCGATTTCCAGGTACCACTGTAGCCTTTGCCCCGTGAGCTTCAATCATATTTATTTTCTTGTCAGAGGTTCCCTCCGGAACGAAAATCTCGCAATCAATACCGACCCGTCCACAATAGGCTGCCACACTGTTTCCAGCATTGCCGCTGCTGTCCTGAACCACCTTGTCTACGCCCTGGGATTTTAAAAATGCCACCAGAACCGCCGCTCCTCTGTCCTTAAAGGATAGGGTAGGCATGAAATAATCCATTTTGAAATAGGTATGCTCATCAAAAGGAATAATTGGGGTCATGCCTTCACCCAAGGTGACTTTTTCCCAGGTATCATCGGTCAATGCCATAAATTTTCTGTACCGAAACAAGCTCCAGGTATTTTTATCCACCTGTGACAAATCAAATCTTGGTGGCTGATAATCCAGCTTCCACAAACCGCCGCAGTCACATTTCATTTTTTTGGTGGTAACATCCTCACTATGACCGCATTTCCCGCAAACATACTTCATTTGTCTCTGCTCCTTTCAAAATAAACTAATCTGTCTTTATCTTTTCCCACGAACCTCATCCAAATAGCTATATACAGTGACTCTATTAATACCTAAGCGTTCAGCTACTTGGTCAATACTACCTTTTAACTGAAAAATTCCCCTGGAATCCATAAAGCGGATTTTTTCTATTCGCTCCTCCCGACTAAGGGCAGTCACATCACAGCCGGCCAAAATATTATCTACCAAGGCCAGCACCATTTCCTCCACCCGTTTTCCCTTTCCGTCACTATGGGTTGTCATAGGCTTAGGCTTCGGCAAGAAATTCTGCAGATAGGCTGCCTGCTTCTGAATATGGGTCATATCCAGGTTTATACAAAGGGCCCCTATCAGCTTGCCAGCATCATCTCGTATTAAAGAAGAAGACGTACGAATTAGCTTTCCGTTCTTTTGGAAAAAATCATTTGCAACATAATCCATCTCAACACCTTGAGTGATTGCAGTTTTTACAAAGTGTTCAAAGCCCTGACCTATTTTTCTGCCTGTTACTGTTCCGTTGGCCACGTACACTACACTATGCTCCGGATCTGCAATATCGCGGAGCACTACTTCACACTCATCCCCAAATGTTTCTGCCAACATATCCGCCATTGGAATATAGGCCTTTAATTTTGGATTCACTATTATCCCCCATTTTACTTAAGCTTTGGAATTTCAGCCATCGCTTCAATTTCCACCAAGGCACCGCCATGCAATTCCCTGCTGGGCACCACTACTCTGGCTGGCTTGTGGGTCCCAAAGAATTTGGCATAGGCAGCATTTACCTCATCCCAATACTCAACATTGGGAATATACACATGACACATTATTACATTTTCTTTTTTAAGCCCAGCGGCATTCAGCACTAATTCAACATTATGAAGTGCATCAAGGGTCTGCTGGGTTATATTATCAGCTAATGGCGCCCCTGTTTCGTGATGTACAGGGAGCTGCCCCGATATATACAGCATGCCGTTAGAAATAACGCCAGGCACATAGTGCCCCTTGTTTTCCAGCTTGGAATCAATAGTAATACTTTTCATCCTATTTCACCTCCAAAGCATAAAGGTCAGTCCGCCGATGCTTAATTAATGGCAGCTGCTGCCTGATAGCCTCTGTTTCAGATAAATCCAACTCTATTAGCTGATAGCCCTCTTTTTCATCCATTTGGGCTATTACATTTCCCCAAGGGCCAACGGCAATGCTGTGCCCCCAGGAATGATAGGTGGCATTTAAATCCTGGGCTGGGGCAGTCCCAATGGCAAAGCATTGATTAAACATGGCCTGGGCGCGGAACATCAGCTCCCAATGGGCAGGCCCGGTAGTCATATTAAAGGCTGCCGGTACAAAAACCACCTTTGCACCTTTTAACACCATCAAACGGGCTAATTCAGGAAACCGGAAATCATAGCATATACATAGTCCTATAGCTCCAAATTCTGTATCAAATACAGTGATATCGCGGCCGGCAGTCAAAGTATCCGACTCCTTAAAGGACTGCCCTCCTTGAACATCTATGTCAAAGAGATGCATTTTGCGGTGCTTGGCGATTTGCCTTCCCTGACGGTCAAAGACATAAGCCGTATTATAAACCTCACCAGCTTCTCCCTGCTCCGGTACCGACCCAGCGGATATGTAAATACTGTATTTTTTTGCCAGGGCAGCACATTTACTCCAGACATTTTCTCCTTCCGCCTCGGCATAAAGAGGAAAATTAGCCGTTTCATAGGGACAGCAGAACATTTCCGGCAAGGACAAGAAATCTGCCCCCACCTTAACAGCCTGCTTACAAGCTGCTTCCAGTGTCTTAATTGCCTCATCTTTACTCGGTGATACCATCATTTGCGCCTGTAATATCTTCACCCTTCACGTCCTCCTTTTCCCTTTTACTTTAACTCAATTGCCTCTACACAATTTTTCCGCGACAGGCAATTTCAATTTCCTTTACCACCTTATCCCCGGAAATAAGATATGCTTTTTCATAAAGATTACATACAGGGCATATATGAACCGGTATTATCCGTACCTTGTCGCCAATTTCCACCTTGTTGTGAAAGCTCTGGCTGTTTACGATTGCGTGTTCATCAAAAACCTTATCAATGTGTATCTCCGGATATTCGTAAATAGTCCCCAAGCCCGGTGTAGTACAAATACCAACTGTTCTACGCTGCATGGTCAATCCTTTGGCACCTACATCCAAAATAGTCCGTTCACTGGTAGGTTTACTCATAACTGTTGCCAGGACAGTGGCTGCACATTTGTCAAGTGTACCTACGGCATTCCCTTGGGAGGCGTCCATTAAGGCATAAGTACCAGGTCTTAGCTCAGTGATGCCATCCAAAATTTCCACTTCATTCATAAAAGTAGGTGTAGCGCCATAGCTGACAATCCCACAATTCATTCCATGAGCTTTCGCCAAATTGACAAAAGCCAATGTCCGTTCCTGAGAATATCTGGCTATTTCATGCAGCTTGTCAATGTTATCGGCACCATAACTGTTACCATCATGGGAAAAGATTCCGCCAAATTGGACAAATTCGCATTTTTTTAGTGCTTCCAACAGATTAATAAAATCCTTTTCTTCCACAATTCCCGAACGATTTTCCCCTATTTCAATTTCAATAAGTACCGGAACTGAAACCTTGAAAGCAGAAAATACTTCTTCAGCTGCCGTTATGTGGCACACAGAATCAACACCAAAGGAAATTTCAACACCCTTTTGGGCCAGCTTGGCAATTCTCTCCAATTTAATTTTTCCCACAATCTCATTGGCTATAAAAATATCCTTTATGCCATGCTGAGCCATACACTCCGCCTCGCCTACCTTGGCTACCGCTATTCCACAGGCACCAGCTTTCAACTGCATCTTGGCAATTTCCGGCATTTTGTGTGTTTTTGTATGAGGCCGTAAATTAACCTTATTTTTATCAGCATAGGACTGCATATACACTAAATTTTTCTCCAGTCTTTCCCTGTCAATTAACAAAGCGGGAGTATCTAAATCTCTATACAACATGTTCAGCCCTCCTAAATGAAAACTTACAATTTTTTATTTGCCATCATTGTATATAATTTTTTATATACAGTCAACTAAAATATATTTTTTTATATGACATATTTAAACCCTTTTTCAATGCAGGGAATTTGTCTACATGTATAGAAATATCTAAGGGTAATAATTGTGCAAGGAGGATTGCCCATGAAAACTATAAAAACTATTTTGGCTGACCTGTTTGATCTGCATAAAGACCGGGCTCCCCTAGAGGAAATCAAAGAACGAATTTATTCCGGTGGAACTCTGAAGGGCACAAATATGTGCATTCTGATATTGGCCATATTCATTGCTTCAATTGGTCTGAATATGAACAGTACTGCTGTTATCATCGGTGCCATGCTCATTTCACCCCTAATGGGGGTTATTATGTCCATTGGCTATGGTATGGCTACCTATGATGGTGAATATGTCCGGGAGTCGGTCTTAAAATTGGTCTTTCAGGTCACCTTGTCGGTTATGACCTCGGCAATATATTTCACCCTATCCCCTATTGACACCGCTTCTTCCGAGCTGCTGGCCCGCACCGAGCCCACCATTTGGGATGTGCTCATAGCGATTTTTGGTGGTCTGGCCGGAATCATTGGCAGCACCCGAATTGAAAAGAGCAACGTTATCCCCGGGGTAGCTATTGCCACTGCCCTTATGCCACCTCTTTGTACAGCAGGCTACGGTATAGCCGCCCATTCCCTGAAATTCTTTTTAGGGGCCCTGTATCTTTTCTTCATAAACAGCTTTTTTATCTGTCTGACAACCTTTATAGTTTTAAAATTAATAAAAATTCCAGCCAAGACCTATGTTACTGACGAGGCCTTCCGCAGACAGCGCTGGCAGCTCACCCTTCTTGGTATCATTATTATTTTACCAAGTATGTACATGGCCTACCACAGCATTCGCTCCAACCTGGAGCAGGTACAGGCCCAAACCTATATTGAAAAAAATTTCTCACAAGGAAATCCCCAGGTGGTGGCCTACAATATTGAACCAGACAATCATCGGCTGAATCTAACCCTTATCGGGCGCATTATAACCTCGGAGGAAGAAACAGAGCTGGAAAAAAATCTTCAAGGATATTCCTACTTTAATGGTTGGAGTTTACATATTGTCCAAAACGACATGTCCGACGCCGTCCGCTCTGAAGATGTGAAGGATCTCATCAATAACCAGTGGAAATCTGCCAGTGGATTATCCATTACTGAGGCCCAGGAGGAAATAAAAAAATACAAGGATTTAAGCATGCGGTACTCCACAGCCCATCAACGCTTTGAAAGCGACCAGAAGCTACTGGATAATATCCGAAAAAAAGCCCCGATTCTATTCCCCTACTTTGAAGGTATAGAAGGAGCAGCATTTGCCACCAAGGATAAAGATGGCAAGGTTGCCTACAGAAATTTCATCGCTCTTGTCACCTTGAAAAACACCATAAACCAAGAGGAACATGACCGCCTGCAAAACTGGTTAAATGCTGAATCAGACCTGCCTGTCACCTTAATTATTAAATAACAAAAAGGACTGACTGTTTAATGCTTTGATGCATACAACAGCTCAGTCCTTTCTAATGGTATATGTATATTTTTAAAACTACAGTATGCCTCCATACCATCGTTTTCACATGCGTTCCTTTAGCCACCGTTTTAGCAGGAATGTTAATGCATAAGGGAAAGTATATATCACATTTTTCTTGTGTTTTTAGACCTTAAAATCACATTTTATTACATTCTTTTATGGTTCCTGTCAATCCCGGCATATTCACCAATAACTTAAAAAATAATACTGCGATCCAAATCTATAATCCAATCCATACTTTCACCTTACATAAATAATATTTTAATTTTTAAACAAAGATATTGACATATGTCATAAAATAGCTATAATTTAATTAATGACATATGTCGTAAAAGGAGGGTTGCTATGGCCAGACCTGTAAAAAAGAAAAAAATCTGTTCATTGCCAGCCTTCACCGAATTTATACCCAAGAACGGCAATAAGGATATGCCTGTGGTATTAATGCCGGTGGAGGAATATGAAACTATCCGCCTCATGGACTACAATGGACTGACCCAGCAGGAATGTGCTGAACAAATGAATGTGGCCCGAACAACAGTGCAGGCCTTGTATGTAGCTGCCCGCAAGCGTATAGCTGTATGCCTTGTGGAGGGCAAGCCTCTGAAAATTGTTGGTGGAGATTATGAGGTGTGCAGTGAAGACCACATGTGCAGCATGACCCGTCGCCGAAAAAATCATTGTCCCTATAATCAGAAAGGATGTCGTATTATGAAGTTAGCAGTAACCTATAGTAACGGAAATATTTTTCAGCATTTTGGCAAAACCAGCCAATTTAAAATTTATGACATTGAAAATAACAAGATTGTAAATTCTGAAGTTATCAGCACAAACGGTCAGGGACATGGTGCCCTGGCAGGTATTCTTCAGAGTCTGAAGGTTGACACCCTTATTTGCGGCGGCATCGGTGGCGGTGCCCAGAATGCCCTGGCTTCAGCTGGCATTGCTCTCTATGGTGGTGTTTCCGGCTCAGCCGATGAAGCTGTTGATGCCCTGTTGGCCGGCAATCTTGCCTACGATCCAGCTGTTCACTGCAATCATCATGGCCATGGTCATGGTGAAGGCCATACCTGTGGCAATCACGGTTGCCAGCAATAAAATATAAATTTTGAAGAATAAAACAGAGGCGCCATTATTGGCGCCTCTGTTTTATTCTTCAAAAATACTCACATCACATAAATGTACAGCTATTACCCAAGAACCTTTGCCACCCTGTTCTGCACCTCCTGGGCATTCCAAAATGGCTTTTTCCAAAATTCCACAGCCCCCATCTCCATGGCGGTCTGCTCCATCTGGGCTTGGGCACTCATAACAATCACCGGTATTTCCTTTAGCTGTTCATCAGCCTTCATAAATTGGAGCAGCTCCAGCCCACTCTTATCCGGCAATACCAAATCCAATATAACTAAATCCAGGCTTTCCCCATTTTCCTGCAAAAGCTCAATGGCCCGCCCCACATCATGGGCATTGAGAAGCTCGTAATCTGCTAAAATCCTTGACAACAACAGCTGGTTTACCTCTGCGTCGTCAATAATAAGAATCTTCTTTTTAGACTGGTCACCCATAATATCGCCACCTAACTGTATATTCTTATCTTGATTTAATAATATCACATTGGATACGACGGTACAATAAAAACATTTAACGGATTTTTACCAGCAGGAAAATAGCTACAAAAAAAGAATATAACAATATACCGATATTCCACAAGATTTAACATTCCACTGATATTCCCCTTGAAAGGAGGATTTCCCATGTTTCAGTTTTTAAAACCCATTCTAAGCGGAGTTATGTTCCTGCTTTTGATGCTATGCCCACTGGCAACCCATGCAGAAAAGGTTCACTGGGAAGACAAAGCCTATGATTTTTCCAATATTCAACGGGCCATTGTCTACGACATAGAAATAGTTGACACCTCTGAAATACCAAGTGATCTGACGGAAAAGGTTGTGCAGGAGGAATATTGGAAGACCGCCTCAAAGCCGCCTTACAAGCTCATGCATCCAGACAAGGATGCAGTCCTCTATCCTCAGGATATGGCTGACATTTATGTAAAGGCAGCGATTTTAAAGTGGCATGATGATTACTACATCAAGCCGGCCTACACCAGTTGGGAAACCAGATCCGCCACCCGAAAGGTTAAGCGCTCCGATGGCAGCTGGTACGATGAAACCTATTACTACACCATTCCAGTTTATCACCCTGAAAAGACCATTTACACATCCACTGTACGGGTGAAGTTCGATGTGTATGACAATAAGACCAACAAACTGATTATGTCCCGGGATGAGCTGCGTGAACGGGATGATTCCTACCACGGACAGCAGGGTATCTTTGGTCGGATAAGCAAATCATTCTTTGATGATTTGGGCAAAAAAATAAAAACAAGTAAGGAGAAGTAAGTATGAAGAAAGTTTTACAGCTTGTCAGTGATGACTTTGAGGATTTGGAGTTATGGTGCCCAGTAATGAGACTGCGGGAAGCTGGTGTTCAGGTGGATCTTGTGGCCGAAAAGGCTGGTGTATACCATGGCAAATACGGTGTTCCCTGCGAGGTAGCCATGTCATTTGATGAGGTAGATGCCAAGGATTATGACGGCATACTAGTACCTGGAGGCTGGGCACCAGACAAGCTCAGAAGATTCCCAAAGGTATTAAAGCTGGTGGCTGATATGGATCGGGAGGGCAAGCTCATCGGCCAAATATGCCATGCTGGCTGGGTGTTGGTATCAGCGAATGTCTTAACTGGACGAAAGGTTACCAGTACCCCTGGCATAAAGGACGATATGAAAAATGCGGGGGCCACATGGCTGGATGAGCCATGCGTAGTAGACAAGAATATTGTCTCCGCCAGAAGACCACCGGATATTCCTGAATATATGAAGGCTTTGGTAGAGGTACTTAATAAACAATAAAAAAGCATTTTTTTCCATCAAATCAAAGGCATTCTGCATTTTTTACAGGGTGCCTTATTAATTTTTTTACGTTCATATAGGCTATTCCACCAAACCATGGTATAATATGAGTGAATTATAGTCTAAATTTTTCTACAATTCATACATTTTTCCCATAAATAAATAATTTATTAACTTTAGGGGTAAATTAGGGGGAATACAAGGAGGTGTTTTCAATGCTGGAAGCTATCGGGCGCGTTGGTGCGAGCTCCAGGCAGCGCAATTATCAGTTGGTTGCCCAGTATCGTGCCAATTTAGGACGGAACCTGATGCCCTCAAATACATCACAGCTGCAGCAATCCGTTAAGAAGAATCATACCAGTCCTTCTTCCGGAATAAGCTCCAGTGATGCAATTGAAACTGCCAGCATCAGGTCCAAATTGCAGGAGGGACAAAGGCTTTCCTCTATTGAAATGGACCATCTCAGTTTAAAGAATCCAGCACTCCATCGCAAGGCAGAAGATGTGGAGGAAGCCAGAGTAAGCTTCGAAAATTCGCTGGCTGGCTGTCACACCAAGCAGGAGGCCCGGGACACCCTTATGAAGGCTCTCAACAGGGATGCCAACACCGCAATAAGGGCTTCTGCCTCAGAGAGCTCTGAAGATAATAATATTATCGATGAGCAGGCGGCTGAGGCCTCAACAGTACAGCAGATGGTAACCAGCCTTATGACTCAGATTAAGGCAAGCCTTGGAAACAGCACAAAGGCCGGCAAAACTGCTGAAATCGCAGCATCCGCCAAGGCTATCAAGGCTGATGTGGAAACTGCCTCTGAGACATCAATGCCGTTACCACCATTAAAGGACACCAATCCTGGAGCCAATGATCAGGATATTTTGGAAACATTTCTCTTTAAGATTAGGGCATTACAAAATGCCTGGGATAAATTCGTTCATACACAAGATTATAAGACTATGCCTGAGGGCATTAAGGAAGCCGGAAAGCAGCAGCCAGATAGTCGGGTAATGGATATGATTAAGCGTTACAGTCCTTATAAAATTCAAGCACAGATGGCTACTGCGTCCAATGTGGATATTGCACAGTAACTAATATTCTGTAAAGCATTCTCCCGTAGAACTGGAAAAGCCGGGCGTCACTTATGTGGCGTCCGGCCTTTCTGTTTGTCAATATAACGAGCTTTAAGATGTCCCCCACCTCTTTAGGTGGCGGGAAAACAAACTACAACAGCTGGCGAGTATATCTCCCAGCTCGTTGAAACGCTAATTGGAAGATTTTTCTTCTAAAGAAGAAAAATTTGAACAATGGCGTTATAATGTTTGTAAATTAGTCCTGTGGCTATGCCTCTGCCTTCTTAAACAGATAGGTCAGAGTATCCATCATTTTCTTTACATCAATAGGCTTGGCCAGGTGGTCATTCATACCAACCTCCAGGGCTCGCTCCTTATCCTCCTTAAAGGCATTGGCCGTCATGGCAACGATAATGATATTTGCCTTTGCCTTGTCGTCCAGATTGCGGATTTTTCTGGTGGCCTCATAACCATTAAGATTTGGCATCTGTATATCCATAAGAATCATATCATAATAGCCAGCCTCGGCCTTGGTGAGCATATCAACACACTCAACGCCATCACAGGCATGCTCCACCTTAAAGCCGCTGTCTTCCAAAATAGCTGTGGCAATTTCTGCATTGAGTTCATTATCCTCAACCAAAAGAATACGCTTGCCGGAAAAATCCGGTGCCGCCTCCTGAACATTGCTATCCACTGCAGCAGACGGTTTCTCCCCAATTCTGTGAGGGGTCCGAAAAACTATTTCAGTGCCTTCTCCCAGTTTACTGTGGACTTCAATTTCACCATTCATCATCTCCACGAGATTTTTAACGATGGCCATACCAAGCCCAGTACCCTGGATACCACTCTGAGAGGTGTTACGAGCTCTGGAGAACTGCTCGAAAATCTCCGCCACAAACTCCTCTGACATACCGATGCCGGTGTCCTTGATGGATACCTCCACCAAACACTGCTCCGCCTTTTTTCCAGGCAATTCCTTAACCCGAATCTGAATCATACCGCCCTCAGGGGTATACTTCACAGAATTGCTTACAATGTTCATTACCACCTCAGACAAATGGGTTTTGTCAAGGTAAAGGTAGCGATGCTGTAGGTCACAGGAAACCTCCAGCTTGAGATTCTTCTTCTTTATTTCTCCCTCAAATACTGCAACACAGGCATTTAACAGCTTTATGCCATCCTCCAGCTCTTCATCAATAACAACCTTTTTGTTTTCGATACGGGACATTTCCAAGACATTATTCAGTATGTCCAAAAGCTGATAGCTGGCCAGCTTAACCTTTTTGCGGTACTCCTTGTTCAGTTCAACATTATCAGGGTCCCTTTCCTCCAGCTCCGTAAAACCAATAATAGCGTTGAGCGGTGTACGAATATCGTGGGACATATTAAACAGGAAGGAGGTTTTGGCCTGATTTGCCACATCGGCAGCTTCGCGGGCTTCCTCCAGCTTTTTGTGCTGACTCTGAAGCATTTCGTTAAGCACCTTAGTTTTCTCCAGCTGTACATCCTGGGCCGCCGTAAGCTCCTCAAGACGTAATTGTCTGTCCTGCAAAATGCTATTAAGGACGGTGATTTCCTGTATCTGCTTTTCCGACTCGTCCAGATGTTCACGGTTACGGCTGTTTTCTCTGAAAATGAAGAACACAATCAAGCTGAAAACCACTACAATGGCTGTAATCGGAATCCATATATTTTGCTTCAAGAACTCACCGGGAGTCATGTTCAAATTAGGCATGTAGGTGTAGGAACGGGTCAGCGCAAAATCCTTGTCCATAAGAGTAATACCGTGATTTAACACGCTGATGCCCACCGCATCCGCATTCAGGCCGGCAAAGCCCAAAGAAGCATCATCCGGCAACTGGAGTGTGCGAAGAACACTATAACTGGATTTTTTATGTAACAGGAACTCTGTTCTCAGGCCACTTACAATAACAACATCAGCTTCGCCCCTGACAACCGCATCCATGGCCTCCTCATCAGAATCGAAATAAATAACCTTGTTATCAGGATAATAAACTGCCCTGAAATCATCCATCAGCCCCAAACGGCTGGAAACGGCAATTTTTGCCGTACTCATATCAGGGGAATCCCCTTTATACAGTATATTAAAATAGGAGTTTATTACGGGATCACTTGGCAGCATATCATATTCCTCAGTAATCCAGTAATTGGAAACATCGGGGAATATAATATCGACCTCATGATTTTGCAGTGCCTTGGTAAGAGTCTCCCCCGTATCATATCCCTTGTACTCTATTTCCATTGCAGAATATCCCAAGGCCTTAAAAATTTCGGGAACAAGATCCTTTACAATACCTGTTACCTCACCATTGGCATCTGTATCACAGTAAGGCAAGTAATTATTGAGATAACCTACCCGCAAGGAACTATGCTTTTCCAACCATTGGCGCTCCTCAGGAGAAAGAGCACTGGTAAAAACTGTACGCTTAAACCATTTTCTGTTAAGATCGCTGATATAATTCTGATTTTCCTTATAGAGTCTGTGCTGGGCCCTATTCAAATCTTCAAGGATATCCGGGCGTGCCTTATTTACCGCAAAATAGAAATCTGATGTACCACCCTCAAGGCATACCTCAAAGCCCATATCCCGGAAGGTATTGTAGCCCTCCGCCAACATAACATCTATAAATCCACTTTTCAGGGCATTATCTCTATCTTTGATGTCATCGTATACTATTACTGTAGCCTGAATATTGTGTGTGTCTATGTATTTGTCCACCACTTTGGCATGGGCACCTGTCAATGTACCTATCCGCTTTCCATTAAGGGACTCTGGTTCCGTGGTCACATGATTATTTGAACTGCGCTTAAAAAATAAATACTGGCTAGCGCCCATGGGATTCTTTGGATAACTGAGAACTGCCTCACGCTCCGGCCTGTACGCCAGCCCTCCCAACAAGTCGATTTCACCTTTTACCAGCTTATCATACAGCTCCCCGTAGGAACCATAAACATATTCGTATTTCCAATTCGTATATAGCTTAAGACGCTGCAAATAATCATAGCCATAGCCACTTTTTACTTCACCGTCCTGGTTTCCCAGCTGGAAGCTTTCCTCTACAAAATACCCCACACGAACCACTTTTTCAACATTGGCCTCCACAGGCACCGCAGAGTGTAACCTAAAAGTCCCCGCCAGACAAGCCAAAAATGCTACAAGGCAAAACAACAGCTTTATCTTGTTTAAAAATATCCTTTGGCCACGTCGCATTTTCATGCGCCTCCTATATTTTTATACAATGTAGAGATGTCTTACTATCAAAATCCATGGTATACTTTCTTCATACGTTAGTATATTCGCTAATATTATATCAAAAATTAACATGTAAATTAACTAAAAAAACTTAAAATAGAGAGTTTTTTGCCAATTTGCTTCAATAAAGAAAGGTTCCTATTGGACTATGTGACGCAAAAGTTGTATTATGAAAAAGAACGTTTCACAGCAGGAGGATTCACAATGCTTAATAAAAACTACATGGCTGGCAATGCCCACCTCTCCTCAGAGGCAGCAGAGCCCTTTGAAGTACGAATCAAAAGAGATAAGCCTGAGCTGGCTCAGGGGGTAGACAAGCTACTGGAGCTTGTGCCGGAGGAAATATACAAACGGGCTTTCAAAAATATTCAAACCTTTAACAAACGGGGAGATACACTGCTCATAGTCAGCGGAGGTATATTGGAGCGCACATTTCTGGAGCGTGACTGTATTCCTGCATTGAAGGAAGCCTTTGGTGTGACCAAGGTTCAGATTATCGGATAATGGTGCTTTTTTAATTTTTTCTTGACTCAGGGCGTTTTTTGTAGTAGTATATTTTTTGTTCACGGCGCGTTGGTCAAGTGGTTAAGACTCCGCCCTCTCACGGCGGCTTCAGGGGTTCGAATCCCCTACGCGTCACCAGAAATCACAGCCCAGGATTTTGTCCTGGGCTTTTTTGTTAGCTTTAGGAGTTTTGTATAAATGGATAGGAAAACAATTGGAACATATATTATCAACAGCATTATCTGCTGGGCACTGATGAACGTGTTATTTTATGCCACCACAGGGGATAGCATTATCAGCTTTAACTTGATATTTACCGCTGAATCATTAATATGTGGTTTGCTTATTTTTATTACCCAGATCACCAGCGGATATCCTTTATTTCATAAGAAATGGGCTCCCTTCCTTTTTATCACCAGTTGGTGGTATATTTATGCCCTTTATAAATATATGTTCATCGATGCAGGGCCTGCTTCCCACGAAAGCGAAATTATTGCCGGCATGGGAGGCGCTGCCAGCTTTATGATGGTACAATTTCTGTTGGAAAAATATACCAACAAAAAAGCCCTTCTGTACCTTTTGGACGTCCTGCAATTCATCTATTGCCTGCCTCCTATTCTATCCCTTGTACACTATCATTTATATGGCACCCTCATAACCTACGAGGAAGCCACAGCCATTCGTAACACAAACGTTAGGGAATCCCTTGAATGGATAATGACTTATATGGGGCCTCTTTACATCAGCCTTGTAACAATCGCCCTTGCAGGCCTTTTTCTTCTTATAAACAGGCTGAGAACTCTTCCTTCATCCCAGCATACAGAGGACAGAAAGCCTCCCGTATTGATTGCCTCCATAGGTATAACCCTGGCGGTTTCCCTTCTGCCATGGAATATGTGGGGACAAACGGATTTTGTGGGTCCGTACCTTAAGGCAGTACGCTACAGCATGGGCTTAAGTCAGTATTATCGAAATATTGAAGCAAAAAAGGACAGCATTGTCATTTCTGGCGATGTCCCTGTCACCCAATCTCCCCACACCATCATTATGGTTATTGGGGAATCTGCCACCCGCAACAAAATGAAGGCCTACACCCCCGATTACAAATACGATGATACACCATGGCTGAGCCAGCAGTTAAATAACCCTAATTTTATTATTTTTAATAATGCCTATGCTTGTCAGAGTCTCACCCAGCAGGTGCTGGAAAGCGCTCTTACAGAAAAAAGTGCCTACCACGAAAAGGATTTTCTGGACAGCATGAACATCATAGATATTGCCAAAAAGAAGGGCTACAAAACCTATTGGATTACCAATCTGGGGAAAAACAACAATGAATCCTCCTTCTTCAATGTGGCCTCAAGGGCAGATTACCTCCTAAATACGGGAAATGATGATGACCACAGTATGTTAGCAGAGCTGAGCCAAATTAATCCCCAGGAAAATAACCTTGTTATCCTTCACGGCAACGGCAGCCATGCCGCCTACAAGGAGAGGTATCCAAAGGAAAAGGCTGTATTCACGGAGGATTCCAAGGAAGCAGAATACGCCAACAGCATCCGCTACACAGATGAATTTTTACAGGCTATATACGAATATGCCAAGAATAATCTGAATCTTCAGGTCATGCTGTATTTTTCCGACCATGGTGAGCACATGAAAACAGGTCACACCCCAAATGACCAGAATTATGTGAAGGTACGCATACCTATGTTTATTTTTTTAGGTGATGAATACCTTAAAAATAATTCGTCAAAATCCAAAATTCTTATGGGCAGGAAAAACACCTTCTTCACCAACGATATGATGTATAACACCCTTAGTGGAATTATGAACGCAGAATCAAATTATTATATTTCCAACGAGGATTTAACCAGCCCTGCTTACGATTATACCGCCGACACCCTATGGACCTTCGGCAACACCATCAAGGTCTCTGAAGACCCATTTTTAAAAGAATAACAACACGAAATCTAAAGTTCATCTTCATCTTTCAGATTTGATTCACTAAGATTTCATAATAAAAAGAGATTGCCTGTTACGGGATTTCGCCTGACGAAGTCCCGTAGAATGCAATCTCTTTTTCGTATACATTTTTTAGTTTTCTTTTACCTACTAACCTACTAGTTCATAGCCAGCTTCTTCGATTACTGCCTTAAATTCTGCCTGAGGAATGTCACGACCTGCCTTTACCACTGCAGTCTTTGCCTCCAAATCCACATTAACCTCGGTAACCCCGTCCATTTTGGACAGCGCCTCAGTAACGTGCTTCTGGCAATGCATGCACATCATACCCTCAATTTTTAAAGTCTTTTCCATAGTTTTTTCCTCCTTAAAATCTTCGCTGACTGATTCAGCTGGTTTTTCTGATATTTTTAATAAGGCTTCCGGCTTAAAAAATCTCAGCCGCAAAGCGTTTAAACAAACGCAAACACTGGACATACTCATGGCAGCTGCCCCCATTACCGGAGATAGCTTAATTCCAAAGGTGGTGTACAAAGCCCCTGCTGCCACCGGGATACATATAATATTATAGAAAAATGCCCAAAAAAGATTTTCCTTAATATTACGCATAACCGCCTTACTTAATTTAACGGCACTAACTGCATCCAGTAGGTCATTTCTTATCAATACTGCATCGGCACTTTCAATGGCGATATCAGTACCTGCCCCAATGGCAATACCCAAATCAGCCCGCGCCAATGCAGGTGCATCGTTGATTCCATCGCCTATCATGGCCACCCGATGACCATTGCCCTGAAGCTCGGCAATATGGGCCTCCTTATGCTCCGGCAAAACTCCCGCAATGGACCTTGGTATATCCAATCTGCGACCTATAGCCTCAGCTGTCCGCTGATTATCTCCGGTAAGCATAACCACCTCAATACCCATTTCTTTAAAGAGACGTATGGCCTCAGCGCTGGTGGACTTTTCACGGTCCGCCGCCCCTAGAATGCCAATTAATACATTATTCTGGGCAAATAACAATGGGGTACGACCCTGATCCGCCAGCTCATCCAGATACTCCTGATATGGTGCAGTATCAATGCCCTGCTCAACCATGAAGCTCTGACTTCCAGCCAAATATTGGTCATCAGCCTTCAGCCCCCGGCCAAATACAGCCTTAATATTTGTCATGGACATGGCCCCAATACCCTTGGCATCCGCATAATTCAAAACTGCCTCTGCCAAAGGATGCTCACTGCCCTTTTCCATTCCTGCAGCTATGGAAATAAGCTCCCACTCTGTTATGCCAAGGGGCTTTACATCCGTAATCACAGGCTTTCCATCAGTAATGGTACCCGTTTTATCCATTACTACCGTATCAATATTATGGGCAATTTCCAGGGCTTCCCCGGATTTAATTAATATGCCGTTTTCCGCCCCCTTGCCTGTGCCCACCATAATGGCCACAGGAGTTGCCAAGCCCAAAGCACATGGACAGGAAATAACCAGAATGGATATTACAATGGAAAAAACGAATTCCACGCTGGCTCCCATAATCAGCCAAATAAGGCCGGCGGTACAGGCAATCATAATGACAACGGGAACGAAAATTCCCGCTATTTTATCCGCCATGCGGGCAATAGGGGCCTTGGAGGCACTGGCCTCATCCACCAATCTGATTATCTGGCTAATGGTGGTGTCCTCCCCCACCCGCAAGGCCTTGAATTTTATAAAGCCATTTTTATTGATGGTGGCGGAAATAACCTTATCCCCCACTGTCTTTTCCACAGGAATACTTTCCCCGGAAATAGCTGATTCGTCAATACTGGTGGAGCCTTCGGTAATCACACCATCCACAGGAATCCTTTCCCCTGGCCGCACCACCACAATATCGCCAATAGCAAGGCTCTCCACTGCCACCAGCTGCTCAGCCCCGTCTCTTATAACAGTAGCCTGCTTTGGTGCCAAATCCATGAGCTTTTCCAGAGCTCGACTGGTCTGTCCCTTGGCCCGGGCCTCCAAATACTTTCCCAGAGTTATCAGGGTCACAATCATGCCCGCCGACTCAAAATACAAATTGGTACTGTACTCAGTTACCAAGGCCATATCCCCATGTCCCAGACCATATCCCATACGGAAGATGGCAAAGGCTCCAAACAAGGCTGACGCCATAGAGCCCATTCCCACAAGGGTATCCATATTTGGTGCCCCCTGGGCCATGGTACGAAAACCTACAATATAGAAGTGGCGATTAAGATACATAATAGGAAGCACCAAAATCAGCTGGGCGAAGGCAAAGGTTATAGCATTTTCAGGCCCGTCAAAAAGCTCCTTTATAACCTCTGGAACCGGGATTCCCAGCATATTCTCCAGCATCCCATGCATGGCAATATACATAACGGGAATCAAAAAAGCAAAAGACAATATAAGCCGCCGTAAAATTTCTCTGGCCTGTTTATCCGCCACCTTTTCACTGGTGTCAGCCCGCCCCGCAGCCTCTTTTTGCTGTCCCTTTACGCTGGCCCCATAGCCGGCCTTTTCCACCGCGGCAATTATAGCCTCTGAATTCGTCATAGCCTCATCGTATTCCAGCTGCATACTGTTGGTTAATAAATTAACGGCAACCTCCCGTGTACCAGCCACCTTTTCCACGGCCCGTTGCACCCGTGCCGAACAAGCTGAGCAGGTCATTCCCGTTACATCAAACTTCTCTTTTTTCAAAATATACCCCCTGATTATTTCATAACCTTCTGTAAAAGGCAGCAAAGCTCATCCACAACTGCATCATTACCACTGCGGATATCCTCCACCACACAGCTATGAATATGCTGACTCAGCAGCTCCTTGGTAAAGGCGTTTAACGCTGATTGTACTGCACTTACCTGAGTAAGAATATCCACGCAATACCTGTCCTCATCCACCATATTGTGAATCCCCCGAATCTGACCCTCAATCCGGTTGAGACGACGAATCAGGGCTTTATATTCTTCTCCCTGCTTGTCACGAAATTTATGTTTATGAATGCCTTCACTCTCTGCACTTCCACAGCAACAACTATGTCTTTCCTCTGTACGTACATCACTCATTGTAGCTCTCCTAATAACACACGATATGAATATACCTTATGGGGGTATAATATACCTTATGGGGGTATATGTCAACATACTTTTCTTTTTTTCTATGATATAAAATTATCTAAAAAACATTTCTATACCCTATTGACATAGTACAAAAAATGAGTATACTTAATGACAACAACATACATGGCAATGACGCCCCATGAAATCAGGTACCGGATTTCGTGGGGTATTTTTGTTCTCCTGTAGGTTGTATTTCTCACAAACCAAATAGAAATATCTATACTGTCACACAAGAAATAAGATCTCCTAGCTTTTTCTTCAGTATAGGTATAAGACAATGGCGTCTTATGGTTCTTCCTTAAAAAAAGGGGGGATTATGAGACGCCATTCTATTTGGGAAACATTATTTGGAATAATCTATTTTTTATTTAAGGTGGAAAGGACTGATTCTTATGATTAATACCGGCGATACAGCCTGGGTCCTCATCAGTGCGGCCCTGGTATTTCTAATGACTCCCGGCCTTGCCTTCTTTTATGGTGGCATGGTTCGCAGCAAAAATGTACTTACCACAATAATGCAGAGCTTTTTTATAGTTGCATTAATTTCCGTTGAATGGGTGCTTATTGGCTATGCCATGACTTTTGGAGCTGATATCAACGGCTTTATTGGCGCTTTGGACAAGGTGGGGCTCGTAGGTGTAGGCTACAATGTCCTTGAAAATGGCACCATTCCGGAGTTGGCCTTCGTTGCCTTCCAGTGCATGTTTGCCGTTATTACCCCGGCCCTTATTACAGGCGCCTTTGCTGAACGCATGAAGTTCGCCGCATTTGCTCTCTTTATTCTCCTTTGGGCCATCTTTATTTACAACCCAATGGCTCACTGGGTATGGGGCGGTGGCTTCCTGGCTGAGCTTGGTGCCCTTGACTTTGCAGGAGGTCTGGTAATTCACATTCTCTCCGGTGTATCCGGCCTCACTCTTTGTATTCTCCTTGGCAAGCGCGCCGGCTATGGCCGTACTGCCATGATTCCTCACAATCTTCCAATGACAGTTCTCGGGGCAGCCCTTCTCTGGTTTGGCTGGTTCGGCTTTAACGCCGGCAGTGCCCTTGGTGCCAATGAGCTGGCTGCCAATGCCTTTGTTACCTCCCAGGCCGCAGCCGCTGCTGCAACCCTTTCCTGGGTAGTTACTGAATGGCGGATCAGTGGCAAGCCTACCATCCTGGGTGCCGCCTCCGGCTGTATTGCCGGCTTGGTAGCCATTACGCCTGCCGCTGGCTTCGTGGCCCCTCTCCCATCCGTTATCATCGGCCTTGTAGGCGGTGTAGTTTGCTACTTTGCCGTTGCTGTCCTCAAAGAAAAGCTGGGCTACGACGATGCCCTTGATGCCTTTGGTGTTCATGGTATCGGCGGTATGTGGGGTGCTTTGGCCACTGGTATTTGGGCTACTACAGAAATTAATCCTGATGGTGCCAACGGTCTTTTCTATGGTGAAAGTCACCTTTTCATTGCTCAGCTCATTTCCATTGTTGTGGCTGTCGTTCTGGCAGTTGTGGGTACCACTATTCTGTACAAGCTGGTTACCCTCGTTACCGAAGCCCGTGCTTCCGAAGCTGAGGAACTGACCGGTCTTGATATCATTGAACATGGTGAGCGGGGCTATGCCCGTTCCATCCTGGGTGGCAGCCCTATTATGGGCAGCTTTGAGGATTCCTCCGAAATGCTGGCCAACACAGTGTTGAATGCCACCACCAACAAGGCGTAAGAAAGGGCAAGGTGATAATATGGTAATGACAAAAATTGACATCATAACCCGCTCCAATAAGCTGGACGAGCTTATGAATGCCCTTAACGATATAGGTGTTCTCGGCATGACCGTAAGCCAGGTATTTGGATGCGGTCTCCAGAAGGGCCACGAGGAGGTATATCGTGGCAAGAAGTACGATATTAATCTTGTGCCAAAAATCAAGGTGGAAACCGTGGTATGCGAAGTACCTGTAGACAAGGTGCTAGAAGCTGCCCAGAGAGTTCTCCGCACTGGAAATTACGGCGACGGAAAAATATTCGTATATGAACTCACTGATGCTGTCCGTATCCGTACTGGTCAGAGAGGTGCCACCGCCATCATGGACATTCCTGGTGAAAAGAAAGAAGGCAAGAAATAAATTCTTTAACAGCTAAATAATGTTATATAAATATTATATAATTATTATTTAACAATTATTAAAATGTTATTCTAGATTGTGTTAACCTAAACAATCTCAATAAAAATACTGGAGCCTCTTTTGAGATTCCAGTATTTTTATTTTTTAAGCAAGCTTCCCCGGGTTACTCCCAGCTTGCCAAATTTATTGTTTATATCATCTATGGCCTGATAGAGCTTGTCCTTTTTCTCGTCATGGAACAGGGACACAGCCTCCATTTCCCCAAAGCCTGTGGTGGAAACTCCCAACAGCCTTATATTATTAGTAATATTTAAATGTTTAAATAACTCTTTTATAGCCGTATAAATATCATTGTCGAAATTTGATGCCTCGCAAAGCTGCTTTTGACGGGTATAGGTGGTAAAATCCCTTGTCCGCAGCTTAAGCTGTACGGTCTTGGCCTTAAAGCCAGCTTTTCTCAGCCGCCAGCCCACCTTTACGGACAGCTCCAATAACACCTGTAAAGCATCCTCAGCAGTCTGCAAGTCCTCCCCAAAGGTCACCTCATTACCAATGGATTTGGCTCTGCCCCTTGGGGCCACCGGCCGCTCATCCTTCCCCTGGGCCAGCATAAACAAATGGGAGGCTGTTTTATCACCGAAGGTTTTATGAAGCTCCTCATAGGTCATTTTCCGCAAATCGGCAATGGTCCTGATTCTAAGTCTGTCCATTACCATGGCTGTCTTGGCTCCTACGCCCCATATTCTCCTTACGGGTAAAGGATCAAGAAACTCCTGCACCTTATCCCTGTCCACCACCACCAAACCATCCGGCTTATCCAGATCCGAGGCAATCTTTGCCAAAAACTTGTTGGGAGCAATGCCCACAGAGGCCACTATGCCCGTTTTTTCCTTTATCTCCTGCTTTAGCTTCATGGCATATTGGAGGGGGCCTTCCATAAGATGCTCCATACCGCTGATATCCAAAAAGGCCTCATCTATGGATAATGGCTCTATAAGGGGAGAATAACGGTCAAAAATATCAAAAATCTGCTGGGAAACCTCACTGTAACGGGGATAATTGCCCCGAATAAAAATTCCCTGGGGGCACAGCTTCATGGCCTTGGCCGTGGGCATGGCAGAATGGACTCCAAATTTTCTGGCCTCGTATGAGCAGGTAGATACCACTCCCCGGCCCCCAATACCGCCGACTATCAAGGGCTTGCCCCGATATTCCTTGTGGTCCAGCTGCTCCACCGATGCAAAGAAAGCATCCATATCCACATGCATAATGAGTCTGTCCATAAATATTCTCCAGAAACAAAAACAAACATACCTTCTAAAGGTTAATTTTATATGTTTTTTCCTCAAAAGTCGACCAAAACAGCTAAATTTATGTATATACTACAATTCCAAAAAAACTTTTTAGGTATAGCCTACTCCTTCGCCAATCACCATGTATTATTAATAAGTCTGGCTAATATGTTTTTGATAATCTTTTTCAATATTTTCTCTTTAAACTATTGTATTTGCATATTACTGTGATATAATATGATAAAAATGTTATACTAAGTTATGTTTTAAGGGGTGTTTTATTTGGCTACTGTAAACGAAAACTATTTAAAATTACCGGGAAGCTATCTCTTTGCAGAAATTGGCCGCCGTGTGGCTGCTTTTAAGGAAGCCCATCCTGAGGCTGATATTATCCGTTTGGGTATCGGAGACGTTACCCAGCCATTGCCAGCTGTATGTATTGACGCCATGCACAAGGCTGTTGATGAAATGGCCAAGGCTGAAACCTTCCGGGGCTACGGTCCGGAGCAGGGCTATGATTTCCTTATTGAGGCCATTCGCAAGGCCAATTACACTGACCGGGGTATAGATATTGAAGCCGATGAAATCTTTGTCAGCGACGGCTCCAAAAGTGACTGCGGCAACATTCAGGAGATTTTTGGGGTAGATAACAAGGTGGCCATCACTGACCCGGTATATCCTGTTTATCTTGATACCAATGTTATGGCAGGACGCACCGGAGAGCTGAAGGAGGACGGCCACTTTGAGGGAATTACCTACCTTCCATGTGATGCGGAAAACAGCTTCTCCCCTGACCTACCAAATGGGCGGGTGGACATGATTTATCTCTGCTGCCCAAATAACCCTACCGGCACCACCCTTTCCAAGGAGGAACTGACCAAGTGGGTAAAATATGCCAAGGAAAATAAATCCGTAATCCTCTTTGATGCGGCCTATGCAGCCTATATAACTGAGGAGGATGTACCTCGTTCCATCTATGAAATTGAAGGCGCCAAAGAGGTGGCCATTGAGTTCCGTTCCTTCTCCAAGACAGCGGGCTTTACAGGCACCCGTTGCGGTTATACCGTAATTCCTAAGGCAGTTAAGGGCCTTACAAAAGAAGGTAAAACTGTGGAATTTAACAAGCTGTGGAATCGTCGTCACACCACTAAATTTAATGGTACTGCCTACATCATCCAGCGTGGTGCAGCAGCTATTTACACTCCTGAGGGCCAGAAGCAGGTAAAGGAGCTAGTGGGCTACTATATGGAAAATGCCCGTATTATTCGTGAAGGTCTTAAAGCCGCCGGCATTGAGGCCTATGGTGGTGTAAATGCTCCATATATCTGGCTGAAAACTCCAAACAATATGCCATCCTGGGACTTCTTCGATAAGCTCTTAACAGAAGTAAATATCGTGGGTACCCCTGGAGCTGGCTTCGGACCATGCGGTGAAGGCTATTTCCGCCTTACTGCCTTCGGTGACAGGGAAAACACCTTGCGGGCCATAGAGCGTATTAAGAATAAATTACATTTTTAATAATGTAAAAATAACAATAAAAAAACACCAAATATGTCTTGATAGAACATATATTTGGTGCTACAATACAAACTGAGAGACAGTTGATGTGTCGGTTTCCTCCTCTAGGGAGGTGGTGCCTATGAGTCTTTACGAGAAGCTATCTTTACTGATAGCATTTCTAACCCTCGTAGTTACCTGGCTTAGTCGTCGGAAATAAACCTTCCACGGTAAAAGCAGAAGCCGACCACTGCAATGGCCGGCTTCTAAAGACAACAATCCGAGGAAGCTGACTAACGCCATCAGCTGTCTCTTTTCTTATGCTGATTATATCATTAATAAGTTGTAATATCAACATGCGGCTTCTTCACTCACCAGATTTCCTTCATCCAATTCCGATAGTTTTCTCCCATGAATTTCATTACCAGATCCAGCATGCCGTAGATTTCATCTCCAAGGGTTTCAAAATCCTTCTCCTTCTGCCCAGGAGTCAGCACACACACATCCAGAATCAAAGCCCCATTGCGGTCAAAATACAGTTTGAATGGCTTGTAGCTCATGTTCAGGTTATTGGCCATATAAAACACGTATTACAAATATTTTTTATTTTACAATTTATTTAACACTAAATTAATGTTTTTTAACTGTTATTTTGCTATTAAAACGGAGCAAGGTGCCTGCTCCAATACATTACGGCTTACGCTGCCCATCAGGATACCTTCCACCAGACTCAGGCCGCGGCTGCCCATAACAATCAAATCAGTGGCGTTATCCTTGGCATAATCCACAATCTTCTCATAAGGAATACCCACGTCAAGGACAGTTTCACACTCCAGCCCCTCTGGCAGGCTTTCCTTGATTTCCCCAAGGATTCTGTTCCCCTCCTCTGTAAGAGAATCGATTATCTCCTGACAAAGGTGTACAGAAATAGCCGCCTGCTGAATATTCACCACATACATAAAAATCAGCTTACCAGGCTCCAGCTTGGCCAGACGTACAGCCTGCTCTATGGCCTTCTCGGATTCTTCGGATCCATCTACTGGTACTAAAATCTTGCACATATTTATTCCCCCTTAAATTATCACAAAATTAATGGGTATTTACTCAAAATCCCTTACACTTAAATTTTTACCCTTCAGCAGCCCTACCCGGCCTCTTTCGCCACTTTCAGGATGAACCAGCAGCCACTTGTTGATGGCAAAGAGCATTTTTGACTCCCCCTTGGCCTCCGGCACCACATCCAAAGCCTCGTTGGTACCACCAGGAAGCACTACCCCACTGCGGAATTCCTTCCCATCCACACCACATGGTGCGTAATGCAGAGTTGTGGCAAATATCTCCACCACTGTACCCTTTGGCACAAAGAAGGCCTCCACCTTTGAGGTATCGTATGAATTATCCTCATAATCAATATCCCAGCGGTGTCCCACCATCAATATCATATCCGTTCCTGCAATATTGATTTCCGAATCCCTGTGGTACTCCAGACCGTTCAGTTTATCGTTAAAGCCATGGCAACAGCCAAATTCTATTGGCATTCCCCCATATATCTCATCCATGAACTTTAAGAACAGCTTTGTTTGCTCAAAGGATGGAATAGATGCCTCATAAAGCACCTGACCCTGGGGAGCCGCCGGCAGCTTCTGAACCTCATCCATGAATTCAGTTGCATCCAAATCCAGCACCCGGCCATACATCTTGAAGCCTTCATCCAATACACTTTTCATTACGTAACTCCTCCGATTCTCTTTATGCCTTTAAAATTCGCCAAAATACTTTTCAAATCCTGCCAATCATATAAACTTTTGTTGCCACGGGCCTTTCTTGGTTCTATACTTTAAATTGTATGTACTTGGGATTTGAAACTTATCCCAGAGAGAGAGGGTTTATTATGCAATCTGTATTAACTATTGCCGGGTCGGATTCCAGCGGGGGAGCTGGTATTCAGGCCGATATCAAGACCATTACCGCCCACAAGCTCTATGCCACCAGTGCAATTACGGCCCTGACAGCCCAAAATACCACTGGGGTGCGGGCCATTCACAACTCGCCGGCGGAATTTGTAGGGCAGCAATTAGATGCTATTTTTGAGGATATTCCCCCTGATGCGGTGAAAATCGGTATGGTATCCTCTCCTGAAATTATTCAGATTATTTCTGAAAAGCTGCGGGATTATGGTGCCATGAATATTGTGGTAGATCCTGTTATGGTATCCACCAGCGGTTCCAAGCTACTGAAGGATGAGGCTCAGGATAATCTCTGTCGTTTGCTGCTTCCTATTGCCAGCGTCATTACTCCTAATATCCCGGAGGCTCAGGTGCTTTCGGGCATGGAAATCAACAGTCTGGAGGATATGGAGGAGGCAGCCAAAATTATTGGCTCCAAAATCTATGGTGGTGTTCTCATAAAGGGTGGCCATTTGTCCGCTACAGCCACAGACCTTCTGTACTATGACGGAGAATTTAACTGGTACCGCCAGGAGCATATTGATAATCCAAATACCCACGGCACAGGCTGTACCCTATCCTCGGCTATTGCCTGCAATCTGGCCATGGGCTATGATTTGCCTGAGGCCATTGCCAATGCAAAGAAATATATTACTGGTGCATTAAAGGCAGGGCTGAATCTGGGGAAGGGTTCAGGACCCTTAAACCATATGTATGCGCTATAAAAGCGATTTTTAAACACTAAATTAGTCTTAATACAATATTTAATTAACATTTATATAACATTTTATAGAACATAAAACGGCAGTGACTATGTCTGTAGCGCCGCTACAGCCATAGCCCCTGCCTTTTTTATACTAATGTCGAAACTTATGACATAGGCTTAAATTCCAGATTATGCCTTATGCCCCAGTCCACCACTGCATCCTTTATTTCACCCTTCAAAATATGATTGTGGTCCCCCAGGGCCTGAACAATAGCCCCATTGGATACCTCAATACAGGCCACCGGCTTTCCTTCCTGCTCCAAATAGTATATGGAACACTCCTTGCGGTTCATTCTTTCCGTATAAAGATAGAATACACAATTATGGAATGCCTCCGAAAGCTCAAAGAGCTCCTTACCATTGCGGGCAATCTTAAAGGAGCCCTGTGGTGTATCCTCCTCCTTCATGAGATCTCCCTTGGCCAAGGTAAATTCTATCTCCAGATAACTCTTATGGCGGGCATTACTCTCCCGGCGCCGCTGCTCTGCAGCCAGCTGACTAAGACGGCGTTCCTCAGCGGTCCACACATCATGGGTTTCCTTGGAAAAGCCTGTACGATAAATTGCCTGAACAAAATCATCTGTCAGCTCACCACGGGTGTAGCTATTAAACCACATCCTAAGACAATCATGCACCTCGTATGAGCCCCCATCCAAGGCACTATGAAGAATCTCAGCAGCCCTCAGGGGTTCCCACTTTTCCATAAGCCAGCTATATAGCATCTGCCAGCCCACGTAGGAAGGGTCATAGCCAGATAAGTCCTCCTTATCCTGACGTTTCCACCACCAGTTTATTTCATAATTGCTCAAATCTCCCCACCAATATCGCCACCAGGCCCCCTGGCGCTTATAAAAGGCTCCAAAACGGTCAATTCCCAGCCTATCCAATTTTTGCCCCAAAAGCTGATTTATATCATAAAAATGCGGCCATAAATTTATATCATCAATGCCGATTTTCTGCAGGAAAAAGCATACTACAAGGGAGCGCCCGTTTTCACGATAGGCCTTCTGCAGTCCCTTGGTTTTTGGCAGCTTAAGATAATCGCAAATAAGGTCAAAATTGCTGTCATTTGTTCTTATAATGTGACGGGAAAAGTCGTAGCCAAGCATATCCACATACCAGCCCACATTTACGTCAAGAGGATACTGGGTAAAATACTTCATGAGTCTGGCAGGCGGCATATCTGTAGGCACGGTTGGAACAAAACCGAATTCCTCTTGTGAAAGCTCCTTTAAAAAGGCCATAACCTTGTCCGTAACTATCTGGGGAATTTCCACAGAAAAATCAAAGCCCTCATCGGTCCAGTCGTATTTATAATTAAACACGCTGCCACCGGACTCCGCCTGGTCTGACTTGGACGGAATTGCGGTGTACTGCCATTTGCCATAATTCAGCCTCAATGAATACTGCTTGCTGCCCCTTCTATGAAGCTCCACACCATCAGGAGTGCCCATAACACTAAAGACATCCACCAAAATAATGGCAGTTTTTTGGGGTCTATATAGCTGTACCCGCCATCTGGCCGCCGCTTTCTTATATACACAGCTGTATCGATAATTAAAATCACCTATATCCACATAGGCCAGAAGATGATCCGGGGACTGCAGCTCTGCCAGGGCATCAAGCTGCCTTTCCCCCATTCCCTTATCAACTATGCTTAATGAGAATTTCTCAATATCCTTCTCTATCCAGGGCTCCTGACACTCCACCCAGGACCTGGATTTTCCATCAAAATAATAATAACTCTGTTCCACAAATATCCCGCCCATATATATTACAAAGCGCACCTCAAACGAAGTGCGCAATTTAACCTTGACAATCAAAACATTATTTTAACATTAATATAATATTAATAAATATTTTATTAAATACTAATAAAGCGATTATTAAATGTTTATGTAACTTTTATTAAAACCAATGGTTCTTTATGGAAAGCTTATTCCGTAAATTCGATTTTCTCCAACTCCAGTAAAAACTTTTTCTTATCAATACCACCGGTATAGCCCGTTATAGTCTTGCCAGAACCCAAAACTCGATGACATGGCACCATGATAGGTATTGGATTATTACCTACTGCTCCCCCTACAGCCTGAGCCGACGCCTTCTTCCCCCGCTTTTTGCTCAATAGCTGGGCAATTTCACCATATGTCATGGTCTTTCCATAGGGGATTTCCTTAACAACATTCCATACATCCATACGAAAATCTGTGCCATCCAAAGATAAGACAGGCATAAAATCCGGGTTACAGCCACTAAAATATAGACTTAACCACAATTTTGCATCCTGAATAATGGGCAAATCATCACTAAACTCAATATCCTTGACATTAACAGGGAGCTGATTGCCCTCCTCCTGTTCAAAGATGATGTTGGTCAAGCCATTCTCATGGGCCATAATATAAAGTTTTCCCAAAGGTGAATCATAGTACGACATGTATTGCACGGTGGTTATCACCTCGATTGGCTACAATAAAAAATCCCACGTTTATTTTATTATAACCCAAGCGTGGATTTTTTTCACTTGGTTATGAAATAATCGTGGGATATGTCAAAATATTCTTTTTAATGATTTGTCATGCCTAATTTCTTTAGCAGCCCCATATCTTCCTTAATGGTAGTGCCGGAGGTTGTCAGCATATTGCCAGTGATGGAAGCGGATGCTCCCCCCTGAAATGCGGTTGCACCGTTTTTCGGCAACACCTTTCGCCCCGCAGCCATTCGGATATTCGCTGATGGGTTTATGAATCTGAAAATAGCCAATGTCCTTAGTGCGTTATCTGATGATATAGGGGCTTGATGCTCCATGCCGGTTCCCGGAATAGGTACCAAAATATTTATCGGAATGGACTGAATCCCTAGCTCCTGTAAGGCAAAGGCCATATCTATACGATCCTGCCAGCCTTCCCCCATACCAATAATTCCCCCGGAGCAAACCTCCAAGCCTTCAGCCTGGGCCGCTTTGATAGTCCTTATCCTATCTTCATAGGTATGGGAGGTACAAATTTCCGGAAAATAACGCTCACTGGTTTCTATGTTATGGTGATAGCGGGTCACTCCAGCTTCACGAAGCTTTTTAAACTGTTCCCTGGAAATTATTCCATGGGACGCACAGAGTTTAATCGTAAGCTTATCCTTCATCAATCTATAGGTTGACAGCGCTTTTTCAAAATCCTTACCGCTTAATGCCCTGCCGGAGGTTACCAAAGCAATTCTGTTTACCCCTACGGCTTCATTTGCTTTGGCATTTTTCAGAATTTCCTCAGTGGATAAAAAATCGTACTCATCAACGCCAGTTTTATGGCATGCTGCCTGGGCACAATAACGGCAATTCTCGCCACAGCGTCCGCTGCGGGCGTTTATTATTGTACAAAGATCTACGTGGTTGCCACAGAAATGCTGCTGGAGCTTCAATGCTCCCTGTTGTAATTTTTCTAATGGTGTATTTAAGAGGAAGGATGTATCATCTTCGTTTTTTATCCTTTTTCCCCCTATAATTTCTTCTACAATGCTATCTATGTTATGAAAATTAACCTCACCCATTATATGCCCCTCACTTTTTTCCACATTTAATTGAACTAACGTCAATATTGTATGACTGTGGCATTTTATTGTCAACCAGATACAGAATTTAGGTTAACGCATATCCTTTTCTGCTAATGAACACTTGATATTATTTAAACATTATTTTTATGTTATTTTATTGTTATTAATTTGTTATTTTATACTTTATTTATTGCTTTTTTATTGTTAATTATCCACTATTTTAATACTGCAAAATAAAAAGCTGACCTTGACTGCAAACAATCAAAATCAGCTTTAAAAAACTTCATTATTCTACATATTATTCAACACAGGCTTTTAAAACCTTTCCTGCAGCATCGTGAATAACCAGATCACACCATTCGTCAGCCGGGGTTGCTGTCTTGTTTATCACAATAAGGTTCATGCCCCTAAAAAATCTTACCAGACTGGCCGCAGGATAAACCATAAGGGAGGTGCCCCCTACTATCATGGTATCAGCCTTGGTAATGGCTTCCTCTGCATCAATAAGGTCCTGGCGATTTAGGGCCTCCTCGTAAAGCACCACATCAGGCCTTACCATGCCGCCGCATTTCGAACAGGTAGGAATCCCCTCACTATTCACTACAAATTCTGCATCATAAGTGGCGTGACATTTTACGCAGAAATTGCGGTGAACAGAGCCGTGGAGCTCAATGACCCGCTTGGAGCCTGCCATCTGATGCAGTCCATCTATATTCTGGGTAACCACGGCCTTCAGCTTCCCCATTTCCTCCAGCTTGGCCAGAGCTTTATGGGCATTATTCGGCTTGGCATCCAGATAAATAAGATTTTTCTTATAATAATCGAAAAATTCCTTTGGGTGATCCTCCAAAAATGTATGGGAAACCATTTCCTCAGGAGTAAATTTTTGCTTTAGCTTTCTGTTATATAAGCCCTTGGCGCTACGGAAATCCGGAATCCCGGACTCGGTGGAAATTCCAGCCCCACCCAAAAAGACCATGGAACGGCTCTTGTCTATTATTTCCTTCAATTTCTTTATCTCTACAGCACCCATCCAAAACCACCTCACATTCATTGGATATTTGCGTCTGCTATTAGCTTTTTCCTCTGCTATTAGCTTTTTCCGGTGAATCTTAATTTTAGTTTATTCTGCAAAATATAATAAAAATCCTGCTGAAAATTTCGCAATATAAGGAATATAATTTTTACAACACTCGCAATTTCTAAAAAAGAAAACACCTGCTGATTAGCCAGCAGGTGCTTCCCTCTAGGAAGGTCTTATGGGTTTATCAAAAAATGAGATTGTCTTATTAAACAGCACGCTTATAATTTTCGAGCTGCTCTATTCCCTTTGGCAAAGGCAGGCTGTCATAGGTTCTCTTAATAGAAGTATAAAGCTCCGCCTTTCTTTCAGTAGAGGTCTCCGGATTTCTCCATTCCTCATACATCTTATGGGTTGCACGACTGGCTGCCAGAGTTTCCTGTGAATGAACCTGTATTTCAAAAACCTGCCCGGATGGGCTGGTAGCATTCAAGTGTACTGCCTTGTAGCGGCCATCCTTGTTAAGATATTTATTGTCAATTTCATCCAATGTGTAGCCCTTCTCCTCAAGGAGCGCCACAGTGTCACGAACCTTATCTGCCATTTCATCGTGGTTCACCACTTCAGTATATCTGAGGAGATCACCGGTTTCAGAAACATATTCAAAATCCTGCTTTGGGGTTTCCCCTGCTTCCAGGGCCTTGTTGGTCTTACGGTCAATTTTGCTCTTGATACTGGAGGCTGTTTTAACGGAATACTCCAGCCCCTCCATGGATGTACCCAGTCTATTGGCAATATCCAGCATATCCATGGTAATACGCGGTTCATTGGCCCGCGCCATATTATACGCCACCTGAGCCCGCTGCTGACATCCTTCCAGAATGTTATCTCCCTGGGATGCACTACCGGAAATAACCACCTTGCCGTTTCTGTTACGATAAGGAATACCACCAAGGCGCATACTGTCTGTCAGAGCCGTTGCTGTGCTCATAAGGCCCAGCTGAGCCGCCGAAGCACTATTTACATTACCAAAGCTGCATGTAAATGCAGACCATGCAACCACACCGGCAACGAGAAATGCCTTCCCTCTGCCAAGGTTGTCCATCTTGGTTATTTCAATCATCCGTGATAAATCGTTGAGCTTGGTATTTTTCAAATATCTTCTCACCTTTTTCATGTAATTATTAACATCATTTGTATCCATACAGCTTCACTTCCCCTCTGTACTAAAATAGCTGAGATACATTGCAACAGCTTTAATGCTATTGTCTATGGTTATAATATAGCAGTGAATTATGAATTTTAGTTGAAAGTCATAACCAAATAAATAAAAATTTCCTAGCTTTTTCTTTTACAAGAATTAAGATTACCATGTTTAAATTTTAATTAATACAGTATTAATTAAAATATAATGTATCCCATATTTAATAGTGATATGATGTTTTATATAAAATATTATGAGGTGATGGGATTGAAAAAAATGGATTTGAAGAAAAAGGTAATGTACACTCTAAGCACTGGTCTGCTGGCGTGTACCTTTTCATTTGCTCCCCTTTCTGCGCCTTCAGTGGCAGAGGCTGCAGACTGGGGTCTAATCGGCAACATCTTTGGCACTGTTTCTCAGGCTGCCATGGAATACGATCAGGTACAGACCTATTTGCTGAATTGGGGCAACAGCCCTGAAACCCAGCAAAAGACCCTGAATGAAACCGTTGAAAAATATGGTCTTGATACCTCTGTAGAGCATAACGAGCGGGTATCCCGGGTTCTGAACCAGCTTATAGACCACGGCCATTACGCCATGGAGCCAAACAGCCTGCCATTCAGATGGCGTGTTATCAATAATGATGAGTGGAATGCAGCCTGCTATCCAAATGATTTTATTGAAGTAAATAGTGGACTTCTGAATGATCTCCACAGTGATGACGCACTGGCAGCAGTAATGTCCCATGAGATGATTCATGGCCTTCATCAGCACATGGCAAAGGATGCTCCAAAGCAGGTCCTTTATAAATACGGTACAGCACTTCTCACCATGAAAGCAGATGTGCTCCAGGCTACTTTGGGATCTTATATTGGAAATTACATTTCCGTAAAAAACACCACCAACCTGTCAGAGGCTGATGCAGATGAATATGGCTTCTATCTCCACTGCAGTGCTGGCTTTAACCCTGGTGGCTTCTCTGCCATGACCTTGAATATGGCCAAGGGTGATAATACTGATCGCAACATTATAAAGGAAATTTTTACGGGAGCCTATAACCATCCAGCTTCTCAAAAGCGCTTTGAACAGGCCCAGCAGCGCATGGAGGAATATGGCTACAACCATGTAAAGGTTAAAAATGGCACCGATATTTTCATTGATGACAAGCATTTCATGACTGCCGTGGAAACCCCTGAGCTGGCTGACTGGGAAAATGCTTATCTTATTGCCGGTGGTATCTGCAAGGGTATTCACGACTATTCCACTGTTGAGGCTTGGGGCTTTGGCACTCCGGACTTCCTCAGTGACATTGCCTATAAGGATCTGAAAAATGCCCTGAATGATCCTTCTCTTTCTGCCAGTCTTCAGACCATGCTAACTAATGCTTATGCCTTAGATATCCATGATAATGATCACAGAAGCACCAAGGCAAAGCTGAGAAAGGCTGAAAAGGAGCGTAATGACAAGATTACCAAGCGCCAAAAGGAAGTAATGTCCGCTGAAAATGCTTCCTCCTATGAAGGTCATTTTGAAGGCTACACCAAGCTGGGACTTAATGTTTTGGCCTACAAGGAGGCTGAAAAGGCCTATAAGGCAGATCCAAACAGCTATATTCAAACCGGTAATATGTCCCGTGCCTTGAATGCCCTTAATGCCGAATACAGGGAAAAGCATAACACCTGGAATGATGATTATACCCAGAAGGCTATTGAATACACTGATAAGGCCCTTAAAATCTGCCAGGACAACTCCATTGATGATACCTACTGGCTCTACAGCAATATGGCTTATTATCAGATGCAGGCCCAGAACTACGCAACCTCCAACGAGGCAGCATTAAAAGCCATCAGCCTTAAGCCTGATGAAAAGAGCAACTATCGTTTTGTTGGCTACAATAGCTTAATGCTGGGGGATAAGGGCAGTGCAGTTAAGTATTATTCTCTCTATCTGAACCACGGTGGTGATAGGGAAATGGTGCCATCAGAGCTTTCCAATGAAGTTCAGGCAAATGCCAGAACCCTTGAAGAAATTTACGACGCCAACGAGTAAAATTTTATACACAGGCAACAGAAAAGGACGCAACTGAGTTTGCGTCCTTTTTTTGCTTTAAAATATTAAATTAATCCACAGCTTTCTTGGGAAATCCACAATTTATCAAAGGGTTATACAGAGTTATTCACAGCAAGGCTGTGGACTGTGTGGATTACTCAAGAATATCCGCTATAGATGTTTTACCAACGATGCTTTGAATCTCGGAAATATTCAGCTTGGCATCAAGACACTGCTGTAAAAATTCCTTGCTGATTTTCTGGCCATTAACCAGCACAGTAAGCACCAGCTGGTTTTTCAGAGCTTCCTTGACAGAGCTGTTGTGTTCTTCCACAGGGGCTATGTCAGCCTCAGGTACATCCTCTACAGCATCAAGAATAGCTGCATCATCTGCCTCAAATGTATCATTATCCTCAGCATCTGGTGTTGCCTTAACTGCTTCAGCTTCAAGGGTTTCCCGGGCTGCTGAAAATTCTGATACATTTTGGTCATATATAGACCCAACATTATCCATAAGGGAAGAAAAATCTCCCTTTTGATAGCATTCTATAAACTGGGCCTTATCAATATCGCCCAATAATTTATCCACAACCTCGTCCATATCCCCGGCCTTGGCTTTGGCCATAATAACCTCCCGAGACATTTCACCAATGCCACGGGAAATCAGGAAATCCTCACAAGCCTTATCGCTGTTGTCATCCGCCATCTTATTATGCTCAAACAAGTCAAACTGCATGGCTGCCTTCTTGGCATTGCCCGCATAATCCTGCTCAATGGCTTTGCGCATATAGGCGGGAATATTCTTCACCCCATGCTGGGTGAGGGTGTATTGCACATTGTCCTTAATACGCTTGGCATCATAGGTCTTTATAAGGCGATTTGCCACGATTTTGCCAATGCCATATTTCAAGAGTACGTCTACAAGATCATCCTCCGCCACAGTGAGATTATCCTCAAGGTTTGGAACATCCTCCTGCTTTCTGAGGAAAAACTTGAAGCCAGTAATGGTACGGCTTGGCTTTATTTTTTCATATTCAATAAAATATGGTGTATGATCGTTTATATCATTTATGGAATAATTAATGACAGAGCGTATAAATACTGATACGTTCAGATACTTATCCGGCTCAATACCCATATAGTAGCGTAAATCCTTCAGGGAGAATTCGCGCTCAATAACACCGGAGGTTTTGAACTTCTCAAACCCCTGGTACTGCAAAAGAAGCTCCAGCAGCTTTATGGAATGGGTCGATTTCAGTGAGAAAATAGAGCTGGCGGCAATCTGGGTATATGGCTTATCCGCAAGTTCCAATACATAAGGAGCAAAATCCTTGTGCAGCTCTATGGAGAGCATACCCTTAGCCTTATCAAATTCAAATTTAGGGAATGGCACTACAGATACCAGCTTGCCTTTTTCCTCATTATCCTGCAGCTCTACCTGAATGCCCTGAAGGTTACGACAAAAGCCCTTCAGACGTGAATAGTACACGTTGTTGCCACCAAACATTTTGATGACATCCACCGAAGGAATACTTACCACCTTATTTTCTGTAGGCTCCCCAGCCTTTAGCTGGGGCCTCAGGCTGGCCAGAGCCATGTAAAAAAGGCGGGCCTCCATTAAATTGGAAAAGAATGAGGCAGATTCAATCAGGGTATTGGCCTGAATTATGATCTGTTTTGTACTTCGCTTATGACTACTAAGTTTTGTATCCATCCTTTTATACCTTTATTTTAAAAATATTATTAGACGACCTAATTGTATCAATCTACGCGACCATTATAACATTATATGAGTAAAATGTATAATACTTTTTGATATTTTTTTCATAAATGTTACATTTATGTCGTGTGTCGTATCGTCCCGTGTTGTGTGGCTTCGTGCAGCTTCGTGTCGTGTCGTTTCATGATTTTTCATTAATACATGACCTTATTGTATAAAAAACTTCTAAAATCTATGATACAATTAGGTCATATATGAACTAAAATGTATCAAAATTTCATATAGATGACTGAATTGTATCTTTAAATTTAATTACATGACTTGATTGTATCATAATCTTCAGCTTATTACACTTATATTTATGTTACAAATCAGTCATGTATTCTAAATTCATGATACAATACAGTCATATATAGGCTATACATTACCTAATTGTATCTTTTTTTTAGTGATTTTATTTAAAACTAATGATACATTTCAGTAACCTATTGTTACAATCAGGTCATTTATACTCTTTTTTATCATTTTTCTTCTATATTATATGATACAATCCGGTCATGTTTTACTGATTTTATCCTTGCAGCCAGTCTTTTCAGGGTGAGCCAGCTCTATATTAGACAGAAAATGACAATAAAAACCTCGGTTTTACCCGGCTGCGAAAAATTATACTACACTATTAATACTAGAACGATGGAGAATAGGGGATGAAATTACATTTAAATAGATGACCATAATGTATCATCTTTTTAAATTTCCTTTTCTGAAAAGGACTATAGGAGACCAAATTGTATCTAAGCTTCACCTGTATCCCTGATAACTACTGACTTTTCCACAGATACATGACCTAATTGTATAATTCATTGGTATTTTTCACAGTCAATTATGTTATACATGATACAATTCAGTCATGTAATACTACAATAAGGTAATCTTTAAGATACAATTCCGTCATCTATATGATACATTTTGGTACGGCTTATGATACAATTACATCAGCTAAAGTATACATTTCAGTCGCATATAATGGCTGTAACCCTTGATATATAATGATTTACCGCCAGGTAAAAACTATAAAACATATAAAATACATATAAAGAAATAAAACACACAGATATCAACAGAACTCTCCGGTTAAGAAGATGGGGGAGTGGTTGCTGTGTGTTTTTTATTATTTGTAGTAAGTAATGTAATTAGGGACTTGCTTTATTTTTAAAAAAATACTATTATAACTGTATTATAGTAATATTAAAATTATAAATTAACATTTATCTAACATTATATAAATGTTTAATTACTACAAAATGAGGTGTATAAATGGAAATAATTGCGTTTTCAAACAAGAAGGGTGGTACAGGAAAAACCACCTCTGCCATTAATTTTTGTGCAGCACTGGGAAGAAAAGGATATAAGGTATTGGCCATAGATCTTGATCCCCAGGCAAACTTCACAGCTGATTCAGGGGGAGAGGCTATTGGTACAGTAGCAGGAACCTTTGATTTTATTTTGGGAGCCCCTTTGGAGGATGTGGTACAGCACAATGAGTATTATGACTTTATGGGTGCCGATAAGCGCATTGAGAACCAGAGAAATAAGTTTGAGGAAAAGGGATCAGATTTCTTATTAAAGAAAGCCTTGGCTAAGGTAGAGGGCTATGATTTCGTTGTTCTGGATACAGCTCCTAGTATGTCCGGTATCGTATTTTTGGCACTGGTGGCCTGCAACCGGGTTATTGGCGTATGTGATGCTGATCAGCGAAGTGTTACTGGGCTTGGTGATTTGTATTCTGCAATTCAAAGTGCAGCTGATTATAATCCAGGACTGAAAATTGACGGTATTCTTATTACGAGGGATGTTCCCCGGACCCAGGCAAACAAGTTTGCAGTGGATGTATTCCATCAGGCTGCAGCCCAAATCAACAGTATTGTTTTTAATACACATATAAAGGAGCGTACAGTATTCCATCAGTGTACTGCCCTTCATACCAATGTATTTAATGTGGACGCCAGATCTGATGGTGCCAAGGATTATGAGGCATTTACCGATGAGGTTCTGGAGCTGTTTAAAAAAGATTAAAAAAGCAATATATTAAAATTTAATAAATGTTAAGAAAATGCTAATTTAAAGATAGAATAACATTAAATTGAGGTGAAAATAATGGCAAAGAAATTAGACCTTAATAATACTGCAGCGGCATTGGGAGATTTTACAGGCAGAGCAAAACCAGTTGTTCCACTTCAGCAGGAAGAAGAAAAAAATACTGAACCAGTGGTGCAGGCTGCTTCTATAGTTACTATAAATGAAGAACAGACACATGACCAAAATGTATCAGAAAATAATGTGGCACCTAAAAGACGTGGACGGCCAACAAAGGCAATAAAAAAAGATTCCAGGCTGTCCGTCTATATGACTGAGGAATTAAAAGGACGTTTGGAAGCATTGGCAGATAAAAAGAGTATGAGCATGAATACCATAATAACAGCTGCTCTTATGGATTATTGTGAAAGCAATGGAATGTAATATTAATGCTATATAAAATGTAAATAAATATTAAAATAATGTTATTAAAATATTTATTTAAGGATAAAATAATGGTTTTATAGCAAAACAAAAGGCTCGTCCACAACAGGGCGAGCCTTTTAAAATACCCACAATTTACTAATACTTTTTGCCATATACATCTTCTTCCTGTCCAATTTCTTCTTCTTCATCAGGAAAATGGCGATCATCAATATCAGGATGCAAAGGGTCAGCGTCCTGCCAGGCTTCCTTTTCTGAACCATCATATTCCTGCCACCACTTCTTAGGCCCATCCATACCGCTTCCCTCCTTTCCACGAAACATTTCTAACCCTATTATACCATGTTCAAAACAAAAAATATCAGAAGTTTTTGAAAATTCAGAGATGCTAAAAAAGAAGGATTTTTATAAGAAATGTAAAATATATTTAAGATAAAGTATTAATGTGACTGAGTCCATCTTCCTTCTGCACAGGAGGTGAATATCATGAATAAAGCTGGTTCATTACAAAAGCAGGCAATGGCTTTTCTGATAATTACCCTGGTGCTTTTAACAGCATTACTTAGTTTTGCTGCCTTTGAGATAGTAGGCAATGAAAAAGACAGGGATATCGCCATCGAGATGAACACCCTCACCGCCAACGAGGCCGAGAAGCTTAATCATGACTATATCAAATTTGAAGATGCAGTAAACCACATGGTAGGAATCACAGATTTTTATATAACCAGTGTGGATGATATTATGGATCCCGTAAAAAGGGAAGAAATAAACAAAAATCTTCAAAGAATCTATGATATTTTCTCCCAAACGACTAATATGTCGCTGAGCTATTACTGCGTATATAATCCGGATTTGGTAGGTAAGCAGCAGGGCTTCTTTTATACCCGTAATGCCGCTGATAATATGGAAAAGCGTGAAATGACGATTATCAGTGATTTTAATCCGGAGGATATTGAGCGGGTGGGGTGGTACACAGCTCCTATAAGGGAAAGGAAAGCAGTTTGGCTGCCACCATATTACAATAAAAATACAAGGCGTTATACTATATCCTATTGTGTGCCATATTATAAAAATGATGTTTTGATAGCAGTAATAGGTATGGATTTTAATTTCGAAATACTGCTGAACATGGTGGATCAGATTCACTTCAGCAAGAATGGCTACGCCTATTTAAAGAGTGCTGACGGCACTGTTCATTATCATGCCCATGATTTTATGTTGGGAAATGTACATGGTGATGAGATTCTTAAGAAAGTTAAAAATTCTGATTTACTTTCCAATGATAATTCTGGAAATAATGTAATTCAATACGAAATAAAAGGCAGTGAACGGGTACAGACCTTTGAAACATTAAGATGCGGACTACAACTGGTATTATGTGATGATTATGATGAAATATACAAGGACAGGTACGAGCTGGTGACAATGGATATTATAGTCATTGTTGCCTGTGGTTTGTTAATTATTTTATTGATGGTTTACTATACCAACCGTATTATGCAACCAGTGAAAATGCTCACAGAAGCAGTGAATGAAATAAAGGATGGTAAGTATGATGTGAAGTTTCCCAAAAATGCACCGGGAGAAATAGGTGTTCTTTCTCAGGGCATAGCGATGGCAGCGGCAGCCCTTGAGGAAAAGCAACGTTTGAATGCCTCGGCCTTGGCGGCACAAAACAGGAAGCTGGAGAAGGCCGTAAAAAAAGCAAAGGACGCCAGCAGGGCAAAAAGTGATTTTTTGTCCCGGATGAGCCACGATATACGTACGCCGATGAATGCCATTGTGGGTATGGGGATGATAGCAGATTCCCATAAGGACGATCCGGAAAAGCTGTCGGAATGTTTGCGTAAAATATCCAATTCAAGCAAATATTTGCTTAATCTCATTAATGAAGTATTGGATATGAGCCGTATAGAAAGCGGTAATCTAAGTATCAATAAGGCAAATGTGAATCTTACGGACCTTATCGGAAGTATTGTTGCCATGTTAGCCCCTCAATTTGATGCCCATGATCATCATATCCAGACAAACCTGGATAACATCATACACGAAAATGTAATCAGTGACTCCCTGAGAATACAACAGGTGGTTATTAATATCTTGGGTAACTCCATTAAATATACTCCTGACGGAGGGGAGATAAGCATTTCCGTTAGAGAAGAACACGTATCGGCCAATAGAAGCCTGTACATTTTTAACTTCAAGGATAATGGAATAGGCATGTCAAAGGAATTCCAGGAAAAATTGTTCCAGCCTTTTGCCAGGGAGCAGGATGATCATGAAACTGAGGTAAAGGGCACTGGTTTGGGAATGTCTATTACCAAGGCCGTAGTGGATTTACTTGGGGGAACAATCCGGGTAAACAGTGCTCTGCAAAAGGGAACGGAAATTATTGTTCAGCTGGATCTGGAATTTGTTGAGGATGTTGTATCCGACAAGAAACAACATAGGCAGATGGATTTTTCAGAAATCAGATTGGATGGTAAGCGGATTCTCCTTGTTGATGACATATCCCTGAATCTGGAGATAGCAGAAAACCTGCTGGAAATGACGGGAGCTGTAATGGACAAGGCCATCAATGGCAAGGAAGCAGTGGAAATGTTCAAGGAAAAGGGAGAGGGCTTTTACGATCTGATTTTCATGGATGCCAGAATGCCAATAATGGATGGTTATGAGGCCACAAGGACTATCAGAGGCCTTGGTTCGGAATATGCAGCGCAGCTGCCTATAATTGCCATGAGCGCTGATGCCTTTGCAGAGGATATTGAGAATTTCAAAAAGTGTGGCATGAATGACTATGTATCCAAGCCGATAGATCTTAAAAACCTGGCCAGGGTTTTGCAGAAGTACTTGCTTTAAGAGTAAAAAAATACCAAATAAGTGGTATTTAAACATTTAATAAATATTTGATAAACACTAAAACAACAATAAAATAACATTAAAAAACACTGATTAAGCGGTAAAATACTACATAATCAGTGCTTTTATTCATCCCGTAAATCTGACTCATCCAGACCTCATAGTAGACATAAAAAATGCCGCTAACACCATAAGGGGTAGTGTCGGCGGCCATGGGTGAAATGCTCTGGGGAAGAGCAAATCGAGAGAGGGGTTATGGGGGATATAATTGAATCCATATATCCACCTAGAAACAACATTAGCAGAATAACATTATTTCTTTAGAGCATTATATATTAAAAATACAGTTTGTGTAAACAACAATTAACTTAAAATACTGTATACTTAATGAAACACCCTAAATTGTAAACCTACTTCCAGACTCACCGCCTGCGTCTGTCAATTCCTGCTCTGTAGTAAAAAGCCGCCTTGTCCTTATACATTTCCTGGTCTGCAACGGAAACCATATCGTTAAGACTATTATAAGAGCCTTCATGATTATTGGCACAACCAATGGCTACAGAAAGGTTCTTTACGAGCTTACCGGACCATCCGTTAAATGATTCCTTAAGACGCTGCAAAATATCTGGCCAATCATCAATATCATGGTACAGAATGGCCATAAATTCATCGCCACCAACCCTGTAGACGTTGCCGTAAGGGTTTAAAACCTTTTTCATACAATCTGCGGCTCCAATAATGAGCTCATCACCAGCCTCGTGCCCCTGCTCATCGTTGGCTTTTTTCAAACCATTAAGATCCATGGCTACAACAATTACATTTCCTTCTTTAAGCTCCGAGTTCATATTATCCACATCATCGTTAAAGCTACGTCGGTTGAAAAGTCCCGTAAGCCCGTCGTGATGGGCAATATATTCCATTTGGGCACGATTTTTGTGGATGAGATATATATAAGCCAGAAGTCCACTTACAGTGGCAACAATAATGCCAACTATTATTGTAAAAAGAATAAAGTGCTGTAAAATAAAATCCTTAAGGGTCATGGAGGTCATTTGGCTGGTGTAGGTATAGGTGGAGGTAAAACCAAAATCTGAAGGCAGGTTGGTAATTCCCCTATTAAGTATTGATAAGAGCTCATTGTTGCCCCGTTTTACTGCAAAGCAGCGACTGCTGTAATCCCTCATAGGAGCAGTTTGAAGCATATTGTAGCTTGGATGGATGAGGTACCCGTCTTTACGGAACTGGTTCAGTATACAGCCATCCACATCACCATTTTTTACAGCCTCCAGCATGTCATCAATTTTATCGTAATAAAGAATTTCCGAATCAGGAAAATGACTGCGAATATAAATATCAGCAATGGAATTGCCCTGCTTGGCGGCCAAACGTCTCAGCTGAAGATGTGAATAATCTCCCTTGTATATGAGATACATAGGGGTGGAAATAACCTCTGTGGTCAGGAAGATATTGTTCTCCTCGGCCCGGGCCACATCATAATTAATAGGAAAGGCCATATCGATGGTACCGGCCTGAAGGGAAGCAACTAAGGCTTCATAGGATTTATATGAAGTAAATTGAAATCTCACATCATCCTTTATTCTTATTTTTTTGCAAATCTCATTAAGTAAATCTGTAATGATGCCATATACCTTTCCTTCCGCATTTGTGTCGGAAAATGGCAGATAGTCATCCAGATAGCCAACAGTTATTACGGGATGCTCCCTAAGCCAGGTGATTTCATCTTCCTGGAGCTTACCGCTGACGGCCAGATCAGAAAAATAGGTATTGGATAGCTTTTTTGTAAAATAAGGATCTGTGGAGGTGATTTTACTAAGGGCAGAATTAAGCTCCTGTACCAGATCAGGCCTACTATGGTTAATGGCCAAATAATATTCGGTCTGTCCAATTCTGGTAATAGGGACCATGTAATTGTCACGATTTACATTGTTATCGGTATCCACCGTGGCATCTGTTCTGCGGGAATCGAAATCCCTGTAACGGGAATCATTGCCACTGTAGGTTACAATGTTAGCTTGATGGTTTCCTTCATCATTCCATTGGTGCAGCATGTCCTCCATAACAGTGTTGCGGTTGACACTGATGGTACGGTTAATAAGTCCGGAAATTCCTTTGGAGGCCAAAGGACTATCGGAATAAACGTAAATGTAATAATTTTCCAGCCCCATGGAATAATCAGGGAAAAGCAGCTTTTCCATACGTTCAGGAGTCTTGGATACTCCTGCCATAACGTCAATTTCCCCATTGTAGAGCTTTTGGAGCATAGTGTTCCAGTCACCATATACGTAGTCGTAATCCCAGTTGGTATAGTAGGAAACCTTTTGGAGATAATCGTAGGCAAGTCCTGATTTTACAGCATTATCATCCATGCCCTCCATAAAGTTTCGGCTTTCCACATAGCCCACTCTCACTATTTTTGAAGTGTGCAAATGTGGAATCTGGGCAGCAGAAGCAGTGCTGCCGGTAGATAGACAGGTATTGTTGGTTTCAGGAACACAGATCTGTACTAAAAAAAGGCACAAAAAAGTAACCAGAAAATAGCAGCTTCTGATATAATTTTTTAGCCTTTTACGTGTATTTTTTATGGACAGATATTTCATGTCATATACCAGTCCTTTTTATGTGATAATTCGTCGTTATCATTTATTCTTATGGTTATTATAAATGAATTTCTATTAAATTGTAAGCGTTATTAGGAAATATTTTTAAAAATTTTTAACTGTTGATGAATGTGGTGATAGATAGAGGAATTTTCATTGTTAATGAAGAATAATACACCATTGAAGTGTTGGGAAAAACGATTTTTGTAATTATTTTTGTAGTTTTTAAGGCGGGTTTATTATGAAGAAAGATTCAGGTAGTATAGTGAAAATGCGTTCCGGAACATGGTATGGAGAATTGGATGAAAATGCCCGCGTGGAAAAAGCTACTTTTTCCGAAGAATTACGACAGATGCTGGGCTATGACCAAATTGATTTTCCAGGAACCTTTGACATCATGCTGGAAATAGTGCATCCAGATGACAGACAGAAAATGTTAGATGCAACAGGTGCTACCATTAGAGGCGAGGTCAGTTCCTTTGATACGGAATTTCGCCTAAAAAAACAGGATGGCAGCTATATGTCGGTGAATGCTACTGGCACGGTCACTAAAAACGATGATGGCATCCCTTTTATTATACATGGCACAATTTTTGATATATCAGCGCTGGTGGAAAACCGTATGGCTTATGAGCAAGCTATGCATCGTTTGGAAGCTTCCCAGAAATTGGAGAATGATTTAAAACAGTTTGGGCCTGTAGCGGCCATTTATGAAACGGCCAGGTTCCGCCTCGAATATGATGAGCAGGGAAGACGAGTATCAGTAGCCTGGAATGATGCTTATAGGGAGCTTTTGGGCTATGACAGTGATGAGGAGTTTCCTCAAACGTTACAATGCTTTTATAATCATATTGTGGCTGAGGATTTGGAGAATGTCGGCCACGCTATGGACCTGCTGGAGAATGGTGCTCATGTTGACTCAACCTATGATGTGGAGTTTCGCATGTATAAAAAGGATCGGTCCATTGTATGGGTACGGGCCGCGGCCAAGCGTATTATCGGGTCTGATGGCAAAGCGATGCATTCTATTGGCCTCTTGACTGATATTACAGCACAGAAAAATCTGGAGCTGCAAAAAACCATATATGAGGTCTTTTCCCAGGAGTTTCTGACAGTAGGTATCATCGATATTTTCCATAATCAAATATGGCTGTTACGTGATAATATGATAAATGATACCTTTATTCAGTCCTATGAAAAAGGTGCACATAATTATGACGATTTCCTCAAGGAATATGTTAGTAAGCACGTGGTAGAGGAAGATCGGGACCGTGTGTATCGGGGCAGTCGGGTTTTCCATATAGTTATTGAGCTAAAGAAAAATGACGTATATCGCATCAGATATAAGTTTAAAAAAGAAAATGGGGCTGTACAATATGTTCAGGGAACATATTTGTGGCTTAACAAGGATGGGGACAAGCGAAAGGTAATATGTGGCTTTCGTGATGTAACGGACCTTATACGTCAGGAGCAGGAAAAGCAGGAAGTATTGCGCAAGGCCCAGGAAGAAGCCGAACTGGCCCGCTATGAGGCTGAGGCAGCCAATCAGGCCAAGACCTCCTTCTTGTTCAACATGTCCCATGATATTAGAACCCCAATGAATGCCATTACGGGGTTTAGGGAGCTATTGGAGCGGGAGCAGGAGGACCCGGACAAGCGCCAGTATTATCTGGACAAGATGAACGATGCCTGTAAGGTACTGATATCAATCATAAATAATGTATTGGAAATGGCCCGCATTGAAAAGGGCGTATTGAAGCTGGATGAGATATTATGGAATACAGATCAGTTTAATGATGGCCTGTATTCAATCATAAAGCCAATGATGGACAAGAAGAATATCACGTTTACCCAGGAAATAGTTGTTTATCACCAATATTTCTTTGGTGATGGGGATAAGCTACGGGATATATTCCTGAATATTTTGTCCAATAGCTGCAAATACACCAAGCCAGGTGGTTCAGTTCATATGAAGCTGGAGGAGCTGCCTCATGAAAAGCTTGGCTGGGCTTGGTATAGAACCACGATTAGCGACACGGGAATCGGTATGAGTGAGGAATTTTTACCTCATATTTTTGATTCCTTTACCAGGGAAAACAATACCACCAGCAACAAAATTGAGGGAACTGGCTTAGGAATGTCCATTGTAAAGCGGCTGACGGATTTTTTGGGTGGCAAAATTGAGATAAAGAGCAAAAAAGGTGAGGGTACAACCTTTATTATAGATATGCCGCATCGTTTGGGGCAAAAGCCCGATGAAGGATATTCAGTGAGTGAGCATATGGAAGTTGACCCTGCTGTATTTGTGGGTAAACGGGTTTTGCTGGCTGAGGATAATGAAATTAATGCTGAGATTGCCCTGGAGATTTTGTCTTCGGCAGGTATGGTGGTGGAACATGCCAAGGATGGTCAGGAATGCGTGGCCATGCTGGAAAACCAAGATGGAAGCTATTATGATTTGATTCTTATGGATGTGCAAATGCCAAAAATGAATGGCTATGAGGCCACTCGGGCTATACGGGTGTTAGCTGATGAAAAAAAGGCGCATATTCCAATTGTAGCCATGACTGCCAATGCCTTCGAAGAGGACCGGAAGGAAGCCTTTAAGGCGGGTATGGATGGCCACTTATCGAAGCCAATCGATATAAGGGAATTAATGCGGGGTATGGCCAAGGTGTTCAGATAGCACAATAAAAAAGCAGTGATATTAAAGGCTGATGTAGCCCGTCATATCACTGCTTTTATTTGTTGCTCTTATTTCGTGGTCTTATTGGCGCCGGCCAATGGTTTGGCCAATTCAGGGTGCTCACAATAGAACTGCACAGTGGTCCAGTAGTTTTCATAGGCCTGGCTGTAGCTAGTTTCACCGATTTCAACCCAGCCCTGACGGTCTCCAGGCTGAACATTTGCCATTGTAAGAGGATCTGGATAAATCACCTGTGGAGTTTTGGCAGCCTTCTCCAGCTTTTTCTTTTCAGCCTTTGCCATTGCCTCTGCCACAGTATCATCCACGTCCTCAACTACAGGAGGAAGCACAGTCCAGATGGAAACGGTTACGGTATCGTCCACCTCAGGAGTAAAACGGAAACGGGCATTTTCAAAGGACTTGTTCTTTATGGCAATTTTTATCCACGCATAATAGGAACCTCCGGCCTTGCGAGCGGTTTCAGTTTCAAGGTAGTGCATGGTATTGTCGTCACCGTACACCAGCACCTCGTGGGCCTGTGTGTTATTTGGAGCCACAGCCTGGCTGCCGCAAAAGAGGGCCAGGGCGGCCACAGCAATAGCACAAAAACGCTTAAACATAATATAATTCTCCCTTCAAGTTCACTATATAACATTATACTATCAAGTTTGGATTTTGCAAAATTAAAAGGCCACCTTTTCAGATGGCCACTACACACAACATCGGCTTCAATCAACTACTTACTACATCTCTCTTAATTATAGAAAAGAGGTACCTGACGTCGTCGGACATCCCAATCGGGAGTGAAGCATTGATTAATATTCGGGTACTAACGCTACCACACAATCCACTGTCACTAACATCTACTACCAGACAACTAAGTGAGATTAATGAATATCGGCGCATCAACGTCAGCTGGGAAACCGTTTCTAATATGTCAAAGCGCTGACGGTGCAAACATCAAGTACCTCTCTATTTGTGTATATTATATTACGGATGGAAAAACTTTGCAATAATATTTTGAATTGTCTGACAATAATTTTAAGCTATGAAATTTATTCCATTTCAGCATGGTAGGCTTCCTTCATGTTATACATACGCTGGTCGGCAATTTCCCTCAGCTGCTGTGGATCTGTGCCGTCATCAGGGTAGAAGGCATAGCCAATACTGATACTGACCATCATATTGTTGGACCCGCTGACAATGGAGCGATTAAAGGCCTTGGTCATTTTAGCTGCTATGGTTTCATAGGCGCTCTCTTTTATGTCCTGATTTACCAGAATGGCAAATTCATCGCCGCCTAAGCGGTAAACATTAAATTCGCAGGCACCCTTCATCCTTAAGGCCACTTCCTTCAGCACATCATCCCCGGCTCTATGGCCATAGGTGTCATTAATGTGCTTGAACTTGTTTACATCAATATAGAAAATACCGTGTAGCTTGTTGGTGCGAACCAGAGTAGCCATATCCTCCTCAAAGCAGCGGACATTGTAGAGTCCCGTCAGCTGATCCCTGAGGGAGATATTGGAAAACAGGGCCCTGTCCTCTGCCAAAAGCAGCACCATGTAGGTAAGCAGTGTGAGCAGCAGCACCAAAAACAGACCAAACAAAGCATATGGAAGCAGGTATGATGGCTGAACCCAGCCCTCCTCAGGGGCAATGGCCAGTCGCCAGGATACACCGGCAGCATCAAAATCCGCCACCACAGGATCCTCCAGTATTCCTTTGGAGGAGGTGATAGGATGCATTTCTTCGTCGAAGGGGTTGGTTTTGTATAGGGTATAATCATAGCCAAAGGTTTTTAAGTTGTCGGTGGAAATCTGGAATACATCCGGCACCTTAATTATAGCAATGGCGAAGCCCCAGAACTGTTTAATTCCATTACTGTCACGGACGTATACAGGTTCCCGCAGCTCCATGCCGATTTCCTTGTGCTGGATTTCAAAAGGTCCTTGGAGAGTCATGGTGCCTGTATTTTTACTGTAGGCAGCTAAAGAGCCGTAATGCTTTTCCTCAAAAAGGTTTATGAGATCACCCTCGTAGCCTTCTATGGGATAAATGGAGGTTACAGTACCGTCAGGGGCCAGTTGGAGGCAGGAAATATATTTCCGGTCCTTCATGATGTGTTTGGCTACATTGTTGAAATCTTCCATGGTTCCTTCAGCATTTTCCTGTAAAATGAGATTCATGGTTTCAGTAATGCCACAGCATTCGTTAATTGCGTATTTTATCTCGCTGACACGGTTTTGAATATTTTGTTTGGCCAGTGTTTGTTCCTGGGTGGTTTGCTGTCTCCAAATGCCGTTTATGACAAGGCTCAGTACCAGCATACTTAGCAGGAAAACTGCCGAGACGATGGTTATGCGGCTTGTTTTGCTAACAGTATTTATGTTCATGCCTTATCCCCTCGATGAATAATTCTTTTCTTAATTATAACGCAAATGTTCATTTTTTTCTTTATAATTGGAAAGAAAAATTTCCAATTAATGTATTTCTAATAAAGTTCTAATTGTGGGGAAAAGGGGCTGGTGGTAGAATGAAGGAGCATTATTTTAAGAGAGGAAGTTGTGAAAACCATTATGAGCAATCTTAATAAGTTAAGCAAAAATATAGGTAAAACAATAGTTGGAAATATAAGTAAAAAAATGGGCAGAAGGGTTATGGCTCCTTTGATGGCAGCTGCCTTTTTGATGACACCTGCCTTTGCTTTTGCGGCAGAGGATTTTAGCGGTCTTACAGACGCTCAGGTGTATGAGCTAGGAAATTCCTTCATGGAAAAGCGTGACTATGGACGTGCTCTGGAGGCTTATAATCATATACTGAGTGAAAACAGTGGTTGGGCTTTGGTATATACCAGTCGTGCCAGAACAAAGTTCATACTTGGGGACAGGGAAGGGGCAGAGGCAGATCTGAACACTGCTCTCAGCTACGATCCTAATCTTCCTGATGCCTACTATGTAAGGGGTAGCTTCCTATACATGGAAAATGATTTTGCAGGAGCCGAGGAAAATTTCAATCACGCTTTGGAGCTGTATCCTGATTATGTGGATGCAATTACCATATTGGGAAAGTTGTATTTCGATACGGGGCGGGAAAATGAAGCGGTTAAGGCCATGAGTCTGGCCGTGGAGAAGGCCCCTTCTGCAGCAACCTATGTAAACCGGGCCATTATTTACTCTAAAATACCGGATGCTTCTGCGGCCAACCTCGATTACAACAAGGCCTTGGAGCTGGACCCAAATTGCGTGACGGCCTATTTGAACCGTGGCATGCTGTTTGTGGAGCAGGGGAAATTCACCGCGGCCCGCAGCGATTTTGACAGTGCCATTAAGGCGGATCCGAAAAATGCCAGTGCCTATATAAATAGAGGCTATTTGTCCATGGAGTCAAAGAAGTACGAGGATGCCATGGCAGATTTCAACAAGGCTGTTGAGCTACAGCCGGATAATGCTCTGGCTTACAATGCCAGAGGCTTGGCCAGCCGCAAGGTAGGCAGCTCTGATGAGGCACTACGTGATTTTGACAAATGTATTGAGCTGGCTCCGGATTATGAGGTGGGGTACCAGTCACGGGCCATGCTTCACAGGGATATGGGGGAATATGACAAGGCCCTGCCGGATTTTGAAAAAATAATTGAGCTTAATCCAAATAATCCTTTGGCACATTATGACAAGGGGTGTCTTTATTTGGAAATGCAGCAGCCGGATAAGGCTTTGGAGCTTTTCAACAAGGCCATTGAGCTGGATGGCGGAAATACATACCAGTTTGTTATGAACAAGGCTGTGGCTGAGGCATATCTAGGGCAAAACGAAGCCGCGGTGGCTGATTTTACAAAAGTTATTGATATGACTGATAATTATGTAATGGCCTACCTTTATCGTGGGATTGTCTACAATACCATGGGGATGAAGGCTGAGGCCAAGGCGGATATTGACAAGGTGCTTATGCTGTCTCCTGAAAATCAGCAGGCCAAGGAACTGATGAAAAAGCTTAAATGATATTTCTTAAATGACATTAATGGTGTGAATTTTTTAACTGGAAATGACGATATAGTATATGATATAATACCGATGTTATTTTTGGTATTGCTTGGAGGTTCACGTTGATGGATCCAATTTATTTATCAATTGCTATTCTTGTGGCATCGATGGCGGTCTTTTTCCTGATTTTCAAAGCCTACAGAGATGAAGGCAAGACGCCAAGGTTTCACAGAAAGGCTGCCATTTTGTTTGGTGTCCTTACAGTATTGAATGTTGCCGAAGCAATGGTGCGAGGTGGAGCCGACATCATGCTCATAGTTTGTACTGTACTTACCTCAGTGGCTGCTGCAGTGAATTGGCGTATATACAAGAAGGGGGAGTGAATTCTATGGATATAATGAGCATTGCTGCTTTGTCAGTAGACATGCATCAGCAAGAGGATGCGATGAATATTGGCACAGCTGTAATGAAAATGGCCATGGATACCCAGACTGAAATGATGGATGGCATGCTGGATGCAATGGGTGCTGCTGAAGTGGCAGCTATGACCGGTGTCGGTCAGAACATTGATATCATGGCATAAGACTGCCATAAGGTGAAAAGTCCACTACCTACCTATTAGGTGGTGGATTTTTTTATGGAGAATATTAGTAAATTAGTCAGATATTGCTTGCTATATAGGGGCATTTAATGGCAAAATAATAGGGTATCTGGGAAATTATATCGGATAAAACAAAACTATACTATTTTGATAGGCTTTAAACGCCAGTCAGTATAGAAAAAGGAGTTATTATGAGTACAAAAAAGACGGTGTTTGCGGGATTTTTTGTGGCATTAGGTGTGCTTTTGCCCATAGCTTTTCATGCTTTTGGGCCCGTGGCCAGGATTTTATCCCCCATGCATATTCCCGTGTTTTTGGGTGGTCTGATTTTAGGACCTGTATATGGACTTATTGTAGGTGTGGTTACACCAATTATTAGCAGCTTTTTGACGGGTATGCCTCCATTGATGCCTATGCTGCCAATGATGGTGGCAGAGCTGGGAGTGTACGGTCTGGTTTCCGGGCTTTTGAGCCGTAAGCTGAATCCATGGCTGGCCATGCTGGGGGCCATTATCTGCGGTCGTGCTATGATTGTATTGGTTTTGCTGTTATTTGGGGAAATGCTGCAGATTAAGGCAGAGCCAATAGCTTATGTGTGGGGCGGTATTGTAGCAGGAGCACCTGGTATTTTGATACAGCTTTTGCTGATTCCGTTTATCGTAAAGCAGTTGAAAATGGCCTTTTCTCATCATGAGTTATTCAAATAGGAAATAAATTTAGTTTTTAATAAAGAGCATGTTTAAGGAGCAGGGAAATGAGCAAGTGGAAGATTTTAAGTGGGTTGTTGTGCCTTAGTCTGGTTACTGGCAGTGCATTTGCCGCGGAGGTAGCGAATTACGGCGATGAAGAAGTGGTGGTATATGGTGATGAGACGACTGATAATCATGTGGATACCATCATAGATTTGAAGGATTATAAGGGCGAGGTTAAGTCCGTGCCTGAGCTGCTGCGTGGTACAGCGGGCATTCAGATTCAGGAAAGGCCTGTAGGTGGTGCCGAGGACCAGAGTGTTAAGCTCCGTGGCCATGACAGCCGTCGTTTTCTTGTACTGGTGGATGGTGTACCCCAGAAAAATTCCGGCGTAATGGGCGGCAGCTATTTCAGCTGGGACGCCATGCCAATGGATATGATTGAGAAAATTGAGATTATTAAGGGCGCTAAGTCCTTTAAGTACGGCCAGACCGATGGTGGTGTTATCAATATTATTACCAAGCACACCAATGGGGGACAGATTAAGTTTTCCGTGGGCAGTAATCGTCTGCGTCAGACCTCGATTTACTACAAGGGCTCAGCTGGGCAGCTGGATTATGGAATAAATTATCTGTTTGAGTCCAATGATGGCTACCTGAGAAATGCGGACTATGGCAATAAGCTGTTCGGATTGAATTTGGCCTATCATTTAAGTAGGACGGACAGCATCAAGGTGAATTTCCAGCATAACCGCACCCATGTAGGGCGAGTGGTGGCAAATTATCCAGGTGCCCCAGCAGGCTATAATTCTTATTATCCAACTACTCTCTTTAGTGATGCTTATGGTAATGAGAATCCGAACAGTCCGCTAAATCCTCCATTGGGGGACGGTAGTCGTACTGTGGCCACGGGGAACCGCTTCGATATTTCCTATGAGTCCAAGCGGGACAACGGCACTGACCTACTTACCTACTGGAGAAATAATGAGGATTTGCATGAGGTTAAGGTATCTGGTGGAGTGGTAGCCTATGATCGCCACAATTCCAGCGACAAGTCCTCCGGCTATATTTATCGGGGCACCCGGGTGTTGGATGACAAGCATGAGCTGGCCTTTGGCGGTGAATATACACGCCTGCGCTACGGCTACGGCTGGTATAACGGTGTACAGCCAAACGGTGCTCAAAATCTTTATCCATCTCAAAAAGCGGATGTATGGGGCCTCTATGTGGGGGATACCTGGACCATGGACAAGCGGTGGACCCTGGAATATGGTCTTCGTTATGATACAATGCGGGCTGATCGGGATGATGCCAGAGCCACAGTTGTAAAATCCTACAGTGATAGTGGGTTTTCTCCAAAGCTGACCGCAACGGTGAAGAATGATGACAAGACTACTACCAGCTTGTCCATTAATCGCATTTGGCGCAGTCCATCTATGGCAGAATTTTATTGGTATTATCAGGGTATGGCTCTACCTCCTGCCATGGGAAATCATAATAAGGATGCAGAAATACGCCCAGAAAAGGGCTGGGGCTATGATTTATCAGTGGCCCATACCTTCAGTGACAAGTACGACACCAAGGTATCCCTGTTCTATCAGAATTTCAGCTCCTTCATTAATTTTGTACATACTCAGCCATTCAATGTATATATGCTGAATGGGGTGAAAATATGGGGCTTTGAGTGGGAGAATAATTACAAATTTGATGATTATTCCTCTGTATATTTGAATTACACCAATCAGCATACCTCCAAGGATGGGGCCAAGACCTATGATCACGTGGCCTTGTCTGATGAGCTGGATTATCGTCCTCGTCACATGCTGTCCTTGGGCTACAAATTCCATCGGGATAGCTGGATCCTACAGTATGATATGCATTACATTGGCAATCAGCGGGCTATGTACGGTTATCCGGCAGCTGCACGAGCTGAGAATAGAGTTGTGAATTTGGGCGGCTATGTTGTGCATAATCTTTCTATTACAAAAGAATTTAATAAGCAGACAAGCGCTAATCTGTCGGTGTATAATCTATTTGATAAAAACTACAGCGAAATCTATGGCTATCCAATGAATGGCCGCACCTATGTGCTGAGCTGCAGCTATAATTTCTAAACTTTAATATGGGATTCCCTGGGAGGCTATTTTACGCATGAAAAACTTTATGAGAAAGTATCATGTAAAGAGAAATATTATAAAGTACGTTTTGATTGTTCTGGGCTGTTTTATCGCCAGTGTAGGCATCAATGCCTGTTATGTGCCGGCGCACCTTTTGACAGGAGGCGTTACGGGTATTTCCATGATTATGCTGTTCTCCTTTGGTTTCCCTTTGGGTATACAGTCCTTCCTATATAATATTCCACTTTTGATAGCCGCCTATTTTTTCTTGGGGAAACGCTATCTTATGGATGTTTTTGTGGGAACCATGGTGTTTTCCTTCTGTCTGGACCTTACAAAATTTATGAATGACTTCCATCTGGTGCCTGATCACATGCTGTCGGCAATTTTCGGTGGTGTTTTGTGCGGTATCGGATATGGTATAGTCTTTAGAAATAATGCCAGTACCGGTGGCTTTGATATTATCGGTGCTATTGTGAAGAAATACTATTCCTTCGATATGGGCGTGGTAATTTTTTCCTTTAACTGTATGCTGATGATAGTAGCGGGAGCGCTCTTTGGCGTTACCCAGGCTATGTTCACCCTTATTGGTATGTTCGTGGCAGCCAATATAACGGATAAGGTTATTGCTGGTATTAACCACAGAAAGGCAATTCTTATCGTGTCCAACAAGTCCAGGGAAATCGCCGATGGTATTATCTACGAGGTAGGTAGAGGAGTTACCTTTATCCACGGTCAGGGGGCTTACAGTAACTCTGAACGGGATATTGTCTTTGTGGTGGTGAAAACTACTCAGATTGCCAAAATTAAAGCCATTGTAAATACTGTGGACAGAGCGGCCTTTATGCTGATTGTCTCCGCCAATGAAGTGCTGGGCAGAGGCTTTACCCTGCCTGGTATTGAGCTGGATAAGCTGCGTCAGGGCAGAACACCTGTGGAGACAGATGACTAATATGGCGGTTTTTGGTTTACAACTTTACACATATTTGCTATAGTTATGGGTAGAGTTTGTTAAATGAGACTTGTTTAGTAGGAGGTTTAAGTATGCTACAACAGATTTCTCTTTTCACGGAAAACAAGCAGGGGGGATTGGTGAAAATTACCTCTGTTCTCGCCAAGTCAAATATAAATATTTATACCATGCTGGCCAATGACAGTGCTGAGTTTGGTATTATCCGCCTTATAGTGGACAGACCTGATGAGGCCATCAAGGCCCTGAAGGATGCCGGTTACCAGTGCCGTCTGGACAAGGTTATTGCAGTAACCATGGAGGATGTGCCGGGGTATCTGGACAAGATTTTGTCCTCCGTGGATGGAGCAAATATTGATATCTGTTACCTCTATATTTCCTTTGACCGTTCCACCGGCAAGCCAGTGGCCGTATTTAAAACCAACGAGCCGGAAACAGCCACCTTCCTTTTGGGCAAGGGCTTCAATCTGGTGGAAACCTTTTAATTTTTTATGTGTAGGTTTTAAAAAAACTATATGAAGTAACAAAAAAGCAGAGTCATGGTTATTGGCTCTGCTTTTCTTAAAAGAGGTGAAATAATGTCAGTTGAAATAATACAGGGTCTCCTGATTCCATTTTTGGGCACAAGTCTGGGAGCAGGCTGTGTATTTTTTATGAAGGAACAGCTAAATCCTCTGGTGCAGCGGGGCTTGCTGGGATTTGCGGCGGGTATAATGGTGGCGGCTTCTGTGTGGAGCCTCTTGATTCCTTCCATGGAGCAGGCCATTGACAGCTGGGGAGATGTGCTAAGCTGTATTCCTGCTGTAACGGGCTTTTGGGCGGGAATACTGTTTCTGTTGCTGTTGGACTATCTGATTCCCCATCAGCATTTAAACAGCGACGAAAGTGAGGGCATGAAATGCAAGGCTGCCAAATCTACAATGATGGTGCTGGCAGTGGTTCTTCATAACATTCCTGAGGGCATGGCAGTAGGCGTTTTATATGCAAGCTGGTACAACGGGGCAGCTGACATCACCTTGGGGGCGGCCATAGCCCTGTCTGTGGGTATTGCCATCCAAAATTTCCCCGAAGGAGCCATTATCTCTATGCCACTAAGGGCAGAGGGCTTGTCCAAGGCCAGATCCTTTGTTTATGGTGTCCTTTCCGGAGTTGTGGAGCCGGTGGGAGCGGCCCTTACCATTATATTTGCCGGTATCATTATCCCGGTGCTGCCATTTTTGCTCAGCTTTGCAGCTGGGGCCATGCTGTATGTGGTGGTGGAGGAAATTATCCCCGAAATGTCCGAGGGTGAACACTCCAATATCGGCACCCTTATGTTCGCCGTAGGCTTTTCCCTAATGATGGTTCTGGATACCACTTTGGGATAATAAAAGGCCCTGCATGTTAAAAATGCAGGGCTGTTGCGTTTATTTCACCTTTTCAATTAAATACAAATATGGGGCGGTGGAGTCGTGGTTGGTGAGCTGGCATTTTATCACGGAATACTCATCCTTAGGCAGCTCTTCCAGAAGAATCATAAGGCGTACCCCTTCCTCCTTGCCAGCAGGGTGGCCGGGATAAACCATAATGGAAATGACACCGTTTACCGCCAGCTGCTTCATGGCATTTTCCACTGCCTTTACAGTCACCTTTGGTACAGTGGTAATGGAATGGTCTCCACCAGGGAGGTAGCCTAAATTAAATACTACCAGATCCAACTTTTCATTTACCACCTGGCTGATATTTTCATGGCTGTCCAGTACATAGGTGATGCCATCCTTGAATTTCTCGGTGGTTTTCTTGGTTTTCAGCATGGCTGTTGGCTGAACATCAAAGGCGTAAATATGGGCATCTGGCTTTTTGTGCCGGGCAAGATATAATGTGTCCTTGCCGGCACCGGAAGTGGCATCCACGATTATCTTGGCTGTTTCCAGAGATTTTGACCATACCCCCTGGGCCATGGTCAGCATATTTACCGCAGTCTGCATAGAGAGTCCCTCCATTAAAATTATTAACTTTCTTTAATAATTAAAGCATATCTGCCAGATCCAGCAGCAGGCGTTCAGTCTTTTCCCAGCCCAGACATGGATCTGTAATGGATTTGCCGTATACGCCGCCGTCCACCTTCTGACAGCCGTCCTCAATATAGCTTTCGATCATAAGGCCCTTTACGATATTTTTAATATCAGGGTTAAGATTACGGGAATTAATAATATCCTTGGCAATGCGGATCTGCTCCAGATACTTCTTGCCGGAGTTGGCGTGGTTGGTGTCCACTACAATGGCTGGATTTTCCAGCCCCCGTTCCTCATACATCTTTATGACCTTGGTCAGGGTTTCGTAGTGGTAGTTTTGGCAGGCTGTTTCCTGCGGCATCAACGTATCCACGGAGAATGGAGTGGGCGAAAGTATTTCCCTTGGTCCGGACCTCCCATCCACGGAAAAGGAATTCCTGGGAATGCTGGGCAGCTGCCACGGAGTTTAGCATAACGGATAAATCGCCGCTGGTAGGATTTTTTAGGCCCACAGGGATACCAACACCACTGGCAATCATACGGTGGAGCTGGTCCTCACTGGAACGGGCACCAACTGCTGCATAGCAAAGAAGGTCGGAAAGATAACGGAACACCTCAGGGTAGAGGATTTCCTCGGCACCAGTAAGGCCAGTTTCCTCAATAACGCGGACATTTAACTTGCGGATGGCAATAATACCCTCCAGCATGTCCTCCTCTCCCTCAGGGGAAGGCTGGTGCAGCATACCCTTGTAGCCAACGCCGATTGTGCGGGGCTTATTGGTGTAAAGACGGGGCACGATGAAAATCTTGTCCTTGATCTTTTCCTGGAGCTTAGCCAAACGGGATACATAATCCACTACAGCATCCTCGTTGTCGCTGGAGCACGGTCCGATAATAAGGGCCAGACGATGGTCCTCGCCGGAAAAGATATTCTTGATGGTTTCATCACGCTCCACCTTGATTTCCTTGTATTTCTTTTTGATAGGGTAATCCTCCATCAGACTTTGAGGTGAAGGGAGTACCCTGATGAATTCCATTTCCATGCTCATAATTATCACTCTTTTCTTGCTTAAATTACCCAATAAAATGTCATACGAATATTGTAACATAGAAAAAGAGCTGCGTCCTAATAATATTTTAGGTCACAGCTTTTTTCCTTAGTAAGGCTTAAAATTATAGAATGGTTTAGAATGATTAGAAGTAATCAGAAGTTTTCTTTTACAAAGTTTTGGGCGAAATCCTGACATTCCTTAAGACCAGCGTCGTCAGGGGTGTTATTTATCATAACACCTTCTTTGTAGACCTTGGCACCGTGATCCTTGCAGCGCTGGTGCCAGTCCTGGAGCCATTCCCCGGAGCCCCAGCCATAGGAACCAAAGAGCCCCACTGGAATATCGGCGATTTTATTCTCAGCCTCCTGGAAGAACGGCTCAAATTCAGCCTCCTCCAGCACCTCGCAGCCCATGGCGGAGCAGCCGAAAAGGAAGCCGTCATAGCCATCCATTTTGTCAGCACTGAACTGATCAACGGAATAAAGGTCTGTTTCAGCTCCGGCAGCCTTTGCCCCATCCAGCATAGACTCAGCCATAGCCTTTGTATTTCCGGTTCCGGACCAGTAAACAACAGCAATTTTCATAAATTATCAACTCCTATGTAAACATATTAAATAAATAAGCTAACTTAAAAATATTATCCAATTTATGCGGCACCCATGACATCCAAAAGGCTTTCCCCGGCCCTGAGGCGGTCACACATGGCATTTATACAATCGTTGTAGCACTGAAAAAGGTGCTTTTGGGCGGCTTCGTTGGTATACACCTTCCAGAATCCGCTATAGAGGAAATTCTGTCCCTTATTTTCAATGAAGGCCTGCACATCTGCTGGGGGATACCCCAGAAAAATACCGATTTCATGGGGAAAACCCTCACAATTAGCGATGCGGTTTTTAAGATGCTCCAGCAGGGCGGGAAGGGGTTCCTCATTAATACCCCTTTCCACTGGATAATCAAAACTTCTTAGAATATCTATAGCCAGGGGGCGACGAAGAAGGCGGGTCAGGAGCTGTGGCCTATAAAAAAACATCAGGACATGATTCCTTTGCCGTGAAAGCTGGAGGTATGCTAAACCATGACACTGGAAGCAATTGGCGTGGCTTTCAAGAAAATTCCGGAAGGAGTTATCAGAACCAACTGTAAAAGCCACCATACTGCCACACTTAATTCCCTTAATAGTAGGGGCACAGTGATATGCCATCTGATGTTCATAATTATTGTACATTGATTTATTCATGGAAATCACCCCCTTGACTATTTGATATCCTTTCTCAATTACACAGAAAGTATAACATATATGAGAATGGTTATCAATAGCAAAAACACAAAATGCTATAAAAAAAGCAAAATTATATAAAAATCTAAATGATTTGAAAGCATAAAATAATATTTTTTGTGTTCAGATGAGATAAAAAACAGAAAAAAAGGATTCATTGGGTGAGTGTCGAAGTATACTCTAACATACTATTGATTGTTGCCTTGAAAAATTAATCATGAAATATGAATAATTGTCAGCGCAAAGGAGGCTACCTTTGATGCGAAATAATAAATTTTTCATTATGCGAATATTAATAGCGGCACTTATGGTTTTTGTGCTGCTTCCTTACCAGGTGCTGTATGCGGACGAGATTCCCGATACCCGGGAGCCAGTTCATGTGGGCGTTGTTTTGCAGTCTGGTGTAGCCATGACTACGGATTCAGGGGTGTACTACGGCTTTGACGCAGAATTTATGTATAAAATTGCCCAGTATGCCAATCTTAAGCCAATTTTTCATCCATATAAGGACAATGTTGAAATGTTCAAGGGACTGATATGTAATGACCTCTTGTCAAGTATAAAATGACAGGAATCACCACAGACATGTTCATTTTTCTGAAGACATCGGGAAAGAGCCTCGGAGTATCAGTTCCCGGCTTTGGCCACTCTGATATACGTGGATTGATTACCTACAGGTCAATGGTCCGCCGTGAACTCTACTGTCTAGCTGCGTGGATCACAGATTAAACTGTGCCAACATAGTCCCGTCGTAGATAGCTCGAACCTTGAAATGACCGAAGCCCCTTCAAGATGCCTTCAGTTATTAAGTTATTATTGGCCAGATGTAAGTGGCACCAGCCATCTTACATTTGATTAAGCTATGTTATCTGTCATCATACCCCACATAAAACAGGCGAGCTCTCTGGCTATCGCAGTTTTGGCTACGTTGTGTTTTTTACTTTTCCCAAGAACCATTTTGAAAAATTTTCGTTTTAATCTCTCATTGGCTTTGTCTGCGTATGCAATAACCTGAGGAGTATTGCCTTTCTGACGTGCTTTTAGTGCTTTGGGTTTATATCCAACTGCACCTCTTGTATAACCCTGAGTAGCTTCTGTTAGCAAAACTCGCACATGGCGATTGCCTGCCTTGGTAATACCAAGTCTTGTAGTACTGTCGCCACTGGAATTTTCACCTGGAACAAGCCCTAAATATCCAGCGAATTTTTCTGCTGATGGAAAACGCTTGAAATCACCTACTTCAACCAGGACTGATAAGGCAGTATGCGTCCGCACACCAATGAAACAGCATAGTTTCTTCACTGATTCTCTGTATTCGTCCTTGGCGGCAAGTTCCTCTATTCTTTTATCAATGCGCTCAATCTTATCACTTAAGGTTGTATACGTCAGCAAATATTCATCGAGGATTTCCTTATAAAGAGCCTCAGGATTTAGGTTTTTCAACCATTTTACATGTCCTACAGTCCAATGACTTTTTCCCTCATAACGATAGTTATGCCTCAGGCAGAAGGATAGTATCTGCTGCTTAATCCTTTTTAGAGCAAGTTTATGGTCATCTCTCATTCTGAGATATTCCTTGGTTTCTTCATCAGTGGCTGTAGGGATGTGAACAGGACTGTAATTGTGTTGGGCGAGGCATTTTGCAATTAATTCAGCATCCCGCTTATCAGTTTTTATTCTCTTTCCACTACGTTTTTCAAGCATAGTAGTAGGTGCAAGAATAACGCAGTTAACGTTATGATTTGTTAGCTGATGATATAAAGTATAGCCGAGGCAACCGGCCTCATAACCGCATACAAAGATAGTATCCCTTCCGTAGATGGTTCTAAGGAATTCAAGGTATCTTAAGACTTCCTTATAATCAGCAGGCATGTGTCTGAAATGTGATGCTTTTTCTGTTTCGATCTGGTATTCACATAGAGTAAAACTTTCCTTATGTACGTCCATTCCTACGAAAATTGTGGTATTATTCATATAGTGACCTCCTTTTGTATGCGGTAATCCCTGTTACCCTTTGATTTATCATCTTTAGTATACAGGTAAATCCACGTTGCTACAAAGTGGAGGTCATTACATATTGTCTAGATGATGGGGACATACAGATGGCCCTCGGTATTTCACCTAATCCTGAAAGGCTTGAGAGGTTTTTATTTGGCAGCCATGGATTATTTACCAGTCAGGCCAGCATTAGGGTGCGTGACGATGACCCACGATTCAGCTATGGCAATCCTACCGAATACAATGGCAAGGTTTTGGGTGTAGTGAAATCATCCATTATGTATGATCGGGCCAGGGAGTGGGCCAGCAAGAACGATATTCATCCTATTTTTAAGACCTATGATAACGATGATGAACTTCAAGAGGCTATGAATAACGGAGAAGTGGATGGCATTGTGACCTATGGGTCGAAGCTGACCCACAATTATCGGGCTTCCTTTAATATTGTTGCAAATACCTATTATCCTATTTTTTCAAAGGACCAGATGGCCTTGAAAAATAAGGTGGATGCTGCCATGAGCAGGATTCTCTACGAGGATGTGCGCTACCCTGAAAAGCTCTATGATAAATACCGTCATTTCCATTATCAGGATAGTATACCTCTTTCTGTTGAGGAAAAAGAATATATTGCCAATCATCCGGTGCTGAAGGTGGCAGTCCATGGAATGAATCCACCTATTTCCTATGTGGACAGCAATGGGGATATCCGTGGTGTAGCACCTGACCTGTATAAGCAGATAGCTCAGGAATTAAATTGGCAGGTGGAGTTTGTTGTTTTTAACGATCGTGAAGAGATAGCCAAAGCTCTTAAAGAGGGAGAGGTGGATGTTTATGGCGTGACCTCTCAGGACATAATTGGCAGTGAAAATATTGGCCTGGCCATAACAAAGACATATTTTACTCTTAGCATTTTATGCTTGCGACGTTCTGATGTGGCAGAAATCCATACAGCCGCTTTTGTGGGTATGGTACCGCCAAATGTGGAAAATGCCATAAGGGAAGGGGCACCAAATATGGAGCTTATTTCCTTCCCAACCATTGAGGAATGCTATGAAGCCATGAGCTCCCATAAGGTGGATGCGATATATTGTAATATGGCACAGCTGAACTGGCTGACGGCAAAGCATGGTTCCGGAAACTTTACGGTAGAAGGCGTGGATGATCTGGGGATCGAGTTCAGCGGTCAGCTCATGCCGGGTAATTCCGTCCTGAATTCTATTCTTAGCAAGACTGTCCAGGGTGGTAAAATCAATATTACCAATATCCTCAGCAAAAACTTGTACACGGATCAGACCATTAAGGACTATATCCGTTCAATACCTACCAGTTTGGTGGTAATACTGTTTGTCCTGATTTTGGTTATTACCATCATGGTAAGCTATGCCATGTATACATCCCATAAAAAGCAGGTAAGTGCTGAGCTTAGTGCCAAGCAGGCGGCTCTTGATGCATCAGAGCAGGCCCGTCAGGCAGAGAGCAACTTCCTGTCCACCATGAGCCATGATATGCGCACGCCGCTGAATGGTATTTTGGGATATACCAGATTGGCCCGGAGAACTGAAAATATGGATGAAATCCAGCAGTATCTGGAGCGAATCGACAGCTCCAGTAAATTGATGCTGGCTCTGGTAAATGATGTTCTGGATCTTTCCAAGCTTTCCAGTGGCAAGATGGAGCTTCGTGAAGATAGAATAGTGCCTCATGAGCTGTTTAACATTATCAAGGATGCCATTACCATGAATGCCAATAATCACCACATTGATTTTAAGGCTGATCTCCATGTGGATGATGATGTGGTGGTATATTCCGACCGCCTTCGTCTACAGCAGCTGGCCATGAATCTTCTCAGCAACGCGGTGAAATACACCAAAGCTGGGGGCCATGTGGTTTGGGATGTTCATGTAAATGTGGAGGGTGACAAATCAACTCTTGTTGAAATAATTCAGGATGACGGTATTGGCATGAGTGAGGAATTCCAGAAGCACATGTTTGATGTGTTTACTCAGGAGGTGCGCCAGGAAACCGTAAATACCAGGGGGACTGGTTTGGGCCTTTCCCTGGTGCATAAGTTTATTACCATGATGGGTGGTACCATAGAGGTAGAAAGTAAGCTGAATGAAGGCACTACCTTTATTTTCAGTGTTCCTATAAAGACCGTAAGAGAGGACGCAAAGGCATTGGCTGCGGAAGGAAATTCCGATACAAATAATAGCGAGGCAATATCCAAGGACTTGCTGAAGGATATGCCTATATTATTGGTGGAGGACGATGAAATCAATGCAGAACTTGCTCAGCTTATGCTGGAGGATTACGGGGCAAATATGATTGACTGGGCCCATAATGGCCTGGAGGCTGTGGAAATCTACAGTGTCAGTGAGCCATCCCATTACAAGCTGATTCTTATGGATTTAAGAATGCCGGTTATGGACGGTCTTACTGCCACCAGAAAGATTCGTATGCTTCATCGCCCTGATGCAGGTGTTGTGCCGATAATTGCCATGTCCGCAGATGCCTATGAGGAAGATATTCGCAACTGTATAGAGGCCGGAATGCAGAACCACATAAGCAAGCCGGTGGATATCAATAAACTTATGAAGGCTATTGTAGATGTGCTTTGATTTACTAGGATGCTTTAGATATTTTTGTGTTATACTAAAATATGGAATGATTGTATAGAAACTCGAGGAGAATATTATGGATGATATAAGGATGCCGGTCATTTTTTCCGGACATGGAAGCCCCATGACGGCTCTGGATATGAATGACATTACCGCAGGGATGCGGGCTGTAGGGGAATCTGTCCTCAGAATATTTGGCAAGCCAAAGGCTATATTGGCTATTTCTGCCCATTGGTTTACGGATGGTACCTATATTCAGAGTGCAGCCCAGCCAAAGCAGGAATACGATTTTCAGGGCTTCCCGGAGGCGCTTTCCCAGGTGGCCTATCCTGTTACGGGCTGCGCTGATTTGACTCAGCGGGTGCAGGAGCTGCTGGGGGATAAGGTGTCTGTAAATGACGAATGGGGTATTGACCATGGAACCTGGTCCATACTGGTTCATATGTTTCCGAAGGCAGATGTACCCGTTGTACAGTTATCTGTAAATAAAAATTTCACGGCCCAGGACTGCTTTGATTTGGGCAAAGCCCTTGTGCAGCTTCGCAGTGAGGGATATCTTATCATTGGCAGCGGCAATGTGGTATATGATCCGGAGAAGGTGGGCTATACCTCTGACAAGGTGGCTCTTAGAAACCGGGAGGGCACCCAGGAGGCTATTGCCTTCAATAACTATATTTGCCGTGCTGTGGAATACCACCATGAGGACAGGGCCCTTAATTGGGAAATTGGCCCAAATTCTGAGTATGCTGTGCCAACTGTGGATCATTATTGGCCATTGCTCTATACTCTGGGGGCGGCAGACGGCGACGACGGAGTGGCTGTAAACAGAGTATTTACCATGGGTTGCGTAGCAATGACCATGTTTGCTTTTGGCATGTTCCCAAAGCAGTAATAAATCACCTTGAAGGGGTGGGTGTAATATGAAGGAATGTAGGCTCCTGCTTTTGGCGATTTCCATGGTGTGGGGAGGCTGTTGCTTTTTCCTTGGGACTAATCCCGTAATGGCGGCAGAAACCTTGGAAACAGTTGAACAGGTTGAAATGGAGGAAAACACTTATGCCGTGTCTGATACGGCATATCTTAATCTCGATTGGCTGGCGGGGGCCGGCAACGAGGATGCAGCTACCATATTGAAGCTAATCGGCAATCGGACTATTGCTGTGGACAGCAGTTTGCCGGATTTTAAGCGTATCAGCAATATGAACCAGACCCTTCGGCGAATAAACTATGATGCCCTTAATCTTTATTGTCTGGCCCACGGCTATACGGAAATAATGGAACTGGGCTGTGGCTATTCCCCAAGGGGCATTTATATGTGCGAGCGGGGAAAAAACTACACGGGCTGTGATTTTGCCTCGGTGATACGGGATATGAGAAAGCTCACTTCATATCTGACTCCACAAGAAAAGGCATTTCTCCATTATAAGATGGCCGGAGTCACCAGCGGGACGGAAATGCAGCAGGCCTCTCAGGAAATAAAGGCTCCGGTGTGCATGGTAGCCGAGGGCTTGTGGATGTTTCTGGGCAATGAGGAAAAAAAGAAGGCGCTTTCAAATATTAAAATGATTTTGGACGCCAAGGGTGGCTGCTTTATCACCACGGATTTCAGCTTTAAGGAATACGGCTGGAATGTGGCTGAGGCCCTGTATCCGGGCCACGGGGAGGCCATAATGGATGAAACCATGGAGCTTTATGATGTGGTTTCCAGGGATGATACAGGCAGTAAAATTTTTAAGAGTCCCCAGGAGGCGGAGAAATTTATTAAGTCATGTAATCTTCAGGTGCAGCGGGTTCCGCTGATTTTTGGCAACTACGAAATGGACCCCAATAATTGTCTTTCCGACGAGCAGGAGCACCAGCTGCTGAATGTGTTGGCAGAGCATTATTTGTGGGTTATTACCTCAGACAGCAAAAAACCACAAATGTAGTTTTTAAATTATAACTGGAAAATAACGGCAGGGCCCGGAATAGGGTCCTGCCTTTTAAAATGCATTAAAAAGCTATTAAAATTTTGTTATAGGACTTATGCTTTGACAGTAAAACTACGATTATAAGGTCAAATAAAGCACATAAAGGTAGTTATACTTTACATAAGGGATTGTATAATTGCTTCAGTGCACAAAAGCGGCGAGTAATCCCCTAAGAAGATGCTGTTTACGAGCGGTATCCTCTTAGGGGATTACCAATTTTCGGGGTTTTCCTTTTTTGATTTTCGAAAATCGGTTATTTGTCCTATATATTTGCTAGTAAATATATAGGGTTGATGTTAATATTAAATGGGAGATTTCGATAAAATTATCAGAAAGGATTCAAAGTTTAGAGAAGGAGTCTCTGTGTCATGGATGTTATTTCAACCAATTCCAAGCCACGGTTCAGGGTGGGCAATGTAAGCTCCACCATGATGGATGAGCTTAGGAAGATATATGGCAATAATATAAAGGATATTGTGACTGTGGATGAGGAGGAGCTGAAGGTCCTAAATGAAAAGGGGCAGCACTCCAGAGCCGCTGTGCAGGCTATTTTCCGCGTGGGTGGGAGAATTGCGCCCGTGTCCTATTTGGGTTTCCTTCGTGACGAGGTTATGAGCGACCCTTATCTGCGGACCAATTATTATTTTGGCAACGGCAAGCTGTGGCGTATTATTTTGAATTCCAACACCATTCAGCCTGTGTTTAGGGCGGCGGATTCCCTGGGCCCAAATGATTTGATGGATACCATGCACCGCATTGCTGAGGCAGACCGTCGGCGTCCCTTCGATTTACGGAAGGGAAAGCTGCTTCGCATGTACATTTTCCGCATCAGTAACGAGGAGTACATGTTCCTTTTGAGTTGGCCACTTTTGATAGACAAGCATTGGACCCCTCACAATCTGTTCCACCATCCGATGATTACTTACAGCAGAATGGAGGAATTCAGCGTTGCTGAGACCGTTACTATGGAAGGCAATGAGCTGGAGTATAATATAGGTCTTCTCAGCGAGACCCCGCTTCTGCTTAGTCTGAATAAGACTCAGATCAGGTCCCTTTTGGATTCCTGTTGGGTGACCTCCTACCAGAAGGATGATGTTATCCTTAATGAAAATGTGAACCAGACCGCCATGCTGGTGCTCCTTACGGGCAGGGTGGCCCGCTTCAGCAAGGGGGATGACGAGTGGATGAAGCCTCTTGATGAGGTGGAGGAAGGGCAGCTGCTAAATCCACAGGTGGTGCTGGGAGTACCTTCATCATTCCTGCTGGAGGCAGTGGAGGAATGCCAGATTTTGCACATTCCGCGAATGCAGTTCAAGCATTTGCTGCAGAACCACAACGATGTGGGCTGGCAGGCCTTTAAGGCCATTACCAGGGAACTGGACCATTATCAGAAGTGCTGGACCAAGGCCCAGGAAAGCGTTAAAAATAAAAATAATGCTCCAGAAGATCAAGAGGAAAAAGAGGATAAAGTAGTTTGACACCCGTTGTGTTGATGGAGAAGCCCCACATAGGGGAGATAATCGGCACCAGCGGGTGTTTTGTTGGGAAAGCAGGTGTGGTATATGACAAAATCGGCAGTTAAGGTTATTTTGAGACTTTGCCTGATTTTATTGGGATGTTTTATAACGGCAATGGGATTTAACCTATTCCTTATTCCGGCCCATCTCCTTACTGGTGGTATAAGCGGTATTTCAATGATCGTGTACTATCTGACGGGGTTGCCGGTGGGTGCCCAGAATCTGGTGTATAATCTGCCAATTTTATACCTGGCCTATAGAATTTTTGGCAAGCGGTATTTCATGGATACCATAATAGGTACGGTGGCCTTTTCTCTTATCCTTGATGCCACGGCCTTTGTTATTGACTGGAGGGTGTGTGCCGATCCTATTTTAAACGCAGTATTTGGCGGCGTATTAAGTGGTATCGGCTTCGGTCTGGTGTTCCGTGCCAATGCCAATACCGGGGGCCTGGACGTGCTGGGGGCAGTTATAAAGAAGTTTTACTCTGTGGATTTGGGTACTGCGGTGGCGGTACTGAACTTTGCCATTGTGTCAGCCTCTGCATTTATGTTTGAGCTGGAGGAAGCCCTATTGTCCTTTGCGGGAATATATGTAACTGCTGAGCTTACCAACCGCGTGGTGGCAGGCTTTAACAGGGAAAAATCCATCGTGATTATTTCACCTAAGTCCAGCGAAATATGTGATGAAATAATGTCCGGAATCCATCGCGGGGTAACATACATCAATGGTCGGGGCGGAATGTCCGGGACAAGCTGTGATGTTCTGTTCACAGTGGTGCGGCTCACTCAGGTGGCCCAGGTGAAGGCTATAGTGGATCATTATGACCCCCAGGCCTTCATGATAGTCTCCGATACCTCTGAGGTAAGCGGCAGGGGCTTTACCATGGAGTGTGAAAGCTATGAGGAGGCCTGTAAAAAATGGGCACACAATATCTAAAAATATCATAGTTATAAAATATATTAAAATCGGATCTGGTAACGGGTCCGATTTTTTTTCGAAAATAATTTGACAACTATATTCAAAAATCGTAATATACAAATATAATAAAATGAAGTTAAAATTGGAATGAAATACATGGAGGTAGACAATGATTGAAGATATGAAATTTTTGGAAGAGCAGGCAGAGCTTTTGAAGGTCATTGCCCATCCCGTCCGCCTTTGCATAGCCCGCGGCCTTTGGCGCAGTGGCAGCTGCAATGTGAGCCACATGCAGTGCTGTCTGGAGGTGCCTCAGTCCACCGTTTCCCAGCATCTGGGTAAATTACGCCAGGCTGGAATCATTGAGGGAGAGCGAAATGGTCTGGAAATTACTTATAGATTGAAGGATGAACGGGTTAAAGCCATTTTATCCTGTTTATTTTCTCAGTAATCATATTATGAAGTTAAGATTGTTGAAAATTTTAGGAGTGAACTGATATGAAAAAGTATTTAATCGTTGGGGGCGTGGCCGGCGGCGCAACTGCGGCTGCCAGACTTCGCCGTCTTGAAGAAGATGCAGAGATAATTATGTTCGAGCGTGGCGGGGATGTTTCCTTTGCTAACTGTGGACTGCCCTATTATGTAGGTGGCACTATTAAGTATAGGGACGACCTGCTGGTGATGGATCCGCCTGCCTTTAAGAAGCTGTTTAATATTGATGTGCGTATTTACAGTGAAGTGGTTTCCGTGAATCCTGAAGCTAAATCAGTACAGGTGAGATTTGGGGATACCCAGTATGAGGAGCACTATGATGCTTTACTGCTGGCTCCGGGAGCTAAGCCTCTAACTCCGGGGATTCCAGGTATCGAGCATAAAAATATTGTTACCCTTAGAAATGTTCCAGATGCGGATATACTTCATAAGCTGAGCCACGACTATCCTTCCGGCAAGGCTGTGGTCGTAGGTGGTGGCTTTGTGGGCATTGAGTCTGCAGAGAATATAAGACAGCAGGGGCTGGAGGTAACTGTTGTGGAGGCGGCACCTCATATTTTGGCGCCCTTTGATACGGATATAGTGGTGCAGGCGGAAAATGAACTGCGAAGCAATGGGGTAAATCTAAAGCTGGGTGACGGTGTGAAGGAATTTCATCACGAGTCGGACGGCAGCATTAAGGTGGAGCTTTCCTCCGGGGAGATGCTGGCAGCAGATTTCGTGGTACTGTCCATAGGTGTGCGCCCGGATACGGGATTTTTGCAGGAAAGCGGCATTGACTTGAATGACAGGGGCTATATCGTTGTAAATGAATATATGCAGACTAATTTCAAGGATATCTACGCTGTAGGAGATGCAGTGCAGACCTATAACGGGCAAACCAGTGAAGCAGGTTCACTGGCCTTGGCAGGACCTGCTAACAGTCAGGGGCGGCTGGCAGCTGATAATATAAACGGTGCCCAGCGAAAATATCGTGGCTTTGTGGGCAGCTCAATTTTGAAGGTATTTGAACTTACAGCGGCTTCCACCGGCATGAATGAAAGGGCCCTTCAGAGACAGGGGCTGGTGTATGGTAAGGACTACAGATTTACCGTTACCTTCCCGGCAGATCACGCCACCTATTATCCAGGAGCCAAAAATTTTACCCTGAAAATGATCTTCAGCATGAAGGATGGCAAGGTGCTGGGAGCCCAGGCCATTGGCCCAAAGGGTGTAGACAAGCGCATTGATGTAATCGCCTCCGTGATTCGCTTTGGTGGCACTGTGCAGGATTTGATGGATTTGGAGCTGGCCTACGCTCCACCATTTTCCTCAGCCAAGGACCCTGTAAATATGGCGGGATACTACGCAGATAACATTATGCAGGGGATGACGAATCCGCTTCTGCCAAATGAATTGGAGGCTGAGCTGAATAAGGGGGCACTCCTTATTGATGTGAGAAGTCCTGAAATGTTTGCGGCAGGCCATATAAAGGGGGCTGTAAACATTCCGGCTCCTAAGCTAAGAACTCAGCTGGATAAGCTGGATAAAAATCGTCCTATTATAGTTAGCTGTCGGGTGGGAATCAACGGCTATTATATGGAAAGAATGCTTATACAACACGGGTTTACAGTGCGTAATCTGATGGGTGGCTTCTCCTATGCCAGATGGTTTGCCCTGGATTTACAGAACTAATCAGGAGGAGGATTTTTAATCATGGGAAAATTATCACCCCGTCATGCGGTGGTGGATAGCAATATGTGTGTGGCTTGTGGAACCTGTGCAGACGTTTGCCCCACTGGCGCTATGGAAATAGTCAGTGGCGTCTTTGCCAAGCCTATAGAAGAAAAATGTGTTGGCTGCGGAATGTGTGCTAAGGAGTGTCCTGCATCGGCTATTAGGGTGGAGGTGCGGTCATGAAGAAGCAGCAACGCCATTGGTACCATTATCTTTGGATTTGGTCCATTATCTATTTTTCTTTAGGATTTGTGAACATTTTATTTGCCTGGCTGGGGCTTATCAGCTTCTGCCTGCCACTGATTTTTGCCATTGGGGGCGGCAACAAGCTATTTTGCAACCGCTACTGTGATAGAGGCCAATTTCTGCGGGTAATGGGAAGTCAGGTGGGACTCTCCCTCCGTCGGGAAATGCCGGAGTGGATGAAGGGCAAGGCTTTCAGATATGGCTTTATGGTTTTCTTTTTCGCCATGTTCTTCAATATCATCTATGTATCCTGGCTGGTGGGCAGTGAAATACAGGGGATTCAGGAGGCAGTAACTGTGCTGTGGACCTTCCAGCTGCCATGGAACTGGACATATTCTGTGGGAATTACCCCATGGGTGGCCCAGTTTGCCTTCGGGCTATATAGCTTGATGCTTACCTCTGAAATTATTGCCATAGTGGCAATGCTTATCTATAAGCCTAGAAGCTGGTGTGTGTTCTGCCCAATGGGCACTCTGACCCAGACCATCTGTAAGGCTAAGTATGTGCCAACAGCAAAATAGATTCAAATAAACGTTTTTTTAAGTATTAAATAACATTTAAAAAACATAAAAAATAAAAGGCAACCTGCCATATATCACATGAGATATATAGCAAGGTGCCTTTTTGCTGTCATGAAGCAATTTACATCAGCATCTTCGAGTATTTCTCTGCATCACGCTTCACGTGCTTTATAGCAACAAATTGGAAAATGGTGGTAAAGACGATACAGACTAAACCAATTAATATCCATATTCCTGTCCGTTCATCATCAATGTTATTAATAAAGATGGCTGGATTGAATACGGTGCAGACATCATAAATGGTATGTAATATCACTGGAACAGAAAAGGCTATCAGATATTGGCGCTTATATGGAAGACCATTTTTCTTGTTGTATTGTCCGATTCCGATATATTTACCCATGATAATACCAAATATGGTATGAACCCCAAGAGTAAGTAATCTTAACAGGCCTTCGATGTCCTCACCATAGACGAATTCCTCGAGTAAGGTAATACCGATACCCACCGCGGCACCAGTCAAAATGTATTCATAAACATTTTTAGGCTTAAATAACCATATTGCCAAAATAATCATCAGTAATCTGGATATTTCCTCAATTAATCCGGCTCGCCAAAAGGATGTTACGAAAGATTTTATAACCACATTTTGTATATTTTCTATGGTAAACCCCATGTTCATAAACGTAAAGGCAATTCCCAATGCAAATACCAGGGTTAGTATAGTGGCAAGAATTCCTAAAAAAATTGGTACAAATGCCTGTTTCCTATTAATGGACATATCACATTCCCATTTCAGCATTTTTTTGTAAACTATTCCCAATATGATAGAAGTTAAAAGCACCTGAATAATCATCATTTTAGACAACCCCCTTTGGAGTATAATTTTACTACTATTCTTTATATCCATATAGTTTTAAAAGTGTTACTGATTTGAAAAATATTTATCTGGAAAAAAGTAGAAGGAATTTTTCCATGTGGGTGGAATAATCATTTTATATAGTTTGGGAATAATTGTATTACAGAAAAAAATTAGGAGGATTTCGCGATGAAAAAGAAGATTATTGGCTTATTATCCGTATTAACTATAGGAACCTTCTATATTAGCACGGCCAGTGCAGCTGAAAAAATGGTTGGAATGCCAAACCCTATGGTGGCTTATAATACTGTGGCAGAGGCAAAAGTAGCAGCCGGGTTTCAGCCCTTATACCTTCCATCCATAAGTGGATATCATGTAAATCAGGTCTGGGTCATTGGCGGTGATCTTATCGATATAGAGTATGCATCAGATAATGAGCCGGTGGGCAAATTCCGCCTTCGTACAGCCCGTTGTACAGAGCTTACCAATGACAATATCAGCGGCATATACGGAGCTACCTGGAATAAGGAAAAAATCAATGGTTTGTCTGTAGCTATAGCGGAGATTTATTACGAGAAGGATATGCCGATTGACTATGCTGCCCATTGGACCCACAATAATATGCTGTTTTCTGTAAGCGGAGAGAAGCTGACCTATAGGGAGTTCTGGCGGTTATTGGAGCATGGACTTGTGGAGCTTAGTCAGAATTATTTTTAAGATAGTATAATAAAAAGGCTTTTGCGGTGCTGCGGGATTTGCTCCTACAGCAGGCAAAGGCCTTATTTTTGTGGGTCGGTATTAAGTTTAATAATAGCATCGATGATGTCCTTGGATTTTTCATCTAGGTTAGAATATACACGGATAATGGCTTCAAGGCGCTGGTCTGGTGGTGTATCTTGATGCGTGGTGGTAGCATTATTGGTGGGAATAAAGTAATCTATCGGAACGGATAAAGCCACAGACAGCTCATGCAAGTCTTCAGAAACAATACCAGTAGTATATCCCCGTTCCCAATTGGAAATAACCTGCGATGATTTATGTATTTTTTGCCCAAGCTCGACTTGTGTCAGGTCTAGCTCTTTTCGCCGTTTCCTAATTTTATAGCCAATATCCATGTTGGTTACCACCTCAATGGTTATTATACCTAAAACAAATAAGCCAAAAACAAAACTAACGGACTTTAATAATAATAGGGCTTTAAACCTTGTAAACTAACTGAAATGGTTATAAAATTAAGTAGAATAAGATTAATCGGGTGATGGATTTACAAAAGAATGTTAATTAGATGTTCTATTTGGCCATCACCTTTCTTTATATGTTTATAATAACGGAATTCGTTAATAAAGGATAAATAAATGTGGTGCAAAGAGTGTAAGATAGAAACATTAAGCGATAAGTGTCCCATTTGTGGTCATGAGACTGAGGCCAATATACCAACAGAAGTTCATTGGTGTGGCTATTGTAATATACCAATTATTCGTAAGGCAAATGAAACAGAAAAATCACGGTGCCCGTTATGTAATAGTGAGACCAAATACATTAGTACCGATTTACGACCAGTATTTCCTCAGGAAAGACTGCTTTTGGAATTGATGTGGAAAATGGAGCCAAATAGTTTAGCTGATAAATCAGTTTGGGCCAACAATAGCCGATGCTATATTAATGGCAAAGCTAAGAATGTAACGGCAGCATTATATAGAAAACAGGATATAAATTTATTGCGGCAACAGTTGAAAAAATATGAGCAGGAAAATAACGAAAAGTTTTTCGAGCTGAACATAAATAAATTTATTGATGCAAATAAACAACATTTGGCGGAAATAATTAATGAGGCACATGATTTTATTCGTAGCGAAGCGGAAAAGTATCCTCAGGAAAATATAGTGTTGTCTTTTTCTGGGGGAAAGGATTCTACAGTAACAGCGGATATAGTTACCAAGGCGTTGTCTAACCCTAGCTTGGTTCATATTTTTGGAAATACAACTCTGGAATTTCCGACAACTATGGAGTATGCCAATAGATTTCGTGATAATCATCCACAGGCAATTTTTCAGGTGGCGGAAAATCGCGAACAGCATTTTATGGATATGTGTGAGGAAATTGGTCCGCCTGCCAGACTTATGCGCTGGTGCTGCTCAATGTTTAAGACAGGTCCAATAACCCGTGTAATTAACAATTTATACCGAAATCAGCAAATATTAACCTTTTATGGTATACGGCGGTATGAATCGGTTAGCAGAAGTAAATACAATCGTGTGGAGAAAAACAGCGAGTCAGTTAAGATACAGCAGCAAACTGTTGCAGCTCCAATATTTAATTGGAAAGATATAGATGTGTGGTTGTATATATTGGAAGAAGGAATAGACTTTAATGATGCGTATCGTCTTGGCTATGATCGGGTAGGTTGTTGGTGTTGCCCTAATAATACGGGGCGTGCTCAATTTTTATCCAGCATTTTTATGCCGGATAAATCAGCTAAATGGCATAATTTTTTGGTGAACTTTGCTAAAAAAATAGGTAAGCCTGACCCTGAAGTTTACGTAGAAACAGGAAAATGGAAGGCAAGGCAAGGTGGTAATGGTCTGTCGTCCGCAAAAACTGTAAAATTACAATTCACAAATTGTACATCAGAGGAAAATTCAAAAATATATAAGCTATTTCGTCCTTATGGCGATGAGCTAATAAACATGTTCATACCTTTTGGGCGAGTAGCCCCTGAATTGGGACAGAAATTATTACAGGAAACTATTGTGTTAGATAGTGCTACTAATGTTCCGATTATTTCAATTCAACCATTTGCCCAGGATGGGTATGACTATGCTGTTAAAGTTAAAACGATGAATGTTAAGGATCATGAAGGAATACAACGCATGGTAGGCTATCAAATTCGAAAATACAATGCCTGTCGTCGTTGCCTGAAATGTGAATCCTTATGCAGAACGGGAGCAATTTCTATTGTAGGTGACAGCTACTACATCGATGCAGAAAAATGTGTCCATTGTAAAAAATGTATGAATGCTAAGTTTTTGGCTGGTGGTTGCACTATGGACAAGTATTTAAGAACAAAGTAAGTAATGTGAGGTTTTAATGATGAAGTTTAGGAGCCATGAAACTTTTTTTATCCGTAAGGGTTGGCTTAGTAAGGGAATGAAATATGTTAGCAAATATGATGATGTGTTTGTCACCAAGGACCCTAAGCCAATGGATAGGCTGGGGATTGGCTCTAACATGGTCAAATCTTTGCGTTATTGGATGCAGGCGACTGGCCTTACCGAGGAACCAAAAAGTGGCAAACGAACTCAAAAATTTACTGATGTAGGTCAAATTATATTTGATAGGGACCGTTATCTGGAAGAACAGGGAACCTTGGCTTTAATCCAATGGCAATTAGTTAGTAATAGCGAATTGGCCACTTCCTGGTATTATTTCTTTTATCTTTTTAAAATGCAGGAATTTACTAGAGAAGATTTCGTTCAAGGGTTGAAAAACTATGTATTAATGGAGAATGCAGGGGAGGCAGCAGCCGATCGCTCTTATCAAGATGATTTTAATTGCATTATCAACACATATTTACCAAGGTATAAGACTAATACCAGGCATACTTCTCCAGAAAATAATATTGCTTGTCCTTTGGGAGAGCTTGGTTTGGTGGATATTGCCAATAAAGAGAAAAAGCTGTACCGTAAGGCAATGCTTTTAACTTCTATGTTGCCACCGCATATTGCATTGGCCATAATTCTAAATGCCCATGAAGGACAGAGAGAAATTGATATTTCTAAGATTCTTAATGATGAAAAAAGCCTTGGAAGAGCGTTTAATATGGATATGATTTCTCTACTGGATGTACTACGGCGCATTGAATTATTAGGAGAAATTAAAATAATTCGGACCGCTGGTTTGGATGTGGTTAAAATTCTGACAGAAAAATCAGCATTGGAATGTGTTAACCAGTACTATCAGGATCTAGAGAAAGATTAAAAAGGTGAAGTATGAAAGATATGATAAAAATAGCAGCAGGGTTTCAGAATTCTGTAAATTTGGTTTATGATTTGCACCACATGGAAAAAATCGAAAATTATATTCCAGCCAATGCTGCGTTAGATTTTATAGAAGATGTGATAAAATCGACGGATGATAACGGCACAGAGCGGGCAAGGGTTCTTATAGGGCCTTATGGTAAAGGAAAATCCCATATGGTCTTAGCTTTATTGTCCTTGTTGTTAAAAAAGGATCTTAATAAATTTATTCATTTATTACCTAAGTTAGAGGAAAGAGCCAATTTAAAAATATTAATTGATGGATATTATGAAAGCAATAAAAAATTATTACCTGTAATAATATCTGGAAGTAGCAGTAGTATTTCACAAGCGTTTTTATTGGCGTTGGAGCGTACATTGAAGGATGAGGACTTGCTCAATGTTATGCCTGAAACCAATTATAAAGCTGCAGTAAGATGTATTAATAAATGGCAGACAGAATTTCCGGATACTTATCAGCAATTTGTAAACGGCATTAAGTCAACAGGACAGGATTTTATAGAACGATTGGAGTCCTTTGACATAACTGCTTATGAGGAATTTGAAAAGATATATCCTAATTTGACGGCGGGTAGTGTTTTTAATCCATTCCTGGGTTTTGATGTGGCAGAGCTTTATGAAAGTGTACTTAAAAGTATAAAGCAAAAGGGATATACAGGTCTCTTTGTTGTATACGATGAGTTTAGCAAGTTTTTGGAGGCTAATATAAAGGCTGCTTCAGTTAGCGATACAAAGCAACTGCAGGATTTTGCGGAAAAATGCAATCGCAGTGGCAAAGAACAAATGCATTTGTTGTTGATATCCCACAAGGAAATTGCCAATTATATTGACCAATTGCCAAAACAAAAGACTGATGGCTGGCGTGGAGTATCTGAGCGTTTTAAGCACACTCATTTTAGTGATGAATATATTCAAACATATGAGATAATCGACACAGTCATCCAAAAGGATCAAGTAAAATGGCAGAAGTTTGTTAAGAAAAATAACAGTGTATTTGCCGAGTTAGAAAAAACATATAAAGATCATGAAATGTTCAGGGATATTCCTGTTGATAATGTCTTGAATGTACTACAAGGAGCGTATCCTTTACATCCATCTTCCCTGTTTATATTGCCAAGACTTTCAGAACGGGTGGCACAGAATGAACGGACGTTATTTACATTCTTGTCGGCAAATAGTCATAACACCTTACAAGAATATTTAAAACTACATAGTGATGAAAAATTTTTCCTGATAACCCCAGATTATATCTATGATTATTTCCAGCCATTATTGGAAAAGGAAGTTAATACTGGAACCATTGGCAAGAATTATGAACTGGCCAAAAATATATTGCCCAAAATATCCGATAGTGAAATCCAGCCCAAAATCGTTAAGATTTTGGCAATGATTTATATGCTTGAGCAATATGATGCTTTACCTCCTACCAAGGAAGAAATACAGCACATACTGGAAAAGGATTATACACTTTCAGAAATAGATCGTGCCATAGATGATTTAATCGCTAAGGAATATGTAATTTATTTGAAACGCAGCAATGGATATTTGTGCCTGAAAAAAGCATCAGGAATAAATATTTATGCCCAGATCTCCAATGGCAAGGAAGCCAATGCTCATGCAGATATTAAAGAAATATTGAACACTTTAAATTTTGACCGCTACATGTATCCTTCTCGTTATAACGATGATAAGGAAATGACGCGCTTTTTTGCGGTGGAATTTATTAATGCATCTGATGTTACAGATGAAGTAAATTGGCATATAAAAAGTGAAAATATCCCAGCAGACGGAGTAATTTATGCTGTACTGGGGGAATCAGAGGAAGAAATTGAGATAGCAAAAGACATAATTGAATCCTCTACCCAAAATGCAGAGAGAATAATATTTGCATTACCTCATCAATATTTATCTATAAGAGATAAAATTATTGAATTGCATGTTGTCCACCAGCTTAGGGAGGCAGCTGTAGGGGATGAAGTGCTATACGGCGAATATGATCTGATTTATGATGACTTGTATGCCATGGTAAAGGACTTTTTGCAGGGGTATACGAGACCGGAAAATAAGACAGTTAGCTTTTATTATTTAGGTGAGAAGCAGAAGTTTTATCGTAAGTCCCAGTTATCGGAGTTGATGTCAAATATTTGTCATAAGATATATTCTGATACACCAGTTATAAATAATGAGGTTATTAATAAAAATGAAATTACTTCTACTGCCCTAAATAGCCTTCATAAGGTGTTGACAGCAATTTTACGAAAAGATGTGGAGTCAGAGCTGGGGTTAAGTGGTTTTGGACAGGAAGTATCCATTATGCGTAGCACCATTATGAATACGGGGTTATTGTCAAACAATGATGATGTTTGGACTCTGAATAAATTTTCTGCAGATGAAAAAATAAATGGTGTTATGAAAACCATATATAGCTTTATTGATGGGGCTGGAACCGGAAATCCGAAATCTTTCAATGAATTGTATCAAAAACTCATGGGACCTATTGGAAAAATTGGCCTTCGCCGGGGCGTAATTCCAATTTATATTGCTGTGGCATTACACATTTATCAGGGACGAATCATTATTTATGATGAAAAAACTCCAGTGGATATAAGTGCTGATATTTTGCAACAAATTAATGTGGAACCAGAGAAGTTTTATCTGGAGCGTATTGATTGGTCAGAGGATAAGGAAAAATATATAAAAGGGCTAGAAGATATTTTTGCTGATTATATACCTGCTGCAGCTACTAACGGAGATTTGTTTGAACATGTGGCTAGGGGGATGTATGGTTGGTATTTGTCATTGCCTAAGTATGCCAAAGAACTAACGGTAACGGTTAGTGGGAATACTGTAAAGCGTGAATATCTGCAAATTATCAAAAACATAAAAGGCATGCAAAGTGCGAATGACTTACTGTTTCAAAAAATTCCTCGGAGTGTAGGTATAGATATATCCAAAAATAACGAATTGATTCAGCTTATTAATGATGCCAAAAGGTTATTTGATGAAGCAGTACCAACCTTAATTCAAGCCATTGGCGGCTATCTGCGGCAGACATTTGGTAAAAGCCAGCCTAAAAGAGCATCGCTGCAGTCTATAATGCTGGATTGGTGTGAGACACTTCCAAATGGAGTGCTGGAAGAAAGCTTTGCTGATGGGACAGAAAAATTTTTGGAACTTTGTCAGCAGGAAGATTTTAGTGAGGCTGACTGGTTATTGCATATAGCGAGAATGACTACTGGATTACGGTTTAATGATTGGGATAAAAATACTTTTTCATTATTCAGTGAGCGAGTGTCGCAATATAAGTTAAGCGCTGAAAACTTTGTTGCCAAGCCTTTTAATGATGCAGATTCTGATGAGTTACAGGAAGGCTTTGAATTTTCCTTTGTAAATGATAAGGGCAAAACGCAACGTCGTCGCTTTGCTACGGTGGATTATTCTCCGCGAGCAAAGTTGCTTCTTAATAGTATTGAAGCAAACATAGACGCTATGGGGCAGTCTATTAGTGAGCAAGAAAAACGCCAGGTGTTGGCTGAAATATTAAAAAAATTATGTTAATCGTTGGAGGGAAGTAGGATGGCCTACTTTAATAATGCGGCAACTACATATCCTAAACCTGAGTGCGTATATAAAGCTATGGCTGATTTTGGAAGTCAATATGTTGGCAGTAGCGATAGGGGCGGCGGAGCAAAATCAGTGGGGAAATTGATATCTGATACTCGAAGCTTACTTAAGGAGCTTTTTCATACTCATAATCATGAGGTGATTTTTACACCGACAGCGACGTTAGCTTTAAATATGATTATCCAAGGGCTAGTGGTTTCTGGAAGGAAAAATATCTATATAACACCTTTTGAACATAACGCTGTAACCAGAGTTCTGCATGGTTTGGGGAAAATGTATGAACTGAAGGTACAGGAGCTAAAAGTAAAACATGATTATACTTATGATTTAGAACGAATTGGTTATCAATTTTCTGAAGTAAAACCAGATGTGGTGATAGTATCCCATGCCAGTAATGTTTTTGGCTTGGTTGCTCCTGCTGATGAAATATTTTCCTTGTCAAAGAAATACCAAGCTGTGAACGTGTTGGATATGTCACAGACAGCAGGGTTAATAGACACAGATCTTGGGAATTTGAACTGTGATTGTGCCGTTTTTGCAGGTCATAAAACTCTTTATGGACCAACGGGGATTTCAGGATTTTTACTTAATCCAAATATTGCATTAACTCCGGTGATATATGGTGGAACAGGTGTTGACTCAGCTAATCAAGATATGCCAAGAGAGTTGCCTAGCCGTTATGAAATGGGAACCATGAATGCCTGGGGTATAGCTGGGCTTCATGCGGCGTTGACTTGGTTAAAAGAAACGGGCATTGAACATATTCATAAGTTGGAACAAATCAATAGGGGAAAGTTGCTGGATATATTAGGGGAATATGAATTTATCCAGCTTGTTGGTATAAATCCAGATTGTGAATATGTGGGTGTTGTTTCAATGTTGATAGATGGTATCAGCAGCGACAGTGCAGCATCTATTTTCGATCGTTTGGGGATAGATGTCCGGACAGGACTCCAATGTGCACCATATGCCCATAAGTTTTTGGGGACCTTCCCAGCTGGAACTATTCGGTTGAGTGTAGGGTATTTTACTAGTGATGAGGACTTCCAGAAGCTGCGGGATGCATTGGATTATATAGGGGATAATTTGTAGGGGATATATTATTTGTTACGGGGGTATTTAAATGGAAACATGCGTAGAAGCATTAAGTAAAGTTATTGATAAAATCACGTCAAAAGAGATTTTATTGCCGGATTTCCAACGTAAATTTGTTTGGAAAGAAGAGGAAAAGCAAGCCAAATTAGTCGCTTCGGTATTAGCAAAAATGCCTGTAGGCAGTATTCTTTTATTAAAAAGTGATTCAAAGGATTATGCGTATAAACAAATCGGATGTAAGGAGAGAAAGACAAGTCAGGAATTAGATATTACAGGGGAAATTAAGGCACTGCTAGACGGTCAGCAAAGAGTAACTGTATTGACCAATGCTTTTTCCAATGTTGTATTTGATATGGCTGGTAAACCAAGTAATTTAATAAATCAAAATGCACTGAAGAGAAGATTTTTTCTAAGAATACCTAAATACAGTACTTCGGATGGAGCTGTGGCAGATTTATTCAATGCTAGAGGGTTAGATTTGCCATGGAAGGATGCCGAAAAGGATGAGCCAAATTTTTTGGCAGATGAAATATATGAGGCAATAAAAATCATAAATTTTACTAAAGATGGTGCGGAATGCTTTAATCCATTTAAAAATCCGCAGTCTCCTAAGAGCGAATTGGTAAATTACTGTAGTGCAGGAGATGAATATTTAGTACCACTTTATTTGCTTACAGGGAACAATGATGCTTGGCTAAATCAAATATTGACCAGAATAGCAGATAATATTCAGTTAGAAATCCTATCTAAATATGATTCATTAGAACAAGATGAAAAGGAACCTTTTGTAAAATCAATTATTACAGAAGATATACAGGAATTTGCTGCAGACAAAGACCGTATGGCAGAACGTGATGACTTTCAAGACTTACTGAAAGAGCAAGGCAATATGTGGGTTGGGAATCTAAAAAGCTATTTGATGTCTTGCCTCAATAGAATACAGCTTAACCAGTTAATAGTAGATAATCATAATCGTGCAAGAGCAATTAATATTTATGAAAATTTAAATAAAGGTGGAGTATCTCTTGGTACGTTTGAATTAATTATGGCAAAGTTTGCTAGTGTTAGTAATGAAAATTACTATGATAAGCTGGTTGGTTATATAAAATCTCCACGAAATTATGAAGATGTGGTTTATAGCGCCAATCTAAGTAATGATGAAAAAGTAAAAAGCTATATTAATTCCAATAAATATACTGCTACTTTAACTTTGGGGTGTTTGGATAAGATAAATGAAGAAATATCTGGTGCCTATATCGAAGCATATTTAGATGTTATAAGTTTGTTTGCTTATTGCCAAGATTTTGATCCAGATAAGCTTAATATATCCTTGATTAAACGTGAAAAAATTCTTGCTATAAGTGCAGAGGATTTAAGAGATAGATGTGAAGAGGTATGTGATGCATTAGACCAAGCATTGTTCTTTATGCAGATGAGATGCGGTATTAGAAATGTTAAGGATATTAATTACAAGTTAATGCTGGTGGTTGTAGCTTATATTTTATTAAATTCAAAATATAGAAGTGAAAAAAGAACGTATGACTTACTAGAAGCCTGGTATTGGATAAGCATTTTCTCGGGGTATTTTAATACAGACCAGACGGAACGGACAATTGCTTCTATAAGATATCTCATTGAAATATTGGAAAAAGGTGATATTGCTTGGCTTAAAGGATTGTACGATCAAATTTTTAAAGCTAGCTATTTTACAGAAAAGGAATTTTTACTGTTAAAAAAGCCAGATGATACTGGAATTTATCCTAAGGAGTTTTTACGTGACGTAATTTGCCAATTCTTTTTGATACAAAACTATAAAGGATTAATTGAAAAAAATGTGCCTATAAATCCATTTACAGAAGAAAGACTTGAAAAACACCATGTTATTCCATTAGGATCGCTAAAATATCCGGATGAAAAGATAAAAAATTCGGAGGATAAACTGAGAAGCAAAAAAGATTATTTCTTAAATTCTCCAGTTAATTTTGTATATATTACAGCTGCAGAAAATTTGGCAATATCAGATGACAAATTATCCGATTATGCTCCAAGGATAAAAAATTATGCATCCAAATCAGTGTTAGGCTTGAATGGAGACTTTGATACTTCCTCTGAGGCTTCCTGCAGAAAAATTTTATCACAAAGATATGATGAATTAGTTGGTAAAGTTCAACAGCATATTAATATTTTAATTCCTTCGTTGTCGTGATGAAATATTATTAGGTGTGAATAATATGGCGTTGTCAGATATAGAAGTAAAAACTCAATACAAATCCCTTTATGATGATTTGGTTCGGTCTTTTTATGTGCCGTTATTAAGGGAAGGGTGCATCTATAGGAGGGCCGTCGGGTTCTTTTCCTCTACGGCCTTGTCTTTAATTGTGCCAGGTTTGGTCGATTTTGTAAAAAACAATGGAAAAATTGAAATAATCGCTTCGCCTAGGTTAAGTGAGGAAGACATCAAATCAATGTCAGAAGGTTATAGAAAACGCAAGGAACTTGTTGAAGAAAAATTATTGGCCTGTCTGGAAGAAAAGTTTGATGAGTTGTCTAAAAATCGTTTAAATCTATTGGCTAATCTAATTGCTCATGGAGTATTGGATATAAAAATAGCGACCTTAAAAACTCCAGGAATATACCACGAAAAGCTAGGTATAATTGCTGATGATAATGGCAATACGGTTGTGTTTACTGGTTCATTGAATGAAACTAAAACGGCGATTTCATATAACTATGAAACAATCGATGTATTTTGTTCTTGGAAACCATCAGATGCTGTTAGAGTAAACGAAAAAATTAATGGTTTTGAGACCATGTGGAACAATGAGGATCCAAAGCTGGAAACAGTAGCATTTCCCAAGGTCAACAAGGCGATAATAGAAAAATATAAAAATACTTCATATGATGAGGCAATTGCTATTGTAGAAAGAGAACAAAAAGTATCACACTTGTCGAAAGATATTCAAAATAAGTTTGTAATACCAAATGATGTTCAGTTATTTGATTATCAAAAAGAAGCTATCTTAAGTTGGAAAGACAATAGATTTTCTGGAATTTTTGATATGGCAACAGGAACAGGAAAAACATATACTGCGCTTGGTGCGGCTGCATATTTGTCAAGATTTGTTGAGCATCTGGCGGTTATCATAGTTTGTCCTTTTCAACATTTAGTAAATCAATGGAGTGTCGATGTAGAAAAATTTGGTGTTAAACCAATTATTGCTTATAGTGAATCGCCACAAAAAGATTATAAGAATCGTATTAAAGAGGACATATTTGCTTATGAAATGCAAGTAAAGAAGTTTATATGCGTTGTTATCACGAATGCTACTTTCCAGAGCCAGTTCTTTCAGAATAAAATTTCAAAGATAGCCCAGATGAACTGCTTACTTATTGTCGATGAGGCACATAATTTTGGGGCACAGTATTTAAAACAAACATTATCTTTGAAATATACGTTTAGATTGGCATTATCAGCAACTATAGAACGTTTTAATGATCCCACGGGGACTGAGGATATTATCTCATTTTTTGGAAAGAAATGTATTGAATACGATTTAGAACGGGCAATAAAAGAAGATAAACTAACCTCATATTATTACTATCCGGTGGTTGTCTATTTAAATTCAGAGGAGTTAGGAAAATACAAGGCACTATCTGAGAAAATTTCGCGATGTATAATACATCATCGAGATGGAACTAGTAGTTTGAATGACGAGGGGAAAAAACTCTTGTTGAAACGAGCGCGGATAGTTGCTGGAGCATCAGAAAAAGCAGAAAAACTATTGGAATTGGTGGATAGATCATATAAAGAATGCAACGATATGTTGGTTTATTGTGGTGCGACAACAACTAATGACACGTCTTTATTAGACGATGAACCAGAGGATGATTTAAGACAGATTGACTATATTTCAAGATTATTGAATTTTAAATTAGGTATGCGAACTGCACAGTTTACAGCAAAGGAAACTAGTGAAGAGAGGGATGATATCATTCGAGATTTTGAGCAACAAAGGCTGCAGGCATTAGTTGCAATAAAATGTTTGGATGAAGGGGTTAATATACCACAAATCTCTACAGCATTTATTTTGGCTAGTACTACTAATCCAAAGGAGTATATTCAGCGTAGAGGACGTGTACTGAGAAAAGCTCCAGGTAAACGGTACGCGACAATATATGACTTTGTTACATTGCCTCGACCGTTGGATATAGTACCTATGTTAGGTAGAGAAGAAGTGTCATCAGATTTATCTTTGGTTAAAAAAGAATTAAATAGAATTAATGAATTTAAAAGACTTGCAATAAATGATTATGACGGAGATCGTTTGATGTCAGAAATAATAGATGCATACGAATTATATGATTATGTAGCAGAATTGGAGGATAGAGATATATGGATGGAGTAAATGAGCTTGATATGGAAGTACTTAAAAATATAATGGATCAGGTTGCTGAGTTAGAAAATCGGAATATAGAACATGAAAAGTATACCGAAAGTCAAATGATTGACAAAATAGTAAAAATCATAAAACGAGAAGTTGATAAAAATATGGAGTAAGGTGAGATTATGTTAATAAAAAAGATTGAATTGGAAAACTTTAAATCATTTAAAGGTACACAGTATATAGATTTTGCTACAGATAGTGTAAAAAATGTTACTGTAGTTATGGGAGATAATGGTGCCGGAAAAACTACTTTAGAGCAGGCTTTTGTATGGTGCTTGTATGGTGAGGTTGAAGGATTAGGGGAGAATCTGTTAAATTATGAGATTCAAAATGAGTTAATGTATGAACAGATTAGCAAGGCATGTATGAAAGTTAAACTTCTGGTGGAATATAGAGGACAGAATTATATAATTTCTAGATTTCAAGATTTTATATATAAGTACAACAAAGTAGTCGTGGATGGTGATTATTTTATAGTTGAAAAGCAAGATGAAAATGGTTCATGGATAAGGTTAAAGACTACGGAGAGTTTGGTATTTATAAAAAAATTGTTACCACAGGAACTATCGGGTTTTTTCTTTTTTGATGGAGAGCATTTAGATAGAATGAGTACGGAACTTTTACAAAAAAAGAAAAGTATTAATTTTAAAAATGCGGTACGTGGCCTTGTGGGATTAACTGCACTTCGCAATACTTTAATCCAATTAGGTCCTGCAACAAAAAAGAGAACCGTATGCGGGAGATTTAATTCTGAAATTAATTTAGGTTCAGATGACCGTATACGTGACTTGTCTAATGATATTGACAGATTTTCAGAAGCCATTGAAAAGCATGAAAAAGAAGTGGAGAATCTCGAGATTGAAATTGAACGGCATGCAGGCAATATAGCTGATTGGAAACAACAACTTAGCAATTTACAAGATGATGTAAATAGAAAAAAAGAATATGATGCTTTAGAGAAAAAGATAGTGGACAATGAAAAAAGAGAAAATGCTTTAGTTGTTTCGTTATTTAAGGATTTTGCGAAGAATTTTGGGACAGAAATATCTCAGCCTCTTTTTAAAGCAGCTTTAGAAGAAATAGAGTCTGTTTCTAAACCGGAGGAAGTAAGACCGTATATACCTGTGGATACTATTAAATTCTTATTAAATGCTAAAGAGTGTATTTGCGGATGTAAAATAGAGGAGGGTAGTGAAGTATCAAAACGTTTAATGTCTTTGATGGAAGACTTGCCATCGGATAGTATAGGAAATAGCATAGTACAATTTTCAAAAGATATTAGAGCAAGATTGAGAAATATTGGAGAATTTAAGAATAATTTTGAACAATGCATAGTTGATAAAAGTAACTATAGTGAAGAGGCTCGTAAAGCATCTGATGAAAGGAGATTGCTTGAGGATACTTTAAAGGACACCAGTCAGGTAGAAAACTTAAGGAAAAATATAAATGGCAGTACAGCTAGGATTAACGATTATAGGGATAGAGTGAGAAACTATAGAAAAGACATAGCTAAGGATGAAATACAGCGAAATTTAGCCCAAACTAACAGAGATAAGTTATTAGCGGTGAGTGAAAAAAATAGGAAAAATATTGCTTATTATAATTATGCAAATTCTTTGTATGAAATGCTTTCAAATACTTATATGAAAAAGGAAAAAAATACTCGCCGTGATTTGGAAGTAATAATCAATGAAATTTTTGATGACATCTATGATGGTGACATCAAAATTGCTGTCGATGAAGAGTATAGAATTACTTCTACGTTAAAAGACGTATTAGGAGGTGGTGGTAATTTGGCAAGAAATACTGCCCAAAACTATGCAATAATATTTGCGTTTATAGTTGGGATAATTAAACTTGTAAAAATAAATAAAGAGAATAAAGAGAATAAAGATGATTTAACCTCCTATGAAGATGGTTATCCTTTAGTTATGGATGCACCCCTCTCTTCGTTCGATGAGACAAGAATAAAACAGATATGTCAAACAATACCTGAAATAGCTAAACAAATAATTATTTTCATAAAAGATACAGATGGAAAAATAGCTGAGCAACATCTTTCCAGTAAAATAGGTGCTAGATACGATTTGAAGCCAATTAGTAAAACACAATCAACAATTGAGAAGAGGTGAATAGTATGTTTGATAAAAATATGACATTTTATGGTAAGCATGCTAATTATCTACGCCAGCTAGCTCCATCAAAAATTTCTGGTGGATCCGTTGAACAGAGAAAATCAATTTTCGATAATAATATGCAAGTAATCGAATTAGCATCTATCATTGGTTTTATTTATAAAAGAAAAGGTGAAGTTGATAAGGACGTTAATATACCACCGAATAATATCTTTTTGGAACAGGTAATGAAAATAAAAGATACTTTAGAATTGAATTATAGGGTAATTATGTTATTAGATGGAAAAAATAAGCTATCTCAAGATGAAAGATTAGATAGAGCTTTTCGCTATGATCGGGACGAAGAAAGAAGAACAGCTGGAGATAAAATTTTTCTTGCATACTTATTGGGCGGAATAGAATTGCTTTATGAAGAACTGATAGAGGACTCAACATCTACAGAAGATGATTATGAGAACTTATGTAGGTTCGTTAAATCGTATTATAAAGATAATGAAAGCACCGCGACGTCGGTAGATGACATTTTAAAACTATGCAATCAAGTAGGGATATGATCTACTTTCTGGATTACGTTGAGTAGGGTATGTTCTTTCTGGGATACATAAAAAAACAGGGGCGTGATTATTCACGTCCCCGTTAGGCAACATACCTCTGTAGTAAAGTTGTTGATGATGTTAGAAAGGAGGCTTGTTGAGGTTGAGGTATGTTAAGTAAGCTGCGATAAAAAAAATGTCATTATTCTTCTGGATATAATGGATCACTTGTTGCATCTTCGTAGGCATCTTCCAGATCATCGTAGTTGCGTTGTAAATCCTCGTGTTCCCGCAAAAGCTTGTAATATTCGTATTCATAATCTTCAGCCCGGTATGTGGCGGGTGGTGGGGAGCATAAAGCTAATTGTGCGATTAATGCCATTTCTAAAATCATAGAAATCATCTCCAATCAAAGGATACAGGATAGTAATGATTTGTTTGTTGATGTGATTATAGGGTATGAAAATAATAGGGGCAATACTTTGGTGGGCGAAAAAAGTCGCTATGTCGAGAACATATGTTTGTTATGGTGTCTGGATTCCAGGCACCATTTTTATTTTTTAAAAATGATGTTTGAGGTTGAATACAAAACATAAGTTTGATATAATTTGGTTAGCAGATTGTTTGTTCGGTGTTATATATTTTTTGTAGTATGTAGCAAAAGAGTAAAGGTGAAGGAGGGAAAACCAATGACAACGGTCAATGGAAATATTGAAGCAAAAGGATTAACCATCAGGGCCAACTTATCAAGCGATGGGGATGATTATATTTCGCTTACGGATATTGCAAAATATGAAGATGAAGATAATCCGCGTTATATAATTCAAAATTGGATGCGTAATCGTAGCACTGTAGATTATTTGGCAATTTGGGAAGAATTACATAATCCAAATTTTAACCGTGTCGAATTCGAGGCGGTTACAAAAAATGCCGGGAGAAATGCTTTTGTTATGACTCCTCAAAAATGGATAGATTCTACTAATGCAATAGGTATTATTTCAAAATCTGGTCGTTATGGTGGCACCTATGCTCACAGTGACATAGCGTTTGAATTCGCTTCTTGGATTTCAGCAGAGTTTAAATTGTATATTATCAAGGATTATCAGCGATTGAAGCAGGCTGAAAGTGATCATCTTTCCCTTGATTGGTCAGCACGCAGGGAAATCGCCAAGACCAACTACAAGGTTCACACTGACGCAATTAAGGAACATATTATTGATGAAAAGCTCCCTGCCAGATATGTTAATTTTACCTATGCAAATGAGGCCGATGTTATCAATGTTGCTCTTTTCGGAATTACTGCCAAAGAGTGGAGGGATACCCATCCTAAAGAAAAAGGTAATGTTCGTGATGCAGCCAATCTTGCTCAGCTTATTATTTTGGCCAATCTTGAAATGCTCAATGCAGAATTTATAAAAGCCGGATTGTCACAGCGAGATAGACTCCAAAAACTTCGCGATATTGCAGTATCCCAGTTGAAATCCATTTCTAATGTTGCCAGCGTAAAACGGTTACAAAAACGATTTGGTAAATAAAACAATACAAAAAGCCGTTGAACTCTAAGTTCATATAATAAGTGACCAAAGCCCCTGTTTGAGAACATAAATTCTCTAGCAGGGCCATTTTTTTGACCAGTGTATTATTGAAAAAAATAGTCGTTAATATAGAATATAGTAAAGAATAATTATTAACTAATATTGAACGCTCAATATAAACAAGTCATATGTAGGGAGGTGTTGGTATGTTAGATGCTACTTTTATATATAGTTATGAAAATGGCAAATGGGTAAGATGTACTGACGCCAAATATGTTGATAAAGATATTGAATATACCCCTTGTTTAACTGTTGTTGAATATACAGGATATCCTTATGACTATTACCATGCATTAGATACAGATTATATTTTTTGTCCGATTCATAATACCATTGAGGAAATAGAAGAAATATCAGATAATCATGTCGTATCACAGGAAGGTTGCTGCTTAGATGGATTATTGGGCCATGCGTCTCTAAAATTAAGTTATATGCCTGAAAAGCACGAGATGGCATTCGTTCCTTATAGGTGGAGGGTATTCCAAAGAACCCCGGACAAATCAACCAATATTGCCTGCGATGTAATGAAGGTACAATATTGCAGAAATGGTATTATCCGTAGATGGTTAAATTATTCATTAGCTGTTGATTTTGTAAAAGATAAAGTCATGGTATCTAAAATAAAACAAATAGATAATACCCGAATTGACTGGACGGAAACTGATATTGATGTTCCCGATGTTGTTGTTGAAACAGCAATTGAGGCTATGCGGGATAATACTCTTTGTGCTACCGGCATCAAGCCAAGCGTATTATGCCAAATAAAAAATAAAACCACATTATTGGGTTATATTGAACGGCCATTTGATGTAAATATTGTTTTTTTAAAGAAATTCTTTCAGGAATTTATTAAACAGGATGATACTGATGTTTTTGATGAGATATTTACTAAGGAAGAGAAAAATAACTATAAGATAATCTGTGATTTACTGGAAATAAATCCGCCAAAGGGCCTGCGCAAAGCGTATGCTTTCAATCCTTATGCCATTGTCTGGTACATGATATTTAAGCAGTGGGGGATAAAAGATATTAATTTTATGCACAAATTCTTTTATTTGGACGATTGTATAGCCAATTTGTATCTACATAGATTCCATTATGACAGGGAAGAAAAGTGCGTTACAAGAGATGTAGCTATAGTTCGTTGGATCGTATTGGAATTTTATTGTAAATGGCTCCTTGAACAAAAAGGTGAAAAGAAAATGTTGAAATGGTTGTATGTAGTTTCAAGGGATGCAAGTATGACCGAATTACAATGGGATATACTTAATTCATTTCATGCTTTTTATAAGGACCTGTCTGAAGAAGTAATAGCACGATTATTAAAAGATGGGTTGACAGACTATGTACATGATGCAATCAGTACGGAAGTCACTGCATTGTCTGAAAAATGGGAATCTACCAAAGTAAAATACAATAAGATAGAGCAGACTTATGCTTGCAGGATAAATGGATATGAATTCAGATTATTGCCGAATACAAGAATGCTTTCCAAAATAGGTGCAGCCTTTAATAATTGTGTGGCTACTTATCGGGATAGAATACTTAATCGAGAGTCCGTAATAGTTTATGTCATGAATAAGGAGGAATACTCAGCATGTATAGAACTAAAAAAGGGATGCCATATAGTACAGGCATCAGGAAAATATAATAGACAATTGGATAGAGAAGTAAATAATGTTTGTTTTTACTGGGCTAAGCATAATCATTTAGAAATAGATGTGGATGATATAGTCCCTATGTCTCCGGAAGAATTGAAAGAATTTGATGATGTAATTGTTGAGCCTATTCCTTATGAGAAATCAATAGACGAGATGAACCTAGAAGAATTAGTAAATATTGATGAGGATAAAATATGTGATGGATATTATCTGATGTTAGAATGGGCCCTGAGACATTCAAATAAATATCCATTATCTGCCCCATATTGGATGGAATTTACCGATGAAATAAGCAGACTAACATATCTTTTGCCGGAAGGAGAACGAATTTTCAAAGCGGCTGGTAGTGGAAATACTGAGGCTATGATTGCTCTGGGGCGTATGTACTTTAGAGGTAGGGTAATACGCCAGGATTATGACAAATCTTTGGAGTGGCTGGAAAGGGCAGGTCAATTAGGGAATCTAAAGGGGTGTATGATAGCTCACAAAGTAAGAGATTACATGAACCGTGATTTATCAGACCGGGATCGTGCAATATTGCTTGGACTATCAGAACTAAGGCACCGCGTGGCTGTAGGAGGATTAGGTTGAGAGGTGATTGCCATGGAAGAATTATCTAGGAAGCAAGGAATAGAATTGATAAGGAAACTTCGACAAAGTACCGATGTGGATGAGATTTTGGAAATATCCCAGAAGCTAGGTATGGATTTTGACCGGCAAGCGGCCATTGAGTATGCAGAAACGAATCGACAAATAGAGGCTTTGGATGAACCCCGAGAGAATTGAGGTGGACACTATGTCTGAGAAGAACAAAAACGATTTAGAGCCAATGTAGGAAATGCCGATTTCTGCTGAAGAATTCTTCGAAATACTATTTCATGAACCCAAAGAAGATCGTGTGCGACTCTTTCTGGAAGTCTGCGACAAAGGAATGAAGAAAATCCAAGAGGCAAAAGAAATAGAAGATGGTTGATTTAAGTATTCGATGAAGCAAAAAATACAGCTCCAAAGGAGGCGTTATTATGGGAAAACTCTCTGAAACAGATATGAAAATGTTGGAGAAGGCTGCGACCGAATTTTTGAGGGGAGATAATTGGAAAAAACTTTTTCTTTCGCCCAAAATGCGTCGCCCAAAGGGACAAGATTACCCATCGTTAAAAGGCAAGGGTTATTTAGAAATTCTTGAAGGAGCTTATGGAGATGAATACTATTTTTGGATTATGCCCGTTAAGATTTTCAACGCTAAACCTGATGGAGATCTACGGAACATTGAATTTTTTCCTAAAGGACAAATATCTATTGATGAAGACTATATAATGTGTTTTCTACGGGTATTTGTGGAAAAGTATCTTAATAAGGATTTTAAAGTATGGGGAACCCATTTTGACTTTGAGGGTTTTGAATGGTGGGGAGAGAATATCTATTCATATTCAGATATAAAGAAAATGCTTAAGGAAATTACTGAAACAGCAAAACTGCTGGAAAAAGATTATGATAATCCTGTTTTAGATAAGGTCAAAAAAGATTATAACTATCATTATTTGATTTACAGCCACATACCTGGATTAACTGAAGAAGGCGAGAATAATGTGATCAAAAAGAATATAGGTGTAGTAACAGACTTTTATCGTAGATTTGTAAAGCGTATTGAATTGATGATGAAGCGGTATCCTGACTGTACTCATATAGCATTTGAGTATGGTCTTGAAGGAACTTTTAGGATGAGAGAGGAAGAATGGTTAAAGAAATCTAAGCACCCTTAATTGGGTGCTTTTTCTTTTGGGCGGGGCGTATACCGGGGGGCGGCGATCTTACACTATTTCCCGTGGGGCCAGAGCCTCACGTGGGAAAGACTGTTCTATGCCTGCCGTTTATCTTGTTTTAAGTTAACCTCGCTGATGTAAACGATTCTTTTTTCTGTCCTTGACGCCCTGTAACAACTTTGTTAAACTGACCTCAACCTTATTCCAAAGCCGACTTATGCTCGGTTTGTAAGGAACTGTTCTTGTTTTTATTTTTGCTAAGCCTGGCATAAAACAGGACCCTGTTTGAGAATATAAGTTCTCTGGCAGGGTCCTTTTTTTGCCCATTTAGATATTGCAAATCATGCCGGTTAATATAGAATAAAGAAAAAGAATAATTATTAACTAATAGTGACAGTTGTCATATTGCAAATGGTGTTTAGATTATTGTGTTGGTTAGTATAGGAGGGATTAGCTATGTTACTTAAGGATATGGATCCCAAAGCATTAGATTTTATGAACAATTATTTACTTGAAATTATTACTGGTGAAAAATAAGCTGAATTTGACTCAAAAACTATTGAAGAAAATCTAACGACAATGGGGGATAAGGTTTGTTTGACTGGCGTTTTCCTTTTCATTATAAAGTTTTGTCTGCTTAATGGAACTTTTTATGGACTATTTCAGCAGGAATGAGTAAAGATATGACGAAATAATTTAAAAAAGTAAAGTTAAATTTTGTATACATGCGGAGTATATGATGGCAGGATGGGACTTAAAATACGGACCAATAAAAGAATTCTACATAAACGATGACAGAATATGGTCATTATTTAATTATGTTTTTTCCGATTCATGCAGAAAGAGAAATACGTATAAATATGGACTTATTAAGTCGTTGCTTGATAGCTTATTTAGTGGCAAAAAGACTGGAATGGGGATTTTTTATACGTATGAAGAGTTATTTGCCCGATTTACTGAAAACTATTGGAATCTAGTTATTAAATATGATTTACGACAGATGAGGCCAGATGGTAACTCTAGGTTATCTAAAATAGAAACCATATTAAAAAGGGCAGCTACAAGTAATGGTATTTTATCTACATTGGAGTTTAGTGCTATTGATAAAATAGAACGTAATAAAATAGTACAGTTAGTAACTGCAGATTGTAAGAAGTATGTTGTAGGTGCACTATATGCTGATTTTGATGGGTATATTTATGCATTTGATTTAAATGCGGAAGGTTTAACACTTAGTTATTGTTTTTATGAATTTATGTTGAAATACAAGGCTGAATTGGAGCGGTTAAATTATTATTCTTGGGCTAAGTTTTTAGAAAAGGTTAACCAGGATAATTTGGTCGTCAGGGTTATAGAGAAATTAGAGTTAGCTACTCCTCGGCGCAGTGATTTGTCGGTTTATAGAGAAATTCTTAGAAAAGAATTTGAGGAAAATACCTGTTTTTATTGTGGTAGAAAACTTAAAGACAATGTTCATGTTGACCACTTTATTCCGTGGTCATTTGTTAAAGATGATAAGTTATGGAATTTTGTTTTGTCGTGTCCAACCTGTAATGAGAGGAAAAATAATCGGGTGCCTTCCAAAGAGTATTTGCTTCAAATCAATAACAGGAATAAAATATTACAAAAGTCACATGATATAGTAATATTATCTGATTTTGAAAGTTATACAGATGGTTTGTTGGATAGTATGTGGGAATATGCTAAACGTAGTGGTATAAAAGAGTTTAACTGGTAAAATTGATACACTAGATTGGGATGAAAGTGAATGAGTTTGAAGGATAAAGAAATCGAAATAGGGGTATGCTTATCTAGTGAAAAAGAATCAGCCTCGTTAGGATTTGGTAAGTATTATAGTATAAAAGAACACCCGGATGGACCCGGAACGGACTGGATTATCGAAGGTATGGGTGATGCCTTTAATGAGAACTATTATGAATTCGAGCCGGGAATAGAACGTGCTAGAAAACTTGTGTGTATGAATCCTCAAATGTCATCTAGAGATGCTCTATTTGAAGTTTTTGGGAATTTTACCATATGCTATGAAGTAGATGGTATAGAAAAGAATTGGAACTATGATATCAACCTTGAGGATCTTATGTACTCATTTCTGGAAGATTCCGTGTAATAGGGACAATATAGCCCGTGTCATCTATTGTCTCCTAAAAAATATCTGAAGGTAGTGACAAATTCCGTAGCCAAACATCGATAGTAAAGTATAGCGTTCTAGCGACAGGGAGGCGTGTCAGTAACAATCAGCATGATCTTTGCAGATAGTGTTTCAAAAATATTTGATAATATATATGTTGTGCAAAGATGTGTGACTATTGACGATAAATATAATATCGTTTTGGCTACTACTGGTGCAGAGCTTGATCTAACCGGAGGTTTGAGGGTAATACAATATTTTACTTATGTTGGAGGTTTGGTCAAGTTGGCATCACTAAGAATACTATGACGATAACGGCTATCATCTGGACTGTCGTGAGGACAGATAGAACTATCGTCAGTCTGGGGGCGGAACACGTCGCTGGAGAAATTAATAATAGATTGTTGACTTGTACCAATGAAATTTTGAGGTGGAGAAATATGCTGACGGATGTAGAAGTGTTATTGGATGATGAATCTGTATTGGGATATATGCTGGATGGAAGATATAAAACCGTATCGTATGCTGTTTTTCAGCAATACTGGCCTGATGCAGAACCTGATTTTGTGGAAAATTCTGGTGTCCGTTGGAGCAGTAAGGGTAACACTATAATTGGTTATTTGACAGGAGCCAGTGGGCAGTCGGGTGTTATTTTTGGTTGGAATGCAGTAACCGAAACATTTTTCCACATCTCTGATGGAAATTTTGTGGTTGGTATTGCTTGTACGAATAAGACAATGTATAGTTTGGCGTGTGTTTCCTATTATGGTCATCCGGCATCTTATTGTTTAAATGCTGCCCCTATTGAGGCAATGAACATAGAAGCTGGTGAGGAAATCGAGATGATTACTGAGTTACCGGGAACTACAGATGTGATTGCCAATAGTCTTTATATTGATTCAGGTAAAAATATGCTAATTGTGAAAACAGAAGATGAGAATATTGAGCTTTACCGTATTGATTAATAAAAATGCCAGTCATTTATACGGCCCCCAATCGTTAGATTATTATTCTAATTTTAATGGGGCATCTCGGATATTTGACTGGCGTTTTCCTTTTCATTATAAAGTTTTGTCTGCTTAATGGAACTTTTTATGGACTATTTCAGCAGGAATGAGTAAAGATATGGCGAAATAATTTAGAAAAGTAAAGTTAAAATTTGTATACATGCGGAGTATATTATGTGAGCACGTTTATAATAGATGCTTTTAGATTGAGGTATAGTCTATATTTATGTAAAAAAATAGCACTTGCTGATAAATTATGCAAATGCTATAATGTGCTTAGAAAAAAGGTGCCGCCTAGCGGTCGCCCTCGTAGTTAATCGTTTTTACACGGAATAACCGCTCGGTCTGGCCGGACTAGGAGCGGTTATTTTTTGTTTCCATGATGATGAGCAGAATTAATAGTAAAACCACTATAACACTGTCGTTCATGGGCATCACCCCCTTAATATAGAGGGCAAATAAACCGCCAAACAGCACCCAGCGATATTATACCAAACATATGTTAGCAAATCAATATGTGAGAATATGCAAAACGTAGTGGCGTAAAAGAATTTAGATGACAGCATTGGCTTATCAGAAAGGATATCATCATGGCTAAAAAAATAATTGCACTATTTGTGGCATTGCTGATTATTGCTGTTTCGGTTCCAACCATGGCGGCCACGGTTATAAACAAGGACGGGTATTATAAGGGTATCAGGCTCAATGGAAAGGTAAAGGTAGTGGACCATTTCCCTGATATCAAGGTAAAAGTAGTGGATGCTTTTCCAGATATACGGGTGAAAACTGTTGACGCATTTCCAGATAAAATCGGGGAGTGGCAGTTTGTAGAATATGGCGAGGATTTTACCATTCAGTTTGTGGAGAGTTTTCCGGACATAAAAATAAAATTTGTAGATGCGTTCCCGGGAGTTGACTGAGGGGAATTTCCTTTAGTGAAACGGTATTGAGCAATTGCTTTTGAAAATGGAGGTCAAATTATGGATCTGACAGCAATTAAGGATAATATTACAGTTTGTAAAGTAAGTGATATATCGGAAATAGACATGACAAAGGATTTTTTCTTTCTGGCCAAAACCAATGATGAAATATCTCTTGTATGCAAAACGGAGCAGGCCCCTGAAAATTGTATAAGCAGGGAAGATGGCTGGAAGGGATTTTACATTGATGGAATGCTGGATTTTTCCATGGTGGGTGTATTGGCAAAAATTTCCACTATTCTTGCTGACAATGGTATCAGCATATTCTCCATGTCTACTTATAATACAGATTATATCTTAGTCAAAGAACATAAATGGGGAAAGGCTATGTCCATATTGATGAAAGCAGGATATAGATTAAAGCAATAACCCATGCAAAATTTTGTTAGGAGAAAGATTAGATGCAAGAAGCTATTATTCGCTCTGCTACGGTGAATGACGCGGAGCGCCTTTTGGAGATATATTCTTATTATGTGACGGATACAGCTATTTCCTGGGAATATGATGTGCCTTCAGTGGAGGAGTTTCGGGGGCGTATCGAGGACGTACTAAAAAAATACCCATATTTGGTGGTAGAGGAGAAAGGGGTTATTTACGGCTATGCTTATGCTCATCCCTTTGTCGGGCGGGCTGCCTACGACCATTCCTGCGAGCTGACAATTTATCTTGATAAGGATGCCAAGGGTCGGGGCTATGGCCGAAAGCTGTATGATGTTTTGGAAGCACAGCTGAAGAAAATGGGGATTTTGAATATGTATTCCTGCATTGGGGACCCTGTTGAGGAAGATGAATATTTGACCAGAAACAGTGAATTGTTCCACCAGCATTTGGGTTTCACCAAGGTGGGGACATTTTATAAATGCGGCTATAAGTTTGGGCGCTGGTACAACATGATCTGGATGGAGAAAATCATCGGCGAGCACCGTTAAATATGAATTTTTGGTTAAATCCAAAGGCGTAGCCAATTGGTGGCATTAATTGATTGCATTAAAAAGATTTTGTGCACTTAGGAGTGAAGGATTGGTATGCTTCAGATATATACAGGCAAGGGAAAGGGGAAAACCACGGCGGCTATTGGGCTGGCCATCAGAAGTCTGGGGGCCGGGCATCGGGTGTATTTTCTACAGTTTATGAAAAGTCTTGCCTACAGCGAGCAGAAGGTACTTAAAAAGTTTACCCCAGAGCTTCAGCTGCGCACCACGGGCAAGCCTTTCTTCGTGGCTACAGAGGGAATGCTGTCTGATGAGGAAAAGGCAAAGTGGGGGGATAATGTGGTGATTTTTCCGCCGGGTCATCCCCCAAAGGATTATGTGGAAATGATAGGGGAAGAATTTAGGGCTGCAAAAAAAGAAATTCTGGCTATAAAGCCAGAACTTTTGGTGTTGGATGAAGTAAATGTGGCCCTGTTTTTCGGCCTACTTCCTAGGCAGGAAATTGAATCCCTACTGGAAGAACTGCCAGAATCCACAGAGGTGGTATGTACGGGCAGAAATGCTCCACAGTGGCTGCTGGATAGGGCGGATCTGATTACGGAAATGAAGGAAATCCGTCATTATTATACCAAGGGCGTTGAGGCCCGCAAGGGAATAGAAAGTTAAATAAAAAGACCGAGGAACCAGTAAAATTCTGGCACCTCGGTTTTTTTGTCATATTGTAGCAGGCGAGGTAAGGTGAATTGCTTGGGGCAGTTTCCTGGCGACCTCCTCATCATGGGTAATAATCAGTAGAGCTTTTTGCGTTTCATGGGCATGGGCCATAAGTGCATCCACAAGTGAAGCCGCGGTGTATTTGTCCAAGCCGTCAGTTGGCTCATCTAAAATTAGATATGGGGCGTCACTGGCCAGGGCCAAGGCGGTCAACAGGCGATTGCGTTGGCCACCGGACAGGCGATGGCCATTTTCTCCCAATGGTTCCTCCAGCTTTAGAGGGAATTGGCGAACGGTATCACCTAGCTGGGCGATATTTAACGCATGCCATATTTTTTCCTCGGTAATATGGGGGTGGAGACGGGTAAAGTTGTCCCGGATGGATTCAGCAAAGATATGGCAAGGCTGAATGGAGGCTGAGAAATATTTACGCAGTTCAGGTGTAGGCCATTCATTATAAGCTATGTGGTCAAGGTGCAATTCGCCAGTGGTTACTGGCCAGAATTTGAGTAGCAGCTGGGCCAGGGTAGTTTTGCCACTGCCACTGTCCCCACGAATAGCAAGCATTCCGCCAGGGGGAAGGGCAAAGGAGAGAGGGGAAAATACTGGCGTGGGATTTGGTCCGTCATCATTATAGGTGAAGGTTATTCCTTCACCTCTGAGAATTGCATCCGTGGTTTCATGAGCCTCTGTGATAGTGGGGGAAGGTAGGGGCTGGTCATCATGGCTGGATAAATCTTCGGCAGTAAATATGCGGTGGGCAGCTTTTTGGGCTTTATGCAGGTGGGGAGCCGCTGATGACAGGTCATAAAATTCGCCGAATAGTCCCATCCCTAACAGGACCCACACAGCTAACCAGCGAGGCTCCAACAGATGTACGCTTAGTGCATTGGTGAGCAGGCAAATATAGATAATAAATCCTACGTGACGAAGTAAGGATAAAAGGGTGTCAATTCTTTCCTGACGCAGCTGAACCTGTGTATAGGCATAGCTGTAGGTAGTAGCAGCTTTATCCAGACCGTCTATAAAGCTGTTCATGGAGCCTGAGGTTATCAGCTCATCCTGTCCCATGGCATAATCCACCAGCTTGTCCCGATAAGAGGCTTCTTGGAGACAATCATTGGTGTATTTGCTCATAAGAGCTGGGAGGATAAGATGTAGGGCAAACAGAAAGCATAGCAAACAGGCTGCTGGCATGGAAATGGTCTGGAGCCATAGGGTAAGGCACAGAGTTAATAGGCCTGTGCTGGCAATAGGCAAAAACCAGCGAATATACATATCCCGCAGGGTTTCGGCATCATGGCTGAGTTGTTGAAGGTATTGGCCCTGCTGGGGTAGCCCTGTGCGTAATGGTAATTGTTTGCACATAGCCCCATAAATTAGCAATTGTAGCTGCTCATAGGCTTTAAAGGCCAATTGGTGGGAAAAAAGGCGCATGAGATAGCGTGTAGCTGCACGGCTTAGTCCAAAGAAGCGCACGCTGGTTATGCCGATGGTCAGGGCATATAGGGGCGGCTGAAGGGCGGCATAGCTTATAATCCAGGCGGCGGCCCCAATAAGGCCAATGCCAGTGAGACCAGAAAGGAATCCGGCGGCTATCATTAACAGCATATTACTGGTACCAGCTATGGATATGAGTTTGTTTAGTATAGGGATATTATTCATGATGTACCTCTATAGCAATATCGGCCCATTGACGAACGGTCTGGTGATGGGAAACTACAATGATGGTTTTCCCCTTGGCAAATTGGCTTAACAGCTGTAGGAGATTTTGCTCTTCCTTTGCTTCTAATCCTGAAGTAGGTTCATCTAACAGGACTAGGGGGCGATTTTGGTAAAGGGCCCGGGCTAAGCCTATTCGTTGCCGTTCTCCGTGGGATAGATTCAACCCACCGGCCCCTAACGGAGTATCTGGCGATAAATGAAGCCCCACGTCATTTATAATTTGAGTAATTTTTAGCAGCATTTCATCAGTATAGGAGGCCCTTTCAAAGAGGCAGATATTATCCGCCAGTGAACCTTGAAATACATGGGGGGATTGTGGAACATAGGTAATCAATTTATGTCGGCTGTCCAAGGATATTTGCTTGAGCTCTTTATCCTCCATCTGGACGTGGCCAGTCTGTGGCTGGAGTAATCCCGCCAACAGCTTTAGGAGAGTGGTTTTGCCCATACCGCTGGTTCCATATATACAGGTGATACTTCCTGCAGGAAAATCCAGAGATAGATTTTCCAAAGTAGGTAATGGTGCATCGGGGTAAGTGAAGGAAGCATTGGTGAGGTGAACTCCAGGTGGTAGGCGTAGTGTATCCTGATGTTCAGTTATGGATTGATTTGGCTGGTGGAATATTTCCTGTAGATTTTTCCAGGCGGTCTTTACATCGATATAGGCATGAAAGGCCATACCGCTTTGCCGTAATGGCTGATAAAATTCTGGTAATAAAAGTAAAAGGAAAAAGGCCAGCTGAAAAGATATTTCCCCATATAATAGCCTAAAGCCGATGGATACGGCCAGAATAGCAATGGTAAGGGTAGTAATAAGCTCTATAGTAAAGCTGGAAATAAAGGCCAGACGGAGGACCTTGAGAGATGCTTGGGAAAATAAGTGGCTAAGGGTTGCTAAATGGGATTTTTGGCGGTTTTCCTGGCGGAAAATTTTTAGGCTGATAATTCCCGCCAGAGTGTCTTTAAAGGCCAGGGTCAGTTCATCCAATTGCTTCCATTGGTCTACTGTAGCACGTCTTGTCATATGGCCGATAAGCCATAACAGGATAGGAGCTATAGGCAGGGTAATCATCATTATTAGAGCTGACCATGGGTCAAGATAAAGAATGGTAATAAGGATTATGGGGAGTAAAAAAATGAGGGATAGAATCGGTGGAGCAATAAAAATAAATATCTTATCCAGGGCTTTAACGCTGTCTAAGGCGAGGAGCTGCAGTCGATGGCTGGGCAGGGCATGATAACCTATACATTGGTGGAGGCGTTGGCGTAATACTATTTGGAGATGCTGGGAGCTATTATGGAGGGATTTTTTTAAGCAAAAGGTTAGCAGAGATTTTACCAGCAAGAAAAATAACAGCAGTCCCAAAGTGACTGCTGTATTGCTGTAATCATTATTAATGAACACATCAAAAACCGCCTGGTTAAGCTGCCAGGCTATACCCAGAGTAAAGAATGAAATTATAAGCTGAAGCAGGCACGTAGTAATTAGTGCCTGCTTTTTGATAGGAAATGACTTAATATTCATGGTGTGTATCAATTTTTATCCGATGTCTAAAGGTCCAATAGGTCCACCCTTGATAAATGAGCACCACTGGTACAAGGCACAGAGCTGCAACAGTCATTATTGACAGGGTGTATTCTGAGGAGGCGGCATTGGTGATGGTTAGACTCCAGTCAGGATTTAGATTGGAAACCATAAGCCGTGGGAACATGGCCAAGAAGAAACCGGCTGTTAATAGGATAATACTGCCACTTGTCGCAATAAAGGCCCGCTTTTCATGGAGGTGCTTTAAATCTATGGCACTGGCCAATAGAAGGGCTATTGCCAGCACAAACACCACAATTTCAGATGCCTGGAAGGACAGCAGTCCCTTTGTAATGGGAATAATCAGGAGAATTAGGGTTAGGATAAAGGCACCAAGGAAGCTACGCAGACCTGCACGCCGAATGGCTACATAAAGCTGTTCGTTGTCCAGCTTTAAGGCCAGGAAATTTGCCCCATGGAAGGTGAACAGACACAGCGTCATGAGACCACCCAGTATAGAATATGGGGTGAGCAGATCAAAGAAGGTTCCTTGATAAATCATGCTTTGGTCAATGGGGAGACCTACCATAAGGTCAGTCATCGCCACACCCCAAAGGAAAGCGGGTACAGCTGAGCCAAAGCATATAGCCTTGTCCCACACCTGATGCCAAACCAGAGAATCATGACGGTGACGAAGCTCAAAGGCTGCCCCGCGTAGTATAAGGGCTATCAGCATCAAAAAGAGGGCCATGTAGAAGCTGCTGAACATGGTGGCGTACACATGGGGGAAGGCGGCAAACAGGGCACCACCGGCCGTAATCATCCACACCTCATTGCCATCCCAAACAGGTGCTATGGTGGCTAAAATCTGACTGCGTTCTTCCTCCCGCTTCGTCAGTAGGGGCATTAAAATACCAACTCCATAGTCAAACCCCTCAAGAAAGAAGAAGCCGGTAAATAGTACCGCAATGAGGATAAACCAAAGTACGTTATAATCCATCATAAAGCCCTCCCTTCATCATTAGCCGTATCAATGGTAGTCTGATGGATAATACGGCATATAACGTAGAAAGCAATTATCGCCAAAATCAGATAGACAATGGTAAAGCCGGACATGGTGATGAACACCTCTCCAGGGGTTAGATTAGGGGATACCGCATCGGCAGTCTTTTGTAATCCGACCACAATCCATGGCTGGCGACCAGCCTCGGCGATAAACCAACCAGCCGAATTAGCCAAGAATGGTAATGGCAGTAGGAAAGGCGTAAGGGCCAGCAGATATTTGTATTTTAATAACCAATCCTGCTTTACCCATGCCAAGCCACCGATGAGGAAGGCCAGACCGGCGATGGCACCACCGCAGGCAATCATCATGCGGAAGCACCAGAAGAGCCCGGTTACATCAGGAATATAGTTGCCGGCACCATATTGCTGTTCCGCAGCGGCCTGTAATTGATTTATTCCCTGCACAGCCCCTTCTGGCTTGTTGTACAGCATAAAGGAAAACATGCCAGGAATCGTTATTTCTGTATCGTTTTGCCGTTTCTCCTGATTAATATCCGCTACTATGGCGAATGGGGCGGGGTCTTCAGTCTCCCATAAGGCTTCCATGCTGGACAGCTTCATGGGTTGAGCCTCTGCCAGATATTGGGTATGGACGTGACCTGTGCCCATGGCCCCCATTATGCCGATTATCAGATAAATGGAGACGGCCTTTAGGGCCTGTAGGAATACCTCTCTGGACGCATCATCAACAGCGTATTTCCAGCAGCAGATAATTAACAGGACAAAGCCGGCTGTAGCAATACCAGAGAATAGGGTGTGACTCATTTCACCAATTACGTATGGATTAGTAATAAGGGCCATAAAATCGGTCATTATAGCCCGGCCATTTTCTATGGCGTAGCCAACCGGGTGCTGCATAAAGGAATTGGCGACTAAAATCCAGAAGGCCGATAAATTACTACCAATGGCCACTAGCCATATACAGGCACAGTGGAGCTTTTCCGGGAGCTTATCCCAGCCAAATACCCAGATGCCGATGAATGTCGACTCCAAAAAGAAAGCTGTGAGGGCTTCCAAGGCCAATGGTGCACCAAAAATATCCCCCATGAAACGGGAGTATTCGGACCAGTTCATACCGAAGTGAAATTCCTGAACAATACCCGTGACCACGCCCATGGCAAAGTTTACCAAAAAGATAGCCCCGAAAAATTTTAGCAGCTTTCTACAAGGCTCCTTCCAATGAGCACGCTTTGTGGTGACATAGCAGGTTTCCAGTAGGGCTAGAAACAGGGTTAGCCCCAGGGTTACAGGAACAAATAGGAAATGATAGATGGTAGTAATGGCAAATTGCCAACGGGAGAGTAATACTATATCCATAAAACCACTCCTTTCACATATTGTGACCATATGAACAAGATCATTATTATTCCTATGTAAATAGTATCACATATTGGCGTGGTTTCAAATGTATACATAATAAAATTATAAGGCATAAAAAAGAGAGCTGTGATTTTTCACAGCTCCCAAGGAACGTTTGATTAAAAATATTACAGCATGTGGGCTCTCAGCTCTTCACTGGAAAGTGGGCTCAGATATGCAGGTGCAATGTCAAATACAGTTTTGCAGCCAATGTTTCCTTCCTGATGGAGGCGGTTAATGGCGCGGGCATAAGCCACAATTACAGATGCAGTAAACTCTGGGTTGGAGTCCAGCTTAAGACTGTATTCAATAACGTGCTTGTTTTCGTTGTTCCAGCCAGTGGTACCGGTGCGGAATACAAAACCGCCGTGTGGAATACCGCTGTGATTCTTCTGCAGCTCTTCCTCGGAAATAAAGTGTACAGTAGTATCATAGTCGGAGAAGTAATTTGGCATTTCCTTGATTTCCTTTTCAATGGCCGCCTTATCTGCACCCTCCTCAGCTACAACGAAGCACTCACGGGTGTGCTTCTGACGGGTGGTAAGGTCAGGGTTTTCACCGGCACGTACAGAAGCCAGTGCGCTGTCTACAGGAATGGTGTACTGCTTGCCATTCTTTACGCCCTTTACACGGCGGATAGCATCGGAATGTCCCTGGCTGACGCCTTTGCCCCAAAAGGTGTAGTCGTTGCCATTAGGCAAAATAGCGTTGGCATACAGGCGGTTCAAGGAGAACATACCTGGGTCCCAGCCAGCGGAAATAAGGGCAATATGGGCACTTGATTTTGCAGCTTTATTTACATTTTCAAAATGCTCCGGAATGCGGGCATGGGTATCAAAGCTGTCGATTACATTAAAATGCTTTGCCAATGCAGGAGTCATCTCAGGCAAATCAGTGGCACTGCCACCACAGATTATCATGACGTCAATCTTGTCAGCAAATTTTTCCACGTCCTTGGCAGATGCAACGGTTACACCGGCAGTCTGAATCTTAACAGTAGATGGGTCCCGGCGGGTAAATACAGCCACCAGCTCCATATCTTCGCTATTCTTTACAGCACATTCAATACCACGGCCCAGATTGCCGTAACCATAAATACCAACCTTCATAGTAAATCACCTCATTAAAATTCTATGCTTAACTAGTATACCACTTTCAATATTTATAACGCAATAGTTATATTATGTATACATTATTTATTATTGTAAAAAAAAGAAGGGGAAAAACATCCTATATATTAATAGCCATGTCGTTATCTTATATGGTAGAATGACCTAAAGGGGTGTCAGATATGAACGAAAACGACAATGTTCAGCAGAATACTGCCAAAAAAATGAAGGGTGCAGTGAATATTGACCAGCTAACGGGCTTACCGCTGATGCGCTCTTATTGGGATCTTGTAGCAGAAAAGATAGAGAGCAATCCTGTTTGTAGCACTATGATGTCCGTAAATATACTGAACTTTCAGTATTTCAACAAATGGTACGGACGTGATAAGGGAGATGCTCTGCTGGCAGAGCTGGGCAAATATTTCCAGCAGCTGTGTCATGAGCATGATATGATCGCCGGATACATGGGCAATGACTATTTTTCTGTATTTTTTAAGGAAGATGCTGATTTGGTTGATGCTCTTATCGAGAGCGTTAAACTGATTGTAGGCAGATATATGACGGATCCGTTGTTCCGTCCGGTGTGGGGCGGCTATAAATATACTGATGGTGATACCACTGATGCCATTGATATGTACGATTATACCATCATGGCTATTGGCAAGTGCTATATCTATTCCTATGCGGATATTAATTGGTTCAGCGAGGGTATGGCCAGGGATTTGGCTACTACTGTTGATTTGATGCCTCGCATTCAGCGTGCTATGTCCAATAACGAATTTACCATTTACCTCCAGCCAAAGTGCCAGATTGTGGATGGGCGAATCGTGGGGGCAGAGGCTCTTGTACGGTGGATAACTGCCGATGGGGAAATGATTTCACCTGGTAAATTTATTTCCTTCCTGGAAAAGAACGGCTATATTACGCAGTTGGACCAGCATGTGTGGGAAATAACCTGCCAGACTATACGCCATTGGATGGATACAGGGCTTCCAGTGGTTCCAGTTTCTATTAATGTGTCTCGTATTGATATCCAGAATATGGATGTGGTGCGGATTCTCACTGAGATGGTACATAAGTACCAGATTCCTGTAAGCACTTTGGAGATAGAGATTACTGAAAGTGCTTATGTGGAAAATGAAGGCGTTGTAAAGGAAACGGAAGAGGCGCTAAAGCGTAATGGCTTTAAGATTATTATTGATGATTTTGGCAGCGGCTATTCTTCCTTGAATATGCTTAAAGACGTTGACGCAGATGTGTTAAAGCTGGATATGCGATTCCTGGATTTTTCCAATGGTAATCGGGGGCGTGGCATTAACATTATTTATTCCATCATCGATATGGCGCGACAGATTGATTTGCCAATTATTGTGGAGGGCATTGAAACCCTGGAACAGATTGAGCTGTTGTCCATGATGGGCTGCGAGTACGTTCAGGGCTATTACTTCTATCAGCCAATGTCCATTGAGAGTTTTGAGACATTGATTTCCGATAAAAATAATGTTACTACATCTAATATACACAAGCGGAAAATGACCCGTTCCTACCTGCAGGATATTACCGCCTACTTCTGGAAGGTTGCCGAGGTAAACCCATGGACAGGGGAATACCATTTTATTAAGAAATCCGAGGTTAAAGACGGGATTATGAGTCCACGTCCACAAACTATTGAGGACTATTCAAAGCGCTATGTTGAAACTGGCATGGTGCATCATAGTGACAGTGATGCTTTTATCCATGAGACTTCCATAGTGGCAACTCAGCTGCAAATTGCCAAGAAACAGCATCGTCGCAGGGTTCATTTGCGGTGCATGAAGGATGGGCGTTATGTTTGGATTACCTTCGAATGTATAGTGCCCAATGTGTTCTCCAAGAGCAATCCATGGGTGCTGTACACCTGGAAGATTGCCGATACTGATGTGGCTGCCCGTCAGGACACCATGAATTTGATTGACAAAACCTGCAAGACGATTCTGAAAATGGATGGTTATACTGGTATGTGTGAAATCATCCAGATTGATAGTGAAGAGGAGAATCTTGGCTATCATATTTCCAAGCATTTCGATACTTGGAATCACAATATCATCGATAATCATCTTATTCATCCGGAAGAGCTGCAGGCCTATAAGCAATTTACGGATATGAAAACCATGACGGAGCGGCTTGCTTTGTCGGATAATCCGTTACGATTCCAATATCGCCGTATGGTAGGAGATATTTATCGTTGGGTTTGTATGACAGTATCCAGAAGCCTTGACTACACTGATGAACATCCGATATTGATGATTATGGTTCAGTATATCAATTATCTGTACGAGCCATGTTTGCCTGAAGAGTTCTCAGAGACGGATTCGGTGAAATCTATACTTAATAATTTGGTATTTGTATCACATATTAATATAACCAAGGAGACCTTTGTTTCTGCTCAGGATTTGGCAACGGTGGAGGTAGCCACTGGTATTATGAGTGATACAAATTATATGGTAGGCATAAGACGATTGGTGAAGGAATTGGTACTGCCGGAATTCAAGGAAGCCTATTTGGCTTTTATGAACCGTGAGTGGCTTTTGGAAAAATTCGGTGAAGGGCATACCAGCCTTTTCTTTGAATATCAACGGTTGGTTGATGGTGAACCTAAGTGGCACCTTATGTCCTTAGTTCTATACCGGGATAAAAAGACAGGCCATATAATGGCTACGGAATATGTCTACAATATAGACTCTCAGAAACGTATAGAGCTTGAACTAAAGGCATCTGTGGCTGCATCTAAAAATTAGTGTAAATTTCACTTTACAAAACCCTGACCATATAATACAATGTCATTCGTTTGGAAAACCGACAGTCAAAAATTGCGGTTACAGTTTATGACAAAGGGGATTTATAATACAGTGGTTTTGGAAGATTTGCAGGCCATGCGCCAGGCAAAAGGATATAGTATTCACATGGTTGCTGAGATGCTTAATATTTCAGTGGACAGCTATTTGGAGCTGGAGTATTCCGTAAGGGAAGCCAGTGACCAGGAAATGAATATGCTGGATAGAATTTTTAGCGAATAGCTTGATTTTGGATTACTCTTGTGATAAGATATATGGTATGCGATAATGGATTAGAATACCTGAGGGGAGTTTTGATATGCTGGATGTCAATACAACAAAAATTCGTTGTTCCGGAGATGTAACCGATAAAACTCATGGTCAGTTTATATGCGGGCCTCTTGATCGTGGTTATGGTACTACCATTGGTAATAGCCTCAAGAGAATTCTCCTGTCATCCATCCAGGGTGCAGCAGTTACTGCTGTGAAGATTGCTGGTGCTACCGCCATGGACAGCAAGCTTTCTGACACCCATGAAGATGCAATTGATATAGTTTTGAATGTAAAGAGCCTGTGCATTGAGCCTGTTGAGAACGAATTGGTGGCTCATATTGATGTTAAGGCTGATGGTGAGGATTTGGAGGTTACTGCTGCTGATATTACTGCAGACAGTGAGCTTCAGATTATTAACCCTGAACTTCATATTGCCACTGTTAAGGCTGGCAAGAAGTTCTCCATGGATCTGAAGATTCAGAATGGTTGCGGCTACGTGCCTGCCGACAAGAATACTACTGCAGAAAAGGGCATGTTCCCTATTGATGCACTGTTTTCTCCAATTGATCGCGTAGATTATGTGGTTAAGAATACCCGTGTTGGTAACATTACCAACTATGACAGCCTGACTCTGGATATTTTCACCAATGGTTCTGTTATGCCTGCTGATGCGTTGAAGCTGGCAGCTAACATTATGATTGAGGGCTTGAACCCATTCCTGGCTCTGTGCGAGGATACTGTTGTTGATGAGCCAAATCCTGAGAGCTATAGCCTGTCCTCCGATGATGGGGATAGTGCCCATGAGGCAATGGAGGAGCTGTTGAATGCTCCTATCAGCGAGCTGGAGCTGAGTCAGCGTTCCACTCACTGCATGCAGCGCAACAATATCTTTACTATTGGTGATCTTGCAGCAAAGACTACTGAGGAGATTATGGGCTTCAGAAATCTTGGTGCCAAGTCCTTCAAGGAGATTTGTGACAGATTGGCTGAGCGTGGCTTGTCCTTAAAGTCTGGTAGCTCTGTTGACTGATAGTTATTGTTCTTATGAAATTTTGATACGCCGTTCATTCTGAGCGGCGTATTTTAAATTTGCAGGATTTTTGTTTCGGATGTAGTAATATATAAAGAAAGTAAATTTTAAAATTACCAAGTTTTATTGAGAGAGGGTTCGGATATGCATATCGCTTGCCTGGATACTGAGTCCACCAGTACAGGAATCAGCAATGAGATTTTGGAGTTGTCAATTTTAAACGAGCAGGGGGCTCTGATTCACAATCAGCTTTATAAACCAAAGAAGGTTCATAAATGGCATTATGCCGAGAGAGTACATGGCATTACTCCTGAGATGGTGGCAGACAAGCCGTATTTTGTAAAACATATACCCAAGGTCCAGAAAATCTTTGACAAGAGCGAAATGATTTTGGGGTTTGCAGTAGACAATGATATAAGGGTTTTGGAAAAATATGGTTTCCAGAATTTACCGGAAAAGGCCATGGATGTCCGTGACCTCTATTGGGCTGTCTTCCATGAGGAAAAGGATTTTGATTATTATCATGTGCCACGACTTGTGATTTGTGCCGAGGAATGCGGCTATGTGTGGCGGGATGGCTCTGCCCATTCTGCAGCGGCTGATGCTGAGGCCACACTTTTCTGTTTTAACTATCTCATCAAGAAGTTTGTGGAAAAGTACAATCTCTTTGAACTGCAGGATAAGCCTCATCTTAGTACAGAGGAAATTAGTATTGTGTGGGACTACCTGCGTAAGCTGCTTCGCGAGGAACGTCACAACAAGGCTGTGGAAAAGGCCAAGGGTATGCTGTATTTGGTGGATACACCTCAGGGCTACGCCATTTACGCCCGCAAGCGTCCTCTTACAGAGGAGGATCAGGAGCGTTTCAAGGAAAAGAATCGGAAGATTATTTCTGTTGTTGAGCTGGCGGATTCCCAGAAGGGCTACGAGGATTTATTGGCCCGCTTTGCCCCAAAGATGATTGGCGGGGAAAACTATTACAAGGCCTTCTATCAGCTGGACGACCAGGACATCGAGCTCTTTAAGAATTATACCAATGAGTTCATCGACGAGGCCTATTTGGAGGAACAGAACTAAGCCTTCGGTTGACAAGAAAATCCCTTTTGGTACAATTTACAATGAGGGATAGAGACGGAGGCTTTTATGACATTAAAAAAGAAGATTATTTGGTCCACGATTTCAGTATTTGTGCTTTTATGCTTTTATGTGTGCTATGTGGCGCGGCCGGTGGATGTGGCCACTGACACAGAGGTGGAGGGCTTAAATAGTGAGGTGGAGCAGATATTGTATTATGCAGGGCTTGCCCCAAGCTCTCATAATGCTCAGATGTGGGATGTGAAGGTATATCCTGCAGAGGGGAAGATAGTTATTTCCCCGGATACTTCCAGACTTTTGTACGCAGTTGACCAGGAAAGCAGAGAAGCCTATATTTCCATGGGTGCCTATGCCCGCAGCTGTATGTTGGCTTTCGAGGCTTATGGATATAATACTAGTCTCCATGTCAGCGACAACGGCCAGAGTATCACTGTAATTTACACCAACAGCGGCATGGCCAGAGATGAGGGACTCCTTAATTTGATGAAGCGCCGCCATACAGACAAGCGGGAATATACATCGGCTGCTATACCTGAATTTTTTCAGGAGGGTCTCAAGGGAATAAGGGGGGCCGTATTTGTTCCTGAGAGCACTGAGGCATTCTCTCTTATAAAGGATCAGACATTGTCTGCGGCTGAGGAACAGAGGGATAATCAGGAAATAAGGGATGAGCTGGCTGATTGGCTTCGTTTTTCCAATTGGGAGGCTGAAAAGAAGAAGGATGGCCTTACTGCAGAGCAGAATGGCATTACCGGCTTGGGAAAGGTTATATATTATACCTTCGGTACTCGCTGGTTTGCCAAGGGAGATACCTTTGCTCAGACTGGATATGAAATGGCCCAAAGACAGGCGGAAAATTGTGCAGGCTATCTTTTGATTATCTCAAATGATACCAATATAGGCTACATTGAGGCTGGTATGCATCTTACGGAGGCGTGGCTTTATGCTGTTCGTAATGATATAGAGGTGCAGCCTATGAGCTTTGCTGTGGAAAACAAGGCTCGCCGTTTTGCCATTCAGAATGCCTTAAAACTGCCATATACGCCACAGATGGTACTGCGTATAGGGTATGTGGATGGTGCATATGGCACAAATGCATTGGTTCGCCGTGATTTAAAAGACTATATAGAAGTTAAATAAACGTATTAATTGCCTAAAAATACCGTTGTGGAGTAGCAAAACTCTGCAGCGGTTTTTTATTACTAACACACTTTAAAAAACTAAAGTATTTCTTTGCTTTCCTGTCCACCTGTGGTAGAATGATTGTGTTGTCGTGTAAGTGCGTGTATCGTTAGAGAAAATAAATGTCGTTAGGAGAGATACAGATGCATCAGGAGTTTTTGATGGGCAATGAAGCCATTGCTATGGGTGCCATTGCCGCCGGTGTAAATCTGGTGGCTGGATATCCGGGGACCCCATCTACTGAAGTGCTGGAGACTGTGGCGAAGCACAGGCCACAGGACACCTATGTGGAATGGTCCATTAATGAAAAGACGGCTATGGAGGTAGGGGCCGGGGCTGCCTATACCGGGGCCCGCGTTATGGTTACCATGAAACAGGTGGGGCTAAATGTGGCTACGGATCCACTTATGTCCCTTGAATATATAGGCGTTAAGGGTGGTATGGTGGTTTTGGTTGCGGATGACCCAGGCCCGATATCTTCCCAGACGGAGCAGGATACCCGTCATTTTTCCAGATTTTCAAAGCTGCCATGCTTTGATCCCTCCACAGTACAGGAGGCTTATGAGATGGTGCAGGATGCCTTTGAGTATTCGGAAAAATATAGGACACCTGTCTTTCTCAGGTCCACAACCAGAGTTTCACATGGATATGCTTCTATTAATGTGAAGGATGAAGGTGAATACAAACATAATAAGCCAGAGGGATTTATAAAGGACACCAAGCGTTGGGTTATATTCCCCAAGCTGTCCTATCAGTCTCATATAAATATTGAGGCCCGAAATGTGGAGCTTTCCAAGGATTTTTCCTCTTACCCTAAGAATTTGTTGCTTAATGTTGAAGGCAGCGCATTTCCCAAGAAGGGTATTGCCACTGGCGGCTTTAACTATACCTATGTTTCCGAAGCATTAAAATCTGTAGGTGATGTGAGACTGTTAAAGGTTTCTACACCCCATCCTTTCCCGGAGGAACTGGCTGTAAGGTTCCTGACGGGCCTGGATGAGGTGGTATGCATAGAGGAATTGGATCCTGTTATTGAGCGGGAGCTTATCTATATAGCGGGAAAATATCAGCTGCCTGTGAAGGTATATGGAAAGCTGACACTAGATGTAAAAAATTCCGGGGAAAATACCCTTGATTCTGTTATGGGAAATCTGACTAAGTTTTTGGGTGTCAAGCCTCCGGAAAATGCGGCCCTTACTGAGGCTGACATGGCAGAGATGCCGGAACTGCCAGTTCGCCCCCCTGTTCTTTGCGCCGGCTGTCCTCATCGAGCCTCTTTCTATGCTGTAAAACAGGCTATGAAGGGGAAAAAGACACTGTTTGCAGGGGATATTGGTTGTTATACCATGGGAAATGCTATGCCTCTTGATATGGTGGATACATGCCTCTGTATGGGAGCAGGTCTGGGAATTGCTCAGGGGGTGGACCATATTGAGCCGGACACCAGCTGCTTTGCCTTTGTAGGTGATTCCACCTTCTTTGCGGCGGCAATCCCGGGAGTAATAAATGCTGTTTATAATCAGGCGGATATGACCCTGATTGTTCTGGATAACTCTACCACTGCCATGACTGGCCATCAGCCTCATCCTGGTACTGGTCAGACCATGATGGGGGATGTGGTTAATAAGGTTAGTATAGAAAAAATATTAAAGGGCATTGGCTTGGAATTTGTGGAAACAGTTAATCCGTTGGATTACAAAAAATCCGTGGAAACAGTAAAGGCTGCTGCGGCGTTGCCTGGGGTTAAGGCAATTATCTTTAAATCTCCGTGTATCGCAATTGTCAAATCTGATAAATGTCTGTCAGTGGATCATGAAAAATGTATAAACTGCCGTAAGTGTATCCGTGAGATTGGCTGTCCAGCCCTTATAATTCGTGATGACAAGGTAGTTATTGATGATTCCCTCTGTACTGGTTGCGGACTTTGCAGTCAGATATGTCCGACGGGAGCAATTGGAGGTGATTGTCATGAGTAAGAACATTGTACTTTGCGGTGTTGGTGGTCAGGGAACTATTCTGGCATCAAAGCTCATTAGTGGAGCAGCCATGAACAAGGGGATTCCTGTCAAAAGTGCCGAGACTATTGGTATGGCTCAGCGTGGCGGCAGTGTATTCAGCCATTTGAGGCTGGGTGATGATGTGGACTGCCCAATGATTGCCAGTGGCAGTGCTGATATAATCATAGGCTTTGAGCCGGGAGAAACGGTTCGTATGCTTCCATATTTGAAAAAGGGTGGCCAAGTTATTGTAAGCAGTCGCCCTGTGATGCCGGTGACGGCTGCGTTGGCAGGCTCTAACTACAATGGGAGTGAAATGCTGGACTATATCAGAAATAAGGTCGAAAAGGTTATTGTTATAGATACCGAAAAGGCTTGCAAGGAATTGGGCTCTGCAAAAATCGTAAATCTTCTTCTTTTGGGGGCGGCCGTAAACAGCGGGGCCTTGGGACTTGATGATGAGGATATTCGGAAGGTTATCCGTACAAAAATCCCTGAAAAATTTCACGAGCTTAATTTTAAAGCTCTGGAATATGCTAAAAATGCAGCCATTAATATACTTATATAAATTAGACAACCTAAAATAATTAACTGATAGGGGAATTCATAATGAAGATAACAGAGGAACAGCTTAAGCTTGTAAATGATCGCATAGATGCTCTGGAGGCTGCCAACAGCTTTTATGGCAAGAAGCTGGAGGAGGCCGGCATAAATCATGTATCTTCTCCAGAGGAATTTGAAAAACTGCCGTTTTCTGAGAAAAATGATTTGCGGGAGGCTTATCCATTGGGGCTGATGACAGCACCCCAGGAGGAAATAGTACGCATTCATTCTTCCTCCGGTACCACGGGCACTCCTGTAATTATTCCATATACCAAGAAGGATGTGGATGATTGGGCAACCATGTTTGCCCGCTGCTATGAAATGGCAGGAATTACCAATAAGGATGTTATTCAAATTACTCCGGGTTATGGACTCTGGACTGCTGGTATCGGATTTCAGGCAGGCTGTGAAAAGCTGGGAGCCATGTGCGTTCCTATGGGACCAGGCAACACGGATAAACAGCTTCAGATGATGCAGGATATGGGCTCCACAGTATTGTGCGCAACTTCTTCATATGCATTGCTTTTGGCTGAGGAAATTGAAAAAAGGGGTATTAAGGATAAAATACATCTCAAAAAGGGCGTTATTGGTTCTGAACGTTGGGGTCAGAAAATGCGTGAGCGCATTTCCACGGAGTTGGGAATAGAGCTTTATGATATTTACGGCCTTACCGAGATTTATGGACCTGGTATTGGTATTAATTGCAAGCATGATACGGGAATGCATTACTGGGATGATTTCATTTATCTTGAGATTATTGATCCGCAGACATTAAAGCCAGTTCCTGATGGGGAGTGGGGTGAGATCGTTATCACCACCTTGGTGAAGGAAGGGGCTCCGTTAATTCGTTATCGGACCCACGATCTGTCCAGAATCATTCCGGGGGAATGCCCATGTGGCAGCAAGTTCCCTCGTCTGGATGTTATCGGCGGTCGTACAGATGATATGATGAAAATTAAGGGCGTTAATGTATTCCCTAAACAAATTGAGGAGATATTGGCAGAGTTTCCAGAGCTTTCCAGCGAGTATCAGATTCGTATTTCCCATCTGGATGGCAAGGACACCATGCGTATTTATGTGGAAACAAACGGCAGTGTGGACTTTTTGGATATGGCCAAAAGAGTTGCGGCCAGAGTCAAGAGCCGCATAGGCTTTACTCCTCTGGTAAAGGTTGTGGAAATTGGTTTGCTGCCTAGAAGCGAAAAGAAGAGTAAGCGAGTTATTGACGAGCGTTACGACTAAGTACAATATGGATAACAATAGAAAAAATAAGTAACCGGTATGTGAATACAAACGGTAACATTATGGGGAGAAATCTGTAAAGGGATTTCTCTCCATGTTTTTTTCATGAAGAATATGCTATACTAATAAAAAGTCAAAAAGTTAAAACGGAGGGGAAATTATATGTCTCAAAGAATGACTTTGGAAGAGGTTTTGAAGGAGTACGGCGTACCTCAGATAAAATTGGATATTCATGCCAAGGGCAGTGAGTGTCGGGCGTTGAGGGAAAAGCTGATGGATATTGTTAACCTGAGTGGTGGCCGGGAGCAGGGATATTTGGATATTGACTGTAAGCTATACATTGATATTGATGATATCGATAGATATCTATCCGGGGAACGGGATACGATTGGTGAGATTTACGCATTTCCGGATGATATAAAGGCCTACAAAGGTTGATTATCTACTGTGAGTTTAGTTGAGGATAATTCTTGTGGTATGAAGTAGTGACGGAGGATATATGAATTTTAGAAAAATCACATCAGTTATGGTGGCGGCAGCATTGGTGTTATCGGTAACCGCTGGTACGGCGGATGCGGCAAGGGGAGGAGCCAAATTAGGTGGTGCTCCTAAAATATCTACGCCTGCGCCAAAGGCAACCACCCCATCCACCAGTCAGAAAAAAACTGGACCCAACAACAAGGAATATGCACCTTCGAAGAATGCCAATGAGTATAGTAAAACGGCCCCTCAATCTGGAGCTGGTCAGGCGGCCACCGCACCAAATACCGGAACTCGTTGGGGTAATGTAATGCGGGGGATCGGATTCTTTGCGGGTGGTATGTTGCTGGGACATTTATTAAGTAATATGCTTGGTATGGGCGGCGGTTTCCTGGCGGATGTCTTCGGCTTGTTGTTTAATATTATTTTGGTTTATGCTGTGTTTAAACTGATTTTGTATGTGATTCGTCGCTTTAGAAACCGTGGTAAGGGAACGGGTTACAGTAGTCCATATACCGATTACAATACAATCGATAACGATTATAAAGCATCGAATAATAGCCGTGGGTTTAAAATACAGGATATTGGTCAGCCATCTGACAGTGGTGCAGACTATGATGCAAAAACTACGGCAAACAAATATCGTAATATGTAACATGAATAGGGGACCAGAGGTCTGTGAGGCAGGCTGGTCTCCTTTTATTTTGCAATGTATTAGAGATTAAAAAAAGCTGTTGACAAAAACATGAAATGGCAGTATCATAATCAACGTTGTCATAGCAAACGCTTCTGAAGCGCATCGTGACCACACAAAATAATATCAAAAAAGTTCTTGACATAAAGGAATGAATACGGTATTATAAACAAGCTGACTCACGAAGCAAAAGCTTCTGAGAAGGTGGTGTTCTTTGAAAACTAAACAATGCAACAAGAATCATGCACACATGATTCAAGCCAGATGATGGTACTGTTTTTATAAACAGTAAACATACATAATAGTTTGTGCAAAACTATGAAATTCCTTTAT
>NZ_FQYW01000010.1 GCF_900141865.1 Anaerovibrio lipolyticus DSM 3074 | reverse complement strand
GCAGCATTTCCAATAACCTTGCTGAAAGAAGCATCCGTCCATTCACCATCGGTCGAAAAAACTGGGTATTTTCCGGCTCTCCGACTGGTGCCGAGGCCAGTGCCGCAGCATACAGTTTAATAGAGACATGCATAGCCAACAAAGTTGATACCAAAGAATATCTGGAATACATCTTTACAAACATGTCCCAGGAAGAATCCTTAAAGGACGATTCAGTTTTGGAAAAGTATCTCCCGTGGAATGTGAACCTGCCAACTGAAGATTCATAACACTATACTATGACGCAGCCTACGGGCTGCTTTTTATTTGTTGTTGAGGCATACTATATTTTGACGCTTACATAATATGTAACTGTGTTCACTGTATAAATACAGATACATAAAATTTAGGGGGATTGTTTTTATGAAACACGACGAGAATGAGTTTATGCAACATGAATTGCGTCTGCCTGAACTCACAGTTCGTGGTATGCTGCTGGGCGCTTTACTTACAGTGATATTTACTGCATCCAATGTATATCTCGGACTGAAGGTAGGACTTACTTTTTCCTCCGCCATTCCGGCGGCGGTAATTTCCATGGCGGTCTTAAAGATGGCCAAGGATGCGAATATTTTGGAAAATAATATGGTACAGACACAAGCATCAGCGGCCGGTACCCTTTCTGCCATTATTTTCATTATTCCTGGTATGCTGATGATTGGTTATTGGCAGGGCTTTGAATTTTGGCAGACCCTGCTGGTATCTCTGTGTGGTGGCTGTTTGGGCGTATTATTTACCATACCGTTGCGACGGGCTATGGTTGTACACAGTGATTTGGCCTATCCTGAGGGCGTGGCAGCAGCTGAAATCTTGAAGGCTGGCAGCCATTCCGAGGATACTGATGGCAAGAGCAGTGGTCTTAAGGAAATTATGGCCGGAAGTATTATTTCTGGTATTGTAGCATTGCTTACCAATGGCTTTCAGGTGATAGCTGGCGGTCTTTCTCTGTGGTTCCCTGTAGGCCGTGGTATTTCTCAGATTGCTTGTGGTTATTCTGGCGCATTGGTTGGTGCCGGATATTTGATAGGTCTCACATCTGGTTTAGCTATTTTGGTGGGTATCATTATCGCTTGGTGCGGTTTTGTGCCATACTATACCATGACTGGAATACTGCCAGATGGTATGACCATGGAACAGTTTGGTGGCGTTATCTTCAAGGATAGGGTTCGTCTTATTGGTGCTGGTACCATGGGCGTTGCCGCTATTTGGACCCTTATTACTCTGGCCAAGCCAGTAATTGAGGGAATGAAGGAATCATTGGCTGCGGTGAATATGTCCTCTGAGGAACGGGGCCTGCATCGCATGGATATTGATATGTCCCTTAAGAGCATTGGAGCAGTATTTGCCCTGACTATGATAGGTCTTTTGGGGATTTTCTTCGTCTTTGTTTCCGCCGAAGGACTTCCTATGAATGAGACCCTTACCTTTACCGTTGTTGGCGTTGCTGTGGCCACCCTTATGGGATTCTTTGTGGCAGCGGCCTGCGCTTATATGGCTGGTCTGGTTGGTACATCCTCCAGTCCTATTTCCGGTATTGGAATCATTGGTATTATAGTTTCTTCTCTGGTAGTTTTGTTCCTGGCAAATTCCTTTGGCATCTTTGATATGCCGGGTGGAGAAAAGTTTGCTACTGCAACTGCAATTTTTACTACCTCAATTATTTTAGCCATCGCCTGCATATCCAATGATAATATGCAGGATTTGAAAACCGGTTATCTTGTTGGTGCTACACCTTGGCGTCAGCAGGTTGCTCTCTTATTGGGCTGCGTAGTAGGTGCTTTGGTAATTGCTCCGGTTCTTAATCTCCTTTATGAAGCCTATGGCTTTGTAGGAGCTATGCCACGTCCTGACATGGATCCGGATCAGGTTCTTTCTGCTCCACAGGCTACATTGATGACTACTATTGCCCAGGGTATTTTCTCCAATGAATTGGCATGGGAATATATCTATATTGGCATTGGACTTGGTGTTGTTCTGATTTTGGCTGACCAGCTGTTGAAAAAGACCACCAAGAGCTGTGCATTGCCACCATTGGCTGTAGGCATGGGTATTTACCTTCCACCATCTGTTCAGCTTCCATTGGTAATCGGTGCAGTTATGGGCTACTTCGTCAATAAGAGTGTCAGAAAGGCCAAGGGAGAAGAGGGAGAAGCCGAGGGCCTGCGCCGTGGTACCCTGTTTGCCTCTGGTCTGATAGTTGGTGAATCAATTATCGGTGTAATACTGGCTGGTATTATAGTAGTATCCGTATCTGGTGGCGGTAGTGATGCACCGCTGGCTATTTCCGGTTTTGAAGCTGTTGCTGATTGGCTGGGCTTTATTGTATTTTTAGTGGTAATGACCATTTTTGTTAAGGTTATCAAGGGCAACAGCAACAATTGATATGAAAAAATTGTTAGGTAGGAGCTTTCTGCTCCTACTTAATTTATTATTATTTAGCTTAAAAAAGAGGAGCATGACACAATGTTGAATTTATCCAAGGAAGCAATAATAGATGGAGTGCTGGAAGAATTTTCCCAGCTGGCAAGAATTCCAAGACAATCCGGCCATGAAAAAGCAGTCAGCGATTATTTGGTGAAAGCCTTTTCTGATATCGGCTGTGAAGTACATCAGGATGAGGTAAATAATGTAATAGCTGACTTACCTGCCACTGCTGGAAAGGAATCCGCCCCAATGATTATATTGCAGGGTCATATGGATATGGTTTGTGTGGCAGACCATGGTGTGAATTTTGATCCGTTAAAAGATCCTATAAAGCTGGTGCGGGATGAGAAATTTCTTTCTGCTGATGGTACAAGTCTGGGGGCTGATGATGGTATCGGGGTGGCTGAGGCACTATATATCATGAAAAATTTGAAGAGCCATGGACCACTGCGGGCCATAATTACTGTGGATGAGGAGCAGGGAATGACCGGTGCCGTTCATCTGGATGCCAAATATCTTAAGGATGCCCAATATCTCATTAATTGTGATTCGGAAAATTATGATGAATTAACGGTTGGTAGTGCCGGCAGCGTTAATATCGATTTTAACCGTAAGCTGACCTACAGTGCGCCACAGGGAAATAAGGCATATAAAATACATCTTAAAGGACTCCTTGGTGGCCATTCCGGTATGGAAATCAATAAAGGCCGTGCCAATGCCATCCGTATTATGGCGATACTCCTTAATGCCCTTGATGAGGCTGGAATATCCTATGAGCTGGCCTCTTTTACAGGTGGCAAGGCCAGAAATTCCATTCCTGCAGAAGCAGAGGTGGTTATCTCCACCATGGCTGAGGCCCAGGTTATCCAAGAGGTTATTGATGCAGAGCGTGATAGCTGTCTGGATAAATATGGTGCTGTAGATAATAATATTGAATTTGATCTTACTGCTGCTCAGCCTCAGCGTGTTATGAGTGAGGATGACCGCGATAGTATCATTCGTTTGTTGATTTCCCTCCATAGTGGGGTATATGCCATGTCCCAGGTGGTACCGGGCTTGGTGGAAACCTCTGCCAATATCGGCATGGTGAAGCTGAAGGATGGGGAAATATTGAGCATTGCTTGTTTACCTCGTTCCTCCAATGATGCCAAAATAGGTGAGTTTATCCTTCAAGCGGATATTTTAGCTCAAATGACTGGCTTTACCGCCGTTATAGATAAACAAACACCAGGGTGGAAGGAAAATCAAAATAGCAAGCTGGCCAAGGTTATGCTGGAGGTTTTTGAATCACAGAATGGTATACCAATGAAGGTGGAAACCATCCATGCGGGGCTGGAGTGTGGCTATCATGTTATGAAAAATCCAGAGCTGGATGTGGTATCCATTGGCGTAAACACCTTTGATATTCATAGTCCAAAGGAAAGACTGGAGCTGGCCACCATTCCACCACAGATTAAGCTTATTGTGGAAACCATGGGCCGACTGGCTGAGTAAAAATATGACAGGTTCTCTTGATAGAGGGGCCTGTCTTTTTTGTGTTGCTTTATTTTTTAGAAAAGTCTGGCAATTAATTATGCCAAATGATAAAATGTAGCCAAGGAAAAGTGTTTCTTAATTTTTTAACCATAGGAGTGATTATATGTTTAAAGAATTAGCTTATTATGACGGACAGTTAGGTACCCCTGATGAAGTAATGATACCGTTCAATGACCGCTCTCATTTCTTTGGGGATGGTGTATATGAGGCTACACCAGCCGGCAATCACGTTCCTTATCTGGTAGAGGATCATCTGGACAGATTTTATACCAGTGCCAATATTATGGATATTAAGATTCCTATGGAAAAGGATGAATTAAAGAAGCTCCTGCAGGATTTGACCAAGCAGGTGGAAGGCCATACCCATTTTGTATATTGGCAGGTTACCCGTGGACTGGCAGCCCGGGACCATGTATATAGCAAGGATATGGTGGGCAAGCTGTGGGTTTACATCCGCCCTTCCAAAATTGGTGATATGGAAAATCCAATAAAGGTACAGACCCATGAGGATTTGCGTTTTGAATACGGCAATGTGAAGACCCTGAATCTCCTCCCTGCTGTTTTATATTCCCAGGAGGCACATCATAAGGGTGTCACGGAGACAATTCTTCATCGTAAGGGCATAGTTACTGAGTGTGCCCACAGCAATGTTTCTATTTTAAAGGACGGGGCAGTGATTTCCCATCCAAATGACCAGTATATTTTACGGGGTATTGCCAAGACCCATATGATTCAGGCCTGCTATCGCCTTGGGATTCCGGTTTACGAGCGGGAGTACACTTTGGAGGAGCTCATGGATGCTGACGAGATTTTTGTAACCTCATCCTCAAACTTCCTTACATTTGCTGATACTGTGGATGGCAAGCCAGCTGGCAACAAGGACCCTAAGACCAGAAACCGCATTAAGGACGAGCTGATTAGGGAATACTTTGAATATACCGGCTGTACCAAGCTGAATGGCTGATTAAAGTGATTACAGATTTTATTGATAACAAATTTGAATATGTGAGCGATGAGGCTCAGCACATTAAGAAAACAGGGGCCTGCTTCTTTTGGGATGTGGGTCCCTTTGTTGTATTTGAGGAAAAACGCTTACCAATGGAGGAAAAAATGAGCTGTGTGGATTTGAATTGTGATTTGGGCGAGAGCTTTGGTGCCTACACCATGGGTATGGATGAGGCGGTCATACCCCATGTTACTTCTGTGAATGTGGCCTGTGGTTGGCATGCCGGAGACCCCCTTATTATGGAAAAGACCGTGGCCTTGGCAAAAAAGCATGGGGTGGCTGTGGGAGCTCATCCTGGCTTTCCGGATTTAATGAGCTTTGGCCGTCGTCCTATGACCGTGACTCCTGAGGAGGCCGGGGCCTATGTAAAATACCAGCTGGGGGCGCTTATGGCCTTTGTTAGGGGACAAGGAATGGAGCTTCAGCATGTAAAACCCCATGGTGCCCTTTATAATATGGCTGCCAAGGATGAAGCCTTGGCGACTGGAATATGTGAAGCTATTGCTTCTGTTGACAAGAACCTTATTTTTATGGGGTTGGCTGGTTCGGTTATGCTGGAGGCAGCTAAAAAGTGCGGTCTTGAAGTGGCCAGTGAGGTTTTTGCAGACAGAGCCTACAATGATGATGGTTCCCTTGTAAACAGAAAGCACCCTGGAGCTGTGATTCATGATCCTCAGTTGGCTATGGAAAGGGCTGTAAAAATGGCCAAGGAGGGAAAGGTTATCTCCATTAATGGTAAGGAAATCAATATAAAGGCAGACAGCATCTGTGTTCATGGAGATAATGAAAAGGCCGTTGAGCTGGTACAAAATATCCGCAAGGCCCTGGAAGGTGCTGGAATAGAGGTTAGGAGCCTGAAATAATGGAAGCTATGAGAATTCTTACTGTAGGTGACTGCGCTGTATCTGTGGAGTTCGGCCAGGAAATCAGTCTGGAAATTAATCATAAGGTTATGGCTCTGAAAATGGTGCTTGAGCGGGAGCCCATCAGGGGAATTGTGGAGCTGATACCCACCTATTGCTCCCTGCTTATTCAATATGACCCTATGGACCTTCGCTATGGGCAGCTGCGGGAAAGGCTGGAAGCCTTGGTAACTCAGTTGGATGAGGTGGAAATGCCACCAAAACAGGTGGTGGAAATTCCCGTGGCCTATGGCGGTGAATATGGCCCTGATTTGGTAGAGGTTGCCAGAGCCCATAATATCAGCGAGGAGGAGGTTATAAAGCTCCATTCTGAGCCGGAATATCCCATTTATATGCTGGGCTTTGTGGCGGGATTTCCCTATCTGGGGGGGATGAACAAGGCCATTGCCACACCCCGGAAGCAAAGTCCCCGCCTTAAAATTGAGGCGGGCAGTGTGGGGATAGCCGGTGAGCAGACGGGTATCTATTCCGTGGAATCTCCCGGTGGCTGGCAGATTATTGGCCGCACCCCATTAAAGCTATATGACGTGAATCGTAATGAACCTGTGCTGCTAAAGGCTGGGCAGTATATTAAATTTAAACCGATTACCAAAGAAGAATTTAGGGCGATGGAAAATGAGCATAAAGGTAATTAACAGTGGACTTATGACCACGATACAGGATAAGGGGAGAATGGGTTATCAGGCCAGTGGTATGCAGGTATCCGGGGATATGGACAGTTATTCTGCCAGTATAGCCAATGCCCTGGTGGGCAATGAGGATGATGCCCCATTGCTGGAATGTACCTATTTGGGGCCGGAGCTGGAGGCCAGTGAGGATGTGCTGGTGGCAGTAACAGGTGGTGAACCAAAGGTTTTGGTAGATAATAAGCCTGTTCATGCCTATGAGTCCTTGATTCTCCATAAGGGGCAGCATCTTAAGGTGGCCTCCATGGATGAAGGGACCAGAGCTTATATCGCCATAGACGGTGGTATCGATGTTCCGCTGGTGCTGGGAAGCCATTCCACAAATTTAAAGCTGGGAATAGGCGGCGCAGAGGGCAGTAAGCTGTATAACGGTGAAGTGCTGAATACGGGAAGGCCCACAGATTTGGCCAAGGCCATTATTTCCGGGAAGTCCCATATCCGCCATACGGACCATGGATATATGGCCCATCATCATTTGTGGCAGGAAAGCAATCACGGTGACAGCCATGAAATACGTATTGTGCTGGGCCCCCAGGATGATTATTTCACCCCGGAGGCGGTAAAATCCCTTGATGGTGCGGTTTATACCATTTCCAATGAATCTGACCGCATGGGTTATCGTTTGGAGGGGGATATAATTCAGCGTGCCACCCAAAGGGATATGATTACTGATGGCATAGTATTTGGTTCCATACAGGTGCCTCCAAATGGCCAGCCCATTATAATGATGGCGGACCATCAGACCACCGGTGGCTATCCCAAGATAGCCACGGTTACTTCAGCGGATTTGCCCCTTTTGGCCCAGTGTTCTCCTGGCAGTAAGATAACTTTTAAGGTGATTTCAGTGGAGGAAGCCCAGGATATTTACGTTCAATTTCGGTTGGCCATGAAGGAGCAGATTGCCCTTATGGATAAGGACACAGAAGATGCAGGATGGCCGGACAGCCGGCCCGGGGTAAGGAATTATAATTTGAAAATTGACGGACAGCTTTTTCAGGTGTCTGTGGAAGAAGTAAAATGAGAAGATAATCAAGTGAAAGCAAAAAGGGAGGCGGTTACGGTGTCGGAATATGGAGATATGCGTCCTGAGGATTTATGGATAAAAATAAGAAATGGGGAAATAACGGGCCAGACCTCTGGTATGGCCAATGGCTATGCCCAGGCCAATCTGGTAATATTGCCGGAAAAATACGCTGGGGATTTTGAGGAATTCGCCAGAAAAAATCCAAAGCCATGTCCGCTGCTGGAGGTAATTCACGGCAGTAAATTTGTGAAGGATATGGGTGAGGGAGCCAATATTCTCACGGACATACCGAAATACCGCATCTTTGAAAATGGGGTATTAACCAAGGAGGTTACTGATGCCACCCCATATTGGCAGGATGATTTTGTGGTATTTCTCATCGGCTGCAGCTTTTCCTTTGAGGAAGCATTGATGGAGGCCCATATAGATATCCGTCATATATCCATGGGCTGCAACGTTCCCATGTTTAAGACCACCACCATGTGTGAGCCGGCGGGAATCTTTGAGGGTGAGCTGGTGGTGAGCATGCGGCCAATGACGGCCCAGAATGCCATGATAGCCGATGCCATCACCGGACGCTTCCCTAATGTTCATGGTGCCCCTGTGAATATTGGCCATCCGGAAAAGCTGGGGATAAAGGATGTGTTGAAGCCGGATTATGGTGACCCTGTATCCTTTAAGCCAGGTGAAATTCCTGTATTTTGGGCTTGCGGGGTAACCCCTCAGGCTGTGATTGAACATGCCAAGCTGCCATTGGTAATAACCCATGCTCCTGGTTGCATGTTTATTACCAACAAGCTGAACAGCGAAATAAATGATTTTTTGGAGAGCAAAAAGGAGAAATAGAGTTGTTTTCAATGTAAGTGTTCAACATGCGGCGTTATAAGGAGTGAGCGTCATGACTTTTTATGAGAAGCTGGACAGTATAATGAAGGAAGATCCGGGGGGAAGAGGACTGATTCCCTCCATGCCCCCAAATCCCGTGAAGGAATTGGACAAGGCTCTGGACAGTGTGGAAAGGGTTATGCTTTTGACTGGCTTTCCCACCCGTCTGGGGGAAAATAAATGGATAGGGGAAACGGATGGCCCATTGGGGACAGCAAATATTGCCGTGGCCCTGGAGAAGCTGGGGATATCTGTTATGCCCATGACGGATAGTCAGGGGTACAGGCCCTTTGAGGCGGCACTTAAAACCATTGGTTGCAAGACTCCGCCCACCCTAATTCCCTACGAGGACACGGAGGCCTTTATTATCCGCATGCTGAACAAATTCAAGCCCACCCATCTTATAACCCTTGAGCGGCCGGGGAAGGCCAGGGACGGACACTATCATAATATGGGGGGCAAGATAATAGACGATATGCTGACGGATTGCTCCTGCATTATTGACGAGGCAAAAAAGCGTGGGGTGATTACCATCTCAGTTGGGGACGGGGGCAATGAAATCGGCATGGGAGCCCTGCGGGATGTTATTGAGTCCAAGGTGCCCCATGGAGTGGAAATCTGTGCCTATGAGTGCGCCCAAATACCGTTGGTATCAGGTGTATCCAACTGGTGGGGCTGGGGGATATGCGCCCTTCTCAGCCTAAAGCATGGGAAAAATCTCCTTTCGGACAAGGATATGGAAAAGAAGCTCATAAAGGCCATAGTGGCCGCCGGCAGCGTGGACGGCTGCACCCGCCAAAATGTACCTACGGTGGACAGACTGCCTATGAGTGTGCATCTGGATATTTTAAATAAGGTGCGGGCTGCACTAAAGGAAGAAATGGGATAATGCAACTTAATATATGATAAAGCAGGGGGATAGCTGCCTAATATGGCAACTGTCCCTTGTTTGTTTTGCTAATAGTCAATACTTTTTACAATGAACTTTTGGAAAACAATTGTCATGGAAAACAAGGATGTTTCACCATCAAAACAGGACATTCAACAGGACATTGATGGGAAAAAGCAGGGACTAACCGGTGGACATTCTGCGGTATTCCGTATAAAATGAACAAATAGGGTTGCTTCGGCAGCGTCATTTATATAAAGGAGGAAGAGATTCATGAATCTCAAAAAGTTAATTGCAATTGGTCTTATTGTTACAGCGGCCTTCGTTTCCTTCGGCTGTGGCGATAGTGGGGAAAAAACTGGTGTAGCGGATAAGCAACCGGAACAGCAACAAACGCAGCTTAAACAGACAGAAAAACAGCAAGATACACAGCAAGAAAAGCAGCAGGAAAAACAACAAGAAACACAGGAAGTTGCAGTCAAAAATGAGCTGAGCAATCTTGTTCTTGATGTGCCTCGCTTTGAGATGTTCGGTGGTAAAGCCAGTCTCATGGTGACTATTACCAACAATAATAAGGAAGGGGTTACGATTAAGGAAGGCATTATTGAGGCGGAATTTGACGATCCGAACGGACAACTTATATGGAAAGGCTGGAGCTATTTTGACGGTATAAATTTGTATATTCCCGCTGGCGAACAACGGCGCCATACTTTTCATATAATTGATTCTAACTGTCCAAACTATGAAGGGAAAGCAATGATTCATACACGTTATGTATTCGGAAAATAATGCTGGCCAATGCAGGTGTCGAGTCCACCTGGAAATATATAAATTGTGTCGCACTCAGATGCATTTCACCGGGGGACTTTCTGCGGTATTCCATATTTAAGATAATAGATTTATTTAGGGACTGCTTCGTGCAGTCCTTAATTTTTTTCATAATAAGGCATAAAAATATAATAGACTTATGCTATATGTATATTTTTATTAACAAAAATATGAAAATATATTAATATAATATTGCCTGATGTGGTATAATAATAAAAAGTATAATAAAGTCAGAAAATATAACAAAAAGAAGGGAGAGGTCAATATGACATATACTCTGGCGCTGGATGCGGCTGATGAGGCTTTAATTGAACGATATGCTGCGAAAGAGAATCTTAGCGTACCAGACTTCATGCTTAAGGCAACTAAGGAAACGATTGAACGACGCATTCATGTTGCCCGCCCGAAGGCAAGGGACGAAATGACCAACGAGGAATTCGACGCAATGCTTGAACGAGGTATGGAAGATATACGGCAAGGGAAAGTTACGCCTGTAAATGAAGTCTTTGCGGAAATCAGGAGGGAACTGGGACTAAATGGAACAGTATAAGATTGGACTTTCTGACGAAGCAAAAAAGGATTTGGGGAACATCTCATCATATATATTGTATGAATTGAAATCACCACAAGCTGCGGAGGCTGTACTGGTGGATTTAGAAAGTGCCATTGTTTCTCTTGACCTTTTGCCGGACAGAATTCCTCTTGCACGTGAAGATTATTGGAAAAAACAAGGCATACATGCTATGGTAGTCCGAAACTATTTGATTTATTTTTTGATAGATGAAGTGAAACATCAGGTGAATATCGTCCGTATTATCTATGGTAAACGTGATCAGGCACAGGTTGATTATAAATAATGCCTAAAGTTATTTTGCCTTCCCCTCTAGGGGAAGGTGTCGAGCCATGCTCGACGGATGAGGTGAGCTATTTCTAATTCCACATTACGAATTATCATAGAGGAGGATATGAAAAATGACTACATGGAAGTATGATAGTCCACTAGGGGGGACATCAGCAATCGTAAAGTTGCTAATGGTAATGGCTGGAAAGGATTAAAGGGACAGGCGGCTCTGCCTTGGCTGTTTCCCTGTGGATAGGGGGAGCCGGAGTAGCCGTGGAGGGCTTGGCCAACTCAAGTAACGCGGGCACTGACGGCTTGGCAACCTATACCAATATGGGTGTGGCTCCATGAATGTGGAAACTGGTTCCCATGTAAAGACCCGTAGCTGTAATGCTATTTTGGCGTTGGGCCATAAGAATGAAAAGAAAATAATATTTGAAGGGGCTGCTTCGGCAGTCCTTTTTAATATTAAAGAAGCATCAGAAACTATAGTACATGCCAGGACGAAGTAATGAAGCCGAAAAAGTTTTCCCCATATAAATTGGGCGGTTTAAATTAGCCCGATATTATGGTATAATTGCTTCTGTGTTTAAACAATGAAATCTATATCAAATATATGATTTGGATGGTGATAAAATGAAGGTTACCAAGAAGGATATGGAAAATGTAGCAGTATTGTCCCGTCTGGATATTCCTGCTGACAAGGAGGCTCAGTACACCCAGCAGCTCAATGATGTGCTGGAGTATTTTGACAATCTGAGCGCCGTTAATACCGACGACATTAAGCCACTGGCCCATGTATTGCCTATCAGCAATGTGTTCCGTGAGGACGTGGTGAAGGAATCCCTTGATCGTGATTTGGCTTTGTCCAATGCACCATTGAAGGAAGATGGATATTTCAAGGTTCCAAAGGTATTGGAAGACTAAACTAGGAGGCAGCACTGTGAAATTATTTGAACAGCCAGCACATGTCCTGCACGACATGCTTGTTAATAAAGAAATAACCTCACTGGAGCTTACTGAAGCAGTTTTGGCCCGTATTGATGAGGTGGAGGGTGATGTTAAGGCTTATCTGACCATTACCCGTGACGTGGCTATTGCCCAGGCAAAGGCCGTAGATGAGAAGATTGCCAAGGGTGAGACCATTTCCTTCTTGGAAGGTATCCCTGGCGCCATTAAGGATAACATCTGCACCAAGGGGGTAAAGACTACCTGTGCATCCAAGATTCTGCAGAATTTCGTTGCTCCTTATGATGCAACTGTTATGACCAAGCTGAAGGCTCAGAATCCTGTTATTATTGGTAAGGCCAACATGGATGAGTTTGCCATGGGTGGTTCTACTGAGAATTCCGCTTTCCAGAAAACCGGCAATCCATGGAATACTGAGTGTGTTCCTGGTGGTTCCTCCGGTGGTAGTGCCGCTGCTGTTGCTGCTGGTACTGCTGTATGGGCCCTGGGCTCCGATACTGGCGGATCCATCCGTCAGCCAGCATCCTTCTGCGGTGTTGTAGGTATGAAGCCAACCTATGGCCGTGTATCCCGTTATGGTCTGGTGGCTTATGCGTCCTCTTTGGACCAGATTGGACCTATAACCAAGGATGTTACTGACTGTGCTCATATCTTAAATATTATCTCCGGCCGTGATGAAATGGATTCCACCAGCGTAAATGAGGAAGTACCTGATTTTACAAAGGCTCTGGTGGAGGATGTTAAGGGCCTGAAGGTGGGTATTCCTAAGGAATACTTCGTAAAGGGCATCGACCCTGATGTGGAAAAGACCGTTCGTGAGGCTATTGATAAGCTGAAGGAGCTGGGTGCTGAAATCGTTGAGATTTCCCTGCCAAATACCGATTATGCAATTTCTACATATTATCTTATTTCCCCGGCTGAGGCTGCCACCAATCTTGCCCGCTATGACGGCGTAAGCTATGGTGAGCGTGCTGAGGATGCCGCTGATTTGGTTGAGATGATTACCAAGACCCGTACCCAATATTTGGGTGAGGAGGTTAAGCGCCGTATTATGATTGGTAACTACGCCCTTAGTGCTGGTTACTATGATGCGTATTATCTGAAGGCCCTGAAGGTTCGTCGCCTTATTAAGGAGGACTTCGATAAGGCCTTTGAGCAGGTGGATGTAATTGTATGTCCTACTGCACCAACCCCTGCCTATAAGATTGGTGAGAAGATTTCCAACCCACTGGAAATGTATTTGCAGGATGCCTGCACTGTTCCTCTTAACCTTGCTGGTCTCCCAGGTATTTCCGTACCATGCGGTTACAGCTCCGACAATATGCCAATCGGTTTGCAGATTATTGGTAAGGCCTTGGATGAGGAGACTATCCTCCGTGTGGCCTACACTTATGAGCAGAGCCAGTCATACCATAATGACCGCGCTCAGTTGGGAGGTAACTAAGCATGAGCTATGAGGCAGTTATTGGACTTGAGATCCATAGTGAATTAAAAACTAATACCAAGATTTTCTGTGGCTGTGCTACTACCTTTGGTGCTGAACACAACACCCATGTGTGCCCTGTATGTCTTGGTCTTCCGGGGGTATTGCCAACCCTTAACAAGCGGGTTCTGGAATTTGCCATTAAGGCAGGTCTGGCCCTGAATTGTGAGATTAATAAATTCTCCAAATTTGACCGTAAGAACTATTATTATCCTGACCTTCCAAAGAACTGGCAGACCTCTCAGTATGATTTGCCAATCTGCGAGAACGGTTATGTAGATATTACCAAGAGCAATGGTGAAACCAAGCGCATTCGCATCACCCGTATTCACATGGAGGAGGATGCCGGTAAGCTGGTTCATTCCGGAAACACCATTAAGGATTCCGATACATCCAATGTAGACTACAATCGTACCGGTGTGCCTCTTATTGAAATTGTATCCGAGCCGGATATGTCTTCCCCTGAGGAAGCCCGTCTCTATATGGAGAAGGTTAAATCAATCTTGCAGTACATTGATGTTTCCAACTGTAAGATGGAGGAGGGGAATCTCCGTGCTGACCTTAACGTATCTCTCCGTCCTGCTGGCAGTGATGTTCTGGGTACCCGTACTGAGATGAAGAACATTAACTCCTTTAAGGCTGTGGAAGAAGCCCTGACTTACGAGATTGAGCGTCAGGAGGAGGTCCTTGAGGATGGTGGTCACATTATTCAGGAGACCCGTACCTGGGACCCTGACCGCGGCATTACCCTTTCCATGCGCAGCAAGGAAAATGCCCATGATTATCGTTACATGCCAGAGCCGGATTTGGTGCCTATTATCACTACTGACGAGGAAATCGAAGCCTTCAGAAAGTCTCTGCCAGAGCTCCCAGATGCCCGTAAGGCCCGTCTGGAGGAGCAGTTTGGTCTCTCTGCATACGATGCTGGCATCATTACCAGCTCCCGTGAAATGGCTGAGTATTTTGATGCGGTTATTGAGACTGGTGCTGATGCCAAGCTGGCAGCAAACTGGATTATGGGTGATTTGTCCAAGAATTTGAATGCTGAAAGCCTGGAAATTTCCGATTCCCCGGTTGACGCAAAGCGTCTGGGTGAGATGATTGGTCTTATCAGCAAGGGAACCATTTCCTCCAAGATTGCCAAGAAGGTATTTGAGGAAATGTGGAAGAGTCCAGACAGTCCAGAGAAGATTGTTAAGGATAAGGGCCTGGTACAGATTACTGATACCAAGGCTATCGAGGAAATCGTTGACAAGGTTATCGAGGCTAACCAGAAGGCCGTTGAGGACTACAAGTCCGGCAACAAGAAGGCCATTGGTGCTCTCGTTGGCCAGGTAATGAAGCAGTCCAAGGGCAAAGCCAACCCACAGACTGTAAATCAGATTTTGGCCCAGAAGCTGGGATAAGTACATAGTGAATAATTAAACGGAGCTGTTTCTGTGTGGAGATAGCTTCGTTTTTTTTGTTTTAGCCAAATTTTTGTCCATTTTAAAGGATTTACCATTTATTTGTCGAAAAATAATAAAGAAATAAAGTAAATTGAGAATAGAAAACAGATTGGAGGCATCATATATTATGGATACAATATATCAAATATTTATTGCCAACGGTGCCTTCGCTACTATCTGTAAGGGCCTTTTGGTAACTGTGGAAATCTCCTTGGCCGCCCTTGTATTGGGAACCTTGCTGGGGGCTGTGCTGTGCTTCTTCCGAATGGGAAAAAACAGGCCTATGCGATTTTTGACAGCAGGCTACATTGCTTTGGTACGAGGATGTCCAGTGCTGATGTTATTGATGCTGCTATTTTACGGCGTGTTGGCCCAAAGCGGACTTGCACCAATAGTGGTGGCAATTCTTGCCTTTGCCCTTCATACGGCGGCCCATGTGGCTGAGCTGTTCCGTTCCTCCATTATGGCCACTGATTTCGGACAGGTGGAGGCAGCCAGAACCCTTGGCTTTTCCCGTATCCAGGCTTTTCGACTGGTGACCCTGCCTCAGATGATGCACATTGCCAGACCAGTTTATCAGTCCACCATAGTGAACCTGATTCAATGGACCAGCGTAGTAGGCTATGTGACTATCACTGATCTTACCCGTGTTATTTATAATACGGCCTCCAGAACCATGCAGCCAATGATAACTATACTTGGCGGAATGATTATCTATATTGCCATATCCTATTGCGTGTATGGAATTTTCGCCTGGCTGGAATGGCGGGATAAGAGGGAGGTGGCGGAATAAATGGGCATTCTTGATGTAAAGGGCCTGTCCAAAGCCTTTGGGGACTTACAGGTGTTAAACAATGTTGACCTCAGTGTTCAGGAGGGAGAGCGGATTGCCATTATCGGGGCCTCGGGCTGTGGTAAAAGCGTTTTCCTGCGTTGTTTGAATCTTTTGGAGGTACCGGATGAAGGTCATATAACCATTGGTGGTGAGGAAATTACAGCCAAGGGAGCTAATATTGACCTTATTCGCCGTCAGATGGGTATGGTATTCCAGAAATTTCATCTCTTTTCCCATTACAATGTGATGGATAATTTGTGCCTGGCACCAACCTATCTTTTAGGCATGGACCGTCAGACGGCGGAGAAAAAGGCTATGTCCTTGCTGACTCAGGTGGGTTTGGCTTCTAAAGCCCATGTATATCCTACAGTTTTGTCAGGTGGTCAGCAACAGCGTATTGCCATTTGTCGTGCTCTTATGATGGAGCCAAAGGTGTTGCTGCTGGATGAACCAACCAGTGCCTTGGATCCTACGATGGTAGGCGAGGTGTTGGCGGTTATTCGGATGCTGGCAAAGAAAAAACTGACCATGATTATCGTTACCCATGAAATGAAATTTGCTCAGGAAGTGGCAAATCGCGTATTGTTTTTTGCTGATCATGGGATATACGAGCAGGGCCCGCCGGAGGAGATTTTCAATTCTCCAGAGAGGGAAAAAACCATTTCTTTTATACGCAAGCATACATTCTTTAGTTATGAAATTTCCAAACGGTCGGAGTTTGACCTGATGAAGCTTCAGGGGGGAATATGGAGCTTTGCGGAAAAATATGGTATTAATGATAAGCATACTTATTTGCTCCAGCTTTCCAGCGAGGAGCTGATATATGAATTTTTCCATGGCAGCTTTGCCGACGATGAGGAGGTGGACCTTAAGCTGGATGTGACTTATGCTCAGGCCATGGATTGCATCATCTTGGAAATTGTTAGCGGTGGTGTTGCCTACGACCCGATTTTGGCTGAAAGTCAGGATGAGGATGGTATGGAGCATATTGGTATCACCCTGTTGAAAAAACGGGTATCCAGTATTTCTTACACCCATGAGGGTGGAAAGAACCGGGTGCGTGTTGAAGTTGCAGGAAATTAATTTTAGGTTGAGGAGGAAAGAAAAATGAATTGGAAAAAAGCGGCTACAATTTTATTAGGTTGTGCCCTTGCAGGGGCCGTTCTGGTGGGATGCGGTGGTCAACAGGCTGCCCAAAAGGATAATAATCAGGATGGGAAAAATATTGTCAAGGTTGGCTTGCTGACAAGACAAAATCTTAGCGAAGATAAGCTGAATAGTTTATTAAAGGAAAAAGAGTCATCCGGTCAGGCAATGATAGTTACTTATTATGATAATCTTTCCGCTATGCAGATGGCCTTGGATGCCGGTAACATTCAGTCCATGAGAATTTATAAGAGTGTGGCATCTTATTTGACAGACCGCAATAATAATTTGGTAGTAAAGGAAGTTGCTGATCATCCAATGGATGAATTCTGCTTTGGTGTCAGAAAAGAGGATGAAAAATTACAGGCTGATTTGAATCGGGTTATCGCTGATATGAAGGCCGATGGCACCTTAGAAAAGCTGTCCAAGGAATATGTTACCGCGCTGAAGAAGGGTGAGGAGCCACCTGCAGTAACCTTGCCATTCCAGCCAGGGGATGTTCCTTTGAGAATCGCTGTAACTGGTGATTTACCTCCACTTGATTTAGTTAAGGCTGATGGAAGTGCAGCAGGCTTTAACACAGCTATTTTGGCTGAAATTGGTAAACGGCTGAGATGCAGCATTGAGGTAGTACAGGTTGCCAGTGGTGGCAGAGCTGCTACTCTGACCTCCAAGAAGGCCGATGTGGTATTCTGGACCGTTGTTCCTGTTGAAAAGAAGGCTAACAATGAGGCTGTTGGTATTAAAGGGTTGTTTATGCCACGCGATGCCGATGTTCCAGAGGGTATGGCTTTGACAGATTCCTATTTTAGTGATGAAGTCGTTGATGTAGCAAAGAAATAAAATTTATTAAAGATAAAAAACGGGGCTACTTATTTCAATATAAGCAGCTCCGCTTTTAATTTGTGGTTATTAATTTCTTTTTATTAACTGACGTGCTAGTTACTTACAGTATATGCAAGAAGTCCAACAGGAACCAGATGCTGAACAGATAAAGCAATGGATGAATCTCCTTATATTTGCCGGCAGCAATGGTGATGGCAACATAGCTTATCATGCCGAAGGCAACACCGTTAGTGATACTGTAGGTGAGGGGCATCATAATGCAGGCCAGAACAGATGGATACAGTGTTCGTTTTTCTTCCCAGTCCAGAGTGCTGATTTCACTGAACATCTGTATACCAGCAATAATAAGGACTGGAGCAGTTATGGCTGGTACAGAGGCTACGGCCTGAGCCAGGGGGAAGATAAATATCAGTGATAGAAATAATATACCGGTAGTTACTGCCGCCAAACCAGTACGTGCACCCGCCATAACACCGGCGGAGGACTCAGCGAAGCTGGAGCAGGGGCCGGTTCCCAGCAATGTGCCCCAGAAGCTGGCAAAAGCATCTGCCATAAGGGCACTGCGCAAATGAGGAAATACGCCGTTTTTTACGATTTTTGCCTGTTTGCCTACACCTATCATGGTTCCGGTTGTATCAAACATGGTTACCAGCAGAATTACCATTATAATAGGTATCATCTCATGTATTCGGTCAAATTCCAGGCCTCCCACTGTGGAGCCAATGTTTGATGGCAGTGATATCAGTTCTGAAGGTAATTGAAGCATTCCTAGTGTCCAGGCAACTATAGCCATAATTACCATACCCAATAGCATAGCTGCAGGTACATTTAAAATAGATAATATAAGACACAGAAGAACACCAATAGCAGTAAGGGCAGTGCCGTGATCCGCAAGGCTGCCCATGGTTACAAAGGTGTCCGGGTTTTCCACCACAAGTCCGCCACTTTTCAATCCGATAAAGGCAACAAACAGTCCTATACCGGCGGTAATACCAATTTTCAGACATTCAGGAATGGAGTTAACAAGCTGCTCCCGGAATGATGTGAGACTTAAAACCAAAAAAATGGCAGATGCCACAAAACAGCAGCCTAAGGCATCCTGCCAGCTGTATCCCCTGGATACAACTATTGTATAGACAACATAAGCATTTATGCCAAGACCAGGTGCAATAACTATGGGATAATTTGCCATCATACCCATGTAAAAGCAGCCGATGGCAGTTGCACAAATCGTTGCCAGGAATACGCCACCAAAATTCATACCGGCGTGTTCAAAGAGGGCTGGATTTACCACTATAATATACATTATGGCGAAAAAATTTAGAAGTCCACACAGTAATTCAGTTTTTATAGAAGTATTTCGCTGTTCAATTTGGAAATGATTCAAAATAAAGTTCTTCATATTGTATCAATCCTTTCTGAGTTATGGCTCATTCCCGAATTAGACGAGATGGATTTTGTATTTGGTTATACATTATTATTTATACTATTGTATATTTAATTATGTCAAATGGTTTATTATTATGCGTTAACTATTCTTAATAATACAATGATAAATTTTATTTTATATTATTTGTATTTTTGTAGGAAAAAAAGAAATAATGTCGAATACACTTCAATATATAATGTATGATGAATTATATATACAAAGGGGTGTGAAGCGATGCGAAAACTTAGTCAGGAAGCCCTGGAAATAAAAAGGGCAGAGCAGGCCTTCGACCGAAAGCGAAAGACTATCGGTATGTTTGGCGCCCCCATATTGGCTATCTTAATTTTTTTTACGCCAATAGGCGGGCTATCGGTGGAAGCACATAAGCTGCTTTCCATAATGGTATTGGTTTCATTGTGGTGGATTACAGAACCGGTTCCAATTCCAGTTACTTCTCTTATTGGCCCAGTGTTGGCTGTTATCACGGGCGTGGTTAAGGCCTCAGATGCCTTTGCCGCCTTTGCGAATCCTATGATTTTCCTTTTCATGGGTGGATTTATTCTGGCCAAGGCAATGATGCTTCACGGGCTGGATAAAAGATTTTCCTATTGGCTGTTGTCCATGTCCTGGGTAGGCTCAAACCCAAGAAGGATTTTTTTGGCGATTGGTCTTGCCGCAGCCCTTTGTTCTGGCTGGGTCAGCAATACTGCTACCGCTGCCATGATGCTGCCAATATGTTTGGGCCTCTTGGGTGCCATTAAGGATATGATGGCGGCCAACGGAAAGGATATTGATTTATCAGATTATAAATATGCTACAGGACTTATGCTTATGACGGCCTATGCGGCTTCCATCGGTGGTGTGCTTACCCCTATCGGAACTCCGCCAAACCTGATTATGTTGGGTTTCTTGGATCAGATGGCCAATATTCACATTTCCTTCTTTGAGTGGATGACTTGGGGATTTATAGCCATGGTGGTATACTTTGTCATTGCTTATGTGGTGCTGATGAAGCTGTTCCCACCTGATGTGGACAAGATTGAGGGGGCAGAAGAATTTATTGCTCAGCGTACCAAAGAGTTGGGAGAATGGACAAGAGCCCAGAAAAATACTCTGTTTTGCTTTATTGTAGCCGTAATACTGTGGGTTACCCCTGGTATATTAAGCATTGCCTTGGGTACAACTTCACCCGTTCTTACAATGTATAACAGATTATTCCCAGAGGCCATTGCTGCCATGGCAGGAGCTCTGCTGCTCTTTATTATTCCTGTGGATTTCAGCGAAAGGAAATTCACTATTAAGTGGGATGAAGCCAAGGACGGTATTGAGTGGGGTACTCTTATCCTCTTTGGTGGCGGTCTTGCCATGGGTTCCATGATGTATAAGACTGGTCTTTCCGCATGGGTTGGTGACCTGATTATCGGTGGTCTTGGTGGTTCCGTTTCCCAGGTAAGCATTGTGGCAATTTTCTCTGTATTGGCACTGTTGCTGGCAGAGCTTACCTCCCATACGGCGGCTACCAATATGATCGGTCCTTTGGCCATTACAGCTGCCATGTCAGCCGGTCTTAGCCCGGTTCCTGTTTGTATTGGCATTGCTTTGGCAGCTTCCTTGGGCTTTATGCTTCCAGTTTCTACACCGCCAAATGCCATCGTATATGCCACGGGATATATTCCAATTACCAAGATGCTTCATACTGGTGCAATTATCGATTTTATTGGTATCGCATTTGTAACTATTCCATTGGTAGTTTATTTTGTAACCTGGGTAGTTGGAATTTAATTTTCAGCAGATAAATAATTAGGCAGATTGCCAATACTAGAGAATGGGCTTCAGCTTTATGGGGCTCATTCTTTTATTTTTCAGATTCATGTGTTAAACTATTATCATGAATGAAACAAAATCGGAGGTGTAAATATGGTTAGTGAAGAAACTATGATGTTCCGTTTCGGTGCAGATGAGAATAAGGCAGAGAATATTATAAAGAGCACCTGCTCATCCATGGAAAAGAAGGGCTATAACCCAATTAATCAGTTGGTGGGGTATCTTTTGTCAGGTGATCCAACCTATGTTACCAGCTTTGAGGATGCACGCAAGAAGATTCGCACTTTGGAGCGGGATGAGATTTTGGAAGAATTAATCAGATCATATTTGGAGAAGAAATAATGGAAAGAGCTTTGGCCCTTGATGTGGGAGATAGAACAATAGGAATTGCTGTCAGTGATCTTCTGGGAATGACTGCCCAAGGCGTGGAAACCATTCGCAGAACAACCATGGAGGATGATATTAATCGTATCAAGGAACTGACGGCAGAGTACGAAACCACCAAAATGGTGGTGGGCTATCCCCGCAATATGAATGGCACCGAGGGTCCCCGTTGTGAGTTTGTAAAGGAATTCTGTGAGGAGGTCAAGAAAGCTATCCCGGATGCCAATATTATTCTTTGGGATGAGCGATTATCTACTGTGGCGGCTACCCGCTCCCTTATTGAGGCTGATGTGAGCCGTAAGAAACGCAAGAAGGTTATAGATAAGATGGCAGCGGTATTTATTCTGCAGGGGTGGCTTGACGGTAATGGTTGACAATGGTATTACTATAGGGTAAAATTCCACTGTTTACCGAGTTAATTCGTGACCTTAGGGTCATGTAACCAAAAAGGAGAAAAGCATGGCAGATAATAAAAATGTACCTGAAGATTATATGGATGATGATATTATTGTTACCTTTCAGGATGATGAGGGGAATGAGCGTTATTTCGCAGAGGAAATGCGTATTCCTTTAAATGGTGCTGAATATGCACTGCTGGTGGGCCTCAATGTGGAGGAGGACGAGGACTTTGACGAGGAAGAAAATGTTACCATTGCCAAGATCGTAAAGGACGAGAATGGCGAGGACGAGTACATTGTGGATTTTCCTGAGGAAGAGTTCGATGCAGTTGTAGTTGAGTACAACAAGATTATGGACGAGGCAGAGGCTGAATAATCTTCCTGAATTAAGGGCGGTTGCTTTTGAAGCAGCCGTCTTTTTTGTGGTAAAAATCTGTCTTTATTTTTGTGCTTTCCTATGGACTATGATATTATATTACTATCTGTAACTATGGATATATGAAAAGATTATGGGGTGAACACTGTGGATTTTAAGAATCTGAAGGATTCATTAAAAGACATCGTAACTGAGAGTATTTCGTATGATGCCAAGGCAAGTGAGGAAGAAATAAAAAAGAAAAAGAGAAATATCATCATAGCTGTTTCCGGCCTTATGGTGGTATTTGTTTTGTTTTTTGGAATAATGTTCTTTTCCTTTAGGCTGGGCAGTCCTATGAATATGGACGGCAAAAAGGATTTGGTATATATTCATGTGGCCAAGGGAATGAGCAGTGCCGACATAGGCAAGGAGCTGGAAAAGAAGGGCGTTATCAGCTCAACCACCAAATTTTGGATTGCCACAAAATTAAATGGGGCTGATTCAAAGTTCAAGGTGGGAACCTTTGCCCTTGCCAAGAATATGAGTGCGGCGGATGCCCTGTCGGTTCTTATTAACGGCAATACTGTGGCTGTGAGGGTAACAATTCCTGAGGGCTATGGGGTAAAGGACATTGCCAAGCGTCTTGATGAGTATGGTGTTTGCACCGAAAAGGAATTTTTGGAGCTGGCCAAGGATTATGCTCCTTATGATTACATGGAAAAGCATAAGGATACCGTTTATCGGGTGGAGGGCTTCCTGTTTCCGGATACATACGATTTTGCCAGTGACGCCACTGCCAAGGATGTTATGAATCGCATGATAGACGAGTTTGATAACAAGCTTACTGCAGATATGAGAAAAGAGGCGGCAGCCAGGGATATTTCTATTTATGATTTGGTTACCATGGCTTCCCTTGTTGAGAAGGAAGCCCGCTATGAGGAGGACATGCCTATTATTTCCCAGGTGCTGTGGAAGCGTCTGAATATCTCCATGCCTCTCCAGAGTGATGCCACCCTTCAGTATGTAATGGCGGAAATCAAGGAGGACGTATCCATTGCGGATACCAAGATAGATTCACCATATAATTCCTATCAGAACTACGGCTTACCACCTGGACCTATAGCCAGCCCGGGGCTGAAGGCCTTGAAGTCTGCCCTTAGACCTGCGTCTACTGATTATCTCTACTTTGTGGCTGACAGACAGGGTAAAAACTATTACAGCAATACCTATGATGAGCATCTGGCCATCGTGTCGGAGGTTCGTTAATGGAAAAATTTGAGGCTTTAATTGGGGAAATGGAGGAATACGGCCGCAGTAATCACGTTCCCATTATAAATGAAAAGGGAATGCCGGTACTGCTGGAGATGGTTCGTCAAAAGAAGCCCCACCGTGTACTGGAAATCGGTACGGCCATCGGCTATTCAGCTTTGCTCATTGCCCATAATTCCGCAGATGATGTGGAAATAGATACTCTGGAGCTTTCCCAGGAGCGGGCAGATATAGCCAGAGCCTATATAGACAGATCTGCTTATAAGGACCGCATCAGAATACATATCGGGGATGCAGGGGAGAATATATTGAAGCTCTCCGGTAAATATGATTTTGTGTTTATTGATGCTGCCAAGGGACAATATCCAGATTATTTCCGTAAGGTATATCCCCTTTTGACAGAGAATGCCATGGTGCTGGCGGATAACGTGCTGTTTCGTGGATATGTACGGGGGGCTGCAGAGTGTCCCCGTCGCTTTAAGACCATAGTGAAAAGACTGCGGGAGTATATTTCCCTGGTCAGCGAGAATAATGAATTTGAAACTGTAATTCGTGAGGACGGCGACGGTCTGGCAGTAAGCCAGCGGTTGCCCAAGGAGAACAATAGATGATAAAAAAGCCTGAATTACTGGCCCCCGCCGGTAATATGGAAAAACTTAAGATGGCTCTGATATATGGTGCTGATGCCGTATATCTGGGAGGCAAGGCCTTTGGACTTAGGGCCTTTGGAGGCAACTTTGACTATGATGAGCTGAAGGAGGCTGTGGACTTTGCCCACAAGCTGGGGAGAAAGGTATATGTCACTGTAAATATCTTTCCCCATAATAATGATATGGAAAAGCTGCCGGAGTATTTGGCATACCTTAATGAGATAAAGGTTGATGCCATGCTTATAGCTGATTTGGGGATTTTCACACTGGCCAAGAAGTACGCACCAGATACGGATATTCACATCAGCACCCAGGCCAACAATACCAACTGGGTCACCGTAAACACCTGGGCGGATATGGGAGCTTCCCGTGTAGTGCTGGCCAGAGAAATGTCCTTGGGGGAAATCAGAACAATTCGCGAAAAATGCCCTGTGGAGCTGGAGATGTTCGTTCATGGTGCCATGTGTATTTCCTATTCCGGCCGTTGCCTTATGAGCAACTATATGACGGGCCGTGATGCCAATCGTGGCAGCTGTGCCCAGGCCTGCCGTTGGAAATATGCGTTGGTGGAGGAAAAGCGTCCCGGCCAGTATTTTCCTATTGAGGAGGATGACAGAGGTACTTATTTCTTTAATTCCAAGGATATGTGTCTGCTGCCTCATATTGGGGATGTTATTGACAGCGGTGTGGACAGCCTGAAAATCGAGGGGCGCATGAAAAGCGTTCATTATGCCGCCAGCATCGTTAAGGCCTATAGGGCTGCCATTGACAGCTATTGTGAGGACCCGGAGCATTTTGAGCTGAAGCAGGAGTGGATTGATGAGCTGGGAAAGGTGTCTCACCGTCAGTACACCACCGGCTTTTACTATAACAAGCCAACGGAGGATGACCAGATATACGGCACCACCTCCTATGAACAGACCTCAGATTTTGTGGGGCTGGTTCTTTCCTATGATGAGGCCACCGGCTATGCCATGGTGGAGCAGCGCAACAATATGAAGAAGGGGCAGGAAATCGAGGTATTTCAGCCCAACCTTCCAGGCTATCGCATGATTTTGGATGAGATGTATAATGATGAAGGGGAGCTCATTGACGTGGCACCTCATCCCCAGCAGCTGGTGAAAATGAAGATGGCCCAGCCAGTGGAGCCATATACCATCTTGCGCAGAGATATATAAAAAGGAGTATGATGAAATGGGTAAAGTTCTTGTAATTCACGGACCAAATCTTAATCTGTTGGGCACCAGGGAACCGGAAATTTACGGCTATGAAACCTTGGCAGACATTAATGATATGCTGCAGAAGCAGGCGGCAGCTGACGGGGTACCCGCTGATTTCTTCCAGTCCAACCACGAGGGGGACATTGTGGACACCATTCAGCAGGCACCAGCCAAGGGCTACAATTTCATTATCTTAAATGCCGGGGCCTTTACCCATTACAGCATTGCTATTCGGGATGCCATTGCGGCCATAAATGTACCAGTAATTGAGGTTCATCTTTCCAATGTTCATACCCGGGAGGAATTTCGCCACAAGTCTGTAATTGCACCAGTGGTAATGGGACAGATTCTTGGCTTTGGGGTGGACAGCTACTTTGCCGCCATGGCGGTGGTGTTGAGAAAAATCAAGCAAAGACTTAATTAGGAAGTGTTTTTTGTGGTTAAGGAAAGAATTAGGGCACTTAGAGATTATATAAAGGATAAGGGCTTGGATGGAGTCCTTGTAAGCAAGGAGGAAAACCTCCATTATTTCAGTGGCTTCACCGGTGACGATACCATGCTGGTGGTTTCTGCTGATGATGCGGTTATTGTAACTGATTTTCGATATGTGGAGCAGGCTGCAAATGAGGCTCCTGACTACAGAATTGCCAAACAGGAAAAGGGCCTTTTGCTGAGAGTATCCGAGGTAATCAAGGAGCTTGGTCTTAAGAAAATTGGCTTTGAAGGCGCCTCCTTGGTAGTTGATTGGTACGAAAAAATCAAAGAGCAGGTGGGAGATGGGGCTTCGCTGAATTCCTTGGAGCTTAACAGCCTCCGCCAGATAAAGGACCAGCAGGAGCTGCAGTTTATCAGAAAGGCTGTAGCCATTAGTGATAAGGCCTTTGAGGATATTATTACCTTCATTAAGCCCGGCGTAAGCGAAAATCAGGTGGCAGCCCGTCTTGAAGGGGTTATGCGTTCCTTGGGCTCCCAACGGCCGGCATTTGCCACTATTGTGGCCTCTGGAAAAAGGGGAAGTCTTCCCCATGGAACTGCAACAGAAAAGTTGATTAATGCAGGGGAATTTGTTACAATGGACTACGGTGCTGTGTATGAGGGGTATCACTCCGATATTACCCGTACCATTTGCGTTGGTCATGCAGATTCCAAGCAGCGTGATATATACGATGCTGTGCTTCAGGCCCAGCTGCTGGGGGTGTCCCTGGTGAGACCTGGAGCATCAGGGAAATCTGTGGATGGTGAGGTCAGAAAATATCTTTATGATAAAGGATATGCAGAATATTTTGGCCACGGTCTGGGACACAGTCTGGGGCTGGAGATTCATGAGGCACCTACACTTTCACCGCGCAGCACCTGTGAGGCATTACAGCCCAACACACTTATTACAGTGGAGCCAGGGGTATACATCCCGGACTGGGGCGGTGTCCGCATAGAGGATACAGTACTGGTTACAGACACATCAAATGATGTGCTTACATCATCTTCTAAAGAGCTAATGGAGCTTACATTTTAATTATATGTGAGGATGTATAGCTTACCCTTGCCTTCCCCTCTGGGGAAGGGGGACCGCTTGCGACGCAAAGCTAGTCCTGTAAGGGCGGTGGATGAGGTCAATATAAAAAATTAATTTGCAAATTAAATTGGAGGGTTTTTCTAATGATTACAAGTACAGATTTTCGTACAGGTTTGACAATTGAGATTGATGGTGGCGTATGGCAGGTAGTAGACTTCCAGCACGTTAAGCCAGGTAAGGGTGCAGCCTTCGTTCGTACCAAGATTAAGAATGTAGAAACTGGTGCTGTTGTTGAGCGTACCTTCAACCCTAACGAAAAGATGCCTCAGGCTCGTCTGGATACTGCCCGCATGGCATTCCTCTATGAGACTGACGGCATGTACACTTTCATGGACAACGAGACCTATGAGCAGACTGAGCTGAACAAGGAGCAGCTGGGTGATGCTCTGAACTATCTTCAGGAGAACATGGAGGTTGCTATTCAGTCCTACAAGGGCCGCGTAATTGGTGTAACTCTCCCTAATTCCGTAGAGCTGAAGGTTACTGAGTGCGAGCCAAGCGTAAAGGGCAACACTGCTACTGGTGCTACCAAGATGGCAACTTTGGAGACCGGCTATGCAGTTCGTGTACCTCTCTTTATTAACGAGGGTGATGTACTCCGCATCGATACCCGTACCGGTGCTTACATCGAGCGTGCATAATATTTAATTAAGATTACTTTTGGGCTGTGGAAAATGTTGCGACATTTTCTACAGCTTTTTCTTTTTTCGAATCTTTTATACATGATATGCACATTTCTTGAATATCAACTACATGTTTGGTATAATGATAAGCAAGTAATATTATGCATAATTATTGATTGGGGGGGTATTTGTATGGCAGACGAAATGATTAAAATTGATGACGGTTTAGGTTCTGTTCGCATTGGCGATGAGGTTGTCAGCATGATGGCCGGTATTGCTGCCCTGGAGATTCCTGGCATAGCCGGAATGAGCGGCGGCATTGCCGGGGGCATTGCTGAGCTTCTGGGCAGAAAAAATCTTTCCAAGGGCGTTAAGGTAGAAGTAGGCGAAAAGGAAGCCCGTGTTGATTTGTACATCATTATTAAATATGGTGAGCGTATTCCAGATGTGGCTATTGCTGTTCAGGAGAACGTAAAGAAGCAGATCGAGACCATGACCGGGCTGAGCGTTATCGAGGTCAATGTTCACGTTCAGGGCGTGGATTTCGGAGAAGAAGAAAATAAGGAAGAAACCAGAAAGATCCGCTAGGGGGCAGTTTAATGGGAGTATTTAACAGATTCCTGCTGTTTTTGTACACCTTGCTTTTTGGTGTAGTAAGCCTGGGGGTCGTTTTACTGGTATTTAATGTGGTTCCGGAAAGAGTGCTTCTCAACGAGTATCAGTTTGCTGTAACACAGTGGCAGACAGGTGCTGTTGCTGCTGTTGTGTTTATCATCAGCATTCATCTGTTGTTTTGCTCCTTTGCTGGTAAAGGCAGCAAGGAACTGGCCACGGGAGATATTGTGCTGGTACACGGTACAGAGGGAGATGTGAACGTTTCCATTAACGCCATAAAGGGTATGATAGAGCGAATTTCCGGTGGTGTGCGTGGTGTACGTGAAGCAAAGGTCAAGGCTCTTTTGAAGCAGGACAAGGAAAAGGGCGACTGTCTGAATCTGGATGTTAAGCTTGAGGTGGGGCAGGAGCGCAGTATAGCAAACATTTCTGATGATGTTCGTACCCAGTCAAGCAAATACCTGACTGACATAGCATGTATTTCTAATTTTAATGTTGTGGTTTCCGTTCAGAGTATTTCCAGCGGTGTGGTTGTCAAGAAAAGACGACTGAAGTAATGGAGGTGTCTGAATGGATAACGAAATCAGTTTGAAGCAGGCTTTGGCCAACGCTTTTCGCCGTCAGTGTGAAAGACGTCCAGGAACCCTTATGGGGATAGCTGGTGGCATTTTGATTGCTGTGGGCATTTTGCTCTTTGGCTTTTGGAGTGTCATGTTTGTGGTCATTTGTGGCTTTATAGGCTGCTTTATCGGTAAGAATATTGATAAGGGCGGTAGCTTTATAGATAATATCCGGGATTCCGTTCCCCGGGATATTCACCGGTGGCGCTGATAGCCAAATATATTATTTTGTTTAAGAATCGAGGAATATAAGTATGAGTCGTAGACAAGCTCGTGAGGTAGCACTTCAGGCTTTGTTTCAGTTGGATATGAATCCGTTGGATGAAGGTATGGACGTAGCTCAGGCAAGACAGAATGCCATTGATGCTGCTGTCTTTGCAAAGGATGAGGATGTTAAGCTGGGCAGCAAGGACATGGATTTTCTGAAGGGGCTGGTAAATGGTACTCTTGATAATCAGGAGTCCATTGATGAAATGATTACCAATAGCTCCAAGGAGTGGAAGTTGCAGCGTATGGCCGGAGTAGATAGAAATATTACCCGTATGGCTGTTTATGAGCTTAAGTTCTGCGAGGAGAAGCTGACTCCTAATATCGTTATTAATGAGGCAGTTGAGCTGGCCAAGAAGTTTGGCAGTGATGAGTCCAGCCGTTTTGTAAATGGTATTCTGGGAGCTATTGCTCGTGTATAAGATCTAGGGCCGCATTTTTGGGTGCGGCCCGTTTTCTGTGTTTTAGAATATGCTTTTTCGGGTGAAATATGGCTGTTATCAGAAGTGTTTCTGAGATAACTAAATATATTGCGGGACTTTTAAAGAATGATCTGGCCCTGCACAATGTCACTATCAGAGGACAGATTTCCAATTTTAAGCAGTATTCCTCCGGCCATTGCTACTTTGATCTGAAGGATAAGGATTCTATTTTAAAGTGCGTTATCTGGCGAAGCTATGCGGAACGTCTGAGGTTTCGTCCTGAAAACGATATGCAGGTGCTGACCACTGGCAGTGTGGAGGTTTACGAGCGTGACGGCAAGTATCAGTTTTACGTCAGCCGTATGGCTCCAGATGGTGTAGGAGAGCTGGCTCTGGCCTTTGAGCAGCTGAAGGAGCGCCTTTCCCAGGAGGGCCTTTTTGATGTTGAAATTAAGAAGGGTTTACCCGCCTATCCAAAAACCATTGGTATTGTTACATCGCCAACGGGGGCAGTGCTGAGGGATATTTATACGGTGTCAAGGCGACGTATGCCGTCAATAAGACTGGCCCTTTATCCTGTTATGGTGCAGGGGGCAGGCTCAGCAGAGCAGATAGCCCATGGTATTGATTTTTTCAATACCAAATATCCTGTGGATGTGCTCATAGTAGGCCGTGGTGGCGGTTCTATGGAGGATTTGTGGTCATTTAATGAGGAAGCGGTGGTTCGGGCTATTTTTAAGTCCAGAATACCTGTGATTTCTGCTGTGGGCCATGAAACGGATTTTACACTGGCGGATTTTGTGGCTGACCAGAGAGCAGCTACCCCATCCCAGGCGGCGGAGTTGGCAGTGCCGGATGTGTCTGAGGTAATTCAGCGCATAAATACTGCCAGAGAAAGACTGCAGATGGCGGCTGTTACAAGTATTAAGGACTCCAGACGGAGTCTGGAAGCTATTATGGACAGCTTCGTGTTTACCCAGCCCCTTCGTATGCTGGAATCAAGCAGTATGAGGCTGGATAATTTGCAGTCGAGATTAAACAAGATAGCAATTCAGCTGGTGAAGGAGAAAAAAAACCAGCTGCTTCACGATATGGAAAAATTGGAGCTGATAAATCCTCTGGGAGTTATCAGACGGGGTTATGGTATTGTTCATGACCAAAAGGGCACTATTGTCAGTGATATCAGCAATATAAAGGTTGATGATATTGTGTCTGTAAAGCTTAATGGAGGGCAGTTTGATGCCCAGGTTAAGGCAATAAGGGAGGAGTAGTTCGATGCCACGGAAAAAAGAGGCTTCCTTTGAGGAAAATCTGGCGGAGTTGGAACAGATTGTAGATAAATTGGAAAGTGGCGAGGCAAGCCTGAAGGATGTTATTGATAACTATACATTGGGCATGGAGCTTTCCAGAAAATGTCTGGCTGAACTGAAATCAGTTGAGGACAGGATGAATGTCATCCTCAGCGAAGAGAATGGAAAAGTAGTGGAAATGCCTTTGGAGCTTAAGGGAGGACAATAATTGTGGACAAGACTCAGTGGAATGAACGAATTAAGCTAATAGAAAAAGCTCTGGTGGAGGAGCTTCAGGAAGATAAGGCATTGAACCCAACTCTTTGTGAATCCATGAAATACAGCCTCACTGCAGGTGGCAAGCGATTGCGCCCAATTCTTGTTATGGCGGCGGCTGATGCCATTGGTGCCAAGGGCACTGATTTTATTCATATTGCCTGTGCCATCGAAATGATTCACACCTATTCCCTTATTCATGATGATTTGCCTGCCATGGATAATGATGATTATCGCCGTGGCAAGCTGACCAACCATAAGGTGTATGGTGATGGTATGGCCATTTTGGCTGGAGATGCCCTGTTGACCCAGGCCTTTGAGGTAATGCTTCGTCAGGACAATTTACCGGCAGATGTGCTGTTAAAGGTAGTTCGGGAAATGTCCATTGGTGCTGGCCCTAATGGTATGGTGGGGGGACAGGCCATTGATTTGGAGGCTGAGGGCAAGCAAAAATCCCTTAGTCTTGAAGAATTAAAGAAGATGCACACTGGCAAAACCGGAGCTTTATTTAGAGCTGCCATCAGAAGTGGCGCTATTGTGGCCGGGGCCTCTGACGAGGAGCTGGCGGCCCTTACCACTTATGCTGATTGCTTCGGCCTTGCTTTCCAGATTACTGATGATATTCTGGATGTTATTGGTGATGAAGCGGTTATCGGCAAGCCTGTGGGCAGTGATGAGCGTAATGACAAATCCACCTATGTGTCCCTTACATCCCTGGATGAAGCCAAAAAGCTGGCGGCTGATACTGTGGCAGAAGCCGTCGATGCCTTGGAAATGTTTGGTGACAAGGCCACCTTCTTACGGGAGCTTGTGGAATATCTATTAAAGAGAAATAAGTAATTAAGGAGCCACACTATGTCTGAGAACATATTGGAAAAAATAAACAGTGCTTCTGATGTGGCTAAGTGCAGCTTAGAGGAACTGAAAACTCTGGCTGGCGAAATCAGAGGCAAAATTATAAATACATGTGCTGCCAATGGTGGTCATTTGGCACCTAGTCTTGGTACTGTGGATCTGACTTTGGCCATGTACAGTGTATTCAACCCTGAAAAAGACAAGATAGTATGGGATGTGGGGCATCAAGCGTACTCCCATAAAATTCTCACTGGTCGTAAGGAAAGATTTAGCACTTTGCGCACCAAGGGGGGCATTACAGGCTTCCCTAAACGCTCAGAATCAAAGTGCGATGCATTTGGTGTGGGTCACGCCAGTACCTCCATTTCTGCTGCAGTGGGTATGGCCATTGAGCGGGATATTCGCAAGCAGGATTATAGCGTTATTGCGGTAATCGGTGATGGGGCCTTTACTGGTGGTGAGGCCTATGAAGGCCTTAACTATGGCGGAACCATTGGCAAGAATATGATTGTGGTTCTTAATGACAATGAGATGTCCATTGATAAAAATGTGGGTGCTATGTCAGAGTACTTGAGCCATATTCGCATTATGCCCCAGTATAACAAGGCAAAGAAGGAGCTGCAGGAATTTTTAAAGGGGTTCCCTGGGATTGGCGAAACTGTATGGAACGCAGCGGGCTCCGTTAAGGATGGTATTTATGCCCTTTTGACTCCGGGCAGTGTCTTTGAGTCCCTTGGATATACCTACGTTGGACCTATTGATGGTCACAACATTGAAAAAATGCAGGAGATTTTCCAAAAGGCTAGGGGCATTGAGGGCCCTGTGCTTATTCATGTGCGAACCACCAAGGGAAAGGGATATTCCTTTGCAGAAAATCAGCCCCATAAGTTCCACGGGGTGGGAAAATTTAACTGCGACACTGGTGAAATGATAAAAAAGGAGGGGGCACCTCCTTCTTATACGGATATTTTCAGTGATGCTCTTATCGAGCTGGCGGGAAAGTATGATAATATTACGGCAATTACGGCGGCTATGCCATCTGGCACTGGCCTAAAGAAGTTTTCTGGGGTGTATCCGGAGCGCTTTTTTGACGTGGGTATTGCAGAGGAGCATGCCATGACTATGGCAGCTGGAATGGCGGCAGTTGGTGGCAAGCCATTTGTGGCATTGTATTCCACCTTTGCCCAGCGGGCATACGATCAGATAATTCACGATGTTTGTCTGCAAAATCTGCCTGTTACCCTTTGCCTTGACCGTGGTGGTCTTGTGGGTGCTGATGGCCCGACCCATCATGGCGTATTTGATTATTCCTATTTGCGTCACATTCCTAACATGGTGGTAATGGCTCCTAAGGATGAAAATGAGCTGCGGAATATGCTTTATACAGCAGCAAATTACAATGGCCCTATCAGTGTGCGTTATCCTCGGGGCTCTGCCACAGGGGTACCCGTGAATGAGGGCTTTGAGCAGCTTGAAATCGGCAGGGGAGAAATTCTTTCCAGAGATAGCAAAGCAATAGTATTACTTGCTGTTGGCAGTATGGTAAAGCAGGCTGTAAAGGCGGCACAAATCCTAAAGGAAAAGGATATTTACACCACTGTTGTGAACATGAGATTTGTAAAGCCTCTGGATACTGGTCTCATTGATGAGCTGGTAAGGGATGCCCGCCTTGTGGTAACCCTGGAGGAAAATGCACTGGCTGGGGGCTTTGGCTCCGGCGTTTTGGAATATTTGGCAGATGCCGGTATCAATACCGCTAAGATTATGCGTTTTGGCATAGAGGATAAGTTTATCGAACAGGGCTCTTGCCCTGAGCTTCTGGAGCTTTGTGGTCTTCTTCCGGAACAGATTGCGGACCGCATTGTAAAGGATTATGGTGATTTATAATTATGGGTGATAATACGGAAAAAGTAAAAAAAGAGCGCCTTGACGTGCTTCTAGTGAAAAAGAATCTGGTTCAGAGCCGTGAGCGGGCCAAGACCACCATTATGGCCGGGATGGTTATTGTGGATGGCAACAAGATTGACAAGGCTGGCACCATGGTTAAGGAAAATGCTGATATCCGGGTTTTGGGAAATCAGATTCCTTATGTGAGCCGTGGTGGTCTGAAGCTGGAGAAGGCCATTAAGGAATTTGGCGTGGAGCTGAAGGGAAAGGTTACTGCTGATATTGGTGCTTCCACTGGAGGGTTTACTGATTGTATGCTCCAAAATGGTGCTGTAAAGGTGTTTGCCATTGATGTGGGATATGGTCAGCTGGCCTGGAGTCTACGCACTGATGAACGGGTAGTAAATATGGAGCGCACTAACGTGCGCAATGTAACCTCGGAGGATATCGGTCAGCTTATTGATTTTGCTTCCATAGATGTGGCCTTTATTTCCCTGGAGAAGGTTTTGCCTGCTGTAAAGGCAATGCTGAAGCCGGATGGCCAGGTGGTAGCTCTCATTAAGCCACAGTTCGAGGCTGGCAAGGAAAAGGTGGGCAAAAAGGGTGTTGTAAGAGATCCTAAGGTTCATCTGGAGGTTATTCATAAGGTTATTGATACTGCCCGTGAGATGGAATTTGTCACCAAGGAGCTGACTTTTTCTCCCGTAAAGGGGCCTGAGGGCAATATTGAATATCTCGTTTGGCTTACCAAGGACAGGGAAGCTGTTGATAATGTAACTGATGAGGTAATGGCAAGCACTGTTGAGCTGGCTCATAGCAACCTTGACAAGTAATTTGCGGGAAGATTAGCTAAATAAAGAGGATGTCTTTATGAAGACAATTGCTATTTATCCAAATATTAATAAGGACGAATCAGCCCAGGTTATGGAAAGAATCCGCAGCTATTTTGCAGATAAGCAGGACAGGGTTCGCATTGTTATGTCACGCAGCATTGCGGAAATGTTTAACTGTCCCGAGTACGGCATAGACGATTTGGACAATGAAACCATTGATTTGGGACTGAGTATCGGTGGTGACGGAACTCTCCTGGGGGTATGTCGCAAGCTGTATACCCGAAAGATTCCAGCCTGTGGAATCAACATTGGCCGCGTGGGCTTTCTTACAGATATTGAGCTGACGGAGCTGGAGAGTCGCCTTGATAACCTTTTAAATGGTGAGTATCAGGTGGTGGAGCGCACAGTTATTTCTGGCTCTGTTTTGAGTCAGGGCAATCGGCGTATGCTGGGTCATGCCATTAATGATGTGGTCATTGGCAAGGGTGGCCTGTCCCGTATGCTGAGTCTTAGCATGCGTATAGATGATACCATGATTAACGATTATAAGGCTGATGGTGTTATTGTATCCACTGCCACCGGATCTACGGCCTATTCCCTTTCAGCAGGGGGACCAATAGTAAATCCAAGTGTTCCCGCACTTCTCATTACGCCAATTTGTCCTCATACTCTGGATGCCAGACCGATGATAATACCAGATGATGAGGAAGTGCAGATTTATATAGCGGCAGTTCATCAGGATATTCAGATGACCTTTGACGGTCAGGAGAGCTTCCAGCTTTTGCCCGGGGATGTGGTTTATATCCGCAAGGGAAAGAATCCGGCACGCATAATAAAATTTGGTGACAAAAATTATTACGACACTCTAAAAAGTAAGTTATGGGGGAATTCTAAATGAAGGCTCATAGACAATCAAAGATTAAGCAGATTATTGAAAATCAGATAATTGAGACTCAGGAGGATTTGGCCGCAGCCCTTAGAGCAAGGGATATTGAGGTTACCCAGGCCACCGTTTCCAGAGATATTAAGGATATGCAGCTGGTGAAGATTCCTTGTGGAAATGGCAAGTACCGCTATGCTTATCCAATGGACACCCAGACCATGCACTCCGAGGACCGCATGCAGCGTCTGTTTAAGGAGCTGGTAAAGAAGATAGACTACAGTGAGAATATTATTGTGGTAAAAACCATGCCGGGGGCAGCCAATTCCATTTGTGCAGCCCTTGATAATGCCCGCTGGCCGGAGGTTATTGGCACTGTGGCCGGTGATGATACCATTTTGGCGGTGGTAAAGTCCTCCAGTATGGCTGAGGATGTGGCTCTGAAGCTGGAAGCCATGAGTATGGGAATTAAATGATTGAAGGAATGTTTGGGTAGCTAGGAGATTTTCAAAATGCTCAACACGCTTACAATATGGAACTTCGCTTTGTTGGAGCAGGTTCAGATTGATTTTGACAAGGGTTTGAATATTCTTACGGGTGAAACCGGCGCCGGTAAGTCAATTCTCATTGATGCACTGGGAGCCATGCTGGGAAACCGTCTCTCCACTGATTTTATTCGTACTGGGGCTGACTGGCTTCGGGTGGAGGCTATCTTCTCTTTGGATAATCAGCCAAAGGTTGTTGATTACCTTAACGAGAATGCCATTGATACCACGGAGGGGGAGCTTATTATCACCCGTCAGATAACCAGCAACGGACGTGGCACTATACTGGTAAATGGCTGTCACACCACTGTGGCGGTACTTAAAAAATTGGGAACATTGCTGGTAGACATCCACGGCCAGAACGAGAATCTGGCCCTTCTTAATGCGTCCAATCAGTACAAGCTGGTGGATGGCTCAGATGATCGAATCAAGGTGGCCTTAAGGGCTTATCAGCAGGCCTTCAAGTCCTATAAGGACAAGGAGCATCAGCTGGCTGAAAAGGAAAAAAGCTCTGCTGATAAAGAGCAGAAGCTGGAAATGCTGAAATGGCAGGTACAGGAAATTGAAACGGCCCAGCTACAGGAGAATGAGGATGAGGAGCTGGAGCGTGAAATAAAGAAGCTCTCCAATGCAGAAAAGATTTCCAATTATGTTGGGGAGGCATGCCAGAATCTCTATGGTGGTGGTAACAGTGGTATAGGCATTGTTAGCGCCTTGGAAGAAGTGGTGGAGAATCTTAGGGATTTGTCACGATTTGATGATTCACTGGAGAATGTAACCGATACCATAAAAGAGGCTTGTATTCAGATAAAAGAAGCAGCCTATGAGGTCCGGGACTATGGGGATGAGCTGGAATTTAACCCACAGCTTTTAGATAAGCTCCAAAGCCGTATGGATGTAATAGATAAGCTGCGTAAGAAATACGGTGCCACCATTGAGGATATTATGGCGTTTAAGGAAAAGGCCCAGCAGCAGCTCAATGATATTGAAAACTACGATGATGATATTGCTGCATTGAAGCAGGAAAAAGAGAAGGCCCGTGAAGAAGCCACAGCTTGTGCTTACCGTCTTACGGAGCTTAGAAAACAGGCTGGGGACAGACTTTCCATGGCCATCGAGGAGCACCTTCATGAGCTGGGAATGCCTGATGCCAGGCTGGAGATTGCCATTAATGAGGCCGAAGACCTTGGCAGTCTTGGGGCAGATGAACTGGAAATTCTCTTTTCTGCCAATCCGGGACAGGATATGCGGCCAATTCAAAAGGTGGCCTCTGGCGGTGAGCTTTCCCGTATTGCACTTTCCATTAAGGCGGTTACAGCCTTTAGGGATGATTCTCCTGCCAGCATGATATTTGATGAAATTGACACGGGTATTGGTGGACGCACCGCTCAAATGGTGGCAGAGCGTATTGCCATGGTGGCGGCGGACAAGCAGGTGCTTTGTATCACTCACTTGCCTCAGATTGCCTGCATGGCGGATGTGCATCTTTACATTAACAAGCAAGTTGTTAATGGCATGACCACAACCTCTGTACGGGCCCTTACTGAGGGGGAGCGGGTTAATGAAATTGCCCGCATGGCCTCCGGTGTGGATGTATCTGCTGCATCCCTTGATAATGCCCGTGAAATGCTGGCCAATGCTGGTATAAAGAAGCAGCAATACAACCGTAATTTAGGTTAATTGATATTATGGACTTAAGCAGAGTTTTATACTAAAATATTTGTTTGGAGGCTTCTATGTACGAAGACTTGATTGAAATAAAGGAATCCAGTGAGAATATATTTGATGGTAATTTGCTCCATGTTAGGAAGGATAAGGTGAAGCTGCCAAATGGGGGCACTGCCTACCGTGAGTGGATCAAGCATCCGGGAGCTGCAGCTGTTATTCCCGTTACGGAGGATGGTCAGGTTATTCTCGTAAGACAGTATCGTTATCCTATTGATGAGGTAACTTTGGAGATTCCGGCGGGGAAGCTGGATATGCCAGGAGAGGACCCTTTGGAGTGTGCCAAGCGTGAGCTTAGCGAGGAAACCGGCTATACCGCCAAGGAGTATAAATTCCTTACTAAGCTGGCCACCTGTGTGGGCTTCTGCAATGAGGTTATTTATACCTATGCTGCCCAGGGCCTTGAGCCAGGAAAGCAGCACACTGATGAGGATGAATTTATTAATGTGGTGAAGCTGCCCCTCAGTGAAGCAGTGGCAATGGTGGAGGATGGCCGCATAAATGATGCCAAGTCCGTAACTGCCATTTTAATGCTGGACCGCATTTTGAACAAATAGTTGGAGGCTTTATGTTTGATTTTAGTTTAATGAGTATTATTGCGGGATTGCCTGGTTTGCTTTTGGCCCTTGTTCTCCATGAATATGCCCATGCCCGGGTGGCTGTGGCCATGGGAGATTTTACACCAAAGCTCACTGGCCGTCTTACATTAAATCCAATGGCCCATATTGACCCTATTGGTTTACTGATGCTTTTGGTTTGCCGTTTTGGCTGGGCTAAGCCAGTAATGGTTAATCCTAGAAATTTTAAGGATATGAAGAAGGGCAATATTTTGGTGGCTCTTGCTGGCCCTGCTGCCAACTTTTTAACCGCCTTTGTTACCCTGTTTATAATGATGGTGTTGTTTAAGATGGGCATGTTAAATACCGTGGGTATAAAGACAGTTTTGTCCATGATTGTTCTCTTTAATATCAACTTTGGTATTTTCAATCTCATTCCTTTGCCACCTCTGGATGGCTCCAAAATTTTGCTGGAGTTTTTGCCGGGTGAGCTGGCTTACAAGTACATGGGAATTGAAAGATATAGCTTTATCATCCTTATTATTTTGATTATGACACCTGTTCTTAGCAGCATTCTTGTGCCATTATCAAGTCTGATTTTGCATATCTTTGAGACTATATTGAGTGTAATCCTGTAAAAGGAAGCATAAATGAATTAAAAAACTGAGAGGGGTTTCAATAAAAAATGGAAAAGATTATTTTAACTGGTGACAGACCAACTGGCAGACTTCACATAGGTCATTATGTAGGTTCTCTGAAGCGCAGAGTTGAGCTGCAGAATTCCGGGGAGTTTGATAAGATCTACATTATGATTGCTGATGTTCAGGCCTTGACTGATAACTTCGAGAATCCTGAGAAGGTTCGTCAGAACATCCTGGAGGTTGCTCTGGACTACCTTTCTGTAGGTCTTGACCCAGCTAAATCCACTTTGTTCATTCAGTCCCAGGTGCCACAGCTCACTGAGCTTACCACCTACTATATGAATCTTGTTTCTGTTGCCCGTGTGGAGAGAAATCCTACCGTTAAGGCCGAGATTCAGCAGAAGAATTTTGAAAAGAGTATTCCTGTGGGATTCTTTACTTATCCTATCAGCCAGGCCTCTGATATTACTGCTTTTAAGGCAACTCTGGTTCCAGTAGGTGAGGATCAGCTGCCTATGCTGGAGCAGTGTAAGGAAATCGTTCGCCGCTTCAACATGATTTATGGCGGTGAGGCTTTGGTGGAGCCGGATATTATGCTGCCGGAAAATGAGACCTGCCGTCGCCTCCCTGGTACTGATGGCAAGGCCAAGATGTCCAAGTCCATTGGCAACTGCATCTATCTTTCCGATGATGCGGAAACCGTCCGCAAGAAGGTTATGGATATGTACACTGACCCTACCCATATTAAGGTTTCTGACCCAGGCCATGTGGAGGGGAATGCTGTATTTACTTATCTTGATGCCTTCAGCAAGCCGGAGCACTTTGAGAAGTATCTCCCAGAGTATGAGAATCTGGATGCCCTTAAGGAGCACTACACCCGTGGTGGTCTTGGGGATGTAAAAATCAAGAAGTTCCTGAACAGTATCCTTCAGGAGGAGCTGGAGCCTATTCGTGCCCGTCGTAAGGAATACGAAAAGGATATTGCCGGCGTATATGAAATTTTGAAAAAGGGTAGCGAAGAGGCCAGACGTGTGGCTGAGAACACCCTGCAGGATGTACGTAATGCCATGAAAATTAATTACTTCTCTGACGAGGAGCTGATTAAGGCCCAGGCTGCAAAGTATCAGGCAAATAAGGATTGATTTTGATTTGACTGAAAAATATTCAGTACGGCTTGAGAGCTTTGAAGGTCCCATGGAGCTTCTAATGCACCTCATTGAAAAGAATAAAATAGATATTTATGATATTCCAATAGCAGAGCTCACGGAACAGTACATTGATTATCTTGATCAGTTCCGTGAGTTTAATTTGGAAATTGCCAGTGAGTTTCTGCTGATGGCGGCCACGCTGTTGCAAATAAAATCCCGTATGATGCTGCCAAAGCCACCTAAATCCAAGGAGGCGGAGGAGACTGAGGATATTGACCCCCGGCAGGAGCTTATTGACCGCATTTTGGAGTACAGAAGATATAAGGAAGTCAGCACTGTACTTCTTGATATGCAGGATATGCAGGAAAAGTATGTAACCAGAGCTCCCATGGAGCTGCCGGTACATCATCTGCCGCCTGATAATATGTCAATGCAGGATTTGGTGAGGGCCTTCAGCAACGTTCTTGCCATGCACAAGGAATTAAAGATTCCCGATGCCTTGGTGGAGCCTGAGGAATTTACCATTTCCGATAAAATGGAGCTTTTATTGTCACTATTAAATAAAAGTGGTGGCAAAATTTCCTTTGAGGATGCATTTCATACAGGAAACCGTTCTGAGCTGATTACGACCTTTTTGGCTATGCTGGAGCTCATAAAGTTAAAGAGCATCAGAGTGTATCAGGTGGATAGGTTTTCTGAGATTTTTATTGAAGTTAGAGTTGGTGAAGATTAATGTTTATGGGTGAACTGACTGGAGCTCTGGAGGCTGTGCTGTTTGCCAGTGGAGATCCGGTGTCAGCACAGCAGCTGATGGAGATTTTTGGAATAGATATGGAGAGCCTTGATGAGTTGGTTGAGGCCCTGCAGAAGTCTCTTGATGAGCGGGGCAGCGGTATTATGGTTCAGCATGTTGCCGGTGGTTGGCAGCTGGCCACCCGTCAGGAGCTGTTTAACTATGTGGAAAAGCTGACGGAAACCAAGGAAAAGAAGCTATCTGCTGCAGCTATGGAAACCCTGTCCATCATCGCCTTTAAACAGCCAATTACCAAACAGGAGGTTGAGCACATCCGCGGTGTGCATATTGAAAAGGTGCTGGCTAAGCTCATAGAGCTGGAGCTGGTGCGGGAGCTGGGGCGTAAGGATGTTTTGGGAAGGCCGATACTTTACGGTACCACTGATAATTTCCTCAAGTGCTTTGGCCTAAATGAGCTGACGGATTTGCCTGATCTTCCTACAGTGGAAATTGATGACAAGGAAATAGAGCAGCTTACTCTTATAGATGAAAATCAGTGATAAAATAAATTGGACTGTTCCGTTGCTGGAGCAGTCCTTTTCTGATGCCTTGATATACGCTTAAATATGAATTTATTTGACTGCCCAGCGCAGCTTGGTGGAATGGGCTCGGCTGTTATTATAGCATTCTTCCTTGCTGGGTCTGATAACCTCTGTGGAAATATCACTGTAAATTCCAGCTCTTTTTAAGGCCTGGAAGGTTTTTTTCACAATACGGTCCTCACCGGAATGGAAAGTAAGGATAGCTGCTCTGCCTCCATCTCTTAAGGCATCGGGCAGCTTTTCCATAAACTCATAGAGAACCTCAAATTCGTGGTTTACATCTATACGCAGGGCCTGAAAAACTCTGGCAGAGGATTTCTTAATGGCCATGTCCCTTTCTTCTTTGGACAGCTTCACCTTTTGCAGCGCCTTGATGATTTCCTGATGAAGGGCAACAGTGGTTTCGATTTTGATGCCCCGTTTTAAATCGTTGCAAATCTGGCGGGCAATTTCCTCAGCGTAGGGCTCATCAGAGTTTTCAATAAACATTCCTGCCAGCTCGTCTCTGTCCACTTCCTTAAGGCGTTCTGCAGCAGAAATTCCGGATTTTGAATCGAGTCTGAGATCTAGAGGACCATCTGCTTTATAGGTAAAGCCACGTTCTGGGTTATCTATCTGCATGGAGGAAACACCCAGGTCAGCAAGGACGAAATCAAAGCCTCCTACCTCCTGGGCCAGCTTATCTATTTCACAGAAGTTCATCAGCCTTGGGGTCCATATATCTTTCCCAAAACCATCCTTTCTAAGGCGGGCTTCTGTTTTGGCTTCCTCAATACTGTCAATGTCACCGCTATATAGATGCCCCTTGCCCTGCAGCTTTTCCAGCATGGCTCGTGTATGGCCACCGTACCCCAGTGTACCATCAAAGCCCTGCTCTCCGGGCTTTATGTTCAGCACCTCAAGTATTTCCTTTACCATAATAGGAATATGCATACCAGCAGGAGTGTTGCCCTTGGCCATAACATGCTTTATTTGGTCGCCATATTTGTCTGGATTCAGCTCCTTGTATTTTTCGGAGAATTTTTTAGGGTATTTGCCACTGTAGCGGACACGTCGCTTATGGGGAGTCTGGCTCTCCTGTGGAGCCTCCTGTTTTACAAGATTTTCTTTATCATTAGTAGTCATATATACTCCTTAAAATTGTCGCAATTATTTAAAAATTAAGTATTTTTTCCTTTATTATACGTTGCTTCGGATATTATAATATACAAAGAGAGTTTTGTGTAGTATAAGGAGGTTTGTTATGAATTTTTCAGAGGTTATTTCCAAGGCCAAGGAATGTATTGGGGATAAGTGCCATGCCTGTCCCGTGTGCAACGGACGTGCCTGCAGAAATGTTATGCCAGGTCCCGGCGCCAAGGGCGTGGGAGATACTGCTATCCGCAATTATGACAAATGGCAGGAAATCCGCATAAATATGGATACCTTATGTCAGGGGAAGGCTGTAGATACTTCTCTGAGCCTTTTTGGAAAGAAATTTAAGGCACCGTTTTTTGCAGGACCTGTAGGCGCAGTAACGCTTCATTATAGTGATAAGTACAATGATGTAAGCTATAATGAGGTACTGGTAAAGGCTTGTGCGGAAAATGGTATTGCTGCCTTTACTGGTGACGGCGTGGATGCCGGGGTTATGCAGGCGGCCACCAAGGCTATAGCAGCTAATAAGGGAATGGCTGTGCCAACGGTGAAGCCTTGGAATATTGATACCATAAAAGAAAAGATGGCTTTGGTAAAGGAATCTGATGCCTTTGCTGTAGCAATGGATGTGGACGCTGCCGGTTTGCCATTCCTTAAGGGGATGAATCCACCAGCAGGACCAAAGAGTACAGCTGAGCTGAAGGCCATTGTTGAAGCTGCAGGACGTCCATTTATTGTAAAAGGGATTATGACTGTCAAGGGTGCCTTGAAGGCGAAGGAGGCTGGAGCTGCTGGCATTGTAGTGTCTAACCACGGCGGCAGAGTTCTGGACCAGTGTCCAGCCACAGCTGAGGTGCTGCCGGAGATTGTGGAGGCTCTTAAGGGTTCAGGGGTCAAGATTCTTGTAGATGGCGGTATTCGTACTGGTACTGATGTGTTTAAGGCACTGGCCATGGGTGCTGATGCTGTAATAATAGCCCGTCCGTTTGTAACTGCCGTATATGGCGGTGGTGAAGAAGGGGTAAAGGCTTATATTGATAAAATTACAGGGGAGCTAGAGGATACCATGAGTATGTGCGGTGCCTTCTCCCTGACGGAAATTGATGCAGATATGGTTAGAGTGCCATAAAAATTAAATAGACGTATACCATAAAAAAGTAAACGCACTGGTGGCTGAATCAGCTATCAGTGCGTTTTAAGTATCATTAGATGTATAAAATGATGATTATTTTAACAGTTCTTCCTTAATTCGGCGATACTGTCTTGTGTAATAAACTCCATTTTGAGCTTCCCTATGGTCAAAGCCGTAGGCCCTGCGGCTAACGGCAATAATAGGAGGGGCCTGAATACGCTTGGCCACAGCCATGCCGGTGAACTGCTTCCACCAGCGTTCCAGATCCTCGATGAAATCCTTGTGGGTAGGGAAGCATTTTTTTACGATGCCCTTTTCACAGCCCAGCTTTTCCTCCAGCATACCATCACGGTACCAGCGAATAATATCTGCAGGAGTAGCCTTTTCCCAGCGTTCAACAAAGCTCCTGAAAAGATAGTCATGGTATGGATATTTTATCGGATCACCCTTGCCCTCGTCCACATTCTGTGCAGATGATAGCTCAGCACTTGGAACAATATCGATGGTAGCCTGCGGAATAACCTCTCTGCCATATACCTCTGTATTCATGTAGCGGGCCAAATCATATACCTGAAATTTCCAGAGATCAGCCAAAGCACACAGGAATCCTGACTGGTCACCGTAAAGGGTGGAGTAGCCTACGGTGGTTTCTGCTTTGTTGGCATTGCATGTAAATCCGCCACCAAAAGCAGCAGCTATTCCAGCTAATATTCTGGCACTACGGTCACGGGCCTGAATATTTTCAGCCACAAAGGAGCTGACCTTTAAATTTTGTACTGAGTTATCCTTCATAAAGGTAACAGGAATGGTTTCCAGTTGTTTTATGGTATGATCCACAGATTCCTGTATTGGCATTATCATGTAGTGACAGCCAAGATTTTCTGCCAGCTTGTGGGCAAGTCCCTTGGTGGTTTCCGAGTTAAATACACTTGGCATGTTGACCAAAAGTACGTTTTCAGCACCGAGGATGTGAGTATAGAGGGCTGCCGCCACAGCAGAGTCAATACCGCCTGATACGCCGATAACCACCTTGTTCATGTATATATCCTTTAGGAAGGATTGAACGCCGTACTTGATGGAATTGAATATATTGGCAATTTCAGGCTTAGACTGCCATTTGGCTTCAGGCATATTATTAATTTCTTCCAGTTCCACATAATTAATACCTTCAACGTATTTCGCCATGCGTACTACAGGATAGCCATTGCTGCTGTACACTGTGCTGGAGCCGTCGAAGGTATAAATAGTCTTACCGTTATTTTGAATGCCTGTATTGTTTACATAAATCAGTGGTGCGCCGTTATCCTTGGCCTCCTTGCTGAAAATCATGCTGCGCTTTTTATTTTTGCCAACAGTATAAGGTGAGGAGGAAATATTTACAAAGAAATCTACGCCCTTTTCCTTGAGAAAATCAATAGGGGCGTAGTTGTAATTATCACTCCAGCCATCTTCACAAAGGAAGCCACCAATGGAATACATCTTACCATTTATATCCAGGCGAACAGGAGAGATAAGATCATTTACATTGACATTTTTTTCCTCTGCCAGCTGTTTTAAGCTATAAAAATGACGAGTATCATCAAATTCACGATAATTTGGCATCAGTGTTTTGATGACAAAAGGATATGGCATATTATCCGGTGCTACCAGCTTGCCATGATATGCTGTGAAGAGAGCATTGAACTTTCTTGGACGGCCATCAGTATTTTTCTTGTTCCAATCCACTGCAACATTACCAAAAATAATAGCCATGTCCTTGGATGCTTCGATGATATCCTGGCCGCATTCCTCACAATCCTTGATGAATGCAGTTTGTTCCCAGGTATCTCCCAACAGATAGCCTGGAATGGACATCTCAGGGAAAATGATAAGATGTGCCGAATTGCTTTTGGCTTCCCATATCATTTCCAACATTTTTTTGGTGTTTTCATCAGGGTGACCAGGAATAATCCGAAGCTGTGCTAATGCAATTTTCATTAATACCCCACACTCCTTTGCATAAAATGTTTTTATGTTTCCATAAACTTATTCTGATAAATATATTGTAACAGAAAAAGAAGGATTTTTCAGATTTTAAGCAAATATTTAGTATATATCTGATACTGTAGTTTTATTTAAGAATATATTAAAGTATGTTACAATAGAATTAACTTATTATAGAAAGGCAAAAGGATTTGCTTTTTGGACACTAAAAGGATTTGGAAGAAGTGGTGGATATATGAATTATAAAGGCGCACTTATAGTTGGCATATTATTGGAAATACTGTTGGCTGGAGCTGCGGCTGCTTTTTATTTCCTATACTATGTTCATACACCTGCATATTCTATGAATGCATTGCAGAAGGCTGTAGTTAGTCATAATACTGAGGAATTTCAGAAATATGTCGATTTGGATGCCGTGTTAAACAAAGGAGCCAATGATCTCAGCAAGCTGATAGATGCGGACAGCCCGGATAAGCAGATGATTCTGGATGGCAGTCTGGTTGAAAAGACCAAGGAAGATATTTTATATTTTGTAGCAAATGAAAAGTGGCCGAAGGAGGAGAATGTTTCTCAGGTAACGGCCTTTCAGGACAAAATTGGTCTTCGTACCATGTCCATGAGAAAAATTGAATATGTTTCCAAGGATCCTGTCATTGAAGCTGATGAGGGTGGGGAAGCAGCTGAGGGCTCAGAATCCAAGGCCCCGGAAACAGCCACAGTGGCTGTGAGAATATTTGAGCCAAATTATGGTGACAGCTTTGTTTTGAAGTTTAAGATGCGTCAGACTGATGATGAAACCTGGCAGATTTACGACATTATAAATTATGCCGAGTTCGTGGATGCCCTGGTTAAACAGAATGACCGGGACATGAAGCGTTATGTGGATAAGGTTCGTACAAATCTAAAAAATACAGAGGACAAATTTGCCGAGCTGAAAAAGAAGATTCCGGAGATAAATAAGGACTGGATTATAGAGGCCGAAAAGATTATGAAGGAATCCTGTGAGGGCCTTGATGAGCTGAAGGTTCCAGTTGGTGGAAAGCATTTGGAGAGCCTTCTTGCAGAGCGTAAATCCATTTTCTATGAAATGATGGATGACTACTATACCTCCCTTAACCATCAGGAAAAGGTGGAGGATTACAAGAAGCATGCTGAAGAGCAGGCCAAGGAGGATGCGGCCAAGGCAGCCAGAGGTGAAAAGGTTAAGAAACGCCGTGCCCCTAATTTTGAGGCCCAGGCTACGAAGATTAATGGGGAAGTATCTGCATCAAATAAGCGGTGGGAAGAAAATAAGGCTGAAATTGCCAAGATTATCGGTCCATCCGAGGAGGTTCGGGCCCGTGGCGTAAGGGCAATGCGAAACAATGACGATGCTGCTGTAAGGGCTGCAAATTACCCTGGTGCCGATGCTGAGGTCGGAATGGATTTTAGTCCGGTTCGGGCGGAGAACCTGCCAGAAGTATCTGCTATTAAATAAATAGTAAATTTCAATAGTAATTAGTATACAAAACGGTAATAATTAACAATAAAAGTCTGTATGTACAATACAAATGTCTTGTGATATACTTATGTAGTGTTTCGAGATATTATGAGACAGGAGTATTCGATTATGAAAATTAAAAAGACAAATGCAGCACGCATATTGGATAATCTGAAAATACCTTATGACATAAAGACCTATGAGGTGGATTTGGACGATCTCAGTGCGATTCATGTTGCAGCCTCCACAGGAATGGATGTAAAAATGGTGTTTAAGACCTTGGTTTGTCGTGGTGACAAAACCGGTGTACTTATGGCCTGCATACCTGGGGATGGTGAACTGGATTTTAAAGCCCTAGCAAAGGCTTCAGGCAATAAGAGCGTTGAAATGGTTGCCCTGAAGGAAGTGCTGGGGCTTACTGGTTATATACGGGGTGGCTGTTCTCCCCTTGGGGCCAAGAAAAATTATCCTGTTTTTCTTGATGAATCGTCGGGGAATTGGGATACCATCGCCATAAGTGCCGGAATCCGTGGACAGCAGCTTCTCTTATCTCCGGATGATTTGGTAAAGGCTGTAAATGCCATTTTGGGAAAGTTAATTAGATGAACTCATCCACCGCCCTTACAGGACTAGCTTTGCGTCGCAAGCAGTACACCGACGGACTTTGTCCTAGTACCGTAGGTGCTTCCCCAGAGGGAAGGCATTAAAAAGGAGTGAAAATAATATGAAATATATCAGCACACGTGGAAACAACCAGAAATTATCTTCAGCAGAGGCTATTATTAAGGGGTTGGCTGATGATGGCGGTCTTTTTGTACCAGACAGCATGCCCCATGTGGATATGGCATTTATCGAAGGCTTACAGCGTCTTTCCTATCAGGAACGTGCCGTAAAGGTTCTCAGCCTTTTTTTGACAGACTATACACAGGAGGAAATTGAGGGCTGTGTGAGCCGCGCCTATGGTAATGGTAAATTTGATGATGACGCTATTGCTCCTGTAAATTTCTTAAAGGATGTTTCCGTGCTGGAGCTTTGGCATGGACCTACATCTGCCTTTAAGGATATGGCCCTGCAGCTGTTACCTCAGCTCTTGTCCACTGCCTTGAAGAAAACTGGTGAAAAGAATGAAGTGCTTATTCTTGTGGCCACCTCCGGTGATACCGGCAAGGCTGCACTGGAAGGCTTTAAGGATGTGGAGCAGACCAAGATTATGGTTTTCTATCCTGATAATGGTGTCAGCCGTATTCAGCGTTTGCAGATGGTTACCCAACTGGGCAGCAATGTGAATGTTACTGCTGTAAAGGGCAATTTTGATGATGCCCAGAGCGGTGTAAAGGCTATTTTCAGCGACAGTAAATTCAATGCCCAGCTCAATGAAAAGGGAATTTCCCTTTCTTCAGCAAACTCCATAAACTGGGGGCGCCTGGTACCTCAGATCGTATATTACTTCAGCACTTATGCAGATATACTTAACAAAGGGTGCATTAAGGCTGGGGATAAGATTAGCTTTGTGGTACCAACAGGTAATTTTGGCGATATTTTGGCGGGCTATTATGCCATGTCCATGGGGCTTCCTGTGAAGAAGCTCATTTGTGCTTCCAACACCAATAATGTACTTACTGACTTCCTCAACACTGGAGTTTATGACAGAAACCGTGATTTCTTCAAGACAATCAGCCCTTCCATGGATATACTTATTTCCAGCAATCTGGAGCGTCTGCTTTATCATGTTACAGGAGATGCAGCCAAGGTGGCAGGATGGATGAAGGAATTGGCTGAAACTGGAAAATACGATGTTGGAGCAGAGGTACTGTCCAAGATTAAAGAGGTATTCAGCGCAGATTGGTCTGATGATGAGGCTACAAAAGGTATGATAAAAAAGGAGTATGATATGGAAAAATATATTCCGGATCCTCATACCGCTGTTGCCTGGAATGCCTTTTATAAGCTGGATGATCAGAAAAATGTTGTCATTGTTTCCACAGCCAGTCCGTATAAATTCAATGAAAGTGTTCTTACAGCCCTTGGTCAGGATATTGATGGCAAGGATGAATTCCAGCTCTTGGATGAGTTGTCCAAATTAAATAGCTTTGGAATACCAGCGGGATTGGCTAAGTTAAAAATGGCTAAAATTTCCCATGAAAACACTGTAGAAAAGGGAGAAATGCCTAAAAGTGTATTACAATTCGCTGAAAATAAGAAAAAGTAATAGGAACTATAACCAGATATTATCATAAAATAATACTTAACAATTTTTGACAAATTGCCTTAAAACGACTAAAATACAAAAAGGATATTCCGCTAGACGGAATTGTGTTTATCTAATCATAAATGTCATAAATGATTTGATTTGAGTCCTGGGTCGAAAGACTCAGAGGGGTAGCAGATCATTGTGGCAGAATAGTTAAAAGAAAGAGGTAGATAGCAAAATGGCAACACTTGACTTGACTAAGTATGGTATCACTGGTACTACTGAGATTGTTCACAACCCTTCTTATGAGGTACTGTTTGAGGAAGAAACTAAGGCTGGTCTCGAGGGTTTCGAGGTTGGTACTCAGACTGAGCTCGGTGCTGTAAACGTTATGACTGGTATTTACACTGGCCGTTCTCCTAAGGACAAGTACATCGTTATGGACGCTAATTCCAAGGATAAGGTTTGGTGGACTTCCGAAGAGTACAAGAACGATAACCATCCTATGTCTGAGGACGTATGGGCAACTGTTAAGGATATCGCTAAGAAAGAGCTCTGCAATAAGAAGCTCTATGTTGTTGATGCTTTCTGCGGTGCTAATAAAGATACCCGTATGGCAGTTCGTTTCATCGTTGAGGTTGCATGGCAGGCTCACTTTGTAACCAACATGTTCATTCAGCCAACTGCTGAGGAACTTGCTAACTTCGAGCCAGATTTCGTTGTATACAACGCTTCCAAGGCTAAGGTAACCAACTACAAGGAACTCGGTCTGAACTCCGAGACTTGCGTAGCTTTCAACACTACTTCCAAGGAGCAGGTAATCATTAACACTTGGTACGGCGGCGAGATGAAGAAGGGTATGTTCTCCATGATGAACTACTTCCTCCCACTGAAGGGTATCGCTTCCATGCATTGTTCCGCTAACTGCGACATGAACGGCGAGAACACTGCAATCTTCTTCGGTCTCTCCGGTACTGGTAAGACCACTCTGTCCACTGATCCTAAGCGTAAGCTCATCGGTGATGACGAGCATGGTTGGGACGACAATGGCGTATTCAACTTCGAGGGTGGCTGCTATGCTAAGGTTATCAACCTGGACCCTGAGTCTGAGCCAGACATCTATGGCGCTATCAAGAGAAACGCTCTGCTTGAGAATGTAACTGTTGACGCTAACGGCAAGATCGACTTCGCTGATAAGAGCGTTACCGAGAACACTCGTGTATCTTATCCTATCAACCACATTAAGAACATTAAGGAAGGTTCTTCCGCTCCAGCAGCTAAGAACGTAATCTTCCTCTCCGCTGATGCATTCGGCGTTCTGCCTCCAGTTTCCATCCTGACTCCAGAGCAGACTCAGTACTACTTCCTCTCTGGCTTCACTGCTAAGCTGGCAGGTACCGAGCGTGGCATCACTGAGCCAACTCCTACCTTCTCCGCTTGCTTCGGTCAGGCATTCCTCGAGCTGCACCCTACTAAGTACGGTGAGGAGCTCGTTAAGAAGATGACTGCCAACGATGCAAAGGCCTACCTCGTAAACACTGGTTGGAATGGTACTGGCAAGCGTATCACCATTAAGGATACCCGTGGTATCATTGATGCTATCCTCAATGGCGACATCAAGACTGCTCCTACCAAGAAGATTCCTATGTTCAACTTCGAGGTACCTACCGAGCTGCCAGGTGTTGATCCTAAGATTCTGGATCCTCGTGACACCTATGCAGATGCTTCCGAGTGGGAGACCAAGGCTAAGGATTTGGCTGGCCGCTTCATTAAGAACTTCGGCAAGTACACTGGCAACGCTGCTGGTAAGGCTCTTGTTGCTGCTGGTCCTCAGCTGTAATATTAGCTTCTTGCTAAAGTACAATGCTTTAAAAACTGAGAGAGTCCCTTTGGGGGCTCTCTTTTTTTGCTTTATTTCACGACAGAAAATGGACTCTGGTAGTAGAAAATAACCTTTTTTTGTTATAAAATAATACTTATAAAGTAGGTGTTTTTCTGTTTACCCAGATAATTTTGATAAAGCAGGGAGCATATAATTATGAATATTGCCATTGTTGACGATAATGAGCAAGACCGTAATGATGTCCTAACATATTGCCAAAACTATATTCATACAAATTTTTCCCTGGAGGAAAGCTCTGTTCACATCACGACCTTTGATAGTGGTGAGGCTTTGCTGGCGAAATACGATGCCGGTACCTTTGACCTGGTTATTTTGGATATTTATATGACGGGAATAACCGGTCTGGAAACGGCCAAGAAAATCCGTGAATCTGATAGCGAGGTCAGCATTATATTTTTAACCTCCAGCGATGAACATATCCTTGAGGGGTATCGGGTATTTGCCATAGGATATTTCATAAAGCCATTGGCAGAGCACCAGAAGGAATTTACCGAGACCTTTGATTTTATTTTCCCGAAATTGCTAAAAAAGAAAGGTGGCATAACCTTAAAGGTCAATGGATCTCCTATAGATATTTCTTATAGTGACATAATTTACATTGATGTCTTTGATTCCCATAATATAAATTTTCATTTGGATAATAAAGTCCTGGTGTCACTTATGTCTTATGGGGAGGCATGTGATATATTGCTGAAGGATGAGCGCTTTTTGGAGTTCAATCATCGAATGATTCTCAACATGGACTATGTGGAGAATATGGAATTAGAGTCCTTTCGTATGACTGATGGCTCTGAGCTTTCTATAAGCCGTCGTAAGCGTCAGGATGTAAAGGTGGCATATATGAACCATATAATCAACAAGTGAAGTAATAAAAAATGACCTTATCTGTTAGTTCCGGCAGATAAGGTCTTGTTTTTTTATGTTATTTGGTGTTTTCTGAGGTATGCTCCAGCAGGGACTTTTGGGCAGCAATATGATTTCTGATGCTGTCGTAGTCACCCTTTTCCAATAAGGCGTAAATCAGTCGGTAGCTGTGACGCATATCGTGGCGTAATACGGAAAGGGCTTTTTCATTTTCCTGCATCAATTTTGTGTGTTCCTTTAGACTTTCACGCTGTTTTGTAAGTCGTTCCTTGTTTTCCATTAGCTTTTTGTGCTGTTGTTCTTCACTGGAATTGTAATGCACAATGAAATAGACAATGAAGAAGAACAGAGGAATGGCCAGTCGGCTTAAACGGTCACTTAATTCTGGCAGGAAGGTCACATTGGATATAGATATCAAACATCCCACATAGAAGGAAATAGGTAAAAATGCTATATACCAGCGAAGCCTGGTGTCGGATACAAATTGCTCGTCTGGCAAAAGACTGGTAAATAGCTTTTGCCCCCAAGGATATATAAGCAAAAACAGGAATATCCACAAAGTGAGTTGTAGTGGCAGCAATATGGCTGTCATGTTGGAATAAATCAGCGTTAGGATAATTCCGGAGCTGGAATGGAGCATAAAGGCGTAGAGAGCCTGAATACCCAATACAAAAAGATGCTGTGGCAAACGGTGGGGGATATGAATTACTGAGATAACTAAATATGGAGTCATACCAAAGAAAAAGAGCAGCTTATATGTTGCCATAGTTATTCCCAGTGAATAGGTAACTGAAAAATTAATAAGCAGTCCGAAAACGCTCCATATCAGCATATTGCGCCATAAGGCACTAGCTTCTTTTCGTTCCATAATCTGGCTGAAGGGCAAATATCGTATATAAGCTCCCGCCAATTGTATTATGGTAACCAAAAGGGCGTAGGAGAATGCTAGCATGATATATCATTCCTCCAATATAAGAACATACTTACCTGATTATTATTTTGGGTAAAGGTGGCATAACCATGATACTTTTCCAAAAACATTTTCAGGGACACCATACCAATGCCATGTCCTTCTCTGGTGGCACGGGGCAGTCCCTCCTCGTCAAGATTAATAGGCGTGGAGCATGGATTGGTTATGGATATTACACATTGCTGGCCGTTATGTTGTATTTTAAGCGATATTTCGAGATTATTATACCCCTTCTTCTGCTCCTTGATGCAGGCCTGAAGGGAGTTTTCCAGCAGATTGGACAGCAATATGCTCAAGTCATTTTCATCAGTATTGAAATTAGCAGGCAGATTGACCTTTGGAATAAACTTTATTCCCAGCTTTTGGGTTCGGGAATTGTAAATGGAAATGGCGGTGTTGATAATTGGCGAATCAGAATATGAAAGAATGACGGCAGAGGGCAGCTTTTGCTCCTGTTTTTCCAGAAATGCTTTTATCTCGTCCCCTCTTTGGGCATCAACCATGTCCAGTAGTCGGTCATAGCTGGCAAGAAAGCTCTGCCGGAACCTTTTTATCATGGTTTTATTTTTTTGTAGCATAAGACGATGTTCTATCAAGGAAACCATCTCATTAGACAGCTGTTGATTGTCAATCAGCAGCAGCTTTTTTTCGTTGTATTGCTTTGCAGCGATTTGAACATAGTGATAACAACATAGGAAAACAAGGGGAAGATAAAATCTGGATAAACGTTGCTCCCATGAAGATAAAAGGGTATTGTCAATGGTCATAATTATGTGAGCAATGAAAATTGAAAGAGGCAGACTGGCAATATAAAGACCAATATTTTTATCCCGAAAGAACTCCTCAAGTGGCAGAAGCCGGGAGAAAATACGCCGCTCTATAGGAAGCAGCAGAACAAACAGCAGGATGTTTATTAAGGTGAAAAGCAGTGTAGTCAGTATATAATGCAAATCATTGAAAAAAATAATTAGGATAAAGCTGCTGAGGGTATAAAGGAAAAAGCTCCATATTCCGGACATTCCCAGTACAAAGATATGAAGGGAAATATGACGGGGGATCGCCAGAAGAAAAATAAAAAAATAGGGAATCCAGCCAAGAATGAGCAGGGTCTTATATGTAATGGTACTAAGAACTAAATCATTTAAAATGTTGTAATAAATAAAGCAGCTTAGGACGGCAAAGCCAGTCACTGAATACCATAGGCGCTGGATATCCTCTTGGTTCATTTCTTTTTTAAACGCCAAAAATCTGAGATATGTATGAGCTACCTGGAGCACAGTTATTAAAATACATATTGGAATAATAAGATTATCCATCACGAACCTCTTTAATAGAAATTAGCTTTTGATTGCTCGTTCTATAACAAAAAAATCATAGAAAAAAAGTCAATTGGTCTAAAAATCGACCACTTTTTGCAAAAATCGACCACTTTTTGCAAAGTCGTTGAAATTGATTGAATATTTTTTTAAAATTAAGTTGTCTAGTGGGGGGGAATATTCTTCTCCTGAGTAGACAATACCATGATGGGAAATAATATTCAAGTTCAGGGAGGAAAAAGAAAATGATGAAAAAATTGCTGTTAGGGTTGGTGGCTTTGATTGCCATTTTCGCTATCGCGGGCTGCGGCACGGAGAAGCCAAAGGACAGTGCCGACAAGGCTGTTTTAGGCTATTCTGAGATAATGGCCTATGGCGTATCAGATAGCATGGCAGCAACTGGTATGACAAAGGCTCAGGAGGAGCAGATTCAGGAGGCAGTAATTGGCGATTTGCTGAAGGCTTTTGCTAAGTTCCCACTGAATGATGCAAATGTTGAGGATATCACTGCTACATACATCACCAAGATGAAGGCAGCTATGCAGATTAAGACCAAGATAAAGACAGATGATGCTGAGCATCCTGTAGTAGAGGTAACAGCAAATGTTCTTGATCAGGCAGGTGCTGCAAAGCTGGCTGAAACTAATGAGGATATTATTGCTCTTGGCGTTGTATTGGGTACCCTGCAGGCTAATGGCTATACTGTTGAGCAGTTCAAGCAGGATCCGGATTTCCAGAAGGCTACTCTGGAGTGCATTGAGAACTACATCAACGAGTTCCCACTCAAGATGGGTCAGACCTATGAGTGCAAGTGCGAAATCGTAAAGGGTGACGATGGCAAGATGTATTGGGCTCCAGTTGATGTTGAAGGCCTGAAGAAGTTTGTAAACGGTTTGTAATTTTATGATTCTTTGAGACACTGTCATGGTATGAAAAAGGTAAAAGTAGTTTTACGAATTGAGAGGAGATTATAATATGAAAAAGTTTAGTATGATTTTGGCAGCTATGGTATTTGCTTTGGGCGCTCAGATGGCTAGCGCAGCTTCTTTGGACTGCAACGTAACTTCTTCCAACTACGCTTTAATGGATGAGGAAGTTGAGCTTATTGTGGATGAGCCTGTAGAGTCCGGTGATGTTCTCGTGGACGAGGACGGCGACGTTTGGGTTGTTGAGTAAAATTTAACCTTCTTAATATTTTAAGTTAAGCACCTGCCAGTATTTTCTGGTGGGTGTTTTTATTGTATTTTTATCGTATAACGAGCTTTAAGATGTCCCCTTCCTCTTTAGGTGAGGGAAAACAAACTACAACAGCTGGTGAGCATATCTCCCTGCTCGTTGAAACGCTAATTGGATGATTTTTCTTCTAAAGAAGAAAAATTTGAACAATGGCGTTATAATACTAATATAGATTTTTAGTAAGTGGATTGAAAAATCGAGGTGGAAAAATGAAGGTTGATATTTGGCGATACTTTAGAAAATTCCTTGTTTCGTGGATTATTATGGTTGCCGTCATATTGACGGGACTGGGGTCCAATGGCTCTTATGAACGGGCCTATGCTAATCCTTATGCTTATAATTCCAGTGATAACTGGGTGGTGTATTGGTATATTTGTGGCTCGGATCTGGAGACAGAGTATGGATCTGCCACAACCGATATAGAGGAGCTGTTGGATGTAAATCTTCCTCCAAATGTAAAGGTTGTTTTTCAGACCGGAGGAAGCTATGAATGGCAAAATGATGTTATGGGGAATAATGTAATCGGTCGTTATCTCTATGATTCCAGTGGTTTGCATGAGCTAGAGCTGGCACCTGATGCTGATATGGGCGACAAGAATACCCTTCAGAATTTTTTGCAGTTCGGCAAGGATAATTTTCCTGCTGATCACAGGGTATTTGTATTTTGGAACCATGGTGGCGGCACCACAGGCGGTGTTTGCGTGGATGAACGAACCGATAATACCCTTAATTTAAATGATATACAGAATGCGTTTACAGATGTCTATGGCACTTCTCAAGGAACTCCTCCGTTTGAATTGGTGGGATTTGATGCCTGTTTGATGAGTACTTACGATGTGGCAAATATGCTTAATGGTATATCCAGATACATGACAGCTTCTGAGGAAATTGAGCCTGGTAATGGTTGGAATTATACTGGTTGGGTCGAGGCTCTTGCCCAAAATCCTGCCATGGATGGTGCTACTTTGGGCAGGTCTATTTGTGACAGCTATATGATTGGCTGTGAGGAATATGGTACTGAGGAAACAGCTACTCTTTCCGTAGTCGATTTGTCCAGGGTTCCAGCTGTAAAATCAGCTTATGAATCCTTTGGTGTAGAAGCACTTACTCAGGCCAAGAATAATCCTCAGAAATTTTTCTCCGACTTTGGACGTGATGCACAGCGGGCAGAAAATTATGGCGGCAACACCAGGGAACAGGGGTATTCCAATATGGTGGATCTTGGTGATTTGGCCTATAGGGCTCAGCATATTATGCCGAGGACAGCCCCACAGTTGATGAATTCTATTGACAATGCAGTTGTATATAAGGTTCAGGGCAAATACCGTCGGAGAGGAAGCGGATTATCCGGCTACTATCCTTATGATGGTGATGTGGATAATTATTCCAGTTATGTTGCCCAGGACGCAGCTTCTTTTGCTCATAAATGTTTGTATTATTATTTGCTCAGTGGTGAATGGCCGGAGGAAGCAGATGAAGTTTTAGCGGGTAACCAGAGCAGCGTAACGGTGCCTGTTCTACCAGCTCAGCCATCTCAAAAGCTTTGTGATGTATCCCAGCTGGAGGATACTCCAGTGTACATAGATAATGCGGGTATTTCCTATGTTTCTTTATCTGAGCAACAGATGGATATGCTTTCAGCAGTTCATTGTCAGCTGGTATATATTGATGAAAAAGAAGATATCTTGTTGGCCCTTGGCAGTGATTCCAATATAATCGGTGATTGGGACAGTGGTATTTTTAAGGACAATTTCTATGGTAAATGGCCAATGCTGGATGGACATCCTGTGTATGTGGAAATCACCACAGAGGAGGATAATTATAACATTTATTCCATTCCTATAAAGTTAAATGGTGTGGAATGTAATTTGCAGGTTTCCTATACATACAACGATGAAAAATATCATATCATTGGTGCCTGGAAGGGTATAGATGATAATGGTATGGGTGATCGTCACTTTATGAAGCTAAAAGCAGGTGACACCATTACTACTATTCACTATGCTATGCCTCTTTCTTCTAACACAAATGAGTATGTTCCAGTGGAGGCTGAAACCTTTACTATTGGCAGTAACCCTGTATTTGATGACGCTGAAACAGGGGATGGACTCTATGGCTATTTCTTCGAGTTCGTAAGTCCTACCGGTGACAGCTCTTTCTCACAGATGGTTCAGTTTACCATCAAAAATGGAGAAATTACAACTGACGTTTAATAAGGTACACAAAAGCGCAGGCTTTAGTAGTCTGCGCTTTTTTCTCGTATTGTTTTTAGTATCTGTAACTGTCTATATATTTCCTCATCTTCGTCTAGTTTTTGATTATGAGCTTCTAATATTCGTTCAATGGCTTGAGCCGGATCTATAGTGTGGTATGGTAAATATAATTGACGAAGTTCTTTAGGTTTTACGATTTTGTAAACCTGTAGGGATGATTTCTCGTATGTGTAGGAAAAGTATCGGTAAATATATCCTATCCAATATAATTCATCAGCAGAAAATTTTGTTTTCCCGTAATTGGATGGACCATATTGTTCCTCAACTCTTTCCAATAAATCATTGGCCTGGATATTGGTTTCCAAGATATCACCACTATCCAAAACTTTGGATATTTGACTGTTCATAAATCTTCGTATGAAAATCTCTGAACTCATAGATAAGGACTCAGCTGATAATTCAAAGGTTTTAGCCTGTAATTCACATAATATAAGTCCGCTTTTGTCTATCTTCTTCATGGTATCATCACCACCTGATTATTTAAGTATTTCATCAATATAATGCCCTTTGCCTCTGTATTTTATTCGGGCTAATTTAACTTTATCATCACCAAGCTTGGTATCGGCTGACCGTATGTTTTTGTAATGATTTCGCTCATTGTTTGAAACATAACATTTTTCAATTAGCTTTAAATTTCCTAGTGATTTTTCGGTAAGAAATACATACTGGTATCCCAAATTGGTTGCAGCAAGACAATGCTTGCATTGTTCATCAGTTATTTCTCCGTATATGAATGAATTTATTATCTGGAACATCCTGTTATCTGCTATAGGGGCAATGATATAATCGTAAAATCTTGATTCTTCAGCCAACTTTTTTATTATGGGATGATTTTTATATTCATCTAACGCCCCTCGATAGTAGGCTATTGTCATCATCCATTCCTGGTCAACGCTATATTGTTTATGTGTCAGACCTGTATCAAAAAAATCTATCAGATAAACACAGGATTTATCAAAGCCTGAAATAAAGGATATGGCCTGTTCGTATTTTTCACCTGTATAAAATCCTTGCCCAAAATCATTGTTTCGACGACTTTTTTGAAGGTCTATATTTCCTACAATTTCACTTTTGGCTCCATGAAATAGAAGTTTATGATTGGGAGACAGGTTATCAAGCCATAGCATTTCTTTCAGCTTATTTAAGTTGATATTATTTTTAAAGGCATAGCCATAGATGGTTTCCAGAATTTTGGCGGAAGGGGTAGTTTTGCCAATTTCATTTCTTGATATTGTAACTTGTTCAATACCTATTTGTGATGCCAACTCTGACTGGGTCAATCCTAATATTGCCCTGATTGCTTTTAAGTCATCTGGAAAATTATACTTCATTTCATCTCACCCCCCACCTAAACTTGCTTATATCATATTACTTAAACAAGTTTAGGTCAACTTATTTATATCATATTACTTAAACAAGTTTAGGCCAACTTATTTATATCATATTACTTAAACAAGTTTGATGATACTTGTTTAAGTATATAACTTATAGTAATTTGATTTGACAATTATAACTAAAAATGTATAATAAATATTGTTGGTATTTAATCAAAATTTAATAATTTAGGAACAGGTGCCGTGAGGCTTAATAGAGAAGCTGGTCAAGTCCAGCACGGTCACGCCACTGTAAGAGGAGCGAAGCTATAGCTTTAGCCACTGGAGAAATCTGGGAAGGTATATAGCAGAGCTATGAATCAAGTCAGGAGAACTGCCTGTTTAACAATCACCGTTTTTTCCTACGAGCGATGGGAAGGGATTATATCATCCTGTTAGTAATAGCAGTGTTTTATATGTCTTTTCTTCCATATTGGTTGAAAAGTTTTTTTATTTTCTTGTTTATTATGGGATTTGCGGTCTGGATTATTCTATGACCGTTTTTTTTATTTTATGTGGAGAAGGAGAAGGTTATGAGTAGTAAGAAGAAAAAGTATTTATCATTAATTGTTGCGTGTTGTTTGGTTACATGCTCCAATAGTGTATTTGCTGAGGAACCAATCGATGAGGATGTGGTTGTATATGGTGATAAAGAAAACCCTATAATTGAAAATCCATATACAACAAAGGGGGACACTAATGTAATTACTCGTGAGGATATTGAAAAGCATAATTATAGTTCTGTTGCTGATGCCATCAAAAATGTTCCAGGTGTATTAATTGCAACTCCTGGGTATAAGGGCGGAGAATATGGATATTCTTCATTTAACTCGGAATTATCAATAAATGGTGAAAATGGAATTGTTGTTCTGGTTGATGGTGTACGTGTAGATAATGATGCCAGTGCCTTTGCCGGGACTAAGGCAAAGGTGGATCTTCATACATTGCCGGGTATTAATGATGTGGAGCAAATCGAAGTAATTAAAGGTACCGGTGCAGCTATTTATGGTGCAGATGCAGCCGGTGGTGTACTTAATATAATCACCAGAAGAGGTACTGATAAGCCAAGAAGTACCTTGGAGATAGCTGGTGGCTCCTTTAATCATTTTAAGACCGCATTTACCCACACTGGTTCTGCCCAGAATGGTTCAATACGTTATTCCTTTGGCATTTCCAGAGATAGACGTGGCGACAGCAAATATCATGATGCTGCTACTGGCAAGGATTATACGTTTAATAATACAGGGTACGTTGATGAAAATATAAACTTTCACATCACCAAGGACTTTGATGCAAAGCAAAGTCTGACTTTAGACTATAGTAATGTTTATGAATTGGCTTACTATCCAATAACGGCGCCAGATTATGCTAATATCAATTCTTTTTATAACGGAACAATGGCTGCTATTGATCCGATAACCCATAGATATACTGGTTTAAGCAGTAAAGTGCCCGGCTATAGAAATATTTTTCTTTATGATGCCTGGTTAGGCTCCTATGATGAGGTCAGAACTCAACGAATGTCTGCAAAGTATGTATTTAATAAGACAGATGAAAATGCTGAAAGCTATGTGAGAATTTTCCGTAATACATCCAAGTATAATATGGTGGATTATTCCTCTATTTGGAATGTGCCATATACTTATCTTAATGAATTTTGGGATGCAGCCAAGGATTCAGCAAATTCACATCGTGATACCGAGGAGACTAAGGGGATTGCTGTACAATTGGCAAATCATATTGGTAACAACAGCCTGACCTATGGTGCCAGATATGCTTTCAGCTACTATAAATATTCTGATGGCAGGGAAGATAAAGAAGCTGACAGAAAGTCGTGGAATATATATGCCCAGGATAAAATCAAGGTAAGTCATAAGTATACGGTTACTCCTGGTATAAATTATTCTTATTATAGCGAAGGTGAATATGCTGGAACAAAGATTAGCAGCAGTAATCAGTTTACCTTCTCCCTGTATAACAGCTATGATTTTGACAGTACTACCAACCTTTATGCATCTGCCAGTCAAATTTTCAGGCCAGTGACCTCCTTTGATTTGTCACGTCAGGCTGAGTACGATAAGCTGCAGGATGAAAAGGGCTGGAACTGGAATGTAGGTTTAAGCAAAAGATTAAGTGATAAGGATTCTGTGGAAATTAACTATGCAGTTACCGATATGACCAATGCTATTGCCAGATATAGTGTTCTTAATGAGGCTACCGGCAAATGGCAGACCAAGGCAGTAAATGCTTCCCGTATGAAGCGATCAATGAATCTTGGCTTTACCCATAAGTTTGACGATAACTGGTCTTTCAGTGGTACCTATAGCTGGGTAAATGAGAACTATCATGCTAAAAATACCCATATTAACCCTGATGGGACTACTGATGATATGATGATCAACAAGTTCCGTCCACGGAATGTATATAGATTTCATTTAACCTACGACAAGGAAAAGTGGTTTGCTGATTTGGCATGTAGCATTTATTCCGGTAATGACACACGGTATTTTACTTCTGGCAGCTTTAATGTGTGGGATCTTGCTCTTAACTATCGGTTAAACAAGGATTTACAGCTTTACTTAAATGTAAATAATATTACCAATGCTGCGTATGAAACTAAGGCATTGGCAAGCTATAGCACTGGAGCATTGCCAGAAATGGGCAGAAACTTTATGTTTGGTGTTAAATATTCATTCTAAGAAATTATATTGTGTAAGGCGGCTTTGATGCCGCCTTACATTTAGGAGCAAAAAATGAGTAAGGGGATAAAATCATTATTAATAATGTTATCTGTGACAATATTATTATCTGGATGTGCCAGATCATCTTCTGATGTACAATCAGAAAATCCCATCGGTGGTTTAGAAGGTGAAATTGTTGTAGATAATTTTGCTACTGGTGGTCATCCTATAGAATTACATTTTAAAAAATCCCCGGATCGAATTGTAGCTGTATGGCAAAACTCTGTGGAAACCCTCTTGGCCTTAGGAGCTGGAGATAAGATTGTAGCGGCTTTAGGTGTGCCCTACACTGATTGCCTAAGGCCGGAATATAGGGATGAATATGAAAAAATACCAATAAAACAGTTTCAGCTGCTTGATACAGAACACATCCTTATGCTTGAGCCTGACTTTATATTGGCATGGAGCTCAACCTTTTCTGAGAAAACAACAAAGCCGACCAGTTTTTGGCACGGACGTAATATAAATACATATTATGCAGCCAATACAATGCCTGGGAAAAAGGAAAGAACTATTGAAGATGAATATAATTATATATTGGATATAGGTAAAATAATTGGGAAAAAACAGAAGGCCATTGAATTGGTCAATGGAATGAAAAATAAAATTGCATCAGTACAACAAGCAACTAAAGATTATAATCACCCCCGAACCATAATTATTGAGCAGATGAAAGATAATTACATGGTTTATGGTTCTAATTCTTTGGCTGGTGATATATTGCAGCAGGTAAATGGTGAGCTGATTCAGACTGGAAAAACTATCAGTTATGAAGAAATGATAGAAGCAAATCCTGATGTGATTTTTATGGTATATTCTGAATTTAATTATGCCAATGCAGATAAGATAACATATGATTTTTTGTCAAAGCCTGCATTGCAGGATATTTCAGCTATAAAAAATAAGCGGGTTTATAATCTGCCATTGTATTCGGTTTACGGTAGTGCCACAAGAACATATGACGGTATATGTTTGATGGCGGCAGGCCTTTATCCTGATTTGTTTGGAGGCAAGAATGAATTGTAATAAAAAATATATTCTAATTTTCATCTTGGCAATGGTACTGGTTGTAGAACTTTTTTTGTCTTTATTGCTAGGCTCTGTTGACTTATCTTTACAGGATATTTGGCAAACCGTGATAAATGGAATAATAAGTGATAAATCAGTAGATGCTCCTGGACAGGGACCTCTTCATGATATTATCTGGATATTACGAATTCCGCGGGTATTGTTGGCATGTATTGCAGGTGCAGGATTGGCGGTGTGTGGTGTAGTAATGCAGGCTATAATAAAAAATCCTTTAGCAGATCCTTATATAATGGGTATTTCTTCAGGAGCATCTCTGGGGGCTACGGTGGCTATATTATTGGGATTAGGCAGTGGAGTTTTTAGTAACTTCATTGGTGTTGCAGCGTTTTTAGGAGCCTTGGGAGTATCTGTACTTGTATTGTTGTTGGCAAATATTGGTGGCGGAGTAAATGCTGTGAAGCTATTGCTGATAGGTATGGCACTAAGTATGGTATGTTCGGCATTATCCAGTTTTGTTGTGTATTTTGCCCAAGACAAAGATGGCATACAAACAATAACCTTTTGGCTGATGGGAAGCTTTGCTGGTGCTGATTGGTTATCTTTACCTGTTGTTTCTGCAATAATCATTTGTGGTATTCTATTTTTTGTAATACAGAATAGGGTATTAGATATGATGTTGTTTGGGGATGAAACAGCAATCACTTTAGGTATTGATATAAGAAAATATCGCCAGATATATATGTTAATAAGCTCATTGATGGTTGGGTTTATTGTTTATTCGGCTGGTATGATAGGATTTGTTGGCTTGCTGGTTCCTCATGTTGCCAGAATCGCAATAGGCACTGAACATCGTTTTTTGCTTCCAATGTCAGGATTAATGGGGGCAATTTTATTGGTTTTGGCAGATGTAGTATGTCGCTCATTGATTGAACATACTGAAATCCCTGTGGGTATTATTATTTCTCTTATTGGTGCGCCTTGCTTTGTTTATATGATTATTCGCAAGGCGTATGGATTTGGGAGGTAATCATAAATGGAAATTAAAATTGATAATTTGGATGTCAGTCTGGGAAATAAAAAAATTATAAATGCACTTAATTTTATTGTTAACCCTGGTGAATTATTAGGAATTATTGGTCCTAATGGCAGTGGAAAATCAACCTTGTTAAAGACCATATATAGAGTTTTGAAGCCTGATAATGGTGCCATTTTTTTCGATGGCATAAATATAAAAGAAAGGTCCTATAGGGAAACAGCCAGACAAATTAGTGTTGTAGCCCAGCATAATGACTTTTCGTTTGATTTCACTGTGGAAAATGTAGTTATTATGGGGAGAGCACCCCATAAAAGTATATTAGAACGGAATAGTAGAGAAGATTATTTAATGGCGGCTGATGCTTTAAAACGGGTTGGACTTGATGGTTATGAGGACCGCCACTTTAACACATTGTCCGGTGGTGAACGGCAACGGGTGATTTTGGCCAGAGCCCTTGTACAGAATACAGATGCCTTAATATTGGATGAACCTACTAATCATCTTGATATTAAATATCAACTACAATTAATGTCACTGGTGAAAAGTACCAAATGTACAACTATAGCAGCAATCCATGATTTAAATATTGCTGCTATGTATTGTGACCGTATAGTGGTATTAAAGGATGGAAGAATAAAAGGAATTGGTACTCCTGAAAACATATTTACCAGTGAAATGATAAAAGACATATATGGTGTTAAAGCTGAAATATTTAGAACTGATAAGGGAGAAATTCATATATTTTTTTCATCTGCAAGGATTTAACCCTATCTTTTATTGATATCGTTTGACATATACAATATAACGAGCTTTAAGATGTCCCCTTCCTCTTTAGGTGGGGGAAAAGAAACTACAACAGCTGGTGAGCATATCTCCCTGCTCGTTGAAACGCTAATTGGATGATTTTTCTTCTAAAGAAGAAAAATTTGAACAATGGCGTTATAAAAAGTATACTTAAAACTATTGGATGTTTTAAAATGAAGTTTGAGTTTAAAACAATATAATAGGTGATGATGTCATTAATGAAAAAAATATTAAGTGTTAAAAACATAACTACTGGTTATGACAAGAATATAATAATAACCAACGCTTCCTTTGATGTGAATCCTGGTGAATTTATTGGTATTATTGGCAAAAATGGTGCCGGTAAAAGTACCCTGTTGAAATCACTTAGAGGCTTTTTACCCTTGGTAAAGGGGAGTATTACCTTATTTGGCAAGGAGCTGAAAAGCTATTCACAGCGGGAGCTGGCAGTTCAGATTGCCTATCTTCAGCAGCAGGTGGAAATGACCTTTGATTATACTGCCAGAGATATGGTAATGGCGGGAAGGTATCCATATAAGAAATGGTGGGAGCAGAGCAGCGATAGTGACGCAGACATTGTGGATGCCTGCATGCAATATACCGGAGTCATGGAGCTGGCTAATACACCTATCAGAGCCATGTCTGGAGGACAGAGGCAGCGTGTTTATCTCGCCAAGGTACTGGCACAGCAGACCCATGTATTGTTTTTGGATGAGCCGGCATCGGGATTGGATTTATTTTATCAGGAGGAGATATTCCGTTTTTGTCAGGAAATGTGTAAATATGGCAAGACGGTTATCATGGTGGTTCATGAACTGAATTTGGCGGCCCGATATTGCTCCAGGCTTATGCTATTAAAAGAAGGGAACATTATTGCTGATGGCAATCCTGGGGATGTACTTACTGACGAACTGCTTACTGAGGCCTATGGGGTGGATATACGTTCTTTAATAAATAAGGAAACTGGCCATGTGGATATTTTTACGGTTCCTGCCCCTGATGATAGCAGGAAAAAAGAGCTCATTAAAACGATAATTGGTGACAAACATAATCACGGAAAGGCGGTAGCGTATGAATAATTATCATCACAAGCTCATAGCCGTTATTTTGTTTGTGGCTCTTTTATTGGTAATCTGCACCTCCCTGTCTGCAGGACAATATGATTTGAGCTTTATGCAGGTGGTGGCGTGGTTTTTTCATAAAATGGGCCTTCCGTTCCTTGAAAATATAAATGTAACAGAGCAGCAGGAGGCTGTGCTGATGTTTATCCGTTCCCCTAGAACTGTAGTCGGGCTTTTGGTAGGAGCCGGATTAGCTGCCTCCGGGGCAGTGCTGCAGGGCTTGTTCAGTAATCCGCTGGCAGATCCTGGTATTATTGGTGTGTCCAGTGGTGCCACCTTTGGGGCCGTAATAGCAATTATTATTGGAATTAACAGTACCAGCCTCGTTGGCCTTCCAATATCTGCTTTTATTGGTGCTGTAATTGCGGTGTCCCTTACCATAGGTCTTGCCACACGACATGGACGTATACCTGTATTGACATTGCTTTTGGCTGGTGTGGTGGTAGGAATGCTATTTAGTGCCTTGACAGCCGCCATGCTGACGATAATGGACGATCACAAGGTTCAGCAGTACCTGTTCTGGACTATTGGCAGTCTTGATTATCGCCGTTGGGAGCATGTATTTATGGGTGTTGTACCTATAAGTTTGGGAATAATCATTATGATGCTTATGGCAAGACACCTGAATATTCTTGCTCTAGGTGAAGCAGAGGCCAAGGCAGTGGGGATGAATGTTACGAAATTCAGGCTAATTTTGCTTGCTGTGGCCACCATGACTACGGCCAGCTCTGTATGTATTACAGGCAGTATTGGATTTGTAGGCTTGATTATTCCTCACATGATGCGTATGCTGGTGGGACCAAATCACCGTCATCTATTACCGGCAAGTATGGTGGGGGGAGCTGTGTTCCTGGTATTTTGTGATGCTGTGGGCAGAATGCTGCTTCCAAATAGTGAAATAAATGTTGGAATAATGACAGCTGTTTTGGGGACGCCATATTTTCTCTATTTATTGAGAAAGAATATGGATATACGATAGTTCATGGTGCGTAAAAGATATTTAAAATTATTATGATTTGTTATTTAAGGTTAATGATAATTCCATAAAGATATTTTAGTTAATAAGTATTTATTTTGGTAATTATAATTGACAATTATAACAAAAAGAGTATACTTTTAGTTGTTGTTTGATTTTAATCAAAATTTAATAAAACTGAAACAGGTGCCGTGAGGCTTAATAGAGAAGCTGGTCAAGTCCAGCACGGTCCCGCCACTGTAAGAGGAGCGAAGCTATAGAATTTGTCACTGGGTTACGGTTAATGTAATCTGGGAAGGCGTGTAGCAGAGCTATGAATCAAGTCAGGAGAACTGCCTGTTTATAAATCACCGTTTTGACCTGCGAGCGACAGGAAGGGGATTTAAGGCTATTTTGCTCTTAATCTTGCTTTTCTGCCATTATGGCATGAAAAGCTATTTTTTTGTGCGATTTAAAACGGTTCGGATTTTTTCTAACCGTTTTTTTTATTGTGCATTGTTGTCGTTTGCCAAGGATAAACAGGGGAGATATTACATGAAAATAGCATTAAACATAAAATTTATTCTACTGTTGTTAATTGCATTGATGTCATTGGTTATGTCTGGTTGCGGTAATGATAGTGCGTCTAAAGGTGGGGAATATGAAGTTACTGACATTCATGGTACAGTAATTCACTTTAAGGAAAAGCCTTCGAGAATTGTCACTATGACTATTGGTACTGACAATATTGTGCTGGGCTTGGTTAAGCCTGAACGAATGATTGCCTGCAATACAAATCTTGATGATCCAGCCAGTTCCAATGTGGTGGAGCTGGCCAAGCAGATTCCCAATAAGGTAAGACATCCGAAGCTGGAAGAAATCATCGCTTTGCAGCCGGACCTGGTGATAGCAGCCGATTGGGGAAATCTTGATTACGTTCAGTCCCTGCGGGATATGGGAATTAATGTGGTGGTAGTAAAGGGCTCCAAAAATCTTGGGGATATTAAAGATAATATTCGTCTTATAGCTGCAGCTCTGGGAGAAGGTGAAAAGGGCGAAAGGCTTATTACTCTCATGGAGGAGCGATTAAATACCCTTAAAGCAAAGATAGATGCACAGGTTCCTGCTGACCAGCGAAAGCGTGTGGCCTTGATATCTGTAGTACAGAATTATGGTGGCAGGGACTGCATTTATGATGATGAATGCAAGTGGGCTGGGGTTATAAATGGTCTTTCTGAGGCTGGGTTAAAACGTGGGGTGAAGCTCACCAAGGAAATGCTTTTAAAGATAGACCCTGATATTATTTTGCTTCCAAGCTATTCCGCCCATGGTTCCTTTGATAATCAGGCATTTAAGGATCAGTATACCAAGGACCCATCACTGCAGCAGATTAAAGCCATTAAAAATGGTGGTATTAGGGAGCCGAGAGATGCCTATATTTATTCATCATCCCAGGACTTTTGCTTTGGAGCCCAGGAGATAGCATATTCTGCCTATGGGGATGCTTTTAAATTAGATGATCAGCAGCATCTGTCTGTGGCTGAGTAGGTTTTGAATATATTATAGGCATAAGATAATGGGCATGTTATCAAGGCTGTAACAGCTTTGTTAATAATAATTTTTAGAGGAGAATGGAAAATGAAGGAAAAGAAGTATTTGAGTGCTGCTATTGCTTTGGCAATAATGGCCGCTGGCTCAAGCGTATTTGCAGCTGATGTTGTGGATTTCGGTGACGAGGAGGTCATTGTAACTGCAACCAGAACTGAGAAGAAGGACGTGGATGTTCCTGCTGGTACTGAGATTGTTACTGCAGATAAAATTAAAGAAATGGGCGTTAGATCTGCTATGGATGTACTGAAGCAATTAAATGGTATTCAGTATGATTGTATAGGTAATGCTAATTCCAATATGGGCACCATGACTAATGATGTAATTATTCGTGGTTATAAGGATGGTACCTTAATTTTGATTAATGGTACGCCTATGGAATATAGAGGAAAATATGATTTAGGCTCCATTGATGCACGTAATATTGAACGTATAGAGGTAATTAAGGGCAATGGTTCTACTTTGTACGGTTCCGATGCTATTGGTGGTGTAGTCAACATCATTTTGAAGAAAAATACTCAGGAAAATACTGTTACAGTAGGTTTTGGTAATCGTGAAGGATATAACTATGGGGTAAATGTAGGCAGTGGTAATTGGCGTGTGGGTTATTATAAATCCATGCTTGGCAAAAGCTTTGACCAGTGTACACCAAATATTAATAAGGATGCAAAAAATGCAGAATTGAGGTATTATACCAGAGATTTATCTAAGGAAAACTTTAATATTTCTGGCTCTCTAAATGATAAATGGGATATTTATTATAATTTTTCTGAGAATATGGGATATTATGACAGATATATAACTGCTACTTTACCAGGTTATACAGGCAAAGCTAAGGTCGGAGATCTTTACCAGACCAGACGTTATGATACTACAAATCACAATTTCCAAGCTGTTTTCCATGATAAGGATTGGAAGGTTTCAATTTTTAATAATCTAAACTTTATCGAATCAAGAGGAGTTACCAACAAATTAAATTATGCAGGTACCCCATACCATACACGTGAGAAAAACGTCTCTTACGGTGCAGATGTTCAGAAGAAATGGTATTTAAATAATTCAACTAATCTTATTGCTGGTATTAGTGGTCAGCGAGAAATTTATAATGCATATATAACAACTGATACAAAAAAGAACATTATTAGTTCAAAAAATTCAAGTTTTGGCAGAAATGTTTGGGCTGCTTTTACTCAGATAGAGCACCAATTTGACGCAAAGAATACTGCAACCTTTGGTGCCCGTGAGACTTGGACTACTGGTGCCTATAGGGATCAGAACTATAATAATTTTAGTATGTCCGGTTCTTGGTTACATAAGATGAATGAGGAAAATAACCTGTATTTGTCTATTGCCCAGTCCTTTAAGATGCCAACTTATTCAGAGATGAATAAGAATACTGATTTCGCTATTCCAAATCCTGATTTAAAACCAGCTAAGGGTATCAATTATGAAATAGGCTGGAAACAAAATCATGGTAGTCACACTTGGAAGGCTGCTCTTTTCCATATTGATGTCGAGGATAATATTACCGCATCATGGGATACGAAAAAGAAATATTATCAGTATACAAATGTAGATTTCCGCAATACTGGTATTGAATTATCCTGCAAGATAGATGGTGGAGATAAGTGGAGTTATAACTATGGTATAACATGGCAGCATCCACAGAGTAAGAGCGATAACGCTAAGAAGCTTCAGATGAGGAATCAGTGGGAAAATGTATATGGTCGTCTCCAGTTAGATGGTGGAATTGGCTACAAATATAAGAAGTTTAAGACTAATTTGAACTTTACATATATGTGCTCTCGTTATCAGTCCCAATCTGGACCAAATGAGGCTGTTAAGCCTTATCTCCTGTCTAATTGGAACTTTATCTATACTCCGGATGAGCATAGCGAATTTAATCTTAATATTGAAAATGTACTTAACAGACGTGATCGCACATCTAATTCTTCCTCTGATTATTTCTGTGCACCAACAACCTTTATGCTTAACTACACTTATAAGTTCTAAAACATCAAGAGACAGCCTTACGGCTGTCTCTTTTTTGAAAAAACATAAAAGTATATGTTTCATTTTTATATGTAGAGTAGGTACATCACGAAAAAACGGGATTGTTTATGTGCCAAGAGGCACAAAACAATCCCGTCGTTTTTAGAACATTATTTTAAATGGGGGGTAGAAATAACTGGATGCTTGCCGTATAATTAGCTTGTATATTAAAGGCAAATAGCTAAAGCAGTTCCTACCACCAAAGCTGCAAAGGTACCAATGCGTAATTCGTGAATACCAAGACGATAACTGAGGTTGCTCTCTTTTACAGAGTGAAAATCCTCGCCCTCCAAGAAACTGTGATGATGGGTATTAACGTTCATTAACAAACGCTCCATGTTGGAAAGTCTTACTGCTGCTTTCATGGTCGATTCCTCCTTTAAAAATTTTATTTATTTCTTATTGTGATTTTATTATATCTTGTAAAGCCTAGGTTTTCTGCCTTTTATACGACAAAAAATGTTCTCTATGCGACAAATAAGGCGGTTTTTATGATTAAGAAAATGACTACAATCCGTATAATGGCGGATAAGGAAAAAGAGCAAATGCATGATAATCCCCTTTTTCCTTGTAGCAGTTATTGCATTGAATGGAATAGAGGAGGTATTCAATCATTGCCATGGCATTGGCATCGTGAGCTGGAATTTATGTATGTTTCATCTGGCCGCGCTGTAGTTGAATACGCAGGTAAACGGGCAATAGTAGAAGCAGGAAATGGCTTTTTTTGCAATTCCAGGGTATTGCACAGATATGCGCTGGATGGGGAACGCTGTCAGCTATATTGCATCTTGTTTGATGAGAAATTCATAAGCGGTGGCATTGCAAATGTTATTTATAAAAAATATGTTAAGCCAATTGTTACCGATGAAATGTTTTCAGGAAAATATTTGCACACTGATGTAAAAAGGGAACGGGATGTCATAATCAATATCAGAAGAGCATTTATAGCTGCTCAAAAAGAAATTTTCGGCTTTGAGCTTGATCTTAGGTATAATATAGGCAAAGCATTGGCTATCCTAAGTGACCATCCAACAGCTTCAAGGATAGGCTATACAACGCCGCAAATGGAACGAATAAAGCTGATGGTGGACTATATTCATGGTCATTATGGTGATCAGATATCTGTGGAGGATTTGGCAGCTCAGGCTGGAATAAGTGAGCGGGAGGCCCAGCGGTGTTTCCAGTCCATATTCAATATGTCGCCACGTCAGTATATACAAAATTACCGGTTACAGGTGGCTGAGGAAATGCTTTTGGAGTCCAATGAGTCAATTTTATCCATTGGTATGGCATGTGGATATTATAACCCAAGTCATTTCAGCAAGGCCTTTCGCTTGTATAGGGGATGCAGTCCCCATGCATTTAGGCAGCAAAACAGTTAATACAATGCTAACTATATATTAAGGAGAAAAGTGGAAATGATTGTAGAAATAATTAGTGTGGGAACAGAGCTCCTTTTGGGCAATATCGTCAATACAAATGCTCAGTTTATCTCGAAGGAGCTGGCAAAGCTGGGTATGGAATGCTACTACCAGACTGTGGTGGGAGATAATCCTGATCGCATAAAGGGTGCTCTTGATGTGGCCTTTTCCCGTGGTGACATGGTTATTCTCACTGGTGGTTTGGGACCTACCAAGGATGACCTTACCAAGGAAATGCTTATGGACTATTTTCATAAGGAAGTAGTTCTTGATAAAAAGGCCTGGGAAATGATGAAGGAACGCATGACCCGCAGTGGCTTTACCCAGTTCAGTGACAGCCAGAAAAAGCAGGCGTACGTACCAAAGGATTCCATTATAATGTACAATCATAACGGTACTGCACCTGGCTGTATTATGGAAAATAATGGCAAGTATTGTATGCTGTTTCCGGGGCCTCCAAAGGAAATGCAGCCAATGTTTAAGGAATATGGCGTACCTTATCTTCGGAAATTCAGTGATAAAGTATTTGTTTCTATGGATATAAAAATGATGAGCCGTGATGAAGTATCGGTAACAATCGTTGGTGAAGGACCATGTGCTGAGCGGTTAGGTGACCTGTGCGACAACGAAAATCCAACGGTAGCCACTTATGCCAAAGAAGATGGCTGTCTGATTCGCATAACCGCAGCAGCCCAAAATCGGGAAGAGGCCCTAAAACTAATCGAGCCAATACTTGAACAATGTAAAAAAGCCTTGGGAGAAAAATATATAAAGAGGATATTTGAGGATAAATAATATTATCCATGTAAAAGTTTACATTTTTCATATTTTTTGTTGACACGGATATATGAAATGACTATAATATCAATTGTTGCGTAAAGCAAATGACTCACTAGCTCAACTGGTAGAGCATCTGACTCTTAATCAGCAGGTTCGGGGTTCGAGTCCCCGGTGGGTCATCATTGAAAATATTACAGGTTGTTTTGCAGCCTGTTTCTATGACTCACTAGCTCAACTGGTAGAGCATCTGACTCTTAATCAGCAGGTTCGGGGTTCGAGTCCCCGGTGGGTCACCATTATGAATCATTACAGGTTGGATATCTTCCAGCCTTTTTTTTGTATATGAAGGGTGATTGTATGAAGATTCTTATTACTAATGATGATGGCGTTATGTCCCCTGGAATTGAAGCCCTGGTTAAGCACCTGTACAAGGAGCATGAGGTTATTGTGGCAGCCCCTGCAAGCCAGCAGAGTGCCAAGGCCCACGCCATTACAGTGGGACAGCGTATTTATATTGATGAATATGAGCCACTTATTGAAAAATATGGTATCAAGGCCTATGGTATCGCTGGAACCCCTGCAGACAGCGTTAAGCTGTATCTTGAAGGGGTACTGCAGAATAATGAGGAGGAGTATCCTGATCTCGTTATTTCCGGAATCAACGATGGCTCTAATCTGGGGACTGATTTAATTTATTCGGGAACAGTTGGTGCTACTAAGGAAGGCTTTATTCATAATATCCGCTCTATTGCAGTTTCTCTTAGCTATAACCCTATTATGACCTTTGATGAGGTGGCCAGGGAGCTGGTAAAGAAGCTGCCGGATATTTTGAATATGGAAAGAGAGGAGAAGGAATACCTTCTCAATATTAATTTTCCTGTTAAGCTGTCCAAGGATTTCAAGTGGCTGTGGGCATATCAGGGCATCAGAAATTATGAAAATGCCTATATTCCGCGGACTGATGCTGATGGAAGAATCTATTATGTGGTAGAAGGCAATATTGTAGATGAGGGCAACAGCCCTATTTCCGATGTGGTTCTTTGTAATCAGGGCAATGTTACAGTTACCCCAATTCGCCTTAAGGTGGCGGATCACAAATACCTTTCAGATGTGGCAGGAAAAGAGTTGTGATTCTTTTTCTGTTAACATAGAAAAAAATGAACAAATGCGGTATAATAAGTTGTTAGCTATTTAAAACAGATTTTTTAGGAGGCGTATTATGGAATCTAAAATTAAAGACATTAAGTTAGCACCTTCTGGTCATGATAAAATCAATTGGGTAAAGAATTTTATGCCTGTTATGAAGGCTGTAAATGATGAATATTCTGTTTCCAAGCCATTTGCCGGCAAGCGTATGGTTATGACCATGCATCTGGAGGCAAAGACTGCATATTTGGCTCTTGTACTTAAAAATGCTGGTGCTGAGGTTATTGCCACTGCATCCAATCCATTATCCACTCAGGATGATGTATGTGCTGCTTTGGTTGAGGAAGGCGTAACTGTATTGGCTCATCATGGCTGCACCATGGAGGAATACGACAAGTATATTGATATGGCACTGGACACTGAGCCTGATATTATTATGGATGATGGTGGCGATTTGATTTATCGTCTCCACAATGACCGCCGTGAGCTGCTGCCAAAGATTATTGGCGGCTCCGAGGAAACCACCACAGGTGTTCTTCGTGACAAGGCACTGGAGGCTGCTGGCAAGCTGGAGTTCCCTATGATGGCTGCCAATGATGCTTATTGTAAGTACCTCTTTGATAACCGTTATGGTACTGGCCAGTCCACCTGGGAGGGCATCATGCGTGCCACTAACCTTGTAATTTCCGGCAAGACCGTTGTTATCGCTGGTTATGGCTGGTGCGGCAAGGGCGGTGCTATGCGTGCCAAGGGTCTTGGTGCCAATGTTATCATTACTGAGGTTGATCCAGTAAAGGCTATTGAGGCTGTATTTGATGGCTTCCGTGTAATGCCAATGGATGAGGCTGCCAAGATTGGTGATATTTTCCTTACCCTTACTGGTGATAAGGATGTTATTCGTGAGCGTCATTTTGCTTCCATGAAGAATGGTGCTGTAATGTGCAATTCCGGTCACTTTGATGTAGAGATTAACATCCCTGAGCTGCAGGCCATGACTGAGTCCCGCAAGCAGGTGAAGGAAGGCATTGAGGAATTTAAGTTTGCTGATGGTAAGAAGCTGTATCTCCTTGGTGAGGGACGCCTTGTGAACCTGGCCTGTGGCGATGGTCATCCAGCTGAGATAATGGACCTTTCCTGGGGCGTTCAGTTCTTTTCAGCCCTGTACATTCTCGAAAATCATGAGAAGCTGGAAAATAAGGTATATGTATTGCCAGAGGAAATCGACCAGAAGATTGCGAAAATCAAGCTGGCTGCCATGGGCATCGAAATTGATGAGCTGACTCCTGAACAGTACGCTTATCTGCATCAGTGCTAATTAAATGAGACTTATTTAAAATAATTAATAGGCTTCTAAGGATTTTAGGAGCCTATTTTTACTATAAATACTTAGCGAACACAAGCCGAAAGGCACAGTGTGAGCTTAGTATGCGTGTAAGGGCAATGAAAGCTGGAAGACTTTCAGCTTGCTTCTTATTGAAAGGACGGTGCCTTTTTTATGAAGGTATTATTATTAACTTTATTGTGCCTTTTATTTAGTTTAAAGGGCTCTCTGGTGGCTGAGGCCGCTGCCCCTAATGAAAAAAATCCCTTCTGGCAGGATAAGCTGAACCAATACAGTGAGATATCCTGTGTTCAGCAGGTGATTTTCGTACAGTACAAGGGGGACAGCAAGGCTGATGTAAAGCTGTATGAAAAGGATGATGAGCAAAAATGGAATATGGTATTGAAGTGTGAGGGCTTTGTAGGAGAAAATGGTTTAGGCAAGACCAAGGAGGGAGATAGGAAAACTCCAAAGGGTGATTTCGGTATTTTTACCGCTGGTGGTATAGAGCCTAATCCGGGTACCAAGGCTGATTACCTTCTTTTTGACGAGCATATTTTCTGCGCTGATGGGCCTTATTATAATAAGCTGATTGACGACCGTAAAATTCCTAAGAAGGTATTGGAAAAGCTGGATTTGGACCCTATGAACAATGGGGCACCACAGTTTAATTATGGTTTATTTTTAACCTATAACCGGGAATGTGTACCAGGACGGGGGTCTTATATTTTCCTGCATTGCATGGGAGAATATGATTATACCTTAGGATGTATTGCTGTCAGTGAGGAAAACATGATAAAAATTCTGCAGCACGTTGATAATAATGTGCGTGTTTGCATTTATCCAGCATAAAGAGGCAATTTCATGGATGAGTATGATTTATTGGAAGATGAATTAAAGGGTATGGTGGGGAACCACTATACCCAGGTTCCAGGATTGGGAGCTGTTCTTATAAAGGACGGGAAACCAGTATTTAGCTATTGTGGCGGGTATGCAGCCTTTGGTAAGGAACAAAAGCTGTTTAAGGCGGATTCTCTTTTTCGTATAGCATCTGTGTCAAAGCAATTTACTGTTTATGCAATTATGCAGCTGGTGGAGGCTGAAATAATTAATCTTGATGATGATATCAGTGATTATTTAGGATTTACCTTACGTCATCCTGATTTTCCAGACGTGAAAATTACTGTGAGAATGCTGGCCAATCACACATCTGGTTTACGTGATGGTGTGGTTTACTGTATCCCACCTGGGTATTCAGTAAGGGCGTTTTTTGTTCCTGAGGGCAAATTTTATGAGGATGGGGCCCATTTTTCCCCTGCAAACGAGCCTGTGGGGGAGTTTTTCTGTTACTGCAACCTCAATTACGGTCTTTTGGGCACCATTATTGAGGCAGTAACTGATGAGCGCTTTGATTATTATTTACAAAATAATATTTTAAAGGAATTGGATATCATCGGAGGCTATTTGCCGGGGAATTTGTCTGCCACGGAATTTGCCAGTCTGGGTACCCTGTATCAAAAAAAGGATATTGGGGGAAGATGGCGGGACGATATGCCATGGCGGCCTGTTATGGATTTCTATAATGGTATCAAGCCTGCCAGGGATACGGTTACAATGCAAAATCCTTATGCCATAAATGACGATCCAAGGGTATATTCATTAGAAAATTATGTTCCGGGTACTAATGCAACCTTCTTTGCACCTCAGGGGGGACTCCGTATTTCCCTGGAGGGTATGTTCAATGCGTTGGTAATGCTGATGAATAAGGGGACATTTAGGGACAAGCAATTTTTATCTGAGACTTCCGTTAATGAAATGACAAAGGCCCAGTGGAGCTATGATGGCAGTAATGGTGATACTGCTGATGATACGCTTCTGTCCTATGGCTTGGGGCTATATCAGATAAGGGGAGATTCTTCTGCCAGAGTTTGTCAGCACCATGATATTTTTCTGGTGGGGCATACTGGTCAGGCCTTTGGCCTTTATTCCGGGATGTTTTATGTACCGGGGACTAAGGATGGCTTTGTGTATATTATGAATGGTGAGGGCATGGCCGAGGAAGATGAGCGGAGCCACGGCGAGTTCAGCAATAACTTTATCTGGGAAGAAAAGGTTATGGACGCTCTTTGTCATGCTTTTTAAATAACATTTTGGGGAGGAAGCCAAAGTGCTTAATTATTTGGGTAAAAGATTATTAAATTCCATAATTGTGCTGTGGATAGTAATGACGGTTACATTTTTGCTTATGCACGCCATACCAGGTGGACCATTTACAGCGGAAAAGAATCTGCCTCCTGCTGTGCAGGCCAATATTGAGGCCCGTTACAAGCTAAATGATCCTTTGACCGCTCAGTATATGGATTATGTGGAGAATATTCTTCATGGTGATTTGGGTCCATCCTTTAAATATGTGGGCCGCTCTGTCAATGATATTATTGGGGAGAGCTTTCCTGTGTCCTTTGAGCTGGGCATGGAGGCCATTCTTATCTCTTTATTGTTAGGTATTCCGGCGGGAGTGCTGGCAGCCTATCGTCGAAATAACTGGCAGGACCGCACTGTTAATTTATTGACAACCATCGGTATTGCAGTGCCGGGATTTGTGCTGGCAGCTCTTATGGTGGAGATTTTTGCCATGAAGCTGGGACTGCTTCCTGCCGCCATGTGGATTGACTGGAAAAGCCGTATCCTGCCTGCCTTCGCCCTTGCAGCTATGCCAATGGCCTTTATTACAAGGCTGACCCGCTCCAGTATGCTGGAGGTTTTGGGACAGGATTATATTAAAACTGCCAAGGCAAAGGGATTGGGGACTACCTATATTCTATTTAAGCATGCTTTACCAAATGCTCTTATTCCAGTAGTTACCTATGTTGGTCCGATGGTAGCCAGTATTTTGACAGGCTCCTTTGTTATTGAGACTATATTTGCTATACCTGGACTGGGAAGCTATTTTGTAACCTCCATATATAATCGTGATTATACAGTGATTTTGGGTGTTACCATATTCTATAGTGCCATTATTATCCTGATGAATATGCTGGTGGATATTATTTATCCTATGCTGGATCCACGTATTAATATTGGGGCGAAGGAGGATTAAGGATGAATAACAAATATGATTTTTCTCCTCTGAGCAAATCTGAGATGGCTTTGGCTGTGGAGTCAGAGCAGGCACCATCCATGGGATATTGGCAGGACGCCTGGATTCGCCTGAAAAAGGACAAGGCTGCCATGCTGGGTATGGGATTTATTGTACTGATGATGCTGGCTGCTATTTTCATACCAATGTTCTCCAGCATTTCCTATGAGGATCAGGATTTTGCCAGAACTAATATGGCCCCAACCATGGAGCATCTTTTTGGAACCGATAATCTGGGAAGGGATATGCTTATCCGTGTCCTTTATGGTGCCCGCATTTCCTTGTCCATCGGTGTGGTGGCTTCTTTGATTAATCTCTTTATTGGAGTGCTTTATGGTGGTATTTCCGGCTTTGTGGGAGGGCGAACGGACCGAATTATGATGAATATCGTGGATATTCTCTACAGTGTGCCAACCCTTTTGTATGTGATATTGTTAATGGTGGTCTTTAAGCCGGGGCTTCTCAATATTTATATTGCCCTGGGTATCAGCTATTGGCTGCAAATGGCCCGAATTGTACGTGGAGAGGTGCTGAAAATCAAGGAGCAGGAATTTGTGCTGGCATCACGCAGCATGGGAGCAAGTCCAGCCCGTATTCTTCTGAAGCATCTTATTCCTAATTCTTTGGGGGTTATTATAGTATCATTGAGTCTTTCCATCCCGGATGCTATTTTTACCGAGGCCTTTTTGAGCTTTATCGGTCTTGGTGTTTCTGCGCCAATGGCCAGCTGGGGTGTACTTTGCTCTGATGGGATTAATACTTTGGGAGCATATCCATTTCAGTTATTTTTCCCTGCTTTGGCCATCAGCTTAACCATGTTGGCCTTTAATTTCTTCAGTGATGGTCTGCGGGATGCCCTGGACCCTAAAATGCGCCGTTAAGGGGGGAGCTTAAGGATGATTTTAGAAATAAATAATTTATCAGTTGGCTTCCATACCTATCGGGGAGATGTAAAGGCAGTCCGGGGAGTTACATTCAATGTTGATGAGGGTGAAATCGTTGGTATTGTGGGGGAATCCGGCTGTGGTAAAAGCGTTACTGCCCATGCAGTAATGGGCCTTTTGCCAGAGGAAAACTCCTTTATAAATCAAGGCAACATAAAATTATTAGGTGAAGATATTACCAATAAGTCCAATATGGAAATGACTAAGCTCCGTGGTACATCCATGGCTATGATTTTTCAGGATCCAATGACTTCATTAAATCCTGTATTGACCATTGGACAACAAATGACGGAGGGTATTATTAAATCCAAGGGGTTAAACAAAAAGGATGCCCATGAGGAAGCCCTGGCTCTTTTAAAGAGGGTGGGTATTCCCAAGGCAGAGGAGCGTATGAAGGCTTACCCCCATGAATTCAGCGGTGGTATGCGTCAGCGGGTAATGATAGCTATGGCACTTATTTGTAGGCCAAAATTGTTGTTTGCAGATGAGCCAACCACAGCCTTGGATGTAACTATACAGGCCCAAATATTGGAATTATTGGATGAGCTTCGTCGTGAAATGAAGATGTCCATAGTATTGGTGTCTCATGATTTGGGAGTCATTGCCCGTATTTGTGACAGAGTGAATGTTATGTATGCTGGCCGTATAGTGGAGTCCGGCCCGGTAGGTGAAATATTCCATAACCCACAGCATCCATATACCAGAGGTCTTCTAAACTCTCTGCCAAGAGTGGATAAGGTGGATGATACTGAGCTGCCTGTTATTGAGGGGCATCCTCCTGATTTACTTTATGATATTAAGGGGTGCAGCTTTGCCCCCCAGATGTGGCGATGCCATGAAGGTTTGTGCTGCCTATCGTCCAAATAATGAAAATATGGGTAAGGAACATTGTGTGGAATGTTGGCTTCCAGTCCGTGACAGAGAGGAGGGGCACCATGAATAATATAGAAATCCCAAATAACAAGCCCTTGCTTTCCGTTAAAAATTTAAAGAAGCATTTTGTTACCAAGAAGAATTTCTTCGGGCATCCGAAGGAGTACGCCTATTCACTAAATGGTATATCCTTTGATATTAATAAAGGTGAGACCCTGGGATTGGTGGGCGAGTCCGGTTGTGGCAAAACAACAGCCGGCAGAACTATAATGGGTATATACAAGCCTACTGCTGGTGAGGTTTATCTCCATGGTGAGAGGCTGGATTTATCCAAGGGACCGGAGAAACGTATTCAGATGATTTTCCAGGACCCTTATGCTTGCCTTAATCCCCGCATGACCGTGGGGGAAATCATTGGCGAGCCACTGGAAATTAATCATGTCTATGATGATAACAAGGCAAAGCTGCAACGGGTGTATGAGCTTCTGGAGCTGGTGGGCCTTAGCAGGGAGCAGGCTAATCGCTTTCCCCATGAATTTAGTGGTGGGCAAAGACAGCGAATTGGCATTGCAAGAGCTTTGGCGGTAAATCCAGATATTATAATCTGCGATGAGCCTATTTCAGCATTGGATGTTTCCATTCAGGCCCAGGTGGTAAATCTTATGAGAAGATTGCAAAAGGAATTGGGACTGACATATCTTTTCATTGCCCATGATTTGGCCATGGTAAAATACATCAGTGACAGGGTGGCTGTTATGTATATGGGAGCTATTATGGAGCTGGCAGATGCAGAAGAGCTTTATAGGAACCCATTGCATCCATATACTAAGTCACTATTGGCGGCTATTCCAGTGCCAGATCCGGATATTCGTCAGGATATTTCCAGCATCAAGGGGGAAATCGGAACCGGCGATATGACAGGCTGTCCTTTCGCTCCGCGTTGCAATAAGGCAACTGATAAATGCTTTAAGGAAATGCCGGCAATCAAAAATGTTGAAGGTCATCAAATCGCCTGTCATTCAATTTAATTTTGAAGGAAAAACGATAACTATGTGGAATATAGACACATTAGGAGGGATTTTAATGAATAAAAAGCTTTTAGGATTAGTTGGTGGAATGCTGTTGGCTTCCTCAGTGTTTATGCCTGTTCACGGTCATGCTGCTTTTTTTGCCGATAAGGCTGATAACAGTGCAATTGTAAATCAGGCCAAAAGCGTGGATGTAAATGACCCTACAGGATTTGTGGTGCTTTCTGATGTAGTGCCTGATATCATTCAGGAGGTCCGTTATTTCTCCACCTACAATTTTGTGGGAGATCGTATCAATGGCTATACCCAGCCAAGTATATTAATGTCTCGGGAAGCCGCTGAGGCATTAAAGGAAGTATCGGATGATGTAAAGAAAAAGGGATATCGGCTGAAGGTATATGATGCCTATCGTCCGCAGCGGGCCGTAGATAATTTTGTGGCCTGGGCTGAGGATTTGGGGGATAAACGTATGAAGGACTATTTCTACCCAGAGGTAGATAAGACCCGATTGTTTGCCGATGGCTATATTGATGCCAAGTCTGGTCATAGCCGTGGCTCTGCCATTGATTTGACTCTGTTTGATATGAATACCGGCAAGGAAGTAGATATGGGGGGGACCTTCGACCATTTTGGTCTGGAAAGCCATCCAACATGGTGCGGTGACCCTGATACTGGCAAATATACCGGAAAATTTGAGGGTAAGTCAGTTCCTAAAAATGGCAAGATTACCGAGAAGCAGTTCAAGAACCGCATGATTCTCCGTGAGGCCATGATGAAGCATGGCTTCGAACCTATTGATACTGAGTGGTGGCATTTCTTCCTGAAGAATGAGCCTTATCCAAATACTTATTTCAACTTCATCATTGACGATATGAAGAAATAAAAATAAGCGCGATGTGACGAATTTTTCCGCCACATCGCGCTTTTTTACGCCTTATTTTATTAAGTCGGCTTAATATTTTAGGCTTTACAAGCCCTTTTCCACAATATCAGCCACCGTCATACACATACCCATTACAGCCTTTAATGCCATTTTTTTGCCATAAGCACTATCAGCAGCAACGGCAAATTCCGGGGTATGGGCTGCTATATCATCACCAATTTTGATTTCTGGCTGAATGGTTGGGACCACATGACTTACATTTCCCACATCTGTGGAGCCGTCGGCATAATCATCCGGAAAGACTTTTATATCTTTAATGCCAAGGCTTGAGAAATTATCCCTGGCATAAGCCTCCAGCTTTTTATGATTAACCATGTTTTTGAACAATGGCTCATAATGGTACAAATCCACCTCTGTACCGTGCTTATCAGAAATTCTTTTAGCAAGCTCCTTGATTTTTGGAAGCATGGCTTCCTCAAGGTATATGGTACTGAGGGCGCGGATGGTGGCTTTCATTACAGCCCTGTCGGGAATGATATTGGGAGCAGTACCTCCCTCGGTGATTATCCTTCCCAGAATATAAGGCTCTGTAAAGGTCTTTGCCAGCTCTGTAAGCTGGGTATAAAAATCCACCAGGGCATCCAAAGCATTTATTCCATGATAATCCGGATCCGCCACATGGGCTGGCTTTCCCTTGAAGGTTATCTGCAGGGGATGGGTGGCGTAGGAGGTGCCACCAAAGGTGGTGTCACTTCCAGGATGACAGATAAGAGCAGCTGTCAGTCCATCAAATATTCCTGCTTCGCTCATCATTACCTTGCTGCCAATAGTTTCTTCAGCGGGACAGCCAAAGAGATGAACGGTAATCTTATCTCTCAGTGCCTTTCCGCAGACTATGGCAGCAGTGGTGCTCATGGCAGCAATAAGATTGTGGCCACAGCCGTGACCAATTTCTGGCAGGGCATCATATTCTGCCAAAAAGCCAATGTTAATATCACCATTTCCATAAGAAGCCTTAAAGGCAGTGGGGAATTGGTCCTTCAGCACATCCTCCACCGTGAAGCCTTCGTTTTTTAACAGCTGCCGGAGATAAGCGGAGGCATTTACTTCCTCACAGCCCAGCTCCGGGTTTGCATGAATATAGTCAGCTATATTATTTAATGTTTCCTTATTATTTTCTGCCAGTGAGCAGAGAACTTCCTTTATATCGGACATATTGAATCCTTATTACTTGTGAGCCTTGATAATATCAATTACACCCGTAGGGGAGCAGTAATAGCCTGTAAGCTTAGGATTTACAGCAATAACCTGGGAGGTGTAGTACAGCGGAATAATTACACAGTCATCAAAGAGCTTCTTTTCGGCCTGATGCATGAGCTGAGCCCTCTTGGCAGGGTCCACCTCTTTATGAACAGCCTTCATGATGGCATTGTATTCAGCATTGTGATACTGGGCATCGTTATCCTTGGCAGTAAATATATCAAGGAAATTTACAGGGTCAGCAAAGTCAGCAATCCAGTTAGCTGCAGCCACCTGATATTCACCGTTTTCACGGGAGGCATAGAATACCTTGGTTTCCTGATTGGTAAGCTCAACATTTACCCCCAGAGCATCCTTCCACATGGCCTGAATAGACTCGGCGATAGCCTTGTTCATTTCATTGGTATTGTAAAGAATGGTTACAGGCTCACCATTATATCCGGAGGATGCCAATATCTTTTTGGCCTGTGCTGGATCTTCAACCACCAGGGAACCGGTTTCTTCAGCAAAATCCTTGCCGTTTACATTTATTCCAGGTGGTACAAAGGTGTTGGCGGCCTTCTTGCCGTTTCTTACTACCTTTTCTATCATATCCTTGCGGGTAACTGCCATAGCAAAGGCCTTACGGACTTCAACCTTGTCAAAAGGTGCTTTGGTTACATTAAAGATATAGTAGCTGGTACCCAGCTGTGGCTCAACCTTGTAAAGGCCCTTTTCCTTCAGACGATCTTCATCAGCAGGTGGTGGATCAACAATAAGGTCAGTCTGGTTGCTCTCCAGCATGGTGAGACGGGTGCTCTTAGATTCGCTAATAGGCATTCTTACAGAGTTGGAAGCCACTACAGAAGGATTCCAGTAGTTTTCATTCTTTTCAAGGATGATTTCGCTGGAATGTGTCCATTTAGTGATCTTGAATGGACCGTTGCCCACGATAGTTTCAGCATTGCCAGCCCAGCCATCCTTGTTTGCCTCAACTGTGTGCTTTGGTACTGGATAGAAAGCATGGAATGCGGTGAGGTCAAGGAAATATGCTGCTGGCTCTACGAGCTTAACCTGCAGAGTATTATCGTCCACAGCCTTAATGCCTACCTTATCAGCACTTCCTTTTTCGCTGTTATAATCCTCTGCACCCTCAATGATGAAAAGCATATACGCATTGCCGGATGCAAGCTGAGGATCCAGTACACGCTTCCAGGAATATTCAAAATCCTTGGCGGTGATAGGAGTGCCGTCAGACCATTTTAAATCCTTGCGAAGGTGGAAGGTATAAGTAAGTCCGTCAGCAGACACATCCCATTTTTCAGCCAGGGCCGGCTGAGCCACACCTTTTTCATCTGCACGGGTAAGTCCCTCAAAGATGGCCAGCTCCACATCACTTTCAGAAAGACCATAGGTCATGGCAGGATCCAGGGAGGACGGCTCGTTGGACAGAGCCATGGAAATAGTCTTTGAATCTGACGATCCGCTGTTGGAACCACAGCCACTTATCATGCCAAGGCACATGAACAGAGCAAAAATTGCCAATAATGCACGTTTTTTCATAGTTAGATTTACTCCTTTTTAGAATAAAGTTTATGTATAAAGCACCTCATTGAATTATAGCATTTTCATTGTTTGTATGAAAAGTGAAATAATGCTTAATTGACTTCTTTTGGTTAATGAAATATCATAAAATGTAGTGATTTAATAGGGAGAGCGAAAATATAATGACAGACAAGGATTTTTATATTGAGGAAATTTCCCCTGAGCTTTTTGCAAGGATGGAGGGTAAGTCCTTTGCCAAGCATTGTATTGTGCCAGTGGCAGAATTAAGGTATCTTCATTTTCTTCATAAAAACCTTAAGGGAGAAACTCTTGAGGGTGAGATGGTCTGCAATTTTCACATTGCAGAACGGGTTTTGGATATTTTTAAAAAGCTATATGAATGCAGCTATCCCATGGAGAAGTTCCGTCTTATCGATGAATACGACGCAGATGATGACAAATCCATGGCGGATAATAACGGCTCCTGCTTTAATTTTCGCCTCGTGGCTCATACCAACAGGATTTCCAAGCATGGCCTGGGGCTGGCAGTGGACATAAATCCAAGGTATAACCCGTATATAAAGACACTGGAGGATGGCAGTATCTATATTGTGCCGGAAAATGGAAAGCAGTATTGCGATAGGGAAAAGGAATATCCCTATAAAATCGTAAAGGATGATATTTGTGTCCGCCTCTTTGAGGAAAATGGCTTTGAATGGGGCGGTGACTGGGATGAGGAAAAGGATTACCAGCATTTTGAGATTCCTCGGGAGCAGATAGAGAAATGGTATCCTGATTATTAATGTTATTATTTTGATGGAGGGTAATAAATGAGCAATTTACTTATTAAGGGCGCCCATGTGCTGTTGGATGATTATACTGTTAAAGAGGCTGACATTGCCGTTAAGGACACTGAGATCCTGTCCATTGGCCACATTCCCGCTGATTTTAAGGCAGATCGCACAGTAGACGGCAGCAACCACTTTGCAGCACCGGGCTTTGTTAACGGTCATACCCATGCTTCCATGACTATGCTGAGAAGCTATGGCGATGACATGGAGCTCATGGATTGGCTCAATAACCGCATTTGGCCAACAGAGGCCAAGATGGTGGAAAAGGATATTCGCGTAGGCGGCGAGCTGGCACTTTTGGAGATGATTAAAACTGGTACTACTGCCTATGCAGATATGTATGGACCTCACATGGAGTCCATTATCGAGGCTACCATCAAGGCTGGTATCCGTGGTGTAATTGCCCGCGGTGCCATTGGACTGTTCCCTGCAGGTCGCCAGATCTTGGAGGACAATGTTAAGCTATTTGAGAATTATCATGGTGCCGGTGATGGTCTTATTACAATCATGATGGGAGTTCATGCACCATATACCTGTCCACCTGAGTTCTGTGAATATGCCAGGGAGCTGGCTGTAAAGCATCAGATTCCAATTCATATTCACATGAATGAGACCCAGGCAGAAATCAAGCAGATACAGGAGCAGTACGGCAAACGTCCATTTAAGTACATTGAAGATACTGGACTGTTTGAGCTTCCAGCTATTGCTGCTCATTGCGTATGGCTGGATGATGAGGATATTGCCATTATGAAGAAGCATAATATTTCCGCTATTCATAATCCTGGCTCCAATATGAAGCTGGCCAGTGGCGTTTCTCCTGTGCCCCGTCTTTTGAAGGAAGGAATAATTGTTGCTCTTGGTACGGATGGTGCTTCTTCCAACAACAATCTTGATATGCTGGAGGAGGTTCGTCTGGCAGCCATGCTCCACAAGGTAAATGAGTTGGATCCACTGGCCGTTCCTGCCAAGGTGGCTCTCCAGCTGGGTACTGAAAACGGTGCCAAGGCCCTTCTGCTGGATAAGGTGGGTAAGTTGGCTCCTGGCTACAAGGCTGATATTGTTCTTTATGACATGAACCGTGCTGACTGGTGCCCTCGCCATGATTTGGTATCCCTTTTGGTATATTCTGCAAGCTCCAGCTCCGTGGATGCTGTAATCTGTGATGGTAAGGTGATCATGGAGAAGGGTGAGGTCCTTACCCTGGACGAAGAAAGAATTCTCCATGAGGCACAGGAAACAGCTATGGATTTGGTGAACAGATAATGGCTCAAAAGAAATTTTATGCTGTAAAGCAGGGGCGTCAGCCGGGAATTTATACTACATGGGCTGAATGTCAGAAGCAGACCGTGGGTTTTAAGGGTGCCAAGTTCAAGGGCTTTGTCACCAAAGCTGAGGCTGAGGCCTATATGAATGATGAGGAAGTATTATCAGCGCCTGTAGAAGGTGTTGTGGCATACGTTGATGGTTCCTATTTTAACGGGGAATACAGCTGGGGTATGGCTATTTACGAAAACAACCAGTTGATATTCAAGGCTAATGGCAAGGGAACCTCTAAGGAGGCTGCCAAGCTCCATAACGTGGCCGGCGAGGTGGCCGGAGCCATGGAGGCAGTGCTTTGGGCCGAGGCCCAGGGGCTGGAGCACATTACTATATGCCATGATTATGTAGGTATTTCCGAGTGGGCATTGGGCCATTGGAAGACCAATACACCGCTTACTACCCGTTATGCAGCCTTTATGAAGGAACGGCGCGTTCTTGTAACCTTTGTAAAGGTGGCAGGCCATACCGGTGTAGAGGGAAATGAGCTGGCTGATAAGCTGGCTAAGGCAGCTTTGGAAATCTAAATTACCAATTTCATATAATTTTAGGATATACATTTTTAATCCCTGACTGTTTAAGCAGTTGGGGATTTTTTCTTAGGGGAGCATTACATTGTTTTTTTTAAGAATGCAGGATTTTTTTATTGAGATATAGAAATAATAACGTGGGTTATGCAATTATTTTCTTTATTTCATTCAGCAAATTGTATATTGCTTAGTTCATTTGAACACAGGGGGGATGTTCTATATGAAATCCAGGAAGAAAAGGGCTGGAGCTATTGCATTAGCTTTGGCTGTGCTTACTGCTTTTGGTACATCTTCAGCAGAGCGTGTGGATATGACTCTTGATGAAGGTATACGATTAGCCCTTGAGAACAACTATTCAATTGAGGAAAGCGGAGCCGATCTGGATAGTGCCTACTGGAGTCTTAGAGAAGCACGCCGGAATGGTGGACCCAAAGTAAACTGGACCAGTACCGCCTATCGTGTAGGGGGAAAAGCCTATGAGGGGTGGAATCACAACGGTTTATATGGTAATCAGTTTTCATTTTCTATGCCCATATATTCTGGCGGGAGAGTAGAAAATGGTATTAAGGCTGCTGAGATGGGACTATCCGGAGCAGAGCTTGAGTATGAACGTACCAAGCAGAATATTCGTAATACTGTTTCAGGGGATTATTACTACATATTAAAGTGCCGCAGTGAAGTAGAGGTTTATCAGGAATCTGTCAATAATCTGCAGGCCCATCTGGACAACGTAAATGCCAAATTAAGGGCGGGGGTAGTGGCCCAGAAGGATGTACTAAGTTCAGAGGTTTCCTTGGCTGAGGAAAAACAGAAATTGGTGACGGCGGTCAATGACTATCATGTGGCAGTGGCTACCTTTAATAATGATGTTGGACTGCCAATGGAAACGGAGACGAATCCAAGAGAGCAGCTGGAATATGAAAAATATGCCTTTACATTGCCTGAGTGTGATGAATATGCAAAGCTTCATCGTCCGGATTTGTTCCAAAAGGAATTTAATCTCAGACAGAAAAAGGCTGAAATGGAGGCTGCAAAATCGGGAATGCGTCCAAAACTGGATGCCGGGGTCGGCCGTAATATCGGGGGCAGTTCTGCCTTTAAGACCGATAGTGTAACCTCAGACAGCTGGACTGCCGGAGTTGCACTTAGCTGGGACATCTTTGACAGTGGAATAACCTCTGCCCAGGTGAATAAAAAGAAGGCTGCTGTGCATCGTGCCGAAGCTGAATTGAAGGATAAGTTAAACAATGTAAGGCTGGAGGTTCGTACTGCATATCTAAATATGCAGGCAGCAGAGGAAAATATCGGTACCATGCGTGAAGCACTGGAGAAAGCCCATGAGGATTATCGCATTGAGGTAGTTCGCTATAACGCAGGTGTGGGCACCAACCTTGAGGTTATGGATGCCCAGGATAAACTGGTTTCCGCCAAGGGCGACTTTATCAACGCCCTGTATAAGTACAATTACAGTAGAGCAAGTCTTGATACAGCCATGGGTGTTCCCGTTGATTTAGATGTAACACCTTATCGTCAGACTTTAGAAAATAGCGAGAAGAAGGGGGAATAACTGGTGATGGGTTTTAGTGGAAAAAAAGCTGGGGCAGTTATCGGTGCTCTTGCATTAATGACCAGTATGATTTTTGCTGGCTGTGGTGGCGATGAACAGGCTTCCTCTGGAAAAACTCCTGTTAAGGCCATGAAGGTACTTCAGCAGGATGCGCCAGTATCCTACAGCTATCCGGGACAGTTAAAGGGTATGAATGATGTTGAGGTACATTCCAGAGTTTCCGGAAGCATTATGGAGAAATACTTTAAGGGCGGGGACACCGTTAGAGAGGGTCAGCCTTTGTATCGTATTGATTCCAGACAGTATGAGTCAGCAGTTATAGAGGCTGAGGCAAAGCTTCATAAGGCAGAATCAGACCTTAGAAAATCCCAGGATGATTTGTACAGAGATGAAGTGTTATTTAATGACAAGGCAATTTCTGAGCAGTCCCTCTTTAATCAGAGAGAAGACGTGAAGGCAAATATGGCTACAGTAGATTCTGAAAGAGCAGCTGTCAGAAAGGCTCAGGAGAATTTGGACGATACCATCGTATATGCTCCTATGAGCGGCCGTGTTTCCGTGGATGATGTGGCTGTGGGAACTTATGCCACCGCCGGCAGCACCAAGCTGGTATCCATTGGTTCCTTGGATCCTATTTATGCCCAGTTCAGTGTAAGTGAGACTGAGTATCTGAATATTTTGGCCAAGGCAATGGAAGAAGGATTGGTTGATGCTAACGGCCAGGATAATTCAGATAATTCTGATTTGCCACCTGTTAAAATAGTGCTGTCAAATGGCTACGAGTACCCATTAGTAGGTAAAATAACTGCTGCTGACAGATCCTTTAATGATAATTCTGGTTCACTTACCATAAAAGCACTGTTTAGCAATCCTTATGGGGCATTGCTGCCTGGTATGTTTGCCCGGGTAAAGTTCTTGGATGTAACGGTGAAGGATGCTGTTTTGGTACCTCAGAGAGCTGTTCAGCAGCTTTTGGAGGAGACCTTTGTGCTGGTAGTGGACGAGAATGGCAAATCCCTCTCTAAGAATGTTGTTTTGGGTGAAAAGGTTGGCAGTTATTATGTAGTTAAAAAAGGATTAACCAAGGATGACGCTGTTATCGTGGATGGCCTGACAAATCTCCAGTCCGGCAAGGACCTGGATGTTACTATGGTAACTGCAGATGATATGGGCTTCTCCCTTAAGGAATCCACTGATATTGTAAGCAAGTCATAAGGAGGCGGGAATTATGGCTCGATTTTTTATACATCGCCCGATTTTCGCCATTGTTATAGCCATTATCATTGTAATTATGGGTACATTGGCGGGATTGAGCTTGCCAATAGCCCAGTATCCTCAGATTAGTCAGCCAACCATTAATGTCAGCACCACCTACATTGGTGCCAACGCCAGTGTAATTAATCAGACAGTGGCCCAGGTTATTGAGGAGCAGGTTAATGGTACCCAGGGCATGGATTATATGTCTTCTACCTCCGATGATAGTGGTAGCTACAGCTTGGACGTAAGGTTCGCTTTGGGAACAGATGGTAATATGGACTCCGTATTGGTTCAGAACAATGTATCCATTGCCAATGCCAGTCTGCCATCTGATGTGCAGGCGACAGGTGTTACCACCAGAAAATCCTCCAGTGATATGACCTATATGTTCGCAATGGTTTCTCCAAATGGTACCTTTAAGCGTACCTTTTTGATGAACTATGCCAATATCTACATTGTGGACAGTCTTAAACGTATCTCAGGTGTAGGTGAGGTATCCTCCTTCGGTTCCACTTATTCCATGCGTGTGTGGTTGAATCCTGACAGATTGGCCGAGTTGGGCATTACTATTACGGATGTTAAAAATGCTATTCAGGAACAGAATGTTCAGGCTCCTGCGGGAACTATCGGTCAGCTTCCTGCACCGAACAATCAGGAGAAGCAATATACAGGCAGCTTGGAAGGCCGTCTTGTAACTCCTGAACAATTTGGAAATATTATTTTGAAGACCAATTACGATGGTTCCTGCATATATCTTAAAGATGTGGCAAAGGTTGAGACTGGTGCCAAGACTACTTCGGTAATTTCCGATTGTGATGGTGCCCCGGCAGCTGGTTTTGGTATTAAATTGACAGATGATGCCAACGCCATGGAAACCATCGGTGAAGTAAAAAAGGTATTGGAAGAAGCCTCCAAGGATTTTCCGGATGATATGAAATACGTTCCTATCATCGATAATACTGAGTTTATTTCAGAATCCATCGGTGAAGTAGTACAGACCTTTAAAGAGGCACTGGCTTTGGTTATCATCATTGTATTCCTTTTCCTCCAGAGCTGGAGAGCAACCCTTATTCCAGTTTTGGCTATTCCGGTATCCCTTATCGGTACCTTTGCAAGCTTTATCATTTTAGGCTTTTCCATTAATACATTGACTCTCTTTGCTATGGTTCTGGCCATAGGTCTGGTTGTAGATGATGCCATAGTTGTAGTAGAAAATGTTGAATCCCACATGCAACGTGATGGTCTGGGACCTGTGGAAGCTACAGAGAAGGCCATGGACGAGGTGCAGGGGCCGGTAGTGGCTATTGCATTCGTTCTTTCAGCAGTATTTATCCCTGTTGCTTTCATTTCTGGTACAACGGGTGTACTTTATCGTCAGTTTGCTTTGACCATTGTAGTGTCTATGGCATTGTCAGCCTTCATTGCTCTGACCCTTACCCCTGCTCTTTGTGCCACATTAATGAAGCCACATAGTGAAAAGCATAATGAAAATTTCTTGGACAGATTTTTTGATCGTTTTAACGATTGGTTTGATCGTACCCAGAACCGCTATACTGGCGGTGTTGCATGGATTATTGATCATGCCAAGACCGGTTTGGCTTCATTGCTGGTAATATGCGTATTGGCAGGCTTTTTCTTCAAGGTATTGCCATCCACCTTTGTTCCGGACGAAGACCAGGGCTATTTTATCGTATCAGTTACGATGCCAGAGGGTACTTCCCTGAATCGTACATACGATACTATGGATGCCTATGCTGATGAGCTGAAGGATGTACCGGGAATCTCTCATATTTTGAAGGTTTCTGGTTATGATGTACTTTCATCCGGTACTAAATCCAATGCGGGTACCCTGTTTGTATGCTTGGATAAATGGGATGAACGTACCACTGATGATCTTTCCATTATGTCCATTATCAGAAATTCCAATATTTTGGGCTTAAAGCATAATGAGGCTCAGATTATGGGTATTCTCCCGCCATCCCTACCTGGTTTGGGTATGGTCGGTGGCTGGAGTATGCAGCTGCAGGATGTAACTGGCCATACGGATAAGGAGCTGGATACTCTCTTAAAGGAAATTCTGTTGGCTGCTAATCAGAGGCCTGAGCTTGAAATGGTATACAGTACCTTCTCCATTGATTCACCAATTTGTAAATATGATGTGGACAGGGAAAAGGTTAAGCAGATGGGGGTAAATCTTGCTGACGTATTTACTGCATTGCAGATTAACTATGGTGGTACCCAGGTTAATGATTTCGTTCAATTTGGTAGAACGTATAAGGTTATGATGCAGTCTGATGCTCAATATCGAAGCGAGTCTGAGGCCCTGAAGTTCTGCTTTGTAAGTAATAATGTAGGGGCCATGGTTCCTTTGGACAGCCTTCTTACTCCAAAAATTTCCACCTCTACATCAGTTGTTACCAGATTTAATGGTGCCAGAAGCATTGGTATTCAGGGCTCTGTGGCTGATGGCTACAGCTCCGGGCAGGCATTGGCTGCCATAGAGGAGGTTGTAAAGGAAAAAGCACCGGCCGGATTCATGGTTGAATGGTCTGGTCAGAGCCGTGAGGAGAAAAAGTCCTCTGGATCCACCGGACAGATTATGCTCCTTTCAGTAGTATTTGTATTCCTCTGTCTGGCTGCTCTGTATGAGAGCTGGAGTGTTCCGTTCTCCGTTCTTCTATCTGTACCTACAGGACTCTTTGGAGCCTTCTTTGTACAGTATGCTCTGCTGAATATTGAAGCCCTTTTCGGACATTTGAATGGTGGACTTCAAAACAGTGTTTACATGCAGATTGGTGTAATCATGCTCATGGGTTTGGCGGCTAAGAATGCCATCCTCATAGTTGAGTTTGCCAAGGCCCGTGTAGATGCTGGAATGGACCCTATAAAGGCAACTATTGAGGCTGCTGGGTTACGACTACGTCCAATACTTATGACATCTCTGGCCTTTATTATCGGCTGTTTGCCACTGGCTACTGCCAGCGGTGCCGGTGCAGCGGCCAGAAACAGTATGGGTACAGCGGTAGTAGGCGGTATGCTGTTTGCCACCTGTTTGGGAATATTCCTTATTCCTGTACTGTACTGCGTGGTAATCTGGTTGTCACAGAAGTTTAAGAAGAAAACAGAAGCTATTACAGAGCATAAAGAATGATGAATTCTAAATGATAAAAATTGTCCCAGTCATAATTAGTTGGCTGGGACATTTTTTAGTGAAATTTAATTTAATTTTAATTAAATCTTTTGTAATACATCACTATACTGTCCGTATGTAATGATGAAAAGGGAAAAAATCATCTGAGATCAAATAGGGGTGAAAAGATGAAAGAATTAATTTATTCAAAAACAAACAATTTATCAATGCCATTATGTAATATCGTTGATAAAGGTGTAGTTTCCGGTAGTGCTGCAGCCCAGGATAATGTTATAGCAGGATGTCAGCCACGGGCCCAGATGATTTACAACATGGCCATAGCCAAGGAACCATACATTACTAAGGATATGCTGGATATAGCCAATAAATTGGATACTACCATGGTGGGGTTGGAGTATTCAATTAAAACAGCCTCCAGCATCAAGAAAAAGATTGAACGCCTTACTAATGCTGCTCTGTTGTCAGGTGAAGCTCCAAAGCAGGATTATGCTTATGTGGCTGAATTAGGCGACCTGATTCGTTATACAGAGCTGGTTCAGCATGATGAAATGGCGGATAAGGTTCTTAAGACGGTGTTGCTCCTTGAGGAGAAGGGCTACATTCTTTATGAAATCGACAATAAATATCTTAACCATAAAGGTCGGTATAAGTCGGTTCATCTTAACGTTCTGAGTCCATCCGGCCAGACCTTTGAAATACAGATACATTCCCAGGAAACGCTTAAGGCTTATCACGTTACTCATAAGCTTTATGAGGAATGGCGCAAGCCCGAAACAAGTATTGCACGAAAAGCGGTCCTCCATGCAATAATAAGGAATACCTATGATAAGCTGCCATTGCCTACGGGAATTTATCAGTTGAAAAATTATAAAAGGGCTATTTAACTTTTATATAGGCGGAAGTTAAATATTGGTAAAAAAGACCGTAACATAAGGGGTTAAGGCTTGAGATATATTCTCAAGCCTTTTATTATTCGTCTGATTTTGTTATAATAAACTGGTGTTTCAAATTAATCCGATGTTAACGGATTTGTTATACGAGGTGAAAATTTTGCAGAAAAAAGTAACTAAACGCTCCTCCAAAGAGAAGGAGAAAAAGGATACTAAAAATAAAGCTAAAAACAAGAAAAAAATTACGAAAAATAACCCTGAGGCAGAGGCAGTGGGGGCAGAGCCTTCTACCAGAAAATTTGAGATAGTAGGCGTTTTATTTGTGGCCTTTGGCTTGATTTCCTTATGTGGCTTATCTGGTTTAAATGTGGGTTATATCGGCCATTATGTAGCCAGCTTTTTAAAGTATTTCTTCGGTATTGGCTCGGCGGTAACAGCCCTGCTCTTTGTAGTAGTAGGTGGCTATAATATTATGAAGCATAAGCGGGTGGGCTTTAATAAGACCTCCATTGGTGTAATGCTGCTTCTTATTTCCCTTTTGGGGCTATATCATCACATGGTTATTCCGATGGGTTCCGAGGTGTTGCCGACCAGTCTGGCCGAAGGCGGTGGCCTTATGGGTGGCGTACTGGCCTTCATTTTGCATAAGCCATTGGGTAATGCAGGCACTGTTATTGTGTTTATTGCTGCTATTATCGGTTCTATTTTATTGGCCACTCCATGGTCCCTGGCCCAGGGTATTCTTAACACCAAGGCTGTGTCAGAAAAGGGCGCAGATGTGGCCATGGATATGGCAGAGGTGGTATACGACAATGCAAAATCCGTAGGCAGTAAGGTGGGGAATAAGGTTCAGAACCATGTAGAGGAACAGGTGCAGAAATTTAAAAGCCGTAATTCCTTCTATGACCAGACAAGGGATGATTCCTTTATGGATGATCCGGCTATGGACGGGCAGGACTACACCTCATCCGCCTCATATAGTTCGACATTTTCCCCGGCAGGAGAAGGTGTAGGAAATATTGAGCCCATTATTCCACTAAATAAGGGAGATAATGCTCCCTCTTGGCAGGCACCTTCTTCAAAGGCGAATCAGCAGCCCTTTGATAATCCCTATGTCAATAATACTGTCGCCCAAGAGCCTGTGAATAATGAGGCTCAGAGCACGGGTACAGGCCTTTATGAAGCCATGTTTGACAGTCCGGATATGAGTGGGAGCAAGGAAGAATATATCAGTGAATTTGCCTATAAAGCAGCAGGAAATTTGGACAGAAATCTTAAAAAGCTTGATACATCAGGCTATAAGAATATCCACACCAATAAGGTGGGAAAAAGAACCTTTGACAACTGGCGATTAAAGGGTAATTTTGATGCAGAGCTTGACGACGAGGAAGAGGATATCCTTAATGCAGATACTCCGGAATCTGAGGAAGATTTGGATTTCCTTGTGGAGCAACGGGAAAATGTGGATGAAACAGTCAAGGTCAGTGAAATTGAAGAAAGCACAGAAACTGTTTTGGAACCAGCTGATGAACCTGATGAGGAAGATATAAATCCGATGATAGTAGCTTCAATTGATGACCTTATCAATGCTGAGGAGGAGTCTGACGAAACCTCAGAAACCTTTAGCTTTGAAGGAACTGATTTTGAAGAAGACGAAGAAGATTCTTCCGTTGATGAATATGTTGATAAATCCATTGATGAATCCGCTGGTGACTCTGACGATAGTGTAGATAGTGACTTCAAGATTGATTTTAGCTCCGATCACGACGGAGAGTCCTCCTTCACACAAAGTCTTCCGGAGGATGAGGAGGATATTGCTGCTGATGTAGCTGAAAAGGCAGCAGCCCTTGAAGCATCCAAGACAGCTGGAGCAGCTGCTGCAGCCGAGGAGGTTGGCAAGCTGGCCCAGGCGGCAGCATTAAGTGCCCAGCTGCAGGAGAAAGAAGAAAAGGTAGAATTGCCTCCTTATGAAGTGCCTGATGTTAAGGACGTTTTAAAGGAAGTCGTAAAGGAAAAGGACGACAAGCTGGAAGCTGAGATTCAGACCAAGGCCAAGGTCCTGGCTCAGACCTTGAAGGATTTTAAGGTTAATGCCACTATTTTAGGAGCAACCCATGGTCCTGCTGTTACCCGTTATGAGGTAAAGCTGGCTCCAGGTGTAAAGGTGAACAAGCTCACAGGCCTGGCTGATGATATTGCCCTTAGTATGGCTGCTACATCTGTACGTATTGAGCAGATTCCAAACCGTTCCACAATTGGCATTGAGGTGCCAAACCGCAAGCTGGAAAGCGTTCCTCTCCGTGAAGTTTTGGAAAATCCAGCCTTTGATGAGGCCAAATCAAAGCTGACAGTGGGCTTTGGTAAGGATATCAGCGGTAAGGCAATTTTCGGAAATCTTGCAGATATGCCTCATTTGCTGGTGGCTGGTGCCACTGGTTCCGGTAAATCTGTATGTATCAACACCATTGTTACCAGTATTCTCTTTAAGGCAAAGCCAGATGAGGTCAAGTTTATTATGATTGACCCTAAGATGGTGGAGCTGTCTATTTATAATGATATTCCTCATCTGATGGTCCCTGTAGTTACTGACGCCCGTAAGGCGGCATCTGTTCTTAACTGGGCAGTTCAGGAGATGGAAAAGCGCTATGGCCTCATTGCCCAGGCTGGGGTCAAGAATATTGAGACCTATAACAAGTATTATGCAGAGGAAAAGGACAAGCAGATGTCCTCAGTAGTAATTATCATCGATGAGCTGGCCGATTTAATGATGGTGGCACCTCACGATGTGGAGGATGCTATCTGCCGTCTGGCCCAGAAGGCCCGTGCAGCCGGTATTTATCTGGTATTGGCAACCCAGCGTCCTTCTGTAAACGTTATTACAGGCGTTATCAAGGCCAATATTCCGTCCAGAATTTCCTTTGCTGTTACATCCCAGATTGATTCCAGAACTATTTTGGATTCTGCTGGAGCAGAAAAGCTGTTGGGCAAGGGCGATATGCTCTTTAAGCCTCAGACCGAGCCAAAGGCTACCCGTGTTCAGGGTGCCTTTGTCAGTGATGCTGATGTGGAATTGTTAGTGGAACGCATCAAGCAGCAGGGCCATAAGCTGGAGATTAATCAGGAGATTATTGATTTTACCAATAAGGCTGAGCAGGAGGCCGAGGGTGATGAAGGTGATAACACCAAGGTAAAAAGCAGTGTTGATGAATTACTTCGTCAGGCTGTTGAGCTGGTTATGCAGACAGGGAATGCTTCTGCCTCCAGCTTCCAGCGCCGTTATCATATTGGCTTTACCCGTGCCGGCAGACTCCTGGATACCATGGAGCAGTTAAAGATTGTGGGCCCACCACAGGGCAGCAAGCCACGGGAAATTCTTGTAACTGAGGACCAGGCCTTTGAAATTATGGATAAGTTAGAAGAGCATTTAAAGGAAGAGAAGTAATTTGGCTTTAGGAAGTATAAATATGCTGGAGGGCAGTATCTGGGACAAGATATTGAAATTCGCGATTCCACTTGCCTGTACCAGTATTATGCAGCAGTTGTTCAACGCAACGGATGTTGCTGTGGTAGGTCAGTTCGTGGGCAAGGAGGCATTGGCCGCAGTTGGTGCTAATGCCATTGTCATAAATCTTATGCTGAACCTTGTTATCGGTCTTTCCATCGGTGCAAATGTAGTTTGTGCCATGCGTATAGGCTCCAAAGACTATCTGCGCATCAAAAAGACCATTCATACATCAATCGTGTTGGCTGTTACCAGTGGTATTGCGCTGGCCGTTTTTGGCGTGTATTTTGCCCCGGATATTTTGCGCATGGTTGATACCCCTGAGGATATTATGGATCAGGCGGTGCTGTACCTTCGCATTTTAATGGGGGGCGTGCCTATTATGCTGGTATATAACTTTGGAGCCTCCCTTTTACGTGCCAAGGGAGATACCAAGCGTCCCCTTTATGCTATGCTGTGCGCAGGCACAATTAACGTGTTGTTGAATCTGTTTTTTGTTATCCAGTTGGGGATGGCAGTGGAAGGTGTTGCCATTGCCACTGTAATGGCCAGCTGTGCCAGTGCCAGTTTGATGATTTATTGGCTTCATAATGAAAAGGGGCCAATGCAGTTAAGATTTGATAAATTGTGGGTTGATAAAGCTATCCTTATCCATATTTGCAAGGTAGGATTGCCAACGGGCTTTCAGGGCATGGTGTTCTCCTTTTCAAATGTAATTATTCAGGTGGCTTTAAATAATTTGGGTGCCGAAGTGGTGGCAGCCACTGCAGTTGCCTTGAATTTTGAATTTGCGGGCTTCTTTATTTTGCAGGCCTTTTCCCAGGCGGCAACCACCTTTGTGGGACAGAATTACGGTGCAAAGAATATTGCCCGCTGTCGTAGGGTAATAAAGGTAACCCTTGGTATCAGTACGCTTATTACGGGTTCCATTAGTATTGCTTTTGCTGTCTTTGCTTATCCTTTGTCAGAGATTTTTACAGCTGATCCGGCAGTTTTGGAATATGCCGCAATACGTATTCGGTACATTCTTACCTTTGAGGTAATAAATATATTTATTGAAACCCTTAGTGGGGCCATGCGTGGCGTGGGCTATTCACTGGTTCCGGCCATTGCCTGTATGCTGGGTGTTTGCGTGTTCCGTATTTTTTACGTTTATACCGTCTTTGCAGAATATCCAACCTTTGAGGTGCTGATGGCAGTATATCCAATAAGCTGGAGCGTTACTGTATTTGTAATTGTAGGACTGTATATTCACGTGTTTAACAAAGTGGAGAAGAAGCTATGGAAGAAAAGAATGGCTTAATCATTGTTCATACGGGAAATGGAAAAGGAAAAACCACGGCGGCATTGGGCCTTGCCATGAGAGCCTGGGGGGATGGGCTTCGGGTTCTTATTTTACAGTTTATTAAAGGCGGCTGGAAATACGGAGAAATTGAAACCATCAAAAAGCTGGGGGAAATAGACGGCCGTATTGAGCTAAGAAGGCTTGGCAAGGGCTTTCAGCGAAACACTGATGATAAGGCAGAGCATATTGAGGCAGCTAAAGAGGCACTTAAAGAAGCGAGGAAAGCCTTTGAATCAGGCAGCTATGACCTTATAATTCTCGATGAAATAAATTATGCAGTGAAGTTTGAGCTGATAGCTGTTGAGGATGTGAAGGCTCTGCTTGCCAAACGGCCTGCTGAGCTCCATGTGGTACTTACCGGCCGTGATGCCAAGGAGGATATAATTGATATGGCTGACTTGGTAACGGAAATGAAGCTCATAAAGCATCCTTACCAAAAGGGCATCAAGGCACAAAAGGGCATAGAGTTTTAAAAAATCAGATAGGGCTAAATGAATCAATTATCAGTTTTAAACGCGTTTGAAATATGATAAAATATGCGTATGTGTGTAGCTTGGTAAACAAGCTTTAGAATCAAATATTTAGGCAGGTGTGTATTTATGAGATCAGATGTTGTAAAAAAAGGCGCTACCCGTTGCGCCCATCGTTCCCTGTTTAATGCCATGGGCTTTGGCCCAGAGGATTTGAAGAAGCCATTGATTGGTATCTGTAACTCCTTTAATGAAGTAATTCCAGGCCATATTCATCTTAAAGAGATTGCTGAAGCAGCCAAGCTGGGGGTAGCCGCAGCCGGCGGTACTCCTATGGAGTTCCCTGCAATCGGTGTTTGCGATGGTATCGCCATGGGGCATACAGGCATGAAATACTCACTTGCCAGTCGTGAGCTGATTGCTGACTCCATTGAGGCAGTGGCTATGGCAACCGGCTTTGACGGATTGGTTTTGATTCCAAACTGTGATAAGGTTGTTCCGGGTATGCTTATGGCAGCAGCCCGTCTTAATATTCCTTGTATCGTTGTAAGCGGTGGCCCTATGCTGCCAGGCCGTTATCATGGCAAGGACATAAGCGTCAGCCAGTCCTTTGAGGCAGCAGGCGAATTTGCGGCTGGTAAAATCAGCGAGGAGGATATGACAGCTATCGAGGCAGTGGCTTGCCCTGGCTGTGGCTCCTGTGCTGGTCTGTTCACTGCAAATACTATGAACTGTCTAACTGAGGCTCTGGGTATGGGTCTGCCAGGAAATGGCACTATTCCAGCTGCGTACACAGGGGCACGCAGACTTTTGGCCAAGCGTGCTGGTGAGCGTATTCTGGAACTGGTAAAGAAGGACATTAAGCCACGGGATATTTTGACTCAAAAGGCCTTTGAAAATGCCATTACTGTGGATATGGGTATCGGCGGTTCCTCCAATACTGTACTTCATCTCACTGCTATTGCCCATGAGGCCGGTATTGACCTGCCTGCCCAGAAATTTGATGAAATCAGTCACAATACACCATATATTGCCTGTCTGAGCCCTGCCGGACATCATCATATTGTTGATTTAAACGAGGCTGGTGGTATTTCAGCCGTAATGAAGGAGCTGTCAAAGAAGGGGATTATTCACACGGACGCCCTTACTGTTTGTGGCACTGTGGCAGATCGTATTACCAATGCAAGGATTTTGCGCCCAGATGTTATAAAAACAGTTGAGGAGCCTTATCGCCCAGAGGGTGGTCTGGCAATTCTCTCTGGTAATCTCTGTCCTGAAAATGCTGTTGTAAAGGCTTCTGCAGTAGCTGAGGATATGCTGGTATATTCCGGCAAGGCCAAGTGCTACAGCTCCGAGGAGGATGCTGTAAACGCCATTATGGATGGTGACATTCATGACGGTGATGTTGTGGTTATCCGCTACGAAGGCCCTAAGGGTGGTCCTGGTATGCAGGAGATGCTGAATCCTACTGCGGCTATTGTGGGCCGTGGCTTGAAGGTTGGCCTTATTACAGATGGCCGTTTCTCTGGAGCCAGCCGTGGTGCCTGCATTGGCCACGTATCTCCAGAGGCTATGGCAGGTGGTCCTATCGCCCTTATTGAGGACGGGGACATTATTGATATTGATATTCCAAATCGCAAGCTGGAGCTCCGCGTAGACGACGAAACCCTTGCCAAGCGTAAGGCTGCATGGGTTAAGCCGGAGCCAAAAATCAAGCACGGCTATCTGGCACGCTATGCCAAGCTCACCACCTCTGCATCCAAGGGTGCTGTGGTGACAGCTGATTAATTTTTGAGGTTATATAATGCATATTGTTCTTATTGAGCCGGAAATTCCCGGCAATACCGGTAATATTGCCCGTCTTTGTGCGGCTACTGGTATTGAGCTTCATTTGGTGAAGCCCTTGGGCTTCTCCATTGATGATAAACACTTAAAGCGGGCTGGTCTTGACTATTGGGATATGGTGAAGGTTCATGTCCATGAAAACTTTCAGGAAGTTCTGGATAAATATCCGGAAAATAACTTCCATTATTGTACCACCAAGGCCCCTAGAGCCCATTCCGAGGCCACCTTCCAGCTGGATGATATGTTGGTTTTTGGCAAGGAAACCGCTGGTATCCCGGAGTCCATTTTAAAGGCCAATTGGGAAAAGTGTATTCGTATTCCAATGATAGAAGGTGCCCGTTCACTGAATTTGTCCAATTCTGCGGCTATTGTGGCTTATGAAGCCATGCGCCAGCTGGATTATGTAAATCTTCAGCAGGTTGGACCAGGACCAAGAACTTGACCTCATCCGAGCACTTCGTGCCCACCTTCCCCAGGGGGGAAGGCACTTGATATATTTTAGGAGGATTATTTTTAATGAGTATTTATGTTGTAGGACACAAGAATCCAGACACCGATTCCATCTGCGCTGCTATTTCCTATGCAGCTTTAAAGCAGGCTATGGGGGAGGATGCAACTGCTATCCGTTGCGGTGAAATCAATAAGGAAACCCAGTACGCACTTGATTATTTCGATGTGGCTGCTCCAATTTTGGCAACCAAGGTCGAGGCTGGTCAGAAGGTTATTCAGGTGGACCACAATGAGGTGGGCCAGGCTATCGATGGTCTGGCTGATGCTGAGCTTATTGAAATCGTTGACCATCATCGTTTCGGTGGTCTGAACACTGCTGGTCCAATCTATGTTCATACTGAGCCAGTTGGCTGTACTTCCACTATTATTGCCAATATGTTCTGGGACAAGAACATCAATATTCCAAAGGACATTGCAGGTCTTCTTCTTTCTGCGATTATGTCCGATACAGTCCTTTATAAGTCTCCAACCTGCACTGATAAGGATCACGATGCTGCTGAGAAGCTGGCTGAGATTGCAGAGGTTGACCTTCATGAGTATGCTATGGCTATGCTGAAGGCTGGTGCCGGCGTTGGCGACAAGACTCCTGCTGAGATTGCCAAGACAGATTCCAAGCCATTCAGCTTTGGTAGCTACAAGGCTCTGGTAAGCCAGATTTCTGTTATGGACACTGCTGAGGTTCTTGATATGAAGGCTGATATTACCGCTGCCATGAAGGATATTTGCGATAAGGAAGGCTATAATCTGATTATGCTTATGGTTACCGATATTATTGAGGAATCCACTGATCTGGTATTCTATGGTGAGCCTAAGAAGCTGATTGCAGATGCCTTCAAGCAGGATGCTTCCGGTGATTGCATTCATCTGCCAGGGGTAATGTCCCGCAAAAAGCAGATTGTACCTCCTCTTACCGAGGCTGCTGCAAAATTCTAAGTAATTTTTACCCCTTCAGCATGGCTCTATTGCCTAAATAGGCCCTGAAGGGGTTATTTCTTTTTTGATTAACAACTAGGAGGATAACCTTGGATATATTCAGTGGATTAAATCCCGCCCAAAGGGAAGCGGTGGAATGCCTTGAAGGACCACTTTTGATAATGGCGGGAGCAGGCTCCGGAAAAACCAGAGTTCTGACCCATCGTATTGCAAACCTTTTAGCCCATGGAGTATCTCCATACAGCATTTTGGCCATTACCTTTACCAATAAGGCAGCAGCTGAAATGCGTGAGCGTGTTGACCGCATGATTGGTGCAGGTTCAAAGGATATCTGGCTCAGCACCTTCCATAGTTTTTGTGCGCGGATTTTACGCCGTGAGATAGAGGCTACGGGAATATACCAGAAAAATTTTGTCATATATGATGCCAGCGATACTCAGTCTATGATTAAAAAGTGTCTTAAAGAGCTGAATCTTGATGACAAGCAGTATTCCCCAGGAGCTGTTCTGGGGGCTATTTCCAATGCCAAAAATCAGATGATGGGTCCGGTGGCCTTTGCCCAGCACGTCCGCATAAATGGTACATTTTACGACCAGAAGGTGTCCGAGGTTTATACCCTTTATCAGAGCAAGCTCCGTTCCAATAATGCTCTTGATTTTGATGACCTGCTTTTGGTTGCTGTATCCGTACTGGAGGAAAACGAGGAAATCAGAACCCGTTATCAGCGCCGTTTCAGGTACATTATGGTGGATGAGTATCAGGATACCAATGGGGCCCAATATGAGCTGACCAAGCTGCTGGCCGGTGGTCATCACAACCTCTGCGTTGTGGGTGATGCGGATCAGTCCATTTATGGCTGGCGTGGTGCGGATATGCGTAACATTCTTAACTTTGAAAGTGATTATCCTGAGGCCCGCACCATTATGTTGGAGCAGAATTACCGTTCTACCAAGAAAATTTTGGCAGCAGCCAATGCTGTTATTGAGCATAACTCTAATAGAAAGAAAAAGGTGCTGTGGACGGACAACGCCGATGGAGACCATATCACCACATATTTGGCTTCTGATGAGCGGGATGAGGCCAGATTTATTCTGGATAACATCGTAAAGCAGAATACCATTTTCAACACCCCTTATGGGGATATGGCAGTGCTCTACCGAACCAACGCTCAATCCCGAGTGCTGGAGGAAGCCTTTATGCGTCAGGGGATGCCATATACTATTGTAGGTGGCCTGAAATTCTATGAACGTATGGAAATCAAGGATATTCTCGCCTATATGCGCGTGTTGTCAAATCCTTTTGATTCTGTTAGTCTTCAGCGTATTATCAATGTGCCACGTCGCGGTATCGGTGAAACATCCATTAATAAATTGCTGGCTTATTCCAACGAAAAGAAAATTACTCTCTTTGAGATAATTGCCAATCCTGATACCTTAAATGAAATTCCTGGTTTAACTGCTAGGACCAAGAATCCGTTGGGGGTTTTCTCCATGCTTTTGCTGGACCTGATGAACAAGCAGGAAAGTATGTCAGTATCCCAGCTTATGGAGGAGATTATTGATAAGACTGGCTACATTGAAGCACTAAAGGCGGATAAGAAGAAGGGAGAGGAGAATACCTCCCGCATAGAAAATGTTCGGGAATTTGTGGGTGTAGCCAAGGATTTTGAAAAGACGGAAACCGAAACCAGCCTCTTTAATTTCCTTGAGCATATTTCCCTGATTACTGATCTTGATAATGCCGTTGAGGCCACTGACAGGGTTACCATGATGACCCTTCATGCAGCCAAGGGCTTGGAGTTCCCAGTGGTATTTATTGCCGGAATGGAGGAAGGCATGTTCCCTCATTCCAGAACCTTGGACAGCCCAGAGGAGCTGGAGGAGGAGCGTCGCACCTGCTATGTGGGCATAACCCGCGCAGAGCGTAAGCTGTTTTTGACCTACGCCTCCATGCGTACTATTTATGGTCAGACCAGAGTTTATGATCCATCCAGATTCTTGGAGGAAATTCCGCCTCAATACAAGGAGGAGCTTTCTGCCAGAGGACATAGAAGCTTTGGTGGCAGCAGCTATGGAAATAGCTATGGTGCCTATGGTAATGATAGGGGCCAAAGCAGCTCCTATATGCCGAGATTCTCCCAGGGAAGCAGCAATGCTGGACGACAGGGTCAGTCCATGTCTGCTATGGATGCTCTTAAAACCGTTCGTGGTGCCACTGGACCTGCCCGAATCGTCACCAACAGCAATAATTCTGCCACAGCAACCACCAACAGACCATCCGGCCTTATTAAGCCAGATACAAGTGTTGAGTGGAAAGCCGGTGATAAGGCGGCACATAGCAAGTTCGGTACAGGTACCGTGATATCTATATCTGGCAGCGGGGAAAACACCGAGCTTCAAATAGCATTTCCAAATCAGGGGGTCAAGAGGCTGGTACTGAAATACGCCCCTATTAAGAAAGTGTAAATATTTAAAGAAGGCTTAATATGGACATTAAAGAAATAAAAAAAGAGTTGGCTGCTCTCAGAAAAGAAATTAAATATCACAGTAATCTGTACTACAACAATGATGCTCCTGAGATTTCCGACTACGAGTTTGACCAGCTGATGCTAAAGTTAAAGAAGCTGGAGGCGGAGTATCCTGAGCTTATTACCAAAACCTCCCCGACCCAGATGGTGGGGGGAGTAGCCAAGCGCGAGGCTGGTGTTTTGGTGGCCCACGATGTACCAATGCTGTCCTTGCAGGATGTTTTTTCCAAGGAGGAGGTTACTGATTTTGTAACTTCCCTGCAGGAACAGCTGGATAACCCGGAGTTTGTGGTAGAGGAAAAAATTGATGGTCTATCTCTGGCCCTTCGCTACCGTGACGGTGAGCTGACCCAGGCCATAACCCGTGGCGATGGTGTTGTGCAGGGTGAGGATGTTACGGAAAATGCCAGAGTTATTAAGGATATTAAGCAAAAGCTGAAGGAACAGGTGCCATATTTTGAAGTTCGTGGCGAAGTGTATATGAGCCGTGAAGCCTTTGAACGGGTGAACGAACGTCAGGAGCTGCTGGGTATGAAAACCTTTGCAAACCCTCGTAACTGTGCAGCGGGAACCCTTAGACAGCTGGACAGCCGCATTACAAAAGAACGAAATCTCTCCATGTTCGTGTTTAATCTTCAGACAGCAGAAGGCATTGAATTCGGCACCCACACTGAAGCCTATGAATTTATGAAGAAGCAGGGTATCAAGGTAATTCACAACTATCGTGTTTGTCATACGGCTGAGGAAGTGCTGGCGGCCATTGATGCCATCGGTGAATCCCGTGGTGAGCTGGAATACGACATCGACGGCGCTGTAGTAAAGCTGAACAGTCTGGCCCAGAGAGAACAGCTGGGAGCCACCTCCAAGGTACCACGTTGGGCTGTAGCCTATAAATATCCTCCAGAAGAAAAAGAAACTGTTTTAAAGGATATAGAGCTGTCTGTAGGCCGTACTGGTCGCATTACCCCAACAGCAATCTTTGAGCCAGTGCAGCTTTGCGGTACAAAGGTGGAGCGTGCCACCCTTCATAATCAGGATTATATTGATGATCTGGATATCTGTATCGGGGATACCATCAGAGTATTCAAATCAGGGGAAATTATCCCAAAGGTTCGCAGTGTGGTCAAAGAAAAGCGTCCTTCCGGGGTTGTGAGATTTACCATTGGTAATATATGTCCTGCCTGTGGAGCAAGGGCCATTAGAGAGGAAAATACCTCGGATATTAAGTGTATCAACCCATCCTGCCCAGCCCAGCTGGAAAATCATATCATCAATTTTGTCAGCCGTGATGCCATGAACATAAAGGGGATTGGTGAGCAAAATATAAAGGCACTTATTGAGGCTGGTTATATTAAGGATATTGCCGATATTTTTGTGCTGAAAAATCATCGAGATGAACTGATTGAAAAGGGGATTATCGGTAAGGAAAAGAACACAGACAAGGTGCTGGCAGTTATTGAAGAATCCAAGAACAACGAGCCGCAGCGACTTCTGACAGGCTTCGGCATCTCCGGTATCGGCAAGGCGGCAGCCAGGGAGCTTATACTTCATTTTGGAAGTATTGATGCGCTGGCAAAAGCTGATTTTGAGGCAATAATGAAGGTTCGTGATATTGGCGAAATCAGCTCTAAGGCAATATATGATTATTTTAGGGACAAGGTAAATATTGATATTATTAATCGATTAAAGGAGCAGGGGGTAAATATGGTACTGGAGGATACTGGTATAGTCAGCGATATTTTGGCTGGCAAAACAGTAGTGGTAACTGGTACATTGCCGACTCTTAGCCGAAATGATGCCAAATCCCTTATCGAAGCCAATGGAGGCAAGGCGTCTGGCAGTGTTTCCAGGAAAACAGACTATGTTTTGGCAGGAGAAGCTGCCGGAAGTAAGCTGACCAAGGCCCTGGAGCTTGGCATTCCCGTAATTGATGAGGCTGAATTCCTAAAAATGATAGGACAGTAGCTAGTATGAAGAAAAATCAAAATTCATTAAAAAAATATATTGTGGCGGATAAATATGGCGATATGGCTGTGGAGGATTATTTAAAATCAGTTATGAAGGTATCCTCCCGCAATCGTCAGCGTCTATTTCGTTCCAAAAATGTATTTGTAAATGGACGCTCTGTTCATTCAAAGCAGCGTATTAAGGGTGGCGATATGGTTGCTATCCGCCTGTTTGCCGATGATACCTTTGGGGTAAAGCCACAAATTGGACCAGTGGATGTTCTTTACGAGGACGATGCTGTAATTGTTTTGAACAAGCCTGCAAATATGCTGGTACATCCAACAGGGCAGACGGACAGCTTCACTCTGGCCAATTTTTTGGCGGGATATTTTCAAGATAAGGGACAGACTATTACCATTCGTCCTTTGCACCGCCTTGACCGTGACACCACTGGGTGTGTACTGTTCGCCAAGAAGCCGGAATACCAGACTAAGCTGGAGGCGCAGCTTAAAGCAAATACCATGCACCGCATTTATAATGCCATAGTAACTGGTAAAGGCATATTGGAGGAATATCCTGATGGTCGTATCGAAAAGAATATTGGCAAGGTTCCGGGGATGTCCAACCGCCGTCGTGCTGATGACAAGGGGCAGCCAGCAGTAACCCATTTTAAGCTGGTGGAGGAAATTGGCCCCAATACCCTTTTGGAGTTGTGGCTGGAAACTGGACGCACCCATCAGATAAGGGTGCACATGGATTTTGCAGGACATCCGGTGCTGGGGGATAAAATGTATGGCACTCCGTCCAGACTGATTAATCGTCAGGCCCTTCATGCCGCTGCTATTCAATTTAAGCATCCCGTTACAGGCGAAAATGTGGAGGTTACAGCACCTATGCCTATGGATATGCAGGAATGCATAGAAAAGCTGACGGCCTTCTGGGATTAAAATGGCTTGTTTTATTTATTACTAAGGATTATGAAGATAATTTTTAATTATTTTTATTAAAAAAAGAAGGATAATAGGTTATTGTGTAGAAATATTAACTCATAATTAGGATAGTAATAGCCATTTTTATGGTCAAAAACTTGGACACATACTGAGGGGGAGTTATAAAAAAGTGGGATTAAAAATGAATATGCAGAAAAAAGCAATTTTATTTTTTAGTATCTGTATCATAGCTGTCTGTCTGGTGACGGCATTTCTAGGATATCGGAATGCTGTATCGGGATTCGATAAGACTTTGACAGACAAGGCATTAAATGATGGAATTTACTTGCATGAAGTTATTGACGGCAAGTATGATGGCTCATGGAGCATTAAGAATGGTCAGCTGTACAAGGGAGATGTCCTTATAAACGGCAAAAATGATATGATTGACCGTCTGAGTTCACAGACACATGATGCTATTACCATCTTCCAGGGAGATACCCGTGTATCTACCACAGTAAAGAAAGAGGACGGTTCCCGTGCCACCGGCACCAAATGCTCGGCAGAAGTAGCTGACAGAGTTCTTAATAAGGGCGAAACCGTAAACATGGTAACTCAGGTTGTAGGCAAAGATTATTATGTATGTTATCAACCTATAAAAGATTCAAGTGATAAAATTATTGGTATGTTGTTCGTAGGTGTACCAGCTACTGACCTTAATGCCATGGCAAATACTTTTCTGGTAAGTATGGCTATTGCTACTGTTATTCTTATCCTAATTATGGGTGTCGTTGTTACCTTCGCTGTTCGTCATACCTTAAATCCTCTTAAGGAGGTTCAAGATGCATTGGATAATGTGGCAAATGGAAATCTCAGTATTCCGGATCTTCATATTACCGGCAGCGATGAAATTGCCATGTTGGCTCATGATACCAATAGTATGAAGAATGCTATCAGGACATTGATGTCTAACATTGTCCACTCAGCAGAACAGGTAGCCGCTGCCAGCCAGGAGCTTACAGCTACTGCCGATCAGACAGGCGAGAGTATCCGTGTTATTGCCAACAGTGCCGTAAAAATGGCTGAAAATAACCAGGATCAGGTAAGAGCCCTGGAAACTACCCATGATAAGGTTAGCGACATGAATAGTGATATGACTGACCTTACAAATTACTCCAATGATATGAAGGAAGCCGCCAATGAGAGCCTTAAGGGAGTTGCCAATGGTCAGGTTACCGTTCATAAGGCCATTGAGACCATGCACAATATGTCAAAGCAGATAGACGCTTCCTCCGTTATTGTGGAAGCCCTTGGTGAGCGTTCTGGTAATATCGTTCAGGTTATTGAGACCATTTCTGATATTGCAAGTCAAACCAATTTGCTGGCTCTTAATGCTGCTATTGAGGCAGCCCGTGCTGGTGAAGCAGGCCGTGGCTTTGCTGTAGTAGCTGAGGAAGTAAGGAAGCTTGCAGAGCAGTCTGAGAGTGCAGCCAAGAGCATTTCCGACATGATTACTACTATCCAGTCTGATACCATCAAGGCGGTTCAGGCCATGAAGGAAAACAATGAGGGTGTACAGGAGGGTACGAAAATTGTTTCTGAAGCAGGCTCTGCTTTTGATCAGATTTCCGAGCTTATTACCAACATGAATAGTCAGATTGATGTATCTCTGAAAGCCATCGAAAAGACTGGTGTTGTTTGCAACGATATCAGAGAAACCATGGATAATGTTGTGCAGTTGAGTAACCGCTCCGCAGATGAGGCTCAGGGTGTAAGTGCTTCCACTGAGGAACAGGCTGCCATGATGGATGAAATCTCCAAAGCAAGTGCTACCTTGGCAGAGCTGTCCCAGTCTCTCAGGAGTTATATAATCAAGTTTAAGATTTAATCTGCACAAGTTCAGTTTAATCTTTCAACTTAGAAGCATAATGCTTTCATAGCACAAACTGGTAGATAAAATTAAGAATAAAAATCTCCTGATGGATTCCTTCAGGAGATTTTTTTAGGGGGAAGATTTTCGTGACAGATATGGTTCATAATATAAATGTAAAGGTATATATTGCTGATAGCTCCAAGTTCCAGGACAAGGAGCTGTTTCAGCAGCTTTATGATAATGCCAACGAATATAGGAGAGAAAAAATAGATAAAACAGATGACCAGCGTGACAAACAGGCAGTTTTGGCGGCAGGGGTGCTTTTATCCAGGGCCTTAAAGGAGGCCGGCTACAAAGAGCAGGAGCTGGAGCTGCAATTTAATAATAACGGTAAGCCATTTTATTCCAAGCATCCTGAACTGGGCTTCAGTCTCGCCTATTCCGGAGACAGGGCTATGTGTGCCATTGCCATAGCTGATGGCCCTATTGGTGCGGAAATCGGCTGTGATGTGGAGGAAAATACAAAAGAGCTGGCAGAGTATCTGGATGAATATAATATGACGGCAGATAAGTGGACTAGGCTGGAAAGCTATGCCAAGGCAACCCAAGCTGATATGGAAAGCCTTTTCTATGGAAGTGCCTCTGTTATTCCTGGTTTTATTTTTTCTCATCCGGAATTGGATGACAATTATAAATATAATGTATGTTGTAGAATAAAAATACCTTCCGAAAATATAATCATCGTTGATTTAACGAAATAAAATTAATGTATTATTAAATACTATTAGCTTTTATAAAGAAAAATAACACTTTAGCTTGTAAAACTTTACTTTTCTAATTATAATGAAAAGTAGAATCTGGATAAGTAAGTTTTGTTTTTATGGTTATTACAGAAGGGGTTTGATTATCATAAGACGCACAGATACTAAACAAAGAATATTAAATGAGTCACTTAGATTATTTTCAGAGTATGGATATGAGGCTGTAGGGGTTGAAATGATTGCAGCTGCTGTGAAGGTAACTCCGCCTTCCCTTTATAAGCATTTCAGCGGAAAAAAAGGAAATTGTAGAGGCCATCAGTGATTGGGTAGTGGATCTCTATGAGGAGCATAGCCTATCTGTGGCAGATCTGGATGACATTGATATTGAACAAATGGATGAGGATAGCTTTGTCAATTATTTAATGCCGTTCGTAGAAAATATTCTGCATGATGAAATTTTGAAGAGCATTAAAAAGCTGCTGACTATTGAACAGTTCCGCAACGAACGGGCTCGTCTCATGTACATTGAAAAGTGCTATGAGCTGCCTGAGAAGCATACCCTTAATCTGGTGGAGCGTTTGGTTAAGCTGAGAAAGCCAGATGCTGGCATTGACGTTGATTATGTTGCCAAGGTTCTTACCTTCCCGGCAACAAATGTACTTAATAGATGTTATTGTGACCCTGAATATGAAAAAGAGGGTTTGGATTTCTTAAGAAAACATCTTCATAAAGCTTGGCAGTTCATATTTGAGTAAAAACATAACGCAGTTATTCTTTTTTCCTTTTTTAAAAGGAAAATTATGAGTAGCTGCGTTATAATTGTATTTGGGAAAGATTTTTAAAACAAATTAAAGGTGGGGTGAACTGACATGGAAAATAGTGGAGACGGTAAGGGGATATTTACACTAAAGCATTACCTGTTTTTGCTGATATGGTGGCTTTCCTTGGGCTTTACTCTGGATACTAATTCAGCCCTTTTAGGATTGGTTCTGAGCTTTGTGTTTTTTACCATGACGGCCATGAATGTGCTGAAGAAATCAATAATAATTATGCTGGCGGTCTTTATACTGACGGCCATATTCCCACCATTAGGCTTTGCTGTGGCCTGTCTGGCATTGATATTTTTCCTTATGCGTATCAGCTTTGTCATAGATAATTGGCGGGCCTTAAGCGTTGGCCTGTACGCCTATGGAATATATCTGCTGGTTGTGGTTTTTAATTCCTTCTTTTATGAAACTGTAGTGGTTCAGGCTACCCTTAGAGTTGTGGATTTCTTTAATGCCGGTGGCGAAACTGCTGTGGAAACCTTTGGCCAGCAGGGAGTGGATGCTGTCAACGCCACCACTGGCTTTATCAAGGAAGCTCTCCATGTGGGCTCATATATTTTGCCTCTGTTTTTGGCATTTTTCTTCCACAGGCTTCTGGGCTGGCTGTATAAGCACGGTTATACTACAGACAGGGCCTTCTATGTAATCGGCTTAACCCCTTTGGTGGTTATGGCCATGGTATTACCATTCCTTAAAATTGACCTTGCAGGGGATACATTATTCTCCGGTTCCTTGGCAGATGGCACTGACGGCATTGCGGGAATCGATGGAGTGAATAATACTATTAATGTGCCAACTGTAGAAATGCCAAGTCAGGTAACCACGATTATGGATGTGGCCAATGTGGATATGGGAAGCTGGTTTGTGGAAAATGCAGCGGCTCTTTCACCGGCTATTGAATCATCAATGGCAACCCTTGCGGTGCGGGGAATATATGTTGGCGCTGAAAAATATGAAGGCAAAGCTGGTTTTCAGACCATCTTTAATGGTGGTATTCAAACCATTAGGAAGGATGATGACAACCATACAACTATAAAAGATGAAACAGGAGAGGATATCTCCAAAATAATTTATGATAAGTCCACAGATACGGACCGTATTCTTTTGGAGGACGGCAATGAGCTTATTTTTACTAAGGCCTCAGGTACTATCGTGGACAGTGATGGCCATTTTATGGGAAGATTTAAGCAAAATTCTGATGGGAACACAGTGCTGGTAACCAGAGAGGACAAGGTTATCAGAACCTACCATCGTGACGGAACTATTCGAAACGCCAAGGGCGAAGTGGTGGGTGAGGCCAAAATAGCTGTATAGCTTTGGACAATTTATTTTTCTTAGGGGGATGAAAAACAATGAATCAAAAGGGCTACGACATTTTTAAGCGTTCGTTGTACTCGTTTCTGGTAGTATTTTTATTGCTTTGCCAGACGGTATTTGCGGCTGATTTTAGCAAGGTAATGATTCTGCACACCAATGATACTCATGGCTTTGTCATGGGAGATGACAAGCATATCGGTATGCCTATTATTTCCCAAATAAAAAAGGAAATGGAAGCAAAGGGCTATAATGTTATTATGCTTGATGCCGGAGATATTATTCAGGGCAATATCTTGGCGAAATATGACAAGGGACAATCCTGTATTAAATTGATGAATTCTATAGGCTATGATGCTGCGGCTATTGGTAACCATGAATTCGATTATGGCCTTGATGTGCTGAACGAAAGAATGAGGGAAGCTAAATTCCCGTTTATTTCATCCAATATTATCGACAACAATACCGAAAATACCTTTGTGAAGCCTTATACTATTCTGGAAAAGGAGTATGGCAAAATCGGTATTATTGGTTTAACCACTCCGGAAACAAAGACCAGTGCCCTTCCTGAAAATGTCGCCACCTTGAATTTTCTTGAAGGAAAGGTGCTTATGGCCAGCACCCAGATGTATGTTAGCAAAATGATTGCCGAAAAATGCGATCTCATTATTGCGTTGGGGCATTTGGGCAGTAAAGACAGCTGCATGGGCAGCCGTTCCGAGGACGTTATTGCAAATGTAAATGGAATTGATATTTTTATTGATGGTCACGATCACTTAGTGAAAAATAATATTGTTGGCCATGCATTACAAGTTGAAACCGGTAGTTTTACTGAGCATTTGGGCTGTATAGTGTACGAGGACGGCAAATGGACTGAAAAGATGATTTCCCTTGGGGAATACACAAAGGCTGACAGAAATGTGGAGAAGCTAGTGAACAATGCCTCCTATAATGTTGATTTACATTTGTCCACTATTGTTGGAGACGCAGTTAATGATATGAGTGGAGAGTTTATGCCGGGGCTGAGAAATCAGGAAATGGCCATGGGGGATTTCTGCTCAGATGCAATATTATGGCAGTCAAATCAGATTTTGGGTCAGGATAAAAAGGCTGATGGCTGTATTGTAAATGGTGGAGCCATCAGAACAGGCTTCAATGCCGGAAAAATCAAGGTTAAGGACATTCAGTCTGTATTTCCATTCGATAATGAAATGTGGGTTCTTACCATAAAAGGCTCCAAGCTTTTGGAGATTATTGAGGCTTCAACCCAGAATACTCCATCTGCGATGGGTGGCTTCCCACAGGTTTCCGGTATTGAATATACCTTGAATTTAACGGTTCCTTATCAGAAGGGACCTCAGTATCCTCGTTCCATGTATTATGCTCCTTCAGCTCCCGGAAGTCGTGTTACTATAAATTCTGTAGGAGGAAAAGCCTTTGCTCCTGATGCTGAATATAGAATAGTGGTAAATGACTTCATTAAAGCAGGCGGTGACAGCTACACCGGACTAACAGCTAAAGATGCAATTATTTCCGCTGAAAATCTTGGCCTTTTGGACAGTGAATGTCTGCAGAAATACATTACAGACAGACTTCATGGGAAGATTACCCCTGAGTACAGCAAAGTACAGGGCCACATCAAAATAATTTCATGATTTATCTGTGGATGACTTCATAAATTTCAACAAAAAAGAAGGAAATACATCTTTTTTGTAGAAGTAAACATTGAGATTAGTACTCGATATGTATTTGTTGAGTATCCAAAATATAGTTCATTAAAAAGAGGAGGTCACAAGATGAGAAAACTATTTGCCGTTTTAGTTGGAATGCTGGTTATGCTATGTGCATCCATGTGCTTTGCTGCGGAAACCTATCAAATGGTATACGAAGCGTACAATTTCTCCGAGAATCTGGGAGAAGATGAGGCTGTAAACGAAAACTTCAATACTCCTTATGGTACCCTGAAGATCCAGATGAGAAAGCTGTGGAATTCCAGCAGTGACAAGAAAATGCATGTAATCACCTGGTTGGATGATAAGAGAATATCTGATAACTATTACCCACAGGTAGAGAATGGATACACCTTCCGTGTAATCAAGAATACCAGCAACAGCGAATTATACTTTGTAATTGAGTCCATGGAACGTGCTTATATGTACGGCTATTCCCCAGAAAAGAAAACCATGATGACATATATTGACAGCTTAAACTACGCTCATGAAACAGGCGCACGGCCTACTATCGTAGTGTTGAGAGATGGAAAGCTGGTATTGGCCTTTGATCAGGTATACCGTCCATATCCTAGCTCTGCACGCTATCAGTTCTTCTGGGATAATTCCACCAAATGGTTTGGCTACAGAGATCTCGGAAAAGACTGGGCTCCAATATATAAGGACAAGCAGAGCTGAGCTGCTGAGTAAAAATTAAAAGTTGCTTTTTGAAGTTATTAAAAGGCCTTCTATGATTAAAGCATAATCATAGAAGGCCTTTATTGTTGTTATAGAGCTGTTAACGTATGTAATTGCATGTGAACCTGCAGGATATTTTTAGTGAATGTAGAAGTTGATAATTATGTAAATAAAAACTTAGGGGAGTTGGTTCGTGTGTATTATAAGCTGAAAGAAGATTTGCGATTAAGGGGCTGGGATCTGCTACCTACGGGTATTGTGAGACATCTTTCAGAAGCAGTCAGCTTTATGCCCACGGATGTTTATCGGGCATTACAAAAGGCCTGCAGCTCCATACCTGCAAATAGTCCTCTTTTTTCACCAACAGAAAAGAAGTATCTTAAGGAGCTATCTGAGGAAGGCATTTTGGAAGAAACTGATACACCGGTACCTCTTTCTGAGGAGCAAAAATACCGTGCATATCCAAACCGCTTTCTTTACTCCATTCATTGGTCCATTACGGGAAATTGTAATTGTCGCTGCCGCCACTGCTATATGTCCGCGCCGACGCGCATGACTTCAAAAACAAGCATGGATGACGAGCCTTCCCTTGAGGATTGTCTGGACATTGTTCGGCAAATGGAGGCAGCTGGCGTGCGTGTTGTTTCCCTGACCGGAGGCGAGGCCCTGTTGCGTCGCGACTTCTTTAAAATTGTTGACGCACTTCTGGCTGCAGATATCCTTATTACCACCGTTATGTCAAATGGCTTGCTGGTTAATGAACATACCTTGGATGAATTTGAGCGTCGGGGAATCAAGCCTGAATTTAATATGAGCTTTGACGGAATTGACTGCCATGACTGGCTGCGGGGAATTCCGGGAGTGGAAAAGGCAGTAAGGAATGCCTTTAAGCTGTGCAAGGAACGTGGCTTTCCTACTGGTGCAGAATACTGTCTGCACAAAGGCAATATTAATGCTTTGCGGGAAAGTGTAAAGCTCCTTGGGGAGCTTGGCTGTCAAACCCTGAAGGTGAATCGCCTGAGTCTGGAAGGAGAAGGCTTGGCCATAGCGGATAAGGCCATAACCATGGAGGAGGAATATCAGGTCTATTTAGATTATATTCCGCAATTTTACGAGGATGGAGCACCTCTCAACATAATGCTGGCAGGCATTTTCAGTAATATTGATAAGGATGACTATATAATTCCATGCAAAAAGAATTTGGAGGATGAGGACTGTGATAATTACTGCCTTTGTGGTCATGCACGCAGCCAAATGTATATAACCCCTGATGGCTATATGGTTCCATGCATTCCTATGGGAAGCGTGGAGGGTGGACGCCGTCATTTTCCTAATTTAAAAACGACTTCCCTCAGCTCTGCGTTGAAGGACTCATATTATATGGAATTTATTGATATGCGTCTACGGGAGTATTTCGCTCATAATCCAGGCTGTGAGTCCTGTAAATATCGTAACTGTTGTGCTGGTGGGTGCCGGGGCCATGTGGCGGCTGTAGGCGGTGGTGAGGATTTATTGGCCAGAGATGAGGATACATGTAAATTCTTCCAAAAAGGCTGGCATGATAAGCTGATAAAATTGATGGAAGATATCAAAGGGAAAAAATAACAAAAAGACCATGAATTCCATTTTTTAAATACTAAAAGGCCTTCTAGGATTAAATACATCATAGAAGGCCTTAATTATTGCTGTGGAGTCCTTATGTGGACTTTAAGAAAGTTTATTTTTTCTTAATATCATAGCAGAATACTTCAGAAATTTCCTTGTCATAGCCAGGATAGAAGCCCTTTACCATGCCCAGTACGATACGGGAGCCACGGTTGTAGTGAACCAGCATCTGCTTCTTTGCTTTGTTAAAGGTAATACCCTCAATTTCTCCCTGGAAGGTTACATCGTCAAGGGTTCTCTCGAGAACAACAGTGGCATTGGATGCACCTGGCTGAATATCTACGCGGTATACATGGTCTGGCTCAATCTCATCAGCGGTGCCGTCATCTGCAGTGAGATAGAAAGAACCATTGTAATATGCTATTCCCTGTACCCACTGTGGAGGGCACTGGAGATGAACCTTGCGGAGATATTTGCCGGTCTTTAAATCATATTCATAGAGATAGCGTCCAGATTCTTCACCTACCCAGGAACACATCCACACGGTCTGGGTATCTGGATTAACACAAATACCAGAGCATTCTTCCTGACCTGATGAAGGCTCAAAGGAGAAGGTTCTCTTTAATTTCAAGGTATCAGCATCGTGAATTGCAATCTGAATGTCCTTGCCAACACCATCCATGAAATTCTCAGCGCCTACATAGATTTCGTTGTTGTAAACATCAATATCACCAATATGGTTGGACGGGATGCTGTATCCCTCAAAAGGATTCTTATTAATCTCGATCAAATTCCAATTCTTGTCATATTTTGCAAGAGTCTTTGAGCCGGAAACCCAGAAATAATCACCCTCAGAAGCTACACCCTGGCGTCCCTCAACCTGGTGTACAGATTCCACTTTGTAGGTGGCTTTAGGCAGCATTTTCTTTGCGTTGGTCTCAGGTCTGCCATCTAATGGTGACAAGCCGGACATACCAGTGGCGGCCATGGCAGTAGCTGACACACTGAGAGCCAGACCTAAAATTGCTGCTGTTAATGCTTTCTTCTTCATAATTAATCCCCTCCAAAAAATAAAAATATAACTTTTGATGTTCTAACACATTTTCCCCTAAAATATTAAAACATCATCTCACGATTTAGAATATTCAATATATATTTTTATTTTCCTGCTAAAGGTTAATTAATTTGACGAATTTAGTTTTAAAGAAGGTAAAGGAATCATGGCATCAGTTAGCATCGGTTAAAAAGTTACTTTCTATGCAATTTTTGTTATATAAGAAAGGTCAAAAGGTCTAAAAATCGACCACTTTTTGCAAAAATCGACCACTTTTTGCAAAGTCGTTGAAATTGACTGAATATTATTTTAAAATTGAATTGTCTAGTAGGGAGAAATATTCTTCTTCTGAGTAGACAATACCATGATGGCAAATGTAATTCTTTAAGGTACTGTCATGGTATGCAAAGGGTAAAAATGTTTTTTAAAATTGAGAGGAGATTATAATTATGAAAAAGTTTAGTATGATTTTGGCAGCTATGGTATTTGCTTTGGGTGCTCAGATGGCCAGCGCAGCTTCTTTGGATTGCAACGTAACTTCTTCCAATTACGCTTTAATGGATGAGGAAGTTGAGCTTATTGTTGATGAGCCTGTAGAGTCCGGCGATGTTCTCGTGGACGAGGACGGCGACGTTTGGGTAGTTGAGTAAAATTTACCCTACTTATTGAGTTGGATGGTTCACCAGAGATGGTGAGTCATCCGGTTCGAAAGATATAAAAATAAAGGCGCGAATGTCTGTCGCGCCTTTTGTCTTGAGGAGTCTATTAGTATGGAAATACTACAGAAAGCACTTGACTGGAAGCACACCCAGAAAATAATTACCTCTGTTATTATATTAAATGCTATTGTGTTGGGTATATTGACAGACAGGTCATTGACAGCGGAACAGATTTTTCTGTTGGAGGCAGTGGATAGGGCTTGTTTGGTGATATTTGTAATAGAGCTGGTGGCCAAGCTGCTGGTTTATCGGAAAAATTTCTGGTCAGATGCCTGGAATATTTTTGATTTCGTTGTTGTGGCCAGCTCTATCATCTTTATTTCTTCCAGTGTATCTATTATCCGGGCATTTCGTATATTTAGATTACTGAAGGCTTTGGCAGAATTCCCTGAGCTTCAGATATTGGTTTCAGCCATGTTAAAGGCCATACCTAGTATGAGCTGGGCCCTGGTTCTTTTGTTTATTATTTTTTATATCTTTGCAGTTTTTGGCAGTGCCCTGTATGGTGAGAACTTCCCTGAGCTGTTTGGTGGTGTTGGTGGCTCCATGTTTACGTTGTTCCAGGTTATGACCTTTGAGTCCTGGGCAACAGCTGTGGCCCGACCTATAATGGAGGTTCAGCCTTACGCCTGGATTTATTTCCTTGTGTTCATCCTTCTTACCTCTATTACCTTGCTGAATGTAATGGTGGGTATTGTTGTAGAGGCTGTAGGTACAATTTCTGAGGCAGCCAAGAAAAAACAGGCCGCCAAGGAGGCTGCAAATGCAAAATCTGAAGGATATGAAGCCGATGAGGTGGAAAAAGAAATTCGCAAGCATTTTGAGCAGATTGAGGAGCTGCTGAAGGCAAGAAAAGCATAGGAAGTTTCTTTATTCTATCTCCAAATGTTTGGAACCGCTGTTATAATCAGTAAGATGGGACTGCTTCGGCAGTCCTTTTTTGGGGTGGAAATAAAAAGGAAAGGCCAATCCTAAGGATTTCCTTTCCATGCTGGTATTTAAGCATCATGATATTTTGTCTTATGCTAAGGCTCGTATTTTTTCAAATTCGTGCTTCTTTGAATTTAAAAGAGTTCCCAGTTCATAGTTGGACTGAAGATTAATCCAAAATTCCGGCCCTGTGGCAAAATATATACCTAAACGAATGGCGGTATCAGCCGAAATTCCCCTTCGTTCATTTACAATTTCTCCAATTCTGGTAGTTGGAATATTTAAATCTCTGGCTAATTTGTTTTGTGAGATATTCATTGGTAGCATAAATTCCTCACGTAATATCTCACCTGGATGTATCAGATTTTCTGTACGCATAATAACCCCTCCTAGTGGTAATCAACAATTTCAACATCAAAAGCATCCTGTTCATGCCATGTGAAGCATATACGCCACTGACTGTTTATTCTGATACTAAATTGTCCTGCTCTGTCTCCTGTAAGGGCTTCAAGGTGATTTCCGGGTGGTACCCTCAGTGTTGACAGACTGATTGCGGCATTTATCATATCCAGTTTGCGCAAGGCTATCCGTTCAAAGTTATTAAATCTTTTGGAGTGACCTGTTTCATATAAATTTTTGGTATCTTTATCTGCAAATGTCTTTATCATACATTAATTTTATAACGTTTAACGTTATATGTCAACGATTATAAAATCATCCGCGGTGCAGATATCAGCGGAACCAGTGTAAGAGGCGAAATAGGTGCTACCTTTAGACCTGGGGATAAGAGCAATGTGACTCTTGATCTGAACCTCAGTGGCTTTGCCGGCAAGAAGCAGGGCCTCACCGGAGGATTTTCTGCGGTATTCCATATTTAAGAAAATAATATTTGAAGGGGCTGCTTCGGCAGTCCCACTTTTTTTACCACTCATAGCTGCTCTCAGTGAGGGCCACTTTTAATTTATATAAAATGTATTGCGAATTGCGTTACTTTTGTATATTATTGCGTAAAGAGGTGATTTGGTATGGCAGTAAAAACAGCAAATGTTAATTTAAGAATGAAAGCTGATATAAAAGAACAGGCAGAAATCATCCTTGCCAATCTTGGTATACCGCGCTCTGTGGCAATCGATATGTTCTATAGACAAATTATAGCCCATAATGGTATCCCGTTTAGTCTGACACTTCCTAATAAAATAATGGCACGTGACGAAATGACAAATGCACAGTTTGATAAATTTATGGAAACTGGATTAAAGCAGGCCAAGCAGGATGAATCCTCCGACGTGGATGAAGTTTTTTCTGAGTTGGGGGTCTGATTGGTGAAAGTATATAAAGTTAAGATTACAAGACAGGCTAAAGATAATCTCCGCAGTATACATAAGTATATTTCCGAGGATTTGTATGCACCTGATGCAGCAAAAAATGTATTGTCTTTATTAAAAGAGGAAATCAAGAGCCTATCCACTATGCCCGAACGAATAAAACTTATTGAGGATAAAAGGTGGAGAAGTGAGGGAATTCGTAAAATGCTTGTCAGAAATTTCTTTGTATATTTTTGGATTGATGAAGAAAAAGATATTGTACAAGTAATAGGAGTGGTATATGTCGCCCGTAACCAAACTGTTCAGTTAGATCTAATGAAATTACAATAATATTTGCTTTATATGCCAGGGGATATTAAGGTTCCCTGGCTATTTTATTATGTGAATTATAAAAATCTGGAATGAATCCAAAGACACTTCAGTATCTGATGGGGCATTCTGAGCTACAAAGTATAACAATATTGTTATAAAAAAGGTCAAAAGGTCTAAAAAACGCACACTTTTTGAAAAAACCGTACACTTTTTGCAAAGTCGTTGTATGTTTGGAATATTTGTGATATTTTCTAAAATAAGGCAAAAAATGTGCCTCACGGCATTATTTATAAGCATGGAGGATGTAAAAATGGATACAAGGAAGTATGAATGTCCACTAGAGGGGGGACATTGGCACCAGCAAAGCCAATAAGGGCAGGGGCTGGAAAGGCTTAAAAGGGCAGGCTGCTTTGGCACTGGCCGTTTCGCTGTGGATAGCGGGAGGCGGTGTTGTCGTGGCGGGACAGATTACGACTGTCGAGACGGATTACACAGGGGAGGTAAACGGAAATCATAGCGGAGATAATTGGGGGGATCGGACTGGCGACCCCAATGACAATGAGGTCACAGTAAATGCGGCCGTTAAGGTTACGGGAGATGTCCGTGGGGGATTCTACTTCAACAAAGATGGTAACGTAACCAATAATATCGTTACTATCAACGGCACGGTGACAAAAGCTGTTTATGGCGGCGAGTCTGACCACGGTTACGACGTCATGGGCAATCAGGTTACCGTCACTGGCACGGTGGGCGAAAATGTCTATGGCGGTTGGACAGGGGGAGGGAGTGGGACAGCAACGGGCAACAGTGTCACGGTCAACGGCGGCACAATATCCATGAACGTCTATGGCGGATATTCTACGAAAGGAAGTGACACAGGCAATACCGTCACATTGAACAACGCCAATATTGCGAGTGATGTTTACGGCGGCTATGATTTTAACGGCACAGGCGACGTCATTACGGGCAACACGCTGAACCTTTCTGGTGCGAACACGGCGCGTGCCGTTATGAACTTTCAGACCATCAACATCAGGAGTGCTAAGTGGGGAACTCCTGCGCTGACCATAAATGGAAGTATTAGTAATGTTTCATCTATCGACACCAGAGGAATAACCTTTACTGGCGTAGATTTCATAAAAGCTGGACAAAAAACCATATTGATAAAGAATAAAATGAATGGTTTCGGGGGAACAATTCTTTCTGGAAAATACAAGGTTGGCACAACACTCCAAGGTTTGGGTACAGCCTCTATTTTAGAAGATGACCTCATCTATACTGCGAATACAGATTCCAAGCCGGAAGCTCAGGAACAGACACATAATACTGTTATGGGGGCCACCGCATCCATGGCGGCCCTTTCTGCCGGTAATGATTTCGTTGGTGCTGCCACGGAAGGGCTGGCTATGGCAGGAAATACAGGCACTGACGGTATGGCCACATACGCCAATATGGGTGGTGGTTCCATGAATGTGGAAACTGGTTCCCATGTAAAGACCCATACCTGGAATGCTATTTTGGCATTGGGCCATAAAAACGAAAAGAAGCTGTCCACCACAGAATATGGTGCCTTCTTTGAATACGGTACTGGAAATTATTCCACCTTTAACGGGGATGAACGTGGTGACGGCTCCACCCGCTATACTGGTGGCGGTATCTTAGGCAAATGGCAGAAGAATAACGGCTTTTATGTAGAGGGGAGTCTACGGGCCGGTTCTATCCATGATGATGCCAATAACGTGCTTCGTGATGCAAATGGTAATCCATACAGCTATACCACCGATGCCACCTATTGGGGTGCCCATATTGGTGTAGGCCGTGAAATCAAGCTGAACAAAACGGCTGTATTGGACCTTTATGCCAAGTATTTCTATAACCATCGTGGCAGTGTATCCTTTGATGCTGGTGGCCATTATGATTTGGGTGCAGTGGAGTCCAGCGTTCTTCGTGTAGGAACCAGATACACTGTGAAGCAGAATGATAACATTAATTACTACGGCGGATTGGCTGTAGAGCATGAATTCTGCGGCAGAGCATCAGGCTTTGCTGATGGTGTGGCCATCCGTGGGGCAGATATCAGCGGGACCAGTGTCCGTGGAAAAATCGGCGCCAAGTTTAAGCCGGATGAAAAGAGCAATGTTACCCTTGATCTGAATCTCAGCGGATTTGCTGGGAAGAAACAGGGCCTCACCGGAGGACTTTCTGCGGTATTCCATATTTAAATAATATTTGAAGGGGCTGCTTCGGCAGTCCCTTTTATGGTGCCTGTAATTGTTTTAATGAAATCTAAAAAATAAATAATAATATAATGTATATAATTATATTATTGTAGAACTATTAAACAAGATGTGTTAAAATGATAATATAGTTAATGACATTATTGTAGAAACTTGATTAAGGAGAATGGGCATGGGTCGTGCTGATGAACGGCGGAAAATACAATATGATAAGGCCTGCAAGGAGGTTTTATCCGAGAAGGGGATTATAGGCCATATATTAAAAACTTGCGTAAGGGAATATGAAAATGTCTCTATTGAGGATATAGTTAATAAATATATTCAAGGGACACCAGAAGTGGAAAAGATTCTAGTTCAGCCTGATGATGTTATTTATCGCATTGAGAGTCAACATACCGAGGATTCAAGCGAAGGAGAAAACGCAGTATTCTTTGATGTGAGATTCACTGCATTGGCACCTGATACAGAGGAACTTATTGAACTGATTATTAACATTGAGGCACAGAACAAATTTAATCCCGGTTATCCCCTTTTGAAACGTGGAATATATTATTGTAGCCGGATGATTTCCGGTCAATATGGAACGGTATTCACCAAATCCCACTATGAGAAAATAAAGAAGGTATATTCAATTTGGGTTTGTACTAATTCCAATAAAGAATGGGAATATAATATTGCCAGGTATGGTATAATAGAAGAAAATATTATCGGCAAGGCGAAAGCAAAAACTTCTCATTATGATTTGTTGTCAGTGGTAATGATTTGTCTTGGAAAAAAACAATATACCGAGCTGGAAGGTCTTTTGAGACTATTAAATCTTGTACTTGTAGATAATGACCTTAAGCAGCAGGAAAAGAAAAACAAACTGGCAGAGGAATTTTCTATAAAAATGACACCAAGGCTTGAAAGGGGTGTACAGGAAATGTGTAATTTGAGCGAAGGCATAGAACAACGCGGAATAGAAAAAGGAATAGAGAAAGGAATAGAAAAAGGAATAGCACAGGGCAGGGAACAGATGGCAAATGAGACTGTTATTGAAATGCTCAAAGGAAAAATGTCAGTTGACATGATTGCTCGTTTCACTAAGCTAACCGTTGAACAGGTAAAGGAAATTGGCAAGAAAAACGCTTTAATTTAATAATTTTTCAATAATCAACTAAAAAATCACCTGTGATAGAATCAATGATACAAGTATCCGTCACAGGTGATTTCATTTTATGCCTTTTCTAATGAAGCATCATCAAGCAGAAAATCAACTATATTCATTTTTTTGTAGCCAAAGCCGAGATCAATAAATGGGTCATTATCCATAGTAATTACAATTTTTTTGTATCCATCATTTTACCACTTTTGAAGGGAAAACCATGCCTCTCCATATAGTCAAGTGTTTTCTTCAGTAAAATCAATACTTCTTTGAGTCCTCATAATGAATGAAGCTAAGGTTATGGAGTGATCTTCACCTCATACAGGGCAGATATATAGTGTTAATGGGTATACCAAATAAAACGTCATCACTAAACTATTTTAAATGGCCTCGATGTAATACCCATCCCTATATGGCAGCTCACCTCTCATGTCCAACAGGATCATCCCAACAAGGGGAGTCCTCACTTCCTTCGTTCTGCCTATCCATAACCAGGGTGCCAGCTTAGCTATTCATCAGGGTCATGCCCTCCGGAGATAATTCCTGCCGGCTACCAGCTCATTCTTTG
>NZ_FQYW01000023.1 GCF_900141865.1 Anaerovibrio lipolyticus DSM 3074 | reverse complement strand
AAGATATTATCTGTTGGAAGCTACCAGCCATATAAGACTACACTGCCAAGAATACAGTGAGTTTTACTACAAGAAATACGCTGAGGTTAAAACCCATCAGCATAAACGTGCACTCGCTCTCACAGCTCGTAAAGCAATAAAGTTGATTTTTGGATTGCTGGCCAAGAATCAGCTCTACTCCGAAAACAGAGTAGGCCAATCTTAATATTTTACGAACAAGCCTTCTGGATTTTAGGTTTACTGTCCAGGGGCCTGTTAAGTGCACGCTAATTTAAGGATTTGCTTGCAAAACTTTTGAAAAATGAGCTTTACATATTACCAGGTTGCTCATACACACATTCCTATGCCTTGTCCAGCTACCGCATATATTCGTCACCCAGGGCCGTTATCCTGCAAATTCAGAGCGTTACTTCATATAAGTATACTACCCATAAAAAAAAGGCGATTCTTTGATAACTTCTATCAAAGAATCGCCTTTTTTAGGTAATGTCCTTAATCGCTAACTCAAAGTGCTTTCGGTTGGTTTTTAAAATCCCTTCCCTTTGCAGCTTGGAGATTTCCACCGTCATGGCAGCACGCTCCACACAGAGATAGTCAGCCAGCTCCTGCCGATTAAAGGGTATATCAAAGCTAAGACTGCCCTGCCGCTGGGCTTCCCGGGAAAGATAGGAAAGTATTTTTTCCCGGGTTGACCGTTTGCTTATATGAGTAATCTTCTCATTAAAAGCCATAACCTTATTGGCTAAAACACTAACCAAGTTTCGAATAAGCCGTTGATGGTGCTCACAGGCCGAGGAACAGCTGGCCATTAGTCTTTTGACGTTCATCATCATTATGAGGGAATCCGTCTCTGCCACAACACTGATATTCAGCACTGCGCCAGGAGTAGCGGCATAAATTTCCCCGAAAAACTCCCCTGGATGACATTTAGCCATAATATTTCTGTGCCCCCATACATCCTCCTGGATAATGAACACCGAGCCGGACAAAACCAGCCCCATGACTTCAGTGCTGTCCCCTGCCCGGAAAATATACTTCCCCTTAGGAGCCTGCACGGAATATGCACCTATACAGCCTAATACCGCCTGTATTTCTTTATGGTTCATTCCACCAAAAAAAGCACAGTTACTTAGTATAGGCAAATGCTTATCTATTTCTTGTATAGTATTCATAATGTATAAACCTCAACGGTGAACCTCATCACGGTATCATCTTGCTTAGGAAAGAAATTCTTAATAAGAAGAATTAAATTTATATAATATTAATATAACTTATTTAACACATCTTCGTCCATCTTGAATGTATGCTCCTCGGCTGGGAAGGTTCCTGCCTGTACTTCCTTAACATAGGCTGCAAAAGCCTCCTTCATCTGTTTACCCAGCGCGGCAAAATGCTTGGCAAACTTTGGTGTGTAATCTGAAAACAGTCCCAGCATATCCTGGTATACAAGGATCTGTCCATCACATCCAGCCCCGGCCCCAATGCCAATAGTAGGAATAGACAGCTTGTCAGTGATAAGCTGGGCCAATGGAGCCGGTATACACTCCAGGGTCAAAGCAAATGCTCCAGCCTTTTCGATGGCTAATGCGTCTTCAATTAGCTTTTTTGCCGCTTCTTCGCTCTTCCCCTGAATGCGGTTTCCCCCCAAGGCATTTACTGACTGAGGGGTAAGGCCTAAATGAGCCACCACGGGAATTCCAGCCTCTGTAATGGCCTTAATCTGCGGGCAAACAGCGGCGCCACCCTCCAGCTTTACGGCATTGGCCCGGCCTTCCTTCATCAGGCGTCCCGCATTCATTACAGCCTGCTCCACGGACACCTGATAAGACATAAATGGCATATCGATAACCACCATGGTATCATGGCAGGCCCTAGCCACTGAACGACCATAGGTAATCATATCCTCCATGGTAACTGACAAGGTATCTGGTAAGCCAAGCATTACATTCCCCAAGGAATCCCCTACCAAAATGGCATTGATGCCGGCTGCTTCCTCCAGCTTGGCGGTGGAATAATCATAGCAGGTCAGCATAGAAATCTTTTCACCATTAGCCTTCATCTTAGCAAACGTCGCAACAGTGTTTTTCATTTTACTCTTCCTTTCAAGTCCCATGTGTTTAAAAATTCCTTGATGGAAGAGTAATCCCGTGTTGGATTCTTTGCTTGGCCTGTCATAACCAGCTCCCTGGCCAGAAGGCTATAAAGCTGTGCCCTATCAGGGGGCAGACACTCCAGATGCTTCTGAATTGTCCCCAAATCTCCCCGTTCCACAGGACCAGTTAATGCTTGTACCATACCGTCAGTTACAATATGGTGAGCATTGCCGGCAAACAGCGGTTTAAGGGCCCACTCTGCCTCTGCAGGTGAAAAGCCACACTCCGTCAACAAGCTTTGGCTCAATGCGAGCAAGGCAATCACATAATTGCTGGCCAGCGCCGCCGCACAATGATATTTGACCTTAACCCCTGGCTCAATTACCTTGACCTTAAGGTCTAACCCTTTAAGCCACGTTTCCATAAGGGCAATTTTTTCCCCCGAGCCCTCCAGCGCAAAAAAAACATCCGTCAGCTCCTCGTAAGCGTGATATTTATCACTTACGGCGAACAACGGATGAACGGAAAAGCCGATGGCCCCATATTGCTCAATATTTGGAAACGCATCCCCTGCGGTCAGCGCACCACTGCAATGACAAAAAATCTTATTTTGAATCTTTTCAGAAGGAAGCTGTTCGTAAAAATTCCGAATCACTCCATCCGGCAGCGTGAAAAAAAGCACATCACTAGCTGCTAACAGGTCTTCTGCATTGATAAAAGCCTGTGACTGAGTAAACTCTGCTGCCTCTTTTACAGATTGAATGCTATGGCTATAATAGCCTATAACTTCGACACCATGTATGCGGAAATATTTTCCCAGAGTGAAGCCGACCTTGCCGGCTCCGAAAAAACCAATCTTCATCGCATCACCTCATTTATGCGGATGCGCTTTTCAATTCAAAAAAAGATAAGTACAGTTTCCTCATGGAATACCGTCCATCGAAGGTTATTGTAGCACAAGACATCCCCATACTGCAACGAACAATCAGGCATTTCACACCAATATTATTCTCTGACTATTCTATCAACATAAAACTCCCAGCCGAAGCCGGGAGTCATATAGTCCAATTTTTATTTCATATTTTCCCACCATTGCCCAAACTGCTGTGGCGGTTCATCACCTATATTGAAAACCTCACCAATCATCGGGGTGAGCAGCCTGTAGCTTTGCCCTTGGCTGTAGCGAGTCAATTCTCTATATGGCTCCTGCCACGGATGGCGGGCCAAAGCAAATTTTCCCCCATGAGCAGGCAGCAATGCCTTTGCCCCCACATCCACCGCCGCTTTAGTTGTTTCCTCCGGCAGCATATGAATAGCGTGCCAAGCCATATTATACTGGCCATTTTCGCCTAGCATCAGGTCAAACCCACCGAACTGGTCACCAATGGTCTTAAAATGGGCCCCATATCCCCCATCACCGCTATAATACACCTTGTGCCTTGGTGTTATAAAGGCAAAGCCACACCACAGGGTAGGATTTGGCGTAAGAAACCGCCCCGAAAAGTGCTGTGATGGTAACACATGAACAGAAAAGTCCTCTGCTAGTTTAATTTCCGTGTCCCAGTCCTCTTCATGGAGAATTTGTGGATCAAAGCCCCACTGTTCAAAATATTCGCCTACCCCCAAAGGACAAACGATATTTTTAATTTTGCTTTTTAAAGCCATTACCGTCGGGTAATCCAAATGATCCCAATGGTCATGGGAAATAGCCAACACATCAATATCCGGAATATCATCAGACGTGTAAACATTACTTCCAGGAAAGGCTTTATTGATAAAAAATACTGGCGAAGCGTAGGAACTAAAAACCGGATCTATCAAAATCCGCCGTCCCCCCAGCTGCATATAAAAGGTGGAATGCCCCATCCACACCACCAGATCCTGATTTATGTCCAGAGCTTTTAAATCTGTTTTATGTGAAAGCATAGGCTCCTGGGGTGACAGAGCTGACTTATCTCCAAAGAGGAACTTGGCAGTAGCCACAAAACGATTTTCCCCGCTATCCTCATTCATCACCTGTACTGGCACCAGATTTTGGAACTGTCCGTTGACATAATGAGGTGAAGCCTGAATACGGGCCAATCGCTCCCCCTGTGGCAGCCGCCCAAATTCTGGCCGATGGAGAAAGCTATATCCACCCAGGGACAGCATTCCCACCGTCGCCAGTCCACCAATAATAAAATTTCGTCTATTCATGAGCATTCACCATATACCTACTCTACCTCGATTAACTCGTACTGGTCATTGCCCATCCCCAGCTCCTTCATGGCTGATAACTGGCGTAAGCCTTCCCGGCTCTCAATGCGTTCAATAAGGTCATTTTTGCGTGAATCCTTAAAATTATATACCAGGTCAATGGAGGCCTGATCGATGGCCAAAATATCCGTTGAGGCCAGTATACCTATATCCGGGATAACTGGCTCCGCCGCACTGGTCCCCGCGCAATCACAATCCACCGACATACGTCTCATCACATTTAAGAAAGTGATATTTTTGCCAAAATGGTCGCAAATAGCCTTGCCACTATCCGCCATAAGCTCCATAAACAGGCCGCCCATTACCCATTTTCCGTAATCCTGCACACCATGAACCTGCAGCTTGCCCTTTTTGCCTGAAGCACAACCAATGGCGATATTTTTCAATGAACCGCCAAAGCCGCCCATGGCATGGCCTTTGAAGTGGGTAAGCACTACCAGTGAATCATAATTTGCCAAATGGCCTCCCACAGCCACCTCTTTAAGATGCAAGCCGTTCTTGACCGGGAAATTCACATCCCCGTCTTCATCGATAATATCCACCGGGCAAAAGGTCCAACCATTGGTCTGCAAGGTTTGACGATGCTGCTGCGTGGTAGAACGTGGTCCGCCATAGGCCACATTGGCCTCAATAATGGTACTGTTTGGTACATGGCTCTGGAAGGCTTTTACCATATCCCGTGGCAAAATATTGGGGCCATGGGGCTCACCCGTATGAAGCTTGATTGCTACTTTACCACTTATTTCACTATTAACCTTTTCATACAGCTTCTGAAGGTGCTCTGCATCAATATGCTTGGTAAAATAAACCTTTGCCTTATCTGACGCCTGTACAGATGCTTTATTGGCATTTGTTGCAGGAGCTTTACTATCTGCAGCCTTTGCGCCACAACCACTTACAAACCCCGATAGCCCGGTAAGACTAACTCCGGCAATGGCCGCACTTGCCATCTTCACAAAATTACGTCTTGACATATTCGACATGGCATTATCCCTCCTAAGCTTTAAATTCCATTCATTTTCCTATATGAAAGAATATCATAAAATGAACTTTTTTACACCTGCTCATACTCTGGCTTCCAGGCAGCAAACTGAACCAATTGCTCATCAGTTCTATAATAATAGCGTACATTCTTGTCCAGTTTGGCGATTTCTGTCATTTCCTCATCTGTCAATTCAAAATCAAGAATATCAAGATTATCTTTTATATGAGCCACATTTCTGCTTCCCGGTATTACTACAAAACCCATTTGGGTATGCCAGCGAAGAATTATCTGAGCAGTACTTTTACCATACTTTCTCCCCAACTCTACAAATAATGGTTCATCCATAAGAGATTTATCACCATGCCCCAGAGGATACCAGCTCATGAGCTTTATATCATATTTGCCAAGAATCTGACGAAGCTCTTTTTGCGTAAAATATGGATGGGCCTCTACCTGAATAAATTGAGGTACTATTTCCCATTTATGCTGAAGCTCATCAATATACTTCCCCTCAAAATTGGAAATGCCAATACTTTTTGCTTTACCTTCCTTATAGGCCTTTTCCAGCTGTCTATAGCCTGCCAGCCAATTACCGGCTGGTTGATGGACATATAGCAAGTCAACATATTCAACGCCCAAGCGTGCCAAGGTCTCATCCACAGCATTATTATTTTCAAATTCCGAAGGCCACAGCTTGGTGGACAGGAATATATCCTCCCGCTTAACGCCACTTTCCTTTATTCCCCTCCCTACTGCTCGCTCATTAACATAGGCATTTGCTGTATCTACAAGAGAATATCCCATTTTAAGGGCTTCCCTGACACTTTTTTCCGCGTCAGCCGGAGAAAGAGTATAAGTCCCTATACCGACCACCGGACACTTCATCTTGTTATTTAACTCCAAATACTCCATTTTCATCTACCTCCATAAAAGCTTAATTCCCTAAGCTTTCATTTACCCATTTTTCCATATCTTTTCTGGCTTCAGCCTGCTGAGTCTGAGCTTTTTTACCGCGCATTTCCAAGCCTGGCAGGACTTTAGCTTTTGTAGTTTCTGCAATGAACCGCTCGGTATTGCCTATACCACTGCCTTCATGGGTACAGAAAGGGATAATTGTCTTGCCTGCAAAATTTTCTTTTTCTAAGAACGTATATACCCCCATTGGCAAATCACTCCACCAAATCGGATAGCCTAAAAAAATGACATCGTATTGGCTCATGTCTGGCAATGGGCCATTGATTTCCGGACGTTCATTGTTTTCCTTTTCCTGCTTGGCAACTTCAGTTGCAGGGCGATATTCCTTTGGATACGGCTTGACCGTCTTTATTTCAAACAAATCTCCCTTGGTTATATCCGCAGCCATTTCTGCCAATATGCGCGTATTCCCCTTTTCTATGTAGCCCACGCCACCAGTATTCTCATCCGCCCGGGAAAAATAAGCGACTAATATACGCTTTCCCTGCGCAGCTGGTGCCTGAGTGCTGACGGAATTGTTATTTGATACCGTCTTTTCAGTTTTGGCAGGGGTTTCTGCTGACCCACATGCCGCTGTCATAATGGCAAATAACGCCAAACACATAATTGTCAATATTTTTTTCAAGTTAATCTCCTCCTAGCCGCACTTATCTTGTTTTCACCTGCGCTCCGCCGTACACCGCCGACATCTCCATGTGATCCAAAGCCTCATCCAGTGCCTTGACCTCCAGCGCAGTGAGCGTAATATCTGCTGATTTTCCGTTTTCTTCCAAGCGGGACAATTGTTTCGTGCCGGGAATCGGCACAATCCAAGGTTTTTTCTCAATCATCCACGCCAAGGAAATTTGGGCTGGGGTAGCTCCCTTTTCCTCGGCGGTGTGCTTCAGCAAAGCAAAAAGCTCCCGATTTTTCTCCATGGCCTCTGCTGTGAATTGGGGCATGGTGCTGCGATAATCTGTTTTCGCATCAAATTTGTCATCTTTACCGTAAGCTGTCGTCAGCAGTCCATTGGCCATGGGCGAGAATGCCACCAGACCTATGGAAAGCTCCTCCAGTACCGGGAATAGTGGCTCATAGTGCCGTGCCATCATGGAATAGCGATTTTGCACCGCCGTTACGGGACAAACCTTATGGGCACGGCGAATGGTGTCCTCATTCACTTCTGACAATCCCCAGTGAAGAATTTTCCCCTCTTGGATGAGATCAGCCATGACACCCGCCACTTCCTCCACGGGAACATTTGCATCCTGCCGGTGCTGGTAATAAATATCTATATGGTCAGTTTGCAGACGTTTCAGTGAGCCTTCCAGACTCTTTCTTATGGTTTCGGGGCGGGAATCCGTTATGACGGGCTTATCAGCTGCTGTGACAGAGGTATCGAAGTAAACGCCAAATTTTGTGCCGATAATAACCTTGTCACGATAGGGCTTCAGTGCCTCCCCCACCAACTTTTCATTGTCGTGGGGATCGTCGTCGGTACCATAGCACTCCGCCGTGTCAAAAAAAGTATAGCCCATATCAACGGCTTCGGCTATGAGATTTGTCATTTCCTTATGATCCGCTGGTGCTCCGTAGGCGTGGCTCATACCCATGCAGCCAAGTCCCACGGCAGAAACCTTCAAGTCTTTTCCCAATGTACGATATTTCACAGCCTGTCCTCCCATTCAAAAATTTCCTGTGACGAACTCATAAATTCCTTCTGAAGAAATCCCCTAGCGTATTCACTGCCTTGTCAACATACTCAGGCACCCAATAGGTACGGATATGGCTGGCTCCTTCAATCATATAAAGCTCCTTATTTTCCGTTCCACTGGCCTTGGCATAAGCATCCTCTGTCATATAGAGGGTATCCGCCTTTTCCCCAGCTATCATCAAAAGTGGTTGATTAATAAGGTCCATCCGATCCTCCACATCAAAGGCCATAAGCTTCATAAAGGACTCGGTAGTATAACTGCCGGTAGCATTTGGATGACGATGGGAAAGCCCATAATATTCAATACCATCCCGATAAAGTGTGTTTTCAGGAAGCTCAGCCATTTTTGCCCGCAGCTGCTCATCAGTGGAATTTGGCGGCAGGAAGCCCTCATACACAATTTCGCCTGTCAGTTCTTTATTTCTGGCCACAGCTGCCTTTTCCAGCCGGGCTTGTATTCCCTTAATATCCGCATCCAAAAATCCATTGCGGCGAACCCGTCCGGAATTAAACATGGAAAGAGTCGCCACAGCCTTGATACGCTTGTCAATTTGAGCTGCTGCCAGAGTATAGCCACCGCCACCGCAAATTCCCAACGAGCCTATGCGTGACGTATCAACATTCTTGAGCGTGGACAGGTAATCCAGCATACCACTTATATCCTCAATGCGATTTGACGGGTAATCCCGAAGCCTTGGTTCACCTCCACTGGCCCCTTGATAGCGTGCGTCAGCAGCAATGGCGATATACCCCAGCTCTGCCAGTCGCTGGGCATAAAGTCCTGCCACCTGTTCCTTGCTGCCACCATTAGGATGGGCCACGGTCACTGCTGCATATTTTTTACTGCCGTTTTCCTCATAACCGGCTGGAAGGTAAAGGTTAGCAGATACCTTTATTCCTTCTACCTTATACTCTACAGGCCTAATATTCACCTTGCCGGCTTCATTATGTGTAATAGCATTTCCGTATACAAGGCCGTATGGATTTGTAATATTTGCCGCAGCCTCCGAAATCTGTCCACTAACTCCCATTGTCATCAATCCTCCAATCATAAGCGCAGTAATTAATTTCTTGGTAAAGCCTTTTCCCATTGAAAATCCTCCTTTGCTTTGTAAAAAAATCGACAGTCCGTCTCGATTAGCCAGACTTGATATGCTATAATTAAAGCATATCAAGCGGTAGTAACTACCGGTCAAGTGCTTTCTCAGATTTTTTGCCAAAGAAAGGAGACATTTTTACATGTACACCATGAAGCAAATCGGCGATAGAACAGGAATACCCTATGAAACCCTAAAATTTTATTGCAATCAGGGTCTGGTTCCCTACGTCAAACGGGACAAAAACAACCGCCGTGTCTTTGATGACCATGATCTGGCCTGGATAAAAAGCCTTGTTTGTCTGAAAAACTGTGAAATGAGTATAGCTGAAATGAAAGAATATCTGGAATTATGTATGGCTGGTAAATCAACCATTCCCCAGAGAAAAATCATGTTGGAGCATAAGCAGAGTCTGCTTAAAGAAAAGCTGGCCTCCTTGCAGGAGGCCATTGCCTATATCGACTGGAAGCAGCAATTTTACGATAATGTACAAAGTGGAAAAATCGAATACTACAGCAATCTTGTACCACCAGACGAAGCACATAAGGCAACTATCTAAATTCTTTATTTATTATTCAATCAATTGAAGAATATTCCTTATCAGGAAAATCATACCAGGTAACATCGTGATTGTCCTGTGGACTTATGGCAATATGAGCAAAGCTGTTTTGGGGTGCTGCTCCATGCCAATGAGTTACTCCCGGCGGGCAGAATGCCACATCTCCCGGATGTAGCACCTCCAATTTACCGCCTTTTATCTGATGATATCCCACGCCATCAGTGGCAATAAGCACCTGTCCCGTCTTATGGCTATGCCAACGGTTATACGTTCCTTTCGGAAAAACAACATACGTCCATTCTGGCGAAGCTGCTTCATTTGGTTTTGACAAAACCTTGCCTAAATACACCGGATTATTGAAATTGGAAGATTTAAACGGTTCCGATGAATAATTAAATAGATACGCATTATTGTTTACATTGGCAGTAACATTTTGAGCAGAAAATTCAATGCTATGGTATTCATCATCGGTCACAGGACCGGTATGTGCTTTAGAATTTGCCGGAGCCTGCCAATTTTTATCATAAATAACGATTTGCTGAAATTGGGAGTCTTTTACAGCCCCGTGAAAATGACTGATGCCTGCTGGAATCTGTACCACATCACCGGGACGAATCAATACAGCAGGCTTGCCAAATTCCTGATAAATCCCCACGCCCGCTACGCCGATGACGGTCATCGCCCCATGAGTATGCCAGCCGCTATGACTGCCTGGCTCAAAGGTTATTACATTTGTCTGGGGCAGCTTGTAGACATCTTCATTATCAATCAAATCATTTCGATGTACCGTACCAATAAAACGCTCTGAAATATCTTTTCCTAAGGGCAGTGGCATAGCCTCCTGCACCAGTCCTTTTTCCTTCATCCATGCTTCCATGGCACCGGCCACCTCTGCATTATTAAGATCAGCCATAAGAAAATGAGTGTTGCCCTTTATGCCAATATCAGGCAGGGAAATTACCTGTACATCTCCTCCATATCGTTTCATAGTCTGCTCCCATTTTTTTGCCAGATTTAGACGAACCCGCCAATTATCCAGTCCCCAATGAGTATCTGGCTCACTGCCGGTCTTAATGTTGTCACCAAAATATACCACCATAGGTATTTTTAGTAATCGCTGAAATTCCTCCCTGCTCACTTCCATACCTGGGGCAGGAAATGGACTGGTGGTTGATTCTACCTCGGGCATATCTTCCTTTAAAAAAGGAAATGTTCCCGGTTCCAGGGCAATAACTCCCCTGACCTTGTCACTATGCGCTGCGGTAAGCCAGCCAGGTCCGCCGCCAGCAGAGTGGGTGACCAGCACGCTATTGCCTGTTCTTTCCATTACAGCTGTCATAGCCTCTGCTACCACCTGCACATCAAACTTTCCGGTATCTGGCGTTATTTGATGGAAAAACTGTGCTCTTGATTCCTCATCCCGTGGCACTGCTACATTAGCATAATAGCCCGGCCATTGACCTATACGGAAATTATCATACCACAGCTGATCCTGGGGCTGTGCCTTCAACTCCATTGGCACTGTGGAATTACCGGCCCGTCCCCGTCTTGGCTCATCAACAATATAGACAGAATATCCCTTGGAAAGAAATATATTTTGGAACCCATCCCGACCATCAGGGGTCGTTTCCCATGTTTTTCCTGATTGACCGAAGCCATGGAGAAAAACCATTGCATTTGTTTTCGCCTTTACCGGCTTCTGCCAGAAAACATATGCCGCATCACCATGCAACGTTTCTCCGTCAAAATTTGTCGGTTCATCATCCTTGTACACGCCCTGACTTTGCACTACCCTTCCGCCAGCAAAAAAGCTGCCCTGATCCTCAATCATAATGGGATGCTCCATGGCATGAGCCGATAATGTCACACCCCAAACAAGGGTAAGTGCCATCGCGGTTCCTGTAACACGCTGCTTCAAGTTTATTTTTGGCATATTTCGTCAACCTCCCGATACAATATTTACATTCACCTCTATGTAAAAACATATCATTCGGGAGTTACTACCGGTCAAGTAAATTTTTTTAAAAAAATGGGCTGCACAAAACAGCCCGATTTTCAGCCATGCTGAATGGGGCCATCCCTGCTTTAAGAATTAGGCTGCAACGGCCCATAGTAGTACGAGGCTGTTGCACCACCATCTACCAAAAATGTTGAACCCGTGATAAACTGCGCCCGTTCGCTCATTAAAAGCGCCGCTACATCAGCCACTTCATCAGCAGTGCCGGGTCTGCCTGCCGGGCATTTGGCAAACATATTCTTGTAAAAATCACCACGCGGACCGTTGAACTCATCAATCGCCAAAGGCGTAACAATAATTCCGGGCGCAATATCATTTATCCTTGCGCCACGTTCACCCCAACGGACAGCTTCATACATTGTGCGCTTTTCATTACAGCGTTTGGCCAGCTGATAGGCATGCAAGGTATCCTTTATCTTTTCTGGCTGCAAAAAATCCAGCCTTAGCAGGTCTTCTGTCGCTGTCATCGCCAGTGCCCTGTCCTGCTCCGGCGTGAGTGCTGGCATACGATGTCCGGACTGGCTGGATATAATTACCCCAGTGCCGCCCTTGGCAATAACTTTGCCGACTTCTTCCATCAGTACTGCCGTTCCATAGAGGTCAACCTGCAAAATAACTTCAATCGATGCCTGTGACGGTGAAACACCTGCTCCACAGACCAATGCTTTCACTTCACCATATTCCGTTGCTTTTTGCACCATAGCCTGAATAGATGTTCGCGATGACATATCCATCATAAACGGCTCCACATCAAAGCCTGACTGATTCATAATTTTAGAAACTGCCTGCGCATTGTTTTCGTTTTTATCACCGAGAATAATTTTCTTGCCATAACCCATGCGGCGGGCAATAGCCATGGAAATCTGCCCTGCACCGGTGACAATCATAACATCTTTACTCATTATATATATCCCCTCCTATTCAAGATTTTTCTTTGCCCAAGCAGCCACCTTTGCTTCAGATTCTGCGACGGCTCCCCCCTGTACGGCCAGGCCTTCACCAACCACAGCACCCCGACAATACTTTTTCAAAGCGGCAGGAGCCCCGGCGATGCCACTGCCCTCGTGGGTCATCAATGGAAATACTTTTTTACCGTTAAAATCCAAGGCCTCAAGCTGGGTAAACACAGCACAAGGGTAGGTTCCCCACCAGCAAGGGCCGGCCACTACAATGTTGTCATATTCAGCCACCGAATCCAGCATTTTCACCAATTCAGGACGGGCACCATTTTTCAATTCAGCCTTGGCCTCAATCGTGCACTGAGTATAATCCGTAGAATAGGCTTTTTGTGTCTCTATCTCAAAAATGTCCGCACCTACGGCTTTTTTTATATATTCTGCACAAATTTCTGTATTGCCCCTGGCCAAATTCTTTATGCTGCCATTTACATAATTTTCCCCCTTACGGGAATAATAGATTACCAAAGTCTTTGCCATAAGTACCACAAATTTCCTTTCTTAAGAGCTCCAATTACCTTGCCTACATTACGTCCAAACACCAATTACAACTCCTTGACATGATTTTAGTTTATCCATCCAAACCCTTTTCATGCAGCCATTTTAAAGCTAATTCCATAATTTGCCTGTTATTTTTTTCCTGCATAAGAAAATGAGAATTGCCTTTGATACCAATATCCGGTAAATGCACAAGCATAGCATCTCCGCCATGGCGGTTAATAGTCTCCACGAACTGCTGCGCCATAGCGTACTCTGTGCCCCACTTGTCCTCGCCAACATTTTCAGAACCCATCTTGATATAGTCTCCGTAATACAGAATGATAGGAATCTTGGTTAATTTCAGAAAATCATCCATGGGTACCCCTACTGCCGATGCTGAAAGAGCCTTAAATCGAGCCTCATTTATTCTTGGCATTTCTGTTTGTGGAAACAGAAATGGCGTACCACCAGGCTCATACGCAATAATTGCCTTTACTTTATCCGTGCGAATGGCTGCACGCCAACCTATGGTTCCCCCCATAGAATGAGATACCAGAACTGCCCCATCCTTTTGTTGCTGGAAAAGTTTCGTCAAAACATCGGCGTTAAGGTCATTATCCAATGGCCCAGAACCAATCGTCCAGCTTTGCTGGAAGGCTTGATAATTTGTTTCCCCATCTGGAAATTGTGCATTTGGCACAGGATTTCCATTTTCATCATAATGCCCGATACGTGAAAGAACATATAGTGTCTTATCACCGTACATTGGATTACTTGCCCAAGGTGTATCCGGAGTAACCGCCTCTGTGGACAAATTTGCTTCACCACTTCTCGGCTGATCTACCAAATAAACCGAATAACCTGCTCTGAGGAACATGGTATTGAACCCCTCCCGCCCGTCAGGACCAGATTCCCAAGTACGTTTGGACTGTGCACCACCATGCTGGAAAATCAACGGTAATTTTTTTGCGTTAATAGGCTTTTGATATTCCACATAGGCAAAATCTCCATAAGCCCTCTGACCGGCCTCGGAAATGAAATTCTCTTGTACCCATGTTCCTTCATGTTGTTTATAGCTTCCTCCAACGGTGAAGGAACCCTGCGCCTCTATGGTGATAGGTGAGGCCTGTGATAAACCGGTATTAAATGCCAACAAAATTCCTACCACTAAGATGTTTCGATATACCTTTTTCCATCCGTACATATTTTGCCCCTCCAATGTTCTCAATTATCCGATAGGAATAACCTTACTTCAATTTTCTCTTGACTCAGTCTATTTTTTGTGTCTTTTGACTTCCAACTAATCCGCCATGAACAGCTAATCCCTCAACTGCTGTTGCACCCTTATGATTTATTTCACTCAAGCATCTTCACGATTTTAGCCGGCACACCAACTGCTACAGCATTATCCGGTACGTCCTTCGTCACTACAGAACCGGTGCCAATAATAGCATTTTCCCCGATAGTCACCCCTGGAAGAATGTTTGCCCTCGCCCCTATCCAGGCATTTTTCTTGATATGGATTTCCTTGGTCATAATGGTACGAATATTTTTAGGCTCATGGTTAACCGTAAACAATCCTACTTCCGGCCCCATCATAACGCCATCCTCTATAGTAATGGTTCCCACCGACATTACCGTAAGCCCATGATTAGCAAATACTTTTTCACCAAGATGGAGACAGCTGGCACAATCAATTTGCAGAGGCGGTGTCAAAAAACTGTTTTCCGGCAAATTACCATTAAACAATTCTTGCTCCAGTCTTACGATTTTTTCCTGCTCATCAGGGTCAGTGGCATTGATTTCATGGCACAAATGGCGGCAACGATTAAATTCTGTATGAGCCTCCTTTTTATACTGCTCATCCATAATGTCATAATGCTTACCATTACGTAAATCCGCAAAAACACTCATTATATTTTATCCTTTCCTAAAATGTACTATATTTGATATCACGCTGGCTATACCACTTATATCGTCTGCTTCTTCGTGATAACAAAATGCTGTTCCCGTTCCTTAATCAGCCATTTGCCACCCTGCTTAACCAGCTTATCTGTATACCTTATGTAGTTATCTGACACTACCTCCTGTCCATTTTCCTCCATCACCAGTGCTGCCCGACAATAATGAACATCTGTAGCCGTATCGCCCTCCACCGTAATTACCTGCTGACCATTTTGATGGTGCGACGCCTTGATACCACCAGTAAAAGCACTGAACTGCTTTTCCAACGTCTCCCGTCCATGAATATCCATGGTGAGCTTATCACCCATATAAACCATAACATGAACATCTTCAGTAAAATAAACCATCTGAGCCGGCACATTGCACTCCATATTGGCAAAACCATCGATAACCTCACGAATTGCTTCTTTTGCTTCCAAAATCTCCAATGACATTTGATATTCCCCTTTCATCATATCTGCATTTACTTTTGTTGATTTCATTATAGCCATTTCTTATTGAAATATCTAATTGTAAACTTAGATTATTAATTTATTTTTTCTATTAAAATCGTTGCCCTTTTGATTTCTGAACGCTATACTGCAAATAGAAGCAAAGGAGGCTTTATCGATGAACACCAAGCAAATGGAATATATATTGGAACTGGCACAGGTGCTGAATTTCAACCGTGCCGCCGAAAATCTCTTTATTTCACAGCCAACACTCACCTATCAAATAAAGCTGGTGGAAAAGGAAATTGGCTTTGATATCTTTGAACGGTCCGGAAAAGGAGCTGCTCTCACCCCTGCCGGTTCCCAATTCGTGAGCACACTGCGCTCTATATACGCCCAACTGGCAGTTGCCATTGAACAGGGGCAAAATTTTAGTGCCAAATATAAAGAAAGTATCAGTATAACCCTGCCTATACGGTCCGCCATCTACTTTCTTCCCCAAGTCATCGCCCAATTCAGCCGAAGCTTTTCTGAAGTCTCTATAGTTGCCAACTTTGACTGGAAGGATGGACAAAACGCTTTTCTAAGGGGAGAGCATGACGTGACCTTTGCTATGGAATACACCATGAAACGGGTTCCCGATGTTATTTGCCACCATCTATTTGACAGCAAAATATATCTCATTACAGAAAAAAATGATCCTTTAACAAAAAAGTCACTGGTTTTACCCAGCGACTTAAAAGGCCGTACACTTATGGTAGGCGGTGGTTCACCGCCTGTTTTACGTGTCCTGCAGCAGCGTATGATTCAGGAAATTCATGTAGATTACTTCAACAGCCAAGACCATGATACTACCCTAACCAACGTGGCTGCCCATCGTGGAGTGTGTCTGGCTCCCGGCTTCCTAAATGACCATAACGGCGAATTTGCCTGGCTGGAATTTGATAGCGAGGTAATCATTCCCTGTGGGGTTTATACCCATAAAAATGACCAACGGGAATCCCTTCACGCCTTCATAAAGCTATTGCAGCACTTCTATCTTGACCAGCCGAATTTCAAAGTATAATAACTTAATCAGTCGATTTATTCAAATTCCTGCTGTCCTATTTCTCTGGCAATATATTTTCCCGTAATACTATCCTTGCTCTCTGCTGCCATTTCCGGCGTGCCACAGGCCACTATACGTCCGCCTTTTTCACCACCTTCGGGGCCCATATCAATCAGGTAATCCGCATTGATGATTACATCCAAATCATGCTCGATGACAATCACGGTTGCACCGGCACCCACCAAGCGGTCAAATACCTGCAGAAGTACCTGTACATCCAAGGGATGCAAGCCAATTGTCGGCTCATCAAAGATAAAGACCGAATCTGCCTGAGAACGTCCCATCTCACTGGCAAGCTTCAAGCGTTGAGCTTCTCCGCCAGAGAGGGCAGGTGTATCTTCCCCCAAAGTCAAATAACCCAATCCCAAGTTGTCCAAGGTCGAAAGCTTTCCATAAATCTTTTTTTGGTTGGCAAAGAGCGGCAATGCCTCCTTGACTGTAAGAGAGAGTATTTCCGGCAAAGTATAGCCTCGTTCTAAACCATCCACCTGCCAATGGACCTCTTTGGCTGCTTCGCTATAACGTTGGCCGTTGCAGTCCGGACAAGTAATCGTCACATCAGGCAAGAACTGTACATCGAGAGAAATCTGGCCCGTGCCATCACAAGTTGGACAACGAAGTTTGCCCGTATTATAGGAAAAGGCACCCGCCTTCCATTTTTTCTCTTTGGCTATGTCAGTAGCGGCATAGAGCTTCCGTAAGTCATCGAGTACACCGCTGTACGTCGCCACTGTGGAACGGATGTTGATACCGATAGGCGAGGCATCAATCAGATTGGCTCGGCGTACGCCTTCAGCATTTATGGTCCTGACCTGTGGCGGTAGCTTGCTTCCTTCAGCATTTGCTGTCAGTGCAGGCATCAGGCATTCAAGCACCATGGTGGTCTTGCCCGAACCAGATACGCCGGTAACTACCGTCAATCTCCCCTTGGGGATGTCTACCTGCAATGGTTTTACCGTATGCAACGAATTCGTTTCCAAATGGATTGTACCAAAGGCAAACATCTCATCCATGGACGCACGCTGCCGCAAATTGCAATTTGCCCCACCCCGAATAAAGGGCGCAATCTTGGATATCTTGCTTTTCACTGCCGCCTGCATGTCTCCGGTGAACAACAAATTACCGCCCTCACTACCAGCCAACGGTCCAAGTTCAATCAAATAATCGGCATGCTGCAATACATGTACATCATGATCAACCAAGACCACGGTATTGCCGTCACGCAGCAAGCTGTCAATCACATCCAAAAGGCCCTCGATATTGGCCGGATGCAGGCCTATACTCGGCTCATCGAGTACATAAAGCACCCCTGTGGTTTCATTGCGCACCGCTCTGGCCAGCTGCACGCGCTGGCGCTCGCCAGTTGATAATGTACTGCTGGCACGGTCAAGGGACAAATATCCTAAGCCTAATTCCTTCAGCCTGCGGGCATTATCCAAAAAAGATTCGCTGATGCTTTCGGCCATCGGGCGCATTTCCTGCGGCAAGGTATCCGGCACACCCTTTACCCAGAGAATCAATTCATCCAAGGTCATGGCCGTGGCCTCGGCCAGATTTTTTCCAGCCAGTTTTGTTGAACGAACCTTCGCCGACAGCCGCGTACCCTGACATTCTGGACAGGCAGCCTCATGCAGAAACTTTTCGACCCTCTTCATGCCCTTTTCGTCCTTGACCTTCGCCAGCGCATTTTCTACCGTATAAATGGCATTGTAATAGGTGAAATCCATTTCCGCAGCTACATTAGTCTTCTCATTAACATAGAAGATATGTTTTTTCTCTGCGGGGCCATGAAAGACAATATCTTTTTCAGCCGGTGTCAAATCACGGAAGGGTACATCAATCCGCACGCCCATTTCTTTAGCGATATCTTTCATCAAAGACCACATAAGCGTCTGCCACGGAGCCACTGCCCCCTCCGCAATAGACAGACTTTCATCCGGCACAAGACTAGACTCATCAACCGTACGCACAATCCCTGTCCCTGAACAATGCGGGCATGCCCCTTCTGAGTTAAAAGCCATAGCCTCAGCTCCAGGGCCATAAAATTCCTCGCCACATATCGGACATTTCGTAGGCAACATTAACGCCACATCCATATTGGGCGGGCAGAGATGCCCATTGGGACAGGTATGACTGCCCAAACGGGAAAACAACAGGCGCAAACTGTTCAATAGCTCTGAAGCCGTGCCAAAGGTACTGCGCACGCCGGGAATTCCCGGGCGCTGATGAAGTGCCAGTGCCGCCGGTACATGACGAATTTCTTCCACATCGGCTTTGCCGGCCTGCGTGATGCGGCGACGTGTATAGGTAGACAGTGCCTCCAGATAACGCCGTGAACCCTCTGCGTACAAGGTCCCCAACGCCAAAGACGATTTCCCCGAGCCGGATACCCCGGCAATGGTCACCAGCTTGCCCAAGGGAATATCCACATCAATATTTTTCAGATTATGCACGCGAGCCCCCCTAACTATGATATTTTTAGGGTGTTCCTTATTGTCCATTTCCAGCCCTCCACTTTTTTGCAGTACTTCAACCACAACCAGACGGGTTTCAAAATCTGACTGTATACGCACAATTATCAAAAAGTACCCCCTGCCTCATAAAAACGGCAAGGGGCTTTTCCATCTTAATCAGCTAACAGGGTCTTGCCCAATTCATAAGCCGCTGCACATTGCTTGGGGAACATCTCCTCACGATAAGCAGCTTTAGCCTGCGGGTCGAATATCGAGGACTCATATTTGGCATAGTCGCTAAACTGTGTCGTATTATACGCATATAGCGTCTTGGTTTCCGCTTGCAGGATTTTGCTGGCAAAGCCTTCATGCACAGCAAATCTTTCCCGCATACCAAACTGTTTAACATGTTCCTCAGTCATATTCATGGTATAAATAAAAGCATTGGGCAAAGACTTTGGAAATACTGTTGGAATTTCGTTGCTGTAAATATAATTGGAAAAAAGCAGCCGTTCTATAAAGGCACACATTCCGGAAGAAAGATTCATAAAATAAACGGGTACACCCATAATCAAAGCATCTGCTTCCTTAATGCGCTCGATAATTGGCGTTAAATCATCCTTCATTGCACAAGTACCATGCTCCTTGTCCTTGCGTTTGCAATAAAAGCAGCTGATACAGCCTTTGAAGTTCAGACTATAAAGATTTATCAGCTCAGTTTCCGCGCCAGCTTCCTGGGCACCTTTTAAGGCCTGGTTCAAGAGTTCTGCCGTGTTTCCATTACGTCGTGGACTGCCATTTATGGCAATTACTTTTTTCATCATTCAAGCCCTCCTATTGTCATACACAATTACCTGGTTATTTTCTTCGACACCAACTAAAAATTACCTGCTATGCTAAAAAATAGCCTGACAAAGTCACACACCTTGTCAGGCCACTATGGGAATTTGAATAACTTCAGTGAGACTCTATAGCTCCCACTGACTTGTTATCATTTTACAAGCCCTTGGCAAAATCCCTGATTTCATTCAGCTTCGCTTCGGATTTATTTTCCTCGCCTGCGGCGGTAATAATACCCGCCACTTCGATATTAGCATAAGCCATATAAGCCTTGAACTGGGCAATGGAGCCATCGTGAGTGCCTGGAGAGCCGGAGGACAAAAGCAATGCCGCCTTTTTAGCCTTTTGTGGCTTACCGATACAGTACACACGCTGGATGGCCGCCTGCATCTGGGCAGTCATGGCAAAATAGTACACTGGTGAAGCAAAGACAACCATATCTGCCTCTTTGTAGGCCGGCAACAGCTTTTCGAAATCATCCTTTTGAACGCAATTTCCCTCACCCTTGGTGTGACAATACTCACAGCCCAGACAGCCACCGATTTTCATCTTGCCTACATGATATTCTTCTACCTGATGGCCAGCTGCCTCAGCCCCTTCACAAAAGGCCTGTACCATAGCTGAAGTGTTCATTTTTCTTGGACTGCCAGTTAATACAGTTATACCAGTAATTAATCAATGAGCTGTATCACATTACGGGAATTTTAGCAAGGAATTCTCTGTACTATCAAATTATTCTGCAAAAATATCATCCAGCTGTATTTCCCAATCATCATACAAGCTAATTTTCAAAGACAAATTCTGTTCAGCCTTTTCCTCTTCCCGCAAGCGTTCCCATTCGCTTTCCGTAAATCTCGTATATACATTGTCAAGGTAAAAAGTCCCCTGCTCATTTAATCGGTAAACCTCAATAGCCTCATCCTTCGGACTGATTACCCAATATTCTTTAACACCAGAACGCTCATAAATATCTTTCTTTACTGTAATATCCCGCTTTCGGGTGCTGGGAGACAATATCTCAGCCACAAAATCAGGTGCCCCATCAATGTAGCTTTCCTTGATCTTGGAATCATCACAAACAATACTAATATCCGGAATAAGGTGATCCCGTTCACTAAGTACCGCTTCAGCCTCAAAAAAAGCCTTGCACTTTTTCCCCGCTAAAAAATTATTGATAATAGTAAACAAATGCCCCTGAATCCTTATGTGACGAATGTTGGCCGGGCTCATATCGTAGATAACACCATCTATAAGTTCTGATTTATTATAATCCTTTAAAGCTTCCATACCAATACCTCCCATCCACCACTATTTTACAATATATCGGGCCTTCTCGTCCATAATTTGCCCTGTGATTGAACATCGGAAAAAGAGGCAGCAATATGAAATATGCACCACATGCCTATACTGGGTTGCGAATCTAATTTTTTGCTCTGTACTACATAAGACAAGCTATTTTTAAAGCCCTATCCGAGAACAATATTTTACTCACGAATAGGGCTTTTTTCTACCTCGTATGTATTATTATTTAAAATTAACTACCTTGCTCATATCCACAATACACCGATCCAAATATGAGTCAACATCAAGTACAATTGGCATAACTTTTTATATTATATAGTCCCATTATCTACATGTAGGGTAGTACCAGTTATAGACTTTGCCTTCTCTGTCATCAGAAATACAACCAATTCAGCAACACTATTCACATCAGTTGCCTTCTTTAAAGAAGTACGCTTATATATTTTATTGCGCTGTTCATCTGTAAGTTTTGCACTGATTGCTGTTTCCATAAATCCTGGAGCCACAACATTTGAACGAATGCCTCTAGATCCCCACTCACGGGCTGTTCCTTTAGAAAAGGCTTCTAAAGCCCCCTTGGTAGAAGCATACATCGCCAACCCCTTATATCCAGTATGTGCAGAAACGGATGATATATGAACGATAGACCCAGACAGCTTACTAACCAACATATCACGAATAATATATTTAGTTAATAACATCGGAGAAAACACATTTATTCTATACATTCTCTCCAATGGCTCCAGATGTATATTGGTAACCAAATCATCATAAGCATTGGCAGCATTATTTACAAAGCCATATATTCTTCCAATCGGACGAATTTTTTTATTAAATAATTCTTTAATATTGTCCGCATCGTTTAAATCAAAAGACAAATGCCAATACCTTTCAGGATAAAGTTTCGCTACTTTATCTGTAAATTCATTTTCTCTCCGTCCAATACCAATTATACCAAATGATGTTTCACCAATAATCTTCTCAATTATAGCACTGCCAAGACTTCCGGTGTCACCAGTAACTACAACCCAATTCATTTGCGTACCTTCTTTCCACTACGTGTTTTCTCTATAGTTTCTACAAAATGATAAATACGAGGAATCTTAAATGGTTGAAGTTCTTTTTTCAGCCTATCCATAATGTTGGTCTTCATAGTTTTAGCATCATACCGGGAATTCACTACAACATCTACCTCCAGCACTGATCCCAACACACTGTTCTTCTTTCCCTTTACTAAACAATCTTCTACACCATCTACCTGCTGAATTAAATTTTCAACCTCTAATGGATTGACTTTATAACCACCAACATTTATCAAGTCGCTTTTTCGCGATAAAAAACGCAAGAATCCGTTTTCATCAATTTCTACCAAATCATGGGTATTATACCAATCATCAGCACACGAAAAATCACCCAATAATGATTTATGAATGCAAAGTTCATTATCAGGAGAAATTTTTATCCACTGTTTGTATTCTGGCAAAATACTAAATTTATTGCCATGTGAGGCTAATATACTTCCTGTTTCTGTTGAAGCGTAAATATTATGAATCTTCGCTCCAGGAATTAATTGATGGAGTTTGTTACAAAGATTCTCATCATATTTTTCTCCTCCCAGAGTAATGTGCTTTACTGCTGGCAGATCTTCAGAAATAAATGGCAATAAATTACGATAAAATGTAGGAGTTGCTGATATATTAGTACATGCAGCCCGTTTTATAATCTTCACAACATTTTGAGGTGAATCTTCAAAAATATAAACTATGGTATTATTATTAACCAGTGCCTGTAATAACACTTGAACGCCAGCCATATGAGACATTTTATAAGCGAAGGCCCATACATCCTTATTGTGGCGTTCATTATATCGAACATTTCTCCCCAAAGAACCATAACCGTGACATACCTTCTTAGGCAATCCTGTCGTTCCTGATGTAAATAACCACACGCGCCAATTATTAGATTGTATTGCTGATACGATATCAGAAAAATTCTTTATCCGAACGGGATTATCAATATAATACACCTTAGATGTATCAGTTGCACTTATTCCCAATGATAATAATTCAGAAGCTGAAAAATTGTCATCTAACAAATATGTCTCTTTTCCATACAACATTGATGCCACCAATTGCAACATCATATCATAGGGATTTTGTTCACAATTATACAAGTTGATACTTTGTATTTTCCTTAAATCCTCAATGAATTCCTCACGAGATTTTAATATATTTCGTTGCTCATCTTGCCAAAAATATTCCATCATCCCAATTTTTCCATAACATCACTAAGCAAATCAACTATACCGGTTTCAAAAACATCTACACCAAATTCTTCATCCACTCTAGCAGTAAAAGTTGCTAAATCCATAGAATCAAAGCCTAAATCCTTTCGTAAAGACAATTCGGGTTTTATTTCTGCTACATGCTCCTCCCCCTTATCATTGCGGATTTCATTTATAATAATTAAAAGTCTTTCCTCCATAGCAATATTCCTCCTCGTATTTTTTAATTATTTAGATCATCATTATGAGTCTTTGGTGAATTACAATCTAAAATATAATTTGTAAATTTGTAACAATTCCGACCTGCATTATTCAAGAAATCATGCCTATAAATATCATAAGATTCCGCCAAATCTACAAGTCTCAGTGGTATTCCCAACCAATTATTTTCTACCATTACACCTGGTTCAGTAAGCATTGTATCTGGTTCATACGCCTCAGAGTCGATATTTAGGTCACGAACGAACATTGTGTAAGATCGCTCAGACTCACTGCCATCGTTATCAATATACTTGCCACGAAAATTTTTTAAATATCTGCAAGGAATATTTATACACTCTTCAACATAATGCATGAACGTAAAGCATTGTTTCAAATGAACATCCAACAAAAGCATTTTTGCCTTGTTATGATGAAAATATTCAAACGGAGAACCTGCCCCCCAGGAATCTATATTATTAAGTTCCAAGAGATACTTTGAATCTTTTCCCCACACCATAAATGAATACATTGGATGTTTGGTTCGTTGAAAATCTTTCCTGTTATCAAATATCCAGTTATTTAATACTCCAACCTCGCTTTTGGTCGTTCTTCGATCAAATAAATGTTCACTGCAAAATTTCCATGTATACATTGGAAAAAGTAATGTTCCTTGAGGTGTAACAATATCTTGTAATATATCTACAAAACAATTCAAAAACTTATTTCTTTCTTCAACAGTACGTATGCCGTATTGTTTTCTAATCACATTCAGCATTAATGTGATATCAGAGGCTACATATACGATATCTCCTTTAGTAACTCCCAAATTAATTAGTGTGTTTTTCAACGATTCTTCATATACATACATAGAAAAACTCCTTAATAGTCATTCTACGACTTTAATCAGATTAGATTTTGATAATTTTTGCGCAATAGGTATCAAATTGCTAACTGGTGTCCTGATTAAATTGCTTATATCAACAATATCATTAGTCCCATCAGAATATGCAATAAAATTCATCATTGCAGTTACTTCATCGTAAGAACCCTTCTGACTGATAGTCGGATATAATCCACGTTTTCCCAATTGTGGCTCTCCCAGGCACTGTATCTTGTATTTGTTATTCCCTTCCAATGCTTCTATACATCGTTGCATTGTTTCATATGCGCCTTGAAGACCTGATGGTGAGATCAACCCCATATCATCTTTAGAGGTATGATACTCCGGATATTCACCATATTTAGACCGTGAAAAACCGCATATTGGCAAATCTACACCTGGAGCATTGTACTGTCTCTCATCACTGCCTCGTTTCAAGAAAGAGTACTCCTTATACTCAGGATAAATGAAGCTCAAAACATTCTTAGTTATTTTATCTGTCAAAGTGTTACCATAACGAGTCTTAACATAAGAATATGTACGGTCATCGCCAACACATGACAGATTCCATCCTGCCACAATATTTGCTTTCATCTTTTCAAGGTTATCCCCTTGGCTCATATACGTCAACGAACCAATGGTCTCAGGAACATATACAAATCGGTAGGTATAGTGCCGTTTCTCTGTGGAAAGCAACCATCTAGCCAGATAAACTGATACCGCTGGACCAGATAATTCATTGTTCGCCATGGATGGGTGACACATATATGTTGAAATAAGAACTTCCTTCTCAGACTCACCTGGGATAATTAATTCACCATATGTCAGACTACCATCAAAGAGCTCGCTCTCAATGAAAATATGGTAAGTATCCTCAGGCAAAGCATCATACTGCTGCTGTGTCATGCAAAAGCCAAAACGCTCTTTGTAGTAAGACGTAACATATGGAATAGCATCTGGCTGATCTGGCTGAGTGTAAAGATATTGCTTTAACTCTGCCAAATCCACTATTTTGTCTACAGGGGTTGAATAGCCCACCACATGAAGATTATGCTCGTTAAAATCCAGTATCTTTTCACCCTTGGAGTTCTTTATCCATGCATCACGGATGCGCCATTCTTTTGGCACCGTCCAATCAAATGCTTTTGTACCGCTTGGTACTTCATGTACTGTGATTTCTGGTACTATTTCCCTCAATGTCTGTAATGTTTGTCTTACCCCATCACCAGTAATACTACGACTGTATGGGAACATTTTGTCACACAATATATACATATCTTGTCCTATATCCATTCTCTCTTTATCTCCTTATAGCTTTAAAAAAGTATACTTTTTTAAGCCACAGGAATTTGATATTTCTGACGAATATAGTTGTTAATTATTCTTCATAAAATCCTTTGTAAAAAAGGATTTTTGGTGTAGAATAATTCATAGAGTTTTTCTTTTGATAAGCACCGCAAAAAAGTATACTTTTTTGCGATTTTTTATCTAAAAGCCTGATTACCAGCATAATCTGATAATCAGGTTTTATTTTTTAAATTTTTACGATAAGCAAGGGCTTTATAACGGAATGTGGATTCTGGCATATTACATTTCTTGGACGCCTCCACTGCACTAATTTTCCCCAAGGACCACTCTTGAAATACCTCATCGAAATTTTCAGGTAAAGGTTTAGGTGGTCTACCCAATCTTACTCCCCTCGCCTTAGCCGCTTCTATTCCTTCCCGTTGCCTTGAATGAATCAGTGCCAATTCAGAAGCAGAGCAATAACTAAGCAGGCTCAAAACTAAATCGCTAATAAATGTTCCGAGCAAGTTTTTATCACGCCGTGTGTCCAATATAGGCATATCTATCACATATACATCTGACTGCTTCTCCTTGGTTATGATACGCCACTGCTCACTTAAATCCGAATAGCTTCTACCCAACCTATCTATAGATTTTATGTACAAGCAAGTGTTGTTATTGAGCTTTCTGAGTAATTTTTTATACTCTGGGCGATCAAAATTTTTGCCAGACATCCTATCCACAAATATGGCATCTTCCGATACTCCCATTTCTTTTAATGCGATAATTTGCCTGTCCTCTTTTTGAGATGATGAACTGACTCTGGCATATCCATACAACTTTTGCTTATCTTTACTTATATTATTTTCCATATCCAACTCCATAAAATATTTTTTCTTTTTTAATTTTTCAAACACAGCATTCATTGCAATCGAGTAGGAGGGGGTGGCTAACCCCCGTCCTCTCACACCACCGTGCGTACCGTTCGGTACACGGCGGTTCGGTTATTTCAGGATGTGCCTATGCCTTGCACCACCTATCCCTAGCCCTAGGCGTCCCTGCTTTCCTTTCGGTTTCCGACCTATTCTCCAGCAAGTGACCTCATTTCGAGCAACTGCCATCTTCGAGTATTGGGTAAATGACGTCTGTCCCGTTATAACCGTCAAGTCCTTCCCTCCTACCTACTTTCACAGGTTTCATCGGTACTATGACTTGAACTGACTTCTGCATGTTCAACTCACGCTTCTCACCGTAGCTTACCTAGAAGTGAATATTGTATCACTTTGCAAGGCATACCATGCAGACCTCCCCGGGTACCACACGTTTCTTTCCCTCCACCTACCTGCCGCATTTACTACCATTGATTCCGTGTAGCTATTGGACTTCAACCCGTTATGCGACCTTATCCTCAATAGTAGCCTTTATGCGATTTCTGTTCGTCAGGCCAGAGATTTGCCGCCGGCTTCCTTCAGATTCCGCCTCACGGTGGACACCCTTGCCATTGGCTATATCTTTCCCGCTACCGGGCAGATTCCGGACTTTCACCGGTTAGAAACGTGCGCCGCCGGGCGCACATAAAAAAAGACGCACCTCTATCAGATACGTCTTTTAAAAGCTTTGTATTAAATCGCCATTTTTGAGTAATAGCGTTATAATAGGGGCGATGATATGTGTAAGTAACAGGAGAATTGCCATTATGTATTCAGTAAATTACCAAAAAAATTTTATTAATATCGAGGAATTTAAAAGAAAATACCAGAATCAGGAAAAGTTTCTTGCATACTGCAAGGAATGCCCCAGATACAACAATACCTGGTCCTGCCCGCCTCTGGCCTTCGATGTCAACGAATATTTAGATAAATATACTTATGTTTATGTGGTCTGTGCCAAAATAACCTTGGATGAACGTATCATTCACGAAGCAGATACACCTGACAAGGTAAAGGATATTGGGTGGAAAATTCTATGTGAGATAAAAGCTAATCTGGAGGAAAGTCTCCGAAGCATGGAACAATTAGTTCCAGAAAGTATCTCCCTATCCTCCGGTGGCTGCAATAATTGTAGTATATGTACCCGAAAGGATGGTATTCCATGCAGACTACCCGACAAAATGCGCTATTCCATGGATGCCTTTGGCTTCGACCTTACAGCTATCACCAAGGACTTGTTTAATATTGATATTCAATGGTGCAAAGATAGTCTGCCAAAATATTTTACCCTAATCCACGGCCTGCTGACCAAGAGTAATGTGAAAGCTGAACTGTGGAATCTTTAACACACCAAAAAAGCTGTATGAACTTTCATGCTCATACAGCTTTTCCTTTTACTAAAAAATCAATCATTCTGTAATTTTCATTGTCACATCGCCATGAGACAGCAAATCTGTCATTTCCTGCTGGGATAAATTAATATGTCCCAACCTGGTATATGACCAGGAATTTGAACCATAAAAAATTACTATTTTATCGCCAGAGTATAAAACAATATCCCCATATTGGGTAGTTGTCTGTGTATCATTTCTGGTCAAGCTGTGACCTATAGAGCCCACCTGTTCAAATCCACCATACATTGACATATTGATGGTTAAGGGCAATAGCTTTTTTAGATTTTCAGTAGACGGGTTTTGTTCCCAACTAACAGGAACTCTGACATTATTAATCATCAATTCCATAGCCATTTCCTTTTTCTGACCTGATTTAACTGATGTATTTTCCTGTACAGCCTGTTCATGGTGTGCAGCCATAGAAGCTGTACCAGTATTTTGATTAGCTGAACAGCCTGAAAGCAAAAACAGCATCGCTAATCCTGCTGCACACAATATTTTACTTTTAATCATAAGAAAATCTCCCCGAAGAAGGACAATGCACTATTTAAAATAATACGTTTTACTTTAATTTATTATATTCAGCTGCATCTACAGCTTCGCACCATTCACTGGAGGTATTTTCCCCTGGTACTTCTATAGCCAAATGCTGGAAGGCCGAGTTTGGAGCCGCACCGTGCCAATGCTTTACATTCGCAGGAATATGCACCACATCCCCTGGCTTAAGCTCCTGAGGAGCCTTGCCCCATTCCTGATAATAGCCACGACCAGCAGTAACGAGCAGCATTTGCCCGCCGCCCTTATCTGCATGATGTATGTGCCAATGGTTGCGGCAACCAGGCTCAAAGGTAACATTGCCAATAATTACCTGATCCATGGACAGCATATTCAGATAACTTGTCCCATCAAAATACTGAGCGTAGTTTACATTTTCGCCCCCCACTGGAAATAGACTGGTAGCCATAATATTTTCCAGTGTTTCATTGTCTGAAGTGGTTTCAGCTACTACCGGAGTGTCATTATATACTTCTTTGGCCAGATTAAATGCAGCCCAAGCCTTTGGCCAACCGCCATAAAAGCCCAGCTGAGTAATAATCTCTGCCATTTCTGCCTTAGTAACTCCATTATTTTTAGCAGACTGCAAATGATATTTTAAAGAGCTATCCGTTATACCACTGGCCACCAGTGCTGAAACTGTTACAATACTGCGGTCATGCAGGGACAGCACATCATTTTTTGACCACACTTCCCCAAAGAGGATATCGTCGTTGTAGCGGGCAAAATCCGGGGCAAATTCTCCCAGCTGCTGCCGGCCTGCGGTCTGAACCACCTTTACTGCTTTGCGATTATTATCTGCCATTTCTGATGCCTCCACATTTAATAAATTTGTTGACATGAGCATTACAGCTGCCAACCCTACTATTATCTTTTTTCTAATTTTCATCTAAGGATCTCCTCCAAAACACGACTAAAACAGGTACTTTACCATACTACCCTACCTAAATACTCTACCGATAACAACACCAACCAAAACATACAATCCCAACAAACAGACCAGCAATATTGCATAGGCTCCTCCTGGCAATGAGGTGGCCGCCGTAGCAAAAATATGCTTCATCAAAAGTCGATTGCCTACCTGATTTATGATGGAACTGTAAATTCCAGCGATGATGATTATTGCCACCAGACAATATTTATGCCAGGGACGAATCCAAACTGATTTATCAATATTCAGCCCCTTCTTCCATTGTCCTAGCCATCCCTTCCAATGCAGTCCCCAATGGATGCCACATAAAATTATTATGCCGTAGCCCAGGGACACATGAAATTGATGAATAGTAATGCTGCGCTGTATATCCAGAGGAATAATTTCCCGGAAGAGGTAGTTGGATATTCCGATTCCTGCTCCAATTACCACCAATACAAGGACTAAAAGCAAAATATTGACCAGGGTATTTATCACACGGCCAGCTTTCCATGATCCCTGTCGCAGGCCACTAAACCAACGACGATGCTGGTAAATGTGTACCCCCATCAGCAATAGCCATGCCACACCAATTATCTCATGTAATAATTTTGGAATATGATGAAAACACATGACCAATATAAGCATAATAGGTAGCAATATGGTCACTACCATTTGTTTTGATATCTTTTGTTCATTCATTTTTAAAATCCAAGTGCCTTAAACCAACTATTGATTTCTGCCTCACTGGCATCTTTGGTGAACAATTTACCAGGCTTCCAATTAGCCTTACCCTTAGTTAATTTTTGCAGATAATCACCGCTTGTACCGATGTCACTGCCGCCAGAGGTACAAATATTAGTCATATTTTTCCCGGTAAAATCGTAGCTTTCCACGAAGGTATCCATGATGCGTGGTGCCTGTCCCCACCAAATAGGATGCACTAAAATAATGGTTTCATAATTGGAAATTGGTGCTTTATTATCCGCCAATTCTGGACGGACGCTATCATTCTTTTGCTCCACAGTGGCCCTGGTAGATTCGTCGTTATAATTTAAGTCATCCTTGGTATAAGGCTTGGCTGGACGGATTTCATACAAATCAGCTCCCAGAGTCTTAGCTGTGTTCTCTGCCAGTTGCTTGCTATTACCTGTGACGGAAAAATAAGCCACCAAAATCTTGCTCTTGGCTGCCGGTGCCGATGTGTCTGTAGTCACCTTAGATGTGGTGTCAGGTTTTACCTCAGCCTTTCCTTTATCTGAGCCACATCCCATTATTCCAAGCACGACCAACAGACTAACACAAAGTAACAAAATCTTTTTCATTTTATTTATCCTTTCTAAAGCACTTCACATTTATAGTTCTCATCCATAACACCAAAGGCCGGAGCTCACACAAAAGCCCCGGCTTGGTATCTATTCTGTTATTTTAAATTCTTCTTGAAGAAGTCTTCAATTTTATCAAATGGAATTTTATCCATATTATCGTACAAATCAATGTGAGATGCTTCTGGAACAATCACCAGCTCCTTGTTATCTCCCTTCAGCTTTTTGAAGGCATCCTCACCGAAATAACGGGAATGAGCCTTTTCACCATGGAGAACCATCACAGCGCTTTGAATTTCATCACTGTACTGTAAAATCGGCATGGTCATAAGGGAAAGCCCAGAAGTCATATTCCAACCACCGTTGGAGTTAAGGGAACGTGGATGATAGCCCCGCTTGGTCTTGTAATATGCAAAATAATCCTTTACAAACCAAGGTGCATCCTCTGGCAATACATCGGGAACGCCACCGGCATTTTTATAATAACCATTTCTGTAGTCTTCTGTACGCTGATTATTCAATGCCTGACGGTTGGCATAGCGCTCCTTGGCTAAGGTATCAGCATCCTTTTCATAATCAAAATAGCCATTGGCACTGACTCTGGTCATATCATACATGGTAGAAGCCACCGTAGCCTTAATCCTGGTATCCATAGAAGCAGCATTAATTGCCATACCGCCCCAACCACAAATCCCGATTATACCAATACGTTCCGGATCTACATTTTCCTGAGTGGAAAGGAAATCCACTGCAGCTGAGAAATCCTCAGTATTTATATCCGGCGAAGCCACATACCGTGGTGCTCCACCGCTTTCACCGGTAAATGAAGGATCAAAGGCAATAGTCAAATAACCCCTTTTAGCCATTTCCTGGGCGTAGAGGCCAGATGACTGCTCCTTTACTGCTCCAAATGGTCCGCTTACCGCTAAAGCCGCCATTTTCCCCTTTGCTTCTTTAGGGATGTACATATCAGCGGCCAGGGTAATTCCATACCGATTTACGAAAGTTACCTTTTTATGATTAACCGCATCACTTTTGGCAAAAACCTTATCCCATTCACTGGTGAGATTAAGTTTTTCTGCCTTTATAACACGATCCGTTTGCTTTTCAGCACTATGCATAATACTTCCCTCCTGCACTGCTGCCTCAGTATTTATTCCTACAGTCATTACTCCCGCACATAACATTGCTGCCAAAATCTGTCTGAATGCTTTTTTCATGCAACCTGCCTCCTTAACTGTCACTATCTCTGTCGATGATTCAAGTATAGCAAAGGCAATAATCTAATACAAATACTTATAGCAAATACAAACCTATGCTTATTGGTAATAGATATAAGTAAACTAATTTATTTTAACTCTTTCCTTATATTTTTCATAATCGCCCATAAATTTTTCATATTTATAAGATAATATAATTAACAACATAGGCCTATGAAGTTTAAATAAGTTTATATATTGGAGGTAGATATTATGAAAAAGATTATTACTTGTATGTCCGTTTTAGCCGTTATGATGCTTAGTTGCACTGCATTTGCCAGTGAAGCCTTACAGGATAAAATTGAGCCACCAGCAACAGGCGCAATAGAAATAGAAGAATCAATGCGCAATACCCCAATCACTGATGAGGGCCCAATGACAGATAAGCCAGCCGAAGCTGCCCCTAAATCCAATATACCAGCCAAAACCCCCGTTGCAGATAATCACCCAACCGTAAACGAGCCAACGGATAAAACCTCATCAACCCCAAAGCCATCAGAAGACAATTCTGTGGACAAGGCCCCAGTAAACCACATTCCACTGGGCCAGCCACATGACAATACAACAAAATGATAAAATAAGACTCACCCTGGAGGAGCTGTGATTTCGCAGCTCCTCTTTAATTTAATGTAGCCAAATACACCAAAAAGGATTATTCCCCTACGCGTAGAATAATATTCCATATCAAATGAATTAAGGGAGAAATCATAATGGAATTTCGCATATTAAAATATTTCCTTACAGTGGCCAAAGAGGAAAGTTTTTCCCGGGCAGCGGAAAAACTTCACCTTTCCCAACCTACTCTTTCCAGACAAATAAAGGATTTAGAGGATGAATATGGCAAACAGCTTCTCATACGTGCCCCTCGACGCATCTCCCTTACAGAAGACGGAATACTACTTCGCCAACGTGCCGAAGAAATCCTATCTTTGGTAGAAAAAACCGAAGGAGAATTATTAAGCCATGACCGGACGATTGCAGGTGATATCCGTATTGGTGCGGGAGAATCAATTAATTTTTCCCTAATAATGCAGGTGGCAGAAGAACTTCACAGGACATATCCAAATATCCACTTTCATATCGTTTCGGGTGATGGTGAAACAACCCGTAAGCGTCTTGAATTAGGACTTATAGATTTTGGTTACATATACGGAAAACTTAGCTCCCAAAAATACAGTTATCTAAAGCTGCCGGTTAAAGATCGCTGGGTATTGGTTGTGCGTAAAGATGATCCTTTGGCCAAAAAAGAATTCATCACTCCGGCTGACCTTTGGGATGCGCCTCTATTGCTATCACGACAGAGCATTACCCCCATCACCCACGGAGCAGAAGTACAGCAATGGATGCAAAAGCCATTAAAGGACTTGAACATCGTCGGTTCTTATACTCTGTTTTATAACGCTTCTATAATGATTCAGGCAGGATTAGGATGTGCCATTTCCTTTGATGGCCTTATTAATACAACTGGAACTGATCTTTGTATAAGACCATTGAAACCGGCCATCTATGCCAAGCCGATAATGGTCTGGAAAAAAAATCAAGTTTTTTCCAAGGCCTCCCAACTTTTCCTACAAGCTCTGCAAGAAAAATTTTCATAAAAACAACAAACTCCTCCCATGATCAACAGGTGGAATACTGTTATCACAGGAGGAGTTTTTTCAGGAGAGGTAAGTTTTATGAAGGTATAATTTTTTGAATGAAATGAAGGTTAATTTTTAGCAGGATGCACTCTGCTTGGAGAATCCCTTATCAGAAAGGCTGTAGCTGCCATCCCCAAACTGAACTGTATCAATATGGTCAGCTGAAGTAAACCAATCAGAAAGGGTAACCGTATTAGTTGCAGCAGAACCGGTCTGCTGATAGGAAATAACCAAATCGTCGAAGTCCTGAGAAATGGTATATTCCTTTTCATTAAAGGCATTGGTGAACTGAATAACGTCATCAGAAGCACCGCCCACAATGGTATCATGGCCGAAGGTGTTGCCGAATACGTAGGTATCCTTGCCCTTGCCGCCTACCATCAAATCGTCACCCTTGCCAGAATGCAGGGTATCATCACCCTTGGAGCCCAGCATAATGGTGCCCTTGTATTTTTCATCAGCGCTGGCATTAACATCACCGCTGCCAGCCTGAACATTAAACAGTACATCATCCACATAAAGTCTGCCATTGGTAAACTGCATGTCAATGTTGCCGCTGTTCTTGGCAAATGCATCAAAGGCATCCTTAAAGGTTACGCTGGCAGCCTTGTCACCGAGATTATCGGTCATAACAAGGTCATCGCCATTTTCAGACCAACGCATATGCTGGAAGCGAATTTCATCAGCAAAGTTCATAAGCACATTGCTGTCCTTGCCCATAGTGCCCTCAAAGATAACGGTATCGTTGCCAAAGTTGGAGTAGTTGCGCTCCCACTTGAGCTGAGCATTGCCCTGAGCACCATCACGGATAACCATAGTATCGTTGCCCTCATTGCCACAGAGGAAATCATTCCCCTTAGACCATACTAACGTATCGTCACCGTGACCGCCAAAGAGCAAATCACTGCCTTCACCGCCATCAAGGTAATCATTGCCATCACCACCGAAGAGAATATCATTCCCGGCACCACCATGGAGGCTATCGTCCCCATTTTCGCCTGCAAGATAATCGTCTCCGCTGCCACCTACAATATAATCATCACCATGACCACCGGCCAAAATACTGCCTACATTGCCGCCCTTAATAACATCGTTGCCATCACCAGCGTATACCTGAGTAGCCTTGTCACCAGTCTCAATATAATCATTTTCAGAAGTTCCGAACATGGTTACCTCTGGCAGGGACAATGAAGATCCTTCCCAAACCTTGCGTGGCTCACCATACGCCCTGTAGACTGCACTGCCCAGACCGATAATGCTTGGGTCCTTGAAGCCCACAGCTGTACCAGACCACAGTACAGCGGACTGATCAGGCTCATGGCGATCAAAGCGGGTTGCCTCAATATTGCCAAAGCCCAGCTTATCTGTAAGCTCAGGTGTAACAAAATGCTTTCTGTTTACACCATCCACCACATCATATTCCAGATCCTGCATATCCTCACGGGTAGTCATAAGATAAGGAACAATAATGGATACACCGATATGGCCGTCCTTTTCAGGGTCAGCATCGTAGTTTACAGCACCTACAGGATCCTGCACAGTAATCATATTAGTAACAAAGCTGAAATCCCGGGCTTTGAAGGTGTCAACGATAGCCTTGGCCTCCTTGGCACGGTCCACCATGCTGCCACTGTGAAGACTAACCACATTACCACTAGGCAAATGAATGGATTTACCGGCCAAAAGCTGCTCCTGAGCATAAAGCTTCAAGTGTTTCAGCATACCAGGGCCAGCCTCTGCCAAAGTAGGCAGGGCAACACCAGTATCAATGTAATACATGCCTGGAAGCATCTGAGCCAAACCGCCGCCCAAAGAGTGGCCAGCAAAGGAAATATTGTAGCCATTATCAACAAATTTATTGGAAATATCCGCTACAATTGTCTTAAATTCCTCATATCCCTCACGCATCTGTGGAGGAATAATGCCAAGACCAATTTCAGCATCAGTCAGACCATCCTTGCAAATCCACAGGGTACTGAGATCACTGTTAGGCTGGGTGCCCTCAAGAGTAACTACGACCTGCTTATCAGCCTCATTAACATAGGTGCGGCAATTGAAGCCATGGGAGGTCTCAATATCGTTATACTGGGTCCACTTGTCCATAAGCTCCTGATTGTACTTGAATCTACCCTGATAAATCATCCAGGACATCTCACCGATAGAAGCACCCGTGTTGAATTTGGAAGTAATAACAGCTCCCTCTGCCTGGCTGACAGCATTATCCTGTCTTTCAAAATGCATTGGAGCACTGTCACCGGCAAATCCATTGAACACCTTTAACATACCATCCTTGGTAATACCAAAAATGCCCTTAACGAAATTAGCCGTATCCCGAACTGGATGTGGGCCATGGTGTCCCCAGACAGCTACCTTGGCATCGTTAATTACCATATCCAAGGTCCCCTTAGGATCAGAGATTACCCTTTCACCGACAGCCACAGCAGTGTCTGCCAGCTGTTGCATGGCAGTATGCCTTTTGGCAGCATTTAGCTCTGCATGAGAACGCTCAGTAGCACTTTCGTAATAGTCACCTCCTTCCCAAAATTCCTCCAGACCGTTTACGATCCTCGATAATAACGCCATCTTTCTTTTCCCCCTTACAAGAAATAAAATTTATAATGCAACAGCGCGTTATTGCTGTTCCATCCACAGTGAATGATATAAACCTCCCCTTTCCAGCAGGGCCTCATGACTCCCCTCTTCTTCTACCACGCCCTGGGAAATAACAAATATTTTATCGCACTTCATCACGGTCTTTAGCCGGTGGGCTATCATAATGACAGTGCGCCCTTTGGCAAATTTCTCCAAATTGCTCATAATACTGTGTTCTGAGGCGTAATCCAATGCGCTGGTTGCCTCATCCAAAATCAATATTTTAGGATTTGTAATAAGTGCCCTGGCTATAGCCACTCGCTGGCGCTGTCCCCCTGACAGATTACCGCCTCTTTCTCCCACATTGGTGTTAAAGCCATCAGGCATATCCTTCAAAAAATCCATAACGCCGGCCATTCTAGCCACCTGAACAATTTCCTGCTCAGTTGCATCTGGCTTGGCAGCCGCAATATTTTCAGCAATAGTACCATTGAACAGAAAACTTTCCTGCAAAACCACCCCAATCTGCCGTCTAAGCCAAGCGGGCTCCATCTGGGCCATATCCACTCCATCCACCAGAACCCGGCCGGATTCCGGGGTATATAAGAGCTGCATCAGCCTGGTTATTGTGCTCTTACCTGACCCAGACGGGCCCACAATGCCCACACAGCTACCCTCGGAAATACTGAGTGATATATGCCTTAGGACCTGATTTCCCTCATCACTGTAGCGGAAGGACACATTGTCCAGCTCCAAACGCCCCCTTACCGATGGCAATACAGAACGGTTAGGATTAAAGGTGGCCTCAGCTGGACTGTTCATTATATCCCCTAGCTTATCCAGAGAAACCTTTGCCTGCTGAAAGCTCTGCCATGCGGAGAATATTCTCATAACAGGTGTTACCACCATGCCCGCCAGCATCTGAAATGCAATAAGCTGACCGATACTGAGCTGATTTTCCATAACCAGATAAGCACCATACCAAAGGATTGAAAGCATGAACAGCTGTTGGTACAGACCACCTACACTGCCCACCCCATTTACCAGATTGGCAATGGCCCTGTTGGATTTTACAAATCCATTCAGAAGGCTCTCCCACTTTTTCTCCATAAGTCCTTCCACAGCATGATGCTTCACGGTTTCAATCCCCGTAACAGTTTCAATTATGTAGGACTGGGTGGCCGCATTGGCTGCAAAATTTTCATTTAAACGTTTTCTATATATAGGAATAATAGCCAGATTAAGCAGGGTATAGCACGGAACTGCTACCAAAACGATTAATGTCAAATCCACACTATAATGAAACATTACAGCCATATAAATCACGGCAAATATAGCATCCAACACCAAGGTAACCCCGGTACCTGTTATGAACTGACGAACCTTTTCCAGCTCCCGTATTCTCGTTACCACATCCCCTGAAGTCCAATTATTATAAAAAGATGTCTGCAAAAACATAAGGTGTTTAAACAGTCTGGCACTCAACTCCGCATCCGCCTTATTAGCAATATTGGTAAAAATATAGCTTCTAAAGCCACTCAAAATTAGCTGAAACATCATAACCATGGCCATGCCGCCAACCATAATATCCAAAGTAGACACGCTGTTATGTACCAGTACATCATCTATAATGATCTGGGTAAAAAAAGGACTTAACAGACCAAATAGCTGCAATAATACAGACAACAGCATTACTTTTGCAAGCTGGGGCCAATATTTACGAAGGACACTGACAAACCAGGAAAAGCCTATTCCCTGCACCTCATCAGTATTACCATCATCTGCAAACAATATAGAAGATCCATCCCACTCCTGCTGTAGCTTTTCCATAGGAGCCTGTTCCATAAGTCCATGGTATGGATTGTAAAATACTATTTGATCAGTCTGACTTTTGACAACAACAATGTGCTCATTCTTCCCCATACAGGCAATAAAGGGCATTGGTAAAGATTTTAGGTGATTTTTCTCAGCCTTTATCTGCTGTGCCCTAAACCCCAGTTCCCTACTGGCTCTTATGAGCTCTGTTAAAGATAACGGCTTGCCGTCAGAAGCGTAAGCCCGTTTTAACTGATTTTCCTGTATAGCCTTGCCGTGAATAGTCAACACCACTACCAGACACTTAAGCAGGGAATCTATTTTTATTTCTCCCATCCCAAGTCCTCTCATCTCTCACGTAATGCTTCGCTTTTATAACGTCGGAATGGGTCCAGAAAGAACTCAATAATACGTTTTTGGCGTATTTTTATTTCAGCACTGGCAGTCATTCCCGATGAAATATCTGCCACTCTATCAACGAGCTGAAATTCCGGCTTGTCTAACTCTATAGTTACCCTGTAACGACGTCCCTTGTCTTTGTCCTCCATGGCATCAGGACTGATTTGCATTACATGACCGCTTAAGGTTCCGAATTTTTGGAAACTGAAGGCCTCTACTTTTACCTCTGCCTCTTGGCCTTCCTGCACAAAACCAATATCGCGGTTTTGAACCCAGGCCTCTACTTCCATGCGGGCATCCTCAGGAACCACTTCCAAAATAGCCTGTGCTGGCGTTACCACACCGCCCTCAGTATGAACACTTAAATGGGCTACCTTGCCATCAATAGGTGCCCGCAGCTGTGATAGACGATTTTTTTCATCTGCTTTTTTCAGCTCCTCCTGATAAGAAGCAAGCTGTCTGCGACTCTCCACCAGCATGCCGGTAATTTCCTTGTCATGCTCAGCCCGAACCTCCTCCAACTGTTGCTCTGCTTGAATCACAGCCCATTGAGCCTGATCAATTTTATGACTCTGTCCATAAACATCCTGCTCCAGCTCCACAGCCTTTGACTGATACTCCAGTGCCGTAAAAGTAGAAATGGCATTTTGCTCTGCAAGCTTTGCTACCTTGGTATTCTTTTCCTGAGCGATATCATATAGACGTGACAGCTTCTCATAGCCTGTTTGTTCCGAGGAAAGTGCTGCCTTCTGCTGCTGGAGATTATATGCTGCCACTGCCAGTTGGGAGCGGTAATGAGCCATACGGCTTGCATATAGGTTCTGCTGAAAAAGCCTGTCCTGCTTGTCCAATGAACTGTTTTCCCCTATAATAAAGGCTTCCCCCCTTTGCTCCGCCAACAGCCTTTCTATATCAGTCTCGTAGTAGGCAATTTTCTTTTTTAAATTATCCAGATCAGCCTGAGTCATAGTAGTATCCAGCTCCACCAGGAGATCCCCCTTATGAACCAGTTGACCTTCTGTAACGTAGATTTTTTTAATTACTCCCTTATCTTCAGCCTGTATAACCTTGCTTTCCCCGTTTGGAATTACCTTTCCCTCGGCCACGGCCACTTCATCCACATGTCCAAAGCAGACCCAAAGCACCGCTGATAATAACAAAGCAAAAAGCACCCATAACAGCTTACGGGCTGCTGGAGCCGGTGGACTGGTCATGGTTTCCAAAACCCCTGGTAAAAACTCCCGCTCCTGGGAAGTCAGCTCCTGTGAATCCCCATTTTTTCTGTCAGCCGTCAATCTGTCAATATACAAACGCAGCTTTCTAAACATCATCCTACCTCCTGCTGTCTATATAAGCTGTAATACAGCCCCTTTTTCTCCATTAGCTGCTGATGGCTTCCCTCTTCCACCAATCGGCCTCTCTCCATAACCAATATTTTGTCGCATTTTACCACCGTAGATAATCTGTGAGCGATAATCAACATGGTGCGCCCTTTGGCTATACTATCAAGATTATTCATAACAATCCGCTCTGTTTTATAGTCAAGAGCGCTGGTTGCCTCATCGAAAATTATTATCTTGGGGTTATTCAGTAATGCTCTTGCTATAGCAATCCTCTGCTTCTGTCCTCCTGAGAGGTTAGCTCCCTGCTCTCCCACCTGTGTATCATAGCCATTAGGCAATTCCACAATAAAATCATGAGCACCAGCCACCGTTGCTGCTCTGATTACATCATCAATTGATGCCCCCGGCCTTGAAAAAGAAATATTTTCTCGTATAGATCCCTTAAACAGTATATTTTCCTGCTGCACAACACCAATATTACTGCGCAGCCAACGACGATCAATTCTCTGCCCCGGCTGCCCGTCAATTAAGATCTGCCCTTCACCAGGCAAATATAACTGTTCTACCAGCTTGGTAACAGTGCTTTTACCAGATCCGGAAGGACCTACGATACCAATACGCTGTCCAGCCATCACCTGAAAACTAACGTCCTTTACTGCCGGTTCCTTCTCCACATCATAAGAAAAGGAAACTGACTGGAATTCCAGGGCCCCAGACATGGTTTTGGGACACTCCCCCTGAAGCAGCTCTGGACGACTGTTCATAATATCCCCCAGCCTTCGAACTGAAAGCATTGTCTGTTGTGCCTTCTGCCACAAAGCTGATAGGCGGAATAAAGGCTCGCTGCCCTGTCTGGCCAACATCTGAAAGGCAATCAGCTGGCCAATTGTTAAGGTACCATCCATAACCTGATGACCACCTGCCAACAAAATAATCAACGTGGAAAAATTCTGAACTCCTGACGTGGAAGTATTAATTAATAGTCCCAATTTAAAGCTGTTAAACCCAGAACTAATATTTTCAGCCAATAATCTTTCCCATCGCTTTATAAATTGCGGCTCTATAGCAAGAGCCTTTACAGTTTGTGCCCCTGTAACAGTTTCCACAAGAAATGCATTATTAAGTGCACCTGTCTGCCAATATTCTGAAATTCTCTTTTTATAAACAGGTGTAACCAAAATATTTATGAGTAAATACAAAGGAGCAGGGAGCAAAGCTATAATCGTAAGGCTCCAACTGTAATAAGCCATAATGGCAAAAAAAACAAATGAAAAAATTCCATCCAAAACAGCAGTTATAGACGACCCCGTAAGGAATTCCCTTATACTGCTTAAGGCGGAAACCCTTGTAAGCGTATCTCCAACTCTCCTGACCTCAAAATATCTGAGAGGAAGCCTCAATAAGTGATGGACAAGCTGACTGCCCAAAATAATGTCCGCTTTACTTGTAACCGAGGTTTCAAGCAGCTTTCTGGCAATAGACATGGCACAAACAAATATCGCCGAAAAAATCAAGGAAATACCCAAGACTGTCAAGGTTGCTATTCCCTGTTGCGCTATGACCTTATCAATAATAACCTGTGTAAAAATCGGTGTTACAATACCCAAAAGCTGCAAACAAAAGGATGCCAATATGACCTCAAAAAGATAGGATTTATATTTAAGCAATACCGGCAAAAACCATGACAAGCCAAATCTTCTCTGCCCCTTGGACAAAGAAAAAGGCTCCGATACCCTCAGACATTCCCCACTCCACTGGGGAATAAATTTATCGAGGGTAACGGCTCCCGCTTCACCAGATAACGGATTCATAACCATAATCCGTTGAGCATTACCTTTTCCAAGCACACGCCAGCTTCCATCCTTCATGAGGGCCAATACAGGGTCTTCCAAAGAAGACAGCTCTTCAGGGTCATAATCCCGCTTTTTAAAGCGTAAACCAAGACCCTTACCAATTTTGGCCAGCTCCTTCCAATCCTTTGGCTTTTCCATACTAGCGGCTAATAATCTATCTCTTTCGGCCTGAATTCCCTGAAGTTGAATTAAGCAAAAGATTCCTTGCCAAAGTTCATCATATTTTTCAAATACCATCTTAAATCACCAAAAAAGCATAAAAAAGTTATAAAATATAACTTTTTATGATAAATACTTCAAATTGTTTTTAAATCTTATAATCAATAGGCGATAAAGTCAACAATATTCGAAAAATTGCAACGATAGTCCTGAACATTTTTCCAATTGTTTTAATATTTTGATAATTCGGTTATAGAATACAATTAAACGAAAAATCCTGAAACAACTTAGAAATTGTTGCCTTGAAAGCAGATTTCGATCCCAATACAAAAAGCGATTTTATTCAGCAAAAATTACTTCTAAAATTTTATATTAATTTTTATATAAAATTTAAAACCAAAATTTAACATTTAAAATCAGTAATAACCACTATTTTTAGAGTTTATGTGGCAGAAAGGGGTTATTTAGTCAGTAAACATCTCTCAGACTTATTGCCTTGACACCATGGTCAAATTACCTATTTTAGGTGTAGGTAGTTAAACGTATTATACTTAAACAATTTAAATGTTTACATAAAAAAAGAGTTATCTAAATTGAGATAACTCGAAAAACTTCCAACCGCGGAATGCGGGTGGCATGGGATAAGGACATGAAGCATGCGAAGCTCTAAATGGCACATCTGCACAAAATCTATTTAAGACGATATGATATGGCGGACGGCCGCGTAGCCCGTCCATGCTTATTAAAGCCGATATATTAATTGATGTGGCACTAGCGAAGCAAATGAATGGCCTATCCCATGACAGGACCCGCCTAACTGGCAACTTCCTATCCTTGCTGGCCGGTCGCGGAAATAGTTCGATATACAGTCGAACTATTTCCGGTGAACATGCCACCGGCATGTTCACCCCCAGCCAAGTACTTTCGACGAATTAACTTATAAGCCATAAACGCCGAGACGGCCTGAAAACAATAAAAAAAGAGGACTGTCAAAAGACAATCCTCTTTTTTAACCGGCAACTTCCAACCGCGGAACAAGTCCGATATTCAGTCGTACTTGTTCCGAGTAACATGCCACTGGCATGTTACTCTCCCAGGCCGTCCAATATTGGCTGGAGACGACCAGTGAAAAATACAAATCTGCATAATAAAAAAGACTGCCAACAGACAGTCTTTTTTATTAACCGGCAACTTCCTATCCTCCCAGGCCGTCTCCAGCCAAGTACTTTCGGCGTTTATGTGCTTAACTACTGTGTTCGGAATGGGAACAGGTGGGACCACATAGCCATCATCACCGGATATACAATTTTTTTGAAGACATTTTTAAATGTGCCTCCAAAACTAAACAGAAACAAGAACCATCTTAGTAAGTGCTTTTTAAGTTAAGCCCTCGACTTATTAGTACTGGTCCGCTTCACATGTCACCACGCTTCCACTTCCAGCCTATCTACCTCATCGTCTATAAGGAGTCTTACCAGATTACTCTGTGAGAGATCTCATCTCAAGGCGGGTTTCACGCTTAGATGCTTTCAGCGTTTATCCCTTCCGAACGCAGCTACCCAGCTGTACAACTGGC
>NZ_FQYW01000024.1 GCF_900141865.1 Anaerovibrio lipolyticus DSM 3074 | reverse complement strand
CCTTGCTGAAAGAAGCATCCGTCCATTCACCATCGGTCGAAAAAACTGGGTATTTTCCGGCTCTCCGACTGGTGCCGAGGCCAGTGCCGCAGCATACAGTTTAATAGAGACATGCATAGCCAACAAAGTTGATACCAAAGAATATCTGGAATACATCTTTACAAACATGTCCCAGGAAGAATCCTTAAAGGACGATTCAGTTTTGGAAAAGTATCTCCCGTGGAATGTGAACCTGCCAACTGAAGATTCATAACACTATACTATGACGCAGCCTACGGGCTGCTTTTTATTTGTTGTTGAGGCATACTATATTTTGACGCTTACGAAATGGCTGCTATAGCTTTCTCTAAAAAATTAATCATAGGCTGCCCAGTTCGGCAAAGAATAGATCGCCACCTTTTTCCCTGGCTATTTGGCTTTTGAGGGTTGTTTCCCTGGCGTAAAGGGTGGCCAAATCTGCCCTTGTTACGCTTCGGTTGGAAATCTTGTAGGACTGCGCCCCGCCTTCAATGGCTCTTATGGCTGCCTGTACACTCTCCAGCTGTGTCTCCAAACTCTCCAAACTGTTTCACCTCCTTTCGTGTGTCTAAATCCAATCTTTGCCAACACCCAGCCAGTCGTCCTCAGGCTCTTCGTCCTCGGGGTCCTCCGGCTGTGATTCTATCAGGAATCTCACGCCCAGCTTTTCAGCTGCTAGAACATTATTGGTCTCGCAGTCCAAAAGATGGTTCGCTGTGTGGCTGCCTATCTTTTCCCAAACGATGGAGGTACGGCCCTTCTTGTCCTTTTTCTCCACCCTTTGCTCGGAACAAATCTGGTCGGCGTATTCCCGTTCTATATCGCGGTATACATTCCAGCTGCCCGGCGCGCCCGGGTCTATTCCTATCCTTGAAGCTATAAAGTTTTTCATTTGAGTGGTGTCCATTTCGTAGAGAAATAACCCGAAACCTGCTTGGCTTTTATCTATAGCAGACGATGTGTATCGGGTCTTTAATGGGCGGCTGGCTCCCTTGGTTGGTACCGCCACTTCCATGTGATAAGCACAAAAAGCATATACTTCATCTGTGTTATAGCCTGAATCAATGCAGGCCAGGTTAATGTTATGTATTTCCCCATTCGTATCCGCATAGTCACGATAAATGACGGTTTCAATATCCGGCCATGTATAGACCTTACCCCAATCCACCAGCCAGCTTGTCATGTGTGGCCCCCATGCTCTTACTGAGTAGTAAAAATGGTCAAGCTGCACATCCACGCCCACGGTTAAAAGCTGGGCCGCTGCTGGCATCCGCCCCTTATCATATGGCAGGGCTTTGGCCATAACCACATCAGACTTTAAGCGGCTGCTCTTGTCCTCCCAGGGCTCAGCAAGCCATGAGTTGATGAAGTTCATCAGCAGGGCTGGCTCATCCTTGCTGACAATAAATTTTGCTGCCACATCCCCAAAGGTCAACCAGGGGCTATATATGCTATTCAGGTGAAAAGCCACCTTGGCAGGTCGTCCGCTTTTTTGATGTACACCTTGCCACTCTCCACCCCTCAACATAGCTGGCTTATGCCTATCATCTATAGATTCATGACAATATTTACATTCATAGCAGGCCGCTGCCTTGGCTTCGTTTTCATCCGCCCCATCTGGCCATTTTATCTGGCCAAATTCCAGTATTTGCATCTCCCCACAATGTGGACAAGGTACGTAGTACCGATATTGCACATCAGCAGTCAACCACCCCTGCCATATATTGCCTTTTTCCAGAGTAGGAGAGGACACCTTTACTATCTTGTAGTTATAAAAGGTCTTGGTACGTTCTGCAGCCAGCTCCAGAGGACTTGCTTCTGTACCAGTCCATTTGGGGAATTTATCTATTTCATCAAAAAATACATAGCGTACTGGACGGCTTGACAGATCTGACGCACTATTGGCCCCAGTTAAAGCTATATACATGGAGTCAAAGGCCAATTCCAAGTCCTTGCTTTCCCGCTCCTTGAATTTTTTACTTAGAGCAGGACTTAACCGTATCATGGGCTGTAAGCGTTTCTCACTGGTGAATTTTGCCAGCTCCTTGGTGGGGTAGACTACAAGCATAGGCCCCGGATCCTGTGCCACGGCATAACCTAACATATTCTGCTCTGCGGTAGTCTTGCCCAACTGGGAACCGGCGCAAAAGCTGATATCATGTACAAAATCATCGTTGAAGGCATCCATCACCTTTCTGAGGTATGGTGTCTTGCTGGTGCGCCAATGTCCCGGCGATGCGCTGTCCAGTTCCGATAGTATGCGGTACTTATCCGCCCACTCCGAAACCGTCAGTTTTTCCGGCGGTTTCAACACGGCCAGAGCGTTTAAAATCCAATCAGGATAGTCCAGCTCATTTCTTTGCTTTTTTCTTCGCCCTGCCACGGTACAACCTCCCCTCAGACAGTTCAAAAAGGGCATCGTTTACACGTTTGTCAACCTCATTTTTCGCTATGGTCACTGCCTCTAAATCCAAAGCGGCCAAATCAGAAGCCACATTATGCCCAATTTCCAGCAAAGATTTTTTTAGATTTGCCAGCAGACGTTTCAGCTCACTTTGTACCAGTGGAGCCGGGATAAATTCCTCTTTTTTTACACTGAGTTTTATTTTTTCCTGAGCGGCCTTGGCTTCTTTTAAATCCGCTTCAGCTTTAAGTTTGCGGGTTTCCGGGCTTTCCATATGCTTGCCATCAAAACGCCACTCCATAACTTTTTTGATGTCCCATTTTCCCCGCCCAGCTTTCGGCGCGCCTTTTTTCTCCCATCGTGACAAAGTCTCCCGGGAGATCTGGAAAAATTCGCAGGTGTCGGATGTGGAAAAAATGAACTTTTTTTCAATAACTACGCGCGCGCGCGATTTTTGGTTGCTTTCCTCGGTTGCCATCCGCCCCGCCTCCCTTCTGCTTTGTCAGATTGTCAACCAGTTTTTTTATTTTTCAGGGACGCAACCGCCGGGACTCGCAGACCCGTAAAAGCATTTGCCCCCAGAAGGACCCGCACCCCCGGGGGGTGGCAAAATAAAAAGGACACCGCGTGGCGCGATGCCCTAAAGCCCTTATGTTGTTCTTCGTATAATCTTTCACTGTATCAATTATAACACTTTGAAAAAGTGATAATAGTTAATATTAATCACTCGACAATTTTTATTAATCCCTCTTGTATTGCCACCATCTGCGCGTACTCTCTTATGCGCCTTATCGTGTTCTGATACTTGCTCTGACTCATACAAAGCTTTCGACAAGTGACACGATAATGCTCACGTCTTTTATACCTTGCTTGAAGAACATTCTTCATGTCACCTTTTGGAATGTGTTCGTGTACCAGCTCCAACATGTGCAGCCATTTCTCTGGTTTTAATATTTCCCTGCCTTCGACCATCAATGACTTGATAGGTGTAGCATGGCGCACCGCCGTCCTGGCTGTTGGGTCTTTCCCCGTGTCCACTGTTTCCCTTTCCCTTTCCTCTTCAACTGCCACACGGAGAACCTGCTCATTGTACAGTACCCATTCCACAGTTCTGATTCTCTTGTCTGCTGGTTTCCTCATTTCGTCACTCCATACCGGGGATAATTGGCCCCCGGGTATTTATCGCCGCCCCGGGGTATTTTTCTTCTTGCCCCGGCGTTTGGCCCTTCTCCGTTCTGCCCGGTTCATTGGCGGGATATAATCCATCATGCCCCGCCAGTCCCTGGGGCTAAGTGCAATATTCCGCAGTCTAAGATATTCCTTCATCTTCATGGCTATCCTTCTCCTTGCCTTCAAGACCATACAAAGCTGTTTCAACGATGTTGTGGAGGCTTTTCAGCTCCTCATAATCCAAATATGTGCGGTCGCCATACAGCAGGGCCCCCGCCCTTACGCTACCGCTCTCGATAATGCAACCCGCCTTGTCTAAGCTGATTTTTATATATCCTTTGTTCTTGGTCTTTAGGGTGTTAATTTCAATCATTTCCCTGGCTCCTTCCTCTCCTTTTCTTCATCCCTTCAATGGTCTTAATGGCTTTATCAAGCCTCTCCATAAGGCATTTATCCCCTTTCCCCTGCAGGGCCTTTCTGATGGAGTACAGCTCCTCCAGGGACAGGTTTATGCCATATCGTGCTCTCAATTCCTTTCCTCCTTCTCCTACAACTAGTATTTGTTCTATACCTCCAACTGGTGGAGCTGGCAAAGCCTGCAAACGATTGTGTTAAAGGAGTGTTGGGTAAGGTTTAACAATTTAACAGTAAATATATGTGTATGTGCGTTTATCTATCATTTTCGAAAGGGTTGTTTGCAGGCTCAGTCAGCCCCACCATATTTTATTTTCTATTCGCAGCCTTCAGAACAGCTTCCCTTGTGTTCTTTATTGCTACCTGATGCTTGTCGTCTTTCCCAGACATCTTCCATTATGCTAAGGATATGGCACTCTCCAGCTTTCCCTTTATATTTGCATTCTGGTGAATGTCTGCAAACACAGCTGATTTCTTTGGTCTTGAACTTATGTAGAAGCTCATATAGTAAATCCAGCTCTTGCTCGTCCATGGACGCCCCTCCTTTATCCTATCCATTGCACAGGCTTACCATTTATGTATATCGTTCCACGCTCCTGACTGGCTGGTTCAGTAATTGGTTTAGTAATTGGTTTAAAATTCTTTTCAAACTCTTCTACTGTGGATGAGCCACTACCAGCCAAGTGCGGCATTTCTAGCGTGACTTTTATTTTCTGTCGTAGCGGTAATATTATAGCTCTGGGCTTCCAGGGTAAACCTTTAATGATAGCCCTGATAGCTCTTATTTTCATGCGCCGTCTTGTATTCATGTACTACCCCCTAGAATGGTATATCGTCGTCACTTACTGGCTGGCCGCCAAATCCTCCCGGGTTGTTTGGAGTGCTGCCCCCTCGGGCTTCCCCGTCTTTTTTACTTTCAGCGAACTCGATTTCGTTGGCAATAACCTCTGTAACATACCGCTTGGTTCCGTCCTGACCATCGTAAGAGCGCACCTGCAGCCGCCCCTCTAGCAATATCTTGCTGCCCTTGCTCAGATAATTGCCAACCCAGTCCGCCAGTTTTGTCCATGCTATACAGGGGATAAAGTCCACTGTTGGCCCCTGCTCTGAACTGTGGCGGCGGTCAACGGCCAGACTAAAGCTGGCCACTGACTTGCCTGATGTCGTGTATCTTATATCGGGGTCTTTCGTTAGCCGCCCCGTCAATATTACTTTGTTCATGTATTAGCTCCTTTTTCCATATATCTTCTCCTGATAAAGCCCTTTTTAAGATGACTCTCTATCCTTTCCGGTGTCCATTTGAATAATGGCGTGTTCTCTATCTTTTGCCCTGCCTTGCGCAGCCCACGGCTATAGGCTTCAAATTTCTTGGTATAGACATAAATCATTTCTTTTTGACCCATTTCTGCACCTCCGCCCCTTATTTTTTGATTATTCATAGCATTCTTTGAGATATTTTTTTATTTTTTCGCGTATTTCTGTGCTGTTAGGGCCATTATGGCGCCGAAAATGGCATCTATCGCACAATGTCGCGCCTTTTTCTTCTTCGTCAGATTTATCCGCCCCACATGGTTCATGGTGGAATTTCTTGCCCGGATCCACCCAGGCTCCACATATAATGCATTTGTCATTGTCACGGTCATGTATTGCCTGATTGAGCCTGGCTAAAGCTTTACCCTTTAGCCGGACTCTTTTGGGCTTGGGAAACATCATTTCTTCTTGCCGCCTATGACAATATCATCATTGATAGCATGGACAACATCGAGAATCAGTCCACTTACGTTTTGGCCAGTCACATCGATTTGCGCCAGATTGTTGCCTTCTGCGTCATATACACATACCCACTCTGCTTCGTCATCAGCTGCTGAAAGATATCTCAGCTTTGCTATATCCTTTCTGGCAAGCACATAGGCTTCTTCCAGCTTCTTGACGATTCCTTTTTTTATCTGCTTGGTTATCGCATTCGTAAACATTTACTTATTTCCCCTCTCTTATTCGCAATATATCCTTCTAGCGGCTCTCACGGAGTCCCAGTCGGTCTGTGCGTATATCATCGTAGTATCTATGCTCTCATGTCCAAGCATCTTTTTGACTATCTCGATATTCATTCCCCGGCGCATAGCAAATGTTGCCGCAGTATGCCGGAACCGATGTGGAAATACCTTCTTGATACCACATGACCGCCCCAATTCTCTGACAATCATTTCAATAGCACCCTTTTGTAAAGTAGCATGAGGCTTATCCATGCTAACATACAATGCAGGGTTATTATCCGTTCTGGTACTCAGATATTGCTTCGTGTATAGGCTGGCAGTCTCGTTGATGAATACTATTCGCTCTTTATTACCCTTGCCTATTACTCTGACCTCTCCACGAATCCAATCTATATCATTAACTTTTATACCTACCAGCTCACTTATTCTGCATCCTGTTGATAGAAGCATTTCAATAATACTTCTAGTCCTTATATCCGTTGCAGCGTTTCGCAAAGTCTCCAGTTCTGTTACTGTGAACGGATGCCTTGTCCTTTTGGGTTGCTTCATCGGTTGAACCGTTTTCATCGGGTTCTTGGTTATATACTCAGTATCCTGAAGCCAACCAAAGAATGAAGATAATATTCGCCGTACATTGTTGGAGTTTACAGGACTTGTTTTATCGGCAATAGCCGCCAGATAACACTGCAATTCCAGCGTTGTAAGTTGTAAAAACGGTTTTTGATGAAAATCTTTATCAGCTTTGGTTAAGACAAGTTCATAAAATTTTATGGAATTTGGGCTCAAATTTATCATTTTTTTGGCCATTATAAACATAGTTATAAGCTTATGGTTTGGATGGTCATAAACAACGATGTTAGCTTCTGCCGGTTTTACCTCCAATGGACTTATCCTCTTATAGAGGCACAGTTTCAGCTTATCCATTTGCTCTTCACTTATGGCATCAACCATGTCATTAACAATGTCTATAATCAGGCGTTCTTTTTCTGACAGCACTTTTCTAATGCCCTCCTTTCTTTTACGGGCCACAAATCCGTAGCGTATGTTGGAGTAAACCAAGGCTTTTCATATACTTCCAGGGTCAGCGTATTCCCTTGAATGACTTTCCCGGGGATTCCATACAGACTAAGTTGCAGATATGTCATGCAACAACACCTTCTGTCTATGTCTTGTGCTACAACCAGCAGATGCTTCTGTGGATTAAAACCGGCTCTCATCATTGCCTGGATGAAGGCCATCAGCATGACGCCGCCCCCACATGAAGGCTCATTCACTAAGATATAGCCCTTTTCTTCTATTTGTTTTTTGGCAATTCTGCTGTCGAAGGTAGCGGTACCACAAAGCTCTGCCACTGATGCAGGTGTGAAGAACTGGCCCGTGTTTTTGTTGTTGATACTAAGCTCGCCAAATATGGCCCCCAAGGTATCGCATATCTCATTTTTTAAAAAATGTTCTTCCAGAGCATCAACCAGCTCCCCAAACATATCCGATAATATCTGCTGTTCCTTTGGCTGGTACATGGTCAAAATCTTTTGAAATTCTTCCTCGGACTTTTTCATGCCAAGAATCAGGTCCACAGACTGTTTTATGGATAAAGCGGACAGCTGGACAAAATCAGCAAACACATCATAGGTATTATGGCTATATATGCTTTTTATCAGCTTCAGAATATTATTCTCGTGTGTATTCATGGCTCTTATCCTTGTACATTTCCACAGGTTTTCCATTGCCTGTGAATCGTTTGTTCCAATTTTCCACCATCAGGCGGTCATGGTCTTCCATTTCTTCTTCTATTCTGGAAATCCGCCCAGATACTTTGCAAAGCCCCATTATCACCATTACGGCCAGTACACCACCGGCACCAATACACATCCAAACAAACGCCTTTAAATCTAGCTCAAACACTACTTTTCCCTCCCTTGGCTTTTACCTGAAACCTTTATGATTGCCCGAATTTTGTCCTGATTCTCTGTCTTATACAGGCGGTACAACATCCCCCTGATAGCTTTCTCGGATAAATCCATTCTGGCAGCTATCAGAGGATATGGCGTAGCAGCTATAACGCTTTTTACCACATCCTCCACCTCTTTATTGCTCCAGCTGTGCTCGTGGGCCGTCATGCGCTTAGGATTGCCTAAGCCCAGGTCGTTACATCTTTTGGCAACAGCTCCATAAGACCGATGCATAATCTTGGCTATCTCGTGCCCCGTCTTTTTGCCCTCTCGTATATAATCCGCCAGCCTTCCATCTTCCAGTGGCGTCCATGGCGTGGTCTTTTTGATAGCCTTGCATAAGGTATCTTCTATCCTCTTGGATTTAACCCAGTCGGGCTCTGCACCTAAAATACATTCAGACATTTTGGAGAAGTCAATAAAAGCCTTGTTCGTCTCTGCCCACTTCCAGAAATCATCTAAACGTACAACCCGGAAACTGCATTTTCCAACTCTCTTATGGATGATAGGCAAACCTCTGTTTTTTACCCAGCTGAGCAGTGAATAACTGTCTCCGTACTTTGTACCCTTTACGGCCTTCAGTAGCTGATTGAGAGTAATATAATCGCCATTCTCCAAAAACGCTCCCAGATGTAACCTCTGCCGCATAACGGAAATAGAGTTTATGCTCCTGCCCATAATTTTCGCTATTGTATCAAGAGACTTAGTACCATAGAGCTCCGCCAGCTTATCCTTTTCCTCCTGTGTCCATCTTTTGCCTTGCATAATTGTCCCCTCCTTAAATGCTTTCCACAAAGCCACTCAGTAAGAAGGCCAATATACCAACGCCCATGCCCTGCAGCCATTTTAAAAATGTCGTCTTGTTAATCTTCATCTGCCTCCTTAAAAGTGATAATACCGCCCATATCGTTATCCACCAGCAGCACCCTTTTACCGGAACAGGCCAGCAGATACGCCATATTACAGGCGGTAGTAGTTTTTGCCACCCCGCCCTTCATGTTTACAATGGCAAATGTTCGCATAGTCAGCCCTCCCCTGTTTTTCTGATATATGGATTATCCTGCCAGGCATCGTCCAGCATGATAGTTATTACATGGGTATCGTTGACAACCACATAATCCTCCAGCCGTACCAGTTCAGGCTTTCCGGGTATCATGTCCAGATAGCCACCGCGGATCAGGGCGAAACCATCCGCCCCGTGATAAAGCCGCCCATCCATTTCAATATCGTGGTACATGGTTACTGCTATCCCTGTCGGCTGCAATAAAGGACGCTCTGCTGCCTGTAGTATTAGCGAAATGTATTTTTCTACCACTTCGGCACATTTCGGTTCAGTGGTTGTCTGTACCCAGCCAGCCTCCTTAGTATGGCCCATATATACATTTCTCTTTTCGATTTCCAGCTTACACTGGATGCGCCACATATCTTTCCGGCGCAGCTTTAAAATAAAATTACCCGTTACAAGATAATATTCATCGTCCCGGTCTATCAGCATACAAACACCCTGCTCTTTTACTGCCCGGACGACGGCCGATATTTTCACGGGTTGCAATTTTTCTTCTTCCATGACTTCCTCCTTGTTGTCATTCATCTAGACGCACATATACGGTGTACTGCATCGGGTAACCGTATTTGTTTACTCCGTTGTAGGAAAGCTCGGGGTCAATGTAATAGCCCTTTCTTTCCGGCGGTTGCTCTTTCCATCTTCTGGCATGTATTACCCTGGCACGCGGTTTTGCGTCCCGTAAATTTCTGGAAGATGAAAAACGTTTTTTTATTATGGGGTCATCACTCAAAAAAGTTTCTTCCCCGTTTTTGATAATGTACTGCGCTACCTTGTGCCAGTTTTGTGATTTGTCCAGATGTTCGGTGTGGACATGTACCCATTTCCCGCCGTTTACAATATTCTGCCAGGTGGTGGAGACAATTTCGGTGTCTATTTTCGACATTACCATGTGCAGATGAACGGCTCCCCTTTTTCCCCGGCCGACGGAAAAGATATATTTGCACTCTTGCCCGATTTTTTTGAACTGTCTCCTCATACGCTTCAAAAATTCTTTGATATTTTTTCTCACCGTTTCACTGTCCGGTTTACTCTTTTGTGGATAAGTCAGGGTTACCCACAAATCACCTGGGGAAAAGTTTGTTCTGTCTCGAAGTAATCGCCATACTTTTCTTACGGCTTCCTTGCTTTGCCATCGGAGTTGTTCGACGGGGGTAACTCTTTCGGCTACAGATTTCCCATTTTTATCTTTTCTCCCAAAACGTCCGTTTGTATATTTTTGGACTTCGATCACATTACCCCGGTCAATAACTTTTTCTAAGTAGGCCATGCCAAAATTTCCCCTTAGTGGTTCTCAAAATAATATGCTTAACGAGTCCATTTAACCCCCTCCGGGGTCTTGTTTAAAAAGAGAAAACATTCTATAATAAATATGCTTGTTATATGGAAGCTTCCTTTTATATGGACTCCAGCAGGACGCGCCAGTGTTTATCGCCTGGCGCGTTTTTGTTTCTTAACAAGATAGGAACACAGCCACAAAACTGGCTGAAAATCCTCGCACTTCTTGCAGTGGGTATCATGTATGATTGCGTGGTGTTTCATGCAGTCCACCCCGCAGCCAATGAGCTGCCCACAGATGGGGCAGACAAGGTTGTTATGTAGTGGTCTGTCATTCTGCACCGACTGCCTCCAGCTTCTCCAAAATGTCCACACCGATATTGTCAACGATGAACTCATGCAGGGCGAACTTTGGAATGCGGTACTCACTTCCAAATCTTACCGATTTCAGCCACCCCAGCCTTAGTAATTCAGCAGTCACCGCCCGGGAGGTGCGCAGCCGTTTGGCCACTTCCTCCACATTCATCAGACGCTCGGCGTTGTCCATTACAAGGCCCTCGGTTCTTTTGTCCACCTTTTGCTCCATGGTTTATACCTCCTTATGCTGCTGGTTTGGGGTTGTCTCTTTCCGGGGTAGCGGTCAGCATATACCCGGCCAGGGTCAAAATGGTCTTTTCGCCGCCCATTTCCCTGATTTTGTTGATAATCTTCATTGTTTCCAGACGGGCCTGTTCATTTTTCAGGGCCTTCATTACAGCGGTTTCCTCTGTCATGGCTATCACTTCCTTTCTTTTGGTGGAGCTGGCAGAACCTGCAAACGGTACTCTTTAATAAGGGGTATATTAAAGATGTTATGGTAAGTATTTGGCAACCGTGCCACGCGGTGTAAGTTTTATTAATAGTTTTCGGGTAAATAGCTATCAATGTTTTTGTTTGCAGGCTCCACCAGCCCCACCAATATTATTTGTTCTTTTACTCCAAGCCTTCGGCGTAGTGGTCCTCTGGGCCGTTTTCTTCGTTCATTGCATCGGCCACCCTTTTGGCCTTGTCCCGGTCTGTAGTGGAACCGTACACAATGGCATATTCTATATTGCCTATTTCTGCGGGCTTATCTGCATCCAGCAGCCTACCAATACGATAAAGCCGTTTGCCGCCCAAATCCTCGCTAATGGCTCGCCACTTCCCTTTTGCCATTCAATAATTCCTCCCTTCTTTGCCAGACATCCTCCATTAAAATGTTGATAAAACAGGCTATCCCGTCCATTTCCGAACTGTCCGCTGGCGACATATATCTGCAATTCATACACTGGGTTTCCAGACAGTGCAGCTCTTTGTATTTGAAATCAGACAGATTCGTATAAAGGCGGTCAAGCTCTTCCCGTTCCATAGATTTCATAGCCGCCCTCCATTCACCCGGCCAAAAGCATGGCCAATATCGCAACGATACCCGCCCCCATAAAGCGGGGTATTGCTTTATTTATCATGGCTGAATCTCCTGTTCCAGGCTTCCATTGCTTCCTGTTCAGATTCTTTCAGATCTGATTCAGCAAAGCAGCTGTCGCAGGTTGCATAATAGGTGTCTTTTTGGCCTTTGTATTTTGCAATATGTGCGGCCCCGCCGCAAAATGGACATTCTTTGATTTTGCTCATTGTTTTGCCTCCTTGTTTCCCTCTATAGCGAAGTACGCTTCAAGTATCATAACGGCTACCTTTTTCGCATCTTCGCTGCTAAATACAGTATGAAATCCGTCTGCCTTCATGGTGTCAGAAAAACCAATATCAAATATTACTTTTCCATCTTCTTCCTTTACATGAACATAGTCGCCCAGAACGGTTTCAATTTTCCCCTCGTACACTTTCCCGCCTCCTTCCTTATTGAGGTGGGGCCATTTTTGCCCCGCAGCATGGACAATATCTCGCCCATCCAGTGTATGGGTAACAAGCAATATAACAAATTGAACCACATTCGGAACATTCGGCTTTATTTCCTTTTAGGAATGTCCACCGACCTTCTTTCCTTTTTTCTTGCCTGTCTTTTACCCGTTCTTTGCGTGCTAAAATTTCTATCTCACTAATTGCAACCTCAAGGCCATCATTATATGATGGAATCCAGGCATCACTGCCAGATAATAAATCAGCTTTTAATAAGGTCAATGCTTGTTCTGCATCAATCATTACTTCCGTTACTTCCATTTTGTTCATCCTCTCATCCGCCCCCGGCGGTCATAATCGGCCTAATAATAGCATTACTGACAGAATAGAGAAGCCAGTAAAAATGCCTAAAACAAAACATATTAATATTACCCAGTCAGGGCCCTTTCCTAAATCCACCTTCCCACCACCTTCCTATCCGCCCCCGGTGTGGTATAATGCCCACAGAAAGGGGGTGGTTTTATGTCTTTGGAATATTTCAAGCTGGACACCAGACAGATGTGTGCTGAACATCGTAGTGAAATGCTTGAAAAAATAAGCCAGTCAAATGGTTGCTGGATATTAACCAGCGAGGAATTTGTCTTTAAACTTATGTGGGATAAGCAGAAAGATGATTTTAATGTACTAATTCCTCATTCTCAGGAGTGTTTGCTGACTCCATGGGGTATTTATTGATTACGAAAGTGCCATTTGACACTTCAATAACCAGCTTGAAGTTGTCGCCATTGATGTACTTCAATATATTGGCCACTATTTCGGCACTGACTTGTAATAAGTCCCTGGGGCCACCCATGCAGGAATTTTCTGTAACGGTAGGCTTTGGGGATTTATTGCTTTTTTTCACCTTCCCGCCTCCTTCCTATCCGCCCCCGGTGTGGTATAATGCCCGTGAAAGGGGGTGTTAATATGGTTGATATTGAAAAGCTGCGGCAGGCAGTAACCACTTACACACATCAGGCAAGTCCTACAAGTGCCAATAGCAGCACGCCTGCCACTGTTGGAGACATCAATAATCTGGTCAGTGAAACCGTCAAAGTCCTAACCTGTTTTATTAATGAACTCGAAAAGAATACTTAATCCTCCTGGGCACTATCATCTTTTGATGGTGCCTCTTCTATGGTCAGGATGCCCATTTCACGCAGCTCATTGTAGCAGCTGTATACTATGCTTAATGCTTCTTGCATTTTCTCCATAACCTCACAAAAGTGACTATCTGAGGACTTGATATGTACAAAGAAACCTCTTCCTGTGGCCATTCTCTCACCTCCCTTAACAAAGTTTTTAAATACACTAATATTAACTGTCCAATCGTTGACCTTTGATTATATTTGTTTCTTCCTCTGTGGGGCGGAGGCTGTCCAATTCCTCCGCCTCTTCTTTTGTTGATGATCTGAAACGAACCAGCAGGGTCCACTCTGGGTCGTAATCAATAGAAACATGAAACTTTTCTTCTTGTGCAGCCCATCTGAAAAAGGCATCAAAAATACTTTCCAGGGCAATAGCTGCTCTAGCTATTCCGCCACCCTTGTGGTTAATTCGAATCCTTTCTGGTTTTTTCACCTTTTCACCTCCCTTAAGAAAGTTTTTAAATACACTCCTATAGGAGTGTGCTATAGTGTCCCGTTAGGGGCATTATAGCGATTTTTGTGTGTAATTACGGTTTTGTTTTTTCAATATCTGTATCTACACACATTATATAATAATTTTTGTGTATGTCAATACTTATCCATAAAATTTTGCGTTGACATACACAGAAAAAAATATTAAAATATTTTTCAGAAAGGTGGTGACACCATGACAATAGGTGAGCGTTTAAAAACATTCCGAAAGTCTATAAAGAAAACACAGGCCGAATTTGGCAGCTTGTTAGGCACCAGTAGGGACACCATTACCAATTACGAGATTGGACGCGTTGAGCCTACTGATACATTTATACAGTTATTGGTTACTAAGTTTAGCGTCTCGGAAAAATGGCTGCGTACTGGTGAAGGCGAAATGTATGAGGAAACAGAAACCACTCTGTTCAATTCCTTCGCCAAGCAATACGATCTAAGTGAGGCGGAACAGAGAGCCGCCCGGTATTTGCTGAACCTTACCAGTGAAGAACGGCAGCAGATACTTCATCATATTGTGCGACTGGCTGAGGCTATCACTTCCACCGACCCAAAGGTGAATTTATCAAAGATTGATAAGGAGCTGGCAGCCTACAAGGAAGAGCTTCTCGCTGCTGAAAAAGGGCTATCAGCCTCAGAAGCTACAGAAGAAAAAGACGCATAATAAAAAAGCCGCCCCCAAAGGGCAGCCATGCAAAAATATATATGTTCGCCAACAGAAAGAAATAACATATTCAAATAAAAAAGAGCCGCCCCTGCGCCAACAGGAACGGCCAAAATAAGGGTGTATAATTGAATACACACCTAAATCCATTTCAATTATACACCCATTCTCATATTTAATAAAGCATACAGCTGTATGATACTTTAGGAAGGGGTGTATTTTTTATGGCTTATTTTAGAAAAAGAGGCAAAAAGTGGTACTTTACCATTGAAATTGGTGAAGGCAAGAACCGCAAGCGCAAGGAAATGGCCGGGGGCAGAACCAAAGCAGAAGCTGAGGCAGCCTATGCCCGGGCGTTGGTTTCCCTGGATGTAAACGGCGGGGCCTTTCTGGAGCCCACCAAAATGACAGTTGAGGATTTTTCCAAGGAGTTCCTGGCGGATCATGGCAGGAATGTCCACGCCAACACTATCAAATCCTACAAATCCATTTACAAAAACCATATAGCCCCAGCTATTGGTACATTTAAGCTTAGGGATATAAAGGCCAGAACCTTGCAGAATATCCTGAACGATAAGAAGGAGGCAGGGCTATCCCGGGCAACAGTTTCCTCTATTCATGCAGTTATTAAGGCCATGTTTATATATGCGTCGGATTTCTGTGAGTACATTGAAAGGAACCCCGCCCAGAACCTTCATATACCGAAATACACAGAGCCGCCCAAAGTGGTACACAGCTTTACCCCTGAACAGGTGGCGGAAATCTTTGAGACCTTCCCACGGGGGCACCAGTATTTTCTTCCCCTGGCTATTTCCTACCATACCGGGGCAAGGTTTGGGGAATGCTGCGCCATTACCTGGCAGGATGTGGATTTTGAAGCTATGGAAATCAGCATAAACAAGACCGTCATTGTGGAAGATAAAACTCTGGTGGTGCAGGAGGTTCCAAAATCCTCCCACGGTTTCCGTGTGGTTCCCATGGGCCGAAAGCTTCTGGAGATACTGAAAAGAGAGAAACGCCATCAGGCGGTGCAGAAGCTGGCAGGAAAAGGACCAAAGGACAACCTTGTGGTTCATGGGAAAAATGGCAAGATGATGGGCCCCGACGGTATTCGTCACTTCAATATATTCTGTAAGAAATTTGGGGAGGGCTTTTCTTTTCACTCCATGCGCCACACCCACGCCACTATGCTGCTGGAAGCCGGGGAGGATTTGGAGCTGGTATCGAAAAGACTTGGCCACAGCAGCCTGAACACCACCGCCCGGACATATTCCCATGTTCTGGAATCACGCAAGGCAAAGAGCCGGGAGCTGCTGGATAGTGTGCTGTAAAAAATGGTCATGTATTGGGGTATTTCAGCCCTTAAATACCAAGGCCCCACAAAGAATGATACAATCCGGTAATGTAAAAAAGCCGCCTCGTAATGAGGCGGCTTTGCTATTTGTTTATAATCATTTATATTTGCAAATATTATTGATAACGGTTTGACAGGCTGTCATTAAATCCATAAAATATTACTGAGGTGCTACCATAACGGTAGGCGGTCAATCCTAGCCCCAGAATGGGGGTATTGCCTATGACGCTATATGACTTTCTGTCTTTGGTGTTTCTGGTTGCGATATGTATTATTGCAATTAAATCATAGCAATAGAAAAACCGCCTAGCTCCCAACTTTAGGCGGTTTTCCAAAAACCAACTAATCGGGGCTGACCGCTTATCGGTAGCACCTTCTTTACGTGTATTATATCAAAATACAACATAATTATCAATACATGTCAATATTTGTCAATATCATTACCAGCTATATGACAGCTTTACAAGGGCCCGGTGGTCAACAATATCATACCCCACGCCCACACCTATATATTGCCCGTCCTTGGTTATCTTCTTTGATATGGAGAAATCAACCTGACGGACTCCCCGTTCATTTATGTCCGGGGCTATGGATATGGTTCTAATGACAGGCTTGTAGGCTTGAATATTGTACTGGTTCAGCTCTACGGGCTGGTCCTTGTCCTTCTTCAATTCTGCCAGATTAACCTGTTTGTCCGGGTCGTTCTTGTCCGTTATGATAGCAAAGTCCGCCTTTGCTTCCTTCCTTGCCTCGGATGCAGCGGCCTCGGCTTTTCCCCCGGTGGTCTGCACCACATAAACTGGTTCCTTCTGAGTTTCGTATATATATTTGATTTCCTTGGCCACGGCCCTTGCCTGGGTACTGTCCACTGTTACCCCGGCCTTTTCCGCTGCCTTCTGTACCCCTGCCGGGGTTTCAACTGTGGTCTGGCTCTCCTGCACAATGGTTTCGTCGGCCTTGAAATACCTGTTATATAGCCACAGCCCCAATGCGACTATCAGGAGCACCACCACAAGAGCCGCCCCGGCCCTTATTAAATTACTTCGACTCAGCAGTTTGTTTTTTTCCATCTCCAGCACCTCTAAAAAAATAATACTACCGTTCCGCCCCTCAAAACGAAGGCGGAAGAAATGACGGAAAACAACCACCAAGCCCCGAAAAATCAAAGGAACACAATTATTTTATACTTATCGGAAGTGAAAGTCTAATTTGACTCCCCTAAAATATAACAGCCATAGGCTTTATACATGCAGATTTATTTAAAATCTACAAATTCATTAATTTTTGCCCCGCCCTTGGTCATTGGTTCCACAAAGCTCCTGTGGAGATTTACCACGATAACATGTGGCTTATCCGCTTCATTAAGGCATTTATTAAAGGCCACGGCAAAATCATCCGGTGTGGAAACGCTGTAGGCGTCAATGCCAAAGCTTTTAGCGTAAGCGGCATAATCCATATTATAGTCAAATTCACAGGCAATATACCGTTTATCATAGAATACGGTTTGGAGCTGACGAATCATCCCCAGGCTGGTGTTGTTTACTATAATGGAAATAATTGGCAGATTAAGTCTGGCTATTGTGTAATACTCATTACCAGTCATCTTAATGCCACCATCTCCAGCCACATGAATTACACGACGCTTGCTTCCCTGAGTAACATAAGCCACCTGGGCACCCATGGCAGCAGGCAGACCATACCCCATGGTACCCAACCCGCCGGAGGTAAACCATGTGCGTGGTTCTTCCACCCGTAAATGAAGGGCGCACCACATCTGATGCTGTCCTACATCTGTGGCGAAGGCAAATTCCTTCCCTGCAGTTGCCTTGGCAATATGATGCAGGGCCCAAGGCAGAGTTAGACGATTTACATCGTAGTCGTATGCAAATTCTGAATTTAAGGAGCGAATTTCTGCCCACCAGCTGTCCAGCTTCTTCGTTGGCTCCCGCCGCATAAGCATAGCCAATATAGTCTTCATATCACCGGCCAAGCCAATGGAGCTGGGAATATTTTTGTCTATTTCAGCCGGATCAATATCCACATGGATAAACTTTGTATTGGCAGTATATTTGTCAACATTTCCCGTTAAGCGGTCAGCGAAACGACTTCCCAGTGAGATAATAAGATCCGCCTTATATATAGCACTGTTAGCCTCTTTTTTCCCGTGCATTCCCGTAAAGCCCAATACATTTGGATGGGACATGGGAACACCGCCTATACCCATAAGGGTAAATACTATTGGCAAATTGTAATGCTCAGCAAAGGCAATAACCTCTTTGGTGGCGCCAGCGGAAATCACACCACCTCCCGCTATAATGACAGGTCGTTCTGCATCACAGATAACCTGGGCAGCTTCTGCGGTGCAAATCTTAAAGTCCGCATCTGGCTCAGCTGGCTTCTTTTCTACTGTCTCTGCTTTAGGAAACGGCGCTTCATTTAGAAGAATATCCTTTGGAATATCCACCAGCACTGGACCTGGCCTGCCACTTTTGGCAATTTTAAAGGCTTCTCTGAGGGTTTCTGCCAATATTTTTGGATTTTTTACCTTGTAATTGTGCTTGGTAATGGGCATGGTTACGCCCATGATATCAGTTTCCTGAAAGGAATCAGTACCTAAAAGACTGGTATCCACCTGCCCAGTAATAGCCACAAGGGGAATTGAATCCATAAATGCAGTGGCAATACCAGTTACCAGATTGGTGGCTCCAGGCCCGGAGGTGGCAATACACACTCCCACCTTTCCCGTTGCCCGGGCATAGCCGTCAGCTGCATGGGCCGCATTCTGCTCATGGGTCACCAATATCTGATTTATATTTTTCTCATCATATAGGGCATCATAAAGAGGAAGAATCATTCCTCCGGGATAACCAAACAGGGTATCTATCCCCTGCTCCTTTAATATTTCAACAACTATCTGAGCACCCTTCATGTGAGTATACCTCCATTAGAGATTAGAGACAGTCTATAACTGCCTGAGTCATTGTGGCTGTATCAGCCTTTTTAAAGCCTTCATGCCAAAGATCTGCTGTGCGCCAGCCGGAAGCCAATGCCTTATCGCAGGCTTCCTCCACTGCTCTTGCTGCTTTTTCTTCCTTTAGTGAATATCTGAGAAGCATAGCTGCGGAAAGAATTGTACCTACAGGGTTAGCAATGCCTTGTCCGGCAATATCAGGAGCGGATCCGTGAATTGGCTCGTAAAGGGATGTGAGTTCACCGATGGAGGCAGATGGCATCATGCCGATGGAACCTCCTAAAACTGCTGCTTCATCACTTAAGATATCCCCAAAGAGATTACCGGTCAATATTACATCAAACTGGGTTGGACGAACAGCCAGCTGCATAGCAGTATTGTCCACATAGAGATTGTTAAGCTCCACATCAGGATAATCCTTGGCAACCTCTGCAACAGTGCGTCTCCAAAGTCTGGAGGTGGCCAGTACATTGGCCTTGTCTACAGAAGTAACCTTTCCGCGGCGCAGCTTTGCAGTTTCAAAGGCCAGCCTGGCTATACGCTGAACCTCAGGAACAGAGTAATTCTCCAAATCCCAGGCTCTTTCGGCACCATTATAAAGCTCAGACTCACATTTATCTCCAAAGTAAATGCCACCCACCAGCTCACGGACAATGACAATATCACAGCCTTTGATGCGGTCTGGCTTTAAAGGAGAATACTCCACCAAGGAATCTGCAACCTTTACAGGACGAAGGTTGGCATAGAGTCCCAAGCCCTTTCTAAGACCGAGAATAGCTTTTTCCGGACGCAGACCTGGTTCCACATTATCCCATTTATCTCCTCCAACTGCACCAAACAAAACACCATCAGCGGCTTTGCAGGCCTCAAGGGTATCATCCGGAAGTGGAACGCCAAATTTATCGTAGGCAGTTCCACCAGCATCCTTGTATTCATATTCCAGCTTTAAACTGAATTTTTCTGCTGTCTTTTTTAGCACCTCAACGGCTGAGTCGGTAATTTCCTTACCAATTCCATCACCGGGAATAACAACAATTTTTTTAGCCATATTATTTCTTCTCCTTAATGTAATTAATAAGGCCTCCAGCCTTGGCAATCTCCTGTACGAAGCCAGGAAGTGGCTGGGCATGGTAGGTTTCCCCTGTGGTGAGATTTTCGATTACACCTGTGGAAGGATCCACCTTTAATTTATCTCCGTGACTTATTTTCTTAACATCATCACCGATTTCCAATAATGGCAGACCAATATTGATGCCATTTCTATAGAAAATACGGGCAAAATCAGCTGCAATAACAACAGGAACCCCGGCAGCCTTAATGGCTACAGGCGCATGCTCACGGGAGGAGCCACAGCCAAAATTCTTGCCCCCCACCATTATATCTCCTTCTACAACATTGGTGGCAAAGGGAGCATCCTGATGCTCATCACTATCCTCCATACAATGGGCTGCCAAATCCTTGGGATCAAAGGAGTTTAAATATCTTGCGGGAATGATAACATCAGTGTCAATATTATCACCGTAGCGCCAAACCTTGCCTTCGTGTGCCATATTATTCAACCTCCTCTGGAACAGCAATCCTTCCAAGAATAGCACTGGCAGCAGCTACATAAGGACCGGCCAGATATACCTCGGAATCAACATGGCCCATGCGGCCACGGAAATTACGGTTTGTAGTGGATACTGCCTTTTCACCGGCTGTCATAATACCCATGTGGGCACCTAAACAAGGGCCGCAGGTTGGAGTGCTGACAGCACAGCCTGCTTCTACAAAAATGTCTACAAAGCCAGCGTGAATGGCGTCCATATAAACCTTCTGAGAGCCAGGAATAATAATACAGCGTACATCAGGATGTACCTTATGTCCATTAAACACTTCTGCCGCCTGCTCCAAATCCTCAAAACGTCCATTTGTACAGGAGCCGATAATTACCTGATCTATCTTGATTTCTCCAATTTCAGAAACAGGATGGGTATTTTCTGGAAGATGAGGGAAAGCCACCACTGGAGTCAGCTCCGAAAGGTTAATAGTAATAACCTTTTCATATTGGGCATCCGGGTCAGCTTCCACAGGGGTAAAGTCATAATCCACTCTCCCCTTTACGTATTCTTCAGCAACCTTATCATAAGGGAAAATACCATTTTTGCCACCAGCCTCAATGGCCATATTGGCGATGGTCAAACGGTCAGTCATGGTAAGCTCAGCAACACCTTCTCCGGCAAATTCCAGAGATTGGTATAAAGCTCCATCAACACCAATTTTACCAATAAGGGTTAAAATAACATCCTTGCCACATATATTCTTTGGCTTCTTACCAATGAGCTCAACCTTGATGGTTTTTGGAACCTTAAACCAGGCTTCACCAGTGGCCATGGCCACACCAAGGTCTGTGGAACCAACTCCTGTGGAAAAAGCATTTACCGCTCCGTATGTACAAGTATGGGAATCCGCTCCAATAATGCACATACCAGGAGCCACAATGCCCTTTTCTGGTAAAATAACATGCTCTATTCCTACACGTCCAACTTCAAAATAGTTTTTTATCTTGTTTTCCTTGGCAAAATCACGAACAGTTTTCGCCAGACCTGCAGCTTTAATATCTTTGTTTGGCGTAAAATGGTCTGGTACCAAGGCGATTTTTGTATTATCAAATACTGGACGGCCTATTTTGGCAAATTCCTTAATGGCCGGTGGCGCAGTAACATCATTGGCCAATACCATGTCCAGCTTACAAGTAATAAGCTGACCTGGTACAACAGATTCCAGTCCCGCATGCTGGGCCAGAATCTTTTCGGTCATATTCATACCCATAGTTTGTCCCTCCTAAATGCACAGCTCATTTTCAAAAAACGGCTTACACCAGAATATGGCGTAAGCCGTTCTACATTTAGATTATTCTATATTCGAGGAAGAAAACCTCTTTTATTCTAAATTAGTCTTTGGAAAGGTCAGCTCCATCCTTCAGCCAGGACATCATGCCACGGAGCTTGGCACCAACTTCCTCAATCTGATGCTCAGCATTGAGACGGCGCATAGCATAGAAGTTAGCCCAGCCACCAGCACGATTATCGGTAAGGAACTTGTTGGCAAAGGTACCATCCTGAATTTCCTTCAGTACCTGCTCCATAGCCTTACGGCTTGGCTCACCTACAACGCGAGGACCGGATACATAATCACCGAACTCAGCGGTATTGGAGATGGACTTGCGCATCTTAGCCATACCGCCCTCATACATCAAATCAACGATGAGCTTCATTTCATGGAAGCACTCGAAATAAGCAATCTCTGGCTGATAGCCGGCAGCCACCAAGGTCTCGAAGCCGTTCTTGATGAGGGAACAAACACCACCGCAGAGAACAGCCTGCTCACCAAAGAGGTCAGTTTCAGTTTCTTCTCTAAAGGTAGTCTGGATACAGCCGGAACGGGTACCACCAATACCACGGGCATAAGCCAATGCCAGCTCAAATGCATGGCCGGTAGCATCCTGCTCTACAGCAAATACATCCGGAACACCGCCACCCTCAGTGAAGGTACGACGTACAAGATGGCCAGGACCCTTAGGGGCAACCATGAATACATCCACATCCTTTGGTGGAATAATCTGCTGGAAATGAATGTTGAAACCATGAGCGAAGGCGAGAGCTGCACCAGACTTCAGATTAGGAGCAATCTCATTTTTGTAAACATCAGCCTGCTTCTCATCTGGAATCAGGATCATGACAATATCTGCAGCAGCGGTAGCCTCACCAACTGGCAGAACCTTCAGGCCCTTGCTTTCAGCAACTGCCTTGGAACGGGAGCCTTCATAAAGACCAACAACCACATTCAAGCCACTTTCCTTCAGGTTCAATGCATGGGCATGACCCTGGGAACCATAACCAATAATGGCAACAGTCTTATCCTTAATAACTTCCCAATTAACATCCTGATCATAAAAGATTTTTGCCATAATACTCTCTCTCCTCACAATATTCTAGTATAGTATGCTCCCCACGCTCCAAGCCGGTAAAACCGGTCTGGATGACCTCTAAAACCTTGTAGGATGAAAGGACTCGGTTAAAGGCCTTCACCTTGTCCTCACTACCCGTGATTTCAAAAATCAATGTGGTAGGCTGCACATCAATGACACGAGCTCCGAAAAGCTCCGCCATTTTTAACACATCCAATCGGTTGGTATCGTCTGCCTGAACCTTGATAAGGGTCATAATCCTGTATACGGAAGATCCCTCATTTAGTCGTTTCACAACCTCCACGTCCGGCAGCTTCCCCAACTGCTTCATCACCTGATCAACGATGTTTTCGTCACCGCTGACTACCACTGTAATGCGGGAAAACTCACTTTTTTCCGTTTCCCCTACAGTGAGGCTTTCTATGTTAAATTCTCGCCTGGAAAACATACTGGCCACTCTCACCAGTACGCCTGGCTGGTTTTTAACCAATACAGATAAAACATGCTTCATAAATCCCTCCAGATTAACAAAAACATGTGTATATTATCACGCCAATATGCAATTTTGTCAACACCAGAAGGACATATTTTTTGTAAAATTGTTATATTTATTGCTTTTTTGTATATCTTGACTGCACATAAGTTCATATTACAAAAATGGCAGGGGCTAATGCCTAGAGCAATTAGGGCATGAAGCGTAAAGAAACTTTTAGGTTCATGACCGACGCTCTAGGCAGTAGTCTCTGCCATTAATAAATAATCTTTTTAAACTTATTCTGCAACAGCTTCAGCATCACCACTAATGGTAATTTCAGTATTACCATTTACCAAGCTGTCTGGCTCAATTGTGATGGTTGTATGCTCTACTTTGGCATCTTCAACATTAATACCGGTGTCCTCTACGGTAATAAATCTGATACCATCACGGGCTTCCTTAGGATTGTAGCCACTATAACGTATTTTCTTACTTTCTTCAGTGGCACCATTCTTGCTTTCTTCTGCTGTTTCCTGAATCTGTTCAGCAAAATGCTCGTCATCGATATTTTCAAAAACATCTGGATGATGATGTGCTGTATTATGAGGCTTAACTGGAGTTAAGATTTCTCTAAACATTTCAGGATTTGTTTCAGGAGTAAAATTATCAGGAAGCGTTTTACTGCCTGATCTTTTAGTAACTACATTGTCCGGAACAATATCTAATGTACCCTCGTTACTGTAGTGAAGCTCGTAATTTTTTTCGATGTCTTTGCCATCCAGCTCCACATCACCCAGTTTGTAAGAGTAAATAGCATATTTACCATCGGATTCCTTGTGAATAAGAATATCCGTGTTTTTATCAATAACCCTTGACTCGGTATCTTTGCCGGCATTAGTTACATTAGTATTTGCTTCCAGCTTTGTAATTTTATCTGATGGGATTGCTTTTTTACCTTCATTTTTTACAGGAATATTATATTTGTCATTATGATAATCAAAGCTCTTTAAATTACCATTATTGAGGGTATCACTGCCAGAATCAGTATTTCGCCGCAGGGCATAATATTCATAAATACCCTTAGAGGTATCCTCACCATATTTTTTAGTACCTACAAGTCCAACATCAAGTCTTGCTTTATTAACTGTAAGTTTATCAGTAAAAGCAATTCTGTAGTTATAGTTATTTTCATTCTTCTTAGTAAATGTAGGATTGCTAAAGCCCGTTGTATATGTACCAGCATCAAGACTATTGCTGTCAGAATTATATTTAACGCTAGTGGCATCAACATTGTACAGATTTTCAAGAGTATCACCCTTGGCAAAAGTTTTTGTGACTTTCATGGCATATTTACCACTATCAGCAACAGGTTTATCCGCAAACTCAGCACCTACAACGGCATTATTTCCATAAGTCTTTTCTCCAGTTACGGAAACAGTTACTGTCTTTGGTGTGATAATCATGCGGGCATCATCACTAGTGTAATAACCGTGCTGCGGAGACCACATGGTGGAATTGTCGTAGGTATATACGGAAATATGCTCTTGGTCATCATTTCCAGTTACCTGGCCTGATTTAATAACCCAGTCGCTAGCCTTATAACCACCCATAACAGACTTTAAGGTACCATATTTTCCAGTGGTTGAATATACATCTTTACCATCGCCATGATCAAAGAAGGCACCGCCATAATAATTGTTCACATCAGTGGTCATAAGGTTATGAACTGTACCATCATATTGGTACTGACGGTTGATGTTAATCCATTTTCATGAAATGATTAAGCAACGGAGTGGAAGAATTGTTGTATATGGTCCAGCCATTGCCTGTATTTTTATAATTGTCGCTATTATCCTTTTTACTTGTCCACTTAAGAATATTAGGGCTTTGAGCCTCATAAAGGGTCTTGGCTGTAATTCCTTCCATAGTGGATCCTTCTTTATTGCCCACAACCTGATCTTGTGCAGTAACTTTTGTACCATCATTTTCAGTGGTTACATAGAAGCTGTCATTTACGCTGCCAGCCTCATACTTACCTACAAAGGCCCCAACATTAGATGCGTCTTCATTGGCCTTAACCCGACCGGCATTATACACCTGGTCCATGGAACCATTAGACATGGTACCTACAATACCACCTACATTTTCAGTACCGGTTACAGTAGCATCACGATAAGCAAGGCGGTTATTGTATACGCGCTTACTTTCATCGACTTTCTTCAAGTCTGCAGGACTTATTGCAGAACCATTTTTCAACCAGGTCTGGTTGGCATGGTCATAGGTATAGGAATCATTACCCACCTTAAAGCCATAATATTCTGCATAATTAGTGCTTGTTTTTAATACAGTGTTATTATCAGCATTATAAGCCTTGGTAATAGAGCCACCAGACATGGATCCCACTACGCCACCAACATTGGTAGAACCTTCAATATTACCGGCATTATAAGACTGGTCGATAGCACCACCAGTCATGTTACCAACGATACCACCTACATTAGTAGTACCATTAACCCTACCATATATAGAAGTACCAGCACCTACGGAAGCTTCACTGACAACGGAACTACTGCTTAAAGCAGCATTTTCATTGGTGTTATAGGTATACTGTATTGTTCCATTTTCCAAGGTGCCTACAATACCGCCTACATCTTCGTTACCCTGAACTGATCCGTTGGAATAGGATTCAATAATAGCTACAGCAGCTGATTTCATGGTAGTATCTTTTGCAGTATTATCACCAGTGGCAAATTGATTGTCTTTGGTATTTAAAGAAGAATTAATATAACCAGCCAATCCACCAGCAGATTTACCATTTGAATTGATAACACCACTATTATTGCTCTTATATATGTTATTGCTGGACCCTTCATCACTTCCGCCAGCAGCTCCACCAGAAAGGCTGCCAACGAGGCCACCTACCTTATTGTTACCGCCAATCTGGTCATTATTACTGGAAAAACGGATAGTACCACCATTAAATATTTCTCCAACAATACCACCAACATTATCATTACCAGTAATGTTATTAGTTTCGGAAATAACATTGTTGGCTGGTATACTCTTTCGGACGGAAATACTGCTAAATTTAGAGTAGTCAGTGGCCTGCCCGGCGATACCGCCTACATTATTTTTACCAATAATATTGGAGTCAACTAAATTCATAGACCAGAAGGAAGCCTTCTTAGCCACACCAAATAAGCCCACATTATCCTCATCTGGGCGATTTATAGTCAAATCGGTAATAGAATAGGTATTGGAGCCACCATGACCGGTGAAACCACCATGGAATACATTATCGGTGGAGCCAATGGACTTAAAGCCTTTGCCATCATTCCAATATTTGGTATTTTCAGCTTGAAAGCTAGTACCCTGAGCGTAGGAACCGCCCATATTGGCTTTGTCAGAATACTGGATTGCTTCCATCTGATAAAGGTTATTTACCAGCATATGATAGCCCTGATTCTGGATACCACGAGTTTGGGTAACAGCTTTCTTGTCATCGCTACGGCTAAATTCAGTAAATATCTGTGCTACCTTGCTCTTATAGGCTTCGGCCTCTTTGCTGTAATTGGTATAATCCTTCTGAGTATAGTTAGTTGCATTTGCACCAGTGATACCTAGACTTTCTACCGTTGCTTCCTTGCTAACAATATCAGGATTATAATATATTCCAACACTATGTGAAGCTATCTGAGGCGCATCTTTATTGTAATCATAGTTCAGATATACCTTAGCAGCTTTACCATCCTTATTAACATCATCAGCGTTCTGGTCAGCTCTTAGTGTAATGGAACCTAGTCTGGTACTGCTATCTCCCTCCACGGAGAATTCCTCTGTACCTACAGTTTTATCACCGGAAATAGTGGTAGAGGTTACGGCCTGCAAGGAGCCCTTTTCACCAACAGTAATATCCCCATCAGCCACCAGCTTTATGGTGTTATTAGCAACAGAAAAACCTGTAGCCAGCTGAATACCATCCAAATTAAGTGGCGAATTTTTTAAATTCTCCTTTAACTTGGCCATTAATGCATCATTATTTTTGATATCAGATAACATTTTATCCATATATTCGCCATTGGTGGATGCATTAATTTTGCCATTTATAATAATATTCTCATTTTTTGTACCATCTTGCTTGAAATACAGCTTACCATTTTTGAATTGCTCAGCATCAATATCAGCAGTAGATATAACTACACCAGCCGCATTAACCTCTGAACCCTCATAAAACATTGTTCCATTAGGATTTACCAAAATAAAAGAACCAATGGAATTAATATGACCGGCAATTTCAGACATGCCACCAGCCTCATTTACCCGATTAAGGGTCATGGCTGCCACATTTGGCTTTCCATTAAGGGTCTGGATAAAGTTTACCGTGGCATCTCTGCCTACATTAAAGGAATTCCAGTCAATAATTGCCTTATCAGTGGTCTGTAAAATATCCATTGTAGACTTAACAGCTTGATTTTCTTCAGTTGCTGTTGTAGTAGAAATGGTAACATCACCATAAGCAACTTTATCGATGTTTGGCAATGCATCATTACCAACCTCAGCATACCCCACTCCAAAAGGTCCATAGCACAAGGTAGCTGTAGCCAGCCCTAATATTATTTTTTTACTTAATAAATTTCGATTTGTCATTATAAAATTACGTCTCCATTTAATTATTGATAATGAAAAAGTATTTAAATTTTCTTTACAGCCTGGAACCACCATATACCATCCATATCATGACCGTAGCTGTTTGAATAACGATCACCGATAGGCATAGCATAATCAATTCGTACATACCAGTCACCCGGCTGCTGATAAATAAGTCCAAGGCCTGCACCCTGAAGATAACGGGATTCACTATTGCCAAATGGATTATGATGGACCATATTTACCCAGCCCACATCATAAAATGCCGCCAGCTTGAAATTTGAGTTACCTAAAGTCTGACGCAGCTCGAAGGAGCCCAGAAAACCGTCATCACCGCTGGCTTCACCCTGTGGGAATGCCCTTACACCATTGTAGCCGGCAATATAAAACTTCTCGGAGGAATCCAGATTATTCCACGACTTCTGCCATGACAGAGTAAGATGGGCTGTCAGTTTATCATTTAACTTTTGAATATGATAAAAATCAAAAGTGGTCTTCTGATAGCCACCCTCTGTACCAAGTACATCTCCGTCCTTAGCATAAGGAGTATCCATTACAGCACGTCCAATGGTGTGCATAACCTTATAATTTGAGGCAAACCATTTGGTACGATAATCTCCGTCCAAGCCGAAGCGTATGCCATAAAGATGTCTTTGGGAATCGGTATTCCAGAAGCCAATACGGTCTGTCAGTCTGGTATATTCCACATTGAATCTAAAATATAAATTATTATCCAAAGTACGCTTTAATGGTGTTCGTGTAGCCAGTCTAAAAGTATCTGATTTACCATAAGCATGCAACGGACGATATTTCTCACCCAGCTCATAGTCTGTTCTGTAATATTCCAGAGAGGCAAAGGTACCATAATTAAAAACAGGCAACTCATATTTTATGGAATAATTCTGCAAATCATCATATTGGGTACTGCGCATATAACCAAGCTGGAGCTGATCCCCCACGTGACTCAGATTATTCCAATGGTACAAAGCACCAATACGATTTCTGCCTGTGTAGTGGTTGCCAAAATTATCCACATAAATAAAGCCACCCTGCTTTTCCGTGGTGGTAAGTTTGAAAACAGTATATGCCTCACCATTGGATTTTCCCGGTGACAGAAATGCGTGAGCCTTTACGCCAGGTATATCATTTAAAATGAACAGCATCCGATCCAGCTCATGCTTATTGATAACTCTGTCCTTCTTGGCTCTATGGGTTAATCCCTCTGCTCTGCTTGTTAACAGTTCAGAGGAGTTATCAAAGGAAATATCATCATAAGCGCCTTCCATAACCTCTATTGTGACTATTCCCTCTGTAATATTTTGAGTTGGCAGGTACGCAATGGTAGTCATATAGCCATGCTTACGATAATAATCAGTGATGGCCTGACTTACTTGCAGCATATCATTAAAGGTCATTTGTGGAGTAATAAGGTGTCCCACCTGCTCCATCAGCTCACTGCTGGAAAAAATGGTATTGCCCTCCAACCGCAATTCCTTTACCTTGACCTTAATTTTATTATCACCCAGCTTCTGCTGGCCAAGGTCAATATTAACCTCTACATCATCAGTATCAGATTTAGGCTTCCAATTTCTCTCCTTATTTATATTTGAAGAAATAACACCAGCATCCGGCATTTCAAATGGAGCTGCTGTAGCCTCATTATATGGCAGCATCAAAAGGGAAAGTCCCAAACCTAAAAAACTTAATTTCCTACTCATAATATAAAGAATTAATCACCTCAACGTAATAAATAACCTATTTTTACACAACAGTTTAAATTATACCACACAATTTTACTATGTGCATAAATCAAAAGTCCTAATTCTTTTATTATTAATAACATATTAATCATAATAGTTAAAATTATTTTTTAAAAGTAAATAAAAAAGAACCAGTATTAACTGGTCCTGATTTACCATGTTACATAAGGCTTTAAACATAAACTGGAATTATAGTACCGCTTATCATCCGACACTTCCCTGTCAATCCAGTCCGGCAACTTCACTTCCTCATCAACAGAAGCTAGCTCCACCTCCGCCACTATAAGGCCCTCATTATCACCGAAGAAAACATCAATTTCCCATGTGTGGCCCAAATGCTCCTCTATATGACGTGTTTTTTCTATAAGTGGCTTATGACATAGATTATCAAGGAGCTTGGTAGCATCCTCAAAGGGGATCTCGTATTCCATTTCCATACGGGAAATCCCCTTATTTTCACCTTTAATGGTGAGATATGCTTTTTTTCCTTTGGTACGGACACGAACAGTGCGCTCCTTGTCAGTACAGAGGTAGCCTTGACGAATACTTACGCCTTCATCCTTGGGTTGCCATTTATCTTTATTTATGAGGTATTTACGCTCTATTTCAATACCCATTACTGCTCTCCAATAATACGAACCTCTGGATAGAGCTTTACGCCCTTTTCCTTGTATACCCTATCCTGTACTTCCTTTATAAGGTCAAGAACATCCTGGGCTGTGGCATGGCCGGAATTAACCACGAATCCAGCATGCTTAGTGGAAATCTGGGCACCGCCAACCTGCAGGCCCTTCAAGCCAGTGCTGTCAATCAAGGTTCCAGCGTAGTAGCCCTCGGGACGCTTAAAGGTACTGCCGGCACTTGGCATTTCAAGAGGCTGCTTGCTTTCACGACGTGCAGTATAATCGTCCATCTTGGCCTGGATTTCGGCTTTATCCCCTGGCTGAAGCTCAAGGGTAATCTCTGCAATAGCCTGGCCATTGGCCTGGAAAACACTGTGACGATAACCGAAGTTAAACTCATCAGGACCATAGGTCAATATCTTGCCAGTTGCTGTTACAGTCTTTACCTCCGTAACAACATTCTTCATTTCCCCGTCATAAGCACCAGCATTCATGAATACCGCACCGCCCAGAGAACCAGGAATACCACAGGCAAATTCCATACCAGTAAGGCTGTTTTCAGCGGCATACTGGGAAATATGTTTAAGATATGCGCCAGCACCAGCAATGATCTTATTCCCTTCACAACGCTTGTAGGACATTGGTGCATGGAATTTAATTACTGCACCTCTGATGCCTTTATCCAAAACCAACACATTGGAACCATTGCCGAGAATGGTAAAAGGAATATCGCACTGATTCATCAGCTTAATAACAGACTGAAGCTGATCCATGCTACCGGGAAAAATAAGATAATCAGCAGGACCACCAATATTAAAAGTGGTGTGCTTGCTCATTGGTTCATTTATATAAAACTGTTCTACAGGTAAAATTTTCTTTATGCCATCAACAAATTCCTGATTAATTTCCATTACATCATTTCTCCAATTAGTAAATTTGTTCTTAACAACTTAATTAGCCTCTATATTATACTCGTTTCCTGCCAATTTGAAAAGAGTTGATTCCTGTTACTTTATAACGAAGATTTCGCTTATGGAAAAATATGAATAATTAGGTTATAATCTACATTGTGAGTTTATTATAATTATGGGTGAATTTTTAATGCGTAAAATAATTGTGGGTTTTATCACTTTTCTTTTATTAACACTATGCTTCACAGCATTATGTGTGTTTTTAACAGAGAAAACGGATTTATTTAACTTAAAGAATTTTAAAATAGAGGCCACCTTCACTGAGGAAAACGGCAAGATGACCATGGACTGGACCCGTTATCCATATCCCTGCTTTTATAAGGTGGATGTTTATTCAAAAACCACTGGTAAGGTGCCGAACAGCCCTGAATATCATCGGTTAAAAGAGGAATATACCTTTGAAAATAACTATGATGTTCCTACTACTGCGATACCTACCTACTATAAGATTACAGCCTATGGTATTTTTGGCAAGCTGTCCTCTGATGAAATCTTTGTAGCAAATCCAAACTACAATAATCCAATTAGACCTATTCCAATATATAAATATACTGCAGATAATCCGGCCAGCCCTATTCCATATCTTGTATGGCACAGCATTCCCGATGGAGTTCTTTATGAGCTGGAGCTTCTTTCTGGTCCACCGGATGAGGAAAATACTATTACCTTATCCACGACCAACCATCTGATGTCAACCCAGAAGGTATTTACCAATGGTATTCAAATAGATCTCAGACCTTATCTGAATCAGCCTCGCCTTTTCTGGCGTGTCAGGGCACTAAATCTCCGAAAGGAGCCTATTGGCGTATTCTCCACAGCTGAGCAGATTATGGTGGATTCATCCAAGCCAATACCTAATAAGCCTCTCCTTAATAATTTTGATGTAATGCCAGGCTTTAAGCAGCCAATTTATCCTGTATTCCACTGGATACCAATGTATGGTGCTGACAGATATGAGGTTGAGCTTATGGCACAGCCTCCTGTGGAGGAAAACAACACAGTGGCCACACCTCATCGTGCCTGGGCAAAGACAGTAACCGATTCCTTCAGCTGTTATGATGAATATCCTAGAAGATATGCCGGAAAATATTATTGGCGTGTACGAGCTGTAAATTTAAAGGGCGAAACCATTGGTGTATTCTCCGATACAGATACCTTTGAGGTTGAAAATCACCTCACCCGTCCGTTTGCTGCAGCCTTTGGCGACAGTATTACTCACGGCGGCGGTGCTGTATCCTTTTCTCCTTGCAGTATGCAATACAGCTATACCACATATCTTGATTTCCCTGCCATTAATATTGGTCGTAGTGGCGATACATCAAAAATGTCCCTTGATCGCTTTGACAATGATGTTTTGCCAATTAAACCAGTTAATCTTATGATACTTACGGGCTCAAATTGTCTTAGGGATTCCTATATCACAGCTGAAATGGTAATTGCAGACCTGGAGGGAATTTACCAAAAGTGTGTATCCAACGATATCAGGCCTATTATGCTTACACTGCCGCCAATTAATCCGGCTAACATAATGCTGGCATTCAGAACACCTACGGATCCTAACTGGTATTCCAAAATGGTGAAAATCAATGCCTACATTAAGACCAAGCCATATTATATTGATCTGGAACCATATTTCTATGATTCCACTCACACCTTTATGGATCCGGCCTTTGCCAATGACGGGCTTCATCCTGATATAATGGGCAAAATGATTATGGCGGAGGTTATTAATTCCCACAAGGAAGTATTTAGGCAATAAGCAAGATTTTTTGATTCATAAATATTTTCAGTAAAAAAATACCAGTCATCGAGGCTGTAAACCTTGGTGGCTGGTATTTTGTATTGTGTTCAATTATCTATTGGATAACAGGGTTAAGATGGCTTCAAAATCTGAATTCTCTGCCGCAGACCTTATCTTTTGGCAAAGCTCAGCATCTGAATCTGGAATACGATAGCCTTCTATTTCTGCAAATACAGCCTCTATGCTTTCTGCATCATTGGCTTCGGCGGATGCCTTGACCTCTTCATATACAGTGTCCATCAGCTCTGCATCTGCCTCAGGCATATCATCCTCCGTATTATCGTTGGCATCCTCTGCCACATCATTTGCAGCATTATCCTCCGCATCATTTTCTGTGAAAACTAAGGATAATGGCTCCTTAAAGCTCCTGTAGGTCGCTATAAAGTCTTTATGATGCTGGTTGATATAATCCAAATCCCCAGCCTTGCCGGCGTTTTCCAGCAGCTGGGCCTCCTCAGCAATGGCCTCTGCTCCAATAAGTCGGGCCGAGCTCTTCATTGCGTGTACTTTGATGGTGTAATCATTGATATTACCATCAGTATAGAACCCATCAACAATACCTGTATCTTCCTCTATGGACTCGTAGAAAATCTTCAGCAATGGCATATAATATTCTGAACTGCCGCTGTTTTTTATTCCGACAGCCAAATCAATCCAGTCCTGATCCTTAAGCGGTGCCAATTCGGCAGGGAAATTGTCCTGCTCATCCTCATCATCGGTATCAACATCATCTTCCCCCGAAATTATTAGTTTATCCCCTGGGAGATAAGCCATCAGCATATCCTCCAGCTTGCTAGGATGAATTGGCTTGGTAAGATAATTATCAAAGCCAGCAGCGATGTACTGCTCTCTTGCACCGGATACGGCATTGGCTGTAAGACATACAGACACGGTGCAGTCATTCAGTCCCTCAGCTTGCTCTTTAATCTCATGTAGGGTTTCGATACCATCCTTACCAGGCATCATGTGATCCAGGAAAATCATGTCATACATTTTGCTCTTGGTCATCTGGAGTGCCTCGTCACCACTGTCTGCTGTATCAATTTTTATCTTGGTACGCTTCAGAAGACTCTTGAATACTGTCAGATTCATCGAATTATCATCCACCACTAATACATTAGCATCTGGTGCCGTGAACTTCTCCTTATATTTCTTGTGCTCCTTTAAAAGCACATTAACGGATGTCCTATAGTCTCCCAATGGCTCCCACTTGCCAACCTTCTGCCGCAAATCGAAGAAGAAGGTGCTTCCAACACCATAGGTGCTTTCTACCTGCAAGTAGCTTCCCATCATGTCCAGCAGATTTTTGGTAATGGTCATGCCAAGGCCGGTTCCCTCGATATTTCGATTGCGCTTTTCCTCTATGCGCTCAAATTTGGAGAATAGCTTTTCCATATCCTCCGGCTTTATACCGATACCCGTATCCTTCACCTTCACATGAAGAATGATACAATCAGGGTCATCTTCACAACGATCAAATCCAACAGAAAATGTCACACTGCCTGTTTCTGTATATTTTACCGCATTCGTCAGAATATTTGTGATAACCTGCTTTATACGTACCTCATCGCCAAAAAGCTGCTTTGGTATATTTGAGTCAAAATTAACATTAAATGCCAATCCTTTGTCGTCAGCCCGGTTGTGAATCATTATTACCATATCATTAAGGGTGGATGATAGATCATAATCCACAGGAATAATATCGATTTTACCAGCCTCAATTTTCGAGAAATCCAAAATATCGTTTATCAGCCCAAGGAGGGTATTACCAGAGCTACGTACATTTTCCGCATAAGAAAGGATATTCTCATCTTCGCATTCACGAAGTATCAGCTCGTTCATGCCCAATACCGCATTAATTGGTGTACGGATTTCATGGGACATATTGGAAAGGAATTCGCTCTTGGCCTGGGATGCCTGTTCGGCAGCCTCTTTTTCACGGCGCAGGGATTCCAGACTGGCCCGACGGTATTCCTCCATGCGTTCACTAATAACAAAGGTATGCAGCAGACAGGTGCCCAGTATATAACCAATGGTGTACATAGGAAGGAAAAGAAATTCCAGTTGTAAAATAAGGGCCACTGCTATAACAAGGCCAAAGAAGCAAATGGTACGATGACGCTTCTTTATGGTACCTTCCAACCTTAGCATAGCACTAAAGGTATAGGCTGTGGTCAATAGGAACAGTACAATCTGGAATATAAGCTGTGCGTATCGGGCAGGACATGCATGGTATTCACCGGCATCATCAAACCAAAACAGCACAGGAGTAGATATGCTGGCAAGAGATGCCAGTGTAATAACTACAAAGAAAATGCGTCCCGCCCAGAGAAGGAACTTTCCAAATTTGTGTTCCTCCCCTAAATATGTAACCACATACCGCGTCCAAGTGAGTATGCCCGCAGCCATGACAATATAGTATATAACCACATTGGCAAAGAGCAGGTTAAATAAATTCAGCTCACTAAAAACGCCCCATAGTGTATCGGAAATATAGTATGCCAAAACAGCAAACAGAAATCTCCTATACATTTTTATTGCAGGAAGATTTTGAGTTTTGCCATACTGAAATAAAATATCATAATTTACAAGCAAAAGAATGAGTATAGCCAGTAGTCCAATTAAAGCCAGATAAAACATAGAGATTGCCCCTCTCCATTACTTTGTAATAACGTCCCGTATACTCTCCAGCAAGCTGCTTCTGGTAGTGGACTTTAAAATATAACCGTCTGGCTTAAGGGCCATAACCCGTTCAACCCCTTCTCTGGTACCCACACCTGTCAGAAATACAACAGGGATACGTTTAGTGGACTGCTCCTGACGCAGCATCTGGAAAACCTGTGGTCCATCCACCACCGGCATCTCATAGTCAAGTAAAATCAAATCCACCGGAGTTTTAAGCAAAAAGGTGATGGCATCCATTCCAGTTGTGACACTATATACCTGATAATCATCCTTTATCCATTCTGTAACCATCTTGGAGAAGGATGGATTGTCATCCACAATGAGAATTTTTTTCTTTCCCCCGGTGTAAATAGTATTTAAAACAACCTGCTCCAGCTCATCCATCTTGAGCGGACGGTCCAGCCAGGCAAAATGTTCCAGGCGATGATTATGCTGCATCAGACGCTGACGGTCCTTCTTCTCACCAATCAGCAGCATATTTGTACTGGTATACCATAGCTGTTCCTGAATGTTGTCCAGTATCTCCATTTCCTCCTGATCATCGGCAATATCCCCTGGCAGATAGGTAACGAACAACAATGCGGATTCTGCCATTTCCTTAATTTTGTCAAATTCACCTACAACTGTTACTACATTGTAGCCACACTCCTTGAGCTTTCGCTCAACAGCCTTTGCTACTACACTAGGTTTAAATAAAATTAACACAATGCTAAAATCTATATCCATATCTAGGCACCCCCTATATTATTTTCTGCTTTTCTATCAATTCTATGTGTATGACCTTAATTCCTTCTTTATCTTAAGTCATTGTTCCCCAATCTGTCAAAGATACTTTTACCAGCCAATGCTGTTAATATTTTTATTTTATTCTCCTGACGGGATAACCTAGTTTGAATTTCTGTTTCCACATTATCAAGTACGATATTCACTGCATTATATATTTTTCCCCGTTCTTCCTCCGGAATACTTGCAACATAAAATGACAGCCTGCCGTTACAAGTATCCTTTCCTTTTTCCAGACCGAAGAACAGGCGTTGTCTTTCAGCATAAAAATTGCCAAATGCTGCTATCTGACCAAAGCCATCGGCAACAATTTCATCCAGAGGATGATTTTTCATACCACCAAAAAGGCGTAGCGTCTCATAGTGAGCGCTTTCATGGGCAAGACGAAGCTTTTGGGACAGCACAAGCCACTCCTCTAACGGAATCCCCATTTTTTCAGGTAAAATATTGCTATAAGGGGCAAAATTCAATAGGATAATACGATGTCTATAAATATTCGTAGCTTTTGTCTGCATTGTAAAAGCATTTACTGTTGCAGGAAGCTCCCTGATATTTTCCCGACCATTTAATAATGCATCCATATAAAGAAAATCCCTGTGGCTCTTGGTGGTAATAACTGGAAGCCGTCCACCCAGGGTTTCAGCAAAGGAAATACGTAAATCTTCCTTATTTTCCCATTGATAATTGAAAACCGGGAGTCCAAAGGCCTCCTTTAAAAAATCGAGTACATATTTTTCATCTGCCTTTTGCCACATAGCCACATAAGGCTCATCATCAAGTGGTAATTTTGGTAATTCATTAGGTACATCATAACAATGCTTTAAATAGTTTATATATGCTTCTTCCTGCAAATTCATAATCCATCCTTAGTTTATCTAAAATATAACGAGCTAATATTTATTATCAAAAACAGCCTCCCGAAAATGAGAGGCTGTTTCATTTATCGTAATTTTTTTATACCTTTTAATTAAAGATAGGTATTTACACCATTAGGCTGCAAAATAATGGTATTTACATCATTTACATTAACGTTACGCCAATCCTCGGTGTCACCATTGGTGTAATGAACCTTGAAATCCCAAGTCTCACACAATGCCCAACGATCAAAATCTATAGTAACAGTGGTGCCGTTTTCCCAAACGGAATTACCAAGTACATCTTCATACCACTGATTGCTGATGGTAGGTGAGCAATTTAATACCACGATAGTATAACCGGTATTATTAACCAGTGCCAACTCCTTGGCATCTGCAGTGGATGAACACATGAAGGTCAGGCCTAAAACCATAACGAAAGCTAAGAACAATTTGTGCAAGTTAAATTTTCTCATAAACAAATTCCTCCTGTTACATAAAATTGATAAAAAACGGAAACAATTATGATACTGCTTTGTATTTACCAGTAACCGCCTCCTCCAGATACTAATCTATACCACAAGGTTATCAAAAATATCTTGTTTTTTTATTTCTACAAAAAATATCAGATTCCTTTTTTAATAAATTAAATTTATGTATTATTTTGAAAATGCGAAAGTATAAGCTCTGTCCCATAACCTTATTTCCTTCTTTATATTTGGTCATTATTCTCTAATTTTTAGAGTCAGATTAGTTTATTCCAGCATTACAGACGATTCTTTTTGCGAACTGCCACAGAAAGAAGGAAAAGGCTATCGCAGTCAACATAATAACAGTCAAACCATGAATATAATTTGGCCATGGCAGAGAAGCCGCCATCATACCGGCACTACCAAATATAGTCTGAACAAACTTGATAACCGATGAGGCTGTACCAGCATTATCCTCTGTGATGCTTAATAACCAGTTCATGCAGTGAGCTTTGGTTATTGAATTTCCCAAAGTAAAGGGGAGGTAACACAGCAGAAATATAACAGCTCCATTTTGCCCCATAGTAAACAAGGCTAAACCACTAAAAATAGCAAATAAATAACAAATGTGAGTTAACCTAAGCTTGGATAAACGGATGCTTAATTGCAGATATAATAAGGGACCCAACATGGAAACACCCGCATTTATAGCGTAGAAATGACTGTAGGTTTGTGGTGACAAGCCATAATTTTCAATGTATATGAAAGAAGATAGATTTATGTAGGCCATAAACGGAGTCGAAAAGCAGGCGAATACCAAAAGAAGCAGTATAAATTTTTTCTGGTGGGCAACAGCCAGAAGCAAAGACATAGACTTTATCATAGTTCCATGGTAGCGTTCTTGGGGCACCAATGTTTCTGTAAAAAGATATGCCAACAAAAAATTAATTATACCTAAGATAGTCAACAAAACAAAAGCTCCATGCCATGCAGTGAAGGTCAGCAGCAACCCACCAATGACAGGAGCCGCCATTGGTGCTATTACCCCCAAAGACTGAGTAACAGCCAGTATCTTTTTCATGACCTCACCATGGAACAGATCCTTTATCAGTGCAGTTGATATGGTTATAATCGCCCCTGCACCGATTGCTTCAAAAATTCGTCCCCCTATCAGGATATATATATTAGGTGCCAATGCACAAATAGCCGAAGTAATGGTAAATACGGAGGTTCCAAATAATAAAACGGGACGCCGTCCATATTTATCACTTATAGGCCCAAACATTATCATTGAAATGGCATAAAATATAAAAAAGGCAGTGAGGGTAACACTCACCAGTGCCTGAGGGGCATTAAAATATCCTCCCATTTCCGGCAAAGCAGGCAAATATAAATCGGTTGACAGTGGGACAAACATATTCATGAAAGCAATAAAAGCTATCATAAATTTTCCAGTTATGTATTTTTGATTTACAGAAGCTTTATTTATAATAATCACCTCTCCATATAGTCAAGTGTTTTCTTCAGTAAAATCAATACTTCTTTGAGTCCTCATAATGAATGAAGCTAAGGTTATGGAGTGATCTTCACCTCATACAGGGCAGATATATAGTGTTAATGGGTATACCAAATAAAACGTCATCACTAAACTATTTTAAATGGCCTCGATGTAATACCCATCCCTATATGGCAGCTCACCTCTCATGTCCAACAGGATCATCCCAACAAGGGGAGTCCTCACTTCCTTCGTTCTGCCTATCCATAACCAGGGTGCCAGCTTAGCTATTCATCAGGGTCATGCCCTCCG
>NZ_FQYW01000031.1 GCF_900141865.1 Anaerovibrio lipolyticus DSM 3074 | reverse complement strand
TCCTCCAGATGGTTGTTTTCCATCAGCTCTGCCACAGCCGAATGAAACATGTCAAATCCCGCCATAGAATTGGAGAACGGGATAGGCTTTCTGGTGAATTCGATCCCCCTCCAGTTGAAAGCCCTGAAGTAGTGTTTTTCACTGCCGACATCGATGCCGACGATCATAGATGTTTCTTTTACTTGCTCGATCTTCTTGTTTTGTGTAGACTTCATTTTGTAGATACCTCTCTTTTCTGTTTATTACTAACTTCTCAGGGTCAGTAATGACAGTTTAGCTGAGGTATCTCTTTTTGTTAAGTTTGACTTATCTGTTGTCTACACTTTGAATTATACAGGAAGCTATTTACTATTTTTCAGCAATAAAAAACTGCAGTGGCAACACTACAGTTTACGCAATAAAAATGCAACTTTTATTTTAATTATTTCTTATTTTATTTAAATCACAGATTATTTTTAATATTATTTGAAATAGTATCTAATAATACATCAAGAACACTAGGCTTCCCTATAGGGAGTAATTATAACCATGGCGATGGACAAAAATACTGGTACTATACTAATCAAAAGAGCGGTTTCTAGGCCAATATAATCCCCCAGTACAGCAGTAACTGCCGCACCAATACTGCCAATACCATAGCAAAGGCCCATCATCATGCCGCTGGCCACCCCGATAAACTGAGGCATCAGATGACCAGTCCACACTATGGAGCTTGGCTGAGGTGCCATCAAAAGGGCCCCAGCTAAAAACAGGGCAATGATAGCTACCATGCTGTCATTTGGCATTAAAAAGAAATAGATAACAGGAGCCAATGATAAAATCAATGAATAGGCCATTACCTTTTTATGATTGGTTCTGTCCCCTATTTCACCGCCAAATAAGCCTCCAAGGGCCGAACCCACCAGAAAAACTCCCAAAAGAGTACCTGACATTACGGGAGATATTCCCTTGCTTTGCATGAGCAGGGGCAGAAAAGTAACCACACATACATGGGTCCAGCACCTAAACCCCATAGCCAAATTCAAACGCACCACATCTATATTCCGCAGAATGCTCTTAAAATCATTTTCCACTGCTTCATCGGATGGCTTTTGACTCCTGGATGGCAGATTCCACAAATTAGTAAAAACGTATGCTGTCGCCAGTAAAACACCAGGAATAATCAACACAGGCAAGCTCTCCAAAGGGTAACGGTCCAAAAAGGCTACCACCAGCACCGGAGCCAAAGCGAAACCAATATTGCCCCCAGCCACATAAAAGGACACGGAACGGCCCATGTTCATCTTGCTGCTGACCTTCCTTAGAAGTGATGTGCCTAAAGGATGATAGGCGGACACTGCCACTCCCAAAAGGGCACACAACAAAAACAATACAGGCTTATTTGGAGCATAGCCAACGACACACATAAACACCCCGGCCAAAGACACCGCATATACCATGGTCTTGCTAAAATTATGCTTATCAAAAAAATAGCCGAAAATAGGCTGTAATAGATTGGAAGTTATGGACAGCACCATCACCAAAAGGCCGCACATGGTAAGGGACATATCCATTCTCACCATGATTATTGGCAAAAGCACCGGAAGAAAATTATTATAGAAATCAACCATGAAGTGGCCCCCAGCCAAGAGAAACACTCCTGTCTTAGGTCCGCATTTTACATCGCCCATTTTATTAACCTCAACTTTCTAGTTACATGGACTTATCTGGTCTTAACACAATCATCCCCAAGAATTTCCTTTAGAAGGAAAATGGCCTCCTCGGATCCGTCTATCCACATGGCCCGCTCTGTTTTAATAACCTTCTTGCGGTCTGAATAATAAATATATACTATATGATCCCCCTGATGAGTAGTTAGTACATCCTTCACTGCCTTGAAGACTGCCTCATTTTCATGGGCAGCACTAATGGCAATGTATATATCTGGCTTATAATCCTTCAGCAGACAAACCCGATCCGCCAAAACCTTTATTCCATCATCAGTAAAGTTTACCTTACCAGCTACCATAACAGCAGAATCAGGCTCCAGGGCATTGACACATTGATAGAAAACCTTTGGGAACACCACCACTTCAATGGAATTGGAGAAATCCTCCATCTCTGCAAAGCACATGGTATCACCCTTTTTCGTGGCAATACGCTTGGCACTTATCACCATGCCACCCAGCTTTACCGCCTTGCCGTCTCTTACTTTACCAGCCAAAATATCACTTATACTGGTGAAACCATTAAGCACATCAGAATACTCATCTAATGGATGGCCTGTAATATAGAAACCGGTGATTTCCTTTTCCCACATGAGCATTGTACTGCGGTCCACCTCAGGAATATCTGGAAGCTTGACCTCAGTAACGTCATTTAAAACCTCATCATCAAAGAGCCCCATCTGTCCTGTGGCCTTGTCCTTTTGTGACACAGCCGCCGCATCCACAGTTTTGGACAACACCTCCAACAGCTGAGACCGCCTTGCGCCAATAGAATCAAAGGCACCACATTTAATAAGGCTCTCAATAACCCGCTTATTAATGGTACTCATATCAATACGAAGGCAAAAATCAGTAAGTGATGTAAACGGTCCTCCATTGCTGCGTTCTTCTTCCAGATTCTGCAAAGCTGCATCACCAACATTTTTTACTGCAGCCAAACCAAAGCGAATGGCATTGCCATCAACACTGAAGTTTACCGAGCTGGCATTTATATCAGGTGGCAGCACTGCAATACCCATACGACGGCACTGCTCAATATATACGCTTACCTTGTCGGTGGTATCCATAACACTGGTAAGCATTGCCGCCATGAATTCCTCTGGATAATTGGCCTTTAAATAAGCTGTCTGCCAGGCCACATAGGCATAAGCCGCACTATGGGACTTATTGAAGCCATAGTCTGCAAAGTGAGTCAGCAAATCAAATATCTTATTGGCCAGGTCAGCATCAATACCATTGCTATCACAGCCCTTAAGGAAATTTTCCTTTTGAGCCATCAAAATAGCCGCTTTTTTCTTACCCATGGCACGACGGAGAAGATCCGCCTGTCCTAAAGTAAATCCAGCCAATACCTGCACTATCTGCATTACCTGCTCCTGATAAAGCACCACGCCAAAGGTTTCCTTGAGAATTGGCTCCAAGAGAGGGTGCATATAGGTAACCTTCTTGGTGCCGTGACGGCCGGCGATAAAATCATCCACCATGCCGCTGCCCAAAGGCCCCGGACGATAAAGGGCCACCAATGGAATAAGGTCAGTAAAGCCTTCTGGCTTAAGCTCCTTAATGATATTGGTCATGCCGCTGGATTCCATCTGGAACACAGCCCCCGTAAAGCCCTTACAGAGCATTTCAGAAGTTTTCTTGTCCACCAAGGGAATGGTTCTTAAATCCACATCCACTCCCCGGTTTTTCTTTATATTTTTAATAGCATCGTCAAGAACTGTAAGGGTGCGAAGGCCCAGGAAATCCATTTTAAGAAGTCCCAGCTCCTCCACATGGTCCTTGTCGTACTGGGTAACCAGTGTGCCGTCAGTCATCATTACAGGAAGATAATCTGTAAGAGGATTACGGGCAATCACGATACCCGCCGCATGAGTTGAGGAATGTCTTGGAAGTCCCTCCACTCCCATGGCAAAATCCAGCAGACGATGAACCTCCTCAGATTCATCATAAAGAGTCTTCAGCTCCTTGGTAGTATCCAAAGCCTTCTGAATGGTTATACCAAGCTCTGAAGGTACCAGCTTGGTAATCTTATTCATCTCGCTGAAAGGCATATTCAGGGCACGGCCCACATCCTTGATAGCCCCCTTGGCAGCTAAAGTACCAAAGGTAACAATCTGGGCCACATGATCCTCACCGTAGCGGCGTTTTACATACTCAATGACCTCTTCACGGCGCACATAACAAAAGTCCACGTCTATATCAGGCATGGTTACACGCTCAGGGTTGAGGAAACGCTCAAAGAGCAGGGAATATTTAAGTGGGTCAATATCCGTAATACCCAGCAAGTAGGCCACAATACTGCCTGCCGCCGAGCCTCGACCCGGACCAACGGGAATATTCTCGCTGCGAGCATAATTTATAAAATCCCATACAATAAGGAAATAGCTGTCAAAGCCCATGGTATGAATAACCCCAAGCTCGTACTCCAGACGATCACGGACTTCCTTGGTTTCCTCAGGATAATGGGATGGAAGATTATCCTCACACAGCTTTCTCAGATATTGCTCGTCCGTCATCCCCTCCGGCAATGGGAACAGTGGCAAATGGCGATTTTCAAAATCAAACTCCACATGACAGCGCTCAGCAATTTTTACCGTATTTGACATAGCCTCAGGGTATTCAGGGAAAAGCTGGGCCATTTCATCAGGGCTCTTAAGATAGAACTCCTGACCAAAAAACTTCATGCGGCTGGGATCATCCACGGTTTTGCTCATCTGAATACAGAGAAGAATATCGTGGAACTCACTGGCCTCACGGGTCAGATAATGGGCATCATTTGTAGCCACCAAACCGATATTGTACTTTTGGGCAAGCTCAATAAGTCCCTTGTTGGCCTTAACCTCCTGCTCCATGCCGTGGTACTGAATTTCAATAAAGAAATTATCCCGGCCAAAAATCTCCAGATAATCCTGCAAGGACTTTTCCGCCCTGTCCATATCGCCACGGAGAATCCAGGAAGGAATTTCCCCCGCAATGCAGGCGCTAAGGCAAATAATGCCATCATGATACTGACGCAGCAGTTCTTTGTCTATACGGGGCTTGTAATACATGCCCTCAATATTGGCCTTGGAAACCAGCTGCACCAGATTCTTGTAGCCAGTTTCATTTTCAGCCAGCAAAATAAGGTGATAGTACTTTGTACCATCCACCTCAAAATTCTCCCGACGATCCCGGGGAGCCATATAAACCTCACAGCCAATAACGGGATTTATCCCCTCCGCCTTGGCAGCCTTATAAAAATCAATAACACCAAACATATTGCCATGGTCAGTAATGGCCAGGTGCTTCATTCCCAGCTCCTTGGCCCGCTTCACCAATGGCTTTATTCTGTTTGCCCCATCCAGCAGGCTGTACTCAGTATGAACATGCAAATGGGCAAAGGGTATATTATTTTCAAGCATACTTTCTTCCACGCTTAATCCTCCACAGTTTTACTTATCTTTTAATTATAACCTAATTGCTCAAATTTTTCCTTATGTAAGGAAAAATATTCCCAGTTCCCTAGTCCAAAAGTAATACATTTACTATTGATTTTATAATAACAAAAGGCATGTGCGAAATATTGCACATGCCCAAGTTTATGAGGAATAAATTTCTCAATCCATGAAACCTGTCTTATCATTTCATTATTTAATTTTTTGGAGTTATCACTTATGACCTTGAAATCATCTAAATGATAACTAAAATATAAACTTTATTTTTTTGCTCTATGAGAACAATTTCTGCTCTATCACACAAACCCGATTGCACTCTTCGGCTTTTTGTACATCTTTTCTGCATTTACAGAAAAATCCTCTGCCGTAAGAGAAATTAAATCCTTGCGGCTTAACTTTTTGCCATTGAATTCTTTTATAAGTCTATCTGACTGCTTCATCATTGCCTGTTCCAAAAGATTTCTGGCAAAACGCCCATTGCCAAATTCCGATTGTCCACAGGCACATTTGAAGATATCCAGACACTTTTCCCTCACCTCATCGTCAATTACATACCCCTTATTTTTTACCATAAGCTCAAGAATTTGAAGCATCTCCTCAGCATTATAGTCAGGAAAATCCAAATGAAAAGCGATACGGCTTCTCAGCCCTTCATTTTCCGACAAAAAATGCTCCATTTTATCGGGATACCCAGCGAAAATAACGATGACATTATCCCTTCTGTTCTCCATTTCCTGAACAATAGTATTTATGGCCTCCGCCCCAAAGGAATTTGTATCATCCACTAATGCATAGGCCTCATCAATGAATAATATACCTCCCACGGCTTCACGGAATTTTTTCTGTACGATTTGAGCAGTCCAGCCCACATATTTGCCTACCAGGTCAGCACGGCCACATTCCACAAAATGCCCCGTTTCCAGTACACCTTCCTGTTTTAAAATTTCCGCCATAAGACGAGCAACCGTGGTTTTGGCACTACCCGGATTACCGGTAAAAAGCATGTGCTGGGATACATTGTAGTTATCCAACCCCATTTTGCTTCTGGACTGTCTAATTTTGGCAGTATTAATAATTTGGTCCACCAATGCCTTTATATTCACAAGCCCCACCATATTCTTAAGTTCTTCATAAGGCTTGTTTCCTTTCTTCTTTTCTTTGATAGCAACCTTTTCAACAGCCTTATATGCTTTGTAAGCCTTGCTTTTCAGCCCATTACTGAACCATTTATTATAAGTTTTATATACTTCAGTTGCCGTAAAGGTCTTAGTTTGGGATGGTAATGCCCTTTCCAATTCTTCCCGGGATGCCTTGAACTGTGATTTTGTTGTAAGCTTTTCCAAGTAATTGACGGCCTGTTCCTTATCTCCCCGTCCTTCACAGATTTCTATCAAGTGTATATCTTCCTGGACAGACGCAATAAGACCTTTGCTAAACCCAGGATTTTCAGAAATCTGCACCAAAAAGCAAAGTGTATAAAGCTGGTTATCCATCACTGACTTTGCAATAAAATCCACTACCTCCCGATAAGCCGAAGCATACACTCCATGATCTTCATCAGTACCACTCATATCAATAGCCACAGCCGAGCCTCTGCCCGTTTTAAACATTTGCTGAAATTCTTCATCATCACAGCAGTGCTCACTGATGTTATTAACATAGCTCACCCGTCCACCCAGAAGCCGCTTATTTGCCTTCAATGCAAAAACAAGAAGGCTAATAATATCATTAGCAGCCTGTACTGTGCCAGCTTTAATAACATAATGCACGGGATTACCATAATATTTCTTTTCATTCTGGCGGGAATAAATTCTGTCAATCTCCTCCAACAGACTTTGATCAGCCATAATTTCATCAGCAAGGCTTTTAATTTTTCTTTTTGTGATGTTCTCCTGCCGATATACATGTTCTTGAACACGAAACCGTCTGTTTTCAAAGTAATCAAGCCCCAGCTTATTTACTATATTCCAGCCACTATAAAAGTTCTTGTCATTTGCCTTATCAAGAAGTTTATTAAATTCTTTTACTGAAATCTCGTGAATATTATCCACTACCACCTTTTTAACGGCATAGTTATCCAAAAAGTGATTCTTAAGCCACTTTTCACAGTCCTTTAAAGTAATTTTTTCCAAATTGCAGGCCCAAACTATATCCCAGCGTCCGTATTCACCACTAACAACCGCAACACTCAGGTTGTCATCCAGGCCGCAACAAAACCCAAGATCATCGTTAACATCATTAATAATGCGGACAATTTTTTTATCATCAATTTCCGGATTCAAGGTTTCCTTATCATTATTTCCACACTGCAGGGACTCATATATCAATTCAGCTTTGTAGATAATCATGTTGACCGCCTCCATTTTTAGTAGCCATATTTTTTAAATATCATCTGTTTCTTTTATATGTATTCTACAATGTCTAATGTACAATATTATGTACATTAGATTACGCATATACAAAAATTCCCAGATGATTTTTTCAGCTGGGAATCCACTATTTCTATATCATTTTTTATTCTTTTCCTCCAATACAAACCCACTCCAAGTATCTGCATACTGTAATAGCAATGTCAGTGGTGTTTCATTGGTAGCTACACTTCGGTTATCCTCCACATACTGCCCATCATGATATACAATGGCCTGTACCTCTTCCTCAGTTAGTGGAAATCGTTGTGCCGCCAAATACAGACTCCGCACAGGAACGCTCAAATAAGTAAGGTCACCATTCCAGTAATATGGGTTCTTGTATTTACTATCTGGTGGATTTTTAATGTAGAGAGGATTCCCTGGCATTCCCGTTTTACCCAAATCATGCATAAGAGCAACGATTACACAGCTTTCATCGGAAATTTCCGGAGCAATGGCTGCTTTTATTTTCAGCATGGTTTCCGCCACATTGATACTATGCTCCAATAATCCCTGCTCACAGTTAAGGTGGTATTTGGTAGATGCAGGAGTTGTAAGATATACAGTTTCTTTTTCTACAAATTCCATTAATTTCTCAAACTGCTCCTGCCGTTCTACCACCTTATCTTTCAATGCTTTAAGCCGTTTCATCAGCCCTGCTGTTCTAATATCCTTTTGATCTGTCATTATATTGCACCTCCGTAATGCATTTCTTACATAATTATCTATCCTGGGTTATAATATATCAAAATTGATGTACATTATAATGCACATTAAAACTCCCAGATGATTTTATAAAATCTGGGAGTCTGATATTTAAATATTTACATTATAGTTTTTGGGAGCAAATATGTATTTTTTGATTCATCGGCAATTTGTGCCATTTTGGCACAAACTGAATTTTTATCTTTATTCAATCTTCTGCATCCCCAAACAAAATTTTCATGAAATCACGCTTGGCCATTATTATTCTCACGACCTCAATATTATTACCCCGAACCCGGTAAAAAGCAAAATACTTTTTATAACGCACAGCATAAAATCCTGTAAACAGTCCACGATACTTCACCATTACACCAGAAAAAGGAAATTGTTTCTTATCCGCAATTAATTCTCTAAGCTCATCCACATATTTATCAGCAGTATCATAATCCTTGGAGGCCTCATAAACACCATCCCAGACATCCATCATGTCTCTGGCTGCTTCTGGTGTATACCGCAAAAGATATTTCATTTGCGTCCATGCCTCCTGAGCTTAAGCTGTTTCTCCAATTCTTCTTCAGAAACCCATCCTTCTTCATCGGCTGACCGTAGTCCAGCATTTAACTCACACATAAGCTGAATCATTGCCTCAGCTTTCTGAAAGTTTTCTTCATCCGCCATATCCCTAATACTATAGGCACCGCGCCCATTTCGGGTAAGGTATACCGGACTGCCAACCTCAACTTTTTCCAAAACATTACCATAATTTCGTAAATCCGAAATAGGAGTAATTGTAGGCATACCACCACATCCTTTCACGCTTTATATAAGATGATTATAGCATTAATACGCATATTCTTCCAACTAGTTTCGATAAATTCATCGAACAATTTAGTATGTTCAATATGAAATACATGCACCAAAAAATTGTCATTCTGGCAATTTTATTTTTTTCAATAACTCACACATAGCAATAAATGCCATATATTCCTGCCGCCACGGGTTATCACTCCCATCTGGAACATTCGACGGAAACACGCTATCAAGATATTGCTTAAAACTCTCCAGCGAACCCTCAAAGCTACCTAACTCGTGAAAATAGATTATATCAGCATCAATATTATATGTAATATAAGTTCTTAAGGTGCCAAATGGACCTGCCTGTACAACCCGGTATGGCATATCACTAAAATCAAAATTTGCAGTTTCCACCCGTGCTCCCCGGATATCTAAACCTCTCAGGTCAGTATAATCCAGGTTCGTTCTATTCAAATTTGCTTCCCGAAGGTCTGCCCCCTTTAGATTAGCTCCATACAAGCTGGCCCTATACAATTGGGCTCCATTCAGACGGGCATCACGCAGATCAGCCCTGCCCATATAGGCTCCACGCAGTTCCGCCCCTTCTAGGCTTGCTTCACGCAAATCAGCTCCAATAAGAGTAGCTTCTATCAGGGTAGATTTACTAAGGTTAGCTCCCCTAAGATTGGCATAACGCAAAACAGTACCGCGCATATTGGCTTCACGCAAGTCAGCTCCAGCCAGAATTGCATTATCCAGGTCAGCTATTCTGAGGTCAGCCCCCCGCAGGTTAACTCCACTTAAATCAACTCCACGCAAGCTTTCCTCATATAGGTTGGCTTTTTCTCCACCAGCTTCCCCTCTAAGCCATTTTCCATGACGCTCTATTATTTCCTTCAATTTCTTCTTATTCACAGTAATCGCTCCTTTCCAAAACCAAATCATTTTATTTGGTTTTATTATAGCAAAGGTAATGTACAAAATTTCGCACATTAAAACTCCCAGATGATTTTATTATCACCTGGGAGTGTAACTACTGTATTTTCTTTTATCTATACTACTTCTTCATCATTTTTTAGTGACGGCTCCAACAAATCCTCCATCTGACAATGAAGAGCTTTGCTGAGCTTGTAAAGTGTGATAGCCGAGGTTTTATTAATATCGCGCTGCCCCTGTTCAAAAAGTTGTATTTGCCTTAATGGTACATCTGCTTCTTTAGCCAGCTCTGACTGGGATAATCCGCAATTATCCCGCCTTGCCCGCAATCGGCTCTGAGAATACGCCTTTCCCATAAGCCAATTAATTTGCTCTACAAAATGGGAAATATCCATTTCATGGTACACATAGTACATTCCAATTATCTCTTCCAAAGAAACTACCTTTAGAATATCCCCAAAGGAAATATCTGCATACCACTGATAGTACGCCAATGCCCATCCTGCCCAATATTCCGGTGATTTATCAACATACATAATATCCTCAGTATCAAGATACGAAATATGAACTTCATCCAAAATCTGTCTGGCCAGTTCACATCCATTCATCCCAGCCACATAACGAGGATTTCCTTTGGCAAATTGTCGTGCAGCGACACTTACCATTAACGCCTTACCAAAATCATCCGGCTCAATTTCCAGAGACATAATGGCAAAATCCACAGCATGCCCCAATATATTCTGAGCACTGTTCACATACATTTCATCGTAAGCGCGAATCGCCATTTGTTATCCCTTCCCTCATAATATCCAGCATATAAATCTCTGATACACTATCAGTCTGAGATCTGCTTTTACGATATGACCTTCTGGCCTCCCTGTCCCTGACAGACTTTTTCTCATACCATAGGTTGGCTTCTGCCGGCTCGGCCCCTATAAATTTAATGTGGCTGTAGGCTTTCTCACTTTTTAAAACAATTTGTTCTCCCAGCTTCCCCAACCGCATGGCCTTAGACAGCTTATTTAGAGATATTGTTCCTGCAATAAAATCCTGGGCAAAACTAAAATATGAATCATCTGCCCGATAACCAATAATCACATCATATTTATCAGGATCAATAAAAAAGTTCTGTTGCAGATAATTCTTGGAATCTTCAGCAATACTGCCACTTTGCCAATAGCTGCGATATTTTGTCAACAATGCCAGCCAATTAAGTATATTGTACTCTGATGAATTCAAATTTAAGATGGCCAGTTCCTCCAAGTCCAATTCATAGCGATTGGCAAAGCCATCCGTATTCTTGGCACAGGCCCACTCTTTGGCAAGCTCCAGGCTTTCCGTGGTATAAAAGCCATGACCATAATCATTATTCCGTTTTCCGCCATGAAATACAGGTACTTTAACAATATGATCAGAACCATGGTAGACAATCATACAGCCACCCCCTTGCAATAATTATATCGCTAAAGAGATATACTAACAAGTCTTTAATCTATTTGCTATTACACATTTTTTGCAAAAATCCCAGATGATTTTATACAATCTGGGAGTCTGGTATTTAAATACTTACATTATTGTTTTAGGTTCAAATCAACGCGCTATCCTTTATACTTTGCTTTCCATAGCAAATTCTATTTTCAGGACCCTGCCCATTCCTGCAGCTAAACGTTGCAAAGTTTTAATAGACGGATTAGCTGTGCCCCTTTCCAGCTTGCTTATATCACCTTGGGCAATACCCGTTCTTTTGGATAATTCCTTTTGAGTAATGCCAGTTTCTTTTCTGGCATCAATTAATGCCTGAATTACAGCATGTTCCGGTTGTAATGCTTCATATTCTGCTCGAAATTCAGGATCCTTTAACTGCTCCTGCAAATAATCATCAAATTGTGAACTCATCATAACCCCTCCTTGGCTGATATTTACATTTCGCTTTAATAATATTGATTTTATCCTATATTGTCAATATTAAAGAAAACTTTAATAACATCCCATGTACATATATTTGTCTATATTAATAGTATACTTAAGGAGATGATTTTATGGCTAAGTCAACCAGCACAAATATTAGTATAAGAATGGATGCTGATTTAAAAGCTGCTGCCGAGGAATTATTCGCAGATCTTAGTATGAATATCAGCACTGCTTTCAATATTTTTGTAAGACAGTCATTGCGTGAAGGTCGTATTCCATTCAACATATCACGATCAACCCCTAATGATAAAACCATTGCTGCCATGCTTGAAGCCGACAGAATATCCAAAGCCCCTAGGGTTAAAGGTTATCACGATATTGATGAAATGTTTGAGGATATTTTAGAATGAAGGACCGGAACCCACAGTGATTTATTCAAATAATAATATCACATACAAAACAGATGCATTTTTGCGTCTGTTTTTGCATCTGCAATAAAACGAAAAATATATAATGCTTAGAACATAATGAACCTCATTCTTTATATTTCTCCCACATTCCCTGCACATCTATTTTTATCTGGTCCCTCAGTGTCATTGGAGACAGTATCTCCACATATGGGCCGTACTGGAGCACCCAATGACGAAGGGCTGAATAGTTACATTTGAGCAGCACAATGATACTATCTCCAGATTCTTCCTTTATCAAAAAATTTGTCCCAAACCAGTCCGTCAGTGCCCACATCATGTCAGATGTGGTTTTTATCTCAGCCCAAACACTTTCCCCGCTGAACATATATATTTTTTCCGCCATATGTATGGGACAGCTCAGGGCTTTGTCAAATGCCAAATTATCATTTATATCTCTACTGATTTCTTCAAGGCACTCCACATCAGTCATCTTATCCAGCCGAAAATTAACAATATCATCATATTCTTCAATACTTCCAATCAAGTATAGCTTTTCATTAACAGAAATCACCTTATAAGGACTGACAGTATAGGGCTCCTGCCTTTTAGTATGCAGTTTAAAATCAGTCCCAAGGGCATTGTAAAAAAATCGGATTTTCTTTTTATCCTCTATGGCAGCATTTATAATGTCCTGCCACTCCTGTATTCTATTGTTCCATTTATACATAAAATCACCTTCCGGAATACTCAAAACAGCGTCATCTGGTCACTTTCATCCATGCCATCCAAACAGCCATGCAAACGCAGTGCTTCAATACTTTTTTTATTAATACCAGTTCTTTTTTTAGGTTTTCAATTGATAAAAAAGGACCCTCTGTCCTTTTTTCTACAATGGCCTTGGCATCTACGGCCCCAAGCCCGTTTAGGGTCGTAAATGGTGGCAATACTGCATTTTCCTCCGTAACCATCTGAAAGCGGTTGGCTCCGGATTTATATAAATCCACCTTTTTTACTTTAAAGCCCCGAAGGTACATTTCCCAGGCCAGCTGAAGCACCACATACAAGGCATTATCAGCATCGCTGGGTGAATCCATGGCCTCAATCTCCTCCATTTTCTGCTTCACTGCATCCTTTCCTCTCGTAATAATGTCCGAATCAAAGGCCGCTGCCCTAATGGAAAAATAGGCCGTATAATACGCCAGAGGATAATGAACCTTACAGAAGGCAATTCGATAGGCCATCATAACATAAGCCGTAGCATGGGCTCGTGGGAACAGATACTCTATTTTTTGACAGGATTCAATATACCAGTCTGGTATACTAGCCTTTTTGAGTATTTCCACCACATCTGGGGCAATGCCCCTGTTTTTACGCACATTTTCCATGGTTTTAAAGGCCAATAGTGGATCTACGCCTTTATGTATGAGATACATCATAATATCATCCCTTGCAGAAATAGCATTTTGAAGGGTGCAAGTTCCGGCCTTGATAAGATCTTGGGCATTCCCCAGCCATACATTGGTACCATGTGAAAAGCCAGAAATCCGCACCAAATCTGAAAAGCATTTGGGATGTGTATCATCAATCATCTGGCGGGTAAAGGCAGTACGAAACTCCGGAATTCCAAAGGTACCAGAGTTAGCCCCAACTCTTTCTCAGATATTCCCAATGCTTTTGTGCTACTAAATAAACTAAGAGTTGCAGTATCATCAAAAGGAATTGTCTTCGGATCACGATGAGTCAAATCCTCCAGCATCTTTATTACCGTTGGATCATCATGTCCAAGTATATCCAGCTTTACCAAACGGCTGGATATGGAATGATAATCAAAATGTGTTGTAATTGTACTGCCAGCTTTGTCACCAGCAGGATGTTGCAAGGGAGTAAAGAAATGAACATCCATATCCCTTGGAACTACCATGATACCTGCGGGATGCTGGCCACTGGTTTGTTTAACACCAGTACATGATGCTGCTATTTTCTTTATATATGCTTCATGTTTAGTCTGCCCTTTATCTCGATAATAATTGCGCACAAAAGCGGGAGCTGTTTTGTCCGCAATTGTGCCAATAGAACCAGCTCTAAATACATTATCCTTGCCAAATAGCTCCTCGGTATATCTGTGGGCTACTGGCTGATACTCCCCGGAGAAATTTAAATCAATATCCGGAACCTTATCGCCGTCAAATCCTAGAAATACTGCAAATGGAATATCATGACCATCCTTCACCATATTGGTTCCACAAATACGACATTCCTTATCCGGCAGATCATAGCCACATCCATAGGAACCATCTGTTATAAACTCACTATGCTTGCAGTTCGGACAGCGCCAATGAGGTGGCAGAGGATTTACCTCGGTAATATCCGTCATAGTGGCCACAAAGGAAGAACCTACAGATCCTCTGGAGCCCACCAAATATCCGTCTAGATTTGACTTGCGCACCAGCTTGTGGGCAATGAGATACAAAACAGAAAACCCATGAGCAATAATCGGCTTCAGCTCCTGGTCAATCCGGTCCTGAACTATTTTCGGCAATACATCACCATAAAGGCTTTGGGCCTTGTTGTAGGTCATGGAGGTAATTTCCTCATCTGCCCCTGGAATCATCGGAGAATACAGCTCATCCGGAATAGGCTTAAATTTCTCGCACATTTCTGCAATCCTCCGAGGATTGGTAACAACAGCCTCATAGGCCCCTTCTTCTCCTAGATACTGGAATTCTGCCAGCATTTCCTCCGTGGTTCTTAAATATAGTGGTGGCTGTAAATCCGCATCGGGAAACCCCTTGCCCCTCATGACAATAGCACGATATATCTGATCCTCAGGGTTGAGGAAATGAACATCGCATGTGGCAACAAGGGGCTTGTTCAACTTTCTGGCCAGCTCTGCCACCTTCATGTTTATCTTAATAAGGTCATTGTCATCCTTTATATGATGGAATTTATCTTTTCTTACAAGAAATTCATTGTTGCCGATTGGCTGGATTTCAAGATAATCATAGAATTCAGCTATTTTAAGCAATTCCTCATCACTTTGCTCCGCCACAATTGCCCGAATAAGCTCCCCCGCTTCACATGCTGACCCGATAATAAGTCCTTCCCTATATTCCTGAATCAGCTGCCGTGGCAGTCTTGGCTCTCTATAGAAGAAACGGAGATGTGACAAGGTTATCAGCTTATAGAGATTGCGAAGTCCATTTGGATTTTTTGCCAATATAATAATATGATTGGCATTTTTCAGATCGTAATCATTAGGCACCAAATAGCCTTCCACGCCATAGATAATCTTAATGTCCAGTTTTTCCTTGCCCCAAATTGTATCCATAGCTTCCGGAAAAGCCTGTACCACACCATGATCTGTAATGGCTATGGCGGGCCAACCCCATTTTGCAGCGGTTTTGATCAAGTTTTTAGCTGAAGCAACACCATCCCCGGCACTCATTTTAGTATGGCAATGGAGCTCCACACGCTTTTCTGTTGCATTATCCTGGCGAGATTCCATATCCACCAGTAGTAAGCTATCAACAAATAAAACATTGTCATTGATAAACTTATCGTAGCGCATTCTGCCCCTTAACTTGACAGTACCGCCTGCCTTGACGGCTTTTTTTAAGCGATCCAAAACCTTGGTGAAATCTTCAGGCTTTTTAAAAAAGCTTTTACAAGTCATGCCATCGGTATCATCAGCCACTGATAAAAGAAGCATACTTGATTCCAGAAGCTGTTTCCCATCTACACTGACAATTACCCCCTGAACCACCACATCCTTCTTTTCCCCTTCAAGCTGGGAAATAGGAGTAATGCTGCCAATAATGGCCTCACCAAATATCAATGGACTGTCATCCTTGCCAATCTGAATTTTGCCCCTTTTAGGACGGGATTTTTTGCTACTGTATTTATTTTTTCCGCCTGTATAAGTAGAAGCAGCACCATCTGCTTTGGAGCCGCCCCTCTGGGCTGTTTTGCTTATTGGAGTCCGGGCTGCCTCCAGTGCCTCCTGATATTCCCTGGTGTCATGAAGAGCCTCTTCCACGGATATATTTTCAATTTCCTCATATATGGACTGACACTCTATGGAGATTGGATAGCCTATTATCTTGATCCCCGCTTCGTAGAAGGCCATTGATACATTATTTTCCTCCAGCATGTACTTGCTGAAATCTCCGTTAACCTGCAATATAATTCTGGAATCTTTATAAATGCGATTAGTGCCCAGCAAAATATGACTTATACTTTGATTGTTTCCAGCAACTTGATTTACCAGTTTTTCCCAATTCTGCTCTGCCAATTCTTCCAATGAAATTACAGTCTGATAAATCATAACTTTGGCCAGACTATTCTTTCTTGCAACAAAATCAGCAATCCGATCAATAATGTTCTCTGGAATTTTCTTTCCGGACCATACAACTATTTCCCACATACTGCTATTAAGGGATATTTCAACATGGCGAATGAAGGCACCCTTTAAAAACCTTTCTTCATCTTCATTAAGTTCCATACCCTTAGCCAAATCAGACAGAAGCCTGCTTTTCTGGGGTACTATATAGTACTTTTCCTTCATATAACCGCCTCCAAATCACTGATGATATATTTGGTGGCTATATATTAGCAAAGTGAATGTACAAATAACTGCACATTAAAAAATGAGATTCAAAGTATGAACCTCATTTTCCCATATTATAAAAATGTAAACTACTGGAAATGTCCTACGATACTGCATATACCAGGTTATTCCTGGCGCTCCAGGAAATTACTGTATCAAGCAAATAGCCGCTCAATTTTTTGTTACACATACCGCTGGCCTGAACAACTGCCCCATTGCTCACCTCGATACATGCAAGAAATTTATCCTCCTTTTGTAAACAGTAAATGGTACAATCCTTTCGCAACATTTTATCAACATATATCCTCACACAGTTGTGCAACTTTTCCGAAATATCATATAAGTCTCTACCTGTACGGGCTACCTTGAATATTCCCTCAGGGGTTTCCTCCTCTCTTGCCAATTCTTTTTGGGTCAAGTCAAAAATAATACTGCATTTATCTATCCTTTTTACATTTTGTTCCCTTAACCTGTTACCAATATCATGGGCTTCCTTTGAAATTCCATAACGATATATGGCCTGTGCCAATTCTTGTGGCAGATTGCCATCAGGATAATCAAACTCCAACATCAGAAAGCAATGGTATTTGTACTCATCCATAGACTGCAACAAAACATCGCTTAATATTTCCCCCGTTCTTTTTGCTCCCCATTTTTCCAGCATCCATACTGAATGCCAGTGCCGATTGCTAAATGAGTATTCATTGGCCTTTTTTCTAAAATAAATTTTACCAGTTTTATCTATGCCCAATATGTCAATATCATTATCCATCAGCTTTTGACCAGTCAAAAAATACTGCCAAATATTAATATCATCAATTCCTACTTCTTTTGATAGAAAATAACAAATTGCCAAAGCTGCATAATTGGCATGATAGGCTTTCTTTAGACTCTTGGTTTTGGGTAGCTTTAAATAATCACATACCAAGTCAAAATTGGATTCATTTTTTCTGAGTACCTGACAACCAAAATCATATCCCAGCATATCCACATATAAACCCACATTTACATCCATTGGATATTGGACAAAATATTTTAACAACTTATTACCCGGCATATTATCCGGCACCGTCGGAGAAAAACCAAATTCCTCCGTGGCCAAATCTTTAAGGAAGGTCATTGCCCGCATCACAACAGCTGGGGGAATTTCCAGAGAAAAGTTAAAGCCCTTATCAGTCCAATCATGTTTTACATTGTAATAATTATTATTTGACCGTACCCGACTTTTCTTATTGGGGACAGCGGTATAAGTCCATTTTCCATAATCCAGACGAAGAGTATATTGGTTGTAAATTTTATCAAAGAGCTTATATCTGTGTAACGGAAAGGAAAAATGTATCCCCTCAGCCAGTATATATTTATACTGGTTACTGTTATCTTCCACTTCCCAAGGATGAGCTGTGATTTCCACTTTAAAAGTATCCGCCATAATAATTGCCAGTTTTTGCTCCCTGCAAAGCTGCAGACGCCATCTGGCAACCACATTTGTTTTTCCCCTCGGATCTGTCAACGAGCTGCCCCATTCTAAATAGTGAACTACATCTGAATACTCGAAATCAAAATAAGCCAGCAGATTTTTTTCGGACTGTTTTGACGCAGCAAGTGCTTTATCCTCATCAGTCATAGCACTGGTCACCAGTTCAAAGTTATATTCTTCAATGTCTTTCTTGGCCCAGTCTTCATTTGACTCCATCCAATCCCATTTTTTCCCATCAAAAATATAATAAAACTGATCCATAGTACCGCCTCCCTCGTACAGCTCTAACTTTCTGATTGCTTGAAGCATATCATATACAAGGTGCGTATTTTTGTACATTAAAACTCCCAGATGATTATTTTAATCACCTGGGAGTTTTGACATCAATCCTTATTTACTTATTATCAAACGAACTCTCAAACTCAACATTTTCAGAATCATAGTCCTTAATTTTCATATAGTGCAATTCGAGCTTATCACCTGTACCTGGAATTTCTATCTTCTCTCCAGCATAGCTTGGCTCAGTAGCCCCTTTAGGCATAGCTACGACACAATCTATTATGTAGTTTTCTTTAATCTGGTTCTCCATTCCCCATATTTTCATCCAATCTTTTCCTGCATTGGAATGAATTAGTTCACTAATAAACACAGCATAGGAAATTGCCTGTTTCATAGTATCATCAAAGGATTCATTCTTTTTATTTTCATCCTTTACCTCTATAACCACAAATCTGCTTTCACCTAGTTTAATATTTCGTCTACATAAAATATCAGTCTCACCGCCAGTTTTAGACTGTTCAATTACATTTTTCTTGGCATCACTTGCTTTTAAGGATGTTTTCATATGAATTCTGGAATTAGCATATGATACTGGTTGTATTCCACATAATGTTTTATTAACTGATTTTGTCTTCTCTAACTCTGAAAATAATGCACTCTCCACCATATGTTCTTCTTGTCTTGGCGAGCCCACAGCTTCATTTTTATAAAAAGTTCTAAAAGCTTTTGCTAATTCGCTGGTTGACCAACTTTTATTCTCTATTATCCCCAATCTATAATTAAAACGTTCGCTATTATTTGCTTGTGTTTCATTAACCGACAATCTAGGTTTTCTCTTCCTTGCCCCAACTTTAATTGTTCCAACACTCTGTCCCAAATACCTAAGATCAAAATTAACATGCTTGTCCTTAACATTTCCGATGGTCAAATAAGCATGCAATGGTTTATACACATGAAATGTCTTACGGGCTTTAATAAAAAGGTCTTTATGCTCCATCATATTCTTAGCATAATTTCCATATTGTTCAACCCATTCTTTATGGTTCACCAGCTCTCTTTGAACTTTTTCAACCCATTCTTCATATTCCTTCCTTAGTGCTTCATCCATAAGACTTTTCTCCTTTACTTATTTTTGCGCTCAGCTACCCATTTCATATGAGTATCATGCCATTGGGGACTATATGGCTCCACCGGAATAATATGATGAGGATGGACCATAGGCACTACTTTAATCATTTTTCCAGCTATCTCCATTTCGATGATGGTACCATATCCATTTATTTCTACACACTCCTTAAGATCATTCCAATTATCATTTGTCATCTTTACTACTTTTTTCAAATACTGTTTTATAGGCTTATCTCCAAGCAAAATAAGCCATTCTGCCTGTGATTCCAACAACTCTTTGGTGATTTCCGATACTCGCTCATCATCACAAAACGCTTCCCCTGCTGCTGGTACAGTCACAGGGTTTAAACTATACTTCTTGACCAATGGATTATAATCATTCTTAATTCTGTTCACCTGTTTGGAATTTAACCTGCTCTCTGGCAACAAATCACAAAGCCATGCATCTTCTCTCTTAAAGCCTAATGGAGCTAGTATTTCATTTTCCAAAGCTCTGGCAGATGGGCCATTTAAATTCTCATCTGGTAATTCGAGATGCCCCAGTTCAGAAGGAATCTTGATTTTATCAATAATGGCTTGAGCCTCCTCATTATTACCATCCCAGAAAATTCTTGGTTCACTGGCCACTGCCAAGGACGGACAAACCTGCTTGCCATTCTTATCAACCCATTTTGCATGGACTGCACTGGCGTAGACCCCTAACACAAAAACCTTCTTCGGGTTCCTATCAGCCTGAACTACTGGATGCAAATATTCACCGAAAGGAAACTGATACTCATTGGGCATAAAAATTCCTCCTATTCTCTCGCGCTGTTCAATAATTTTTTTCATCTGTATTATTCTACAGTATATTTAAAACTCCTTTTACCTAAAACCATTCCCGCACATCATCATCTGAGCAAATCAGATATATCAGCCAAAATGGACATTTGGCCAATGATAAGAAAAAGGCGACTTTAATAATAAGTGCCAATATAATTAATATCCATACCAGCATTACCATTTCCTCCTTTACAGTGCAAACATCATTGCAGCCTTAGTTATAACCTTTTCCCACATTCGGTCATCTACCTTTAACACATTTCTTCCCTTTAAAATCATAAGCATGTTATATTTTTTTGATATTGCCAGAGTAAACATTTCACCTGATACCTTGATTCTATAGTATCGTATAGGATACCACTTTAAATCCTTTTTGGTTATCAATTCGTAGGGATAGGTGCCATCCTCATTTTGAGTAGTCATCATCAATACATGTGCCCTAGTTGATGTGTCCAACGGTTTGGAAATGAGGAATTCCCCAAAGGTTGAATAACGGGGTATTGCCCATTTTAGCATTGAATTATATATTGCAGGTACAGTCGAATTATTGGTTATTCCTAAATTAATAAATGCTGCTTTAAGTTGCAAAATTTTTCTTACAGCTTTCCTGTAAAATCCTTCGTGTTGCTCAATCATTGCTGTGGCTTCATTCCGATTTTGCATATAAGCTGGAACATATATTACTTTTTTTAACATATTTTGCTTCACATTTATATATCCATCAAATATACAATAAAATTTAATCTCGTCCATATTACCCACCATTTCCATAATCATACTCCTTGCTGTTCTTAATCAGTGATTCTGCCATTGTTATGAAGGAATATTTTTCAAACAGGTCTTTTGTCAGTAATTTGCCATTCAGTAGCACTATTTTTTCGTTAAGTGAAGGTACATTAAATATCGTTGCTGTATCTCTACCGAACCACATTTTTCTTATTGACGCATTCTGAAGATATAAATCAACATTTGATGAATTGAATAAATCTGCTGTTATCCTTGTTTTTCTGAATTCATCACTGAAAATTCCCAAAGCTTCTTCACCATTTGCAGTTTTTATAAAATTAGTGAAATGATTTGTAATATCCTTGCCTGGCCATAGATTTTCAAATGAAGAAGAAAACTTGCAGGCACTATCCAAAATTTCCTCATCTGAATAATCACTTACAGGAAGATTTAGGAAAACCGTTCTCTTGGTAAATTTAATCTTCATTTTCTCATCATCTTTGATGATAATATCCTTAAATATTTCCTTATTTTTCCCCCTTGTCATAAGAGCAAAATTTAGTTTTTTAACTCTTGGAAATAATCTATACTCCTCATACCAGCTTTCCACCAGATGCCGCCATAAGGAGTTTATTTCATCCAAGTGCAAGTCCTTCCAATCACTTTCTGAAAAAATCTTATTACTAAATGGTTTACAAGAAACTATCATTTTAACTGGAGAAGTTTTCGTATATATGAATTTCAGCCCCAGATATTTAAAATCACTTGCCTCCAGCACACCATGCTTTGATATAAAACTGGAATTGGTCAGGGGATATATTTCCAAAGGGTATTTCTCCGTTGTAAATAAGGCCTTAAACTCTTCCCTGGATAAGAAGCCTTTTACAAATTCCATTTCTAATCACCTCGTATAATAAGTTTTGCTAGCAAGAAATCCGCCTTGTCTACAAAGCTTATTTTTCTTTTACAACTGAATATTCTTTACTAAACTGGATTTCCT
>NZ_FQYW01000025.1 GCF_900141865.1 Anaerovibrio lipolyticus DSM 3074 | reverse complement strand
ATAAAGGAATTTCATAGTTTTGCACAAACTATTATGTATGTTTACTGTTTATAAAAACAGTACCATCATCTGGCTTGAATCATGTGTGCATGATTCTTGTTGCATTGTTTAGTTTTCAAAGAACACCTTGCGCCCTTTGGAGTAGCTCTCCTTGAGACGACTTGTTTAGTATAGCTTTTTCATAATCCAGTGTCAAGCACTTTTTAAAAAAAATTACAAAAATGATGAAATAATGTAAACTACCACACTGGCAAGCAGGGCATTTACCACGTTCATCTCTATCCCCATACCAAAGAGATCTACAGCCCAAATGGCTGCAGAACCAACAATAAGTCCAATCACAATGTTTTTGATAATTTTAAATGGCAGCGCAATGAGCTTGCCAATAATATAAATACAAATAGCCAACGCCACAAATCCCAAAAAAGTAAGCATATTATTTCCTCCAAAACATTTGCAGGCTGACGTGCGCCAGCCTGCAAATGAAAAATTACAATTCAATTCTATTTTCCATGGCCCTGGAAAGGGTAACCTCGTCCGCATATTCCAAATCGCCGCCCACCGGCAAGCCATGGGCAATACGAGTAACCTTCACTCCGATTGGTTTTAGCAACTTAGCTATATACATTGCAGTTGCCTCACCCTCCACATTTGGGTTAGTAGCCATGATAATTTCTTTCACCCTGTCATCATGAAGCCTGTTTAGCAGCTCCTTAATTTTGAGATTTTCCGGGCCTACCCCCTCAAGAGGTGACAATGCACCATGAAGTACATGATATACCCCCTTGAAATCTCGCATTCTTTCCATGGCAGCCACGTCCTGAGGCTGCTCCACCACGCAAATAACAGAATGATCCCGAGCTTCAGATTTGCATATATGACAAGGGTCCTCATCACTTAAATTAAAGCAAACCTTGCAATAACCTATTTTTTCCTTGGCACGCATAATAGCACCAGCCAGACCTCTGGCTTTTTCCATATCCATATCTAAAACATGATAGGCCAACCGCACTGCGGTCTTGTTGCCAATGCCAGGCAGGGCACGAAAATGCTCAATTAGTTCTGCCAAGGGTGCTATATACTGCATTGATTAAAACATCCCTGGAGGAAGACCAAGACCACCAGTGAGCTTGCCCATCTCGCTGGCCATCATTTCGTCCACCTTCTTGGAAGCCTCATTGAAAGCAGCTGCCAACAAATCCTGGAGCATTTCGACATCCTCAGGATCCACAGCGGCCGGATCAATTACGATTCCCTTTACTTCCTTTTCACCATTCATGGTGATCTTAACGGCACCGCCACCTGCAGTTACATCTACAGTCTTCTGCTTCAGCTCCTCCTGCATTGCTGTCATCTGTTTCTGGAGCTTCTGCATTTTCTTCATCATGCCGTTCATGTTGTTCATGCCACCCATACCACCAAACATTAATTTATTCCTCCTTAAATATACGAAAAATTATTTGTAAACATCATACGCTAATGCTATCAAAATATAGATTGTGCGTCAAATTCAAAAAACTATTGTAAATCCTCAGGGTGCACAAAGCCATCCCCAAATACATCCACTGCTTTATCAAGGCGCTCCCTTTCATCATCCTGCAGCTCACTAATTCCAAAATCATCATCCGTTGGTGGTGGCACATCCTCCTGAATATCACCCTTTCTTGGGGTTGGTTCCGGAACAGTTTCCACCTCCTGACAAACCATACTGAGACTTAGTCCGCTGACGCCATTAAAAGCTTCCTCGATATTCTTTCTATATATGCGCTCCAAAAGGCCCTTTATAACCCCCTTTGGGGTACCAAGAACAAACTGCACATCGTTTAACCCCATAAATGTACAATTCTGAAGGCAGGCCATAACCTGCTCTTTGCCTGTAGATCTAAGATTATCCAAGGTTCTTTGCCAAAGCTCAACACCGTCTTCAGTAATATTGGCTGCCACCTGAATTGGTTTGGCTGTGGCGGTAGTCACCTTTGCTGCTGAATGTATCGTGGCAACTGAATCCTTCCCAGATACACCATTACCGACAGCTCCACCACTCTTTAACATCCCCATCATACGGGCCAGCTTTGCCTCCAGCTGAGCAATACGACCATCGTCCACTGACTGGACAGAAGAAACCTTATCCGTTGTACTAGAGGCATTCATAAGGTTATCCCGCTGACAAATTTCCAGTAATGCTGCTTCCACTGCAATCCGTGGCTGTGGAGACCATTTCACCTCATTAGCTGCCTCATGAACGCGACGGATTATCCAAACAATCTGTTCCTGGGTAAAGCCCGCAGCCTGTTTCTTGATAGACTCATCTGTCTGGCTGTAGTAATCAACACCATCCACAAGACCTGCCGCTTTAAATATCATAAGTCCTCTAAAATGGATTCCCAACTCTCCGAGAACCTGCTGCAAATCCTTTCCAGCCCGAATTATTTCATCCACCATAGTAAGTACAGCTGCGGCATCCTTGGACTGCAACGCACCTACCAGCTTATCCAACCATTCCTTGCCTACAAGACCCAAAAGCTGCTGAACCCTGTCTATAGTCAGACTCTGCTCTGAAAGAGCAATGCACTGATCAAGAATACTAAGGGCATCACGCATACCACCATCAGCCTTAACAGCAATCATACGCAGGGCATCATCATCTGCCTTTATGTCCATGCCCTCCACTACTGTTTTTAATCGGTTAAAAATATCATCCACAGTAATACGCTTAAAATCATAGCGCTGACAGCGTGACTGAATGGTGGCAGGTACTTTGTAAACCTCAGTGGTAGCCATAATAAACACAACATGAGCCGGAGGCTCCTCCAAAGTCTTCAATAGAGCATTAAACGCCTCGGAGGTCAACATATGAACCTCATCGATTATATATACCTTATACCGGCCATTAACAGGTGCAAATTTTACATTTTCCCTCAAATCGCGAATAGCTTCAATACCACGATTGGACGCAGCATCTATTTCAAACACATCCATGGAATTGCCGGAATTGATTCGCTGGCAAGCTTCACACTGATTGCATGGCTCCACCGTCGGCCCCTGCTCGCAGTTAAGGGCCTTTGCCAAAATCTTTGCTGTACTGGTTTTACCAGTGCCCCGAGGACCAGTAAATAAATAGGCATGGCCTATCCTGCCGCTTTTGATGGCATTTGCCAAGGTCCGACTAACATGGTCCTGTCCCACCAGATTAGCAAAATTATCAGGACGCCATTTTCTATATAGGGCCATATAAGCCATATTCCTGCACCTCCTAAACATACACGGTTATTATACCACACCAGTCTATTTTTCGGCATAAAAAAAGCCCTACCTAAAAGGTAAGGAAAGTCTTTCCAACATTGGGCCACAGTACCCAGGCTACCTCACGGCACAGACAACGATTCACTTATCGCTGCTTCCTTCCGGACCTGACGAGGTTCATGAGGCTGCCTTGCGCGAGACCAAGACACTGCGGTCCAATCTTAGAAAGACCGCTTGTAAAAATACAACTTATTTTGAGATATAAAAATGGCGGAGAGTGAGAGATTCGAACTCTCGGTACAGTAACCCGTACACACGCTTTCCAGGCGTGCTCCTTCAACCACTCGGACAACTCTCCACTTGTTTGAATAAGTATAAAAAACTATTCAGTTGTTGTCGGCTCATCACGACAAGACATAGTTTAACAAACAAAAAGTTACTTGTCAACAACTTTTTTGCAAAAAAAGTAAAGGACTTTTATATACCGAAAAAGCCCTTACTTTCTCTATACTGTATCAAAATCGTATTAGTACATGAATTCATCCTCTGCCAGATAAAGCACAAAGGAGCCAAAATCTGTAGCTATCCGCATGGCCACCAAGCTGCTGGCCATAGGGCAGGAATTACGTCCAATCCTTGGCATATCCAAATCCATATCCACATCCTGGCCTGACTGTTCGACAATGTACAAACCATTAATTACATTTACAAACTCCGTCAGACTATCCTCAGCCAGTTCGTCAATGTTTTCAAACCTTTCGCCACTGTATCGATTAGCCATCTCCAAAAAAGAATCCTCGTTTGTAAGAATGGCAGCAGATATCGAAAGGGCACCTCCCATACTCTGGGAAACAATAAGAGAATCTTCAAAAACTGGCTCAGCCGGCTCAGTAAGAACAACCGCATCCGTGTCCATAAATCGCTGCAATGCACCTACAAACATCTCTGCATATTTTCCATAGGCCTCATCTACAGGATTCAGGCCATCGTATGAGCGGACAATCCTTTTTACTGCATCAGCAACAGGATGAACATCTTCTGGGTCACTCTCACGGAAGCAATGGTTTAAAGTTTTTATATCTGCCAGCTTTTCATCCAGCAAAACCTGGGCCATGCGGGCTGCCCTGTCCGGACTCTCATCCTGTAAGGATGCCACTTGGTCGGCGGACAAAAAAGCCTTTTCCACTATTGTCTTGGCTGCATCATCCGAACCTGCCAGTTCATCGATTTGTGCATCTGACAATAAACCTTTTTGAACAGCCAAAACATGTAACTGAGGAACAGCGTGGGCTGATTTGGGCATTACATAACCGATATTGCTGGATTCCAAAACACCGGTATTTAACAAATACTGCGAAAAGTATCTATTTCCCATTCTCCTCAACCTTTCTGCGGATTCTCTCAACAGCCTGTCTGATCTGATCAGAAGTATATGGCTTCTGAATGAAATCCAAGGCTCCCAGTTCCAAAGTCTCCTTCAACTTCTGGGATGTTCCAGCAGAAGAAAGCATGATAATAGGTATATCAGGATTAACCTCTTTTATTACTTGGAGTGCTTCAATACCTCCAACCTCAGGCATAACGATGTCAAGGATAACACCATCTGGCTGCTCCTGAAGATCCTTCATAATGGCTTCCTTGCCATTTTCTGCCTCAATAACTTCACAGCCGAGTTGCTCCAATTCTGCGCGAAGCTTCTTTCTAAGCAGTTTTGAATCATCAGTAATAAGGATTTTTAACTTATCAGCCATTTATGCCACCTCCCTTTCCCATATATTGTAATTATATCACAACTTTACAATTTAAGTCATTGTATAAAATTCTCTACTTAAAGAAATATTCCTGCTGATTTTTCTTTAAAATAGGACTTTTTTGTTGTTTAAGTTTCCTTTAACACAAAAACAGCCCCCAAAAAGGGAGCTGCCTTTGTAAAAGGAATTGTATTGGTTGAAAGTTAGGCTCTCAATTAATCCTTGCCGGCAATACCAGGAGTGGTCATAGCTGCTGGGGCCAAAATCTTATCGATTTCTTCCTTGGTGAGAAGGCCCTTTTCCAGAACAACCTCTCTGATAGGACGACCAGTATTATATGCTTCTTTAGCCATCATAGCAGAATTCTCATAACCTACATGAGGCAACAGAGCAGTTACGATACCAACACTTCTGTCAATCCACATCTGGCACTGCTCCTTATTAGGTTCCAGCTTCAACAGAAGCTTGTCAACGAAGCCATCAATTGCGTTGGTGAGATATTTTATGGAGTTAAACATATTAAAGGCCATAACAGGCTCCATAACATTCAGCTCAAATTGACCATTTTCTACGCCTAAGGTAACAGCAAGATCATTGCCGATAACCTGATAGCAGGTCTGATTCAATACCTCTGCGATAACCGGATTTACCTTACCTGGCATGATGGAGGAACCTGGCTGACGCATAGGCAGCTTCAACTCGTAATAACCGCAGCGAGGACCAGAGGCCATCATACGGAAGTCATTACACATCTTAATAATTACTAATGCTGTGTTCTTCAAAGCGGAAGAAACATCGGCAAAGCCGTCAGTATTGTTGGTAGCATCAATCATGTTGTCGGCAGTCTTATAGGTTTCACCAGTAACCTCGCTAAGGGATTTGGCAACATTAATAATGTACTGTGGCTCTGCATTTAAGCCAGTACCTACAGCAGTACCACCCATGTTTACATAATGAATAGTATCAAGGGCGTGCTGAATACGCTCTATACCACGGCGGATGGAAGACGCATAAGAATTCATTTCCTGCCCAAGGGTAATAGGAACAGCATCCTGCAGGTGAGTACGGCCCATCTTAACGATATCCTTATACTCCTCACCCTTCTTTTCAAGCTCATCAACCAGGCGATTCAGGGACTTAATCAAATTCTTGCCCTTGTGGTTCAGACAAACCTTAATAGCAGTCGGGAATGTATCATTGGTGGACTGAGCCATATTGCCATGGTTGTTTGGAGAAATAATGTCATAACGACCCTTGGCCTCACCAGTCAACTCCAAAGCGCGATTACAAAGCACCTCATTCATGTTCATGTTAAATGATGTACCGGCACCACCCTGAATAGGATCCACAGGGAACTGATCCAACAGCTTGCCCTCTATAATCTCATCAGCAGCCTGAATCAGAGCTTTACCAATTTTTTCAGGCATACGACCTGTGGACAAATTGGCCAATACAGTGGCCTTCTTTACCTTTGCCATAGCCTGAACAAAATCACTGTCTACCCGCTGCCCAGTAATTTTAAAGTTCTCAATGGCACGCAAAGTCTGTACACCATAGTAAACATCATCTGGAACTTCCAATTCGCCTAAGAAGTCATGTTCTTTTCTCATCTTATTCTCTCCTTTTTTACCTTGTTTTTTCTTTTTGTACGTTCTTGTATTTTGTATACAAATCTCCTTACTCTGAGAATAACACCTTATTATGCAAATTGCAAGAGATTTTGCAAAAAATTCTGTCAGTTTTTGCATAACAGGAAATCTTTCCTACTTTAAGCAAAACAAACCCCCGAAGCCTTTATCTATAAAAGACTTCGAGGTTATTTTCATCTGGTGCGAATGGCGGGAGTCGAACCCACGGCCCTCTGCTTAGGAGATGAAATCAATTTCCTACTCATTTTTATACCCCCTTTAAGCAATTTTAGCATAATTTTCATTTGGTATCGCATATTATTTTTATAAATGTTAAAATTATTCATAATAGTTTATAAAATACGGATTCAAAGGAGAATCTTAATATGGATGCTACTAATAGAGCGAAAGCAGCTAAATTATTTGCTGAAAAATGGAAGGGCAAGGGCTACGAAAAGGGCGAATCCCAGTTATTCTGGGTAGATTTATTAAAAAATGTATATGGTGTAGATAACCCTACAGATTTTATGGAGTGTGAAGTACAGGTAATGCTGGAGCATACTTCTTTTATTGATGTGTATTTACCAAGTACCAAGGTTATGATTGAACAAAAAAGCATCGGGAAGGATTTATCTAAGCCAATAAAGCAGTCCGATGGCACCATGCTTACCCCTATGCAACAATTGAAAAGGTATGCAGCTGCACTGGGCTACTACAAATATCCTCGCTGGGGGATCACCTGCAATTTTGAGGAATTTTATATCTACGATATGGCCAATCCAAACTGCGAGCCAGAAATCTTGAAGCTGGCGGATTTGCCTAAGGAATATAACCGCCTCAATTTCTTGGTGGATACTACCCATGACAATATCAAGAAGGAGCTGGAAGTTTCCTTAAATGCCGGTACTCTGGTAGGCAAAATGTACGAATACCTCTATGCTCAATATGGTGATGAACCTACCGATAAAATGCTGAAAAGCCTTAATATGCTTATAGTTAGGCTTGTTTTCTGTATGTATGCGGAGGATTCCGGCATATTTGGGCGCAAGGATATGTTTATGGATTATCTAAATGACTTCCGTCCACAGCATTTCAGGAAAGCCCTCATTGATTTGTTTGAAATACTGGATACCCCTGTTGATGAGCGGGATCCATACGAGGAAAAACGCCTATTAGAATTCCCTTATGTAAATGGAGGCTTATTTAGTGATGAGAGTCTTATTATCCCACAATTCAATCAGGAATGTGTGGATTTAATCATAAAAGAGGCATGTACCTTTAACTGGGCCGAAATCAGCCCTACAATTTTCGGTGCTGTATTTGAGTCCACAATAGCGAGCCAAGCACGTAGGGCTGGCGGTATGCACTATACCTCTGTAGAAAATATCCATAAGGTCATTGACCCGCTGTTTTTAAACGACCTCAAAGCGGAATATGAGAAGATACTGGAAGTACCACAGCCAAAGAAGCGGGATAACCAGCTTAAAATGTTTCAGGACAAATTGGCATCACTAACATTCTTTGACCCCGCCTGTGGAAGTGGCAATTTCCTCACTGAAACCTACATTTCCCTTCGCAGACTGGAGAACCAAGTAATAGAAAAGCTCCTTGGGCAGGAAATGGTTTTGGGTGATCTGGCCAATCCAGTAAAGGTAAGTATCCAGCAATTCTACGGCATAGAGATTAACGACTATGCTTGTGTTGTGGCCAAAACAGCCCTTTGGATAGCAGAGCTGCAGATGATGCAGGAAACCCAGGCACTGGTTCACATGAATCTTGATTTTCTGCCATTAAAGAGTTATGCCAATATTGTGGAAGGAAATGCCCTGCGTATGGACTGGAATGATGTGGTGCCAAAGGAAAGGCTCAGCTATATAATGGGAAATCCGCCGTTTGTTGGTTATTCGCTTCAGTCCAAGGAACAAAAAGAGGATATGCTAAACGTCTACAAGGACGAAAAGGGCAAACCTTATAAAAAGGCGGGTAAAATTGATTATGTTGCCGGATGGTATTTTAAGGCTGCTGAATATATTGCTACTTCAAGCCTTCCCCTCGAGGGGAAGGTGCCCGAAGGGCGGATGAGGTGTAAAAAAGCTGCCTTTGTTTCCACCAATTCCATTACCCAAGGGGAGCAGGTAGCTGATGTGTGGAAGCCACTATATAACCGCTTTGGTATACATATTGACTTTGCCCATCGTACATTTAGATGGAATAGCGAATCAAATAATAAGGCGGCTGTCCACTGCGTAATTATTGGGTTTAGCAATGGGGGCTCAAGAAAAGAAAAGCCACTGTACTCTGGTGAATTGGTAACATATGTAGAAAATATTAATCCTTATCTCGTAGGAGCTCCAACTGCATTTATAGAAAGTCGAAAGGAACCATTATGTGATGTCCCAAAGATGTCTACAGGAAATCGTCCTGCAGATGGTGGGCACTTAATCATTGATGGAAAAGATTATGCAGACTTTATAAAAAAAGAGCCAAAGGCTCAGAAATTCATTAAGAGATTTATTGGTTCACATGAGTTTATAAATAATGGTGAACGTTATTGTTTGTGGTTGGTCAATGCTTCGCCAGAGGAACTTTCTAAAATGCCATTGGTGTTAAAGAGGATAGAAGATTGTCGCAATGACAGACTGGCATCAACTGACAAGGGGCGACAAAAATTAGCTGATACACCATCTTTATTTAGAGAAACCAAAAATCCACTACATTTTATCGCTATACCTGAAGTGTCATCTGAAAATAGAAGATATATTCCTATGGATTTTTTGGACAGCAACACTATCATCAGTAATAAACTACAAATGATAGAAAATGGTGAACTGTTCCATTTTGGAATATTACAGTCTAATGTTCATATGGCTTGGGTTCGTGCTGTTTGTGGCAGACTAAAAAGTGATTATGATTATTCGCAAAAAATTGTCTACAACAATTTTCCATGGCCAAATCCAACGAAATCCCAAAAAGCTAAAATTGAACAAACAGCCCAAGGTATTCTGGATGCTCGGAAAAAGCATCCAGACTCCAGTTTTGCTTCCTTGTATAAAGAAGTATTAATGCCTCCGGAATTACGCAAAGCCCACCAAGCCAATGACAGGGCAGTTATGGAAGCATACAGATTTGATTGGCATACAATGAAAGAATCTGAATGTGTGGCTGAATTGATGAAAATGTATCAAAGCCTTGTTGAGCAACAATAAAGAAGACATAATAAAACCCCGCCAACATTAACCTTGACGGGGTTGACACCGTGAATTAACTTGCTTCTTCCTGCTGTCTGCTGGCACCAAATTCATGGAAATCAGGCTGAGATACGATAAACTCGCCAATCTCAGAGGATGTAAGACTATCTGATGTTTTCAAGAAATCCATGACTTTTTTCAATCTTTCAGGCTTTTGTTTTACATAAATTATTACGCCTAATACGAAAGAAGAATATGCATCCGGCACAGCATTTAATCTATTGTATAATTCTTCCATAATAACCCTCCTTGCTAAAATCCAAATCTGTCAATGATATTGTAATCGTTAAATCCATGGTTCTCAAAATAATATATGTAAAAACAATTATCCTCTCCGACAGAAGAATGGAACGCAATCTTCTTACCTCTGTATAAGTCGTAATTGCTGTTTATTTCACTTATTATTTTAGCATATTCCGACTTATTCAAAACAAGGGTGGATACTCGAATGGTTTTCCATGAGAGTCGTACTTTTTCACACTTATCACCTGCTTCATTATATCATACTAAGCCACTCTTTGGACATACTGCACATTTTAAAAAGGAAAATGGTGCTGCCGTCTTCCGATAGAGATTTTCATTTTAGGGGTCAAAATGGGGGTCAAAGAAAAATTGCACACAAAAAGCCCCATGCGACATCTCGCGAAGTCGCATGGGGCTTGCTTTCATCTGGTGCGAATGGCGGGAGTCGAACCCACGGCCCTCTGCTTAGGAGGCAGATGCTCTATCCATCTGAGCTACATCCGCAACAGTGTTATTGTACACTTTCTACATTATCCTTGTCAATTTTAAATAAATCTGCTGTAAAGCTGATATCCTCCAGCTGACGCTGTCTGGTTTCCACGCCCATGGTCAATACCACCAGAGAAACCACAATGAGGACACCGGCAAACATGAGAAATACATTGCCAATTCCCAGCTGATTTGCCAGCATAATACCAACTAAAGCAGGTGCTATCATGCCCCCAATTCGTCCAAAGCCTGCTGCCCAGCCACTGCCCAAGGCACGAATAGATGTTGGATACAGCTCCGGAGTATAGGTATAAATAACCCCCCAAGCACCAAGGTTGAAGAAAGACATGGTAGCTCCCCATAAAAGCAGTGTCTCAGGAGAAGCTGCATTTCCAAAGAAGTAGCTTGCCACACCACTCATAAGGAGGAATATGGACAGGGTATACTTTCTGCCAATCACATCCACCAACCACGCGGCGCAATAATATCCCGGCAGCTGAGCAATGGTCATAATCAGAACGTACTCAAAGGTTTTTACTACTGCAAATCCCTGCTGGAACACAATAGAAGGGAGCCACATAAAAATACCATAGTAGCTGTAAACAATCCCAAACCATGCCAACCACAGCATAATAGTACGTTTCATATAGCTGCTGTTGAAAAGACTTAACGGACCAGGTGTCTTTTCGTTGGTGCTTCCCATTTCTGCTGCAGTAAGAGATTTTTCAAACGGCTTGCTTATTACGTGGAGCTTCTTCTCCAAATCAAGAATAATCTCCTTGGCCTCTTCAATCTTATTTTTGGAAATAAGATATCGTACAGACTCAGGCATGTGAAGTCTGATAAGGAACACATAAAGTGCAGGCAGAGTACCAATTACAAATGCTATTTTCCAACCGAACTGAGGAATAATCAGATAAGAAATGCAGGCAGCCACCAACCAGCCAATACCCCAGAAGCTCTCCAAAAGCACTATAAAACGGCCACGCAGCTTTGTTGGGGCGTACTCAGACATGAGTGTAGCAGCCACAGGCAGTTCGCCACCCAAGCCAAAGCCGACCAAGAATCTGAAAAACAGCAATGATTCATAGCTCCATGCCAAGGCACACATGCCAGTAGCCAAAGCATACATCAACACTGTAATGGTAAATACCTTCTTACGCCCAATGCGGTCAGCCAAGGTCCCGGAAATAACAGCACCAAGAGCCATACCAATAAGGCCAATACTTCCAATCCAGCCCATCTGCTCCGGGGACAGCCCCCATTCCTTGGCAAGTACAGGAAGTACAAAGGCTATAAGACCTGTATCCATGCTATCAAAGAGCCATCCTAGCCCTGTTACCAGTAACAACTTATAATGAAAGGAGCCCACAGGCATTCTTTCCAATCTGTCTAAAATCATACATTACATCTCCTTACACAGGTGTCTTGACAGTTATAAATACACTGACATAAAATTTACACCCATATAAAGAAAAAATCAAGGGAAAAATACAAATTCTATCAAATTTTGCATCAGATAAAAAAATTCCCCCAGCTTACACCGAGGGAATTCATTTCAATATTATTTTGCTTTACGCAGATATACTCTGGCGTATTCTATATCTCCAAGCAGCTGCCATTCATCTGGATTAAACTCTTTATCAAACCGTTCAAAGGCCTTTTCCTGAAGGATAAGATATACGTTCTTGTCTGTTGGTATATCTTCAATGGCCATAAATGGCATTACGTTCTTGGCATTCCAGCTCTTACCATCAGGAAGCATCCCTGGAATAGACTCGGCACGCTCCACCTTATAGGCAATTTTATCACCATAAAATACCGCTGATGTTCTGTAGTCACCATACATTATCAGCACATCATCTTCCTTAATCTGGTCCTTGTACACTGCAGCCACATTTTTAAAGGAATATCCATTGGTGTTACATACAGGTGCCGCCACTGCAAAGGTAAGCACAACATAAACCACCAGCATCACAGCCACAGTACGCTTTACCAGAGTTTCCCTTTTATAGAGATAGCATGCCATTAAGATGGCAATAGGCAAAAGCCCTGGTAATGTATAGGTGGTATACTTTGTGGCCATACACTGATAGAAAATATTTACTATCAGGGACCAGGTCAGCAAAAATCCTGCAGGCATATCAAGCTGCGGCAGCTGCTGTCGCTTAATAGCTTTCCAGATTGCCGCCGGCAATGTCCAACACCAAGGCAAACAGCCAGCAAAGAAAATCATGGTGTAGTACCACCAAACATTCCATTGTTCATGCTCAGACTGGGTAGCTCTCAGGAAATTGTGAACCCCAAGAAAGTTATTGATAAAATCCATGCCGTGAATGGTATACATGGCATAATACCAGCTGCCGGCAGTAATAATATACAGAGCCAATCCCAAAATCCATTTAAGTCTGAGAATTTCCCTAAAATCACGTCTTATACAAAGATAAACAAGTATGATAAAGCCTGGAAGTAAAATTCCAATAGGCCCCTTATCCAAGGTAGCAAGCCCTGCCAGAATATAACAGAGATAATACCAGCTTCTCCTGCCAGTGCTGTAACCCATATAGAAGGCCATCAAAACGCCATTGAAGAAAACAAACAGCGTCAAATCAGTGATAATCGTTTTTGAAAGGAGCCAATATTCAAAGCAGGTCCCTAAAATCCCTGCAGCCATGAGACCTGTCTTACGGTCATATATAGTCTTGGCAAAAAGATAGGTCAGCATTAATCCCAGTGCTCCAAATACCCCTGGGAAAAATCTTGCAGCAAATTCATTAACACCAAAAAGCTTATATGCTACTATAAGCTCCCAGTAGAAAAATGCTGGTTTATCATACCAGTAATTTCCATAAATTCTTGGGGAAACATAATCCCCGGAGCGAAGCATTTCCAGTGCGGTAAGGGTATAGTTGGACTCAACAGGATCTGTTACTGCAATGGCCCAGTTTCCCAGCAAATATAGCACCAGACCTACAATACCAATAATGGAAAGATCTAGTTTGGTTGTGTTCATTAAATACTCCTTTATCCTTATACGTCCACTCGACGGATATCAGCACCCAAGCCAATGAGCTTTGCCACAAGATTGTCGTAGCCCCTGTCAATATGATGGATATAGCCAACGGCAGTCTCGCCTTCAGCCACCAAGCCAGCCAGAACCATAGCCGCACCGGCACGAAGGTCAGTAGCCTTAACCTGACAGCCGGTAAGAGAAGGCACACCTTCAACAGTGGAGGTGCGACCATCAATTTTAATATTTGCTCCCATACGTTTCAGTTCATCAACATGCATGAAACGATTTTCAAATACTGTTTCCGTAACCATGCCAGTTCCCTCAGAAACCGTCAGCATGGCCATGAACTGTGCCTGCATATCAGTTGGAAAGCCAGGATATGGCATAGTCTTAATATCTACAGCCTTAGTAGCCTTATCACAGGTTACCCGAATGCCGTCAATATGCTCCTCGATAGTTACGCCAGCTTCCTTCAGCTTGGCAATAACAGGCTTCAAATGCTCAGAAATGGCATTTTCAATAAACACATCGCCCTTAGTCATAGCTGCAGCCACCATATAGGTGCCTGCTTCAATACGGTCAGGAATAATAGTGTAATTCTTGCCCGTAAGGCACTTAACACCATCGATTTTTATAACATTTGTACCAGCACCGCGAATGTTGGCACCCATTACATTAAGATAGTTAGCCAAGTCAATAATCTCAGGCTCCTGAGCAGGATTTTCAATAATTGTCTGGCCTTCTGCCATACATGCAGCCATAATAATATTTTCAGTTGCACCCACACTTGGGAAGTCCAAATATATACGGGCTCCCTTTAAGCCATTTGGTGCATGGGCTTCAATAAAGCCATGACCAATATTGATATCTGCACCAAGGGCCTCAAAGCCTTTGAGATGTAAATCAATTGGTCGGGTACCGATAGCGCATCCACCTGGCATAGAAATTTTTGCCTTGCCATAGCGGGCCAGTAATGGACCAATAATAAGGAAAGAAGCACGCATTTTCCGAACCAAATCATAAGGTGCCTCACAGCTGGTAATTTCAGAGCTGTCCACCAAAAGGGTATTCTTATCTGCATTAAACTCAGCCTTCACTCCCAGCTGCTTTAACACTTCAGTAAGAGTGTGCACATCATCGAGAGCTGGAACTTCCTCCAAACGGCTTGGTGATTCCTGTCCCAGCAAGGCAGCGGCAATAATAGGCAGTACCGCATTTTTGGCACCGCTGATCTTTACCCGTCCCTTGAGACGCTTACCACCATTTATGATCAATTTCTCCATTTATGTAAATCCTCCTAAAATAGGCACAGTTTTCGAACATAGCACACTTAATCATAACATGGATGATAGGCGCATGCAAGTAGGAAAAATAAACCATTCTACAGGCAAATTCGGCCTTATAAAAAAGAAAAAGGGACCAGTTGACGGTCCCTGCAAAATATAAATTATTATCTGTTTACACTTTCATAAATGGCAATAACATCCTTTTTGTCCATTGGATGGAATACACCGGCTTTCTTAGTGCCATTGGAAGTGCAAATATCAGCCAGCTTCTCTATTTCTTCGGTATTCTTGACACCAATACCCAATTTTGTGAAGTTAGTTGGCAAACCAATTTGCTCAAAGAATTCCATAGTCAAACGAATGCCTGCCCTGGAGCGCTCATAAACAGTGCCTGCATTTACGCCCCAGACCTTTTCTGCATACTTGGCAAAACGCTCAGGATTATCCTCATATACGTATTTTGCCCAGGCCGGCCACATTACAGTCAATGACGCTCCATGAGTTACATTATATAAGCCGCTCAATACATGCCCAAGCTTATGGGCGGAAAACTCCTTTTCCCGGCCAAGTCCTGTAAATCCATTATGTGAAACACTGCCACACCACATAATTTCGCTCATTGCCTCATAATTTTTGCGGTTGGCAACTGCAATGCGCCCCTGCTGAATCACATTCTTCATTAGAGCCTCTGCCACCAAATCAGTGAACAAATTTCCCTCCGTATGGGTAATATACCGTTCCAGGGTGTGCATAAGAATATCCGCCACACCGCACGCTATCTGGAATGGTGGCAAAGTGAAGGTCAGCTCCGGATTCATAATAGCAAAATCCGGGCGAATAATATCGCTGTGGGCACCACCTTTTTTTCCAGTCCCATCAATGGTAAGAACTGCAGAATCACTGGTCTCGCTGCCAGCGGCAGAAATCGTCAGTACCACACCGATAGGGGCACAGGACTCAATTTCCCGTCCCTGTTCCCAATATTCCGCAATATCCACATCAGGATTTGCCAATCCTACTGCCACAGCCTTGGCGGAATCAATAACACTGCCGCCCCCCACAGCCAACACCATATCAGCATCAAATTCCAATGCTTCTGCTGTTGCTTCACGGGCAAAGGACAACACAGGATTTGGCTGGACACCGCCCATGGCTTCAAATTCAATATCTGCTTCGTTCAGATTATCCTCAATTCTTTTCAGAAGGCCACTTTTTTCGATACTGCCTCCTCCATAAAGCAGAAACACCTTGGTACCACCATATTGCCTTATTTTCTCTGCCAGCTTGTCTTCAGCCCCTTTTCCAAAGACAATTTCAGTCGGACAATAAAATTCAAAATTCTGCATAAAATCCCCCCCTCATATAAAAAACTGCCGACCGGCACAGATTATGCACCAGCCGGCAGAAATATCAGCCGTATTCAAATTACAGAGTACCAAAGATTCTATCGCCAGCATCACCGAGGCCTGGTACGATATAGCCCTTTTCGTTAAGGCATTCATCGATAGCTGCAACGTATACAGGAACATCAGGATGCTCCTCATTAATAACCTTTATACCCTCAGGAGCAGCCACCAAGCACATAAGAATAATGTTCTTGGCGCCCTTTTCCTTCAACAGGGTAAGGGCAGCGGCAGCGGAACCACCAGTAGCCAGCATAGGATCCACAACGATCAGAGTACGCTCAGCTACATCCCCTGGCAGCTTGCAGTAATATTCTACTGGCTTCAGAGTTGCAGGGTCACGGTACATACCTACATGACCAACACGGGCAGATGGAATCATGTTTACAACACCGCTCAAAAGGCCCAAACCTGCACGGAGAATTGGAACGACACCAACCTTCTTGCCAGCAAGAACCTTTGCCTTGCATTTTGCTACAGGAGTTTCAATATCAATTTCTTCCAGTGGAAAATCACGGGTTACTTCATAAGTCATGAGCATAGCAATCTCTTCCAGCAGCTGACGGAAATCCTTAGATGGAGTGTCCTTCTTACGCATAATGGTGAGCTTGTGCTGGATTAATGGATGATCTACTACTGTTGCTTTAATATCTGACATATTTCTCCTCCTAGAGATTCGATTGTTTTTATTCACCTGTCATTATAACGCAGTTGTTCAAATTTTGCCATAAGCAAAATATACATATCGAGCGTTTCAACACGCCCAAAGCGTCATTGTGTGTTATAACGCCATTACTCATGTTTTTCCACTTAATGAAAAAACTTCCCATCATTCATACAATGGATATTTCTTACAAAGTGCTGCTACCCTTTCACGGGCCTGAGCCTTTGCTGCCTCATCCTCCGGATTGTCTAAAGCCAAAGCGATAATATTGCCCACTTCAACCATATCCTCTTCCTTAAACCCACGAGTAGTGAGGGCCGGAGAACCAAGACGAATACCACTGGTAACAAACGGACTCAGCTTCTCAAAGGGAATGGTGTTTTTGTTGGCAGTAATGCCCACCTCATCCAAAACATTCTGAGCCACCTTACCAGTGATGTTTTTATTGGTAAGATCCACCAGCATCAGGTGATTGTCAGTACCGCCGGAAACAATACGGAATCCCTTTTCAGTGAGGGTCTTGGCGAGAGCACTGGCATTCTTTATAATCTGCTGGGCATATTCCTTAAACTCTGGGGACAGTGCCTCTTTAAAGGCCACAGCCTTAGCTGCAATAACATGCATAAGAGGACCGCCCTGAATACCAGGGAAAATGGCCTTATTAAACTGCTTGCCAAATTCTGCATCCTTACAAAGAATCAGACCACCACGAGGGCCACGCAATGTCTTATGAGTAGTGGTAGTTACCACATCTGCGTAAGGTATTGGGGATGGATGAAGTCCGGTGGCCACCAGGCCAGCAATATGAGCAATGTCCACCATGAGATAAGCCCCTACAGAATGGGCAATCTCAGCCAAACGTGGGAAATCAAGAACGCGGGCATAGGCGGAGGCTCCGGCCACAATCAGCTTTGGCTTACATTCATTGGCAATTCTCTGAATTTCATCGTAATCCAGCTGTTCAGAGCCTTCACTTACACCGTAAGGAACAATCTTGAAATACTTGCCGGACATATTTACAGGGCTACCATGGGTAAGATGACCGCCATCTGTGAGGTTCAGGCCCATTACAGTATCCCCGGGAGTCAGCAATGCAAAGAACACCGCCATATTAGCCTGGGCTCCGGAATGGGGCTGCACATTGGCATACTCAGCACCAAAGAGTTTTTTTGCGCGATCAATGGCCAGCTGCTCAATCACATCCACGTGTTCACAGCCACCATAATAACGCTTGCCTGGATAGCCTTCAGCGTATTTGTTGGTAAGAACACTGCCCTGGGCTGCCATAACAGCGGAGCTGACAATATTTTCAGATGCAATAAGCTCCAGCTTGTTGCGCTGGCGGCTCAACTCTGCATCAATAACCTCAGCAATTTCAGGATCAACAACCTTCAAATCATCCATTAAGCTCATTACTGACTCCTCCTTAAATACGATAGGTATCATTTATTTTCCAACGCCATCATTTTTTCAATGCGGCGAATATGGCGCTCCCCCTGAGAAAACTCTGTGGTAACCCATGTTCTCACAATTTCCCCGGCTGGGCCAAAACCAGTAACCCGACCTCCCATGGCCAATACATTGGCATCATTATGTTCTCTGGACATGCGGGCAGAAAAAACATCTCCGCAAAGAGCTGCCCGAATCCCCTTTATTTTATTGGCTGCAATAGAAATGCCGATACCAGTTCCGCAAAGGACGATACCTCTGTCAGCCTCACCCTTGGTGATTTTTCCACATACCTTTTCAGCAATATCAGGATAATCCACAGACTCGGCATCAAAAGTCCCCACATCCTCAGTCGCAATATCCTTAAACTCTGCCAAAACCTTCAGCACTTCCTTCTTTAGCTCCAAAGCACCATGGTCACAGCCTATAACAATTTTCATAACTGGCCTTACTCCTTTTGGTTGTCATATTTTCACACAAAGTCATTGTAACATAGATTAACGGGAAAAAATATTTATTTTTCCCCGCTAACACATTCCATTATTTCTTTTTCCGATATCGCCCCATGGCGTATAATCATTGGTTCATCACCAGTACAGTCCACTATAGTAGATTCTATCCCCAGATTACATGGACCGCCATCTAAAATAAGGGGAATCAAGCCCTTCATATCATCGTATACCATCTTGGCAGAAGTAGGACTTGGATGAGCAGAAATATTGGCACTGGGTACTGCCAAAGGTACCCCTGCTTCCCTAAGCACTGCCAGGGCAATTTCATTATCCGGAATTCTTATGCCCACAGTGGATTTACCTCCAGTTACCCGTTTAGGAATATTGCTTTTTCTTGGAAGTACGATGGTAATTGGTCCAGGGCAGAATCGCTCAAAGAGCTTCAACGCCATATCTGGAACCCGTGCAGCAATATCCTTTACCATGTTCACATCAGCCACCTGCAGGGAAAATGCCTTATAATATGGTCGCTCCTTGGCATCGTATAGGGACTTAACAGCCACCTCATCCAATCCGTTAGCCGCCAGTCCATATACTGTTTCAGTTGGAATAGCCACCAGCTGTCCATTTCTCAGCATTTTTGCAGCTTCCCTTATGGACTCCATATTCTTTTGCACATCATTTATAGAAATTATTTTTGTTTCCACAAAATCACTACCCTGTCAATACCAGCCAAATCCTTAACGATTTCACAACGGCCCCAGCCATGCTCCTGCCCCAGAGCTTCCAAAGCTTTTGCCTGATTAATGCCAATTTCAAGAGCCAAAAATCCGTCATCGGCTATCATATTTCCAGCCCCAGCTACAAGACGGCGGTAAAAATCCAGTCCGTCAGGACCTGCCACCAATGCTGAGATTGGCTCAAAATCCCTCACATCAGGCTCCAGACCGGCAATATCTCCTTCCGGAATATACGGGGGGTTAGATATAATGGCCGTAAATCTTCTGTCCTTTATAGGTTCCAGCATATCCCCCTGACAGAATTCTACTCTATCAGAAAGACCCAAAAGCTCGGCATTTTCCTTGGCCACCTCTATGGCCTCAGGGGATATATCCACGGTTACTGCCTTAAGATTAGGCAGATAATTTAACAACGACAAGCAAATTGCACCAGAGCCGGTTCCAATATCCGCAATGGTCCCCACACCCTCCTGACCGGTTTTCAGACGGGAAATAACCGCTTCCACCAATATTTCTGTATCGGGACGGGGAATTAAGGTAGCCTCGTTCACCTTAAAATCCAACCCCATAAACTCCTTATGGCCTACGATATGAGCCACCGGCTTATGCTGAACCCTTTCCTTAATGCACGCTTTATATTGGGCCAGTTCTTCCTTGGTCAGAGGCTGATCGAAATGAACATACAGATGAATACGTTCCTTTTTCAGAACATGACAAAGAAGCACCTCACCATCAAGACGCGGGGTGTCCAGCCCAGCCTTGGTGAAATAATCCTCAGTCCATTTTAATAATTTTCCTATCGTCCAAACTTCTCCAGCCATATTATCTCCAAACCTACGAATTTACTTAATCAACCTGCTTCATGCGCTCAGCCTGGTCCGCAGTAATAAGACCATTTAAAATTTCATCCAGCTGACCATCCATTACAGCATCCAGCTTATGCAATGTGAGGCCAATACGATGATCCGTTACCCGGCCCTGAGGGAAATTATAGGTTCTGATGCGCTCGCTTCTGTCACCGGAACCCACCTGGCTCTTTCTGTCAGCTGCGATAGTATCTGCCTGCTCCTGCTGGGCCTGCTCCAAAACTCTGGCCCGTAAAACACGCATAGCCTTTTCCTTATTCTTTAGCTGGGACTTTTCATCCTGGCATTGCACCACAATACCCGTTGGCAAATGGGTAATGCGAATGGCAGACTCTGTCTTGTTTACATACTGTCCTCCAGCACCACCTGCCCTGTAGGTATCAATGCGCAAATCCTCATTGCGAATATCCACATCCACCTCGTCAGCCTCCGGAAGCACTGCCACCGTTACGGCAGAGGTATGAATGCGGCCCCCGGATTCTGTAACTGGCACGCGCTGTACACGATGGGTACCGCTTTCGTATTTCAGCTTGCTATAGGCACCATAGCCCTCAACAGCGAAGGAAACCTCCTTGAAGCCACCAATTTCCGTGGCATTGGCATCCATAATACTAATTTTCCAGCCCTGACTTTCAGCATAGCGGGAATACATGCGGAACAAATCTCCTGCAAAGAGAGCCGCCTCCTCACCACCTACGCCACCACGGATTTCCACAATAACATTTTTATCATCATTGGGATCCTTGGGAAGAAGCATAATAGGCAGCTCCTGGTCCAGCTCTTCCTTGCGCTTTCTGAAATCTGCCAGCTCATCCTCCACCATGTGACGGAATTCATCATCATCAATTCCCTCGTTGAGCATTTCCTTATTGTCCTCAATGCCCTGGCATACCGTCTTGTATTCCCTGTATGCTTCAATGATAGGCTGCATGGAGGAATGCTCCCGATTATAGCGCTGCCACTTATTCATATCCTCCAAAACAGAAGGATCACTGATAAGGGATTCCAGCTCCAAAAACTTATTCTCCACCGCCTGCAATTTATCCATTATATTCATGTGTAGTTTCCTCTTTACCGCTAATTTGTATTATGAAATATCTTGTATATAATTGGCGGTACCGGCAGGGATTTTATCCTCCGGCAAAACTGCCTTGGCTGACTCAATGGCCACCTCTATCATATCGTCATCTGGTTCCCGGGTGGTCATATACTGAAGCCACAGACCTGGCTTAATGGCCCAGCCCAGAACGCAGTTATCGGAATTAGCGGACAGCTTAATAATCTCATAGGAAATACCAGCCACCACCGGCAAAAGTATTACCCGGCTTAAAATTCTCAGCCACAAATCTGGCCACCCCAAAAAGGCAAAGACAAAAATACTTACCAGCATAACGATAAGCAAAAAGGATGTACCGCAACGCTTATGGAGTCTGGTGTGTTTTTTCACATTTTCCACAGTCAATGCTTCACCAGCCTCAAAGCAGGCGATGGTTTTATGCTCCGCCCCATGATATTGAAAAACCCGCTGGATATCCTTCATCAATGAAATGGCACCAATGTAACCAACAAAAATCAGGAGGCGCAGAGCACCCTCCATAAGATTTAAAAATACAGGATCTTCAGTGATAAAATGAAACAGCTTGGCTGCCCCGGTGGGAATGGCCACAAACAGCACTGCTGCCATTACAAAGGCAAATACTATGGTTCCTGCCAATTCCTTGTCTGTCAGCTGCTCATCCTCCTCCCCTGCCATCTGGGCAGAGTAGGACAGGGAACGAAGGCCCATGACCAAGGATTCCCCCAAGGAAACACAACCACGCAGCATTGGCTTCTTCAAAATAGGAAATCTATCGCTAATGGAATTGACTGGTCTGATATCCAATTCTATTTTTTTATCAGGAGTACGGACAGCAGTGGCCACCTTTTCCGGCCCCCGCATCATTACACCCTCTATAACGGCCTGACCGCCGATACTTAACTTTTTCTCGCTCATATAAACCTCATATATATTTAACCCCTACAGGGTGATTGCTTTCAAAAAAATCCGCATATACAAATGAGCAGAGCATTTCTGCCCTGCTCATTAATGATTGAGTTATTACTTTGCGTAACGCTTGTTGAACTTCTCAATACGACCACCAGCTGCGATATCGCGCTGACGACCAGTGAAGAAAGGATGGCACTTGGAGCACACATCAACTCTCAGCTCAGTCTTGGTAGAGCCGGTAGTAAAGGTGTTGCCGCAACCGCAAATAACCTTTGCTTCGTGGAATTCTGGATGAATACCTGCCTTCATTCTATACACCTCGCTTTTCCCCATAATTGGGAGAATTACAAGTCCTCTCTGCGAAGACTTGGTCCGACGATGCTTCCCAAACAGGGGCAAAGCCGAAAAAATCAACTTTTTAGACGCACTGCGCCTAACTTGTGATATTATAACACACCGACTATACCCATGCAACATTTTCCACAGAAAATTTTCTTGAAAAAAAATTGCTTTTCTACCATAATATGTAAGAGACTTTGTGAGAAAAGATTACAATAGATATAGAAAGGTAAAAGGTAAACACTTATGAACAGTAATGACCCTACAGTTACCTGTAGCTTCTGTAAGCGAAAGGTTGTGGCGAAAACCCAGTACGATGTGCCAATCTATGATCCCCGTTCTGGTTTTTCCCTTTGTGCCAACTGCATAAAAGATATATATCATCTTATTGAGGACCATAAAGAGGTGGAGGAAGCCCAGCAACATATTGAGACTGAAAAGGCCATCAACGATGAGCTTAACCGTATAAAGCCTCACATGGTAAAAGAATATCTTGACCAGTTCATAATCAATCAGGATCAGGCCAAGAAGGTGCTTTCCGTAGCAATTTATAATCATTATAAACGTATGAAATACGGCTTTCAGCATCCTGAGGACGATGGTGACGAAATTGAGAAGTCCAATGTTATTATTCTTGGACCTTCCGGCTGCGGTAAAACTGCACTTCTTTCCCATCTGGCCAGAATGCTGGATATTCCATTTGCCGTTACAGATGCCTCCAGCCTTACGGAAGCAGGCTTCGTAGGTGCCGACGTGGAAGTGGCTGTACGCAACCTCTACTACGCTGCCGACAAGGATATCAGCCGTTGTGAGCATGGTATTATCTATCTTGATGAATTTGACAAAATTGCCAGAAAATCAGGTGAAAATAATACAATTACTGCTGACCCTGGACATGAAGGTGTACAGCAGGCTTTACTGAAGATGCTGGAGGGCAATGTGGTGGAATTTACCGCCAGAGGTCAGCGCAAACATCCTGAGGCCCCAACCATCAAGGTGGACACCAAAAACATTCTCTTCATTGTAGGGGGTGCCTTCGTAGGTATCGACAAGATTATCGCCAAGCGCCTCAGGAAAAACGATGCCAATATGGGCTTTGGCTCCAAGATTGAGGGGAAAAATGACAAGCCAAAATTTGATGAGCTGATTCACCAGACTACCCCTGAGGATTTGATGAAATTCGGCATTATCCCGGAAATTATCGGCCGCCTTCCAATAATCTGTACTCTGGAAAATCTTGATGAGGATGCCCTCTTGAGAATCCTCACCGAGCCAAAAAATGCTCCAGTAAAACAATACCAGAAGCTGATGGAAATGGACAACGTGCAGCTGGAATTTGATGAGGAAGCCCTCAGAGCTGTGGCCAAAAAGGCTATTGAAAGAAAAACCGGTGCCCGTTCCCTGAAGGGAATTATCGAAGACACAATGCTGGATGTAATGTTTGACATTCCACGCTCTGATGATACACGCAGGGTAACCATCACTGCAGACTGCATCAACAACGGTGCAGAACCTACAATAGAAAAAATCTGATGTTAACAAAAAGAAGCTCAGCTACCACCTGATACTATGGTGAATGGCTGAACTTCTTTTTTTGTTTCTGAAATTTTAATTCCCAGTGTGTCGGGCCAGTTCTCCCCGCAGGGCCTTTTCAATACATCTATACAGATCTTCCACATTAATCGGCTTTGTTAAATGCGCGTTCATTCCAGCTTCAAAGGATTGGCTAATATCTTCATCCCGGGCATTGGCCGTAAGGGCCAGAATTGGTACAGTCTTGCTGTCAGACTTTCCTGAGCTCCTTATCTTCTTGGTAGCTGTAAGTCCGTCCATATAAGGCATTCTTACATCCATAAAAATTAAATCATAGGTTCCTGGTGCATTGGACATATACAAGCTAAGCGCCTCCTGGCCATTTTCAGCCACGTCCACATCCATCCCCCTTGCCACCAAAAGCTGCTGGCAGATTTCCAGGTTAATCTCATTATCCTCAGCCAATAGAACTCTGCATCCGCGACAAATATCTTCCTCATCATCCTTTAGCTGATAGGTAGAGGTTGCCACATCCAAATCCACGTTGATCCTAAATGTGGAGCCAACGCCCTTGGTGCTGTCAAAATCGATAATGCCGCCCATTTTCTTAATGATATGGTTGCAGATAGCCAGTCCAAGGCCAGAACCACCATAAACATTGTCCTCCGACTCCTGGGAAAATGCTTCAAATACCCTTGGCTTAAAGCTGTCCTCAATACCAATACCGGTATCCTTTATGGAAATTTCCAGCGACTGTCTGCCGTACTTCTCGGCCATACATTTGACGATTAAAGTTATCGTGCCAAAACGCTTTGTAAATTTAATGGCATTATTGAGAATATTTTTTAGAACCTGACGCATTCTGTCTGCATCAAAACGGAAGCACTTGGCCACATTAGGGTCTACCTCCAGCTGGAAATTTATCTTCTTTGCATAGGCATCAGCCTTAGCCTTGCCTGCCACAGTTTCAATAAATGGCTGAAACAGCACCACATCATTGTTGAGCTGGATATCATTGTTTTCCACATGGGAAAGAGCCCTTACATTTTCAATCATATCCAGTACGACCTTAGATGACGCCTCTATTTTATCAAGACAATAATTTACATATTCCTTTTGCTCAGAGCGTCCCTTGCCCAGCTCGGTCATACTGACAATGGTATTCAGTGGTGTCTTGATTTCCTTACTCATATGGAACAGCAATTGAGATTTTGCCCTACTGATACTCTCAGCATGCTTAAGGGCACCACGCATGGCATCCTGCATCTGGCGGTTCTCAGTGGTAATTTCCGTAATATCCGTCTGTACAGCAATTAAAACATCCTTTGCCTTCTTATCCAGATAGCGAAGGGTAAACTTTTTATAATGCAGAGCCCTGCCATTCTCATGGAATAACTTGAAGGTACCTGTAAATTCACCAAACATATTTACAGTATCCACAATATTGGCAAGCTGCAGCATTTTATGGCAAATACTCTTGTCTTCATCCAGCATATGCTCATTGATGAGGTGAGCTATGGCTTCATCGTAATCAGAAACCAGCTCCATATCATCGTTGAAAAAAGTATCATTATGCCTTAATATCCGTATTTTCCCGGACTTAACATCAATGTAACCGATAAAATCTACATTATCATGGATAGCCCGCTCAATAACTGTGCGTTCCATATCATTCTCAGCCAATCCACTATTAGTTTCTTTGTCTTTTACATTGTCTTCGCTCATATTACATTCCCGTCCTATTTAAAGATGCTTTTACAAACAGGTCTAAAATCTACAATTATCCAATATCACGTATCGCCAAACCAGATTCCTGCAAAAATGCAGCCAGGCGGCTGACACCGTCCATTATATCCCTGTAGTGCTCAGGGGTTAAGGACTGTGGTCCATCGGAAAGGGCCTTCGCCGGATCAGGGTGCATTTCCATCATGAGGCCATCAGCTCCTGCGGCCACAGCAGCAAAAGCCATTGGCTTTACCATACGCCACTTGCCAGTTCCATGGCTTGGATCAACAATAATTGGTAAATGGGACAAATGCTTAACCGCCGCCACAGCACTTAAATCCAAAGTATTACGGGTATATTCCTCGTAGCTTCTGATACCACGCTCACACAAAATAATCCGTTCATTGCCCTCACTCATAATATACTCGGCAGCGTTGAGCCACTCATCTATGGTAGCTGATATACCACGCTTCAAAAGGACCGGTTTATTTTGGCGCCCCACTTCCTTGAGAAGTCGGAAATTCTGCATATTTCTCGCACCAATCTGGAGTACATCCACGTACTCGGCAACCTTATTTACATTTTCGACCTCAGTTACCTCTGAAACTATTTTTAGTCCGGTGCGCTCACCGGCCTCTGCCAAATATTTCAATCCCAGCTCCTCCAAGCCTTGGAATGAATAAGGTGAGGTTCTTGGCTTGTAAGCGCCCCCCCTTAGGAACTGGGCACCTCCTGACTTTACTATATCAGCAGCCTGCATTATCTGTTCCTTGGATTCCACTGCACATGGACCAGCTATAGCCACCAAATTGCCATCACCGATTTTAATTCCACCTATATCAATCACCGTAGGCTGGGGATGATATTCACGACTAACCAACTTGTAACTCTTAGAAATACTCACTGCTTTTTCTACACCCTCAAGTGACTCCACATTAAGACAGCACATCTTTTCCCGGTCACCTATAACGCCTATAATTGTCTGAAACTCTCCCTCCATGACCTTACCGGAGAGACCGTTGTATTCAATTGCCCTTATAACCTCCTGAATGCTGCTCTCAGCAGCACCAGCCCGCATAATAATAACCATTAAATACCTCGTAAAAATACTCTTTCTTGATATTATAACGCTATTATTCATATTTTGCCAAAGGCAAAATATACATCACACCTCTTTTTTGTTGTCGGCACGAATAACAGGAAAACGCCCCGGATTTTTTAACCACACACTCTTGCGGCGGATTCCGTGCATAGCCGCATCGAGATTTACTATTCTTTTGGGTACATCCACATCAAAGAAGAAAATATACTCCCCTAGCCCTGTTCTTGCAGGTCGTGATTCAATACGGGTCATATTCACATCCCTGGTGGCCATCTCCAAAAGCACCTCGCAAAGACGCCCCGCATCCTTACCATCAATCTGACAGATAATAAGAGTTTTTTCCTCTGGAAGCTCCACCTTATAATCACTGCGGGCAAGCTGATAAAACCGGGTGGAATTATTGTGATGATCCTCAATATTGTGGTCAAGAGCCACAAGACCATTCATTTCTCCAGCCCTTTCAGTACAGATAGCCGCCCAGCCGCTATCTTCTGGCATTTCTCCCACCTGGGTGGCAGCGGCAGCAGAACTGACTACTGCGTCCTGCTCAGCATGGGGATAATTATTCATCAGATATTCTCTACATTGGGCCAAAGGCTGGGCATGGGAAAGAATCTTGGTAACCACGGTTTCCTTGCTCTTTGCCATGAGATGATTATGAACCCCCCAAATAAGCTCCCGGATAACCTTAAGTCCATCACTGTTGGCAAGGGTATCCAGAGTAATATTAATGGAGCCCTCTATGGAGTTTTCTACTGGAACCAGGCAGGTGTCCACAGCCCCTGTTTCCACTGCATGAATAGCCGCATAAATATTGGCAAGAGGCACCAGCTTACACCTTTCTGTAAGCTGATCGTTCAAATATAATGCTGCTGCTTCGCTGTGGGTTCCCACAGGACCCAAATACCCTAAAGTTTCCACTAACAAACCACCTGTCCCTGCCAAATATTAATACTCAAAATATTGTAATAATGTAAGGATATTATATATTTTGTAGCAATAATTGGCAATATTGTTACAACTCCAGACTACATATATTGACAGATGTTTTTCATATTGCTATAGTGAACTATAACATTTTGGTATAGATAGTATTTTATTTTTGTATACTGTCAAAAATGTTTGATAAATTTATTAAATATTGACAAAATTCTGATATAATCTAATTAAGAGTGCATCATTAGATTTTTTCTAAAAGAATGCCATGTGTATTATTTGAGTAATTGGAGGGGAGAAAATGAATTCCGAAATTACTATCAAGCTGCCGCGGTGCAAGGGGTGTGGTATCTGCGTGGCATTTTGCCCAAAGCAGGTTCTTGCCGTGGACGAGCTGGGAAAGGTAATGGTAGTTAATGCCGATGCCTGCATTGCCTGTGGCCAGTGCGAACTTCGTTGTCCAGATTATGCAATTTTTGTAGATAAGAAGGTGAAGGCATGAGTAAAGCGAGATTGATGCAAGGTAATGAGGCCTGTGTAGAGGGCGCGTTAGCGGCAGGCGTACGCTTCTTTGGCGGTTACCCTATTACACCTTCTACAGAGGTTGCAGAAGGTATGGCAAAGCTGCTGCCAACTGTTGGTGGTAAGTTTGTTCAGATGGAGGACGAAATTGCCAGTATGGGTGTTGTCTTAGGCGCATCCTTGGCTGGAAAAAAAGCTGTTACGGCATCCTCCGGTCCTGGTATTTCCCTGAAGCAGGAGCTTATCGGCTATGCTGCTGCTGCTGAAATTCCAGTTGTTATTGTAAATGTTCAGCGTGTGGGTCCATCCACTGGTCAGCCTACAGCCCCTTCCCAGGGTGATGTAATGCAAGCCCGCTGGGGTACCCATGGCGACCATCCAATGATTGCCCTTTCACCATGGAGTGTGCGTGAGGCATTTGATACTGCTGTTATGGCCGTTAATTATTCCGAACGTTTCCGCACTCCTGTTATTCTCCTGATGGATGAAATCGTTGGCCACTTGCGGGAAAAGGTGGAGCTTCCTGAGGCATCAGCCATCGAAATATATCCACGCCGTAAGCCTACCTGCTCCAGAGCAGAAGGCTACGAGCCATTTACTCCTGACAAGGATCTGGTTCCTAACACCGCCAACTTCGGTGAAGGCTATCACATTCATGTTACCGGCCTGATTCATGATGATACTGGTTTCCCTATCGGCAGCCCAAAGATTACTCGTGAGGTAACCAAGCGTCTCCACGAAAAAATCGACATTGCCCGGGATGAAATCACCCATGTAGAGGAATATTTCATGGATGATGCTGAATATGCAGTAGTTGCCTTTGGTGGCACTGCCCGTACGGCTTATGAAGCTGTTGCCAATGCCCGCAAGAAGGGAATCAAGGTAGGTATGGTGCGTCTTATTACCATCTGGCCATTTGCTGACAAGGCTATTAAGAAGATAGCTGAAAAGGTTAAGGGTATACTTGTGGCCGAGCTGAATTATGGCCAGCTTGTAGGCGAAGTTGAACGTGTTGTTGCCGGCAAGTGCCCTGTAGAGCTCTGTGCAAAATATGACATGACTATTTTTGAGCCAGCAGAGATCGAAGCTGGTATTGATGAGCTTGTAGCAGGAGGTAAGGCATAATGGAAAGATCTTTTGAAAAATATTTTCGTCAGAATCGCCTGCCACACCTCTGGTGTCCAGGCTGTGGTAACGGTATCGTTATGAAGGCTATTGTTCAGGCCATTGAAAAGAAGGGTCTGGACCAGGATAAAACAGTTATAGTTTCCGGTATCGGCTGCTCCTCCAGAGCTTCCGGCTATATGGATTTTGACACTCTCCATACAGCTCATGGCCGTGCTATTCCTTTTGCCACTGGTATTAAGCTGGCAAATCCTGAGCTTAATGTTATCGTCATAACCGGTGATGGTGACTGCACTGCAATTGGTGGCAATCACTTCATTCACGGCTGCCGTCGTAATGTTGATCTTACTGTGGTACTCTTTAACAACAGTATCTATGGTATGACTGGTGGTCAGGCTTCTCCTATGACTCCTACCCACAAGAAGGCCACCACAGCTCCTTATGGTGCTATTGACAGAAACTTTGATGCCTGCCGTCTGGCTGAGGCTGCTGGTGCAACCTATGTAGCCCGCTCCACAGCCTTCCATGTTCAGCACCTTACTGACATGATTGCCGGTGGTATCGACAACAAGGGCTTCTCCTTTGTAGAGGCCATCTGCCAGTGCCCAACTTCCTTCGGACGTAAAAACAAGATGGCTGACCCTGCCAAGATGATGATGTGGATGCGTGACAATGCTGTTATGAAGGCAGCTTGGGACAAACTGCCAGATGATAAGAAGACTGAGGAAAAATTCCCTATCGGCCTCTTCTACAATGAAAGCGAAACAGATTATGCAACTGCATACAACGAGGTTATTCAGATTGCAGGAGGTGCTGATAAATGAGAAAACAGCTTAGATTATCTGGCTCTGGTGGCCAGGGTGTAATAACCGCTGCTATTATTTTTGCTGAAGCTGCCGTAGCAGAAGGCAAGGAGGCTGTTCAGTCCCAGTCCTATGGCCCTGAGGCCCGCGGTGGTGCTTCCAAATCCGAGGTTATTATTGATGACCAGCCAATCTATCATCCTCATGTTGAGGTTCCGGACTTAGTACTGGCCATGACCCAGAAGGCCGCAGATAAATATTATGCTGACCTTAATCCTGAAGGCGTTCTTGTGCTTGATACGGATCTGGTGCCTGAACCACCTAAGTTTAAAAATGTTATTCGCATCCCTATTACCAAGCTGGCAGTTGAGGAAATCGGAAAATCTCTCTTTGCCAACATTGTGGCTTTAGGTGCATTGGTTCGCATAACCGGTCTCGTTGATTTTGAATCCATCAAAAAGGCCGTTGCCAACCGTGTACCACCTCACACTGTAGAGCAGAACATGAAGGCTCTTCAGGTAGGCTGGGACGCTGTTCCAGAACAGTAATATCCGACAGTAAAATAATCAAAAATAAAAATCCTCTGGCCTTGGGCTGGAGGATTTTTAATTTTGAACATAATTTTTATATTAATCTTTTGGTTTCAAGGTTCCATTCTGGTACGCTGTCAAAAGATTATACAGGTCCGTAATTTCCTCCTGAATAATCTTACCCTCATCAGTATCACCCACACTGGTGTTTTTGGATTGCAGTTCCAGCGTTTCAGATACAGACTCAATATCCTTGTTATTCTTCAGAGCTTCCTTTACATCTGCCACTGTTTGATGCTCCAGAAGCCTTAAGCCACGGGAGTTGGATATAAGGGTATAGCCGGAAATGCCGGTCTTATTGTGATAAGCACGGCAGAAGCCGCCATCGATAACAATGGCCTTGCCGTTGGCCTTTACAGGGGTCTCACCCTTCTTTACTTTTACAGGAACATGGCCGTTGATAATATGACCCTCCTCAGGATCAAGGCCAAACTCCTCCAAAATTTTCTCGCAAACCTCTTCCTTGTTTATCAACTTATAATATGGGTCTGCAGGCTCCTTCCAGGTGGACTCATCCACAAGGAACATGCGCTCAAAGGTGCGGAACTCACGACCACTGATTGGCGAAAGGAGACCGCTCCACAGGAACCACATGAAATCCAAAGCCCGCTGGTCCTTACCCGACTGGGCTTTTCTGGCCAGCTGATCTACAAAGTCCAGATAAGCGCGGCCCTTATATTTCTTGCCATCAAAGGTAACTTCCTTAAAGGAGCCGTCATTATTAAGAGGCACACAACCGTGGAAAAGTAAATTTCCATTAAAGCAGGTATAAACACTGCCATGCTTATACAGATAATCCACATGACGACGCAATGGCTCACTTTCAATGAAGAAGGACTTTAAGTGCTCCATAATAGCTGCTTCTTCCTTGGTCAGCTCATAAGGATTTTTAGGATCTATGGTTGGGAAGTAGGCAGAGGATAACTCATATTTCTTCCCATCCTTTTTGAAGCAGGAGGTCTTGTGGTCAATATATTCCAACAGCAAACGACTGTCCATGTGGAAATCCGGATTACGTTTAATAAGCTGACCCTCCAGTTTAAACATAATCATGGACATGGCCTTTTCTGATGCCTTTAACGGGCTCTCATCAGGATAAATCCTATGGGCAAACAGAGATAGAGGTCTAAGACTAATAGCATACCCCTTTTCCAAGACGTCCGTGTTGTTGTATCTTAAGCTGTTCCTAACAACACCAGCAATACAAACATCACTGCCACAGGCCGCTCCCATCCACATAACATCGTGATTACCCCACTGGATATCAATTGACGGATAATTCATCACCATTTCCATAATAGCATCAGGACGGTTTCCTCTGTCGAAGAAATCTCCCACAATATGCATGTGGTCAACTGCCAGCCGCTTTATCAAAATAGTAAGAGCAATAATAAAATCTGATGCCCCATCCACCTGGACAATCATATTCAAAAGCCGCTTATGATAGATGAATTGGGCATGGTCAGCCTCAGGATGAGTGTTCAACAGCTCCATAATAACACTGCGGTAAAGCTTCGGAACAAAGCTGTTCACCTTGTCCAAAGGATACTTGTAGCTCATGAGCTTTACCACTTCAAGGAGTCTGGCCAGACTTTCCCGATACCACTCTGGATTATTGCGGCGCTTATCCCTCATCTGCTCAATCTTTTCCTTTGGATAGTATATGAGGGTGCAAAACTCAGCCTTTTCCTCATCGGTCAGGCGGGCCCCAAATACATAATCCACCTTCTCTTTGATAACACCGGAGCAGTTGTTGAAAATGTGATAAAAGAGCTCATACTCACCGTGTAAATCACTTAAAAAATGCTCAACGCCCTTTGGCAGGCTAAGGCTTGCCTGAAGATGAATCAGATTTGAATATACTGATTCCTTGGTAGGATACTTCTCTGCCAGCAGCCTTAAATATCTTTGCTTCTGCTTTTGCAAATTCGTAATTGGTGCTTTCATCAGTAAAGTGCCTTTCTTTTTTTACGTCTAAAACTAAGGGTAAAACAACCCCTTTTCCTTAACTACTATTGTACTAAAAAAAGGGACTGTTTTACCAGTCCCTTTTCATGTTTTAAGTTACTGCAGCAAATTCAGGAACCATGAGGAGTTGCTCATGGACTGAGCCAGCATTGCCTGTGAAGCCTGCATCTGAATGTTGTAGCTGGTAAACTGTGTAATAGCCTTTGCCATATCAGAGCCAATAATAGTAGTCATTGCATCAGTAACATTAGTCTGCTGTGTAACAAGATTGTTATGGGTGTAATCCAGCCTTGATTGCATAGCACCTACGCTTGTCTGATGGTCAAGGATGCGGTTAATTGCATTATCAATAACATTGATAGCTGCATTGGCATCCTCCTGGGTACCAACACTTAGATAGGAACCGTCAGAGCCCTGAAGTCCCAAACCTCTGGCACTGGTATCCCCAAATGCCACGTGCATATTTTGGGTAGACTCAGAACCAGTATGAAGCACCAGAGAATTATCCCCTCTGGTATCTGCTGCCCCAATTGTTTCAGTAAAATCATCCAAGGCCGTATTGGTAGACTTCTTCACATTACCCTCAGCGTCCGTAACAGAAATTGTAAATCCCGCAATGGAGCCTGCAGTACCTGCCTGAGCAGCCTTAACGGTAACGGCATTCTGGTCATCCACTGTATGGAGCTCCTTGCCGCTGGCATCAGTACCAATCACAGAGGTGGCTGTATCCATAGATGAAGTATCAAACACATCTCCAGCCCCAGCTTCATTTGCCTTCTTGAAAATATCCTCAAGAGTGTATTCTCCGGCAGTGAATGAGGTTGAATAGGTCTTGCCATCCTTTACAAAGGAAACATTTACAGTATCTGTTGCATCAATATTCAGGCTATCTCCCTGACGGCGGGTAAGGTCAGTGAGCTTGGTAGCCCCAGTAGTATCCAGCCCCAAACTGCTGTTGGTATAGGCCTGATTTGTTTCCAGAGTAGCCGCCTTATTTGAACCATTGAGCAAATACTTGCCATTATAAGTTACCAGAGAATTATCGTTAATCTGGTCTATATACTGGTTTAACTCCTTTTGAATAGTAGCCCGATCACTATCCTTTGCTGTGGAGTTCGCGGCAGCAATGGCCTTTTCCTTTAAAGTAGTCAATATATCCAGAGTATTATCCATGGCACCGCTTGCCACATTCAACATGCTGTTGCCAGTCTGTACATTGGACGTTGCCTGACCAAGGGCACCAATCTCCACATCCATACGCTTACCAATAGCATATATCGAAGTATCATCCTTGGCCGAATTAACCCTATTGCCGGTAGCAACCTGATTAGCGCTCTTCATTGCCATTTTATAGTTATAATTCATCTTATTGAGGAGCGAAAGTTGCTGGGCATATGAACCGATGGTAGCCATACGTATTACCTCCCTGCCTGTAGCTAATGTATCATCCTTGATACTCCACGACATCATTATCCTTGTATATATTTATCGACATTTACAGTAGAATAATTAAATAAAATTTATGATTTTTTCTGAGAATAATATTTCTTTTTTGAAGAAAAATTTGAACAAATGCGTTATGACGAGAAATACTTAAACCTCGTCGCGACGCGAAGCTAGTCCTTTAGGGAAACGCTTAAATAGAATATTTTTCTTTTTTGAAGAAAAATTTGAACAAATGCGTTATAATAATACGAGTGATATTTAACCTCAAGGGAGGACCTCTATATAATGAAACATATCGACTGGCAGGACATGCTTGCCCAAGGTCGTAGACGAACCAGAATTCAGCGAATTGTTGCAATTATACTTATATCTGCAATTCTAGGATATGTATTTTGGTATTTCTTTTATGCCTCAACACCAGAATATGCATTAAATAAATTACAACAGGCTTTTAAAACTAAGGATCAGGCCACTATAGAAAGATATTGTGACCTGGAAAGTATTACCGGCAGAGCCTACGATGACCTGACCCGGGATATGTTTGCCCATGACAGCCACCTCACCACGGAAACAAAGGTGATGTTTGAAACCTTCTACATGAAAATAAAGCCCCAGGTAGTCAGTGACACAAATTCCTTGATTTTGGATTATATCCCCACCGGCAAATGGTCAGTACCTACAGGAAACAATCTCTTAAAGGGACGCCAGTTAGGTATAGATTATGAATATTTGGTGGAGCGCTCCCAGCTTCGCAACACAGAATTTGTGAAGATAGAAAGCGTTAGAAAAAGCGGCTCTAATGAAGCTGTCGCCAAAATCGTCGTTAAGGATACCTATACAGGCACCCAATTTACTCTCCAGGTTATCATGATAAAACGTGATGGTGACTGGAAGGTATGTGAAATCAAGAACTACCGTGACTATCTTGATTTCCTCAGTCCAATACAGGAAAAGGGACTGAAAAAATACATGGATGCCACTGCCGACATCATCGAAAAATATAATGATATTTTGGACAGCCAGCAAACACGCTTCAAAAAACTGGATAAATCCTCTGATGGTATTCTTACTGCCAATATGAGAAGCAAAATGGTTTCCTATATACGTTCTGATATTATTCCTGCCTTAGAAAAACGTCAACAGGAGCTGGATAATATCCCTGTAATTGATGGTGCTCAGTATCTGGCAGCCCAAAGAAAAGAATCCACAAGACTTACTGTTGAAGCCTGGAGGCATTTTATAGAAGCCCTGGAGACGGATTCACCTAATGAATTTAACGTTGCCAAATCCTATCAAAAGGACGCTATGGACATAGACTACCGTACCGATGATGTGGTGAAGAACACCGCCATCAGCAGCAGTAAAACCTCAACAATTCCATAAATCCTGCAAAAAAATTACCCGTGGTGAAAACTCACCACGGGTTTGTTATTTACTTAGCAAATATAAAAACAGATATTAAACTTCTTTTTTGGCCTTTTTCCTCTTGCTGTACTTATAATACGTAACAGCAGCCACAAGCACCAGAATCACGCAGAAGGCAATACTGATTTCATGACCAACCTCCATCATGACCTTCCAGCCTTCACCCAGCATCATACCAATGCCCAAGATAAGCATGGTCCATGGAAGTGAACCAACAAAGGTATAAAAAATAAACTTCTTGATATCAACATGGGCAAAACCAGCTGGCAAGGAAATAAAGGTACGAACCACTGGCAACATACGGCTGAAAAAGACAGCCTTTACACCATATTTATCGAACCACTCCTGGGCAATATCCACATGGGATTTCTTCATAAAAAAATACTTACCGTACTTATCTACAAATGGTCTTCCACCTAAATGTCCTACATAATAAGTGAGAATGGATCCCACCATACCGCCTATCATACCTACAACAGTAGCCATAAAGAAGGTCATACGGTCAATGTAAATCAGATAACCTGCAAACCCTAAAATCAACTCACTTGGAATAGGAATGCAGGCATTTTCCAATCCCATGAGAACTGCTACTGCCAAGTATCCCCACTGGTCAATAAAGCCCAGAAAAACATCAGCAAATTGTGACATAGAAACATCCTTTCAGTCATAAGTAAAATACAAAAAAAGAGCCCCAAACCGGACTCATCTAAACTATATGGTGCCTCAGAGCGGAATCGAACCACTGACACGGGGATTTTCAGTCCCCTGCTCTACCAACTGAGCTACCGAGGCAAAAAATGGCGACCCGAAGGGGACTTGAACCCCTGACCTCCGCCGTGACAGGGCGGCATTCTAACCAACTAAACTACCGGGCCGTTATTAGTAAAATTAACACGAGATAAACTCGTGGAATTGTCATGGTGGGCGCTAACGGGCTCGAACCGCTGACATTCTGCTTGTAAGGCAGACGCTCTCCCAGCTGAGCTAAGCGCCCTTATTACACAGGAATATATCCTGTTCACAACATTAGCTATTATACAGGAAAGGAAATATGATGTCAAGAAAAAACATGCCCAATAATACAATATCAGGCATGTTAAAAACTTATTTTTGAAATTAATTATTCCATAGACGCCTTGAGCTCCTTAGAGGTATCCACAACCTTGGTAAGACTGGCATTTATACGCTCTGCAGCACCAGCCTGCTCACGGCCCATAGCCTCAATTGCATTAATAGAAGCTGTAATATCAGTAACGGCCTTATTCATTTCATTCAAGGTCTTCTTAATACTCTCAGTAGCATTACGGGATTGTTCTGCCAGCTTTCTTACTTCCTCTGCTACAACAGCAAATCCGCGGCCCTGTTCACCGGCACGGGCAGCCTCGATAGAAGCATTAAGGGAAAGTAAATTGGTCTCCTCAGCGATTTCAGCAATAATACCAAGAGCCTTAATAGTCTCAGCATTCTTTTCAGCCAACAGCTTAGCCTGCTTAACAGACTCCTGACCTACTTCATTAAATTTAGCTGCGCTTCTTCCAAGAGAAGTAGTCTCATCAAAAGCAGCATCTGCGTAGCTGGCTATATCCTTTACCAAAATGCTCTGAGCTTCATTATCTATTGCCATATCAATTGTCCTCCCTATACTTATTCAATGATAACTGTGTCTAAAGAATTATATTCGACACATAATTATCTATACCTGCAAAAGGAAAAAAAAAGATAAAAAATATTTTATTGATGGTATGGAATATGAAATAGCGGGTGGCATGCGGAGCTCTAAATGACACATTGGCATAAAATATATTTAAACAAATATAATGTGACGGACGGCCTGAAAAACAATAAAAAGAGGACTGTCAAAAGACAATCCTCTTTTTTAACCGGCAACTTCCTATCCTCCCAGGCCGTCTCCAGCCAAGTACTTTCGGCGTTTATGTGCTTAACTACTGTGTTCGGAATGGGAACAGGTGGGACCACATAGCCATCATCACCGGATAT
>NZ_FQYW01000034.1 GCF_900141865.1 Anaerovibrio lipolyticus DSM 3074 | reverse complement strand
CGGTATAACAAAGAGGGTATGTTCAATACGGTATTTACAAGTAATAAGCAGCCATCCCAGTGGAAGGAATGCTTTGAGGAGGAAGATGCTCTTCTCTGCTCACTGGACCGGATATTTGATAACGCCATAGTCTTTAACCTTAAGGGAAAAAGTTACCGTGGTCGAAAGCTCAAAGTAGTAAATGTTCAGGTTGACAATCTGAACCATGAAGATAAATAGTGTTTAGATAAGGCTAACTAACAGCCTAAGCTGGGTTATTGGTCAACAAAGCTGACTGTTGTATTGGTCATTTTAGACTGACTCTGAAATGGCTATGACGACCGACCCGTAGGTGGTTAAATTACGCCGACGCTAATATAATAAAAATATATGAAAAATTAGTGGGTAAGATGGAATTATATGCTTGTATCAGAGAAGGTCTTGCTGATATTGAAATTGGACATGCCTGTACTTTTCTGATGTAATGGCAGCTATTAAGTATGGTCTGAAAAAATGTAATATAGACGAATGCTGGTTGTCAAGAATTACATAGTTTTTTATAAGATTGATGAAAAAGAAAAAATGTTAATATTGTCGGATCCATGTACGCGAAAAACAATTGGTTGGCAATTTTGCAAAATGAAATAGTATAATGGCGAGAGGTGAACAAGAGCATTGGCTAATACTATAGATCGAAATGCAACAATTATTCTGCCACCATACTTTTGTTAGATGCTCTCGCAGGAATTCAAGTCAAAATTCTTGTATTTCAAAAAAAATATAGTGAAAGAATATAACATACGCATATTTAGTTGTGCTGGTGAGATATATGACGCCGAAAACTCCAATGAGAGTAAAAAGAAGAACCTTCCCTTATAAGAGTATATGAACTTGCTTAGAATTGTGAGGTAATCATGTACAGAGCATTTGAACTTGTAGTTACTGAGGATGTTCTACAAGAAGCACCTTTTAGAAAATGTGCTAATGCAGGTAAAAAGATAACATTATCTGAAGAAAAGAATATAGAAGAACTGCTTCGAGATGTTTTATATAACGGAACTATTGATGGCACAGCATTAGCTGAAAGATATTTTCCTATACTAAAACGCGATGTTTTCTTATCATATTCTCATAAGGATAAAGAACTTGCATATATGCTTGTTGGTATGCTGGAATCTTTTTTCGGTTTGACAACCTTCATAGATTCGACTTTTTGGGGCAATGCTGATATCTTACTGAAAGAAATTGACAACAAATATTGCTTACAATGCAACAGTCAAAGTTATAGCTATATAAAAAGAAACTTTTCTACAGCACATGTTCATGTTATGCTGATGTCCGCAATAATGAAAGCAATGGATTCAGCAGAAATAATTATTTTTTTGAATACACCTAGGTCTGTACCAGATTTAGAATTGGCAATAAATGGAAATGGCTATGATGAGTATACATTATCCCCGTGGATATATGAGGAAATATTATTAACTACGATGCTTAAAGAGTCTGAATTGAACCGGCACAGACAAAGATTAACTCTTGATGAAGAGGTTTTGGAACATTATGCCAAGAGATTAAACATTAAATACAAGTTGCCACAAAATAAGCTGATTCAACTGTCATTGGGTGATATTGAAGAATGGTATAAGGAATATCAAATGAGTCAAGATAAGCATCCACTTGATGTATTATATACGCTGAAGAGCAATGTGGCCAGTTGATGGCGAATGAGATAATATCGTAGCGGTAATCAATAAACAAGAAAATGTGCTGCGAGTATGTTCTATGGATTACCAATCATTATGACATATCCAGGATATTCGAAAATTAGTAAGCTCTTAGAATTGGAAAGCATGTGGGCCCAAAGCATTAGCTGAACGCATAAACAATAGAACGGTACATCGTATACATATCCCGTTTCTGAAAGAACCTATATTTGATGCGATTAGCCAGTTTTCTGTTGTTAATTCAAGGCATCCCAATGGAGAAGGCTTAGGGTATTACTCGTCAGAAGTATATAAATGTTGGGGAATAGAGTAATTTATTAGATTCCAAAAGGTCGAATGTGAAAATTTTTCTGTAAATAATTACGATAGTAAGAAGTTAAAAATAAATATCCAACTCGGCGGAAACTGTATTGCGTATACCATTTGCAAAAGAATTCCTTAAGAATGCATAGGAAATGGAGAAGTATACTGTGAATTATATAGTAGATGCAGGACATCATTTTTGGTGAGGTTTTAATAATGAAATTTACTTTTATAAATTCATATACCCAGGACAAGTTTTTTAAAGGATTAAGTTTAGTTAGTTCAATACTTACAATAATATTGCTTTTTGGGACTCCAGATATATTGCAGGAGTGTACTGTATTTTGTAAATATTTTGTGATATTTTTGCTGTTTGCAATGCCGGTTGTTTATTCGTTAACATCTTGGCATTGCCGTAAAAGATTTTCTATACCTGTAGTTGGTGAAAAATATATAAATGTACTATCGGGAGATTTATTCAATCAAAAAGGAATAATAGTTATTCCAGTAAATTCAGCTTTTGATACAATTGTTGATAACAGAATAATTGCTGAAAGTACAGTACATGGTTCGTTTATTAATAAGTTTTTTAAAAACAATACTCACAGACTGGACTTGGAGATTAAGCAACAATTGGCTAATTGCGGTATAACTCCCGTAAAACAAAATAAGGCAGGTAATTGTGAAAAATATCCACTAGGGACAATTGTGGAAATTCCGTGTGGGGAAGTCAAAGCAGTTTTGGTGGCAATTACAGATTTTGATGATGATAATCACATCATAGATAATCCAGAAGGTTACTTTCAAGCGTTATTTAGATTATTCCAATATATTTGCAAATGTTCTCAAGCTTTGCCAGTGTACATGCCATTAATAGGGTTGGGAATTTCAAAGGTAGCAATGAGTTCGGAAGATAGTATTCGAAATGTAGTCCAAGTTGTGCGTTCGTTACATATGAATTTGCCTGTGGAGATATCTATTGTAGTGTTGCCAAAAGAATTCCCAAAGGTTAATAAAGATTTCGAGTAAAAAAGAGATAAAAAACATGATTCGTGCAATGAATCTGCACGGACTTAGAAAACATTCATTGTTAACTAATCTGAAAAATATTTAGTAATCTAAGGTATAAATGTCAATCATGATTTGAGCCATTGAGGGTAAAAACGCTCGCTTAAATTTGAGCCACTTACATAATAATCTGAAATCAATATAAAGATTTCAGAGGTGATGTTGGGTGGTTACGCTACTGTCTTTATATATGAAGTATCAGGTGCTGAAAAAGGCTGGTTATTATAGTCGTGGTGATTATAGCAAGGATGAGGAAAAAGAGCGCGTTATCGGTGTTTACCGCTTGACCATGAAGAGTAATTCTGATTATTTCCGTCAGTCAGCTATTCAGGGAGTTACAAAGCGAATCAAAGCTAAAGGTGCAACTGTTGTTATACACGAACCAACACTGGAGGCTGGCAGCACATTCTTCGGGAGCAAGGTCATCGGAGATTTGGAGGAATTTAAGAGAATCAGCAGGGGTATATTGGTCAATCGCTACGATGTCGCTTTGGATGATGTGAAAGATAAGGTTTATAGTAGAGATATATTTTATAGGGATCGTAATCAGGGCCCGCATAGGTTATTTTTTACCTATGCGGGCTCGTTATGTTTGTATAAAAAAATAGACTTTTATGTAACAAGATGTTATCATTAAAGCGACAAACTGATGTTTGATTATGGCAATTTGGAAACTGGATGGTACGGAAAGGAACAACCCATGTTTTTCTTCTTTTTTGATGACAATATTGAGGATAATATAATAATTTATAATACTGACGATGGCAAAGCCAATGTTAAGTTGTACGCAAATGATGGGACCGTATGGGCTACGCAAAAGGCCATGGCGGAATTGTTTGATTGCTCTACGGATAATATTTCCCTACACTTGAAAAAAATTTACGGGGAGAATGAGTTAGAGGAAGGCTCAACTACCGAGTATTTCTCGGTAGTTCAAAGCGAGGGAAAGCGTGAAGTTACAAGAAGGACAAAATGTTATAATCTGGAAGCTATACTTGCTGTAGGTTTTCGCGTTCGCTCACCTAGGGGCACCCAGTTTAGACGGTGGGCAAATACTACATTGAAAGATTATTTACAAAAAGGTTTTGTGCTGGATGATGATAGATTGAAGAATCCTGATGGACGCCCGGATTATTTCGATGAACTTCTTGCCCGCATTCGGGACATCAGAGCCAGCGAAAAGAGATTCTATCAGAAAATTAAAGATTTGTTTGCTCTGTCATCGGACTATAATAGTGATGACAAGCAAACACAGCTATTTTTTACAGAAACGCAAAATAAGTTGATTTATGGTGTTACTGGAATGACTGCTGCGGATTTGATTGTTGAGCGTGCTGATTCAAGCAAACCTAATATGGCACTAACTTCCTGGAAAGGTAAACAGGTTAGAAAAGTGGATATTACTATTTCAAAAAATTACTTAACTGAGGATGAACTTGATTCATTAAACAGATTGGTGACGGTCTTTCTTGAAAGCGCCGAATTTCGTGTAAAAATGAGGAAAAATCTCACATTGAAATACTGGAAAAAAACGGTGGATAGTTTGCTGTTGGATCATGGCATACCAATTCTTAATAATTGTGGTAATCACTCTCATGAGTTTATGGTAGATCATGTTTCAAAAATTTATTCTGAATTTGATACTAACCGTAAGCATCAGGAGGCTGTGTGTGCTGACATGGATGAGATGGAAGAACTTGAACAGGCTATACCTTTGCTAAAAGGGCGTAAAAGGTAATTACATCTGTTGGATAGGTTTATGCAAAGAAATGCGATTCGAGTGTGCCTGGTCTGAATTATATGAGGGGGATTCATTGTTGGAATCCATGAAAAAATGTAAAAAATGAGGGAAAATGTTATTTGGTGTGAAGTCGATACTGGTATCCATATATCCTGCTATATATTGCCGGGAAAAAGATAATACATATTCGGTTGTATTCCCAGATTTAAATCATTTATCTACATTTGGGAGTACGTATCGAGAAGCTACAGAAATGGCAATTGATTGTTTGGCAGGTTATCTGTATGAATTAAAGCAAAGTGGTGAACCTATTCCTGAACCAACCCCACAGAATAAGATTGATATTAAAGCGGAAGCAGACGAGGATGATGACTACAAGGATGAGGATATAACAGTCACTATGATCCATGTTGATGTTGAAGAGTATGCCAAGAAGTATTTTAATAAATTAGTAAAGAAAACGTTAAGCATTCCACGCTGGCTGAATGATAAAGCAATTTCAGCGGGCATTAATTTTTCTCAATTATTACAAAACGCATTAAAAGCTGAGTTATCTATGAGAAATCTATTGTGATAAATGTTTAGGAACTTGTTATGGGGCGAGGAAAAAGTAAGAGAAAAGCATTACAAAAGAAAAAACGGTTGGCAAAAATGAAGCAAGGAAAATTAGTACCGTTTGACTTACAAAATTCACCGATAAAATATACGGGAATAAAAAACAGATATTGTTATAAAACGAATATACATAAGTTAATATATAAAGAAGGTCAGTTTTTTAATGTAAAGTATCAGGCTTCTAATATTACTATGTGTAATTTTAAAAATGCAAGATTTGAGAATGTTGATTTTGTTGGATGCAATCTAAAGGCTAGTAATTTTTCTGATGCAGTATTAAAAAATGTAATTTTTACAAATTGTAACTTAAAATGTGTGACATTTGAAGGTTGTCATTTCGAAAATGTATACTTTATAACGACCAATACACGGTTTTGTGAGGCTATGCCGAGTAGTGGATATACAATTCTAACCCGTTATCCACAAATTAATATTGAAGGAATTGATCAGTTACAGGAAGCTCTTGGAGGGTTTAATCTAATAGATGATGTATACAAATATCATGTTTTGCATGTTACTCATAAAAGGGTGAATCTTTGGAATATCAGTATTCTTTTAGATATGTATGGTAACAATATAGGGAGAGCTCTTCTAGCTTTTAGTAAAAGAGATAAACTAAGACATTTATACACCTTGGGATCGTATATGAATTTTATTGCTTGTTATTTGAAAAAGTGATATTATGTGGGTGTCTCGCCCTGGAATGGCGAAAGCCATGAAATGCCAATGGAGAAGTGGGGACAGTGTAGATTGGCTGGTATTCAGGAGGGGATGCTTATGGTTAATGATATTTTGACTATATTAGACTTTGGTTTATTAATATGTGAGAAGTTCATTGATAGTAACATCCCATCCCGATTACTCGGGGTATAAATTTTTTAAATGCTAGTTTAAAATTGAACAAGTTCCTCAAGCAGCCTTTGGGCTGCTTTTTATTTTGGTTGTTTGAGCATAGGATATTATAATGGTTACTTTTGGTAGGTATAAATTCTAATCTAAATGTGAGCCACTAAGGGGGCGTTAGATTAGAATTTGTAACAGAAAAACGTTTACACTCTCGTTCAATTTATTATAGGTGGATAAAAATGCAAGTAGTCACTATATTGTATCTCCGGAATGTTTCTCTTTTTAATTTATCTATACAGATCTCATAATAATGTTGAATTCAATAATCAATTTATATGCGGTGAACATCTGTGGCTACGATAAGATTGGCTAATTTCTATTTAGTATTTCTGCTAGCTACAACTTATATGTATGAGAAAAGGTATAATATTTTTAAAAGAGTTCACTATGGTAAAAAAAGCAATCATTGTTCTCAGTATTTAGAAAAAAGTTCTCTAAAATATAGTTGTTGTTCTTTGCATATTTACATTCGTTCCGCTATAATGAGAAAGGAGGTGTAGCGGTGAAATATTCTATTGAAATTGGCAAAATCGTAGAAGGCGCATTAAAACACGATCGAGCCAAAGTTATAAATTATACAAAACAATTAGTATCAAAGTTGGAGAATGACGATGATTCTCGTTCTGCAATCAAATTTAAGCGCCTATTAAATGCTTATGATGAAATGTCTTTGGTACCTATGAACAGTTCTAATCCTGTTAATATTCCGGTAGATAACGAATCAAGAATGAATCTAGTTGATATTGTTTATCCTTCTCAAAACGATATTGATGTAGTTCTATCTAAAAGGAATATGGAAAAATTAGAATCGTTTATATTAAGCTACCAAAATGCAGATAAACTTCATTCTTTGGGCATAAGTGTTTCAAATTCCCTTTTGTTGTACGGACCACCTGGTTGCGGAAAAACGAAATCTGCTTATTTAATTGCTAAAAAATTGAATTTGCCCCTCGTCATTGCACGATTAGATAGTCTTATATCGTCATATCTTGGTACAACTGCAAAAAATATTCGTAGTGTATTTGAATTTGCACAAAAAATACCTTGTGTATTGTTTTTAGACGAATTTGATGCTATTGCTAAAGCGAGGGATGATAACAATGAGTTGGGAGAATTGAAACGTGTTGTTAATAGCCTTTTGCAGAATATTGACATGATGAGTAAAGATAGTTTGATTTTAGCAGCTACAAATCATCAGCAGTTGTTGGATCCTGCAATATGGAGAAGATTTGACTATAAATTAGAAATAGAATTGCCAGATAAAGAAACTATTGGATTATTGGTTACCCTATTTTCTAGTGATATATACAAATTTAGTCAAAAAGAAATATTAGAAATTTCTACGTTGCTTAGCGGACAAAGTGGTTCTGATATAGAAGAGCTTATAACTAAATCTATAAGAAATGCTGTTATATACAATAAGAGTTTTAGTATATCTAATATTTATGAGGAACTGTTTATTAGCCAGGATATTATTCCCACCAATTGCACTAATTCACGAGAATTATTGAAAAATAAGGTGAAGTTTTTACGAGAAAAAGATTCGAAAGTGTTTAGTTTGCAGGCAATAGCAGATATCTTAGGCAGTTCTAAGACAACTGTTCAAAAAATTGCGAAGGAGGTTCAATTGTGAGTGAAAATAATTTACCTATAAAATTAGTTCTACCTAAAACCGATGATATTATTCCAAATAAAGGAGGCGGGGAGGTAAAATTTTTTGGCGAAGTAACTCCTGAACTTAAAAAAGAAATAACGGGTAAATTAGAAAATTTATTATTATTTTATGCTGATGTATTTTGTGAGAGTGAAAACATACCAGCAGTGGGAAAAATAACTGTTAAGCCAGAGGCAATTGCGAAATCACATAAACCGTCTGATTTGTGTAGAAAATGCCCAATTATTGGTAGTGAGGATTTAGACGAAATATATATTAAAGTAAATAAAAGAAATATTCAGGAAACAATCGAGATGGTAAAAAATCCACCATCAAAGAGATTCCAAGCCAACATGACGGCAATAGTTGACATTCAACCAATTAAAGCAGAAGAGAAAATTTCTCCATTACTGAAGAATTTGGCTGAGAAAGAGTTTAATTCTATTAAAAAGATTATCAAGCTTAAGTTTTTTTGATTTTAATGATGATTTTGACAATGCACAAATTTGGGAGTATGTTAAACGAAAGTTAAAAGAATACCATTTTGAGGATAAATACAAACTTATATCATATGGAAATCAAATTAATTTTTTAAAAATTGAAATTGAATCTTATGAGGATATTGTAAAATTGTCTTCCATCAACGGAGTAAAAACGGTTGGTTTTTTTCAAGAATATTCCCTTCCTCGGAATGATTATTCTATAACTAAATCAAAACATATATTGAATACCGAGTATAGGGATAGTGATATTACAATTGGGATTATAGATGGTGGTATTAGTGTTGATAATCAATTTCTAAAGCCATATATTATCGCGCGTGAAGAGTATGTAAATAAGGCTTATCAAAACCCCAATCATGCCACCTTTATTGCATCAACAATTCAGTATGGCAATGTACTAAATGATATTCCATCACCTTCAAATTATCGTTTTAAATTTGTAGATGTTATCGCTGTTCCAAATAGCGACGAAAAGTATGGATTGACTGACTCAGTTACGGAATATGACCTAATGGAAATCATTGAAGAAGTGATGGAGAAATATTCATCTTCAACCAAGATATGGAATTTGTCCTTGGGAATTAGGGAAAAAACATGTGACAGTTCAATGTCTGATTTCGGTATGTTTTTGGATTATATTCAAGATAAGTACCACGTACAAATTTTTGTATCTAGTGGAAATATAGAACAACTTCCGTATAGAAGTTGGCCACCTCAAAAAGACCTTGGAGAACATGATCGTCTGATATCACCAGCAGATTCTGTTCGTGCGATTACTGTCGGTTCTGTTGCATTGTTTGATTCAGCCGATTCATTCGTTAAGCGAAATGAACCATCGCCGTTTAGTTGCAGAGGACCTGGTGCAAACTATATTGTTAAACCTGATATTGTTGATTATGGTGGTAATTGTTCAACATCATACCAAATTGATAGTTTGGGAGTAAGAGGCTTAGATCCATTTGGGAAAATAGTCGAGGGGAATGGCACAAGCTATTCAACTCCACGAGCATTGCAAAAATATGCATCTATTTATGAGGAAATGCTATCTCCTGAACCTCTACTTGTAAAAGCAATGTTAATACATTCTGCTAGAATGAGCTCTCGTGAGTTGATAGATGAACATCCAGATAATATTAAGTATTATGGGTTTGGTATTGCTTCTGCAAATACGCAAGATATTTTGCAATGTAGTAAGGATTGTGTAACCATTGTCTTTAAGCAGAAAATATCTCAGGGCTCGCATCTTGAAATGTACGATTTTCCATATCCAAAGTCCCTTATCCGTGATAATAAATATTTTGGCGAAATAGGAATGACTCTTGCTTACCTGCCGCCTCTAGATCATAGATATGGACACGAATATTGTAGGACTAATATTGATGCTAGCTTCGGTACATATTCTATTTTAGAGGATGGAAAAATCAATTTTAAAGGGCAAGTTCCGCTTGAAGCAAAATGGGACGAAAAATACGAGTCTGCACGAGTGTTAAATGGTTTTAAATGGAGTCCAATAAAGTCGTATTACAGGAAAATGAGAAAAGGATTGAAAGTGGAGCATGGATGGAAGCTTAGAGTCGACTTAACTCCTAGACATGGATTAAATGTACCACCTCAAGAATTTGTTTTGATTATTACGATTAAAGATTCTGATGGTAATGATATTTACTCAGAAATAACCAATGGATTAAGAGAAAGAGGGTATTTAACTAATAATATTGAAACGAAATATAGAATTCGGCAAAGATAATAGAATCATGCAGGTACCAAACTCCCTCATAGAAGCACTTAGTTATGTGTAGAGAGGTGTTTAGTATGATATCGCCAAGGATAGAGGATTTTGACGAGATTATATCCATGATAAAAAAGTGTATGCAGGAGAATCAATGGTTATTATATTTGCCCCGTGATGAATTGGGAAATAAGATAGCAGAATCGTTTAATTTAGAAGTGAATGATGCTAATGAGTTAGACTTGATAAAATTTTTAGGGAAACAAATAGAAGATATTGCAAATGAGACAGATCCTATAAATAAAAAGATTTCAGTGGATGGAACAAGGTGGATGGTTTATTATCATCATTTATATTTACTGTTTGGTTGATGTTAGTATGATTTAGTGGACACAAAAAGTGCGACACATTAAAATCTTGATTAAGAAAGGATGTGTTTCACATGGCCCACAACGGCAACCGATACTCTGAAGAATTCAAACGACAGATTATCGATTTGTACCTATCTGGCAAACCGGTTAAAGAGCTCGCGGATGAATATGGCTTAGTCGAGCAAACCATCTATAAATGGAAGAAGCTATATGCAGCAACCATCAAGGTTGATGAAAATAAAACCATTTCCTTGAAAGAATATAATGATCTTCAGAAGAGCAACCTGGTAATAAGTCAACAGGTTTTCTCAAAAGGTTTTGAAGCAAAATCTTAAATTATCGTGCACTTAACAAGCCTCCGCGATTTTCCTAAAAAATCCGAAGGTGAAATCGTAAATGTTAAGCTTGGCCTACTCTGTTTCCGGAGTAGAGTTGGTTTTTGGCCAGCAATCCAAAAATCAACTTTATGGCTTTACGAGCTGTGAGAGCGAGTGCACGTTTGTGCTGATGGGTTTTAACCTCAGCGTATTTCTTGGAGTAATATTCACTGTACTCAGGACAGTGAAGCCTTATATGACTGGTGGCCTCAAGCAGATAGTATCTAAGATAAGAGTTACCAGCCTTGCTCATGGAAGTGTCATCGGCCTTGAACTGGCCTGACTGGTTTTCACGCCAAACCAGACCAGCATATTTGGCCAATGATTCCTGAGATTTAAATACCGATATATCCCCGATTTCGGCCATGATTCCGGCAGCCATTACCGGTCCTAAACCAGGTATTGACTGCAATGAAAGGAAAGCATTTGGATTGAGTCCTTTAATGGTTGTTTCGATCGCTTGGTTAACCTTTTTGATTTCAGCATAATATGTTGAGATCATGGTAAACGAAGAGGCAATAGCGACTGTTATCGGCTCATACAAACACTTATCCAGTCTGTAGGAATTTCTTGCAGCAGCCTGCAAGAGTTTGGCTGTTTTCTGAGGATCTGGGAATCTATTGCGGCCCTTTTCACAGATGAATTCAACAAGCTTTTCCATAGGCATGTCAACAATCTCCTCAGTGGAGAGAAATTCGGTAAGTACCGCAGATGCCGTAGCTCCAAATTCATTGGAAAATGGCTGCTCCTCAGCATCCAGCGTGTTAAATTCGCTGAATTTGAGGAAGATGTTAGAGAGCATATAGGTCTTCTCCCTTGTAAGGGCTTTGACCAGATGTAGGCGGTGGCGTGTAAGACGCTGTAAAGCGAGATATTGACACCCACGCCATGGTTTGGTAGTAATCCTGCCAACCCGGGCATAGTCAGCAATAACGAAAGCATCAATGCAGTCGTTCTTGCTGAGCCCGATGTAAGATTTTTTATAGTTGGCAATGGATTTGGGATTTAAACAGTACACTTCGGTATGGTATGGCATAAGCATAGGGCTGGTGGACAGATAATTGGCAATATGTACACCATAAAATGATGTGGATTCCAAACCAATTACCAGTCTTTTTAGACTAGATTCAGTATTAAGAAATTCTAAAATATGCTTAGCCATTTCTTCGGCACCAGGTTCATTGTTGGGCACAGCGAAAGTCGCAATTGGTTTGGTGGATTCAAAGTCCATGACAGCCACAACATTTTCCCTTGAACTGATGTCGATACCGACAAAAAAGAGTAGAAAGAAGATCCGCCTTCTTCAAAGTAAACACCACCTTTCCGGCTAATGATGGAAGATGGGTAAAGGATTATCCTGATCTTAATCGCTGACTGCACCCTCGCTAATAAGCAGTCACCTATGAGAGGAATACTTGCTGGTAGTGCTCTCGCCTAGGGCTGCAACACCTGTGTAAGCAGTATTTGACGATTAAGGCAGGCATCAAGCTCTTCAAGCAGTC
>NZ_FQYW01000037.1 GCF_900141865.1 Anaerovibrio lipolyticus DSM 3074 | reverse complement strand
TCAGGGTCAGTAATGACAGTTTAGCTGAGGTATCTCTTTTTGTTAAGTTTGACTTATCTGTTGTCTACACTTTGAATTATACAGGAAGCTATTCTATGTTAATAGGTACATTATTTCACGAAACATTCAGAAAATAAAGTGCTTTTTTCATTTTCCCTGCCTGTTATTCTCCAAAACAAACAGGGGAGTTTTATCGTAATAACGAGCTTTAAGATGTCCCCTTCCTCTTTAGGTGGGGGAAAACAAACTACAACAGCTGGTGAGCATCTCCCTGCGGGGAGCTTTTATAATGCGTAATTATCATTTTTTGTCATAAATAAAAATAGCAAATCATGCATAATCATCCTCTGGCAGATTCAAGAGCTTTCCGCTCGCGCCTACGGCGCACAAGAGTAGATTTAGATATGCCTAATTTTTCTGACACTTCCTTATAGCTCATGCCTCTAGCCAGCAATTCCATAGCATAATCAGTCTGCGTTTTACTGAGTCTCGGACGGCCCTCTTTGAATCCTGACCTTCCCTTGGCTATTCTTTTCCCCTCTTGGGTACGCTCAACTATCATATCACGCTCAAATTCAGCGAAAGCCAGCATCATTGTTATCATCAGCTTACTGGCGGGCTTATTGTCCATAAGCCCCATGTTCAGAACATTAACAGATACACCTCTGCCTATAAGCTCCTGAATAAGCTGTACTCCCTGCCCTGCAGAGCGGGCAAATCTGTCCAGCTTGGTTACGACAAGAGTATCTCCATCCTGTAATTTATCTATGAGCTTGGAAAACTCTGGGCGATTGGTTGTTGTACCGGTATAATGTTCCTCTATTATTTCTGAAGCACCAGCTGCAATCAGTTTTTGCTTCTGATCTTCAAGACTATTTCCATCTTTTGCTTGGGCTGATGTAGACACTCTGGCATATCCATAAATCATGTTACTTTTCCTCCCTTGAAAACTACTATTTAATCGTAGTATAATAACATCGAAATGAGTTATGAACTTCAGGAGAAATTTTATGGTTATAAAACGCAAATTTATACTGGGAACAGCGTTTGAAAAGGAATGGGCTAATTTAAAATTAACAGATGATGACTTGCGTCGTCTACAGCATGACCTTTTATCAGACCCCAAAACTGGGCCAGTAATGAGAGGAACCGGCAGATTACGAAAAATGCGCTTTTCCTTTGAACACCGTGGAAAAAGCGGAAGCTGTAGAGTATGCTATGTTGATTTTGAGAAAAAGGAAATAATTTATCTATTAGTAATTTTTCCAAAAAATGAGCAGGAAAACCTAAGCATGGCTGAGCGTAACATTCTCAAAAAGAAGATAGATATTTTAGAGAAATCATTACGATGAGGAGTGATACTATGAGCAAGGAATTTGACATTTTATCAGCAGCGTTGGACGAGGCTATACTTGATGCCAAATCCGGCAACAAAATTTTGAACTCAGAAACTGTCTCCATTGAGATAGAACCACTTGTTGAATATAGTGCAGATACCATAAAAGATATAAGGAAACGTACTGGACTTACCCAGGCTTTGTTTGCTAAATGGATAGGCGTATCCACCAGAACAGTGGAAGCATGGGAATCTGGTCGCAATAAACCATCTGGTCCAAGTAGCAGATTACTTAGCTTACTCCAACAAAATAAATTATCTATAGCCTACTAATTAGTGGATGGATTTTAAAAATTTTGGGACTGTATGTCCCATTTTTTTTGCTTTAATTTTGACTATAAGTTTTGACTACCGAGTATTCCATGCCCCGGAGGGGGCTTTGAGTGTGAATAATATTCTCAGTCATTTTTTTTAAAATAAAAAGCTCCCCTATATCACATGAGGATCTGGTTAGTAATAACATAGCTTTAAACAGTCATTATTTAACCAAAGGATATAGAGGAAGCCATTTTAGGAGAGGTATTTTTTTTGAGATAAATCCTCCCCGTACAAAAAGCAAAGGCAAGGCACCCTTTTGTGAAAAGCTGCCTTGCCTTTACTTTTTGTCTTTCGGCTTCGGCGGGAAAAAGCCCGCCGCCGCCACCTCGTCCAGTTCCTCGTCAGACATGCGCCCGGCCATCGGCCATGGCACGCCCCGTTCCCGCTCCATCCTGCCCTTTCCATGCTTCCTTGTGCCTATACGATTATTTTCACGCCGTTTCGCACATATCAGCCTTTCGGCTTATTTTTTGTTCAACGTAACCGCACCGTGAACGGCATTTCCGAGGTCCACGGCCCCGCTGGCAATGGCGATCGCTCCCGCCCCGGCACCAACGCCGGTGGCGCACATGACCGTG
>NZ_FQYW01000038.1 GCF_900141865.1 Anaerovibrio lipolyticus DSM 3074 | reverse complement strand
CCCTACAAATCTCAATTTGCATTAAGAAATGTATTTCTGATGGGATGTTTTTACATTACTCTGATTTACCATAGCATATTGCATGGTTGTATCTATTTGGGAATGGCCTAGTATTTTCTGCACCTGTTCTATAGGCATTCCCTTATCTATGGCTCTAGTTGCCATCGTACGACGAAATTTATGAGGATGAATTTTATTCAGATTAACACTGCGTCCCAAGGCTCGCATTCGTATCTCAACACCACTGATTTTCAATCTATCATACGGTGCATCAAGTGTCACAAATAATGCTTTGTTATTATCCACCCTACTATCAATATATTTCAATAAATGCAGTTTGGCTTTAGCATCAAAATATACCCGGCGCTCCTTGCCACCTTTACCAAAAACCACACACTCACGAGCCGCAAAATCTACATCATTTATATTTAGATTAACCAGTTCGCCTACACGAATACCTGTAGAATATAATAAGTCAATCATTGCTAAGTCACGGCTACAGTCACACTTATCCCTTAGTTTTTCTATTTCTTCATCTGAAATAATCTCCTTAACCTGCTGGTTAGTCTTTATCTTATGTATACGCCGCATAGGACTTTTCAAAATATAGTTTTCTTCTTCAAGCCAGGAAAAGAAGCTGGAAATATTCCGTCTAACATTATCCACAGTAACCTTACTGCAATTATTTATCTTCTGATAATCTGACAAATAACTCCTCATATCCTCAGTTGTAATCTTTCTGATTGGACTCGAAACACTTTGCAGCATTTTCTCAATGGTCATGCGATAAAACTTTATTGTCCTATCTGAGCAACCCTCTATCTGTTTCGCATCCAAAAACATTTTCAAAAAATCATTATTTGAGATTTCACAAACTGTTTCAGCCTTTTCAGTGAAGTTCTTCAACATAACTTCCTGTAATTTTCTCATCTGGGCAATCGACAAATATTCGGACATTTCATTTAATATTGCTGATACTTTTTCTTCCATGTTGGTATCTCCCTTCCAAGATACCACCATCAACCAACCATAACTATTCTATTAGTGTAAACCTACATTTAACATACTAATTATTGATTTTGCTGACCTCAGCAAAATCGTTAAAAAGTGAATTTAACCAAAATACTCTTGCATTAAACTATCAAACAACAGCTGTGTTTCGTCTAATGCCTTTTGCACGGCAACTTTTGATTTGTTGA